>NZ_JAESWB010000001.1 GCF_016765675.1 Neobacillus paridis
CTGGCCGCCCGACATCTGGTACGGATACTTGTTCAGGTCGATCTTCACGTCGAAGCTTTCCACCAGCCGGTCGATGCGGGCTTCCTTCTCGCCTTTCGACAGGTCGAGGTATTTCATCGGGTAGCGGATATTGTCGATCGCGCGCATCCACGGGAACACCGCCTCGCGGTAATTCTGGAACACGTAGCCGATGCGGGTGTCGTGCACGTCCTTGCCGTCGAACAGGATCTGGCCTTTGTCGTACGGCAGGATGCCGGCGATCATGTTGATCAGCGTGCTCTTGCCGCAGCCATTGGGGCCGAAGATGGAAATGATCTTGCCTTTCGGGATGTCGAGGTCGAAGCCGTCATACAGCGTGTGGGCGCCGAAGGTCTTGTGCAGGCCGCGTATCGTGATGTGGGTGCCCGGCGCATACCAGCGATGGCCGAGGTCCATGCCGGCGATCTCGCCGGCGCCGGGCGGACGCGCCGCCAACGGTGCTTCCATGTGCTTGAGCGCCTGCATCACATCCCCCTGATCATGGCGCCGGTATCAACCGCGCCCTTGACCACGCCCAG
>NZ_JAESWB010000010.1 GCF_016765675.1 Neobacillus paridis
CCAGCTGCATGACGACCGGCTCAAGCAGCACCCGCACTTCCATCAGCTCGGCCGGGCTGGTTTCCATCGCGGTGACCTGGGCCGCGCCGGCTTGCAGCCTGTCGCTGGCGTCGGCGCTGACATAGGTGCCGCTGCCCACCACCTGGGTGATCAGGCCCTGCTCCTTCAGTTCCGACAGCACCCGCCGCACCACGCTGCGCCCGATGTGCCACGTCTCGGACAGTTCGCGCTCGGTCGGCAGGCGGTCGCCGCCCTGCAGCCGGCCTGAACGCAGTTCGTCCAGCAGGAAATGACGGAATTCATGCAAGGTGTCTGACGAGTACATGCGCCCTCCCGGAAATGGTTGAAATTATAAACCAATTGCCTGGCGCAACAGAGCAATTATCCATTCCTGTGTGCCAAAAGGAGTGCTTGGTTCATTCTCGCCCTGCATTGGAAGCCGATTTCACGGGTTGACATTGGTCTATTCTTGGTTTAACTTGGTTCATCTTAAAACCAATCTGCACCAAGGAGAGTGAGCATGCGCTTTGCGACCATAGAACTGAACGGCGTTCCCACCGTTGCCATCGTCAACCGCGATCTGTC
>NZ_JAESWB010000100.1 GCF_016765675.1 Neobacillus paridis
CGTGCAGGCGGCCATCAAGCGGGTCAAGCAGGATACGCAGGGCCGCAGCATCGAATGGAAGGTCGGCACGCTGCCGGTGATCCGCTGCGATGCCACCTTCATCGAGCTGGCGGTCTATAACCTGGTGGCCAATGCCGTAAAATACAGCCGCAACCGGCCCGTCGCCGTCATTTCCATCCACGCAGAGCAAACCCCGGACGAGTTCATCTTCCATGTCGCCGATAATGGCGTCGGCTTCAGCATGGACTATGCCCACAAGCTGTTCGCCGTATTCCAGCGACTGCACCGCATGGAGGAATTCGAAGGCACCGGCATCGGCCTGGCCAATGTGCGCCGCATCGTCGAGCGGCACGGCGGACGGGCCTGGGCAGAAGGCGCTCCCAACGAAGGCGCCGTATTTTCATTTTCCATACCGAAGCGATTACCTGTTTAAGAATGACCGCCATGCTCAAACCCATCCTGCTGGTTGAAGACAATCCCAAGGACCTTGAACTGACGTTGATTGCGCTGGAACGCAGCCAGCTTGCCAATGA
>NZ_JAESWB010000101.1 GCF_016765675.1 Neobacillus paridis
TTCTTCACCAGCGCTCATCGCAACGCTGTCCGGAAAACAGGGAGCGACGACCATCGTCGGCACGATTTCCACTGGGATCACGGCCAATCTGCAGTTCGGCCGGATCGATCTGGCCGGCATCACAATCGATGTGACGCTGCCCAATCCGAGTGGTGGCACAATGAAGCTGGGGGCCAGCGGCAGCGCATTGGCCGAGTTAAACCAGCAGACCATGGGCGCCAAGCTACGAGGAAAGCTCGACGACAGCAGCTTTGATGCAACACTCGGGCTTGTCGGATATGCTCCGGCCGCCTATACCTTCGACATCAATATCGACAAGCTGGACGCAGACCGGTATCGGGCAAGAACGCCAGTCGACGCCACACAGGGCAAAGCCAGGCCCGCAGACCAGCCAGAGAAGCCGATCGACCTGTCGGCGCTGCGTCAACTGCAGGCGAGCGGCAATCTGCGGGTCGGCAGCCTGAAGGCCGAAAACATCCGGCTTTCCAATCTCCGCCTGTCGATGAAGGCGGGCGGGGGCCAAGTCGACATCAACCCGCTCAGCGC
>NZ_JAESWB010000102.1 GCF_016765675.1 Neobacillus paridis
CATCCAGGGTTCGGTGCTGTCGGGCGACCGCAAGGACCTGCTGCTGCTGGACGTGACGCCGCTGTCGCTGGGCATCGAGACCCTGGGCGGCGTGATGACCAAGATGATCCAGAAGAACACCACGATCCCGACCAAGTTCAGCCAGGTGTTCTCCACCGCCGAAGACAACCAGCCTGCCGTGACCATCAAGGTCTACCAGGGCGAGCGTGAAATGGCAGTGGGCAACAAGGCACTGGGCGAATTCAACCTGGAAGGCATTCCGCCGGCATCGCGCGGCACGCCGCAGATTGAAGTCACCTTCGACATCGACGCCAACGGCATTCTGCACGTCGGCGCCAAGGACAAGGCCAGCGGCAAGGAAAACAAGATCACCATCAAGGCCAACTCGGGTCTGACCGAGGAGGAAATCCAGAAGATGGTGCGCGATGCCGAAGCCAATGCCGAGGAAGACAAGCGCCTGAAGGAACTGGCCGAAGCCCACAACCAGGGCGACGCGCTGGTGCACTCGACCCGCAAGTCGCTGACGGAATACGGCGACAAGCTCGACGCCGGCGAGAAGGAAAAGATCGAAGCCGCGATCCGCGACCTCGAAACGTCCCTGAAGGGCAGCGACAAGGCCGACATCGACGCCAAGATG
>NZ_JAESWB010000103.1 GCF_016765675.1 Neobacillus paridis
AGCATTAAAAGAGTTGGCCGGTTTTTAAAAAAGACAAATTTTCTATCAAGAGAGCACTCTAAATAAGTGAATCCGCTTTCACTTCTGTGGAGATAAAAAAACTGCCCACAAATACTTGACTCAAACCACTTACAATTCCTCCTTGCACAGGTTCCCAGTCATATGTAATATAAAATTTTTGTATCTTGTAATTTTTATCATTTCTTTTTGAAAAGGGAATTGGTTCTTCTCTTAACACTCGAATTCTAATTTTGTGAATATTTTGTTTCTTGAATTGTTTTTCTACGTAAAAATATCCAAAATTATACAATTGATGTTTTCCATCCTCTTGATAATGTTTTATCTCTTTATTTACATTATTTTTCTCAACTTTTGATTGCTGATGATCTAATTCCTTCTTTCTTTGCTCAATCTTATCAAGTAACTCATCTGAATGAACAGATTGCATAAATGCGCTAGTTCCTATTCTTACTAGTTTATTTACCGGAGAGAATCTATTAGTATGATTAGCTTCGTATAGAGGAGTAGAAATGTCTATCCATTTTGATTTTTTTCCAGATGGGTCCTTCACTTGTATATAAACGTAGTAATTATTTGATAATGGGTTTGGAGCGAATAACTTCCAATTTTGGGTAAACAGCGGTTCCATGTAAAAGACATTGAGATTATTTAATTTATTTTTAATTGGATTAAATGGAAGTACATAAAGCGCTGTCATAGTGAAATGAAAGAGAAATACTACGCAAACAACTACAAAAAAAATCTTAATTCTCATAATCTATTCCTCTCTAATGTTATAAGAGTAGAGCCTCAATCAAAAGTAATTGAGGCTCCTAGCTTTTTATGATTAATCAAAAGCTAATTCAGAATCTTGTGGTACATCGCTAGATTTGGCCCCTATTCCTGTGATTTTTGAGTATGCATCAGCGCCCGCTGCAGCTGCAAATCCAACTGCCACAGCTTTACCAACTGCTTTTGCGGCTTTTACTCCTGCTTGTGCTACTCTTGCTGCTTGACCAATTGCTGCTAAAGCAGGAAGGTATTGTGGTTCAGCAGATGATAATTCTTGTGCATCCTCGAAGTTTTCGTGTTCTACCATTTTTACATCTGTTGTCGATGCTGAAACAGCAGAGACACTAACAAATGTGGCAAGAACAACAAGCATAAGAATAAGAAACTTTTTTACTGGAAATAATCACCTCCTAATACGATAATTACTAATTAATATACTACATAAATACCTAATAGTAAAGTATTTCCTAAAAAGTTTAAATTTCCCATATAATACTGAACTCTCTAATTTTGAAGCGCCTATAATAATCATATAACTCGAAGCCGTTGATACTATTACTGGTTTCAAGTATTTATTCCCTATCTTTGTCATATTTCAGATATGGATTATTGTGGTAAAATATAAGTATCTATAGTTTTTGTATATCGTGTGGGGGAGATCATATGTTTCTTAGAAAACAAAAAAATAAAAAAACAGGTTGAAAACATATTTGACTATCGTACATAGCTCTCGTGATAATGCCACCCAAAAAACCAGAGCAAAAACAATTGAATCTCTTGGCTACCTAGATGAATTGGAAAAACAATACGATGATCCAATTGCTTTTTTTTGAAGAAAAAGTCAAACAAATGAATGAACAATAGGATATGGATCGTTCGCCTATTACCTTAAGCATCAATAAAGCAGAACGCATTCAAATGAATACATAGATCGAGAAAATTTAGGCTATGCTGGACTGAGCAAAATCTATCACAAACTATATAAAGGGTAAAAAAGAATCCTCAATTAAATTTAAAGGTATTTTAGTTGGACTTGCCTTAATATTATTTCTAGTTTTCTTTAGGGCCGGGCTATTATGCCAAAGCGAATAATGTGCTCTTGCTTTCAAAGATAGACTGGTCGACTTTCCAAATCAATGCTTTGTCTCGCTTGTCATTATAAGGCTATTAGATCGCCACTTGAAAGGAAAGTATTCGGTTACTGACGTGCTTGATATTCTAAGAAAGATCTCCTACAGCCAAATACAGGAAAGTTATTATTTATTTGATCATTATGATGAGGTGCTTTCCGATATAGATATAGAAATGGGCATCGATTTGAAGAAAATTCCAATTATTGGGTGGGATTAAAAATTTTTAGGGGCTGTCAAGGAGGATTTACACTACAACTACCTGACAAATAGAAACAGTCAAGAAACCAGTATTCATGCGGTATCGAGGCTGTTTTGTTTGTTATAATCGCAAAAGTAAGGATGTGAGATGTCCTTTACTAGTGGATTTGGAAGGGTTACCACCTAAAACCTATCGATTATAAAGACTTTTTCTGTGCATAAAACAATAAAATTGAACATTGATAGTATCTTTAATGGTGAAATTATATTAATGAAACATTAGTGTTCAAGTAAGCATGACTTTCTAATCAGGAGATCATTTTTTGTTTGAGTTGGATATGAAAATATTGAATTTTCGGCGGGTAAATTCGTAAAATAGACGGGTAAGCTCACATTTTCGGCGGATAAAATTGAAAAACAGACGGGTAAACTCACATTTTAGCTGAAGTGAAAAAGAGTCAGGCACTAACCAATTGAGTGCCTGGCCTTTTTCTTTAGCAATTGTGCTAAGATAAAATAGACAGTTTGAATTATCTCTTTAAAAAGTCATATATTTCGATTTTTCCACTTCCAGGGGGTGAGAATATGAACTTAAAAGCAAGGTTACTTGCGTTTTTAGATCAGGAGACGGAAAGCTTTGATATGAACAAACCCTCCGATCGCCTAACAGCGAGTGTCATGTCGGATTACTTTTCTGTCAAGCGCAACACAGTAAGCCATTACATTAATCAATTGGTAGAAGAGGAAAAAGTAATCAAAGTTAACACAAGGCCCGTCTATTTTTTAAGCCGAGCCAGCTTTGAACGAAAATTTTTTCCACTCCCAATTAATCATTTTCATAGCTTTCAGGAGATGCTGGAGTTTAAGCCAGAGACAAAGGATGAACAAGATATTTTTGACCGCTTAATTGGTGCGGAAGGCAGTTTGAAGCGAGCCATTGAACAGATTAAAACCTCCATTTATTATCCGGGCAGCGGTCTGCCGCTCATTTTGGTTGGGCCAACAGGGGTTGGTAAAAGCTTTACAGCCGGCCTTATCCATCGTTACTGTGTAGAAAAAGGAATACTTGCGAAAGATGCCCCGTTTATCAGTTTTAATTGTGCCCAATATGCCAACAACCCCGAGCTTATGTCTAGTCATTTATTCGGCTATGTCAAAGGCGCCTTTACCGGTGCCGAAAGAACGAAGGACGGTATGCTTGCAGCGGCTGATGGAGGAATTTTATTTTTGGACGAAGTCCATCGCTTAAACGCAGAGGGGCAGGAAAAGTTATTTACCTTTCTTGACCAGGGGGTTTTCCGTCGCATGGGTGAAAGCGAAGGAAATCATCAAGCGAATGTTCGGCTGATTTTTGCAACAACGGAAAATCTGGAAGAGAACTTTTTGCCTACCTTTCTGCGGCGGATTCCGATTCGAATTGTTATTCCAAGCTTGGATGAACGTGGTAAGCAGGAGAAGCGGCAATTTATCTACTTGTTTCTATTAAATGAAGCTAGAAAATTGCGCAAACCGATTAGAATTACCAGCCGCATTCTTGATGCTTTGGCCAACTATCATTACTCTGGGAACATGGGGGATTTGAAAAACACGATTCAATATATTGCCGCTTCCTCGTTCGCAAAAAACCGCGAAGCGGAAGAAGTCCAGATCACGTTACATCATCTGCCGGACCCCATTTTAGAGGAGGCCCTGCACCAGACGGATCATAAAGTAAGGCAGAATCATGATATCCTGATTCAACCTGATTCAACCCTTGAGCAATTATATGAGACAAGCCTTACGCAAGTACAATTAATTAAGAAAACCTTTGAACAGATCTTGTGCCTGTATGAGGAATGCCACACGAAAAAATTACCAGTGGCATTTAATGAGCAAAAAATATTTCAAGAAATTCTCATTCTCCTTGATCAACTTATTTTTACCAATACAAAAGAAGATGCCGGAATCAGGCTGGAATTAACTACCATTAGTGTTCAAGAAATCATTCAATATTTAGAAAATAACTACCAGGTCAAATTTAATGGCAATAGCATCTATGCGATTGCTCATTTTCTCTATTACAAAGGTCATTCCGTGATGAGATGGTCAGAGAAACAAGAGGCGGCCATAAATAAGCTGGCCCACTATATGGATCGGTTTTATAAGGTGGAGCAACAGTTGGCGAAACATTTTGTCCATTTGTTGGAAAGTAAATTGGAGGTAAAGCTGGAGCAAATGGATGTAATCTTTCTATCTTTCTAT
Organism: Neobacillus paridis; assembly: GCF_016765675.1. GTDB lineage: Bacteria > Bacillota > Bacilli > Bacillales > Cytobacillaceae > Neobacillus > Neobacillus paridis. Next base: position 4,365 of record NZ_JAESWB010000103.1, read on the forward strand.
TTGCGAAGCGTTGCCATTGAACAGACGAACCAGCAAGTGAAGGCGCTTATTTTAGCACACGGCTATGCAACAGCAAGTAGTATTGCCAACGTGGTAAACCGAATGCTAAAGAAAAATGTGTTTGAGGCCTTTGATATGCCGATTGATATATCCGTACAAGAAATTGCGGCAAAAGTATTCCATTACATTGAACATCATGATATCTCAAAAGGCCTTATTCTGTTAGTTGATATGGGTTCGTTAAAGGATATATACTCTCAGTTTAAAAATTATGTCAATGGCCCGATTGCGATTATTAATAATGTTTCTACGCAAATGGCCTTATTTCTCGGCAGTATGCTGGAGAAGGATTTATTTTTGGAAGAAATGATTGAAAAGTTAAGACAGGCGAACCAAACAGAATATAATATTATTTATCCGGAAAAAGAAAAGGAAAAAGTCATTGTCACCACATGTTTAACAGGAATGGGGACGGCAATACAAATCCAGAAATTACTGGAGGACAGTATTCCCAAGGACTTATCGATACAGGTTTCAGCTTACGATTACCACCGCTTAAAGGAACTGGGGACTTCGGAAGCGATCTTTCAAAGGTTTGATGTTCTTACGATTGTAGGAACTGCCAATCCCGGTATAGAAGATGTGCCCTATCTCTCGATAGAGGATATTATTTCCGGAAAAGGCGAAGCGACCATGCGGAAAATCTTCCTGCCGATCATGGAGGAAGGGCGGTTTAAAGAAATCAATGATAACTTGGTCCGTAATTTCTCTCTGCAGCGGGTGATTGAATCGATCACGATACTTGATTCGGAGAAAATTCTCTCCCATGTGGAAGAATTTATTCACCGCTTGGAAATTCGCCTAAACCAACGTTTACCCAATGATAAAAAAGTTGCCCTTTATGTCCATGTGAGCTGTTTGGTTGAAAGGTTAATTCGCCAAGCCCCAATAGAGAATTATAACAATCTTGAGGAATTCGAACAGTGTCAAAAGGAAATGATAAAAATGATAAAAGAAGCGTTTAGTGTCATAGAAAACATTTATAATGTCAAAATTAACACCGCTGAAATCGGATACATTTACGATTATTTAGTTGCAAAATCAAGCCTTCATGAAGATTTTTAAAAAAAATAAAAGCGTGCCACTATGGTTGGCACGCTTTTTGCATTAATAAAAGTGTAGAAAGTAAAATTTATCAATCATACAAAAGGGGGTGAAACAAATGAGATATATTTTGTTGGCCTCACACGGCAGGCTTGCCGAGGGAATGCTTCAGACCGTAGAAATGATCATGGGTGCCCAAAGGGATATTTGGACATTGAATGCTTATGTGGAGGAACAGGTTGATCTTCATTCCCAGATAAGAGAGGCGTTACAGAAACTTGGTGGGGACGACGAACTCATTGTTGTAAGCGATATCTTTGGCGGCAGTGTTAACAATGAATTCATGAACACGCTGGAAGATAAGCGAATTCATTTAATAGCAGGCATGAATTTGCCGTTAGTTATTGAACTAATAACCTTAAAACATATAGAAATGGATACGAAGCAGTTAATCCAAACAGCTTTAAAAAATTCAAAAGCTTCCAATAAATATTGTAATGCAACAGTGGCAGTAGATTTTGAGGATGAGGAATTTTAACGGGAGGATGGATTGAAATGATTAAATTGTTACGTGTAGATCATCGTTTATTGCATGGACAAGTCGCTTTTTCATGGACAAATAACTTAGGGGCTGACTGTATTTTAATTGCCAATGATGATGTACCGGTAAATGAACTGCGAAAAACAACGATTAAGCTGGCAAAACCTCAAGGTGTCCGCTTGGTCATCAAAAATATTGCGGATTCCATCGAAGCGTTAAAGAGTGGTGTGACCGATAAGTACAAGCTATTTATTGTCGTCGAATCCGTAGCTGATGCTGAAAAACTTGTAAGCGCCTTTCCGGAAATTAAACACGTTAATTTAGGTGGTATCAAGGCTAAAGAAGGCACAAGAAATATTTCAAAGGCAGTCAATCTCCAGCCTGAAGAGGAAGAACTTGTGAAAAAGATGATTCAACAAGGTGTTGAAGTTGAAATTCGCCAAGTACCAAGTGATAAAAAAATACTCGCACAAAATGTGTTATAAAAAATTTGTTTAGGGAGGGATCCCCATGTTAATGACTGCATTACTTCTTGGCTTGGTTGCTTTTATTGCTCAAAGTGATTATGCGTTAGGAACAAGCTTGATTACTCGCCCGCTTGTAACAGGGTTACTAGTTGGCCTTGTGATGGGTGATGTTAAAACAGGCGTANAGCTATCCCGCCTGATGTGGTAACAGGAGGTATTCTCGGGACTGCATTTGCCATCTCCTCAGGAGCAGGAACGGAAACTGCCTTATTATTAGGCTTGCCAATTGCTACCTTAACACTTGTTTTGAAAAATGTTTATTTAGGACTCTTCTTACCTGTTTTATCCCACAAAGCGGATAAATATGCGGAGGAAGGAAATACCCGTGGAGTTGAGGCCATGCACCTAATTGGCGGTTTTGGACTTTCCCTTATGCTCGCAATCATTGTAACCGTCTCATTCTTTGTCGGTAGTGATGCAATTAAACATATTCTGAATACGATTCCTGACTTTGTTCAAAAAGGCTTGCAACTTGCAACAGGCATCCTTCCAGCTCTAGGTTTTGCGATGTTAGCCCGATTATTGATTAACAAAAAAGTTGTCCCATATTTCTTCTTAGGCTTTCTTATTGTTGCGTATTTAAAAGTTCCGATAACGGGTATTGCCCTTCTTGGAGCCATTGTATCAGTAATTATGGTGAATGTAATGAATAATCAGAAGGTCAATTTAGCAGCCAATCAAGGAGGAGTGGTGAGTGATGACGACGATGAAGACTTCTAATCAAGAACCAGTTCAGGAAAAGGCAGAAGAAATCGAAATTAGTAAAAAAGACTTGAACCGGATTTTCTGGCGGTCCTTTCAGATGGAATTTTCTTGGAACTACGAACGACAAATGAACATGGCCTATACGTATGCGATGATTCCCATTTTGAAAAAATTATATAAGAAAAAAGAAGATTTAGCGCAAGCATTAAAACGCCATCTAGAGTTCTTTAATACTACTCCGCATATTGTTACGTTTATGCTTGGGATTTCAGCTGCAATGGAGAAACAAAATGCTGAGAATAAGGATTTTGACTCATCATCGATTAATGGTGTCAAGGCCTCTTTAATGGGACCGCTGGCGGGATTAGGTGACTCGTTCTATTGGGGAACATTACGGCTGATCGCAACTGGTATTGGTACTTCACTTGCCCTTCATGGGAATATTCTCGGGCCGATTTTATTCTTGCTTGTTTTTAACGTTCCACACATTTTGCTGCGTTTTATTTTTACGAGACTTGGCTTTAAAATGGGGACTGACTTTTTACAACGTCTCCAACAGAATGGAATGATGGAGAGTTTAACGCTTGGAGCCGCGATTCTTGGGTTAATGGTCATTGGAGGTATGAGTGCTTCGATGATTAGCCTCAGTGTTCCGCTAAAGATCGGCAGTGGGGATGGAGCAACCAAAGTTCAGGAAATATTAAATGGGATTATGCCTGGTCTCTTGCCATTAGCAGCGTTTGGCATCATCTATTGGTTGCTGGGGAAAGGGTATAAGGCCACTACCATCCTTATCGGAATCGCTGTAGTTGGCATATTAGGAGCATGGACTGGGATTTTGGGATAAAAAAAGAATAGAAATAGGTGATGATTTTGCAAGAAACAATGATGACCTATATACATGAAGAGCCACAAGTATGCAGGGAAATAATTCATAATGCCGACAATCAGCTGACCGTGTTCAAACAATTGATGCAAGCAAAACAGCCGAAGACATGGTTAGTACTGGCGACCGGGTCCAGCGCCAATGCAATGCAAAGTGCAAAATACTATATGGAAAAAAACGCTGGTGTATCCATTGAAATTCAAGAGCCGTTCAACTTTGTTCATTATGAAAAAGTGAAGCCGTCGATTGACTTCGTTCTTGCTGTTTCCCAAAGTGGCCACAGCTATTCAACGATTGAAGCATTAAAAAAGGTTCATGCTGGGGGAAAAGTACCGACCGCTGTGATGACCTCCAATTTGGACAGCCCGATTACGGCTTATGCCAATACCGTAATCGATATTGGCTGTGGAGTGGAGAAAGTGGGGTTTGTTACGAAGGGATTTACTGCTACAGTTCTTACTTCTATGTTAATGGCGATCTATGCAGGGGCTGCTTTCGGGACATTAAGCACCGAAAAAGTAAGCTTAGAAATTAAAAAACTTAGCAGCTTAATCGAGTACATTCCAACGATCATTGATCAGACGGAAAGCTTTTATACTCAGCATGCTACTGAACTAACTGCCATTCCGCGCTTTGCGATAATCGGTTATGGTCCAACTGTCGGGACAGCTAAAGAGGGCGAAACAAAATTTACGGAAACGGTTCGCGTCCCTACCCAAGGATTTGAACTGGAGGCCTTCATGCATGGTCCGTATTTAGAAGTGAACAAATCCTATGGACTCATTTTTATAAAAACAAAAAGCCTCTTGGCCGATCGCGCTGAGATGCTAAAGCAGTATTTAAACAGATATACCCCTCATTGTTTTTCGATTTCCACCGATTTGAACAATGTGGATGAAAAGACATTGAACTTAGAGCTGGATGTTGATGAATGGATGAGCTCGTTAATTCTGGCAATTCCATTGCAAATCTTGGCCTATCGAATTGCTTCAGGAAGAGGCATTGATTTAAGCATTCGTATTTTTGATGATTTTGATAAAGTGTTAAAAAGTAAAGTTTGATAGATTGAAAAGCATTAAGGAAAGTACAGCTGTCTTACTCTTCGCCGCGCAAACTCTTCGAAAAAGCTATCGCTTTTCCTTCGGGTGATAAGCGTTCCTAGAAAAGACGATATCCTTTCCTTAATGCAATGTCCAGGCTGCCGAAGCTTTCCCTGTGGAGCTGGACAAAATGAAGGAAGACTTGGAGGGATTCAACATGTTAAAATTCGATAAAGATATTTATATGGAAAATGGCCGGATTACCTATGAAACCCGTGAACAAATTGAAAGAATTGCTGACGAGATTTCGGCTGAAGGCTTTAAAAATATCTTTTTCGTTTCAGTTGGCGGATCGATTTCTATCATGTGGCCAATTCAGGAAATGTTAAAGCAATTGACTGACATTCCGGTCTATACTGAGCAGGCTGGAGAAATAATCTTAACAGGACATAAACAATTGACAAAAGATTCACTTGTCATTATGGCTTCAAAATCCGGCGATACGAAAGAAACGGTAAAAGCAGCGGAATGGTGTAAGGAACAAGGAATTCGTATTGTATCATTAGTGGGCACTCTGGGAACTCCATTGGAAAAGGCAAGCCGCTGGGTGATTCCAAACAAGGCAAAAAACGGCGTTGAATTTGAATATATGCAACTATTTATGCTTGTCTTTAAATTACTCGATAATGCTGGTGATTTTCCGGAATATAAACGATTTGCTGATCAACTTGGAGCTCTTCCGGAAAATCTATTACTTGCGAAGGAAAAATTTGAGCCACTTGCTGACGAAATTGCCAAGACTTATTATCAAGAACCGTACAATATTTGGGTTGGCGATGGGGAAATGTGGGGCGAAGTCTACTTATTCTCCATGTGCATACTGGAGGAAATGCAATGGGTTCGCACAAGTATGAGTAAAATTAATGTGGGCAAAATTTAACCCCTTCATTTGGTGAGGGATTGTCAGATCGCTCACCAAATAAAGGGGCCACCAAGCGAAAGCGCGGTAGTGTTCTAAGCTAAATACATGA
>NZ_JAESWB010000104.1 GCF_016765675.1 Neobacillus paridis
ACCGCGCCGGAGGCGCCGACCGCGGTGCCATGCTGCGCTGAGAAATGCAGGCTGAGCGCGCTGCCAGCCAGGCCGGCGCCGAGATAGAGCAGCAAGAACCGCCGGCTGCCGTACACCCGCTCCACCGTCGGGCCGGTGCATAACAGGCCGGCCATGTTCATCGTCAGGTGCATCAGGCCGCTGTGCAGGAACACCGCGGTGAGCAGGCGCCACCACTGGCCGCGCTGCACTTCGGAGGCCGCATTGCCACCCCATGTCAGCATCTTTTCCGCTGGCGCCTGCAGCAGCGCGGCGCCCGAGGCCAGCGTCAGCAGCCAGACCGCGACATTGAGCAGGACCAGCGCATAACTGACCCATGGCTGGCGCGCCAGCGCCTGGCGCCGGTTGGCAAAGGCAGCTGCCGCGCCTGGCTGCCGCGCCGCATCGGCGCCCTTGCCTTCCTGGTCCGGCGTGGACGCGGGCGGATGGAGCGGTGCGGACTGTGCTAAATGCCTATCCTGAAATGGTTCCACGGTATGTCGTCGATGCGACCCTGGGTGCGTTGGACGGAACTGGCGC
>NZ_JAESWB010000105.1 GCF_016765675.1 Neobacillus paridis
CCGCTATGTGCCGGTGGTGAATGCCAGGACCCTGCTCGGCGTGATCTCCTTCTATGACGTGGCCAAGGCGGTGTTCGAGGCGCAGAGCTTCGAGAACCGGATGCTGAAGGCCTATATCCGCGACTGGCCCAACGAGGGAGACGAGTAGGCCGTCGCATGCAGATCCAAGCCGTTCATCGCGTTTGCCGCATGAACGGCTTTTTTTATGGCCGCGGCCAGGAAGACAGCCGTCGCGGTTTGCCGCAGAACAGACAAGGAGACTTATGCATATCGCCATCATCGGCGCCGGGCTTGCCGGCTTGAGTTGCGCGCGCGAGCTTCTGGCCGCCCGCCATACCGTGACGATCTATGAAAAGCATCCCGATGTGGGTGGCCGTACCCGCACCTGCGAAACCGAGGTCGGCGGCCTGGATTTCGGCGCCCAGTATTTCACGGCCCAGAGCGACGCCTTTCAGAAGCGGGTGGCCGCCTGGCGCAAGGCGGGCTGGGTGGCGCCCTGGGGCGGCAAGCTGGTGCGCCTGGAAGACGGCAAGGCGCAG
>NZ_JAESWB010000106.1 GCF_016765675.1 Neobacillus paridis
AAGGCAATCTTGATCTTGAGCGATTCACTATCCTGCGCGAAGAACTCGGCATCAGTGGCCCGCAGATCCGGGAGTTGACCAGGAACCACCGCCTAAAGCGTATTGAAGAAGTCACCGATGTGCTGTACTTCCGCTATATTTTGAAGAAGAAGCGGGTGCGCAAGGGACTGAGCCTGGTAGTCAATGCGTTGAATGACACGGAAGACAAGTATTTTCTCACCTCGTCCGAGAAGACGGAGCTTGCAGCGCACCGCGAAAAGAAGCGGCAAGCGTCGCAGGAAGCGGAGATTGTGAAACTGGCGTCCGATAACCGTCGCAGCGCGCTGGACCGGTTCAAGGACTGGTGGCCGTCGGTGCCCGAAGACAAGCAGCTCGACATCTGGGGACTGTTTTTGAAAGACGAGATCAGCTTGGCCGTAATCCGCTCAAAGCGGCTCAAATCGTCCACGGTCGACATTAGCCACCCATTGGTGTCATCTGCCTTTCTGGCCTTCGTAGCCCGTGTCGGCTTGATCCCGGAATGACTG
>NZ_JAESWB010000107.1 GCF_016765675.1 Neobacillus paridis
CTTCGCTCACTCGCTTCCTTGACCTTCTCGCTGCTGATTTGTCATGACCTAAAAGGTTTAAAACCTAAAATGGCGATACTCGGTTCTTACTTGGTTACTTCTTCTATTACGATTATCTAGTTTTCAAAGAACGAGGCTACTGATTTCAATCACTTCGTGATGTTTCATCGTAGCTTTACATCATGCCGCCTTGCGACGAGCTGAGAAGTTACTTCCTCGAACTACTACGGCGCAGAAGCAAATATTGGTGGAGCCTAGCGGGATCGAACCGCTGGCCTCCTGCGTGCAAAGCAGGCGCTCTCCCAGCTGAGCTAAGGCCCCATAAAAAGATATTAAATTGAAGTATGGTGGGCCTAAATGGACTTGAACCATCGACCTCACGCTTATCAGGCGTGCGCTCTAACCAGCTGAGCTATAGGCCCATACTTATTATTTATTAAAAGAGATTCATTCTCTCAAAACTAAACAAGGCAACTTCCACGAATCAACTTCATGAATGGCCTTCTTAGTTTTGCTTCAAGCTGCCTTGCGACGAGCTGAGAAGTTACTTCCTCGAACTACTACGGCGCAGGAGCAAACTTAGCGAAAGGATTATTCCCTCAAAACTAAACAAACAAAGAACGTGCAACAATCTATTTATTTATTTGTTCGCAA
>NZ_JAESWB010000108.1 GCF_016765675.1 Neobacillus paridis
ACGAGTTTGGCGTGCCCGTTTGGGACTACAGCGGCGGGCTCCACCCTCTGGTAGTTCAGTGCGTGCTCGACGACGTCACCGATCCGCAAATACGCGCAGAGATCTATCAGATCTGCCGGGACGTGGCCGAAGCAGACAGCCACCTGTCCAACGGTGAACAGGCGGTACTGCAGCTCACCAGCTCGCAGTGGCGCCTTGCCGCTCCAACCGAAATTGTCCAGAAAGGATTGTCATGAAAATTGATGTGCGAGGCGAAGGCCTCACGACCACCCAGGTCCATGCGATGGTCACCACGATACGCACGACCTTTCGCGAGTTCGCGCAGCGCATTACCTCCGTATTGGTGATCGTGTCGACCCAAGCCAAGAAGCGCCACGCGGCCCGCAATTGCGTGATCGAAGTGCGCATGGCGGATGGCCACGTCGAGAATGTTGAAGAGCGCCAGCGGCGGTTGGGTTCGGCCTTACGACGGGCAGTCCAGCGCGCCTGGAAGGCGGCCGTCAGCTGGCTCAAGCAGCAACTTCCAGTGCGCCCGACGTCGCCGCCGCGCCAAACTTTGTCGCCAGTGCCCATTACCAGCCGGTCCTTGAACACTGCGCGACGGAGCGAGCAATGAGCGAGCATGCCTTGCCGATCTTGGTCGGCACGATTGGCGCAGCGAGCTTGATCGCGGCAGTCGTCGGGCACCGTATCGGCAATGATAAACGAGATATCCGGTTGCTGACCCTCCTCGGCAGCGCCATGAGCTGCCTGTCCCTCACACTTC
>NZ_JAESWB010000109.1 GCF_016765675.1 Neobacillus paridis
AATGTTTGTTATATGCGGAGGATAAAATGTATGAGTTTAAATTGACTACGGTGGGCTCCAGTCAGGGCTTTATTGTGCCGAAAGAGGTCCGCGAGCGAATGGGCATTAAAAAAGGTGACCGTCTGTTTCTCACTGAGGCCGAAGACGGAAGCTTTCGACTCACACCGTATGATCCGACCTTTGAGCGCCAAATGAAATTGGCCGAGCAGATCATGCATGATGACCGGGATCTGTTGCGGGCCTTGGCCAAGTGAACTGGGAATGGATTCCCCCTTCCGTCGCCTATGCCATCCACGACAAGCAACTTGCTGAACATGGCGGGATAGCCGGCGTCAAAGACCATAATTTGGTCGGTTCGGCTCTGGCCCGGCCCCGACAGCTGGCTGTCTATGGTCAGCCTCCCCCGGATGTGGCGGACCTGGCTGCTGCTTATGCCTATGGCATCGCGCGCAACCATGGATTTAACGATGGAAACAAACGAACCGCTTGGATCCTTGCACGGCTCTTTGTCGGACTAAATGGCTATATCTTGCAGTTCAGCCAAGCCGAAGCGT
>NZ_JAESWB010000011.1 GCF_016765675.1 Neobacillus paridis
CCGGAAAGCGACTGCAACACGCGGCCATAACCTAGGGTGGCGACGTAAACGCTGAAGCGCTTCTCGTCGATCATTAGGGATGGAATCGTGAGCCCCTGAGCCTCGCAATATTGCGCTATGGAGCAGAATGCTGCCAAATAACCGATCAGCGTGTTGAAGGCCAGCGTTGGTCCAGCGCGCTTGTAGATTACCAGCGACATCAAATGCTGCATGTCATCGACCAGAGTCTGCCGTTCTGGCGCTACATCCCTTTCCTTCGATTTACCTGACCGCTTGATCCAAAATGCGAAGCTAAGTCCGACTGCCTGCCCGCGTGAGTCGTAGCCGGACCAATCCCAGAAAAGGTCGCCTCTTCGGGACGCCGCTTCGCCGTTCCTTCGACGGCTGATGGTGAAGTCGCTCGGGAGTCGCACACCGAGGGCATCGGCCCACTCATCGGGCGCAATCGCGCCACCGGGAAGCACAATGTTGGCTTGGTAGGAGCGCGTCATAGAGCGACTTCTAGGTCATTGAGCAAGGCGAGTTTTCCTGCCCAGAATTCGTCGAGTTCGCCATCGTTTTCC
>NZ_JAESWB010000110.1 GCF_016765675.1 Neobacillus paridis
ACGAACCGTTCTCGGCGCTGGACTTCGAGATGACGCTGTTCATCCGCGAGAAGCTGCAGGAAGTCTTCATGCAGACCGGCACCACCATGGTGCTGGTGTCGCACGACCTGGAAGAGGCGGTGTACCTGGCCGACCAGGTGCTGCTGCTAACCAAGCGGCCGACCCGCGTCGCCGAGATCCTGCGCTATGACGACCCGCGGCCGCGCACGGTCGAAACCCTGTCGGGCGCAGGCTTCATCGCGACCAAGAAGAAGAGCCTGGAGATTTTCCAGCGTGAAGTGCGGCGCTGAAAGGAAAGCCATCATGGATGACGATCTCGCCGCCTATGTGGCGCAGGCCCTGCGGTTGCAGGGCTATCAGCTGAGCCAGGCCCAGGAAGCCGGCGTTGCCGCGGCCTTCGAGGGCATTGCTGCGATTGCCGCGGTGCTGATGCAGGACGAGCTGCCATTCGCGCTGGAGCCGGCGCCGGTGTTCCTGCCATGAGGCGCGCGCTCGACATCGCCGCGCAGATCCGGGCAGGGGACGTCAGCGCGCTGGATGTGCTGGCCGACACCGAAGCCCTGATCGGCGCGCGCGACCCGGTGCTCAACTGCTTCACCAGCCTGTGCCTGGAACG
>NZ_JAESWB010000111.1 GCF_016765675.1 Neobacillus paridis
GTCACCAGTTAGGTTAATTATCTCAGGGTGTTTGACCAGTGCACGTTTGGGTACGCCCGCCCAAGCTTCGGGACTGCCGTCGGGAGCTGGATTCTCTGCATTCCGACTGTTCTCACGCTGGCGCAGAACAAGACTGCCTCCTGGGTCACTCATTCCGCGCACTCGTAAGCCAAGGAACGAATCACCATCAAAGGGTATCCCGTCTACGCTCAGCTCCGTTGGCCCCTGAAACCATGGGCCGATTTTAATAAAGGTGGGATGAACCGACGTCGGATCGTAACTAGCTGATAACTGTGAATGAACTTTTTTGGCGACATTCCTCGTGTAGTCATCGTACTTCGCATGGGCGAGGAACACCACGTCGCCATTGTGCATTTTCTTCTGCAAGCATACCTGCCAACGACCGGGTTCTTCAGGGGTGTCGAGCGGAGCGAACAGCCTGGAGGTAGCTGTATCTCCAGGACCGTCCCATGGGTACGTCGCCAAGACCCGCTTGACTTCACCGGACCGCCCATAACACCTAGAGAAAAACTCGATGCATGGGATGAGAAGCCGACCTCCGCCCGGCAGGTTAAACTCGATAAGCCAATTTCTGTCCTTAGGATATAGCAGCGGATGGATATCCATTGGATACGGTGGGCTTCTGTTTTGCCAGGCCGCGTCTTGAAAGGAAGTGAAGCGCCACTGACC
>NZ_JAESWB010000112.1 GCF_016765675.1 Neobacillus paridis
TGCTTACTCGCCGATTGATATCTCCTTGCGGTTTTATTTTAAAATCGCTAGACGCCGCGCCGCGCGCGGCCAGAATCATAGGCCTGAAGGCATGTTCCAATGCATTAATAACTTCTTTTTTTATTGCAGCCTTTTCTTCAGGATAAGCACATATGGATTCGTAGAAAAACTCAGACCATGTTCGGGTACGAAGATGAATTACCCATTTTTTTTGGACGGCATTAAATTCTTTTTCCAGCCTGAACGGCCCGTTAGCTTTTTCTTGAAGATTCAACAACCCTGTCAGAAGTTCTTCGTATTGATCTTTGGTTCTTCCGCTTAATAAAACTTTTGTCGATTGCATTCCAATTTACCTTTTTAATGTTTGAATAGCACATGACAAATCATCCTGCTGCCGGCAGTTATAAAACAGAAGCGCCGTTCAGCAAAAAAATTTCCTTGGCAAAGAGTTTTTAAAGGCCACAGGAGCCTTGAGAAGTCACTTTTTCAAGCGCGAAATTTTCTACGAAAATGCGCGTCACTCGGGCGCGAGCACCTTCTGACAAAGAGGGAATGGATTGTCATTGGAAATAAAAAGCTATTCTTCCGTCCAACGCATTTTTCTCATCTGCGCA
>NZ_JAESWB010000113.1 GCF_016765675.1 Neobacillus paridis
CCGCCTGATGCCTGTCCTGTCGATTTGCATCCCACAGGTGCGGGCTTGCGCCTACGGCCATGCGCGCCATGGTTTCCTGCAATCGCCGGCGATCCGGCCTGCCCGTCTCCACCTCACGACCCTTGCTGGCGCAGCACGCGCTGCGTATTGCCGGCATGGCTTCCCGCCTTTTCATTGCCACCCGCCAGACAACGACTTCACAACAGACGTATCACGGCCTGCTGTTGAGCACCCGCAATCTTTCCCGGGTCTGCCTGAACCAGCGCTGGCGCTGCTGGTCTAGCCTCTGCACGCTGGCGTGCCATGGACGATGGACGCCGGCTGGAACGTTCTCATTCACGACGACAAGAAAGGTGACGACATGTCCGAACACACTTACAAGATGATCGAACTGGTGGGCTCTTCTCCCGACGGCTCGGATGCCGCGATCCGCAACGCGATTGAACGCGCATCGAAGACGGTGAAGAACCTGGACTGGTTTGAAGTGGTGGAAACCCGCGGCCACATCGTCAATGGCGCCATCGCCCATTTCCAGGTGACGCTGAAGGCCGGATTCAGGCTGGAGGAATAGCCCTTCCCGCCGGCCCTGCCTTGCGTGGACCTGACGGAAGGCAGGGTTGGACGATGGACGATTCTGGTCATGAATGCCATGGCCGCCGTTGCGGTTTGCCAGCGCGCCATGCCTGTTCGGCAGTCGGGCTTACAGGAGATTGCAGGGAGGATAGGCAGAGCAATTGGCAATCGACTGTTCATGCGTCGGCGCTACCGCAACTGCATAGAATTCCGCAGACCCGTTTACAG
>NZ_JAESWB010000114.1 GCF_016765675.1 Neobacillus paridis
AAACTCCGGGGTGGCTGTATTGTAGGGCTTGTTTGGATTGCAACTGTAGCCAATGGTTCCAGCAACCCATGCAAGCGCATAGCGGCACTCGGGTATGATCGCCGTTTTCGCGCGCAGCGCTACCGAACCACGCAGGGAGCAATTCTTGGAACACCAGACACCAGCCGCGAAGCGGATGGAGGCAGCACGGCGGCTGGCACGCCGCATCATTGGCTATTTCAATGGCGTAATCGCGCCAGGCGTCAGCCGCAGCGAGCGCGCAAGGTCGGCAGCCAAGGCGCTGGGCGCGTCGGCCGCGATTGTTTTCGTGCTGCTGTTTTTCTACACCCTGCTGCTGATTCCCTTCACACCCGGCATCAGCGACATCCGCAAGGCCAAGGCCGACCAGCCCAGCGTGCTCATGTCCATCGACGGCAAGCGCATCGCCACCTTCCGCCGCAGCAACCGGGAATGGGTGCCGCTGGCGAAGATCTCGCCGAACGTGGTCAAGGCATTGATTGCCACCGAGGACCGCCGCTTCTACGAGCACCACGGCATCGACCTCAGGCGCACCGTGGCCAGTGTGGCTTACACGCTTGCTGGCGATACCCAGGGCGGCTCGACCCTGACCCAGCAGCTGGCGCGCAACCTGTATCCGGAAGAGATAGGCCGC
>NZ_JAESWB010000115.1 GCF_016765675.1 Neobacillus paridis
GATTAAATTAATGGCCTGGCGGTGATGGCGAGAAGGTCACACCCGTTCCCATACCGAACACGGAAGTTAAGCTTCTCAGCGCCGATGGTAGTTGGGGCACGCGCCCCTGTGAGAGTAGGACGCTGCCGGGCATAAATTATTGGAGGATTAGCTCAGCTGGGAGAGCATCTGCCTTACAAGCAGAGGGTCGGCGGTTCGATCCCGTCATCCTCCACCATATTTTATTTCTTTGCCGGCCTAGCTCAATTGGTAGAGCAACTGACTTGTAATCAGTAGGTTGGGGGTTCAAGTCCTCTGGCCGGCACCTTTTTCTGTTTACTTTTGATATGTTTCTTAATATGAGCCATTAGCTCAGCAGGTAGAGCATCTGACTTTTAATCAGAGGGTCGAAGGTTCGAGTCCTTCATGGCTCACCATTTAATCATGCGGGTGTGGCGGAATTGGCAGACGCACCAGACTTAGGATCTGGCGCCGTAAGGCGTGGGGGTTCGACTCCCTTCACCCGCACCATTCAATATGCGGAAGTAGTTCAGTGGTAGAACACCACCTTGCCAAGGTGGGGGTCGCGGGTTCGAATCCCGTCTTCCGCTCCAGATTTGCCGGGGTGGCGGAACTGGCAGACGCACAGGACTTAAAATCCTGCGGTAGGTGACTACCGTACCGGTTCGATTCCGGTCCTCGGCACCATGTTAATATTGCGCCCGTAGCTCAATTGGATAGAGCGTCTGACTACGGATCAGAAGGTTATGGGTTCGACTCCTTTCGGGCGCGCCATATATTAACGGGAAATAGCTCAGCTTGGTAGAGCACTTGGTTTGGGACCAAGGGGTCGCAGGTTCGAATCCTGTTTTCCCGACCATCTTTTTTAAAATTTGGGGCCTTAGCTCAGCTGGGAGAGCGCCTGCTTTGCACGCAGGAGGCCAGCGGTTCGATCCCGCTAGGCTCCACCTTAACTGTATATATATATATTTGGCGGTGTAGCTCAGCTGGCTAGAGCGTACGGTTCATACCCGTAAGGTCGGGGGTTCGATCCCCTCCGCCGCTACCAAATATAAAGGACCTTTAGCTCAGCTGGTTAGAGCAACGAGCAAAGCTTCAGCGAGTAAACAGCGAGTTGTACCCATCGAGTTGCCTCTTGGATAAGCTTGCTGAGATGGGGACAGACAAATAATAGTTAATGAATTAAACTAAGGACCTTTAGCTCAGCTGGTTAGAGCAGACGGCTCATAACCGTCCGGTCGTAGGTTCGAATCCTACAAGGTCCACCATTTATCTTAATTTCTTATATAATTTACGGAGGAATACCCAAGTCTGGCTGAAGGGATCGGTCTTGAAAACCGACAGGCGGGTTAAACCGCGCGGGGGTTCGAATCCCTCTTCCTCCGCCATAATCTTTAAATAATTATTATCGCGGGGTGGAGCAGTCCGGTAGCTCGTCGGGCTCATAACCCGAAGGTCGCAGGTTCAAATCCTGCCCCCGCAATCTGGTCTGGTAGTTCAGTTGGTTAGAATGCCTGCCTGTCACGCAGGAGGTCGCGGGTTCGAGTCCCGTCCAGACCGCCATTTTTAGTTTTAACTAGAAGGCTCAGTAGCTCAGTCGGTAGAGCAGATTGCATGCTCCTTTGAATATGCTTCTGTGGCAATCTGCGAGAAAAATCGTGAGATTTTTTGAGCAAAGGACTATAACTAGCCTTTCTGTAGGGTACATTCTTAATATGGCTCAGTAGCTCAGTCGGTAGAGCAAAGGACTGAAAATCCTTGTGTCGGCGGTTCGATTCCGTCCTGAGCCACCATTATTAAAAAAGAATATTGTGGCGGCTGTGGCGAAGTGGTTAACGCACCAGATTGTGGCTCTGGCATTCGTGGGTTCGATTCCCGTCAGCCGCCCCATCAATAAATAAGCGGGTGTAGTTTAGTGGTAAAACCACAGCCACGAGCATTGCATCGTGAGTCTGCTACGAGTTGCCTCGACGCATCTATCATCATCGAATTAGCTATTAAAGGAAGAGGCATTCTACGCGTGTATGAGTATATGATTATAAAATCAATTAAATAATGCGGGTGTAGTTTAGTGGTAAAACCACAGCCACGAGCATTGCATCGTGAGTCTGCTACGAGTTGCCTCGACGCATTTATCATCATCGAATTAGCTATTAGAGGAAGAGGCATTCCACGCGTGTATGAGTATATGATTATAAAATCAATTAAATAATGCGGGTGTAGTTTAGTGGTAAAACCACAGCCTTCCAAGCTGTTGTTGTGGGTTCGATTCCCATCACCCGCTCCATAATGGGCCTATAGCTCAGCTGGTTAGAGCGCACGCCTGATAAGCGTGAGGTCGATGGTTCAAGTCCATTTAGGCCCATCCTAACATTATTTATTCCGCAGTAGCTCAGTGGTAGAGCTATCGGCTGTTAACCGATCGGTCGTAGGTTCGAATCCTACCTGCGGAGCCATATGGAGAAGTACTCAAGTGGCTGAAGAGGCGCCCCTGCTAAGGGTGTAGGTCGGGTAACCGGCGCGAGGGTTCAAATCCCTCCTTCTCCGTTTTTATCTGGCCCCTTGGTCAAGCGGTTAAGACACCGCCCTTTCACGGCGGTAACACGGGTTCGAATCCCGTAGGGGTCATAATTTTAAACGTCACTTTCCTTTCATTCGAACAAATAAAACAGTCGTCTTCTTCGACATAGGTCCAGTTCTTCACATTATTGTTCATAAAAAAATCGCCCTTTCTGTAGTGTTGGTTTGGTCACTTACATTTTACTAGAGAAGGCGATTTTTTTTGTGCCCTTTTTTGAAAGAATGCAAAATAATGGGGCATCCAAAAGTCAAAATTAATGACTTTTTGGACAGCTCCAAACCGTCCCCCACGCTTCTTTGAAAGGGGTTTCAATTTTTTCTTGACATTGGGGATAAAAGGTATATAATTTAATCAAGAGGTAGTAACCAGTTCAACAAAGGTAATGACCAGTTTGAATTTAAGGAGACGAAATATGTGCTTATCAGCGATAGTAAAGTACCTTTATATTATCAGTTAGTTGATATTTTAGGGAAGCAAATTAAAGAAAATATGAAGCCACATGATAGGATGCTTTCCGAAAGGGAAATTTGCACCAAGTATAATGTTAGTCGGACTACAGTGAGGCTGGCCATGGCTGAATTGGAAAAGATGGGCTATATATACAAAATGCATGGAAAAGGGACCTTTGTAGCTACCTTGGCTGAGAATAAGCAAAATTTAATGGAGAGCTACAGTTTTACCGAACATATGAAAAAATTGGGTAAAGTCCCGAAAACCGAGGTCTTATCTTTTGAAGTGATCAAGGTTAATGATTATTTGGCAAAACATATGGGCCTATCTGGTGAGGAAAATGCCATTAAAATTATCCGCTTAAGGCTTGCAGATGGTATACCCATGATGGTTGAAACGAGTTATTTACCTTTTGCAAAGTTTTCGAGTCTAACCGAGGAATTAGTAAAAAAGAAGCCTTTGTATGAAATTTTTAAAGAGGAATTTTCACAGGTGATTAAGGCAGCTGATGAGGAATTTTCAGCAAGCATTATTCCTAGCAGGGAAGCCCACCTCCTCCAGGTTCCGACTAATTCTGCCTGCCTGAAATTGGAGCGTACCACCTACAATACAGCAAACCAGGTTATTGAGTTTACATTCAGTATCGCCAGAGCTGACCAATTCATTTATAAAGTTAGACATATTAGATAAAAAGAAGGGTTTGATAGCATGATTGGAATTATTTTGTGCGGCCATGCACATTTTGGAACAGGCCTTTACTCAACTGTAAGATTGATAGCAGGTGAACAAGAAAATTTTGAAGTCATTGATTACGAAGAAGGGATGACCTCTGAGGCTCTCTCGATGAAACTATCTGACACTATTGAAAAGTTACAATCTGCAGAAGGGGTTGCCATTTTGACAGATATTGCCGGGGGGACACCATTTAATGAAGCAGCAAAGCTTTCCGTTACGAAGGAAAATGTAACCGTTATATCCGGCGTAAATGCTCCGGTTCTTTTGGATAGCTGTTTTAAAAGGAATCTGCCAATTAGCCAATTTATCGAAGAAATTGTCCAATCTGGCAAAGATGGAATGAAAGTTTTTAAAGTGAAATAGGTTTTAAAAAAGCTTTGCACAACAACTGGTCATAACGTCATATCCAGTAGTGAATGTAGATAACCTGTATCTAGATTGTTTACATTAGCAAGATCCGAAATAGTGTCACAGTCGGCAGTTAAGAAAAAAGGAAAGATGTGATTGTCATGTTTCAAATGGATTCTAAAGAACTCGAACGGCTCGGCGCCGCGGTTACGAGCAAGGAAATTAAACAACAGCCATTGCTGTGGAAGGAAACTATCGATATTTATAACCGGGAAAAAGAGAATATAACAGCTTTCTTTACGAAACTCCGCGGGTTGGGGCGTATTCGTGTCATCTTTACCGGAGCAGGGACCTCTGCTTATGTAGGAGATACACTCCTTCCCTATTTAAGAAATAAGGTGGATGGAAATGAGTTTTCCTTAGAAAGCATCGCAACGACTGAGATTGTTTCAAATCCTTATCAGGTCTTTAAAAGGGAAGTTCCTACTTTGCTTGTTTCATTTGCCCGGAGCGGCAACAGCCCCGAAAGTATTGCGGCAGTAAATTTAGGAAAGCAATTGGTTGATTCATTCTATCAATTAAACATTACTTGTGCTCCCGAGGGAAAATTGGCTCAGATGGTCAAGGACGAAGAAAATTCGCTGCTACTGTTAATGCCATCCGGGGCAAATGATCAAGGCTTTGCGATGACAGGCAGCTTTACATGCATGATGCTATCGGCGTTGTTGATTTTTGATCCGCAAAGCGATGAGCAAAAGCAAAAATCGGTTGCGGAAATGATTGAAATGGGGAATTTCGTCATTCAGGAAGAAGCACAAATCCAAAGCATTGTGAATAAAGACTTCGATCGGATTGTCTACCTAGGATCTGGAAGCCTGGCCGGATTAACAAGAGAAGCACAGTTGAAAGTACTGGAATTGACAGCCGGACAGTATGCAACCATGTTTGATTCTTCGATGGGCTTTCGTCACGGCCCTAAATCATTTGTAAATGGAAAGACGGCAGTATTTGTCTTTACCTCCAATCATGAATACACACGAAAATATGATTTAGACATTCTTGAGGAAATCAGCCGTGATGCAATTGCCAATGTCATTGTAAGCATCGCCGTCGAGCAGGAAAGCAATTTTTCAGGGGAACGGTTTACATTTGCCGCCGGGAAAACGTTGGATGATATATATTTAGCCTTCCCATTTATCATGTTTGCCCAAACAGTTGCCATCTTGGCTTCCTTAAAAGTTGGCAATACACCTGATACTCCGTCCGCTACCGGAACGGTAAACCGGGTGGTAAAGGGTGTCATCATCCACGATTATCAAGAGTAAGGAGCTTTTTAAAAAGCCGGGCAATTTTAGCGATTTACTTTTTTAAAATAATAACCAATTTATACGAAAGAGGGAGATCGAATGGGAACACCAAATATTCTATTAACTCGGATTGACAATCGTTTGGTTCATGGACAAGTCGGCGTTACCTGGACCAATACACTGGGGGCGAATCTCGTTGTAGTGGCGAATGATGAAGTGTCGCAAGATCCGGTGCAGCAAAGCCTTATGGAAATGGTATTGCCGGATACGGTTCAAGCTCGCTTTTTCTCAATTGAAAAAACGATCAGAATTATTGGTAAAGCAGCTCCACATCAAAAAATATTACTGGTTGTCAGAACTCCACAAGACGCTTTAAAACTGGTTAAAGGAGGGGTGCCTATTAAAGAAATCAACGTTGGAAATATGCATTTTGCGGAGGGGAAAAAGCAATTGTCTGCCACGGTTTCAGTTGACAAAAATGATATTGCGACATTTAAGGAACTGGATCAGCTGGGAATTAAATTGGATGTTCGCGGTATTCCAAATGAAAGTGGCAAGAACATGATGGAATTACTGAAAAATGCTTAATATTTCTGAAATGGAGGAATCGCCATGTTAATCCAAGCCTTATTAATCGGAATATGGGCTGGTATAGCCGGAATTGACTTGTTCAATGGTTTAACCCATATTCATAGGCCTATTTTTACCGGTTTTGTTGTTGGACTAATTTTAGGAGATTGGCAAACAGGCTTAATTGCTGGTGCTACACTTGAATTAGTTTGGGCAGGGATGGTGCCGCTTGCTGGTGCACAGCCGCCAAACGTCGTTATCGGCGGAATTATCGGTACTGCATTTGCCATTTTGGCACACCAGGATCCAAAAATTGCCGTTGGTGTCGCTGTACCGTTTGCCGTTGCCGTACAAAGCTGTATTACATTGTTGTTTACGATTTATTCACCAGTTATGCATAAAATGGACAATTATGCTGTGAACGGAAATACAAAAGGCATTGATCGTCTAAACTATTTAGGCCCCATTATTTTATTTATATTCTATTTCATTATTTCATTCTTGCCAATTTACTTTGGTGCCGACAAAGCAGAAGTAATTGTTAATGCGCTTCCAAAATGGTTGATTTCTGGTTTAAGTGTAGCTGGGGGAATCATGCCAGCCGTCGGTTTTGCTATGTTGATGAAGATTATGTGGAAAGGTTCCTACGCTCCATTCTTTGCCGTCGGTTTTATTCTTGCCGCGTATTTAAAAATGCCGATTCTGGCCGTCGCTATTTTAGGTGTTGCTGTTGCCGCATATGACTTCTTCATGGGAAGTGGAAAATCCGATGATGGTGATAAAGTCAAGGTGGCTCCTGTAAATGATGATCTGGAGGAGGACTATAGCAATGGCATCTAAAGAAACAATAAATCGTGATGAATTCATTAAAAATGATTACGAAGATCCAACCGTAGAAAAAGTACTCACGAAAAAAGATTTGAATAAAATGGCCTGGCGCTCTTTGCTGTTGCAAGCATCATTTAACTATGAACGGATGCAGGGGGGTGGCTGGACTTACAGTTTGCTACCGGGATTAAAGAAAATTCATAAAAATAAAAATGACTTAAGGTCTGCCATGCTCGACCATTTACAATTTTTCAATACTCACCCATTCTTGGTAACGTTTATTCAAGGCGTTATCCTGGCAATGGAAGAAAACAAAGAACGCCGCGACACGATTCGCGGGATTAAAGTGGCCATGATGGGTCCTCTGGGTGGTATCGGTGATGCATTGTTCTGGCTGACATTACTTCCAATTACGGCTGGGATTGGTGCCTCATTGGCAGCAAGTGGAAATATCGCCGGTCCGCTGTTATTCGTTATTGTTTTTAATATTGTTCACTTCGCCCTTGTATTTGGTTTGATGCATTATGGATACAATGCAGGAACAAAAGCAGTATTAAGCTTAAAAGAAAGTACCAAGAAAATTTCTCGTGCCGCATCAATCGTCGGGTTAACCGTTATCGGCGCACTTGTTGCCACTTATATTAATTTCAAATTTGGCATCAAAATCCATGCCGGCAGCATTAATGTCGATTTGCAAAAAGGTGTAATCGATCAAATTATGCCGCAATTATTACCGTTGCTTTATACATTCTTCTGCTACTGGATGTTGAAAAAAGGCCGTTCACCATTAACCTTGATTGGAGTTACCGTTGTAATCGGGATTCTTGGAAGCCTGTTTAAATTATTCTAATTGTTTGAATACCAACAAAAGAGAAAAGATTCCCCTTCTTTTCTCTTTTGTTACTATGAAAGAAGGAATAAAATGCGCTATTTTGTTTATGCAGATAAATTTTTTCTAAAGAATGTGGTGGAGGACGCCGGCTATTTAGAAATTGTGGACGGCAAATTTGGCAACTATTCTAAAACGCTTCCGGTTGATCATGCCGAGGTCATCGACTGTAAGGGGAAATGGATTGCCCCGGGTTTAGTCGATACCCATATTCATGGGCTGTTAAATCATGATGTGATGGACAATGACTTTGAGGGCATCAAAGCTATTTCGGAAGGTCTTCTTTCCTGTGGTGTCACTTCATTTTTACCCACTACTTTAACTGCCCCGGTCGATTTACTCAACAAAGTCGTTGAAACCATTGGCAAGCATTATCAAGAAGTTCAAGGTGCAAAAATCCAAGGAATTTATTTAGAAGGTCCATTTTTCACGGAAGAGCACAAAGGGGCACAGAACCCGGACTATTTTTCTGATCCAGATCTGCAAGCTTTTGAAAAATGGCAACAGCTCTCAGGCGGGATCATTAAAAAAATTGCCTTGGCTCCAGAGCGCAAAGGAGCTGCGGAATTTGTCAAGAACGTGACAGAACAGGGAGTTGTCGTGGCGTTGGGCCATAGCAATGCAAGTTTTGAGCAGGCAAAAGAGGTGGTCGAGAGCGGCGCTTCCGTGTTTGTCCATACGTATAATGGGATGAGTCCGTTAACCTCGCGTGCACCGGGAATGGTCGGAGCTGCAATGACTTTAGAGAAGGTATACTCGGAATTAATCTGTGATGGACACCATGTACATCCAGTGTCGGCTAAAGTTTTAATGGATGTCCGCGGCAGGGACCGGGTGGCGATGATTACTGATTGCATGCGCGCGGGTGCTATGCTGGATGGGGTCTATACGTTGGGGGAATTCCCGGTCATCGTCAAAGACGGGAAGGCAACGATTGAAAACGGCAGCCTGGCCGGAAGTGTACTAAAACTGAAAGAAGCGTTGAAAAATGTTGTTGATTGGGGTATTGCCACTCCGGAAGAAGCAGTAATGATGACAACTATTGTCCCGGCTACCAGCTGTCATATTGATGATGTCTGCGGCTCAATTGCACCGGGAAGAGAAGCTGATTTTATCGTGCTGACGGACAAAATGGAGCTGGAAGCCACCTATCTTAACGGTGTGTGCAGGTATCATGTATAAGAGTTTAGGCTTAAAAAAATATCGTAAAAAAACATTCACTAGCAAGTTTGCTGGTATCATGTAAAAACATTTGGTGCCATAAAGTAAAAGCAAAAAGGGAGTCATTCGATGATTGTAAGTGTAACCATGAACCCGTCTGTCGATATTTCGTATCATTTAGATGAATTTATTTTAAATGAGGTCAATCGTGTTGCACATGTCAGCAAAACTGCAGGCGGCAAAGGCCTGAATGTTGCAAGGGTCATTCACTTGTTGGACGTCCCTGTGACCGCGACCGGAATCTTAGGGGGAACACTCGGGACTTTTATTGAAAATCAGTTGGACCGTGATGGAATTGCACACGACTTTTTAAAGACGAATCAAGAGTCGCGAAACTGTATTGCCATTCTTCATGAGGGGAAGCAAACGGAAATTTTGGAAGCTGGGCCGCATTTTTCCACCAAAGAGAAAAATGAATTTCTCACCCATTTTGGGAAATTTTTAAAAGCCGGAAATATTATTACGATCTCCGGCAGTCTGCCAAGAGGATTTGATGCTTCGGTCTACACCGAAATGATTCGTTTAGCCAGTGAACAGCAAATTCCTGTCTTGTTGGACTGTTCGGGAAAGGTGCTTGAGCAAGTTCTTAAGGCTAAGAAAGCCATGCCGGATCTTATTAAGCCAAACATTGACGAGTTAAATCAACTGCTTGGTAAAAAATTGCATGCAGAAAACTTGGACGGGCTTAAAACGGCTTTGGCAGATCCGTTATTTGCTGATATTGAATGGGTCGTCGTATCACTGGGAGCAAAAGGGGCGTTTGTCAAACATAACGATACGTATTTCCAAGTAAAAATCCCTTCGGTCCAAGTAGTGAATCCCGTTGGGTCGGGAGATTCCGTCGTTGCCGGATTAGCGGCTGCGATGCTGCAAGGAAAATCGGTGGAAGATATTATGAAAACAGCTATGACGACCGGGGTGTTAAATGCGATGGAGACACAAACCGGTTATGTAAATAAAGCAAAATTCGATCTTATTTTCCAACAAGTGGAAGTAATTGAGATGAAATAAGATCGAAAGAGAGGGAGTTACAACTATGGTCAAATTAACGAACAATAAGCTGGAAGCATTAAAACGATTATCAGATGAAAATGGCATCATCGGTGCATTGGCCATCGACCAGAGGGGATCATTGAAAAAAATGATTGCAAGCGCCAGCTCAAAAGAGATTGGTGATGAAGGTATCATTGAATTCAAAAAACTGGTAAGTAAAGAGCTCACGAAATATGCCTCATCGATTTTACTTGATCCTGAATATGGCCTGCCTGCTGCGGAAGTAAGGGATGAAAACGCAGGATTGCTGTTGGCTTATGAAAAGACCGGTTACGACGCAACCGTTCCTGGACGCCTGCCGGATGTGCTTGACGTGTGGTCAGCGAAACGGTTAAAAGAAGCCGGGGCGGATGCGGTTAAGTTTCTTCTATATTATGATGTTGATGAAGACCCAGCGATTAATGATATCAAACACGCATTCATCGAACGGGTTGGTTCGGAATGCGTTGCCGAGGATATCCCGTTCTTCCTGGAAATCGTTTCATATGATGCGACGATTGAAGATGTGAAAAGCGTCGAATATGCCAAGGTAAAACCACATAAAGTCATTGACGCTATGAAGGTGTTCTCAGACTCACGCTACAACGTCGATGTGTTAAAAGTAGAAGTGCCTGTCAATATGAATTATGTCGAAGGCTTCGCTGAAGGTGAGGTTGTCTACACGGTGGAACAAGCAAAACAATACTTTAAAGACCAAAGTGATGCGACAGAGCTGCCTTATATCTATTTAAGTGCAGGGGTTAGCGCCCAATTGTTCCAAGATACGCTGGAATTCGCTGCCCAAGCCGGTGCAGAATTCAACGGGGTCCTTTGCGGCCGCGCTACATGGAAAAACGGCGTCCAGCCATTCGCCGAAAAAGGTCAAGCAGCCGGTAACGACTGGCTCCAAACCGAAGGCAAAGACAACATCACCAGCCTAGATGCTGTCTTAAAGAAAACCGCAAAATCCTGGTTCACCAAAGTCGAAGCATAAGTCATCGGCGGCACAACTGTCAGCCATGGGGTTGCGAAACAAACGATTGATTATTGCCGGAGTAGAAATGTAACTGTGATGGCGATGGTGCAGCCCAGGGGCGGCGATTTTGTTTATAACAAAGCGGAGATTGCCATGATGCAGGAGGATATTGCCCATTTCAAAGAGCTGGGAGCCGACGGGGTGGTATTCGGCTGTTTAACGGACAGCGGCTGGATTGATGAAGTAGCGATGCTTACGCTTCTGCAATCGGCGAAGGGACTCGAGGTCGTATTCCATATGGCATTTGACCAGATTAGGCCCGAAGCTCAGCTTGATGCCATCACCTGGCTGGCAGAACAAGGAGTGACACGGATATTAACGCACGGCGGTTCAAGCAATTCCAAACTGGAAGACAACCTTGACCTGTTAAAGGAATGGATCCAGTTTGCTGGTGATAGAATTACCATCATGCCCGGCGGCGGAATTACCGATCGGAATCTGCCGCACATTGTTCGTGAGTTAGGGATAACCGAGGTGCATGGGACGAAGATTGTCGGTGAACTCGAATAGTAGAAAAAAAATAATAAAAATTAATTCTGAAAATTTTAAATAAATTATTGCTCAACAAAAAACACTATCTCAAGTTTGACAGTTAAAACCACAAGAATGCTGTAATGACAGGCTTTCTTGTGGTTTTTTTGTGAATTTAACAGCTATTTACATAAACAAAATTAGGTATTTTAGCCCGTGATTTCCATTGTGATTTTTATTTATTACCAATCCCCCCTTCTTGGTTCCTAAAAAAAATTAAAAGTGAATTGATATTTTTAGCAAAATGACTCGAAATTTGATGATTTTTTTGTCGAAAATGCAAGGATAACGACAAAAAATAGAACATTATAGCAATTTACTATCTAAATTGTCTGAAAAGGGAAAAAAGTATTTTGAGGATTACGACCCAAATACATATATAATTGTTTTTTGAAGTACATATTCTCAAGTGAGGAAGAGGAAATCATGACAGTAAACATATTATTTCCCACTGACTATCAGTTGCATCTATTTCATGAGGGAAATCTTTTCCAAAGTCATCGGCTATTCGGTGCTCATATTTTTTCCTATTCCAACCAAACGAGTACACGATTCTGTGTATGGGCTCCCAACGCTGTAACAGTTCGACTGGTTGGAGAGTTTAATAACTGGGATGGTCATGGATATGAATTAAACAAAGTGAATAATGAAGGAGTTTGGATGATCGTTGTGAATGACGATCTGGACGGAGAGCTTTATAAGTATGAAATTGTTACACGATCTGGAGAAAGGCTGTTAAAAGCTGATCCTTATGCCGTTTATTCGGAAGTAAGACCGAATACTGCCTCGATTGTTTATTCCATAAATGATTATGCGTGGCAAGACGATCGATGGATGAAACGGAAGTCTCAAAGCAACTTCTTAACGGAGCCTGTTGTGATCTATGAAGTCCATTTAGGATCATGGCGAAAAAAACAAAATGGAGATTATCTTACATATTCGGAATTAGCTGCCGAGCTAATCCCTTATGTTAAGGAACATGGATTTACCCATGTAGAACTATTGCCGCTTGTTGAGCACCCGCTCGACGATTCGTGGGGTTATCAAGGAACCGGGTATTTTTCCGTTACTTCAAGGTTTGGTGAGCCCCGTGAGTTTATGTATTTTGTGGATCAGTGTCATCAACACGGAATTGGCGTAATCCTTGATTGGGTCCCGGGTCATTTTTGCAAAGACGCACATGGGTTATACCGTTTTGATGGTACCCATCTTTATTCGTATCAGACTCCTGGCGATCGGGAAAATATGATTTGGGGAACAGCCAATTTTGATTTAGGTAAGGGAGAAGTACAAAGTTTTCTGATTTCTAATGCCTTATTTTGGATGGACTATTTTCATATCGATGGTTTTCGGATGGATGCTGTTGCCAATATTATTTATTGGCCCAATGCAGGTCATAAGAAACGTGAAAATCCATTTGGAGTTGCATTTTTAAAAAAGTTGAACCAGGTGATCGAAGAATATAATCCTAACTTTTTAATGATTGGTGAGGATTCCACCGAATTTCCCCGGGTAACCGCGCCCGTACGCTTTGGTGGATTGGGGTTTCATTATAAATGGAATATGGGCTGGATGAATGATGTTCTGGAATATATGGAAACGCCGCCGTTTGCGAGATCTCACGTTCATTCTAAGATTACATTTTCACTTTTATATGCTTTTTCGGAAAACTTTATGCTCCCATTTTCACATGATGAAGTTGTCCACGGAAAAAAGTCATTGCTTGATAAAATGCCTGGGGAATATCACGAGAAATTTGCTCAATTACGGCTATTGCTTGGATATATGTTCGCCCATCCAGGGAAAAAACTGCTATTTATGGGTTTTGAATTGGGGCAGTTTGCCGAATGGAAGGATAAAGAGCAATTGGACTGGAATTTAATGGAATATCCTCTTCATCAAAAGAATAATTTTTATGTAAAAATGTTAATGAAAGTATATAAACGGTCAAAAGCGCTCTATGAACTAGATCACCTGCAGGCAGGTTTTGAGTGGATTGACGTTGATAATGCGGATCAATCCATTTTTTCTTTTATCCGCCGCGGAAAAAAAGAAGACGCCATGCTGATCATTGTTTGTAATTTCACAGGTATTGGCTATCAAGGATATAAGATTGGTGTCCCCAGTCCGGGTCAATATCGGGAAATATTTAATAGTGACCAGGAAGAATATGGCGGATCGGGGGTTGTAAATAAAAGGGCACTTATGGCGGTACAAGAGCCAAGTCATGGAAAACCATATTCACTTCAGTTAACAGTAGCCCCGTTTGGGTTTCAAATAATAAGACCAGTCAAAAAACGAAAGGAGCGAAAAGGGAATGGTAAAGAAAAAGTGCGTGGCCATGCTGTTAGCAGGAGGAAAGGGAAGCAGGCTGAATGATCTAACCAAGGAGCTGGCAAAACCCGCAGTCCCTTTTGGAGGAAAATATCGGATAATCGATTTTACTTTAAGCAATTGTGCTAATTCCGGAATTGATACGGTTGGCGTTTTAACACAGTACCAGCCTTTACTATTAAACTCCTATATTGGCATTGGCAGTGCCTGGGATCTTGATTGTAAGGACGGCGGGGTAACGGTACTACCGCCATATAGTGAATCTTCAGAGGTCAAGTGGTATACCGGAACTGCCAGTGCCATCTATCAAAATTTGAATTATTTAAAGCAATATCAGCCTGACTATGTCTTAATCCTTTCAGGGGACCATATATACAAAATGAATTATGAGAGCATGCTTGAATATCACCAGGAAAAACAGGCAGACGTCACAATTTCTCTCATTGAGGTCGCCTGGGAGGAAGCCAACCGGTTCGGCATTATGAATACGGATAGTGATATGAGGATTATAGAGTTTGAGGAGAAGCCCGCTAATCCGAAAAATAATCTTGCCTCCATGGGGATTTATATTTTCAGCTGGAATATTCTTAAGGAATATTTGGAACAGGATGCTAACAATCCCGATTCAAGTCATGACTTTGGTAAAGATATTATCCCTTTGTTATTAAGAGAAAAGAAAAACCTGTTTGCTTATCCGTTTAGGGGATATTGGAAAGATGTGGGTACTGTTGAAAGCCTGTGGGAGGCCAATATGGATTTATTAAAGGAAGACTGCGAGTTAAATTTATTTGATTACAGCTGGAAGATTTATTCCGTCAATCCGAACCGGCCGCCGCAGTTTATTTCACCGGAAGCGGTTGTCAAGGAGTCACTGATCAATGAAGGCTGCACGATTGAAGGAGAAATAGAGCATTCCGTGCTCTTTCAAGGTGTTTCAATTGGGAAAGGATCCGTCGTGAAAGATGCGGTGGTTATGCAGGATACAGCTATAGGTAAGGATTGTTTCATCGAAAGAGCGATTGTTCCTTATGATATGACAATCCCGGATGGAACGGTGATTCGTTCCTTTGATGAAAAAATAATTCTAGTAACCGAGCAACTGATCCGCAGGTTAAAGCCAGCCTATTAGCATGATCCGTTATGGCGCAAGAATACTGGGGATGGAGTAGAGAAACTGGAGGGACTTATTGAGTGAAAAGAAAGCTATTAGGAATTATTGATGCAACAACCTATCATGAAGACTTGAAGGACTTATTAACGCATCGGTCTCTAGCTGCACTGCCATTTGCCGGCAGGTACCGAATTATTGATTTTATCTTATCAAGTATGGTTAACTCTGGAATTAGAAGCGTCGCTATTTTTCCAAAAATACAGTACCGCTCCTTGATGGATCATTTAGGGTCGGGGAAAAATTGGGATTTAAATCGCAAACGGGATGGGCTTTTCTTTTTTCCATCGGCCATTGTTGATAGTGAATATAATAGAATTGGTTCATTCGACCTTTTTGCGGCCAATATGGATTATTTTTATCGCAGCACACAGGAATATGCGATTATTAGTAATTGCTTTACGATTTTAAATATCGATTTTGGCTCAGTTTTTAAATGGCATTTGCAATCAGGCTGCGATATTACGGAAATCCATGATCAGCGTGGAAGTTCACTAGAAATATATTTGATCAAAACTTCGCTTCTCATCAAGTTATTAGAAACTAGAAATCAAACCGGGTATACCTGCGTGCAGGATGTGGTAAATGACCCGCATCATGGCTATTCCATTTGCCAGTATGTTTATGATGGCTATGCCGTGATGATTGATTCCATTAAAACCTATTATTCTAGCAACATGAATTTATTGCAGCCTGAAATGTGGAAACAGTTGTTTTTGCGTGAGCGGCCCATTTTTACCAAGGTCAAGGATGAGCCGCCGACAAAGTATTTAAAAGGGTCGAAAGTAACAAATGCGATGATTGCCAATGGCTGTCTCATTAGCGGTATTGTGAACAGAAGCATCATTGCCCGTGGTGTAAAAATTGGCAAAGGTTCAGTTATTAAGAACTGCATTATCATGCAAAAATGCCAAATTGAAGATAATTGTTACCTGGATTCGATGATTTTGGATAAAGATGTGAAAATTGAAGCAGGAACCAAAATAATCGGTACGCCAGGGTCACCATATGTGATTCGAAAAGGGACGAAGCAAGGAGCGTTGATGAAATCATGAAGGTACTATTTGCAGTGTCAGAATGTGGTCCGTTTGCAAAATCAGGAGGCCTGGCCGATGTTGCCGGGTCTTTGCCAAAAGAACTGAAGGCCCAGGGAACAGATGTTAGAGTGATTCTTCCAAAGTATGGAACGATTGCCGAAAAATATAAAAAGGAAATGAAAAAGGTCAAGGAATTTACCGTTTCTGTCGGCTGGAGAAATCAGTATTGCGGCATCGAGCAGCTCGAGTTCCAAGGAGTTATCTATTATTTTATCGATAATGAATATTACTTTAAACGCGAAGGACTATATGGCTATTTCGATGATGGCGAGCGGTTTAGCTATTTTAACCGGGCGGTTCTGGAAACCATCACCCAGCTGAATTTTTTCCCAGATGTGCTTCATTGTCATGATTGGCATACGGCAATGATTCCCTATCTATTAAAAACAGAATATTACAGGCGCAGGGGGTACGATCTGATTAGAACTGTTTTTACGATTCATAATCTCCAGTTCCAAGGAATTTTTCCAAAAGAAGTATTGGGGGATTTATTGGGCTTGGAGGATCTGTCGCTTCACTATCAGCATTTGGAGTTTTATGGAAATGTCAATTTTCTTAAGGGGGCACTGATTGCTGCCGATAAAATTACCACTGTCAGTCCGACGTATAAAGAGGAAATCAAGACGGAGGCTTATGGGGAAAAACTGGAGGGTTTATTAAGGAAACGGAATGAGGACCTTGTGGGAATTTTAAATGGAATTGATGAGGGATTCTACAATCCTGTTCATGATCCGCTTATATTTCAAACATATAGTCTGGAGGATTTAACTAAAAAGCAGGATAATAAACGTATGATTCAAAAGCAATTCGACCTAAAGCAAAGCCTTGGTACGCCGCTTTTGGTGATGATTTCTCGGCTGACCAAACAAAAGGGGGTTGACCTTGTACAATGTGTACTCCGGGAAATTCTGCAGGAAGATTTACAGGTCATAATCCTGGGAACGGGTGATTACGAGTACGAGGAATTCTTTCGGCAGGCGGCAAGAATTTATCCGGAAAAGCTGAAGGTTCAGACGGAATTTAATGAAGCCTTGGCGCATAAGCTGTATGCCGCCGCAGATCTGTTCTTAATGCCTTCACTATTTGAACCTTGCGGCCTTGGTCAATTGATCGCGATGAAATACGGGGCCATTCCGATTGTACGGGAGACGGGCGGGTTGAATGATACGGTTAGCTCATGGAATGAAGTGACCGGGCAGGGAAATGGCTTTTCTTTCCGCGATTTCAATGCGCATGACATGCTTTTTACCATTCAGCGGGCAATTGGCTTCTATCATGATCACAGGACATGGCAGAAAATTATCAAACAGGCAATGGAAAAGGATTATAGCTGGGCGCAATCGGCCTTTTGCTATAATCAGCTCTACGCTGAAATCGTCTCTGGGAGTGAATCGCATGTTTTCTTCGAAAGAACAATTTAAGAAGACCTTTTTAAAACGGCTTGAAATGCTATGCGGGAAAAGCTTTGCCGAAAGTACGCCAAGAGATCATTACCAAACGCTTGGTCAGATGATCCGTGAATTTGTCAGCAATGACTGGATTACAACGAATGAGCGCTATTGGGCATCAAAGAGAAAACAAGTCTATTATTTGTCAATCGAATATTTATTAGGCAAACTTTTACGGCAAAACTTAATCAATCTTGGGGTGGAGGCGATGGTTGAGCGCGGACTTCAGGAACTGGGAATAAATTTGACCGAGATAGAAGAAATAGAGCCTGATGCGGGCTTGGGGAATGGCGGCTTAGGAAGATTGGCCGCCTGTTTTTTAGATTCGCTGGCTTCGCTCAATCTTCCTGGCCATGGGCATGGCATCCGCTACAAGCATGGCTTATTTGAACAAAAAATTGTTGATGGCTATCAGGTTGAATTGCCTGAGCAGTGGCTCAGAAGCGGCAATGTTTGGGAGGTTCGCAAAGCGGACTTGGCAGTCAGCATCTCATTTTGGGGCAATGTGGAAGCAAAAATTGAAAATGATCGGCTCATCTTCCGGCATTTAAATGCTGAAAAGGTGACCGCTGTCCCTTACGATATCCCGGTTGTCGGCTTTAACACAAACACCGTCAATACGCTGAGACTCTGGAGCGCGGAGCCGGCACAATTTCCGTTTCATCAGGATGTTCTTAAATATAAGCGGGAAACGGAAGCTATTTCGGAGCTGCTTTACCCGGATGATACTCATGATGAAGGAAAAATCCTTCGGCTAAAGCAGCAATATTTTCTAGTATCAGCATGTATACAGTCTATTTTACGTTCTTATAAGAAGCAGCATGCGAACCTGGAACAGCTGCACGAATATGTCTGCCTTCATATAAATGATACCCACCCGGTTCTGGCCATTCCGGAGCTGATGCGAATCTTGATGGATGAAGAGGGCTTCGGCTGGGACGAGGCATGGCATATTACAACGAATGCGATTTCCTATACCAATCATACGACCTTATCAGAAGCATTGGAAAAATGGCCGGTTCATATTTTTCAACCACTCTTGCCAAGGATATATATGATTATCGAAGAAATTAACGAGCGTTTTTGCCGTATGCTTTGGGAGGAAACACCCGGTAATTGGGAAAGAATTAGCAGTCTCGCGATTATTGCCGACCATCAGGTGAAAATGGCCCATTTGGCAATCGTCGGCAGCTTTAGCGTTAATGGAGTGGCAAGACTGCATACAGAGATTTTAAAGGAACGGGTAATGAAGCCATTTTTCCAGTTGTATCCTGATAAATTTAATAATAAGACAAACGGGATTGCCTATCGCCGCTGGCTGTTACAAGCAAATCCGCGGCTGTCCGCCTTGATTACAGAAGCAATCGGAGCAGAATGGACCCAATCAGCGGATAAACTAAAACAATTACTTCAATTCCAGCAAGATGAACCATTTTTACAGCATTTAAAAAAAATCAAAACCGATAATAAGAAGCAGCTAGCAGAAATGATTTACAAACAGAATGGAATAGCTGTTGATTCAGAGGCCATTTTCGATGTCCAGGTAAAACGGCTTCATGCTTACAAAAGACAGCTTCTTAATGTTTTACACATTATGTATCTATATAATCGGATGAAAGCCGATTCCAGTTTTGAAATCGTTCCAAGGGTGTTTATTTTTGGGGCAAAGGCATCACCGGGATACTATTATGCTAAAAAGATTATCAAATTAATTAATACAGTAGCGGATAAGGTTAATACTGATCCGCAGATAGGTAATAGACTCAAAGTGGTTTTTTTGGAGAATTATCGCGTCTCCTTGGCAGAAAGGATTTTTCCGGCGGCAGATGTCAGCGAGCAAATTTCGACTGCCAGTAAAGAAGCTTCCGGAACAGGCAATATGAAATTTATGCTTAATGGAGCATTAACGATTGGAACATTGGATGGGGCGAATGTCGAAATTCATGAGCTTGTAGGGGAAGATAATATCTTTATCTTTGGACTGACAGCAGCAGAAGTCCTCCGTTATTATCAACATGGCGGTTATGAATCGGTTGAGTATTATCATCATGATCAACGAATTCGTGAAGTCGTCGATCAGCTTGTGAACGGCTTTTTTCCTAATGTGTCCAATGAATTTGAACCCATTTTCGATTCCTTACTTGGGGAAAACGATCAATATTTTGTTTTAAAGGATTTTGCTTCCTATACTACTACTCAAAAGAAAGTAAGTGAGGCTTTTAAAGATTCAATCCGCTGGCAGCAAAAAAGTCTTATGAATATTGCCCATGCCGGTTATTTTTCCAGTGACCGGACAATCAAGGAATATGCAAGAGATATTTGGGGAATTTTACCTTATCAATAAACAAAAAGCTTCTGCAGCTTGCAGAAGCTTTTCAAATTCTAAAAGAAATGTCCGACAAAAATGCCGACGGTGAATAACAGTCCAAAAAAGGTATTGGTCTGCGCCGTGGCCTTCATCGCTGGAGCCATTTGAATTGGCAGGACGCCTTTATTAAAGACTTTGATTGCCTTGATTGGTTTGATTGTGCTTAAAATGACAAGAGCCGTCCATATAGGTGCAACGCTGCTGATAATCAGCCCTAAAACCCAGAGATAGGAAAAGATAAACATCCCGGCTAATAATATAACGGCTTTTTTCTTGCCTAACAGAACTGCCACGGTTTTGCGGCCATTCTCTTTATCACCGTCAAGGTCGCGAATATTGTTCGATAAATTAATCGCACTGACTAAAATAAAAATTGGGATTGAAAACAGAATGCTTCCGCTGGTAATGGTTCCTGTTTGGATAAAGAAAGCAATTAAGATAATGAACATTCCCATAAAAAGACCGGAAAATAATTCACCAAAAGGTGTATAGGAAATAGGCAGCGGACCGCCGGTATACAGGTAGCCGACCGCCATACAAATAAGCCCGACAAGAGTTAAATACCAGCTGCTATTGGCGCAAATGTAAACCCCCAATAACAGGGCAATTCCATAACAGGCTAGAGCGAGCTGCATGACTGTCTTTGGTTTAATTCCGTCACGGACGATAGTACCGCCAATCCCGACTGAATGTTCAGAATCAAGCCCGCGTTTAAAGTCATAGTACTCATTAAACATATTAGTGGCTGCCTGAATTAATAGGCTGGCAATTAACATCGCAAAGAAAAGTCCAAAGTGAAAACTTCCTTCTTTAAAAGCAAGTGCGGTGCCAAGTACAACAGGTACAAATGCTGCTGTTAATGTATGAGGACGGGTCATTTGCCACCACACTTGAAAACCCTTGTTGGCTTCAACAACCGGTTTCGCACCCTGCTGTAAATTAGGCTGCATATGCCATTCTCCTCCCCTTATATAGATCTCTAATTTCATCAAATTGTTACAATTTTATTAATATCCAACCCTAAGTGTAGGGAATTCACCAATGAGTGTCAATTAAATTTTACTTTCAAAACTAGAAGATTCTCCCTACTTGGTAAATAGGGAGAAGTTCGTGAGAAAATGATAAAACACATTTTAACCATTACACGGAAATTTGACATATAATAAGGGATGAAACGGGGATAAATAGTGACAAGTCATGTTGACTTCTTTACAATTGGAGTTGTATCTTAAAAAAAGGGCTTACAAAATGGATGGCTGGCAGTCATTTCGGCTGTTTTGGAGGGATTTATTTGTATACCATTCAGGAAACAGAAATAATTGAAAGGGGCCTTACGGCAGTTGACCGCGCAAAGGAACTTGGTCGACCCGTATTGCTTAGTGAAGTGCATAAATTGGATGGCCTCAATCCATTTACATTTTTAAATTCCGGAGAAGAGCTGTTTTTAGGGGAAAGATTTTTCTGGAAGGATCCAAAAGACGAGATTTTCCTGATTGGACTTGGAATTGCAAAACAGATTCAGTCGGTTCAGGCTACTGACCGCTTTTTTCGTGTGGAAAAAGAGTGGGAACAGATTTTAATGGACGGTCTCATCTTTAATTCCTATTCCACAATTGGCATTGGTCCGGTTCTTTTTGGCGGATTTTCTTTTGATCCATATAAGAATAAAACGGAACTGTGGGCAAAATACCCTGATTCCCTCTTTTATTTACCTAAATATATGCTCACCATTATGAACAATGAGGCTTATTTAACGACAAATGTTATTTGCCTGGAGGAGGATGATCCCTCTTTATTGGAGAAGATCTCCGTTGAACGCAATCAGCTGATGCTTTCATTTTATCTCAAGCACGAAGCAGAACCAGCAGTACTCAGTGAAATAAAAGAAATTTCAAAAGATAAATGGAAACGGTCTGTTGACGACGTCGCCAAGGAATTAAGCGGAGGGCCATTGAAGAAAGTTGTTTTGGCCCGTGAACTGAGGCTTATTTTTAACAAGCAGCTGGATACGGGAAAAATAATCGCGAACTTATATGAACAGCAGCATGAAAGCTTTATCTTTGCACTGGAATCAAATGGGGATTGTTTTCTGGGGGCGACACCGGAAAGGCTCGTAAAAAAACATGGAACTGAGATTTTTTCCACCTGCCTGGCTGGTTCCATTTCTCGCGGAACTACAGCAGAGGAAGACAGGCGTTTAGGAGAAGAATTACTTCATGATCAAAAGAATTTAATTGAACATCATTATGTGGTGGAAATGATCAGGGAAGCATTAGCGGAGTCATGTGATAAGATCATTCTTCCTGACCGGCCGCAATTAATGAAAATTAGAGATATTCAGCATCTTTACACACCTGTAATCGGAAAGGCACGTAAAGATTCATCATTGCTCAGATTAGTGGAAAAGCTGCATCCGACACCCGCTCTTGGCGGCCTGCCGCAAAAGCAAGCAGTTGAAAAAATTAGGCAGGTTGAGGAGCTTGACCGCGGTTTTTATGCTGCACCAATTGGCTGGCTTGATTACCAAGGGAACGGGGAGTTTGCGGTGGCAATCCGCTCCGGCTTAATTCAGGGGAACGAGGCATCGCTGTTTGCCGGCTGTGGAGTAGTGGCAGATTCTGATTCCGAAAGTGAATATTTGGAGACGGGCTTGAAATTTAGACCAATGCTTAGAGCTCTTGGAGGGGAATAAAATGAGTCATCAAGAATCATTAACCGCATACCTTGCTGCCTTCGTGGCAGAATTGGTTCATTCAGGGATTAGCGATGTCGTCGTAAGTCCCGGTTCCCGGTCTACACCGATGGCAATGGTAATGGCAGAACATCCAAATTTAAAAGTTCATATTCATGTTGACGAACGTTCAGCTGCCTTTTTTGCACTAGGGATTGCCAAAATAACCAATCGTCCGGTTGCCATTCTTTGTACTTCAGGAACGGCAGCAGCCAATTATTTCCCGGCGATTGTCGAAGCGCATTATGCCCGGGTTCCTTTGCTTGTATTGACTGCTGACAGACCGCCTGAATTAAGAGAAATTGGCGCGCCACAGGCAATTGACCAAATTCACCTATATGGACATCATGTCAAATGGTTTGCGGAAATGGCCCTGCCGGAGAAATCAGTAGATATGATTCGCTATGCCAGAACCGTTTGTTCCCGTGCTATTGCCATTGCGGGCAAGGCACCTGCTGGTCCGGTTCATTTGAATTTCCCGTTTCGGGAGCCGCTCATTCCACAATTGGATGAGAATCTCTTTCGATTAACGGAGCGTCCGCAGGGGTATGTCAAGGTTCATAGTGGTGAGTTACTGATGGGTGACGGACATTTTCAGCAAGTTGCTGCGAGAGTGGACAATAGGCGGGGGATTATTGTTTGTGGAAACATTGCTGACGAAAGATTTGCCAATGCTGTAACCATGTTGGCTGAAGTCTTAAAGTTTCCTATTTTAGCGGATCCTTTATCGCAGCTTAGAAGCGGCAAGCATGAATTAAAAAATATTATTGATACATACGACACTTTTTTACGGAATGAAGAGGCCAAGGCTTTCCTGAAGCCGGAGGTCATTATTCGTTTCGGAGCTATGCCCGTTTCTAAAGCATTAACATTCTTTATTAAAGAAAATCCTGAGGCCGATCAGTTTGTTATTGATGGCGGCGGCGACTGGCGGGATCCGGCTGTTTTATCTACCGATATGATTTTTTGTCAGGAAACGAGCTTTTGTGAAAAGCTGTTACCATATGTAAAAGGAAATTCTTCACCGCAATACTTAAACGATTGGCAGCAAGTGAATACGGTGACAAAGGAAAGTATGACCAAAGTTCGTGAGCTGCCTGAGTTAAGTGAAGGAAAACTGTTCTATCAATTGGCTGAACTGCTTCCGGAGGAAGCGACATTGTTTGTCGGAAACAGCATGCCTATTCGTGATCTGGACAGCTTTTTCCTGACCAATGGAAAAAATATTAAAGTGATGGCCAATCGCGGAGCGAATGGTATTGATGGAACTGTTTCTACGGCACTTGGTGCGGCTCTTTATGCCAAATCGATGTATCTCGTCCTTGGCGATTTAACCTTTTTCCATGATTTAAATGGTTTATTGGCGGCAAAGAGGTTTAATATAGATATTCATATTATTCTGGTGAACAATAATGGCGGCGGTATTTTTTCTTTCTTGCCGCAGGCAGAGCATCCGAAACATTTTGAACTCCTTTTTGGGACACCATTGGATCTTGAATTTGAACATGCTGTCAAGATGTTTAACGGCCGCTTTACAAAAATAACCGATTGGGAGCACCTTCGTCTTGAAATGGAAAAATCTCAAGATATAAAAGGTTTAAATGTATATGAAATTACCACAAATAGAGAGCAAAATCGTGCCGAACATCGGGAATTTTGGCAGTTTGTTTCCCAGGAAATATCGAAATTTGTCAAAGGTGAGTTTTGATGAAGTTTCTTGTAAATGATGTTAACTACCATGTTGAGGTATGCGGCCGCGG
The DNA here is from genome assembly GCF_016765675.1 of Neobacillus paridis. Taxonomy (GTDB): domain Bacteria; phylum Bacillota; class Bacilli; order Bacillales; family Cytobacillaceae; genus Neobacillus; species Neobacillus paridis. The sequence goes on from NZ_JAESWB010000115.1 coordinate 24,435, forward strand.
TTTTCCCCTTGTGTTATTACATGGTTTCACCGGTGATTCCTCGACATGGACTCACTTTTGTGAACAGTTGGGGAAACATTCTCAGCTGATAATACCCGATATTATCGGACATGGGAAAACGGATCTTCCTGATGATTCCCAGCGGTATTCCATTGAAGCAGCGGCACAGGATCTCAGCCTCATCCTTGACCAGCTTGGAATCAGGCAAATCGATTTGCTTGGTTATTCAATGGGCGGCAGACTTGCGTTAACGTTTGCCGTTCTTTTCCCTGAGCGGGTTAGAAAGTTGATTTTGGAAAGCTCCTCTCCAGGTCTCTTATCAGTTGAAGAAAGAAAGCAGCGTCGCGACAAGGACGCCGTACTTGCGCATTTTATCATCAAAAAAGGAATGGAGCAATTTGTTGATTATTGGGAAGAGATCCCATTATTTGCATCAATGAAACAACTTCCACAAGCCGCTAGGGAAAGAGTCAGGAAGCAGCGGCTCGCTAACTCACCTAAGGGGCTGGCGAACAGTCTGCTTTATATGGGGACAGGTTCCCAGCCATCTTGGTGGGAACGGCTGGAAACGCTTAAATGTGAAGTATTATTAATAACCGGGGAAAAGGATCAAAAGTTTTGTGGAATTGCTGAAAAAATGATCACTAGGCTGAAAAAAGCGATTTGGGTTTCGGTTCCCAATACCGGTCATGCAATTCATGTGGAAGATTGTGAAAAATTTGTTACAATAGTAAGTGACTTCTTGTCAATTGAGAAAAAATAAGGAGGTTATATAGAATGGCAGTAGAATGGGTTCCAGGCCGTAAGTACGATGAAATTATCTATGAAACATATAATGGAATTGCTAAAATTACGATTAACCGCCCTCATGTACATAATGCATTTACACCAAAGACCGTTGCCGAAATGATCGATGCGTTTGCCACTGCCCGTGATGATTCCAATATTGGTGTGATCATCCTGACAGGTGCCGGTGATAAGGCATTCTGTTCTGGCGGAGACCAAAAAGTTCGCGGTCACGGCGGTTATGTTGGGGAGGATCAAATCCCAAGGTTAAATGTTCTAGATTTGCAGCACTTAATTAGGATTATTCCCAAACCGGTTGTCGCCATGGTTAAGGGTTATGCGATTGGCGGAGGCCATGTCTTGCATGTTGTCTGTGATTTAACGATTGCCGCAGATAACGCGATTTTCGGTCAGACAGGCCCTAAGGTGGGGAGCTTTGATGCCGGTTATGGTTCTGGTTATTTGGCAAGAATTGTTGGTCATAAAAAAGCCCGGGAAATTTGGTACTTATGCCGTCAATACAATGCGCAGGAAGCATTGGATATGGGCTTGGTCAATGCCGTTGTACCGCTTGAACAGGTTGAAGATGAAACGATTAAATGGTGTGAGGAAATGCTTGAAAAGAGTCCGACTGCGTTGCGTTTCTTGAAAGCCGCGATGAATGCCGATACGGATGGATTAGCAGGATTACAGCAATTTGCCGGTGATGCTACATTGCTTTATTATACAACAGATGAAGCGAAGGAAGGCCGCGATGCCTTTAAAGAAAAGCGGAAGCCAAATTTTGGACAATTCCCGCGTTTTCCATAATGAACAGTTCAGCTTGATGGGTTTCCATCAGGCTGTTTTTCTTAAGAAATGCAGGTGAATAAAGATGGACAATAAAATGCCGAATTTTTTAACGAGAAGGGCGTTTTTAACCCCTGAACGAACGGTTGTTTGTTTTCAAGAACAATCATTAACCTTTAAAGAATTGTACGATCGTTCTTACCAAACAGCCGGACAGCTGCAAAAACTTGGAGTAAAGAACGGTCAGTTTACTGCAGTTTTATTAAAAAATCATCTCGATACCATTGTGATTTTATTTGCACTCCAGCTATTAGGAACAAAAACGGTGATCTTGAATTGCCGCTTGACCGCGGCCGAATTGCTGTGGCAGCTGCAGGATTCGCAGGCATCTGTGTTAATAGTTGAAGATTGCTTTGCCGATTTAAAGCAGCAATTTACCGAACAGCTCCCCACTTTAATATCGGTAACAAAGACAATGTTGTTTGCCCAGGAGCAAGTGCAGCCGAAACTTTTAGAAGAGGTCAGTTTGGATGAGATTTGTACCATTATGTATACTTCCGGGACAACCGGGAAGCCCAAAGGGGTTATTCAGACATATGGCAACCATTGGTGGAGTGCTGTCGGTTCAGCGTTAAACTTGGGGCTGACAGACCAGGATTGCTGGCTATGTACTGTGCCGTTATTTCATATCAGCGGTTTCTCTATTTTAATGCGCAGTGTGATTTATGGGATGCCGATTGTCCTACATGAAAAGTTTTCTGAGCAAAAAACGATTCGTGATATCAAAGATAAGCGGGTAACGATTATGTCGGTGGTTGGCACGATGCTCTCACGAATCGTTGATACCCTGGAGGACGAGCGGCTGCCGAAGGAGTTTCGCTGTATGCTCCTGGGCGGCGGTCCGGCACCTTTGCCATTACTGAAGACATGTGTTGAAAAGCAAATTCCTGTGTTTCAAACATATGGGATGACCGAAACCTCTTCACAAATCGTCACCCTTTCACCGGAATACAGCCTGACTAAGCTTGGTTCTGCCGGAAAACCATTATTCCCATCAGAAATCCGAATTGAACGAATCGACGGGGCCACAGCACAGCCGGGAGAAGCAGGGGAAATCGTCGTAAAAGGGCCGAATGTGACAAGCGGTTATTTAAATCGTGAGGATGCTACCGCAGAAAAAATTCGCCAGGGCTGGTTGTATACCGGAGATGTAGGTTACTTGGATGAGGAAGGGTTTCTATTTGTCCTTGATAGGCGCTCAGATTTAATTATTTCCGGCGGCGAAAATATTTACCCGGCTGAAATCGAAGCGGTACTATTAGCCCATCCCGATATTTTAGAGGCAGGCGTTACCGCTGTTGATGATAAGGATTGGGGTCAGGTGCCGGCTGCTTTTATCGTCACCAGGAATGGCCGGGACATACCTGTTGATGAACTACAGCAATTTTGCCGCAATCGGTTGGCAAAATACAAAATCCCTAAGTTTTTTTATCTAATAGACCGGCTGCCAAGAAATGCGGCAAAAAAGTTGCTGCGCAGAACCTTAAGAGATTGGGTGAATGAAGGAAGGTTCCGTTAATGAAAATCACTGCTGTCGAGCTATTTATCATCAAAATGCCATTAAAGGCTCCATTTATAACTCACCTAGGGACTGTTCAGGATCGGGAAGGGATTATCGTCAAAATAACGGATCAAGAGGGAATGACCGGGTATGGTGAAGGTGTTGCTTTTTCCACCCCATGGTATACAGAGGAAACGGTAAAAACAAGCATCCATATGCTGACCGACGTGTTAATTCCTGTATTGCAAACACATCCAATCGACCATCCGGACGAGGCAGCGGAGCTTTTCAAATCTGTTCGCCGAAACAACATGGCCAAGGCCGGGTTGGAAACAGCCCTTTGGGATTTGTATGCAAAACAGCAGGCTCTGTCACTGTCAAAGATACTGGGTGGGACACGCCAAGAAGTTGCCTCGGGAGTGGTGGTCGCGGCCGATTCTCTGACAAACGCTCTGAAACAAATCGAAAGCTACCTGGAAGATGGTTATCAACGGATAAAAGTAAAAATCAGTCCAGAGCAGGACTATCGATTTTTAGCAGAAATCAGAAAACGTTATCCGCTGCTTCCCATACTGGCTGATGCCAATTCAGCTTATAGTTTAGATGATCTTGACCGCCTAAGAGCCCTTGATGAACTCAATTTGCTGATGATTGAGCAACCGCTGGGACATGATGATATCATTGAACATGCGAGGCTGCAAAAACAAATAAAAACGCCAATTTGTCTTGATGAAAGTATCGTAACTTTTGACGATGCCAGAAAAGCGGTGGAGTTGGGAAGCTGTAAGGTGATTAATATAAAAGTGGGCCGTGTGGGCGGTCTTTCCGAAGCAAAGCGGATTCATGATTATTGTGTTGAGCAGGAAATTCCAGTTTGGTGTGGGGGAATGATTGAGTTTGGAATTTCTCGGGCTCATAATATTGCTCTTGCCTCTTTACAAGGCTTTTCCATCCCTGGAGATATTTCTGCTTCGAGCCGTTTTTGGGAGGAGGATATTATCTTACCTGAAGTATCAGTTGAAAACGGCGTGATTCAAGTACCCAACAGTCCTGGAATCGGGTTTGCCATTAATGAAAAAAGACTGAAGGAAACAACAATTGCTACAAAAGTATTTCCAATTTAAAGAACCAGACAAAAATGCCTGGTTCTTTCATTAATTACTCAGTAGACAGCAAGGGAAGAAAGCTAATCATTTAGAGCGGTTTTTAATGTCTTCAAGTTCTTATTCATCAATGAAAAATATGTTTCTTTATGATTCAGATTATCTGTTGTTAAAACCGCCAAATTATGAACTGGCAGCGCTCGGGCACCAATCTCCTGCTGGACTATTTTTCCCAGCTTTGATTGAACATTTTGCTCAAATAAAATGTATTTTAAACCTTCTCGATCGGCTAAAGAAATGATTTTTTCCAGAGCCTTTTGTGTTGGCTCATTGGTCGTGGAGAGTCCGGAAATACTAATTTGTTCCAGTCCATAACGATTTTCCCAATACCCAAATGCAGCGTGGGTTACAATGATTTGTTTATGCTTTGCCTTGGAGATCGTAGATGCAAATTGCCGATTTAATTCATTTAATTTTGCTGCCAGCTTCTGATAGTTTTGATTAAAATATGCCTTTTGCTTTGGCATTTTTTTACTTAATTGATCGCGAATCACACCAGCCATTTCCTTTGCGTACAGTGGGTCAAGCCATACATGAGGGTTAATATCGCCATGTAAATTATGATCCTGATCATGGTCATGGTCTTCTTTTTTATAGCTGTTGTCTTGCGGAAGCTGAAGCTTCTCAGCGACAGGGACCATGGTTACATGTTGATTTTTCAACGTTTCCTTTGCCTTCTCAACAAATCCTTCCAGACCAAGTCCAATGTAGAAAAAAAGGTCTGAATCGGCTAGGTTCATCATATCCTTTTGCGATGGCTCGAAGGTATGTTCATCAGAACCAGGGGGATAGATCGTGTTTACATGAACGTATTTTCCGCCTATTTGCTCCGAAAAATATTGCAGCGGGTATACCGTTGTATAGATTTGCAGCTGCCCCTTCTTTTTGGCAGTATGCTCATTTGTACATGCAGATAATAAGATGCTTAATGGTAAAAAGACTGATAGAATAATAATAAATTTCTTCATATAAGCCCCCTTGAATTAAATCGTACTTATTCCGATTTATTGTTCAAAAAAATTTAGTTGTAATCCGTAACGATTCCGATTAACATTAGTATATTACAAGAAATCCGGGGAAAATGCAAGAGTAAAAATATTTGTTTAAAACTTCGGTTATTTTGTATCATAAAGGGAGAGATAGAGAGGATGTGGTGATGATGAAAAATGGGACAATGTTACAAGAGATCCTTGCATACAACCAGAAGTTTGTGGAAAATCGAGAATATGAGAAATATGAAACAACAAAATATCCGAACAAAAAGATGGTCATTTTGACATGTATGGATACTCGTCTCCTTGAACTCTTGCCAAAGGCCTTAAATTTGGGAAACGGAGATGCAAAGGTCATCAAAAATGCAGGGGCACTTGTATCACATCCGTTTGGCAGTATTATGCGGAGTATCTTAATCGCGGTATATGAATTACAGGCTAAGGAAGTATTAGTGATCGCCCACCATGATTGCGGAATGAGCGGGTTAAAGGCCGAATCGGTTTTAACGCATATGAAGGAACAGGGAATTACCGAGGAAACGCTGAATACTTTAGCTTTTTCCGGAATTGATATTAATCATTGGCTTCACGGCTTTGATAGTGTCAACGACAGTGTTTCTCACAGCGTGGACATCATTAAAAATCATCCGCTGATGCCAAAAAATGTACCGGTTCATGGCTTAGTGATTGATCCTAAAACGGGAAAGCTTGACCTCATCGTTAACGGTTATCAAGATTGATGTTTTTTTCGATCCTCCCATGTTTCCGGAACGGGATCCAGTCCCCCCGGGTGCAATGGATGGCATTTTAAGATTCTTTTTACTGCCAAATATCCGCCCTTTACGGCACCAAAGCGCTTGACAGCTTCTAATCCATATTGGGAACAGGTCGGGTAAAAGCGGCATGTCGGCGGTTTCAAGGGTGAAATCGCGACTTGGTAAAAACGGATCAGTGAAATAAATATTTTTTTCAGCATCCTCGGTTTCTCCTTTGAGTGGTTATTTTCAAGATACCATATTTAAGACGGAATCATACAGGTTTTTGCCTGTAAAAAAACTCGCCTATTCAGCGAGTTTTTATTATACATTTTGCTTCCGCTCTTTTTCATCATTTAATTTTAGTAAATGATTATTTTCCAGCGGATCCGGATCAACCGTGTGCTTAAAGGAATAGGCTTTTGAGGTTGTAATCACAGCCAATAACAGTACAACAAAAACAATAATGATCGATACCACTAAAACAGTAGTCAACTCTACCATCCCCCCTTATTTCAATATTGTACCATGAAAAATGAAAAGGAAACTGACTTTTCAGTTTCCTCTTCGCGTTAGTATGTAAATTTAATGGATATTCCTTGGATAATAAATATGTGCTCGCTGCTGCCCATATTGTTCTTGAGCAAATTTCCCCTTTAAGCTTTCAATCAAATACAGCCCCATTAAATCATACAACTCTTGTTTATCCATTTCATGAATTAAAGCCAACAGGTCCTCGTATGACATTTCCTCTAAAAAAGCAAACGCGAGCATATCAATGTCTTCTTCATCACCTGTAAGTTTGTTGCGATACATTTCAAATAATTCATCAATTAGTTTCAATTTCAAGCACCTCCCATTAGTATTCTTTCCTTATGGTATTCCCTTAAGTAACTAAAAAATATTTCCAAATTTACTGAAAAATCTGTAATTTATTGTTTATATATTATATCTTATTCAATTTGGAAAAATGAATCGAAATTTGGCAGAGAATAAATTTTTTCTTTTTGCAGATGACTAAAAATGAAAAGGGGTGGAAAAATGGAAGACCAAAAGAAAACCTATTATATTGATGTAGGTACGGGGGGAATTTCCCGAAGTGCCACAGCATCGACTTGGAGCTACAAAATTGAAGCAACAGATGCAGAAATTTCACAGCTTCGGGCCTTAATGGATCAAAATCACACAACTGAATGGAAAAACTTTTTTAGGGCTCATGTTCCTTATGTTCAATATCATTATGACCGGCAAAATGATGCTTATGACAGCACCATTCAGCAAATCTACGGAATGTTATATCAACTTGGTGATGAAGAGGCTAAAAATCATATTGCAACCATGAATATTTTACCACACAATAACGAGTAAAGGAAAATCCAAATTCGAGGATTTTCCTTTTTTCGTATATAATCTTTTTAGATACATGAGTGGAGATGGATTTTATGAGATTTCAGTTTTTCGATGATCACGGAAATAATGTGGAGTTAGCTTTTTCAAAGCAGGTGTTTGCCGAGGAAGCAGGGCATGTGTTGATTATCAGTAAAATCGGGAAGAGCTGGGTTCTGACCGACCATAAAAAGAGAGGGCTGGAATTCCCCGGCGGCAAAAGGGAACAGGGTGAAACGTTGGAGGAGGCGGCAAGGCGGGAGGCTTTTGAAGAAACAGGAGCAATTTTTAAGGAATTAAAGCAAATTGCTGAATACAGAGTTACTGAAGAAAACGGCTCGTTTGTAAAGGCAGTTTTTTGGGGAAAAGTAAGCAATCTGGAGAAGTCGAGCCATTATTTTGAAACCAATGGTCCGGTTTTGATAGACGGTGATCTGCTCAAGCGGCGGTTTGGTCCGGAGTATAGCTTTATTATGAAGGACAAGGTTGTCGAGGAATGTATCAAATATATCGAACAGCAGCAAAAAGAATAGCAGACATACGAACCTGCTATTCTTTGATTAATTTCTTTTCCAATAAATCAACAAGCTGATACATAACTGTAGCCAATACGGCTATTACAAAAAGTGATAAAAACACGAGGGTAAAATTAAATACTTGGAATCCATAGATGATCATATAACCTAACCCTCTGGACGAAACTAAAAATTCTCCCACAATCACGCCAACCCAGGATAGCCCGACATTGACTTTTAACGTCGAAATAATGGTCGGAAAACTTGCCGGTATAATTGCTTCTTTAAAACATTGAAAGCGTGTTGCTCCAAAGGTTTGGAGCACTTTTAAATAATTGGGATCGACCTCTTTAAATGAAGTATAGACAACAATCGCGGTAATGATAACACAGATAATGACGCCATTGGCAATGATTGAAGTGTATCCGGGGCTCAGAGCAACAATGATAACTGGCCCCAGGGCGACCTTCGGCATGGCGTTAAAAATGACCAGGTAGGGGTCGAGAATGTTGGACAGCATCGGTGACCACCAAAGAAGGGCAGCAATGATGACGCCAAGAGCAGTCGCAATAATAAAGCTGGCAACCGTTTCTGTTAATGTTACTCCTAAATTAGCTGCTAATGAACCGTCTTGTATTTTCTCAAAAAACAGCTTCCATATTTTATTGGGAGAACTAAAAATTAGCGGGTCAATCCACTGCATCCTGCTTAACAATTCCCAGCTTGCAAAAACAAACGCGAGAATAATCAGCTGATAAAAGCGGACCCATCTTTTTTCAATTTTTAACGACTGAAGATAGTTTTGATGAAGGAGTTCGATCTTATTCCGATTTTCGTTCAAGGGTCTCCAACTCCTTCCAAATTGCTTGAAACACAGAAGAATACAAAAAGTGATTTCTTGCTTCGAACGGGGATAATTTTCGTAATTCCTCCGGTATTTCAAATGTTTTATGGATTGTTCCCGGTCGAGATGACAGCAAAAATACACGGTCACTCATGGCAATAGCCTCTCCAATATCGTGGGTAACGAGAATCGCCGTTTTGCCGAAATCTTTTAAGGTCTGCGAAACTAAGTCTTCCAGCTTTAGCTTTGTTTGATAATCCAACGCGGAGAAAGGTTCATCCAGCATCAACAGCTTTGGTTCCGTTGCCAATGTTCGAACTAATGCTACACGCTGTCTCATCCCGCCAGATAGTTGCTTTGGCAGTTGTTTTTCGACACCGCCGTTTAATCCCATCTGTTTTAATAGGTTGAGAGCGTTCGACCTTGTTTTTGGGTTAAGCTGTTTTGCTAATTTTAGACCTAAGAGGATATTTTCTTCAATCGTTTTCCAGGGAAAAAGGTAATCTTGCTGAAGCATATAGCCGATTGTATTTTTGGTAGTGGCAACGGGTTTATTTTCTAATAAAACGGCACCTTCCGTTGGTTTCAGCAGACTCGAGATAATTGAAAGCAGGGTGGTTTTTCCACAGCCACTTGGGCCGAGAAGGGAGACAAATTCTCCCTCCTCAACGGTAAGATTAATATTGGAGAGGGCCGTGGTTCGTAAGGCTTTGGTAAAATACGTGTGGTGAACATCTTGAACTTTCAAGAAACTCATCTTGTTACGGCCTCCCTTTCCGTTTATTTTTCAATGACTTTTTCGGCAATTTCTGTGTTTACAAGCGTTTTATGGGCAACTTCCTGGGGAAGCTCTCCAGCCTCTTTCATGATATTTTGCAGATTGTTCCACTCTTCTTCATCCAGGATCGGATCGGTTGCGAAGCTGCCCTGGTTTTTATAGCGTTCTACAACAGTTGTCATAATATCTAAATCGGTATCCGGAAAGTACGGTTCCACCGCCTTGGCGATTTCTGCAGCACTGTGGTCCTTAACCCATTGCTGCGCTTTATAAATAGCTTTTGTAAATTTTTCAATGGTGTCTTTGTGTTCTTTTATATAGCTTTTTTTCGCCATAAACGTTGTATAGGGAACATGACCGGATTCTTTTCCAAAGGAGGCGACAATGTGGCCTTTTCCTTCTTTTTCAAAAATACTGGCCGTCGGTTCAAATAATTGTACAAATTCACCGGTTCCGGAAGCAAAGGCATTGGCAATATTAGCAAATTCAATATTTTGGATTAAATTTAAATCTTTGTGTGGATCAATACCGTGCTTCTTTAACACGAATTCACCGACCATTTGCGGCATGCCGCCTTTCCGCTGTCCAAGAAAGGTTGTTCCCTTTAATTGCTCCCATGAGAAGTTATCGATTTTCTTGCGGGCAACCAGGAAGGTGCCGTCGGTTTGGGTGACTTGCGCAAAATTTATCACCGGATCATTCGAGCCCTGGGCATATACATAAATGGATGTCTCTGAACCAACAAGAGCGACATCGGCCCCGCCGGAGAGAAGGGTCGTCATTGTTTTGTCACCGCCGGGAGTTGTTGTTAAAGTGACATCCAAACCTTCTTCTTTAAAAAATCCCTTTGCTAAGGCAACGTATTCCGGAGCATAGAAGATCGAGCGGGTTACTTCGGCAATACGAACTTTCTCCAGTTTCTTCGGCTCTTTTCCAGAGTCATTATTACAAGCAGCCAATGGTATCATAAGAATAGCGATTAAAGCTAAGGAGAAACTGATTTTTAACCATTTATTCATAAATGTTAAACCTCCTTAATATGGGCTGATTACCTATGATAATGTATGAAAAGGAGTAAAATGTGTGATTACCCGGTGTTTAATTTTTTTCAAAAGGATGAATCCAGATGAATAATGACAACGGAATGATTGTTGAGGTTACACGGTTCCCATCTCCTAATCCAAATGTGGAATTAAAGGAAATTACTTATCTTTCCAATGGATTAAGGGTAAAGGGGATGTTGGCGGAACCGAAAAATGAACAAGTATCGGATGGTTTTCTTTATCTGCGCGGCGGCATTAAAAATGTCGGTAAAGTTCGGCCAGCGCGGATTGCCCAATTTGCACAAGAGGGCTTTGTTGTCTTTGCACCCTATTATCGGGGAAACCAAGGCGGGGAAGGGAATGAGGATTTCGCCGGTGAGGATCGGGAAGATGCTTTTGCAGCATTTCAATTGCTGCAATCGCTGCCACAGATTCGGAACGTTCATATTTTTGGCTTTTCTCGGGGCGGAGTCATGGCGCTAATGACCGGGAATCAGTTTCCGCAAGCTGCTTCACTGGTTACATGGGGCGGAGTCAGCGATATGAGCTTAACTTATTGGGAACGCAAGGATTTAAGGAGAATGATGAAGCGGGTGATTGGTGGAACACCGGCAAAATATCCGCAAAGGTACAAATCGAGAACACCTTTATATGAACTTGAAAAAATGTCGGCACCGATCCTGATTATTCACGGTGTTAAAGATCATAATGTTTCCATTGAGCATGCTCACCGGCTGGAAAGGCGGCTGAAAGAATTGGCGAAACCCGTTGAGTGCTGGTATTTTGCCGAATTTACCCATTACTTTCCTCCTGTAGTGAATCGTAAAGTTGTCCAAGATTTAACGAGATGGATGAAAAATCAGTGTAAATGATGATAAGATAGAGGTATCAATTGGAGAGGAGCGGATTTTATATGGGAATGCCCCTTGAATTAAACACCCTGATTGTGACGAAGGGAAGAGAGATAAGAATTGAGGAAAATCTATTTCAGTTAGAAAAAGAAGGGTACAGACTCTACCCGATTGAAATTCCACTCGATATCAGAAAAACTCTTGAAAGCAATTCCAGCGGTTCAGCATTGATTAAGAAGCTGGAATGGGAAAATAACAAAACGACGATTACTTATCAACTCATTTCATTGAACTCGACAAATTAGATCACAGTTTTATCCATAAAAAATGGTGCCCTTCAAGGAAATGGGCACCATTTTAGTTTATTTAGGCAATCGGTCCGCCTTTTTCGGCAATTTCAGTGGCAACGTTTTGGAATTTTTTAAAGTTTTCCCGGAATTTGGCTGCAAGTTCCTTCGCTTTTTCAGCGTAAGCTTGTGGGTCATGCCAAGTTTTGCTTGGCTGCAGAACCTCGTCTGGCACGCCAGCGATATGAAGCGGAATATTTAAGCCAAAGATTTCGTCGGTGACTGTTTCGACATGGTTTAATTCACCTTCAAGTGCGGCCTGCACCATCGCTCTTGTGTAGGAAAGCTTCATCCTGCTGCCAACACCGTATTCTCCGCCGGTCCAGCCTGTATTGACTAGGAAGACGTTGACGTTATGCTCGAGAATTTTATCTCCCAGCATTTCCGCGTAACGGGTCGCTGGTAATGGCATGAACGGAGCTCCAAAGCAAGTCGAGAAAGTTGCTTCCGGAGTGGTGACACCGCGCTCAGTGCCGGCAAGCTTTGAGGTATAACCGCTTAAGAAATGGTACATGGCCTGTTCTTTCGTTAATTTTGCAATAGGCGGCAGCACGCCGAAGGCATCAGCAGTTAAAAACACGATTGTATGTGGATGACCGGCAATACTAGGAATGACACTATTATCAATGTTTTCAAGTGGATAGGCAGCCCTTGTATTTTCCGTTAAGGTATTGTCGTCGTAATCGGCAATCCTTGATTCTTGGTTGACGATGACGTTTTCCAAGACAGTTCCAAAGCGAATGGCATCAAAGATTTGCGGTTCTTTTTCATGCGAAAGATTGATACATTTAGCATAGCAGCCGCCTTCAATATTAAAGACGCCATGGGACGACCAGCCGTGTTCATCGTCACCAATTAGCTTCCGATTCGGATCGGCTGACAGCGTTGTCTTTCCAGTTCCGGATAATCCAAAGAATAAGGCAACGTCACCTTCTTGACCAACATTTGCCGAGCAGTGCATGGAAAAAATATTCTTTTCAGGAAGTAAGAAATTCATAATCGAGAAGATCGACTTTTTCATTTCTCCTGCATACTCAGTCCCGCCAATAAGAACAATTCGGCGCTCAAACGATATAATAATAAAGGTTTCCGAATTGGTTCCATCTACTGCAGGATCCGCTTTAAAATTAGGAGCAGCGATGACAGTGAATTGGGCATCATGCGCTAAAAGCTCATCCTCTGTCGGACGAATGAACAATTGATGAACGAAAAGATTATGCCAAGCCAATTCATTAATCACTTGAATCGGCAATCTCGATTTTTTATCTGCACCGGCAAATCCTTTGAATACAAATACATCTTCCTTCTGTCTTAAATACTGAAGGACTTTATGATAAAGATTTGTAAATACTTCCTCAGAGATAGGTTGGTTTGTTGAACCCCAGTCAATTTTATCTTTCGTTGATTTTTCTACAACAATAAATTTGTCTTTTGGAGAACGGCCTGTATATTTGCCGGTGGAGACACGTACTGCACCGGTTGAGGTCAACGTTCCTTCGTTTCGCGCCAAGATTTTTTCAACCAATTGGGGTACAGATAATTGCATTTGAACGTTCTTTTCTTTCAGTAACTGATTAAGTTCGTTTGGAACGTGAACAGAGTTCATGGATCGGACCTTCCTTTTCTTGTTTTTAACGAAAAAATTGTCTTTAAATAGTATAACACAATTAAATGATTAGTCTATACTAATTATGTGAAAAAATTATGTCATCTTCCACTTTATACTATTCATTGAAAGAAAAAAAAGGAAGAACAATTTATTATTAGAGCAATAGATTGAAAAATATTGACATTGTTTCCAGTAGTACGTTATGATTATATTTTGAACGGATACTCTCTTATCCCGAGCTGGTGGAGGGACGGGCCCAATGAAACCCAGCAACCTGCAACGAAGAAAATGTTTTTTTTCTATGCATTTTCTAGGCAAAGGTGCTAACCCAGATGCAAGGCTTGACCTTGAACGATAAGAGCGAAAGGAATGAATTTAGTGTATTTTAACCTTTCCTCATTGATGGAAAGGTTTTTTGTTTTTAAGAAATTATTGGGGATAATGGTTCTTCTTAATAAATTTCCCATTTTTATTTCATACTACAAAGGGAATGAGTTCCGTTTAAATTAGAGGTTCAATATATTGTCAGCAACAGGCCATGTAGATAACCTCATTTATTTCATTAATATAGGAGGAATTCAGATGCCAACAAGACGCCACTTGTTTACATCCGAATCAGTAACTGAAGGTCATCCTGATAAGATCTGTGACCAAATTTCTGATTCAATTTTAGATGCAATTTTAGCCCAAGACCCTAATGCCCGTGTTGCTGCTGAAACATCGGTAACCACTGGTCTAGTGCTTGTAGCCGGGGAAATTACCACATCTACATATGTAGATATTCCCAAGATTGTTCGGGAAACGATTAAGGAAATTGGCTATAATCGTGCCAAATATGGCTTTGATGCGGAAACATGTGCAGTGTTAACCTCCATCGACGAGCAGTCGCCCGATATTGCCATGGGTGTCAACCAAGCACTTGAAGCCCGCGAAGGGAACATGACGGATGAAGAAATCGAGGCAATTGGGGCAGGAGATCAGGGGTTAATGTTTGGTTTCGCCTGCAACGAAACGAAGGAACTGATGCCGCTGCCGATTTCGCTTGCGCATAAGCTTGCCCGCAGGTTAGCAGAAGTACGAAAAGAAGATATTCTTCCGTATCTGCGTCCTGATGGGAAAACACAGGTTACTGTTGAATATGACGAAAACAATCAGCCGGTCCGGATTGATACAATTGTCGTGTCAACCCAGCACCATCCTGAGATTTCTTTGGAGCAAATTCAGCGCAACATAAAAGAATATGTCATCAATCCGGTTGTTCCAAAAGAACTTATTGATGACAATACGAAATATTTCATTAACCCAACAGGACGTTTTGTGATTGGCGGTCCACAGGGAGATGCCGGCTTAACTGGTCGGAAAATTATTGTTGATACGTATGGAGGCTATGCCCGCCATGGCGGTGGTGCTTTCTCTGGGAAAGATCCGACCAAGGTAGACCGCTCTGCCGCCTACGCGGCCCGCTATGTAGCAAAAAATATTGTGGCCGCTGGCCTTGCCGATAAATGTGAAGTTCAGCTGGCCTACGCAATCGGGGTTGCCAGACCAGTTTCAATTTCAATTGATACGTTTGGAACCGGAAAAGTAAGTGAGGACGTCTTAGTTAATCTAGTCAGTCAAAACTTTGATCTTCGTCCGGCAGGCATTATTAAAATGCTGGATTTACGCCGTCCGATTTATAAGAAAACAGCCGCTTATGGACATTTTGGCCGTACAGATATTGACCTCCCTTGGGAGCGGACAGATAAAGCGGAAACACTGCGCCAACAGGCAGAAAATCGTTGATCCTCAGTGGGAGTTGCAAATAAACTGTAACTCCCATTTTTTATTTTTCGTCTAATTCTTTGTTTAGCGGTTTAAACCAATGTTTATCCAGCAGCAGCGAACTGAAAAATGGTAAGGCCATAAATTTCCTTATACTCACAGTGCCATTTTGCGAAAAAAAGTGGTAGTATTAGATAGTATGTTTGCTTGAAGGAAGGGGCGGAGCGCCTCATGATTGGATCGGATTTTCCCGTTATGGCAGAATAAAACTCTTGCTCTGACGTTGGGTAAATATGTTCTGATCCACCGTCTTTTTTGATATTTTGAATGGAGTAGGTGAGGTACATAATGTGCGGATTTATCGGTTGTATACATGATAAAGCACAAAATTATACGGACGAACAAAGACAACAATTTAAAAATATGAATGATATCATTACCCATCGCGGCCCTGATGATGATGGCTTTTATTTTGATGACCATATTCAGTTTGGCTTCCGCCGCTTGAGTATTATTGATCTTGAGGCAGGTCATCAGCCGCTTACGTATGAGAATGAACGCTATTGGATTATTTTTAACGGTGAAATCTATAACTATGTAGAGTTGCGCGAAGAATTGTTAAAAGCCGGCTTAACGTTTGCGACAAGCTCTGATACCGAAGTAATCATTGCCCTTTACAGCCATTTAGGGGAAAAAGCAGTCGAAAAACTAAGAGGAATGTTTGCCTTTGTTATTTGGGATAAACAGGAGCAAATCCTCTACGGCGCCCGCGATCCGTTTGGAATTAAACCATTCTTTTATTTGCAGGATGGGGAGAGAACGTTCTTTGCCTCCGAGAAAAAAAGTATTTTGCTGGCGCTGGAAAATGATGTCTTAGATTATGATTCCTTGCAGCACTATTTAACTTATCAGTTTGTACCGGAACCATATACACTTTCTGCAGGCATTAAGAAGCTTGAACCAGGCCATTATTTCACGAAAAAAGTCGGTTCTCAAATGGAAATTAAACGCTATTGGAAGGCGCATTTTGCCCCAATTCAAAAATCAGAAGCCGATTTTATTAAAGAAATAAGAGATGTGTTATTTGATTCGGTAAAAATGCATATGCGCAGCGATGTACCAGTCGGTTCGTTCCTTTCCGGCGGGATTGATTCATCGATCATTGCCTCCATTGCTAAGGAATTCCATCCAGCGATTAAGACCTTCTCGGTTGGCTTTGAACGTAATGGCTTCAGTGAAATTGATGTGGCCAAAGAAACAGCAGAAAAACTTGGCGTAGAAAATATCAGTTATGTTATCACACCTGAAGAATACATGAAAGAAGTGCCGAAAATCATCTGGCATATGGATGATCCGCTGGCGGATCCTGCCTGCGTGCCGCTTTACTTTGTTGCTCGTGAAGCAAGAAAGCATGTTACCGTTGTCCTATCCGGTGAAGGCGCCGATGAGTTGTTTGGCGGTTATAATATTTACCGCGAACCACAAGACTTAGAGATTTTTAACAAAATCCCTCGTGTATTTCATCGCTTTTTGCGGCTGATTTCGAGGATGATGCCGGAGGGGATGAAGGGAAAAAGCTTTATCGAACGCGGAGTAACCCCAATGGAAGAGCGTTATATCGGCAATGCCAAAATGTTTAGCGAAGAAGAAAAACGTGAATTGTTAAATGTGTATCGTGAAGGACTAAAGTTTACCGATATCACCAAGCCGCTTTACCAGGAATCAAGCGGCTATGACCCTGTTGACCGAATGCAATATATTGATATTCATACATGGATGCGCGGCGATATTTTACTAAAGGCAGATAAAATGACGATGGCGCATTCATTAGAGCTTCGCGTACCATTCCTTGATAAAGCCGTGTTTGAAGTGGCTTCAAAAATTCCGACGAGCCTAAAAACGGCAAACGGAACAACGAAGTATGTGTTACGGAAAGCAGCCGAAGGAATTGTTCCGGATCATGTGTTAAATCGAAAAAAACTCGGTTTTCCGGTACCAATTCGCCACTGGCTCAAGGCTGAGATGAACGAGTGGGCGAAAACCATCATTCGCGAAAGCGCGACTGATCATTTAATCAATAAATCATACCTGTTAAAGCTGCTTGATGACCATTGCCTCGGGAAAGCCGATAACAGCCGGAAAATTTGGACTGTTCTCATGTTTATGGTGTGGCATCAAGTATATGTTGAGAAGGTATATTCTTTCCAAAATGACTATAAGACAGAAAAAGTGCATGCGAGTCATTCATAAAAAATAAGCACCTTGAGTGCTTATTTTTTTTGCAAAGACTTATAGTATTGAGCTTTTTCAGCATATTCTGTATAAATACGTTTTATTTCTTTTCTGTCTTCATCCGTTAATTCTCTAATAACTTTTGCCGGTCTGCCAAATGCTAATGTATTAGGGGGGATTTTCTTTCCCTGCGGGACAAGACTGCCAGCACCGATAAAGGCACCTTCACCAATTTCGGCCTGGTCAAGGATAATCGAGCCCATCCCAATCAGGGCCCTCTTTCTGATAATACAGCTATGTAAAATTACTTGGTGTCCAATTGTTACCTCATCTTCTAAAATGAGCGGGTTGTTTGGGCTTTGATGCAAGACGGAATTGTCCTGGATGTTGACTTTGTTGCCAATTCTAGTAGGCGCTACATCACCTCTAATCGAAGTATTGAACCAAACGCTCGATTGTTCGCCAATTTCAACATCTCCGGTAATGGTTACAAAATCAGCGATAAATGCGGAGTCAGCAATCTTTGGGTACCTATCTTTGAATGGGTAAATCATTCTGGTCGCTCCTTTTGTAATGATGACTCTATTTTAGCGAATTTAATAAATGGAATACAAAAAATAAATCTCGGCGTCAATTTTTTGAAACAGTTTCAGGACAACGTTACACTAGTCTTTATGGTAAAATATATGAATGATAATGAATTTTTGTAGGAGGAAAAAGTATGTGGAAGTGGGAAGCAGAAGGGGAAGCGAAAGCAGTCATTGTAATTGTCCATGGTGCGATGGAGCATCATAAGCGATATGGCTGGCTGATTGAAATGTGGCGTTCATCCGGCTTCCATGTCATCATGTCAGACCTGCCGGGGCAAGGCATCACCACAAGAGCGAACCGCGGCCATATTGATTCCTTTGATGAATACATATTTGAGGTCAAAGATTGGGTTCAAGCCGCTTATCGCTATGATCTGCCAGTGTTTTTAATGGGGCATAGTATGGGGGGCTTAATTTCAATCCGCCTACTCCAGGAGGAAAGGTTAAATATCGCCGGAGTTATCCTTTCTTCTCCTTGCCTAGGGCTGGTTCAGAAACAACCTAAATTTCTAGAACTTATTTCTCTTCTGTTAAATATTGTATTTCCATCCTTTAAGGTGAATTCAGGATTGACGGTCCAAATGGCCACAAGGAATGAGGATGTCTGGGAAGCCGATTCAAATGATTCGCTGTTCGTGACCAAGGTTTCAGTCAGGTGGTATCGCGAGCTGGTTTATGCGATGAAGCAGGCCTTTCTCGATCTTGAAAAAATCCAGGATACCCCAATGCTTCTCATGCAGGGAGGCGAAGATAAAATAGTTAACAAGGCCAATGTCAAGGACTGGTTCAATCACGCCCCATTATCGGAAAAAAGATTTAAAGAGTGGCCGCAATGCTACCATGAAATCTTTAACGAGCCGGAGCGAGAAGAAATTTTTGAATATGCCAAGGATTTTGTTTTGAGTCAATTAAAAGCTATTGGCTATATTGTATAGAAAGGTTGTTGTTTTCCATGAAGCCATTCACTCTTATGTCCAGGGTATACCGCAAAATCCTGCCTGCCGTTCATCGAGAATTGGCTTATTGGAAAAGTCGTGCTGCAAAGATTCCCAATCCGGAGTTAAGAAGGCAGGCACTCGCCAGTATTGAGACTAAAACCTTCCATTGCGAAGGTGGAGGTATTCTCGCTTTGACAGCCAATCAGCAGTATAAACAGGCTGTAAAATTTATTGTGGCTTATCAAACCATCAGCGATTATTTGGATAATCTCTGTGACCGGAGTACTTCGCTGGATCCCAATGACTTCGCGGCCCTTCATGAATCGATGCTGGATGCGCTTGTGCTCAAAGCTGACAGGAAAAATTATTACCGGCTCCGTGAAGATCAGGACGATGCTGATTATTTATATGACTTATCGGAAACATGCCGTTCCGTATTAAGGGAATTAAGCACGTATGGGCTGATTAAAGATTATCTTCAAGAACTGTGCCGCTATTATTGTGACTTACAGATTCACAAGCACGTGAAAAAAGAGGAACGCGTGCCGCGCCTTGAAAAGTGGTTCGAGCGGAATCGAAATCATGTCCCGGACATGGAGTGGTACGAATTTTCGGCCTGCTCAGGTTCAACATTAGGAATCTTTTGCTTAATCTCTTATGCGATGCGGGAAGATTTTAAAGCAAGTGACGCGGAGAATATCCGCAATGGCTATTTCCCTTATATTCAAGGCTTACATATCCTGCTAGATTATTTTATTGATCAGGAAGAGGATAAAGCGGAAGGGGACTTGAACTTTTGCTTTTATTATGAAGATCAGGAAACGCTGTTTAACCGCTTAAAATATTTTGTGGCCGAAGCAGACAAGCACACCGAACAGCTGCCGCATAAGAAATTCCATCAGCTGATTAACCGCGGCTTATTGGGGATTTATTTATCGGATTCCAAAGTCCGTAAGCAGGCGGAAGTCCGCAGGCTGGCGAGGGGAATTATCAAAACCGGCGGCTGGGCCAGCTATTTCTTTTATTTTAATGGACTAGCCTACCGCTCACTGCAAAAATCTGCACCAGCGTTTCTAACCAAGCTGGCTTCCAAGCCTCTACATCAACAAGAGTAACACATTTTACGGTGAAATCGATATTGGCAATGGATATCAACGAGTTATCGCGGGTATCTGCATAAGTTCAAAGAATACCGACATTTTGTATAAGTTCAAAAAATACCTACATTTCCAAAAAAACCAGGCGCAGATGGCCTGGTTAAATTTTTTCAATCGCGACAATAAATGGCGGGTTATGCTGCTGGTTAATAAATTGGTATTGCAGGACATGGGCCGTCTTTTGATCCAGTCCGCGGCAATAGGCTAAAAGTGCATCCCGTTCGGCGGCACCGCCTTCATGCCCGTGATAAATAACCAGAACAATGATCCCTGCCGGAGCCATGATTTCAAGCAGCTGGTCAATTGCCGTAATTGTTGTTTCCGGGCGGGTGACAATCGTTTTGTCGCCGCCTGGCAGGTAGCCAAGGTTAAAAATCGCCCCAGATATGTTTCCGTGATGTACAGCTGGGATTTTTTCGGCAAGATGCTCATGTCCATCATGAAAAAGTACTGCCCGGTCAAGCAAACCGTGTTGCCGCAAACGTTCCCTAGAAGCATCTATGGCTTGCTGCTGTACATCGAAGCCGTACACTTTTCCGGCCTCACCGACAAGTTCTGCTAGGAAAACGGTGTCGTGGCCATTGCCTAATGTGGCATCGACCACGACATCCCCGGCAGTAACGGCTTTTTGTAATAAAATTTTGGCAAAGGGAAGAATCCGATCCAATTTCATCATTAACGATTTACACTTCCTTGGTAATACTTACCTTGCCAGCTGTCGCGGCGTTTCAGCTCATCATCAATGGCATTTAGCACTTCCCACTTGTTGACGCTCCACATTGGTCCGACCATCAGATCAATCGGGCCGTCGCCGGTGATGCGGTGAACAATCATTTCCGGCGGTAAAATTTCTAATTGGTCGCATACTAAGTTTACATAGTCCTGTTGCGACAGAAATTCAAGCATGCCTTTTTCATATTGTTTCACCATCGGCGTTCCTTTAAGCAAATGGAGTAGGTGAATTTTAATTCCTTGAACATCCAATTTCGCGACTTCACGTGCCGTTTCCATCATCATTTCGTCATTTTCAAGCGGCAGACCGTTAATAATATGAGTACAAATCCGAATCCCGTGCTTTCTCAGCTTGTTTACTCCATCGATATAACATTGAAAATCATGGGCTCGGTTGATTAGGTTTGCGGTCTGTTCATGAACAGTTTGCAGTCCGAGTTCCACCCATAAATATGTTCTTTCGTTGAGTTCTGCCAAATACTCAACCACATCATCAGGCAGGCAGTCAGGCCGGGTTGCAATCGAAAGGCCGACAACACCATCCAGGCCAAGGACGGTTTCATATTTTTCGCGAAGCACTCGGACAGGGGCATGGGTATTAGTGAAAGCCTGAAAATAGGCCATATATTTCCCATCTTTCCATTTTGAATGCATTTTCGCTTTGATGTCATTAAATTGTGTCGCTAAGCTTTCAGCCCGATTTCCGGCAAAGTCACCGGAACCGGCAGCACTGCAAAAGGTACAGCCGCCATAGGCAACAGTACCGTCACGATTTGGACAGTCAAAGCCGCCGTCAAGCGCCACCTTAAACACTTTATGGCCAAATTGCTTTCGTAAATGATAATTCCACGTATGGTAACGTTTATCGTCTGAGGCATATGGAAAAGGTTTTGTCTGAAGCATTCAGCAAACCTCCTTTTTAAAAATTAAGCATAGGAATAATTTTATCATGAACTACGAAGCATATCCAAATGTAATGGTTTCAAGATGATTCCCAGTAATTATCAATCTGTTTATGTAATAGGAAAAGGAATTGGGAACAAAATAAGAATTGAAGCAGTATGCTTCAAGGCGTGTTGACTTAAAGGGGGTTCTTTAATGGCTACGCGTGTTTCGATGTCGAACTTAACTCAGCAGGTGGAGGACACGATTCGCTTTGCTGAAGAGCAATATAAACAAAGCAGTCTGCAGGAACAATATAATGACGATAATTATTATCAAGCATTGCAGCGGCTGGAGCAGACATACCAGGATATTGCAACAATGGCGCATAGTGCCAATGGACCGCAGAGAGAACAACTTCACCGGATGCGGCTGCAAATTCAGCAGATGCAAAACAGTATGATTTTAAAGGGGACAAGAGGAGGAGAACAGTTTTGAAAAAACGTTCTAAACAGCAAAACCCTGAACAAAAGACACGAAATGGCATCAATAACCAAGACATTGAACTGGGCCAAGACCGGGATTTAATAAAACAGGCAAAGAAGAAATATGAAAATATCGGCAGCCAGCCGATAAAATCGAAGATTCATCAAGAATAATCGTACGTAATCGCAAAATCTCTCAACAATGGTTGGGAGATTTTTTAAAATTTTATCGATTTCATTTGCATCCTGTTAGAAAATTTAATAAAATAATATTTACATTATATTTCTTATAGTCAACAACAGTGAATAGGAGCAGTAGTGGTGAAAAACCGTTACAAGAGAGTTGACGGCTGGTGAAAGTCAACCGGGGGACATCATGAACTCGCCTAGGAGTTGCAGATATGAAGGGACAGTAATGTCTGCCGTTTTCCGCGTTAAGGATAATGAAGCGAGTGCATCAGCACTAATGTGGGTGGTACCGCGGGAAGATACATATAATCCTCTCGTCCCTGTGTGGGGATGAGGGGTTTTTTTATTTTATTTGGCGGCAGCGCCTGCCACTAAGGAGATCTCCTTAGAATCATCATCGCAGGAACTAGCTGTGCTTATTCCAAGGCGCGACAGCTTTTATTTATCAATAGGAGGAAATCATAATGAGTTTCGATCATCGAAAAATCGAAAAAAAATGGCAAAAAAGATGGGAAGAAGAAAAAACTTTTAAAACAAGCGAAGAATATGATAAACGAAAATTCTACGCCTTAGATATGTTCCCATATCCATCAGGAGCCGGGCTCCATGTCGGGCACCCTGAGGGCTACACCGCAACAGATATACTTTCGCGGATGAAACGGATGCAGGGCTACAACGTGCTGCACCCGATGGGCTGGGATGCCTTCGGTCTACCTGCAGAGCAGTATGCATTAGATACTGGCAATGATCCGGCAGAATTTACCGCAAAAAATATTGATACCTTCCGCAGGCAAATTAAAGCGCTCGGTTTCTCTTATGATTGGGATCGTGAAGTCAACACAACCGATCCGGACTATTACAAATGGACACAATGGATTTTCTTAAAGCTGTGGGAAAAAGGCCTTGCCTATGTGGATGAAGTTCCGGTTAACTGGTGCCCGGCACTGGGGACTGTATTAGCTAACGAAGAAGTGATTGATGGTAAAAGCGAACGCGGCGGCCATCCGGTAGAACGCCGGCCAATGAGGCAGTGGATGTTGAAGATTACCGCTTATGCCGACCGTTTGCTTGAGGATCTGGAAGAGCTGGATTGGCCCGAGTCATTAAAAGAAATGCAGCGCAACTGGATTGGCCGTTCTGAAGGAGCTGAAGTCAACTTCCAAATTGAAGGACATGACGGAACATTCACCGTATTTACGACTCGTCCTGATACACTTTTTGGGGCAACCTATGCGGTCCTTGCACCTGAGCATAAGCTTGTCGAAAAAATTACCACGGCAGAACAGCGCCCGGCAGTTGAGGCCTATCTTGAAAAAGTCAAATCCAAGAGTGATCTTGAACGTACCGACCTTGCTAAAGAAAAAACCGGCGTCTTTACAGGTGCCTATGCAATAAATCCGGCCAATGGCGAAAAAATGCCAATCTGGATTGCCGACTATGTACTGGCAAGTTACGGTACCGGGGCCATTATGGCAGTACCGGCCCATGATGAGCGCGATTATGAGTTTGCCAGGAAATTTGACCTGCCAATTAAGGAAGTTGTTGCTGGCGGCGATATCACTAAAGAGGCTTATACCGGCGACGGTGAACATATAAACTCCGATTTCTTAAACGGTTTGAATAAAGCTGATGCGATTTCGAACATGATCGCCTGGCTTGAAGATAAAGGCATTGGGACGAAGAAAGTGACATACCGCCTGCGCGATTGGCTGTTCAGCCGGCAACGTTACTGGGGTGAACCGATTCCAATTATTCATTGGGAGGACGGTACCACCACAGCAGTTCCAGAAGATCAGCTTCCATTGACACTGCCGAAAACAAAGGATATTAAACCATCCGGCACCGGTGAGTCACCACTTGCGAACATCGAAGAATGGGTCAATGTTGTCGATCCGGTAACAGGGAAAAAAGGCCGCCGCGAAACCAATACAATGCCGCAATGGGCTGGCAGCTGCTGGTACTATTTGCGTTATATTGATCCGAAAAATGATCAGGAACTGGCCTCACCAGAAAAATTAAAGCACTGGCTGCCTATAGATATTTATATTGGCGGTGCTGAACATGCCGTATTGCACTTACTATATGCCCGTTTTTGGCATAAATTCTTATATGATCTTGGCGTGGTACCAACAAAAGAGCCATTCCAAAAACTATTTAACCAAGGAATGATTTTAGGCGAAGGCAATGAAAAGATGAGTAAGTCAAAAGGAAATGTTGTTAATCCAGATGACATCATTGAAAGTCATGGTGCTGATACCCTGCGCTTATATGAAATGTTCATGGGACCATTGGATGCCTCGATTGCCTGGTCGACAAATGGATTGGACGGTTCCCGCCGTTTCTTGGATCGGATCTGGCGTTTGCTGGTTGAAGAAGATGGCACGTTAAATCCAAAGATTCAGCCGACCGAAGAAGCTTCAAGCATGGAAAAAGTATATCATCAGACAGTGAAGAAAGTTACTGAGGATTATGAAGGCCTAAGATTTAACACGGCCATTTCGCAAATGATGGTATTCGTAAATGAAGCGTATAAAGCTGATGTTCTGCCAAAGCCATACATCGAAGGCTTTGTTAAATTACTTTCGCCGGTGGCACCGCATCTTGCCGAGGAGCTTTGGGAAAAGCTTGGACATCATGATACGATTTCCTATGAAGCTTGGCCTGCCTATGATGAAGCCAAGCTGGTGGATAACGAAGTGGAAATTGTTATTCAAATCAATGGTAAAGTAAAAGCCAAGCTGGTAGTGCCAAAAGATGCCAGCAAAGAGACGTTAGAGGGAATCGCCATGGGTGATGACCGCGTGCAAGCACAAATTGACGGCAAAACAATTCGCAAAGTCATTACCGTACCCGGCAAGCTCGTGAATATTGTTGCAAATTAAAATGATGACATCCTCCATCCATATATGGGGGATTTTTTTATTTTAATTTTCAGAAAAATGGTCAATAATGAGAGACAAAAAGAAAGGAAGAGTTCGATGATCCAAGTGAAGTTGTTTGACCGGGAGCATGAAAAGGATTTAGAAAAAGAAATGAATCATTTTTTAAGAAGATTGGATGAGAAGAGCTTGCTGGATATTAAATATAATGTCGCGGCATTTCCAGAGGATGATGAGGAGGAACAAATTTACTGTTTTTCGGCAATGATTATTTATAGGGCCTGACCAATGGGTCAGGCCCTAGCTGATAATGCGGCATTCACCCCTGCCAATCTCCCAGTAACCAGCGCGGAGGTAATGTTATATCCTCCTGTATAACCGTGAATATCGAGGATTTCGCCGCAAAAATATAACCCGTTCATCCGTTTTGAACCCATCGTTTTTGGGTCGATTTCTTTCACAGACACCCCGCCGCCGGTAACAAAGGCTTTTTCCAACGGCAATGTCCCATTGACCTTAAATTGAAACTGCTTGCAGCTTTTGGCAAAACTGCGGGTCTTTTCGTTCGTAAGAGAGCCTGCCTGCGCTGCGGGATCGATCTCATTGGTTTCTAACAGAAAAAGCAGGTAGCGCTCCGGCAGCAGCCCTTTTAAGGTATTTTTGATGCTCTTTTTCGGCTCTTCTTTTATTATTTTGATCATTTCCTGAAATAATTCTTCTTCATTTCGATCCGGCATCACATCGAGGCTCATCGTAACCTCTGTAAGATGCCATTTTTTCATGGCTTTCACGACAAACTGACTGCATCTTAACACAGCGGGACCGCTAATGCCGAAATGGGTAAAAATCATATCCATCCGGTGGCTGATAAGAGGCTTTCCTTTTGGGTTTAACACGCTTAATTCAATGTCTCTTAATGATATTCCCTGCAGAATTTTTTGCTTAATAAACGGTTCACTGGAAGTGACAGGCACTTCCGTTGGAAATAATTCGGTAATTGTGTGTCCGGCTTTCTCCGCCCAGGCATAACCGTCGCCGGTTGATCCCGTTTGCGGAACCGATTTGCCGCCAACAGCAATGACAATGGATTTTGCCCAGATTTTTTGCCCGTCTTTTAATTGGACTGCTGATACCCTGCCATCCTCGTAGAGTACATCGGCAACCGGGCTGTTTTTAAAAACTTTAACCTGTAGTTTTTCTAATTGCTGCAACAAGGCATCAACCACCGACTGTGCCTTATTGGAAACTGGAAACATCCGGCCGTGGTCCTCTTCCTTAAGAGCAATTCCCAGATTCTCGAAAAACTGAATAATATCTTCATGATTAAAAATCGAAAAAGCGCTGTATAAAAACTTGCCGTTTCCCGGGATATGTTTAATAATTTCCTCTACTGGCCTCCGGTTTGTTACGTTGCAGCGGCCGCCACCGGATATCGCCAGCTTCCGGCCAAGCTTGTCCCCTTTATCAATGAGCAGCACCTTGGCCCCTTTTTCGCCAGCAGCAATGGCTGCCATTAAACCTGATGGACCGCCGCCAATCACAATTACATCCAATTGCATTTTTTCACCAACTTTAACTAGATTCACTTCATTATGCAACAATTATAGTAAAATTAAACGAACCTCCCATTATTTTTCACAAAAATAACTTGATTGTAAGTGGCATCGGGAGAAAAGAAGTTGTAAACTACTAATAGTGTGCAAAAAGTCAAGTTTCTTATTGCGCATGTATTTCTTCAGTCAGGAAGGGATTCTATGCAGTCGAAGCTTTTAAGAGGTACCTTTATCTTAACACTGGGAACGATACTTTCGAAAGTTCTTGGGTTAATTTATGTTATTCCATTCTTTCAAATTGTCGGTCGCGAAGGAACCGTTCTATATCAATATTCCTACGTTCCGTATACAGTTTTTATCAGTATTGCAACAGCTGGTGTACCGCTTGCTGTTTCGAAATTTATTTCAAAATATAATGCCCTCGAGGAATATGCAGTTGGCAGAAAGCTGTTTAAATCCGGGATTGTGGTTATGCTGACAACTGGATTTTTGGCCTTTTTAGTGATGTATCTCGCTGCGCCCACCCTTGCCGAGATGAGTACGGGCGGAGACGCCAATTTAAAAAATGTTACCACCGTCATGCGGGCTGTCAGCTTTGCTTTAATTGTTGTGCCGTTTATGAGTTTAATCAGAGGCTACTTTCAAGGTCATCAATCCATGGGGCCATCAGCTCTTTCACAAGTAGTAGAACAGATTGTCAGAATTGCTTTTGTTCTGCTGGGTGCCTTCGTAGTCATGAAGTTTTTAAATGGAAAAATTGTTACGGCTGTCAGCGTAGCGACGTTTGCCGCATTTATTGGGGCAATCGGCGGACTTGCTGTATTATTTTGGTATTGGTATAAAAGGAAACCATATTTAGACGAATTGCTTGAACATGATAAGGGTACGATTAATATATCACTCAAAGAAATCTATAAAGAAATTATTTTGTATTCCTTTCCCTTTGTTCTAGTCGGAATCGCCAATCCGTTATTTCAGGCAATTGATCAATTTACCTTTAGTAAGGCATTAGTTCAAATTGGTTTTACCGAGCAAGTGGCCGATTCCTTTTTTTCAATGTTAAACTTTGAATCACATAAAATTGTTATCATTCCTGTTTCCCTGGCAACTGCTTTCTCCTTAACGCTGGTTCCAAGCATCACCAAAGCGTTTGTAGAGGGTGACAAAAAAAGTATGGTTCATCAATTAAATCAGTCGTTTCAGGTTTTATTATTTTTAACATTACCGGCAGCGATTGGGTTATCATTATTAGCTGAGCCGGTTTACACCGTTTTTTACCAACATGATGTTATGGGAACGGAAGTATTGAGGGCATACGCGCCGGTAGCGATTCTCTTTTCTTTATATTCCGTTACAGCTGCTATTTTACAGGGAATTAATGAACAGCGCTTTACGGTTCTTAGCCTGCTTGTCGGCTTATTGATCAAATTGTCATTGAATATTCCTCTTATTAAGATGATGGAAACAAGAGGTGCCGTTTTAGCCACGACATTAGGATACACGGCAGCAATTATAATCAATCTGATTGTTATTAAAACCTTTGCCCGTTATCCATTCCGGATTGTCTGGCGCAGAAGTTTGCTGATCGGGATATTTGCCGGTTTAATGAGGGCTGTAACAGAAGGGGTTTACCGGGTACTATTGCTATTCCTTTCACCCGAGTCAAAAATTCAATCGGTCATTATTATTCTCTTATGTGCTGCAATTGGTGCGGCGGTTTATTTCTATCTTGGGGTTAAGTCAGGTCTCATTAGCCGCTTATTCGGCTCAAGATTTGACCGCCTGATGACAAAAATAAAATTGCCGGGAAGGAGAAGAACGGTTGAGAATTGATAAAATGCTGGCGAATCTGGGTTATGGCAGCCGTAAGGAAGTCAAACAACTGTTGAAAAGCGGTGCTGTAATGATTGATGATATCGTGGTTAAGGATGCCAAACAGCAAGTGGATCCAACTATCCAAACGGTAACCTTAAATGGTGAAGTGATTGAGTATAAGGAATATATATATTTGCTGATGAATAAGCCGCCTGGTGTTTTATCTGCGACAGAGGATAACGTCGATGAGACGGTGATTGATTTACTGGAAATAGAGGACCAAGTCTATGAACCGTTCCCGGTCGGCCGGCTCGACAAAGATACCGAGGGTTTGCTGTTGATTACTAATGATGGGCAATTGGCGCACAGGTTGTTATCGCCAAAAAAGCACGTTCCCAAGACTTATTTTGCGGTCATTGATCGTGAAGTAACGGACGAGGATGTTAGGGCTTTTGCCGAAGGTGTTGTACTCGACGATGGTTATAAAACTAAGCCCGGCAAGCTGAAAATTCTAAAATCCGGGACTCATTCCGATGTTGAACTAACGATTACTGAAGGAAAATTCCACCAGGTAAAAAGGATGTTTGAAGCCGTAGGCAAGAGGGTTATATACCTGCAGCGGATTTCCATGGGCCCCTTAGTACTGGATGAAACACTTGAACCTGGTGAATACCGCGAACTAACGGACGAAGAAATTGAGTTATTAAAAAATGATCAAGTGAAGTGAAAAAGCAGCTATAGTGTTAGCTGCTTTTTCTTTAATTTCCTCAACAATAGGTAAAATATGATTTTCTGTCGTCACAATATTTTTCCTAAACTTTGGGTATCTTACAATCAAAAGAAGACATGGGGGGAAGTGTTGATGAAATTAACACATGAGAAGGCGATCGAATTACATGGCTTTAATAATCTGACGAAATCATTAAGTTTTAATATGTATGATATTTGTTTTACGAGGACGCGGGAAGAGCGGGAAGCCTATTTAAATTATATTGATGAGCAATACAGTGCAGAGCGGTTGACAAGAATTCTACAGGATGTCGCCGATATTATTGGGGCACATGTATTGAATATTGCCAGTCAGGACTTTGAACCGACCGGGGCCAGCGTGACCTTTTTAATATCGGAGGCACCCGTTCACAATCCGCCTTTGGAAATATTCGAAGAATCACCGGGACCGTTAATGGAATCGGTGGTTTTGCAGCTTGATAAGAGTCATATTACCGTTCATACATATCCGGAATACCACCCTGATGAGGGGATCAGTACGTTCCGCGCTGATATCGATGTTTCAACATGCGGTGAAATCTCACCTTTGAAGGCGCTGCACCATTTAATCCGTTCGTTTGAGACGGATGTGATGACCATCGATTACCGAGTCCGCGGATTTACTAGGGATAAAGATGGATATAAATTATTTATTGATCATGAAATTAGCTCCATTCAGAACTATATTCCCGACGATTTGATCGATATGTTTGATATGATTGATGTCAACGTTTATCAGGAAAATATATTTCACACGAAATGTAAACTGCGGAATTTTGATTTAAATAACTATTTATTTGGGTATACAAAAGATAAATTGTCCCCAGAAGAAGCTGCTGAAATTACAGAACGAATTCATTTTGAAATGGATGAAATTTTTTATGGGAAAAATATTATTTGAAAAAGAGCCTGATTGCCGGGCTCTTTTCATATATTATCCTTCGAATAGATGATGCAGCATCCGATTTTTATCATCGAAAAATTGCTTCATCAGTCGATAATGGTTTGTCTCTTCCAGTTTGCTTTCTGAAATTCCTGACTCAGTAAACTCAAAAATTTTTGCATCTGGGTAGGCCATAATGATGGGTGAATGGG
Source organism: Neobacillus paridis (assembly GCF_016765675.1). Lineage (GTDB taxonomy): Bacteria > Bacillota > Bacilli > Bacillales > Cytobacillaceae > Neobacillus > Neobacillus paridis. Next base: position 54,933 of record NZ_JAESWB010000115.1, read on the forward strand.
TTGCGATAATCAATTGGGAATTTTCCTGTACTAAATCATGAATTCGTGTCAGCATCGACATTTGTCTGAGAGGTGACAAGGCAGCCTCCGGTTCATCCAAAATATAGATACCATTTCCACGGAATCGATGAAGAAACGTGGCGAAGAATGCTTCACCATGGGATTGCTCATGGAGTGAAACCCCGCCAAATGAATCAATCACCTTAGTTCCGAATCCTTCCCGGTCCATTTCTTCAATATTGGAAGCAACATTATAAAAGCTTTCCGCCCTTAGAAAAAATCCATCAGTTGGTTTATCGATGCCTTTTATTAATTTGAGGTAATCAGCAAGCGGGGAATGAGAATCATAGGTGGAAAAATTAAAGTTCAACGATCCGCCCTCAGGATTAAATCCTAATGCAACGGCAATTGCTTCGATTAATGTAGATTTCCCCATGCCGTTTTCACCAACAAAAAAGGTAACCTTAGGATGTAATACGAGTTCATCCAAAGTTTCTACACTGGGGAGATGAAAAGGATATTGTTTGAATGACGGAATATCAGCTTTCATTAATTGGATACTTCTTAAAAATTGGCTATTCCAATACATATATTGACCTCGGTTTGCTTTTTACCTTCATTGTATCAACCTGTTGGAATTTGTATCAATTAGGATGACAAAAATTCTGCACATTCGGAAAAGGGAGGCTGCATGAAATTAGGTATATTATAACAGCTTATCCCATACATTTGAAATAGGAGGGGAACTTGTATGCAATTTTACTATGGTCAGCAAATGCCATTAAGAATACTGGATGAAGCAGAATTTTGGAAACATCAAGAGGAGGAGCATACGGTTGTAATTCGCGAGTTGGTTTCCGAACTGGAACCTGAATTTGTCGATGCTTTGAAAAAATGGGAACAGGCCCTTGCTGAAACAAACCAGCAGGTAGTCCGTTTTATTGAATCGGTGGTCCGCTCTGGTTATCAAATATCAGACCAGTTGCACCAACAAGTGATGCAGCTGGTGGCCTATTGCCTGCAGCAAAGTGAATCGTTTATTGCCCTATGCCAACAAATCAAAACACACAGTGCTGCGGTAAGCAGCAATCATACAGCAAAAGTAGTACTTGTGCACATCATCCGTGAATCCGAGTATTTTATCGGTATTGCTCAGGCACTGTTATCAAGTGGACAGTAATAAACTTTAAAGTGATATTCCTTATTGGGATATCACTTTTTGAATCATGTTGACGCGACGGGTAAATTATCAAAACAGACGGGTAAAATCAGAAAAATGACGGGTAAATGATAAATCCCGTCTTAAAGCAGTACCAATAAAATAAAAAGCCAGCAAGTAATTCGCCGGCTTTTACACTAGTACGATTGTTTTTCTAGTAATATATGAAAAAAGGATTAACACTCCGATGGTTATAAGACTAACGGATGTTCCAATAATATTATTGCGATTAAATATAAATCCGATGAAGATCACGCCCAAGGCGATTAAAGCAAAGACGGTCGAATATGGGAACCATTTTACTTTAAAAGACGGCTGATTGAGGTATTGCGGCCGTAGTTTTAACTGTGCGGCACAAATACTCATCCATATTAGCATGACGGTGAAACCAGGGATTGTCATTAAATAGCTGATGACTTCATCAGGGGTCAGGTATGCCAGGAAGACGCCAAACATGATAAACAAACTCGTCATCATCAGCCCAATAATCGGAATTCCTTTACGAGATAATACCGCTAATCTGGCAGGCGCCACACCACTTTGTGCCATCGAAAATAACGTCCTGGAAGTTGCATATATACCGGAGTTAGCCGCCGAAAGCACCGCGGTCAAGAGCACAAAATTCATAATATGGGCTGCACCAGGCAGACCGGTAACACTAAATACTTGGACAAACGGGCTGTCGGCGCCAGTAACCTTATTCCACGGCATTATCCCACAAATGATGAGGATTGGCATTATATAGAAAATAATAATCCGCCAAACCGTACTCTTGATAATTCTTGGTAATACCCTTTCTGCATCCTTCGTTTCGGTCACGGCAACACCGATCAACTCGGCCCCGCCATAAGAAAACATAACGACCAAAAAGGCGCTGAACGTGCCCCCAAGGCCATGAGGGAAAAAGCCGCCATGCCCGGTATAATTTGACAATGGATTGTGAATCCCACTGGGAATAACGCCTAACAGTAATAAAAATCCTAAAATGATAAAGGCCGTTAGAGCAAGAATTTTCACCCCGGCAAACCAAAATTCAAGTTCTCCATAGTATTTTACTTGAAACAAATTAATTCCAATGATCACCACAGCGCAGATCAGACTTAGCAGCCATAAGGGGGATTGAGGAAACCAAAATTGCAGGAAGCTTCCTGCAGCTAATAATTCTACTGCCGTCACGATAATCCAGTTGATCCAATAAAGCCAACCCACGAGGAAAGATACTTGGGAACCAAAAGCCTTGTTGATTAAATGCTGCACATTATGATTGGGATAAGCCAAAGCCAATTCACCTAGCGCCGCCATAATAATGAACAGAATAACTCCACCAATTAAATAGGCAAAAACAACGCTTGGGCCGGCAGTATGGAGCGTATCCGCACTCCCTTTAAATATCCCTGTACCAATCATCCCGGCTAATGCAATAAATTGAACGTGGCGCGGTAATAATCCTTTGTTTAGTTGCTGTTTTTTCATAGTGCACCCGCTTCTCTCTCGCTTAAACGCTTTTAAGTGATAAAGCATTTTTTATATTAATATATCATTTTTGTGAAAATTGTCAATAACAGCTAGTTGTTTCATAGAGATTGTAGGAAAACACAATAAAACAACACGCGGCAATCCGCGTGCTGTTTTAACGATTTCATTTATGAAGACATTTTAACTTTCTTATGTGTGGTCGTCCATTTTCCACGGCTTGGACTCATGACCAAATCATTATAGGCTAAGACATTTAAATCTCGTTGTACGGTTCGAGGAGTGATACCAAATTCCTCTACAAGTTCCTGTGTTGTAACTGTGCCATTCTTACGGATAAACATGTAGATACATTTGATGCGGTTTAACATCCGGTTAGTTGAAGGTTTCAAAGAACCACTCCCTATCCTTTTTTCAAACCTTTGGCTAATCCCTCTATCGACAGTCTGGTTGAAAATTGCTTTTCAAAATATGTAATTTTCTTTTCCGCGCAGACATCTCCTTTTTATGGAAGGTCCTCTGTCAATATTTCAATGTCTTATCCTTAGTCTTATTGTACCCATAATTTCAAAAAATTTCTACTACAATAGTATAGTTTTAAGAATTTTCCTCCATTATTTTGAAAAGCAGAGTGTTTTCCCTCCTTTTTTTAATTCTTACTATAGGGTATGGTGTAAACTATGGGACTTATGATAAATTAATTGAATTTTCTAATAAAATTTTTAGTGAAATATTTCGTTTTTTAGAAACTAGCTTAGTTGTAAGGACAAAAATTCAAGCGAGGGTTTTCACCAATGACAAGCATCATGTAAACCGGAAATTGAAAATCGATGTGGAAAATTGTAATCTTTACTATAAGTTACGTGGAAATAATCTGCGTCTTTTTATAAAGTGTCTCTTCATAGTTAGGCAAAAATAGAATAAAATTGTGAAAAGGAATGAAAACAATATGCAGCAAACCCATTATTTTTTTGCCGTTAGGATCCCGGAAGATACGAAGGTACTTATGAAGGATATAATGGAGAAATTGCAACAAAGTTTTCCTTTTGACCGCTGGGTCCATCATCAGGATCTTCATATTACATTAGCATTTCTCGGGGCGGCGGAGGCTGAGAAACTGACGGCAGCAGAAAGCTTCGTGAGAGAGGGATTAGAAACGGAAAAATCTTTTCGATTACAAATAAACGGACTCGGAGTCTTTGGAAGGGAGGATTCCCCAAGAGTATTTTGGGCAGATACGGTCGATAGCAGTGAACTGCGAATCGTAAGGAATAAGGTATATACAGCTTGCGGGAAAGCAGGCTTTCAATTAGAAACGAGGCCATTTCGACCGCATATTACTTTAGCAAGAAAATGGAGCTCCGAAACCACTTTTCAAAAAAAGAGGCTTGAAGTTTGGCAGGAATTGCAATCTGAACCACTCTCCTTTCAGGCGAAGGATGTTGTGTTATATCAAACGTATCTCAATCAAACTCCTAAATATAAAGCGATAACTATTTTTCCACTACAATCATAGAGATAAAAGGGTTGGTTTTTATGAGAAGCATCTACTTTATTGTTAATCCGAATGCCGGAAACGGACGCTGCCGTAAAATATGGGATAGAATAGAAACCTTGTTGATCGATGAACAAGTTTCTTTTTTGGCATTTTATACGGAATATCCGGGTCATGCAAAAAAACTTGCCGGACAAATTGCGGCTAAACATGATGGGGAAACCATCATTGTAACGGTTGGCGGCGACGGAACTTTGCATGAAGTCATGAATGGCGTCACCAGGAATAAAAATGTCATCCTTGGGTTTATTCCAGGCGGGTCCGGGAATGATTTTTCCAGAGGCTTCAAGATTCCGTCCAACCCTGTGAAAGCTCTGCAGGTACTGCTTCGTTTAATAAAAAGTGATCCTGTTCAAATAGATAACGGAAAAATGACATTGGCGGACGGGGCGGAGGAGTTTTTCATTAACAATATGGGTGCCGGATTTGATGCACTCATTGCCTATCAGGTCAATCATTCACCAATCAAGGCTATCCTTAATAAGCTGTCATTGGGCCGTTTAGTTTATGTTTATTTTCTGCTGAAAGAATTATTCACTTTTAAACCGACAACCATTGATATTGCGATTGATGGGAAAAAGTATTCCTTTAAACAGTCATGGTTTGTCACCGTTTCAAATCAGCCATATTATGGCGGGGGGATGAAAATTGCCCCCGCAGCTATTCCCGATGACGGTTTACTGGATATTACCGTTGTTCATGAATTATCCAGATGGAAGCTGTTGCTGGTATTTATAAGCGTCTTTTGGGGCAAGCATATATTTTTTCAAGAAGTGAAGACCTTTAAAGGCAGAATGATATCGATTCAATCGGCGGAGAAACTGTTTGTCCATGGGGATGGGGAGCATGTTGGCTACACTCCTTTAAAAATCGAAATCCAGGTCAAGTCGATGCAGGTATTGACAAGAATGCAGCATGCCCCAGAAGTTAATCTAGAAGCGAGGGATTCAAATGACTTCTAATAATAGGAATTTTCTTGCTTATTTGGACGAGATGGACTTGATTACCATTCTTCTTCCCCTTTCCTATCACCAGGGGTTATCTTCCTCTTTTTCTTTAACTGATGGACTAGGAGAGAGTCGATTGCAAACAATTAAAAAATATTTCATCGAAGGCTATTATAAATATATCTGCCGATTTTCGGAAGAATATGACTTTGGGAAACAGTATTGGATTATCGACGAACATAGCGGCAAAACCGATTTACAAATCGGTGCTGTCATTAGAACGGAAGCCTTTGACCAAAAATTTTATTATGAGGGGCATGATTTAGGAGTAACCTATCAGAAAGATCAGTGCCTTTTTAAACTTTGGGCGCCGACTGCTGTTCAGGTTAAATTGAAATTAAACCCACCTTCCAGTCCCGATTCGGAAATAGTAAAGCTGAAACGAGGGGATAAGGGGATTTGGTCGGTAATCGTTTCCCGTGATTTGGAATATTACCAATATAGTTATCTTGTACAGGTTAATCAGGAATGGCGCGAGGCCGTTGACCCGTACGTCAAGGCTGTCAGTGCAAATGGTGAAGCCGGTGTTATTGTCAATCTGAAGAAGACCGATCGGCCGAAGATCACTCTCCCCCCCATTGAAAGTCCGGTGGATGCCATTATTTACGAAACACATATAAGAGATTTCACGATTCACCCGAATAGCGGGGTTAAGCATAAAGGATTATATCTTGGGGCCGGGGAATTAAATACCAAAGGTAAGGACGCCGAACCTACCGGTTTATCCTACGTAAAAGCTTTAGGTGTTACCCATATAGAATTCCTTCCGTTTCATGATTTTGCCGGTGTTGATGAATTAAAGCCGAAGGAATCATATAATTGGGGCTATAATCCCCTGCATTTCAATACTCCGGAAGGCAGCTACTCCACAGATCCCACTGATCCCTATTCCAGAATTATCGAATTAAAGCAATTAATTGACCAGGTTCATCGAGCTGGACTTCGGGTTATGATGGATGTGGTCTATAACCACGTTTATATCCGTGAACAATCCTCATTTGAAAAAATCATTCCTGGTTATTACTTTCGTCATAATGACATGGGAATGCCATCAAATGGCACCGGTGTCGGGAATGATATCGCATCCGAACGGCGGATGGTACGAAAATTTATCGTTGATTCCGTTCGCTACTGGCTAGAGGAATATCATATTGATGGTTTTCGTTTCGATTTAATGGGGATTTTGGATATTGAGACAATGAATGAAGTGAAAACTGTCTGTGATTCAATCAGTAAGGGTGGGGAAGTCCTCATCATTGGTGAGGGCTGGAGTCTTAATACCCCGCTGCCGTGTAACCAAAAAGCGAATCTGGCAAATCAGGATAAATTGCCGCGGATTGCCCAGTTTAATGATCAATTTCGCGATGTTATAAAAGGCAGTACGTTTCATCTTGATGATAAAGGCTATGCCCTGGGAAATGAAGCGTACCATGAGGCCGCATTTGAAGCGATTACCGGCAGTATTGGCTTTAATAAGCGAGAAAATCGTCTGTTTAATGAACCAACGCAAACTGTCAACTATATTGAATGTCATGATAACCATACATTATGGGATAAGCTTCAAGTCTGTTTGAAGGATGAAAATATAGAGGTAAAAAAGAAATATCACCGTTTGGCAACCGGATTGGTCATCTTGTCGCAAGGAATTCCTTTTCTCCACAGCGGGCAGGAGTTTTTCCAGACGAAACAAGGTAACGGCAACAGCTACCGAGCCCCTGACACTGTTAATCAGCTCGATTGGATACGGAAAAGTGAAAATGAAGAAAATGTAAACTATCTAACAGGTCTTATTCAAATTCGTAAGGAATATCGTTGTTTTCGTTACCGGACTGCTGCCGAAATCCGAGCTAAAATTCGACAGTTTCCACTCCCCGCACCAATGATGGGCTTAATATATTATTCAGAAGGATACGATATTCTTCTCGTAGTGAACCCATCGAAAAAGCAGTACTCCATTTCCCTGCCAAAGGGAAAATGGTCACTTTTAGCTAATCAACATTATGCAGATAAGGTTCCAAAAGGCAGCTTTTACGAGGGGGAATCAGTGATTGAACCAATCTCACTTCATGTATTCGTAACATCCAGCTCTACGAGTAATCCTGCGGCAGCATTAGCATCGCTTTTTCTTCAAAAAGATGACTTGACGAAAAAAGGCAAATGGAGATAAAATCTATTATGATGGCTATTGTAGAATAACATATCAATAGCCCTTTTTTATTTAAATAACAGACCACGTTTAAATCTATTCTAATTGGAAATTGGTTATAAAGATAAACCTTTGGACGGTTAAGGTTCTTCCTATCCTGGAGAAGTCCTTCTAGTAAAGTTAGTTAGGATTAGGGACACCACCATTAGAACGGCATAAATTGAAGGTGACAATGTTGGAACATATATTAGGACAAAAGTGGGAAATAACACCCGCTGGCGGCGCCACTGGTGAAGCATTTTTTGCAAAAAATGAGAACCAAAGCCTTTTTCTCAAACGGAATTCTTCCCCTTTTTTGGCCGTGCTGTCAGCCGAAGGGATCGTTCCAAAGCTGATTTGGACAAAGCGTTTGGAAAACGGTGATGTCATTACAGCCCAGCAATGGCTGGAAGGGCGGGAGCTAAAACCAGAAGAAATGAATCAAGAACTTGTTGCCAGGCTGTTAAAGAAAATCCACCGATCAGAACCGATGCTTAGTATGCTTAGCCGCCTCGAAAAGTCTCCTTTAAACCCTGAAATGATATTTCAATCGATTATAAATGAAGTCGATAACGAAACGCTTTCTTTACCGGAAGTTCGGAGGGCATTGGCTTTCTTAAAACAAGAATCAAAAAATGTCCATTGCGAAGAAAAAGTCGTTTGCCATGGTGATTTGAATCATAACAATTGGCTGCTTACAGAGGATAACGAGCTGTACCTAATTGATTGGGATGGAGCTGCGATTGCCGATCCGGCAATCGATTTAGGAATGCTATTATATTGGTACATTCCCGAAGAAAATTGGCGGGACTGGCTTTCCATGTATGGGGAGGAGCTTACAGATAACTTAAAACTAAGGATGAAATGGTATACAGTCCTTCAGACCATTTCATCCATTCAGTTCCATAAAGATAAAAACCGCCTTGAGGAAATGAAGAAATGGATTAAATTTCTAGACGAAATTCTTTAATTACGAAAATTGTCCAATATCATTTACCCATTGTGATAAATTTTCCTGATTGGAAACAATGTGTTGGTCGAGGTCGGCAGTCTGGGCTCCTTCTTGACTGTAATAATAGATATCCTGCAGAATGTCTTTTATATTTTGGCTGACCTGTGCATTTACCATCAGTGATTTAGCCAATCGTTCCAGCTGTTCACATTCCGCTGTTGAGCCGCAACAATCGGTTTGATGATCATTTAATATATCTTTTAGTAATGTGACTTGATCCTGATGATTCAGTGGCAAGAAAAACACATCCTTTCAAGTAAAAATGAAAATTGAATTCACCTTTAGGTTGTGGATTCTTTTTTTGTTTATTCACTTGCAACAGATATTGCTTCGTGATATTGTTTTCATCAAAATTATCTTATAGGAGTGCCGTAATGAGACTTAGAAATAAACCTTGGGCAAAGGATAAAATAGCACAATACCCCCAGTATATCGTTCCAAATCCGGAAGAATATAAAGGAAAATGGCATGAGGCATTTGCTAGTGATCAGCCGCTCCACATTGAAGTAGGTACCGGGAAAGGCCGGTTTATTACCGAAATGGCCAAAGCTCATCCAGAGATTAACTACATTGGGATCGAATTATTTGATAGTGTCATCGTCGCTGCATTAGACCGATTAATTGAGGCAGAGCTTCCAAATCTTAAGCTGTTAAATGTTAATGCCAAGGATTTAGCCAAGTTTTTTGCCAAAAACGATGTCCAGCGCGTTTATTTGAATTTTTCTGATCCGTGGCCTAAAAAGCGTCATGAAAAAAGAAGATTGACTTACAAGGACTTCTTGAAGCTATATGAGGAAATCATGACAGATGGCGGGGAAATTCATTTTAAGACAGATAATCAAGGCTTATTTGAATATTCATTAATGAGTTTTTCTGCCTATGGCTTGCTGTTGAAATTTATCAGCCTTGATCTTCATAACAGCGATTTTGAAGGTAATATCATGACTGAATATGAAGAAAAGTTTTCCGAAAAGGGAAATCGGATTTATCGTTGTGAGGTTAAATATCAACATTAATGATTTCGGACCGCTCATTTTGATGGGTTGTCCTTTTTATTTTTCTTAATTATCAGATAATGATAAACTAAAAAAAAGGAGTTGATGAGTATGGATACATTAAAGATCGGAAATGTATCGTTAACATGGTTATCCGGCGGAGTAACCAATCTGGACGGGGGAGCCATGTTTGGAGTCGTACCAAAATCATTATGGTCGAAGAAATATCCGGCAAATGAAAAAAATCAAATCGAATTGCCAACAGACCCGATTTTAGTTCAATTTGATGGGAAAAATATCTTAATTGAATCGGGGTTAGGAAATGGAAAATTAACTGAAAAACAGCTTCGGAATTATGGGGTAACGAAGGAATCCGAACTGGATGTTTCCCTACAAAGCATAGGCCTTGATTCAACTAAAATTGATTACGTATTAATGACCCATTTACATTTCGACCACGCATGTGGCTTGACCAAACCTGGAAATGGTGAATTTGTATCGGTTTTTCCTAATGCCAAAATCATTACATCCAAAATTGAATGGGATGAAATGCGTCAACCCAATATTCGTTCAAAAAATACATATTGGAAGGAAAACTGGGAAGCCATCGAATCACAGGTTGAAACATTTGAGGAAAACTGGAGTTTTGGCCCGATCCGGATGATTCATACCGGAGGTCACAGCAATGGACATTCCATTGTGATCATTGAAGATGGAGGAGAAATGGCGATTCATATGGCTGACATTATGGCAACGCATGCCCACCAAAATGTCCTATGGGTAATGGCCTATGATGATTATCCAATGGATTCAATTGCTGCAAAGGCTAAATGGCAGCCATTTGCTGTAGAGAAACAGGCCTGGTTCACTTTTTATCATGATGCATTTTACCGGGCAGTTAAATGGGGACCGGACGGTCAAATGATGGAAAGCGTGAAAAGATCGAAATAACGAAAAGCCGTATCCTAATCGATGAATGGGATACGGCTTTTTCTTAAGCAATTCCTTCCGACAGACGGCGAATATCAATGAGTGTTCCTGTTGAGGCATCTGCAATAAATTCATATTGTTCATCGATGCCTTCAACAGTTTTGGAGATTCCTCCTTTGTAAACCTGGTAATGGATTTGCTGTTTTTGATATGGCTCCGCTACCATATGGATCCATGAGCCGGATATCGATCCATTTTGACTAAATTGCTTTTTAACATTTTCTAATACTTTTTCAGGTGATACCTTTGTTTGTTTAGTAATCATTTGGCGTGCCGTGTAGCCGCCAAGAATACCAACTGCAGCACCAAGCATAAAAGATTTCCAGTTCATTGCAGGACCTCCAACATACAAATATGGAAAAGATTGTGACTTCCTATTCTCTTCCAGTATAGCGCATTAATTTGACGGAAGATAGAAAAATCAAATGTTGGTAAAAATCCAATAAATTCTGTAATATTAGGCTGAATACATATATTATTTAGACCAATTCAAAAGGAGCAAACAGCTGATGAATGAACAAACTTTAAAGCTTTTTCAAACGTTAACAGAGCTTCCCGGTGCACCGGGAAATGAACATGCTGTCAGGAAATTTATGAGGGAACAATTAACGCAATATGCCGATGAAATTGTCCAAGATCACTTAGGCAGTATTTTTGGTGTTAAAAAGGGCAATGACCAAGGTCCCACCATTATGGTTGCCGGCCACATGGATGAGGTTGGCTTCATGGTTACAGCCATTACTGATAATGGTATGCTTCGATTTCAACCATTAGGAGGCTGGTGGAGCCAGGTCCTTCTCGCCCAAAGGGTCCAAGTCATGACGAAAAATGGTCCAATCATCGGGGTCATCGGCTCGATTCCACCGCATCTCTTAGATGAAGCGAAGAAAAATAAACCGATGGAACAAAAAAATATGTTAATTGATGTCGGTGCAGATGATCGGGCAGATGCTGAAAGAATGGGAATTAGACCGGGACAGGCGATTTTGCCAATCTGCCCATTTACCCCAATGGCAAACGAAAAGAAAATTTTAGCTAAAGCATGGGATAATCGCTATGGCTGCGGCCTGGCGATTGAGCTGCTGCAGGAATTAAAGGATGAAACATTGCCAAACATCCTTTATTCCGGGGCAACTGTACAGGAGGAAGTTGGATTACGCGGTGCCCAAACGGCAGCCAATATGATAAAACCTGATCTCTTCTTTGCACTTGATGCCAGCCCTGCCAATGATGCGAGCGGCGATAAATCGGAATTTGGCCAACTTGGGAAAGGGACATTGCTGCGAATTCTTGACCGGTCTATGGTAACCCATCGGGGAATGCGGGAATTTGTTCTTGATATGGCGGAGACAAACCATATTCCTTATCAATATTTCGTTTCGCAGGGCGGAACCGATGCCGGCCGTGTACACTTGGCAAATGAGGGAATTCCAAGTGCGGTAATTGGTATTTGTTCGCGTTATATTCATACCCATGCTTCGATCATCCATGTAGATGACTATGCTGCTGCTAAAGAATTATTGGTTAAATTAGTAAAAGCCTGCGACAAAACAACAGTAGATACCATTAAGTCCAATAGTTAATTTTTCTGGGGACAACTCTTTTGAGTAAGCCCCTTTTTTTATAAAGGAGATGGACAGCAATGAAAATCGTCATTGGATCAAAAAATCCTGCTAAAATTGCCGCAGTTAAAAATAGTTTCAGCCATCAGGCGGCCGAATTCTGTTCACTTGATATCCCCTCGGGAGTCAGCGAACAGCCTTTTTCCGATGAAGAAACGATTAAAGGGGCGATTAATCGGGCAGAAGGCGCCCTTCTTGAAGGAAATGGAGACATCGGAATTGGCCTTGAGGGAGGCGTCCAGGAAACGAGTTACGGTCTCTTGATTTGCAACTGGGGGGCATTGGCAGCACCGGGGAAGGAGCCGATTATCGCCGGGGGCGCCCGGATTTTACTGCCTGAAGAAGTGGTCGGTAGATTGCGGGCTGGTAAGGAACTTGGTCCGGTTATGGAAGAGTATGCGAAAAAGAAGAATGTCAGTAAACAAGAAGGGGCTGTCGGAGTATTTACCGACGGACGGGTCAACCGTACGGAAATGTTTACCCATGTGATGAATCTTCTTGTCGGACAATTTAACTATCACCAAAAGCAGAAATAGGATAAGCTAATGGAAAACAGATAGCAATTCTTTTACAACAAAGGTGAAATTCAGCACTGCATTTCGTTGGACTAGAAGCAGTTTGACTGCTATGATGTGATAGAACGTTAACAAATGATCAAGGCAATACGGAGGCGTTTTAAAATGAAAAATTTACAATCCATGGAGCAATTTGAACAGCTTCGTCAACAAGGAAAAACAATTTTCATGTTTTCTGCCGATTGGTGTCCAGATTGCCGTTTTATCGAACCGGTGCTCCCGGAAATTGAAGCAGAATTTCCTGACTATGCGTTTATTCATGTGGACCGTGACGGCTATATAGATCTCTGTCAACAGCTTGATGTATTCGGCATTCCAAGCTTTATTGCTTATAAGGACGGGGAAGAGCTTGGCCGCTTTGTCAGCAAAGATCGCAAAACAAAAGAAGAAATAGAAAACTTTATCAAAGGTTTAAAATAGAACCTGCCCTCCTTCCCTTTTGGAGAAGGAGGTTTTTTCCTGTAAAATAGGGAAAACGATTCCTGGGAACGAGAGGGGGATGTAGATGGACAGTCTTAAAATGAAACGTGAATTGGAGTCGCGCTTGGCAGGCGAGGATAGAATCATTACTTATGACCGTGAGAAAGACGAGCTGCGAATTGAAAGTAAAACAGCGGGGAAAGGGATTACCGTATCGCTCCCCGGCATTGTGGCTAAGTGGCATAACGAAAAGGAAAAGGCGATTGAAGAGGTTGTTTATTATGTAGAACAAGGGCTGATGGCAATGGTAAGCCCTGTTCAATTAACCGATCATGAGAAAAGAATCTTTCCCGTTATCCGTTCCACATCCTTTCCGGTGGAAGCTGAAGAAGGTGTACCATTCTTGACAGATGATCATACGGCTGAAACAAGAATTTATTATGCTTATGATATGGGAAAAACCTATCGCTTACTCGATTCCCGGATTATTGAAAAAGAGGGCTGGGAGCCACATCGGATTAAGGAAATTGCTTTGTTTAATGTAAGATCTTTGTCAACTAATTTAAAAGAAGATCAAGTTGCCGGTAATACTTTTTATTTTTTAAATACAAATGATGGCTACGATGCAAGCCGAATTTTAAATAAAGGTTTTCTACACGACATGGAAAAACAAATAACCGGAACGATGGTTGTAGCTGTTCCGCATCAGGATGTCCTGATAATCGCCGATGTTCGCAATGACAGGGGCTATGATGTAATGGCGCAAATGGCGATGAGTTTTTTCACAAGCGGTCACGTCCCGATAACCGCCTTATCCTTTTATTATCAAAATGGGGAATTAGAACCGATTTTTATCCTTGGAAAAAATAAATAAAAAATAAAATTGGGACCCGAAAGTGGTCCTTTTTCCTTGAATGATTTCCGGATTTGTCCAATTATAAATTGTTTTGAACTATTTCTATAGAATTGTCTCGAAAAAATATCAATTACTGCTAAAATAGAGTAATAGATGACAGCAGAAAGAGTGATAGTTTTGAGTTGGATCCAAAACTTATTTCAAAAATTAAAAAAAGATGAGGAAGAAGAATTTGCTGAATCCTTTTTTCATAATGATAAACAGGGAGATCTTTCACCACTTCAACAATATGATGGTGCAAAGGATGTCGAGGTAAAGGTTTCCTATCAATATCCGAAAAGCAACCCTCTGCCTCCCGAATTGTTACTCAAAACAAATCCAGAAGGCAGACATAAAGGAAAAAAAGCAAGGCATTCAGAAAAAAGAAAAACTGATCAAGTGGATGATTTGTATGATAAAAATGCATTTCCTAAAGAGGAAACACGACTAATAAAAGCAAACAGTTCATTTCATCCAACCGAAATTCCTTCTCCGGTATTTGGATTTAGGCGGCCAAGAAAAAAAACAGATATTGTTGAACACGAACTAAGTCCTTTTTTTCAAGCTGATCTTTCACCGCTGCCTGAGAATAAGGAATTGGCAACGGAAGTTGTTGAGAGGGAAAAGGAACAACAGGAATCCTCTCCTGTAACTCAGTGTGTGGAAGAAACTTCAGTTTCGCTTGAGAATACATCGGAGCAAGTGGAAATGGAACGGGATGCAGAAAATACATATGAGCTGCCTGCTGCGAACAAAGAAATAGTTGCCGAAGCTAACGGGCGGCAGCAAGAAAACAGCAGCGAACCGTTTTTAAAGGAAGAAAATATTGAGAAGAGAAGGTCAGCGCGGTCAGCAAGACAGCATTTACCCTTTAATGTTTTAATGTTAAAGCAGGATAAGGAAAAATGGGGGATGCATAAACGAATAAACAAAATCGCACCTAAACAGGAGCATACCAACCAGCCTGGAGAGGCGGAAAAGGCAGCTATGTCATTTGGACAGATTGAAGAGGAAAAGGAGCCAGCCGGAGAAATAAATCTGCCAGGCCATTATCAATTCCCTGATGTTAAGCTGTTAAAACCGCCGATTGCTAAAGGGAATGATACCGAGTGGATGATGCAGCAAGAGAAGCTTCTCAATCAGACATTAGAGAACTTTAATGTTGGCGCCAGCGTTGTTAATGTTACTCAAGGCCCTTCTGTAACCCGATTTGAGGTACAGCCGCAGCCAGGTGTTAAGGTCAACAAAATCACCAACCTGAGTGATGATATTAAGTTAAGCCTGGCAGCCAGAGATATTCGGATTGAGGCCCCTATTCCCGGTAAACATACGATCGGGATTGAGGTCCCTAATCAAACAGCAAGACCAGTATTTATTAGCGAGATTATTCAAAGCCGTACTTTTCGCGAAACAGCCTCACCATTAACTGTAGTCCTAGGACTTGATATTGCCGGGAACCCGATTGTTACCGATTTAAAGAAAATGCCTCACGGACTGATTGCCGGTGCAACTGGTTCGGGAAAAAGTGTCTGCATCAACTCGATCATTATCAGTCTGCTTTATAAAGCCGCACCAGAGGATTTACGCTTGCTGCTGATTGATCCCAAAATGGTCGAATTAGCTCCCTATAATCGGATTCCACATCTTGTCAGTCCCGTCATTACCGACGTAAAAGCGGCGACAGCGGCATTAAAATGGGCTGTCGAGGAAATGGAGCGGCGTTATGAACTTTTTGCTCATACTGGTGTTCGCGACATTAACCGGTTTAATGAACTGGCAGTGGAGCATAAGCAATATTCTGATAAACTGCCATATATCGTGATCATTATTGATGAACTCGCCGACCTTATGATGATGTCACCAGCAGATGTCGAAGAAGCGATTTGCCGGATAGCCCAAAAGGCAAGGGCATGCGGCATCCACCTGATCATTGCCACACAAAGACCGTCTGTTGACGTCATTACCGGTTTAATTAAAGCCAATGTGCCGACACGGATTGCTTTTTCCGTATCCTCACAGGTTGATTCCCGAACGATTATTGATATAAGCGGAGCAGAAAAGCTATTAGGACGCGGTGATATGTTATTTTTAGAAAATGGTTCTTCAAAGCCTGTCCGCTTGCAAGGAACATTTGTATCAGATAACGAAATTGACCAGGTTGTGGATCATGTCAAAGAACAGCGGGAGCCGGAATATTTATTTGAGCAAGAAGAACTGTTAAAAAAGTCGCAGCTAGCAGAAGGGGAGGATGAGCTGTTTTTTGAGGCTTGTGAATTTATTGTGGATCAGCAGGCTGCCTCCACCTCAAGCCTGCAGCGCCGCTTTAAAATTGGTTATAATCGTGCGGCCAGACTTATGGATATGCTCGAGCAAAACGGCTACATCACAAGTGCAAATGGCAGCAAACCCCGTGAAGTGTTAATCACCCAAACCGATTTGGAGATGATTCAAGATTTAAATGGATAATGGTTGATGATCATGGTATTGCTTTAAAGCAATGGACAAATAATAAAAAATAGATTGCTGACTGCTTTTTGTAATAAAATAGTTTTTATCCATGAACAGTGCTATAATATAAAAATGTGTTTAGCAGGTTTTTATTGTTACGTTGACAAAAGCTGCATGATTAGCAAATACAGACTGATGTCATATACTGTTTTACAGTATTATGTTGGTTGGAGGTTCATCTATGACTATTTACCATTTTGTGGGGATAAAGGGAACAGGAATGAGTGCACTTGCACAAGTTTTACACGATATGAAATTTGAAGTGCAAGGCTCCGATTTTGAAAAACACTTTTTTACCCAAGATGCCCTTGAAAAATCCGGAATAAAAATCCTTCCTTTTCAAAAGGAAAATATAAAACCAGGAATGACCATTATTGCAGGGAATGCTTTTCCCGACACCCATGAGGAAATCCAAGAAGCGATGAAACTCGGTCTTCCGATTGTCCGCTACCATCGCTTTTTAGGCGATTTCTTGCAGCGGTTTACAAGTATTGCAATTACAGGGGCTCACGGTAAAACCTCAACAACAGGTCTCCTTGCCCATGTGATTTCCGGAATGAAGCCGACATCGTTTCTAATTGGCGATGGAACTGGTAAAGGAGAAGAAAATGCTGAGTATTTTGTTTTTGAAGCATGTGAGTATCGCCGACATTTTCTCTCCTATTTCCCTGATTATGCCATCATGACTAATATTGATTTTGACCATCCTGATTATTTCGCCAATATTGATGATGTCTTTTCCGCATTTCAAGAAATGGCAATGCAGGTGAATAAAGCTATCTTTGCCTGCGGTGATGACGAGCAGCTTCAAAAAATTCAGGCAAAAGTTCCCGTTTTATTTTATGGATTTGATGAAGGAAATGATTATCAAGCCAAAAATATTGTGAAGACCACGGATGGAACAAGCTTTGATGTGTTTATCCGCAATACCTTTTATGATACATTTTCGATCCCGACCTTCGGTACCCATAATGTGTTAAATGCCCTGGCTGTTATTGGCTTGTGTCATTATGAAGAAATGAGTGTTGATACAGTAAAGGAAAGATTAACTACTTTCCAAGGGGTTAAAAGAAGATTTTCGGAAAAAAGAATTGGTTCTCAAATATTAATTGATGATTATGCCCATCATCCGACTGAAATAAAGGCAACCATTGATGCAGCTAAACAAAAGTATCCGGAAAAAGAAGTTATTGCTGTTTTTCAGCCACATACATTTACCCGGACTCAAGCCTTTCTTGAGGATTTTGCTGCGGCTTTAAGGCTGGCGGATCGTACCTATTTGTGTGAAATTTTTGGCTCTGCTCGAGAAAATCATGGGAAATTAACGATTAAGGATTTGCAGGCAAAAATTGTCGGAGCGGAAATTCTGACGGAAGATAATACGGCCGTATTACAAAAGCATGATCATAGTGTCATCCTGTTTATGGGTGCTGGGGATATTCAAAAATTCCAAGAAGCGTATGAAAAATTATTGGTTTAACAGAGGCTGACCCAAAAGATGGTGTCAGGCACCGCAATGGCATATCTAGCTGCTGACCAAAGTAAAGCGTTAGATATAGTTAGTGGTGCTTGCCGCCATTAGGGACAGCCTCTTTATTTTAGGAATTTTATGTATCTGCTAATTCGCTTTATCTATAAGTATTTTTTTTAATTAATGGCAGGAAAACGAGACAAATAGATGGAAGTAGTATAAGATGATAGCGAGGTTTAGATCCTCAAAAGTTAGGCTATACATATGATAGATTGAGGCGGAGGTTTTACCATGCAAATTATTTTATACTTAAGCGTTGCCTTGATAGCTGTTGCGTTTTTAGTGCTTGTCATTTTTTTATCGAAGACCCTTAAGACTCTTCAGGAAACATTATCAAGTGTTTCTGATACGTTAAAGGGGGTAGAGAATCAGCTTGACGGTGTAACACGGGAAACTACCTTGCTTTTACAAAAAACAAATGCGTTAGCTGATGATATTCAGCAAAAGTCCCAAAGCATAAATAGTGTTGTAGATGCGGTAAAAGAAGTAGGTGAAACCGTTTCAAACTTTAACGGAACATTAAAAAATATTACAACAACGGTTGACAAAAAAGTAGAGGAAAGTAAAGAAAAGGTATCACAAATCATTCAATGGAGTCATATCTTCCTGGAATTAAAAGAAAAATGGCAGGAACGAAAGGAATTAAAAAATGAAGCTTATGAAACCGATAAGCGGAAAATTCACTCTTATTAGGACAAAAAGGAGCTGAAAAAAATGTCTAAACGAGATTATGATTCACGGGAAACCAACCAAAATCGCACCGGAGATTCAGCGGGTAAAAGCTTTTTTCTGGGCGCCCTGATTGGAGGTCTTGCCGGGGCAGCAGCAGCCCTTCTCCTTGCTCCTAAATCCGGAAAAGAGCTGCGCCATTCCATTAGCAGTAACACTGGGACGATTGTCACAAAATCGGTGGAATTGGGTGAAACAGTGAGAAATAAAACCTCCAATTTTTCACAAGGTTTAACCCGTCAATCTACAGAGATTATGAATAGAGTTACGGGAAAAGCAGTAAGCGATGAAGCAGCTGAGAATGAATCTGAAACTATCTATATTCCGATTGGCACCTCGAGTAAAAAACAGGATGATAAAGGGGCAGTGAATGACGGAGAGATAGAAAGGAAATTAAAAGAAGCTCAAATGGCCTTTGACGAGGAAGAACGGCGAATCAAACTATAATTGTAAAAGGTAAGGCCAGTTTAATTGTTAACCACACGGTGAAGTGATAAAATGACTTCACCGTTTATTTTTGGAGGGATACCAATCATGCTAAAAAAAGTTGATACGATCGAACAATTTAACGAGATCATCAAAGAGGATTCGCGTTTTTATTTTTTTAAGCACAGCCTTACCTGTCCAATCAGTCAGGCTGCGTACAAGGAATATGAGAAATTTACGGCAGACCATCAAGAGATTCCTGCTTATTATTTGGCTGTTCAAGATTCCCGCCCATTGTCAAATGAAATAGCAGAGAGGTTTGATATTAAGCATGAATCACCGCAGGCGATTCTTTTTTCAGATGGGAAAGCTGTTTGGAATGCCTCTCACTGGAAAATTACCAATCGTTCTTTAACAATGGCCTGGCAAGAAAATGAATAAAAAATGTCACAACATAAAGGGTTTTGCGATACAATAATTTTATACCATAAATATCTACTTTAACGCTTAAAAGCGTTTAAGAAATAAAGAAAAAAGAGATGACAAAGACATTACTTTCCGTTATAATAAACCCTAATAAAATTGTTACAAAATTTTTAAAATACTTATGAATCCGGTAAACCATAATCGATATCTCGATAGATTTGACTATTGTTAAACGAAGGAAAGGATGGGGACGAAAGATGGGCAATAATGAATTAGAGCGGTTGAGAGAGCGTGTGGATGAAGTAAACTTGGAGTTGTTGAGGTTAATCAATGAAAGGGCCCAGCTCGTTCAAGAGATAGGACATGTAAAAGGGAGCCAAGGAGTTTTTCGCTTTGATCCGGTCCGCGAAAGAATGATGCTTGACAAGATTAAGCAAAATAATGATGGACCATTTGATAATGCTACGATTGATCATCTCTTTAAGGAGATTTTTAAAGCAGGCTTGGATTTGCAAAAGGATGATCACAAGAAAGCGTTGCTTGTGTCCAGAAAGAAAAAGCCGGAAGACACCGTTATCAATTTAAAAGGGGAATATATCGGTGATGGCAAACAGCATTTTGTTTTTGGCCCGTGTGCCGTCGAATCCTATGAGCAAGTTGCCACTGTGGCCAAAGCAATGAAGGAAAAAGGCTTAAAGCTATTGCGCGGCGGTGCCTACAAGCCAAGAACCTCTCCATATGATTTTCAAGGCCTTGGGGTTGAGGGCCTCAAAATCTTAAAAAGGGTGGCTACAGAGTTTGATATGGCCGTGATTAGCGAGATTGTCAATCCTGCTGATATTGAAATGGCGGCTGAATATTTGGATGTCATTCAAATTGGCGCCCGAAACATGCAAAACTTTG
The DNA here is from genome assembly GCF_016765675.1 of Neobacillus paridis. Classification (GTDB taxonomy): domain Bacteria; phylum Bacillota; class Bacilli; order Bacillales; family Cytobacillaceae; genus Neobacillus; species Neobacillus paridis. The sequence continues at coordinate 75,404 of NZ_JAESWB010000115.1, forward strand.
AACTGTTAAAAGCCGCAGGGGCTGTCAATAAGCCGGTTCTGTTAAAAAGAGGACTAGCCGCAACCATTGAGGAATTTATTAATGCAGCTGAATATATAATGGCCCAAGGAAATGGACAAATCATTCTTTGCGAGCGCGGCATCAGAACATACGAACGGGCAACAAGAAATACGCTTGATATTTCTGCCGTGCCAATTTTAAAACAAGAAACGCATTTACCTGTCATGGTCGATGTTACCCATTCAACTGGCAGACGAGATCTGTTGCTTCCATGTGCGAAAGCAGCGATTGCTATTGGAGCAGACGGCGTTATGGCGGAAGTTCATCCAGATCCGGCTGTTGCCCTGTCCGATGCCCAGCAGCAAATGAATTTGGAACAGTTTGATCAATTCTATAATGAGCTGATTGCTTCAAAATTTGTTCACCTTTAATCATCTGAGGGTGAATGGCCTTCTGCTGTTTTAGCAGAAGGTTCATTTTTTAAGAAAATAAAAAAATATCGCCTAGCCAATTGCGGCTTTTATTTTCTTGTCGTATCATTAATACATAATTTAGATTGTTTACTTTATCACAAAAGGGTTGGAAGCGGATCAATGGTTTGTTTCGGATCCTATCTTGTGAGACTGGATTTAATGACTAGATTTTCACGACGTGATGTAAAATAAAGAGAACGATGTTCGTTTTTAGGAGAGTGTTATGAGTGAATAATATTACCATTTATGATGTTGCCCGTGAAGCAAATGTTTCCATGGCTACCGTTTCACGTGTAGTGAACGGCAATCCAAATGTAAAACCGGTTACCCGGAAGAAAGTATTAGAAGTCATCGAGCGGCTTGGCTATGTACCGAATGCAGTTGCCAGAGGGCTCGCAAGCAAAAAAACAACGACGGTTGGTGTTATTATCCCTGATATATCGAATATCTTTTTCGCGGAGCTGGCCCGCGGTATTGAGGATATTGCCACGATGTATAAATACAATATTATCCTTAGTAACTCTGACCAAAATAAAGATAAGGAATTACATTTAATTCATACAATGCTTGGAAAGCAGGTAGATGGCATTGTCTTCATGAGCGGCAAAGTTACCGAGGAACATGTTGAGGAGTTTGAAAAATCACAAGTCCCAATCGTTCTTGCGGGATCCATTGAAGCTAGCGAAAAGATTCCATCCGTTAACATTGATTACGAACAGGCTGCTTATGATTCGATTAATGAGTTTATTGCCAGAGGCCATAAACGGATTGCCTTTGTCAGTGGGCCGTTCTATGAACCTGACATTACTGTCAAGAAGCTAAACGGTTATAAACGAGCCTTAGAGGAAGCAAAACTTCCGTTTAACGAAGAGCTTATTATCGAAGGAGATTATACGTACGATTCTGGATTAGAAGCTTTTGATAAAATGTTAGAACTATCGGAAAAGCCTACTGCCATTTTTGTCGGGGCGGATGAAATGGCTCTTGGGGTTGTTCATGGGGCAGAAGACAAAGGCTACCACATTCCAGAAGATTTTGAAGTGATTACATCCGACAATACAAGACTGTCACTGATGGTTCGTCCGCAGCTTACAACGATTGTTCAGCCGTTATATGATATTGGTGCGGTGGCCATGCGCCTTTTAACTAAATTAATGAATAAGGAAAAAGTGGAGGACCAAATTGTGGTACTGCCACATCGGATTGAACACCGACAATCAACAAGAAATCAATAAGAAGAATAAAGAAAACTCGCCGACTGGCGAGCCCTAAGGGCGAAGACAGAGGCGTAGTTGAACTTATGCCTAATAGGAAAGTTTTCACACTTTCCTATCGGCCAAAAAAGCCGGCCATCTTGGTCGGCTTTTGCCATTACACGGTTTCGCTTTTCCTTTGATTTCTAATCGGGTATAGCGCTTTTTCAAGCGTATTTAAATTCTTTTCCGTTATTTCGGATTTTCTAGGGATGGGAGGGTATAGATTTTCCGGGTCATCCCATTCTCTTGGCAATTCGAGTGGGGCTTTAGCCTGCCAGTAATCAACCCATTCAGCAGGCAGGGGACCCGAAAATTTCGAGTTTTCCGTCATTTCCAGCCAAATCAGTGCCCATGCTCTAGGCACCACACGCCAAATATCATAGCCGCCGCCGCCCACCGCAATCCATCGGCCGCCACAATATTGATGAGCAAGTTCATGGGCCAGCTTGGGGATTTCCCGATAGCTTCTCATTGTTGTTGATAAATGTGTTAATGGATCATAATAGTGAGCATCTGCCCCGTTTTGAGTTAAAATGACATCGGGTTTAAAAAATTCCGTTATCTCTCTAAATGCTTGTGTATAGACATGAAGCCATGATTCATCTTCAGTAAAGGCATCAACGGGGATGTTGAAGGAATAACCATAGCCTGCCCCTTGCCCTCTTTCATTGACATTGCCTGTACCCGGGAATAAATAACGGCCAGTTTCATGTATTGAGAGAGTACATACTCTTGGTTCATCATAAAACGACCATTGAACGCCATCACCGTGATGTGCATCCGTATCTACATAAAGAACGCGGGCATTATATTTTTCCAGCAAATATTTAATGGCTACGGAGCTGTCATTATAGACACAAAAACCCGATGCTTTGCCCCGAAAACCATGATGTAATCCACCGCCAAGGTGAAGGGCATGCAACGCCCGGCCTGACATGACTTCATCAACAGCAGTCAGTGTGCCGCCAACCAATAATGAACTGGCTTCATGCATGTTGGGAAAAATCGGAGTATCCTCTGTACCCAAGCCGTAGTTTTCGGCAATTTCGTTCGGGAGCTGGCCGTGGCCTGCTTTTTTCACTGCTTCAATAAAACCAGGATCATGAACAAGCTGTAATTCTTCTTCTGTGGCCATTCTCGGTGGAACCATACATTTTGGGTCCAATGCATTGATCTTTTGTAATAAATCCATTGTTAATTTAAGCCGGAATTGATTAAAAGGATGATGATTGTTAAATTTGTAATTTAGCAGTTCTTCGGAAAAGATAAATTTGCATGCATCTGTCATAGTGAAATCCCCGGAAGATTAGGCCATAAAACGTGATGGCCAGCTTTTCTGAGATCTTGAATGAGTCCAGTGGGATTCATTAATTGAACCCTAAAGACCAGTATTTTATATTGATCATCCTGTTTATCCGGGTAAACCAGTACGCTAAGAATATTGGCATGTCGTTTACAGATAATTCCGGCAATATCGGAGAGGACACCGGAGATATTGGGAACCCTTATCTCAATTTGCGATCCTGGCTGATGGGCACCTGTCAGTTCGACCATTGTTCTTAAGATATCCGTTTCCGTAATAATTCCAACCAGTTTATGGTCATTAATAATCGGAATCGCGCTAATTTTGTGTTCATAAAATACCGCTGCTATCTCTTCAACAAAGTCAAGCGGATGACCGGTAATGATGTTTCGTTCCATAATCAGTTCAAGTGGCTTTTTTAAATCATCCGGATTTTCAGTTGTCCGGAATGTTGAAGGAGTTACTTCTTTTAATCGGGAAATAGTAACTAGACCAACTAAATTATTTTCACCATTAATAATCGGGATATGGCGGATATTATTAGTTTCCATTGCCTGAATAGCATCCTCAATTGTATTCGTAGGATGCAGCGTAACAACATCTCGATTCATGATTTCTTCTACAATCATTGCTATCCCCTCAATTCTAAAATTCAGATAAAAACTGGGAGTTTAATACATAAGTCGATTCATAAAGCGTAATCTGTCAAACCTTTGAATGCTTTCAATATCAACCCGTTTTCCAATTCTCGCCATTAAGCAGTTAGCAGGATGGGAACAAATTTCCGGATCGTCTGTGGCATACCACTCTAACCCACCGGCATTCATCATTTTTTCCATAACCTTTCGATATTCCCATACATTTAATTTCGTTCCTTTTAAATCCCAATGCCAATAGTATTCTGTTGTAATGATAATATAATCTTCCATTGCGTCATCCATCATTGACACTTTTAAAAGGTTTTTGCCAACTGCACAGCCTCTAAATTCCGGGATTACTTCAATCGCACCCAATTCAATTAGATTTTCGATCTTTCCCTCTGACCAGCGTTCCATCGGGTCGGGATAGAGGAATGTAACATAGCCAACAATGGTATTTCGATGTCTTGCAATAATGATTCGGCCTTCTGGCAAATCAGCAATTCCGATTAGAGCCTTGTGCTGCTGTTCTGGGGGGCGAAAGGCAATTAAATCTTTATGAAAATCTAACGCTTTCAGCTGGACTGAGGAAATAGGACCCTCAATAATTAGCGTGCCATTAGGAGTCTTTAACTCCTTGGCATTGTAAGTTTTTTTATGTTCCATTAAGTCACCCCTAGAAATCAATAATATCACAAATATATTATACATAATTTTCATGACGGAAAAGTTACTTCACAAAAATTTTTGGAATCTTTATCTTAATTGTTACAAATTTCGGAAAAAATTTTAAAAAAATATTTTTTTAAAATTGTGAATTGTCGCCTTTGGTAATATAATAACATTATCAACTTTAAAAAGGGGGAGATTTTGTGAGAGTGGAAGCGTTACCAGTTGTACAGGGGGAATATAATTTACGCAATTATGAGGAAATGTATGAAAAATTCAACTGGAAAGAAACAGAAAAGGAATTTTCCTGGAGTGAGACAGGGCTTGTCAATATGGCTTATGAGGCCATCGACCGCCACGTTGAGACCTTCCGGAAAAACAAGATTGCTCTCTACTATCGTGACGGATCTAGAAATGAAAAGTATACTTTTAAAGAAATGAAAGAGCTTTCAAACAAAGCGGGAAATGTACTAAAGAAGTATGGTGATGTTGAGAAGGGCGACCGGGTATTTATTTTTATGCCGCGTTCACCAGAACTTTACTTTGTTGCGCTGGGGATTATTAAGCTTGGTGCCATTGTTGGTCCATTGTTCGAAGCTTTCATGGAGGGTGCGGTCAGGGACCGCCTGCAAGACAGTGGAGCAAAAGTTTTAGTCACAACTCCGGAGTTACTCGATCGAGTTCCTGTACAAGACTTGCCGGAATTGAAGCATATTTTCCTTGTTGGTCAAAATGTGAAGGAAGAGGGGATCTTTGTTGACTTTTTAGACAAATTTGCCGAGGCTTCTAAGGAACTTCAGATTGAATGGGTTGAGCGCAATGATGGTCTGATCCTTCACTATACTTCTGGTTCCACTGGAAAACCGAAAGGCGTGCTGCATGTACATAATGCGATGATTCAGCATTATCAAACAGCAAAATGGGTACTTGATTTAAAAGAAGAGGACGTATACTGGTGCACAGCTGACCCGGGCTGGGTAACCGGAACTTCTTACGGAATGTTCGGTCCATGGTTAACCGGAACCTCTAACGTCATTATTGGCGGCCGCTTCAGCCCGGATTCCTGGTATAAGATGATTGAAGACTTTGGTGTTACCGTTTGGTATAGTGCCCCAACCGCATTCAGAATGTTAATGGGAGCGGGGGATGAACTTGTTAAAAAATATGATTTAAGCAGCCTGCGTCACATTTTAAGTGTTGGCGAGCCGTTAAACCCTGAGGTTGTAAAATGGGGTGTAAAGGTATTTAATAAACGAATTCATGACAACTGGTGGATGACGGAGACTGGCGGGCAATTGATCAGCAACTACCCTTGTATGCCGATTAAACCGGGTTCAATGGGGAAACCGATTCCCGGGGTTGTTGCGGCAATTGTTGATGATCAAGGCAATGAGCTGCCGCCGTACCGGATGGGCAATTTGGCGATCAAAAAAGGCTGGCCGTCGATGATGTATACGATTTGGAATAACAAAGAGAAGTATGAATCATATTTCATGCCAAATGGCGACTGGTATGTTTCGGGGGATTCAGCCTATATGGACGAGGATGGATATTTCTGGTTCCAAGGCCGGGTCGACGATGTCATCATGACATCCGGTGAACGCGTCGGGCCATTTGAAGTTGAAAGCAAGCTGGTTGAGCATCCAGCGGTCGCTGAGGCTGGAGTAATCGGAAAGCCGGATCCCGTCCGTGGTGAGATTATTAAAGCTTTTGTTGCTCTTAGAGATGGTTATGAGCCTTCCGAAGAATTGAAAGAGGATATTCGTCAATTTGTTAAAAAAGGACTTGCTGCCCACGCAGCTCCAAGGGAAATAGACTTCCGTGACAAACTGCCAAAGACGCGCAGCGGTAAAATCATGAGACGTGTCCTAAAGGCATGGGAGTTGGATTTACCAACCGGTGACCTTTCAACAATGGAAGACTAAGATGAAACAAAGACAGCACATCACCGCTTGATGTGCTGTCTTTTTATAACGCACTATTTCATAAAGTTCTACCGATTTATTGGCGCATTTGAACGTTTTATTAGCGAATCTGGACCTTTTATTAGCGATTTAGTGCATTATATTAGCGAATTAAAAAATCGTAAAAGAATGAGCTATTAATATTTAATTAATGTATACTTCTTTTTCCCTCTTCTAATGATAATAAACTGTCCTTCAATCCGATCTGCTTCTTGGAGAACATAGGCGGTGTCGGTAATTTTTTCCCCATTCACAGAAACAGCCCCATTCGAGATGTCTTCACGTGCTTGACGTTTCGACGGAGAAATTTTGGCAGCCACTAACAGGTCAACTAAATTTTCCTCTCCGGCTGCTTCGTATGTTGGAACGTCCTTAAAACCCTGCTTGATTTCATTAGCCGATAAATTTTTTACATCGCCGCTGAAAAGCGCCTGAGAAATTTTAATTGCTTGCTGCAATGCGTCCTCGCCGTGAATCAAACGGGTCATTTCTTCCGCTAACGCCTTTTGCGCTTTGCGCAGATGTGGTTCTTCTTCGACGCTTTTGGCCAATTGTTCAATTTCGTCATGAGAAAGGAAGGTGAAATACTTCAAAAATTTCACCACGTCGGCATCAGCAGTGTTAATCCAGAATTGATAAAACTCATATGGTGTCGTTTTTTCCGGATCCAGCCAAATAGCGCCACCTTCAGATTTGCCAAACTTGGTGCCATCTGCCTTTGTCACAAGTGGGATCGTCATTCCATATGCTTTCGCTTCATCCGAATGCATTTTCCGGATGAGCTCTAAGCCGGTGGTAATATTTCCCCACTGGTCACTGCCGCCAATCTGCAATTTACAATGATAGTGATCATATAAATGATTGAAATCCATTGCTTGCAGGATTGTATAAGTAAATTCAGTAAAGGAAATTCCTGTTTCAAGGCGGTTGGCAATCGTATCTTTGGCCAGCAAGTAATTAACCCCAATATATTTTCCGATATCACGAAGGAAGGTAACAACACTCATGGATTTGGTCCAATCGTAGTTATTTACCATGATGGCGCCATTTTCTCCCTCAAAATCAAAAATAGCCTCGAGCTGTTTTTTAATTCCCGCAGCGTTTTTCTCCACCGCCTCTAATGTTTGCAGTTTTCGCTCTTCTTTTTTTCCGCTTGGGTCACCAATTAGGCCAGTTGCCCCGCCGACTAAAACGATTGGCCGGTGGCCATGCTCCTGAAATCTTCTTAATGTTAAAAATGGCACTAAATGACCGATATGAAGACTGTCAGCAGTCGGGTCTGTTCCGCAGTAAAGCGATATTTTTTCCCTATTTAACAGTTCTTTCAGGCCTTCTTCATCCGTTTGCTGATAAATAATTCCCCGCCATTGTAAATCTTCCAGTAAGTTCACCAATAACTACCTCCAGATAAAAAAATAAGTCCCTGCATAAAATGCAGGGACGAAAGAAATCGCGGTACCACCCAGCTTGAGGATCATAATCCTCCAACTCGAAAAAAATAACGGTTTTATCCGTCCTCCGCTACTTGAATTGTTTCACGGAGAAAGCTCGAGGATGTAATTCATTCTTCTATTTGTGACAGCTTGCACCGACCGCTGTCTCTCTTGATACAGGGATAGAAGAACTACGATTGTTTCCCTTCACAGCCTTTAATAAAAATAACTTATAGTCTTTTTTATCATAATCCTTTTTCATTGTCAAATTAGATAGGGAAATTTCAGAAAAATGATGAATCATGTCAATCTTCCGCTTATCGATATGATATAATTGAAGGTAATTTTAGATGAGGTGATGGAATTAATGAAGGAAAAATGGCAAAAATGGATCAACAAAATAAAGTCCATCTTTACCTTATTAACCCATGGAAAAACGGTAAAGGGCGCTCGGATTACCTATGCAGTCGTATGGAATTTATTCCTTCTAACGATGACAGTTGTCATTTTAGGGGGGGCGTTTGCAGCAGGTGTTGGTGCCGGTTACTTTGCATCACTCGTGAAGGATGAGCCTGTCCGTTCTTATGAGAGCATGAAAAAAGATATTTATAATTACACAGAAACATCGGAATTATATTTTGATCATAATGTCTATCTTGGAAAGCTAAGAACTGATCTTGAACGTGAGGAAGTTAGCCTTGATCAAGTGTCTGATTATTTGATAAAGGCCATCGTGGCCACTGAGGACGAATATTTTTATCAACATCACGGTGTTGTACCAAAGGCTGTTCTGCGTGCTCTGTTTCAAGAAGTTACAAACTCCTCAGTCCAATCAGGAGGTAGTACATTAACCCAGCAATTAATTAAAAACCAAATTCTGACGAACGAAGTTTCATTTCAAAGGAAAGCCAATGAGATTTTACTGGCACTCCGGCTAGAGAAATTTTTTAGTAAGAAGGAAATACTGGAGGCTTACCTGAATGTTTCTACCTTTGGAAGAAACTCTTCCGGTAAAAACATTGCCGGGGTTCAAGCAGCAGCGAAGGGGATTTTTGGGAAAAGGGCAAGTGAATTAACATTAGCACAGGCTGCCTTTATTGCCGGCTTGCCGCAAAGTCCGTTTGGCTATACTCCGTTTACAAATGAAGGAACTGTTAAAAAGCACCTGGAACCAGGTCTTTCCCGGATGAAAACAGTATTAAAGAGAATGTATGACGGCGGTTATATTAGTGAAAAGCAATATAAAGAAGCATCTGCCTATGACATTACAAAAGACTTTATCCCACGTGCTGCCAATCCGATTGAAAAATATCCTTGGCTGACCTTTGAAATTGAAAACCGGGCCAAAGAGGTTTTAATGACAGTGCTGGCACAAAAGGACGGTTATTCGGAAAAGGATTTAAAAAAGGATGATTCGCTTTACTATAAATATAAAACGTTAGCAGCCCATGATTTGCGACAGAATGGGTATAAAATTTATACGACTATTGATAAAAAAATTTACGATGCAATGCAAAAAGTAAAGGACCGATACCAATGGTATGGACCGAATAAACCGGATAAAATAAAAGACCCGGATACAGGGGAATGGAAAACAGTGATGGAGCCTGTCCAGGTTGGTGCCATGTTGATTGAAAATAAAACCGGAAAAATCATCAGTTTTGTTGGCGGAAGAAAGTATGATAGCGAGCACCAGTTGAACCATGCGACAAATGCCATCAGGCAAAACGGATCAACCATGAAACCGCTGCTTATATACGCTCCGGCAATTGAACTAGGGAAGGCCTCACCGGGGACTCCTCTTCCTGATGTCGCCTTAAGCCTTAATCCTGCAAGCAGCAGTCCATGGCCGCACAACTACGATTACCGCTACAGCGGTTTGGTTTCAGCCCGTTACGCACTGGCAAAATCCTACAATGTTCCGGCTGTGAAACTGTATAAGGAAATCGTCAACCAACGTCCAGCCAAGTATCTTGAAAAAATGGGTTTCACTTCGCTTACCAAAGCAGACTATACAAATCTTGCTGCCAGTATCGGTTCGTTGACGAACGGTGTTACGATTGAAGAAAATACAAACGCCTTTAGCACATTTGCCAATGGTGGACAATTTATTGATGCCTATCTGATTGACAAAATCGTTGATAAAAATGGCAAGGTAATTTACCAGCATAAAGCGAAGCCGGTGAAGGTTTTCACACCGCAAACGGCCTATCTTACTCTAGATATGATGCGGGACGTGATCAAAATGGGGACCGCGGCGGGGCTCAGGAGCAAGTTAATCTTTAATGCCGACTGGGCCGGGAAAACAGGAACTGGGAATCAGTATATCGACTCCTGGTTTGTCGCAACCAATCCTAATGTCACCTTTGGGCTTTGGAGGGGTTATGACAAGCCTAAATCACTCCAGACTTATGGGATGTCCTACAGCCAGCGAACGAATACTCTCTGGGCTCAATTAATGAATGCCGCTTATAAAATCAGACCCGATTTGGTTGCCCCAAAACAATCTTTTAAGATGCCGGGCGGAATTGTCAGACGTTCCTACTGTGCCGTTTCAGGGCTGCTTCCTTCTGCAGCCTGTGCAAAAGCTGGACTCGTTGAAAGTGATTATTTTAAAGTTAATAATGTTCCTACAAAAGTGGATGACAGTTTAATTGAAGGTCAATATGTCACAATTGGAGACAAGAAGTATTTAGCCTTGCCTTCCACACCAAAGGAGTTTGCCCAGGTTGGCTTAATTTTAAACCCTGATTTTATCCGGCGAATGGTCGGGCCTAATTTTCATAATTACAGTCAGCTCATTCCCCAACGGGATCGCTGGGGAAAGGTACTTGTCTCGACAGCCAGGTTGGCGGATAACGGAAAAAAACCCAATCCTGTTAGTTTAAAAGCAAGCGGAAATACATTAAGCTGGTCGCAAGCTTCTGACAAAGATGTCGTCGGCTATCGGATTTACCGCGGGGGGGCAAAAGTGGGCAGTATTGTAAATGGCTCGAAGCGATCATTTACCGCCGGAAACGGGGCCTATTATGTGACGGCAGTCGATATTGCAGGGAATGAATCGGCACCATCGAATCTAGTTGAAATTGGAACGGGCGAAAAGCCCAAAGATCAGCCGGTAACAGGTAAACCGGGAGAAAAGTCAACAGGAAACCCTAAAGACAAGCCGGCTGGAAAAGATAACCACTAAGAAATCAGTTTAATCGCTGAACAGTGAAAAGGTTGTAGCAAAAGCACACTTGATGTGTGCTTTTTTGCGTGCTGAAATAACAGAAAAAAATTCCCTAACCAAAATGGCAGGGAATTTCTTTTGCGAAAATTAACGTGAGTAGAACTCAACGATGAATGTTTCGTTGATTTCAGCTGGTAATTCAGAACGCTCTGGCAAGCGAGTGAAAGTACCTTCTAATTTGTCTGCATCAAAAGTTAAATAATCAGGTACAAAGTTAGTTGCTTCGATTGCTTCTTTAATCACTTCAAGATTACGTGATTTTTCACGGACGCTGATCGTTTGACCAGGAGTTACGCGGTATGATGGAATATCTACGCGAGAACCATCAACCAAAATGTGCCCGTGGTTAACTAATTGACGTGCTGCACGACGAGTGCGGGCAAGACCTAAACGGTAGACTAAGTTATCAAGGCGAGACTCAAGCAAGATCATGAAGTTTTCGCCGTGAACGCCGCTCATTTTACCTGCTTTTACAAATAAGTTATGGAATTGACGCTCATTTACTCCGTACATATGACGAAGCTTTTGCTTTTCTTGTAATTGCAATCCATATTCAGAAAGCTTTTTGCGTTGGTTTGGACCATGTTGTCCTGGAGCGTAGGGACGCTTTTCTAATTCTTTCCCAGTACCGCTGAGAGAAATACCAAGACGGCGGGATAATTTCCAGCTTGGGCCGGTATAACGAGCCATAAGATGACTCCTCCTTCGTGTTTTTATTTGGGTAAAATAAAAACCGTTAAGACACACTTTTAACAGTCATTTTGTTTTCATGCACCATCGCCCCAGCAGCAGAGGGTTACACGATGCACCATCGTAAGATCTTTGAAAACTGTCTAGCTTCCGCTTTTCTTACGAGGAACAAAATGAAACAATTAAAGTTGTTCTTATAGGCTGCAATATTTTACACAAATGCTATTATATAATTTTTATATGATGAAAGTCAATATCAATTTAGCTAAAACAGTATATTCATGGATTGAAAAAATTTAAATGAACTTTTTCGTGAAAATATTTCAAAAGGACTACGAAATTTCCTGATATCAGGTTATAATGTATATATTTGGAATTTTATGCTATATCTGAATATTAGGTGGAGATAAAATGAATTATCTAGAAAGAGATCTGCGAGCGCAAGCTGAAAAATATAAAAATCTATTCCTAATTAGTGAAAAGCTGCATTCATGTATGGATATGGAGACCTTATTAGAGGAACTATTTGTTATTTTGCATGAGAATTATTCTGATTATTCCTATTGCCTATTTCTTTCATTTGATACCCATAGCCGTGAAAATTATCCTATCAAGGAATTGGAATACGATAGTGAAAATGTTGCTGCCGCGAAAGCCTATGCCTTGGGGGAAGTTCAATTTGAACAATCAATCACAGATAGAAACGCGATTATTTATGCACCTTTAAAGGGGATTCAAGGAGTTTATGGGGTATTGCAAATGATTGCCCGTGATTCGGTTGATTTTCCAGAATCAGAAATTGAATTTATTACCCTACTGGCTGGCAGTGTCGGGCATGCCATTGAAAATGCAAAGCTGTATCAGCAGTCGGAGCAGCTGGTATGCAATTTAAAGCTGTTAAATGAAGCTACCAAACAGTTTAATTCCAATCTTAAGCTTGAGGAGGCAATGAGCAATATTTCTCAACAAATTCAGTCCGCTTTTCAAGCAGAAGAGGTCGGCTTTTTTGTGCTGACGGATGACCAGTTGAAAGTGAAATTGCTGCCTGGTTCAACTCCATATTTTTATTCAAAGCTGGGACAAGTCTATATCCAATATTTTAAGGAGAAAATTCTGCAAGAAAAAGACTCTCTTTACTTTGCTGATTTTAGGAGTGAAATGGAGGTTGGAGAAGAATTTCACTCCATTATGGCTGTTCCCGTGTACCAAGGTCAGAGCTTAAAGGGCTTTTCCATTGTCATGCATCATAAGCCATACTTCTTTACATTTGACACATATAAATTATTGCAGACATTAATTCAACATTCTTCGTTGGCCTTAATGAATCATAAGCTGCGGGAGGAATTGAATAAATTAGTCATCACGGATTATTTGACAAAGCTGCATTCGCGCAAATATTTAGATGAAAAGATTCTTCATTCGATGAAAAAGGATAAGCAAGGTACGTTCATCTTGATTGATATTGATAATTTTAAAAAAATCAATGATACCTACGGACATCAAGTGGGCGATGAGATTCTCGTTCAAGTGGCTAATGTAATTAAAGCAAATATTCGCGAAAAAGATATTGGAGCACGCTGGGGCGGTGAAGAGTTAGCCATCTATCTGCCAATGGTTTCATTGGATAATGGGACAGCGATAGCGAAAAGATTAATTAAGAAGGTGGAGGAAAATTCAAACCCTAGAGTCACGGTCTCATGCGGTGTTTCGTATTGGTATAAAGATTTGGCTCATTCCTATCAATCCTTGTTTAAACGGGCGGATGAAGCGTTATATGTGGCGAAAACAACCGGGAAGAACAGAGTAGTTGCCCAAACAGATCATCATGAGGCAAGCTAGCAATGGTATCAGGCACTTTTTTGGTGCCTGACACCGCTTGAAATAGCCTCTTTTTTTACAAGATGTCCAGCTCCACAAGGAAAGCTTCGTCAGCATTGGCTGATCGAAGGCGCTTACGCTTTTCTTAAATGAATTTAATTAATACTGAAACAAATTCCTCAAGCTTTTCTTGGTCAAGTTCATCGAAGCGGTTCAATTCTGGTGAATCAATGTCTAAAACGCCAATTAAATGTTCCCCTTTTAAAAGCGGTATGACGATTTCCGATTGAGAGGTGGAATCACAGGCAATGTGACCGGGGAATTGGCTGACATCGGCGATCCGGACCGTTTCTTTTTTTAATGCGGCGGTACCGCATACCCCTTTGCCGACAGGGATTCGGACGCAGGCGGGCAGACCTTGAAACGGCCCTAAGACAAGCTCGTTATTTGTATCCATTAAATAAAAACCAACCCAGTTAATCCGGTCAAGAAATTGATTTAATAAGGCCGCTGCATTGCTTAAGTTGGCTATTTGATTTTTTTCATCATGGATTAATGCATGTAATTGCTTTTTAACCATTTGATAATTTTCTTCACGGCTTCCCGTGTATTTTTCGACGTTAAACATGTCATTTCACCTATTTCTGTTGCGTATTATTCATTATTTTAGCAGAAATCGAAGAATTTGAGCAGACTTTGTCGACATTTTTGAGAAGGAAACAACGGTGACAACAAGAATCCTTATAATAAGGGGATTTATGATGTTTCAAGGGGGGGAATCAATGAAGAAAAATGCTAAGGATGAGATTATCAGAGCGGCAATTATATTATTTAATTCAAAAGGGTATTCAGGAACGTCAATAAGGGATATTGCCAAGCTGGCAAAAGTTAATACAGCGACCATTGCCTACTATTTTGATAACAAAGCGGGACTGTTGGAATATTGTATTACCCACTTTTTTGAGCAATATATTCGAATCATGGATGAGGTGTTTCATTCAATTGATAAGGGTGCCAGAACATGCCTAAAGCAAATGGTTACAGAATTATTGCAATTTCAATTTGAAAACATTCAGCTGGCCAGCTTTGTTTATCGGGAAATGTCAGTGAATACGCAAGTTTCCCGTGAAGTCATGGCTACATACTCTTTGAAAGAGAAATATTATTTTCAACAGATATTTGAAAGAGGATTTGAATGGAACGAGTTTCGGCCGCATTCCATTCCGTATTTAATCATTCAGCTCAAGGCCTTATTAATGATGCCATTTACCAACGCCATTTATCTGCGGGAAGTATTATATATTTTTCCAAATGAAAATTTCTTCGTGCAAAAATATTTGAAAGATATCCATTTATGGATTGATCGAACCTTATGTACCGACCTTCCGCTTAAAAAAGGTGCGATAGTAAAATAGCGATAACCGCTATTTTTTTTTACAAAAAAATTGAAAATAATAGTCAAAAACTGTCGTTTACATGGTATCATAAAGGCATCGAATAAACATGAAAGAATTTTTTTAAGATAAATTGTACGTGCTAAAATGGAATCATTGTTGTTTGGAATAGGAGGCTTACAAGTGATTTATATCATTGGACCGTTCATCCTCTTACTTGCATTATTTGTATCAGGATATTTCATAAAGAAAAAATACTTTAAAGAAATGGACCGTTTAGAGGCTTGGAAGATTGATCTGTTTAACCGTCCGGTAACAGAAGAAATGTCAAAAGTAAAACAGCTGAATATGACGGGACAGACAGAGGAGCTTTTTGAGCGTTGGCGGAATCAGTGGGATGAAGTGATTACTGTAAAGCTTCCAAGTTTTGAGGAGATGCTGTTTGATGCGGAAGAATACATAGATCATTACCGTTTCAAGAAAGCTAAAGAATTGCAGCAGCAGCTTGCAGAACAACTGCAGGAGGCTGAAAACCAAATAAATAATATTTTAGCTGAACTCAATGAACTGGTTGGCAGTGAAGAAAAAAACCGGCAAGAAATTGAACAATTAAAGGAACAATATCGGGAAACAAAGAAGATGTTGCTGGCACATCGTCATAATTTTGGCAAAGCCGAAAAGCAGCTGGAAGCCGGACTTGATGAGATTTCCCAAAAGTTCCATGATTTTGATGAAAAAACAGAACATGGTGACTATTTGGAAGCGCGTGAAGTGGTTCTCTCAATTCATAGTAAGCTTGACACGATAAAGAATAATATGGATTTAATCCCACAATTGCTGATTGAAAATCAATCGCTGCTCCCCAATCAACTAACGGAGGTTCTAGACGGCTATCGGGAGATGACGGAAGCTGACTATTACTTGGAACATATTAACGTGGAAACTGAAACAAATCGTTTACAGGAGAAGCTGGCTGAAAATATCGCCTTCATTGAAAACATGGAAATGGAAAAAGCTGTAGAGGGTACAAAAGAGGTAAAAGAGCGCATTGATATTCTGTTAGATCTGTTGGAAAAAGAGGTTTATGCCAAGCACTCGCTGTTAAAAAATAAGGAGATTACCAGCGATCTGTTGGCCTCAGCCGAAGCGGAAAGTAAAAATCTTGCGGGTGAAATCCTCCAAGTGCAAGCAAGTTACCAAGTACCGGAAAAAGATTTGGAAATTCAAACGAATTTGGAAAAGGAACTCGCTGCTGTTTATAAACGCTATGAGATTCTATTAGAGAAATTAAAGCAAAATGAAACGGCTCAATCTGTAATGAGTGATGAGCTAAGTGAAATTAAGGAACAATTAGATTTGCTTGTTGAAGAACAGCAAACTTTCTCGCAAAAATTACAGGCACTTCGCAAGGATGAGTTTGCCGCTAGAGAACAAGTAAAAGAGCTAACGAAGAAAGTGGCAGAAACGGTTCGGCTTGTACAGAAAAGCAATGTTCCCGGATTGCCGGAAGATTATAAATACCTTTTTGAGGATGCCAATGAAAGTATTCGCAATGTCAAAGTACAGCTGGAAGAAAAACCGCTAAATGTTTCTGTGCTTAATCAATATTTGGAGATGGCGGTGTTAACGGTCGAAAAACTGGTGAATTCGACGATCGAGTTAATTGAAAATGTGATGCTTGCCGAACAAGGAATTCAATATGGAAATCGCTATCGAAGTCAATATCCATCTGTTGCCAAAGGCTTAGCCGAAGCTGAAAATGCTTTTAGACGTTATGATTATCAAGAAGCACTAGAGCAGGTCGCTGCCTCCCTTGAAGCAGTTGACCCGGAGGCGTTGAAAAAAATTAAAGCTGCAATAGAGTCAACATAACCAAAGAAACCGGTTTAACCAAATATTGGTTAGCCGGTTTCTTTACTTCTTTTTTTTTAAACCTGGTGTTTTTATGATAAAATTTTAGCGGCAGAAGAAAGGTGAAAAATTATGATCTATTTTGATAACAGTGCGACAACCAAACCCTATAAAGAAGTGCTTGATTCATTTCTTAAAGTTTCAAGTGACTATTTCGCGAATCCATCGTCATTGCATCGTTTTGGCGGGCAAGCTGAAAAGCTTCTTTCCCAAGCAAGAGAACAGGTTGCCCAGCTCCTGCAGGTTAAAACAAATGAAATATATTTTACCTCTGGTGGGACTGAAAGCAATAATTTGGCGGTTAAAGGTGCTGCTTTGAGAAACAGAAATAAAGGTAAGCATTTAATTACATCAAGTGTGGAGCATCCCTCTGTCCGACTGGCCATGGAACAGCTAGAACAGGTCGGATTTGATATCACTTATGTACCGGTTGACCGGAACGGAAGGGTATCGGCTACTGACATCGAAGCGGCGATTCGAAAAGATACCAGTTTCATTTCGATCATGCTTGTAAATAATGAGGTCGGAACGATTCAGCCAATCAAAGAAATAGGTGAAATGCTAAAGAGGTACCCAACTATTCTTTTTCATGTCGATGCTGTCCAGGGGATTGGAAAGGTTCCCCTCACTCTTCATGAAGACAGGATTGATTTATGCTCTATCTCCGGTCATAAATTTCATGGACTAAAGGGGACAGGTGTCCTTTATGTTCGTGATGGAGTAAGAATTACGCCATTATTTTCTGGTGGCAGCCAAGAGCGAGCCTTGAGGAGTGGAACGGAAAATGTAGCAGGGGCCGTTGCTTTGGCGAAAGCACTCAGAATGACTTTTGACAGGAGTACAGCCGGAATTGAGAATATGAGAAATATTCAAAACATGCTACGGCAGGAATTAAGCAAAAATGAACGTATTCAAATAAATACACCGTCCGAAAATTCTGCTCCGCATATTCTGAATTTCTCGCTGAATGGGATTAAATCAGAGGTATTTATTCATGCCCTTGAGGAGAAGGAGATCTTCGTCTCAACAACAAGTGCCTGCTCCTCTAAAAAGAAAACAGCCAGTACCACACTTACCGCAATGGGAGTCCCAAAGGCAACTGCTGAAAGTGCTGTGAGGATCAGCCTGTCTTACGATAATACCACCGAGGAAGCGTTGAAAGTCATTGAAGCGATTGAGAACTCGTTAAAACAATTAGAAAGGGTAATGAAATAAATGAATTATGACCGTATATTAATTCGTTATGGGGAAATATCTACTAAGGGTAGGAATCGAAATAAATTCATTGATAAGCTAAGAAAAAGCGTGCGCATCGCGTTGACGAACTTTCCTAACATTAAAATAGAAGCCAGCCGTGATCGGATGTATGTTGTCCTAAACGGCGAAAATTCCCAAGCGGTTATTGAAAAGTTAAAACCTATTTTTGGGATTCAATCCTTCAGTCCAGCTATCAAAGTGGCCAAAGAAATTGAAACATTAAAAATAAAATCACTTGAATTGGTTAAATCTCAATACAGTGAAGGAAACACCTTTAAAGTAACGGCAAAAAGATCTGATAAGACGTTTGAATTAACGACAGATGAAATTAATCATTTGATAGGCGGGCATCTGCTGCAGAATATCCCCGGCTTAAAAGTAAATGTTAAAAATCCTGATATTAATCTAAGGATTGAGGTGCGAAAAGAGGCTATTTATTTATCATCCGAAACCATTCCGGGTGCTGGCGGGCTTCCAGCCGGGTCAGGGGGAAAAGCAATGTTAATGCTGTCCGGCGGAATTGACAGCCCAGTAGCAGGTTATTTATCAATGAGACGCGGGCTGGACATTGAAGCAGTTCATTTTTTCAGTCCGCCATTCACAAGTGAGCGGGCTAAGGAAAAGGTAATGGATCTGTCAAAAAGACTAGCGGAAATTGCCGGTGGTTCGATAACACTCCATATTGTGCCATTTACTAAAGTGCAGCAAGTGATCCGTGAGCAGGTCCCGGAAAATTATACGATGACCTCTACCAGAAGAATGATGCTGCGAATTACCGATGAAATTAGAAGGAAACAGGAAGGGCTCGCGATCATAACCGGGGAAAACCTTGGCCAGGTTGCCAGCCAAACACTGGAAAGCATGTATGCGATTAACGAAGTAACCAATACACCCATTTTACGTCCATTGATTTCGATGGATAAGAACGATATTATAAAAATGGCTGACATGATTAATACCTTGGAAATTTCAAACAGACCTTATGAAGATTGCTGCACCATCTTTGTCCCAGCATCACCGAAAACGAAACCTAAAAGAGAAAAAGTCATTCAATATGAAAGCTATTTTAACTTTGAACCATTGATTCAAGAGGCTGTGGAAAAGGTGGAAACCATCACAATTAAGCCTGGACGGGAACAGCGTCGGGAATTTGAAGAATTATTCTAATTGTATATTTTGATATTTTTGTGAACAATTACCAAACAAAAACAAGAATTTTGCCATGTGATTTTACACATTCTATACTCACAAGGAGGTGAAAATCACATGGCAAACAACAACAACTCCAATCAATTACTAGTAGCAGGCGCTGAGCAAGCCCTTGAACAAATGAAAGTGGAAATTGCTCAAGAATTTGGTGTAAACCTAGGTGCTGAGACAACTTCACGAGCTAACGGTTCTGTTGGTGGTGAAATCACTAAGCGTCTCGTTTCTATGGCGCAGCAGCATTTAAGCGGATTTTCACGCTAAACTTAAATAAATATAATGGCTACAGAGAGTAGAGGATTCCTCTACTCTCTTTTTGCATGGAGAAATTTTTAACTGAATAATAATTTAAAATCTTAAAATAATTTTGTATAATCATACTATAACCTATCTTGGGAGGGATACGATGAAAAGAGAAGATCTAATTGCCCCTGAACAGTATAATCTTGTGACAGAGGTAGAACGCTTTACGAACGATCCGAAGAAAATTGCTTTAAAGTGGGAAAACGAATCAGGGGAGAAGAAACAGGTTACATATGAACAATTATTGAAACAAGTAAACCGGGCCGGAAATGTTTTTAAGGCCAGTGGTTTAGACAAAGGCGATGTGGTCCTGGTGATTGTACCTCGGCTGATTGAAGCCTATGTTGTTTATTTAGCCGCCTTAAAGGCCGGTATGGTGGTGATTCCCAGCTCTGAAATGTTAAGAGAAAAAGATTTGCAATATCGCATTTCTCATGGCGATGTTAAAGCGGTTGTCAGCTATTATCCCTATGTTGACCAATTTAGCAATATTACTTCAGCGCAGCCCCTTGTTAAATTCACCGTAGGTGCAAAAGCCAAAGGCTGGATTCATTTAGATGCAGAAATGGAGGAAGCAAGTGAGGAATTTGCAACAGTAGCCACGTTAAGAGACGATATGGCCTTTTTATCTTATACCTCCGGAACAACCGGAAATCCTAAAGGTGTTGTTCATACCCACGGCTGGGCCTTTGCTCACTTAAAGACAGCAGCATCCAATTGGCTCTGCATCGAAGAAGGGGATACTGTTTGGGCAACCGCAAGCCCGGGTTGGCAAAAATGGATTTGGAGCCCTTTCCTCTCGGTTCTCGGCTCTGGTGCAACAGGATTAGTCTATAATGGCAAATTTGAACCCAATAAATACTTAAGCCTGCTGCAAAAATATGATGTAAATGTTCTTTGTTGTACACCAACGGAGTACCGGTTAATGGCAAAAGTGGATAATTTGGCTGAATATCAATTGCCAAACCTTCACAGCGCTGTATCTGCTGGTGAACCATTAAATCGCGAGGTCATTGATACTTTCCGGAAACATTTTGGTGTTGATGTTCGTGATGGTTATGGTCAAACGGAAAACACCTTACTCGTCGGAGTAACAAAAGGAATGGAATTAAAGCCGGGTTCAATGGGAAAACCGACTCCGGGCAATCGTGTCGAAATTATTAATGATGAGGGGGAAGTATGCGCTGTTGGAGAAGTTGGCGATATTGCCGTGCACATTGAAACCCCTGCCTTATTTAAAAATTATTACAAGGATCCGGAAAGAACCGCGATGCAATTCCGTGGAGATTATTATATAACCGGAGATAAAGCAAAAATGGATGAGGATGGCTATTTCTGGTTTGAAGGCCGCGGTGATGATATTATCATCAGTTCAGGCTATACCATTGGTCCTTTTGAAGTCGAGGACGCCCTTGTCAAGCACCCATTTGTAAAAGAATGTGCTGTGGTCGCCAGCCCTGATGAAATCCGCGGCTTTGTGGTAAAAGCTTTTGTCGTTCTAAAAGAGGATGTCGATGCAGATTCTCCGGATTTAACGGCAACACTGCAGGAGCATGTTAAAGCGTTGACTGCACCGTATAAATATCCAAGAAAGATCGAGTATGTGTCGGAACTGCCAAAAACAACCTCCGGTAAAATCCGCAGAATTGAACTGCGCCAAAAGGAATTGGAAACAGCAAAAAAATAAATGACTTATATGTCTAATTAGCGGATAACCGCTGGTTCCTTGCCTATTTGCATTGTGCACTTGCGGAAATATATAAACTGTCCCTAGCAGGAATTTTACTTATGAATCCCATTAGTGAATGAAGCAGGCGAATTTCTCTCGTCTGCTTTTATATTGCAAAAAGGAGAACAAAAAATTCCCCTATTTTAGTTGTTTCATTGTATAATTAAAATTATTTCGATTTTAGAAAGAATAGGGGCTTGGGAAATGACAAAAAAAAGCGAAGCACAGCTAGGCGCCATTCATGCTGGTTTTTCCTATCTTCTTTGGGGGTTATTACCGATCTATTGGAAGTTTTTGGGTGGCATAAATGCTATAGAAATCCTTGCCAATCGGATTTTTTGGTCGTTTATTTTTATGTTGCTTGTTGTGTTATTAACAAAAAAATCGGGACTGTTTCTTTTAACCATCAGGGGATTTGCCAAAAAGAAAAAGCAATTGTTCGCCTTGATTTTGGCCTCAATACTGATAACCATTAATTGGTTCATTTATATTTGGGCGGTGAATAGCGGTCATATTGTTGAAACAAGCTTAGGTTATTACATCAATCCGCTGGTCAGCATCTTATTGGGGATGGTCGTTCTTAAAGAAAAATTATCACCGGCCCAATATTTATCTTTTTTTCTGGCAGCAATTGGTGTCATCATTACGACCGTTGCTCATGGTAAATTCCCATGGATTGCGATTGGTCTGGCCATCTCCTTCGGCTTGTATGGTTTGGCGAAAAAATTGATTAATGTTGATTCGTCTGTTGGGTTAACATTGGAAACGTTAGTGATTACACCGGCGGCGGCAGCTTATCTGCTTTATCTGTTTATAAATGGAACAAATGCCTTTTTATCAGTTGATATCCGTACAGTATTATTATTAATCGGATCTGGAGCAGCGACAGCCGTACCCCTGCTTTATTTTGCGAAAGGGGCGCAAAAAATCCCGTTGTCTTTACTCGGCTTTTTACAATATATTGCTCCGACTTTGACGCTACTTCTCGGAATTTTCGTCTACCATGAACATTTTTCAACAGTACAATTGGTATCATTTTTGTTTATTTGGACGGCATTAATACTTTACTCTCTTTCCAAAACAAGGTTATTTGCCGGAAAACGCTTAAACGAAAAGCAAGCATTGTAAAAAAAGGTGTCAGCTCCAGCAAATTTTTGCTGGTGGTCTGACACCTTTTGAATCATAGAAACGTCCGCTTTACTTTTTCCCAGAAGGAATTATCTTTTAATTTTAATGTTTTTAACTTTTTATTGCTTAATTGGATTTCGATATGATCCACTTCGCGAATACTTAGCGCTTCATTATCCATTCCCATTACAGGATGGTCATTCTCTGTTTTAACTTTTAGTGTAAGTTTTCGATCATTGCTTAAAATAAACGAAGAGCCAAGGGTCCGGTAATTGTTGTTATTAATCGAAGCTATCTCGCTTATTTGCATACAAGGTATAAGCGGGTCAACAATCGCCCCTTTTACCGATTTATTATAGGCTGTGCTTCCTGTCGGGGTTGCGACAATTAAGCCGTCGCCGCGGAATGTTTCAAAATGAAGCTGATCGATAAAGACATCAATTACCAGGGTTTTTATGATGGATGAAACGATACTAAATTCGTTAATGCAATTAAACGCGCCCTGGCCATTGACGGAGACCTCTATCAGAGGGTAACGGCGTACCTCCAGCTGCTCATTCCTCATCGCTTCAATCAATTTCGAGGTATCATCAATGCGAAAATCACAATACATATTTAAATTATTTTTAGTTGAAATCCCCATATACAAACAATCATCACGAAATCCTGTTTTTCGAACAGCTTGAAGAAATGCCCCATCATCGCCAATGCTGGCAATAATATTTGCCTGGCGAAAATCGTTGACAATCGTAAACCCATATCGTTCCGTAGCTTCAAAGAGTGGCGCTGCATTTCGAAGGATTTCTTCATTGCGCTTGTAATAATAATATACATTACGTCTTTCTGGCATACATGATCCCCTCCTGGAAAAATGGTGAGAAAAAGAACAAGTTTTCTCCATTTTACCATGTATCTTTGATAAAATAAGGTTTGTCCTGCATTAGTTTAGCATTTTTTTTGAAACAATATGAGAATGGATATTTCATTTTTAGCGGAAAGAGAAAGAGAGGAATATGGATGAGTGGAAAACGTTGGGCTGCACTAGGGATTGCTGCCGCATTATTCTTTGTTTCAATTGTTGTAAATTTTCTATCTGCGTTTGCTTTTAAGGGAATCAAAACAGATTTCACTGATTTTATGACTTCAGCTGAGCAGCCGTTTACAGAGGAAGTGGTGGATAACGGGAGCGAGCTTAAGAAAATAGTCGTTCTTGATGTCGATGGCGTTATTCAGGACACCGGTGATTCCGGATCGCTGTTACAAGGCGGAGGATATAATCATCAAACGTTTATGAAGCAGTTAAACTATCTTAAGGATGACGATTCGGTAAAAGGGGTCATCATTAGGGTAAACTCTCCAGGAGGCGGTGTGATGGAGAGTGCTGAAATTCATGATAAATTGGTTGAAATCCAAAAGAAATCTAAAAAGCCGGTCTATATTTCGATGGGGGCAACGGCAGCATCAGGGGGATATTATATTTCAACGGCGGCGAAAAAGATTTATGCCAGTCCGGAAACGTTGACAGGAAGCCTCGGAGTCATTATGGAAGGAATTAACTATAAGGGATTAGCCGATAAGTATGGTGTTGATTTTGTGACCATTAAAAGCGGGAAATATAAAGATATTATGAGTCCGACGCGGAAAATGACGGAAGCAGAACGAAAAATTTTACAAACGATGATTGATCACTCTTACCAAGGCTTTATCAAAGTCATTTCCGAAGGCCGTCATATGAGTGTTGACAAAGTTAAACAAATTGCCGATGGCCGGGTGTATGATGGCCGGCAGGCAAAGGAATTAAATCTAATTGATGGTTTTGGATACTTGGATGATGTGATTAAACAAATGAAAAAGAATGAAAAGCTTAAGGGTGCAAAGGTTGTCCGATATACGGAGCCGCTTGGTCTCGGTTCGCTGTTTTCTTTCGAGGCTAAAAGATGGGCCGGTAATAACGCTGAAATGGCCGGCTTAATGAAGGTTCTTTCAAAACCCAATTCACCACGGCTAATGTATCTTTATGCGGAATAGGGGAGATAGCGGATGGATACGAATGAAAAATTTTATGAAACAGAAAAAAATATTTCCGAAGGTTTTAAGGACCAAAGTTTGAATCGCACTCAAGCTGCTGATGGGGAAGTACCCGCGGAAAGTCACACCCAGCAGCTGCCAGTTCGCTATGCTGGTTTTTGGATGCGGTTCTGGGCCTATCTGCTTGACTTAATTGTAATCGGAAGCATTGTTCGTTTGTTGATTAACCCGCTTTTTCGCCTGCTTGATATTTCCTTGGCCGAATATAATATGTTTGCTCCGATCTCCATTGCGTCAGCCGTGATCTTTTATTTATATTTCGTGTTGATGACGAAGTTTTTTCAGCAAACACTGGGGAAAATGGTGTTTGGGTTGAAGGTAATTGATTTGAAACATGAAAAATTATCATGGGGAACGATTATTTTTCGTGAATGGATCGGCCGGTTTATTTCCGTCACCGTTCTCATTGGCTACCTCATCGTTGCCTTTCTTCCCAAAAAGCAAGGGCTGCATGATATTTTTACCGATACGACTGTTATTCATTCAGACTAATCGACAGACACCAAGCTTGATAAGTCTGAAGGGAAAAAGACTTTGGGGTATTTAAGCCTGTCAACAAAAGTTGGCAGGTTTATTTTTTTACGGTTGAGGAAATAATAGCAGGCTGAAAGGTTGTGGAGAACTTGCTATGGCTTTATATTTCTTTATCCGTTTTGCTGGGATTATTGCTGCTTATTGTATTTACCAAATTAACGATCATCATCAATTATCAGCACCATAATGATGACGATGATTTAAAAGTGGAGTTCAAGATTTGGTTCGGGTTGATTCAATATAAAATCAATGTTCCGTTAATCAAAATTGATGATGACTCTCCCAGCGTGATTGTCAAACATCATTCTCATTTAGGAGAAGAGCCAGGTGGAAAAGTAGATCATAAGGTGAACCAAATCACGAAAGATAAGGCAGTAAAAAATATTGAGAAGGCCAGAGATTTTTTGCAAAAGGTTGTAAGAATGCAAGTCATCGTCAGGAAGTTCTTTCAAAAGATTAGTGTTAAAAAATTCGAGTGGTCATCATATATCGGAGTTGGCGATGCTGCTTATACGGCGATTGCAGCAGGGGCATTATGGACCCTTAAAGGGAGTATTGTAGGTTTCTTAAGTCGCTTTTTTAAGCTGACAGTCATGCCGCAACTAGCGATAACGCCCCAGTTTCAAGCTGCGGTGATTCAAACGCATCTGCTATGTATTTTTCAGTTTCGAATCGGGCATGCTATTTTAGCAGGATTAAAGTTGATTAAATACTGGAGAGGCGAAAAAAATCGCTTCACAAGCAAATCAACTTTTTCAAATGATAAAACAAAGTTCGTTTGAAGAAGGAGGAAATTACGATGGCAGATCATCCAATTCAGGGATTGATGACTACTGCAATGGAAAGTCTAAAGGAAATGATTGATGTGAACACAATCATTGGGGATCCTGTGGAAACCCCTGATGGGAGTGTCATTTTAACTGTTTCTAAGGTAGGGTTCGGATTTGCAGCCGGCGGCAGTGAATTTAACATGAGCGGTAGTTCAGGAGGCCAAAATCAAGGCCAGAGCCAAAGTCAGGGACAAGGTCAAAGCCAAGGGCAGCAGCTTCCATTCGGAGGAGGCAGCGGTGCCGGTGTCTCGATTACGCCAATCGCCTTTTTAATTGTCAATGCCCAGGGAGTAAAAATGCTTCATCTAGATGAAAGCACTCATTTGTATGAGAAGATTTTAGAACTTGCCCCTCAGGCAGTGGATAAAATTCAACAAATGTTCGCCAAGAAAAATGAATCAAGCCAACAATCTCAAACCGGAAATCAATCCCCCAATCATAAACCTAAAGTAGACTTGGACATTGATGTAATCCAATAATGCAATACACTGCGGCTCGCCGATTGGCGAGTTTCTTATATTTAGACAATGATAATTTCAAAGGCCATATTAATTGCAAAATTAATACTTACAGGATATATTTACTATGTACATGTGGGAAACGAGTTGATTCAAGTTGAATCAGTTATACTCAGTAGAATAAAGGAGGATGTAAATATGGCAAATGTTACATTTAAGGGAGGTCCTGTCACTTTACTTGGCAACGAAGTAAAGGTAGGAGATAAGGCGCCTAATTTCACTGTCTTGGCTAACGACTTATCAGAAGTTACTTTAGACGATACAAAGGGTCAAGTTCGCCTAATCACTTCCGTACCATCCCTTGACACTGGAGTGTGTGATGCCGAGACGCGGCGTTTTAATGAAGAAGCGAACAGCTTAGGTAATGTAAAAATATTAACAATCAGCGTTGATCTGCCATTTGCTCAGAAGCGCTGGTGTGCAGCTGCCGGAATTGAAAATGTCCAAACCTTATCAGATCACCGTGATCTTTCGTTTGGGGAAGCGTACGGGGTTGCGATTAAAGAATTAAGATTATTAACCCGTGCCGTATTTGTCGTTGATTCTTCCGACACGGTTACATACGTTGAGTATGTAAGTGAAGCAACCAACCATCCAAACTACGAAGCAGTGTTACATCACATTAAGCAAACTATGCAAAGTTAGTTATCCCCTTTCCACATAAGGATTCAGATTACAATTTTAAATTAATAATTATTTTAACCACTGTTAATTACACA
>NZ_JAESWB010000116.1 GCF_016765675.1 Neobacillus paridis
TTTCGGGAAAGTGGTACGGACCGTAATTGTTCGAGCAGTTCGTGGTCAGCGTGGGAAACCCGTAAGTGTGATGGTAGGCACGCACCAAATGGTCGGACGCCGCCTTCGACGCGGAGTAAGGACTATTGGGCTGGTACGGATGGGTTTCGCTGAACGGTGCATCCGACAGACCGAGCGAGCCATACACCTCGTCAGTTGATACATGCAGGAAACGAAACTCGTCACGCGCCTTGTCAGACAAGGCAGACCAATAGGCGCGGCTTGCCTCTAGTAAATTGAAAGTACCGTTGACGTTTGTCTGAACAAATGCGGCGGGACCATGAATCGACCGATCGACATGGCTTTCAGCGGCGAAATGTACAATGGCGCGCGGCTTGTGTTCAGTCAACAAGCGGTCGACCAACTCGCGATCGCAAATGTCCCCATGCACAAAGACGTGTCGCTTGTCACCTTGTAATGAAGCGAGATTGTTCAGGTTACCCGCATAGGTAAGTTTGTCGAGATTGAGAACGC
>NZ_JAESWB010000117.1 GCF_016765675.1 Neobacillus paridis
CGGCGACGTCGGCCGCGCCGCGGATGCCGTTGAGAATGGCGGCGACCTGTTCGCTCTTCTGCGTCAGCACGTCAAGGTCGGGGCCGAAGATCTTGACCGCGATCTCGCCCTTGACGCCCGACATCGCCTCTTCCACGTTGTCCTGGATGACCTGGGAGAAGTTGGTCGGCACGCCCGGCAGGCGGCGGATCCGGGCCGACATGTCGGCCACCATCTTTTCCTTGCTCTCGAAACGCCAGTCGTTGCGCGGCTTCAGTTCGGCCAGCACTTCCAGGTTGTTGGGCCCCTTGGGGTCGGTGCCGTCATCCGGCCGGCCGACCTGGGTGATCACGTTGCCGACCTCCGGGTAGCTCATCATCACGGCACGCACCTGGCCCTCGATGCGCTTGGTCTGTTCCAGCGAGCTCGACGGCGCCAGCGTGATGGTGAGCCAGATATTGCCTTCATCGAGCTTGGGCAGGAACTCGCTGCCCAGCCTGGGCGCCAGCGCCAGCGTCAGGGC
>NZ_JAESWB010000118.1:0-483 GCF_016765675.1 Neobacillus paridis
TGGCTGCTCACATGGACGAAGGCCAGCGCTTTGACAGCCACGAGGCATTCATCAGGGCCGTCGACGAAGCGCTGTATGCCGCCAAGCATGCCGGCCGTGACCGGGTGGCGCAGCGCGAGCACGACGGCGCCGGCTACCGTTTCCATCTATAGCCTTTCGGCCGCCAATCAGGCAATCACGCAATCAGGCGAAGGGCTGGCAGAGGCCGTCACAGCGCAATCATCACGCCCAGTCCCAGCGACTGTTGGGCATGGTTGTAATCGATGAGGCTCTGGCCATAACCCGAGAACAGCTGCACATAGCCTTTCAGTCCGGGCGCCAGCGGAAAGGCCCACCCGGCTTCCAGCATGCCGTGCCGCGTTGAGAAATTGCGCCGGGCCGTGAGTGAAACCTCGTGGCCATCGCGACGCCACTGCACGCTGATATCGCCGCGGCCCATGTAGTCCAGGATGTCGGGATTATCGTCATCCTGTCCCTCGGACA
>NZ_JAESWB010000118.1:580-1029 GCF_016765675.1 Neobacillus paridis
ATATCGCCGCGGCCCATGTAGTCCAGGATGTCGGGATTATCGTCATCCTGTCCCTCGGACAGGCGCTTCCAGACGCGGGTGGTCAGAGACAGCGCGCCATGTTCCAGCCCAGCCTGGGCATACACCCGGTTCCAGCTGCGTGAACGGCTTCCTGACTGCCCGTTGGACTGGTGCGAAATCCCGAGATTGAGAAAACGCAGGCGGAGGTTGCCTATGCCGGCATCGATCGGCAGCACCGCCATCAGCTCGGGCTGATAGTTGGTCTCGCGAAACGGCCGTGACGCCGCGCCATTGAAGGCTTGCCAGTAGCTCTGCTGGGTATAGCCAAACCACAGATCGGCGGCGCTGCCGGCGGTGCGCTCGACCAGCTTGGTCTTGAAGCCAAGCTGGTAGCGCAGCTCGACATGGTCGATGCCGGCCGGCGAGCTTGCCGACAGGGGGTTGTTCGG
>NZ_JAESWB010000119.1 GCF_016765675.1 Neobacillus paridis
CAAGCTGTTCCAGGGCCCGGTTCTGCTCTTGAGGCAAATAGGTGCGCAGCCTGCGGTTAAAAGCTTCCTTGTACTCATAACCAAGTGGAGCGCTGGCCAATCCGCCGCCAGCTTGCTTGAGCCTTTCATATAAATTAGCAAACCCACCCCGCGTATTAAGTTCACCTTTGTATTTGGCACAAAGAGAGAAACCATAGAGTTGAAGCTTTACCCCTACGGGACAGTCTGCGAATTGCGTTGCTGCCTGTTCGGCTTTTTCTATTACCTTTGGCAACTGCGATTCAAAGCTTGCGTGCTGGGGAGACGATAGATCAGTTGACACATAAGTGGGCAAGGATGCTTTCAACATATTGCTTGCCTGCTTGCAGAGGGCATCACCGGTACCGCCGATGTCAATGTATCGCTTGCGGATTTCACCCAGTATGCCTTGCTCACTTTACGAAGCGCGTTGCTTCTCGAGCGGCCTTTCGAAGAACTTGATCAAGTTCAGCTTGTCGGTCGTACTGTATTGCTGGTAATTCTCACCGAGCAAGGCCTTCGCC
>NZ_JAESWB010000012.1 GCF_016765675.1 Neobacillus paridis
ATCGCCGGCACTGAGTCCACCGCGAAGATGAGGTCGGCGAACTCCACCATGCACAAAGCCAGGAACAGCGGCGTTGCCCAGGCAACCGGTTTGCCGGTCGCAGGATCAGGCTCACGCACAAAGAAGGCGTTGCCTCGAACCTGCGGCGTCACACGCATCATCTTGCGCAGCCACTTCAGCAGAACGCTGTTCTCCAGGTTCGGCTCGTGGTCCGCCATCCACAGCATCTTGATGCCGGTAACCACCAGGAATGCGCCGAAGATGTAGAGAATCCACGCGAACTGGCTGATGAGCGCCGAACCCAAGCCGATCATGGCTGCTCGCAGCACGATGACGCCCAGGATGCCCCAGAACAGCACACGGTGCTGGTACTGTCGTGGGATCGCGAAGAAGGTGAAGATCATCGCGATGACGAACACGTTGTCCATCGACAGCGACTTCTCGATGATGTAGCCGGTGAAGTATTCGACGCCTCGTTCCGAGCCGAGATGCCACCAGAGCCAAGCGCCAAAGATCGCGGCTACGACGATGTAACCGCTGGAAAGCCATAAGCTCTCCTTGACGCCAATCTCCCTGTCATCCTTATGCAGAACGCCAAGATCAAACGCGAGCAAGGTCACGACGATCGAGATGAAAGTCAACCACAGCCAGACGTCTTGGCCAAGAAAGTCTGCATGAAGGAATTCGGTCACGTTAGATCCTGGTGAGTGAAAGAAGTGTGAGGGACAGGCAGCTCATGGCGCTGCCGAGGAGGGTCAGCAACCGGATATCTCGTTTATCATTGCCG
>NZ_JAESWB010000120.1:0-733 GCF_016765675.1 Neobacillus paridis
TGACGAGGCGCAAGCTGAAACTTAATCAGGAAGGGTATCTGTCATCCGGGCATTACCCGACGAAGGCCACGAAATCGGTAGTTCCCGAGTGCGCCCAGGACAGGAGTTGCGTCCAGCCAAATCTGAACATTCAGCAATGGAGCGTTCTGCTACAGCTTCGTTAGGGCGGCGATGTGGAGATCGTTGGAAAGCAGGAACAGGGTGTTATCAATATAGTGATTTGACCAGCACGATCTCGTATTGCTAGCTTGACGAAGCCGTTGTCAATGAAAAAAGGTCAGGTTTTTCAATGGCTTGGGAGTGCATAAATCAGCAGGTGGCCGGCTCCTGTTAAGAAGCTGTGAATTTTCACGGTGAAAAAAACCGCCCTATTTTCACGGTGAAAATAGGGCGGTTCATTAACCCATTAGTTTTCCTACTACTCGGACAGCTCCAGGAACTGTGACAACACGTCCTCCGGGGTATAGCCATTCTTGCAGTTGATAATCATCCGGCTGCCATCCACTGTGATATCGCCGAAATGTTTGCCTTTAATATTTAGGGCCACAACTGTTTGAGTCGACTTGGAAAGGCGATTGACTTCGCTCGTCGCCCAATTGACAGCGCCCTGCTCGGAGGCCCCCTCATGGCTGATTCGTCTTAAGGCCTGAATTACGATACGGCTGTGGCCTCTCTTCGCTAACGTCACCAGACTTGCTGCATTCTTGGCGCCGATCAGGTTCGGTTTTTCGTC
>NZ_JAESWB010000120.1:739-1085 GCF_016765675.1 Neobacillus paridis
CCGATCAGGTTCGGTTTTTCGTCCAGCATTGCAATGGCTTCCGATGGCAAGTCAAAAAAGGCAAGACAACGGCTAATCGTTGCATCCGAGACGCCAATGCGCCTCGCCAATGTACCTTGCGTCAACGGCTTTCCGGCTTCGGTAGACATCGTCAAGGTACGCTTGTAGGCTTTGCCCCGCTCGTAATCGCAAAGAGAACGTTTCGCCTCGTTATCGGCAAGCGCACCTATCGCTGCGTCGGTGACGGAGATGTTTTCAAGCACGAACGCTGGTATTTCCTGCTTCCCAAGGATCTGATGCGCGCGCAAGCGCCGCTCCCCGCCAATTAACTCATAGCGGCCATTCT
>NZ_JAESWB010000120.1:1107-1555 GCF_016765675.1 Neobacillus paridis
GCGGCCATTCTCCTTTGTCTTTACTGTAATAGGCGACATCAAGCCAGATTCACTAATGGAGGCGGCGAGTGCGTCGATTGCTTCCGGATCAAAAATCAATCGTGGCTGATGGGGACTTTTATCAATCAGCGCGATCGATATCTCTGCAGCGGGCGCATGTCCCTTGCCAGGCAGAGGTGAAGGCTCTTCCAGGGAATGCATCACGGCTGGCGGCTTTTCGCCGTCGACCGGCGTGGCCGTCGGCTCCATCGGGTCGAATGTCTTCAGGGAAGCCAAAGGCATACGTGGTGCGAGTCGTTGCTTCATTATGCAGCCTCCATGTCGATGCTTGTCCGTTTCTTGGCCAGCCTGCCGGTGACTGAAAGGACAAATTCCGTAAATAATCGATATTCGCCAACTGGTGCTGCGGTCGGTTGTTGCAATGTGAGCGGAAGGTAATTCTCCTGCG
>NZ_JAESWB010000121.1 GCF_016765675.1 Neobacillus paridis
CGGCCTCGACCGCCGCCTGCATCAGCCGCGTCATGTCGTCGCGCAGCTGGCGCAGCTCGGCCTGCAGCCGGTTGCGCACATCATCGAAACTCAGGCCGCCGTAGTGCAGGTTGATGTAGTTGGCCGCTTCCACCAGTTGCGAGCGGGTGTAGTCGACATCGGTCAGCAGCAGCCGGTTCTGGACTTCGCCGTTGGGCGCGACGATCACCAGCAGGATGCGTTTTTCCGACAGCCGCAGGAATTCCACCTGCTGGAAGACCGATTCGCGGCGCGGCGTCAGCACCACGCCGGCGAATTGCGACAGCGAGGACAGCACCTGGGCGGCGCTGGAAATGATGCGCTGCGGCGAGCCGATCTGGTTCTTCGGCTGCAGCCGGAATTCCACCGCCTTTTCGTCCAGCGGCTGCACCGTCAGCAGGGTGTCGACGAACATCCGGTAGCCGCGTGGCGTCGGAATGCGGCCGGCCGAGGTATGCGGGCTGGCAACCAGCCCCATGTCCTCCAGGTCGGCCATGATGTTGCGGATGGTGGCGGGCGACAGGTCGAGTCCGGATATCTTGGACAGTGCGCGGGAACCGACCGGCTGGCCGTCGGCGATATACC
>NZ_JAESWB010000122.1 GCF_016765675.1 Neobacillus paridis
ATATTCAGGTTAAACTGTACTTGAGTCATTTTTATTCCTCTTTTCATTGTTTATCGTGGTTGAAAACAGTGTTGCCAAAAGTGAATAAAATGACTCATTATTTTTACACAATTATACGGACTTAATCCTTGAAATCAGCAAATTGTCTTTAATATGGTTATTAAAGGAAAGCCCCCCGATTCTATTTAACATTTTTAAATAAACAATAATAAACTCAGGGCCATCACGGCCATTCCGCTAATTAAACCATAGATTGATAGATGGGCTTCGTCATATCTTTTTGCAGCGGGCAATAATTCATCGAGCGAGATAAACACCATGATTCCGGCAACGGCCGCAAAAATAACCCCGAACATCACTTCATTTAAAAACGGCATTAAGAACAAATAGGCGGCGAAGGCCCCGATTGGCTCTGATAATCCAGACAAAAATGAAAGTTTAAAAGCTCTTTTTTTATCGCCAGTGGCAAAATAAATAGGAACGGACACGGCAATCCCTTCTGGAATGTTGTGGATGGCAATCGCGACGGCAATGGCAATCCCGAGCTTAGGATCTTGCAGTGCCGAAGTGAATGTGGCGATTCCTTCGGGGAAGTTATGAATGCCGATGGCCAGCGCGGTAAATGTACCCATTTTTAACAGATCCGTCTGTTTATCCGACTTTTCTGTCATACCGGGCGACTTCATATCTTCGACAGTCCGCAGCTCGTGCGGGTTGCTTTGTTTTGGGATGAACTTGTCAATGGTGGCAATCAAAAGCATTCCGGCAAAAAATCCGCCCACAGTTACCCAGTTTCCAGGCCCTGGTCCCAGCGAATGGATGAGGGCATTTTTCGCTTTAACAAAAATCTCAATCATTGATACATAAATCATTACACCCGCGGAAAAACCAAGGGTGACAGAGAGAAATTTCGTATTGGTATGTGAGGTGAAGAAGGCCAGCAAACTGCCGATTCCAGTAGAGAGGCCGGCAAATAATGTTAGTCCAAATGCCAAAAGAAGATTCTCAGACACTTTTATGTCACTCCTTTAAATGCAAAGAAATGAATTGAACGTAATATTGTATTTATATTGTATATGCCTAGAGAAAGAAATGTTTCCTCAGAGAAACATTTTATCCCGTAACGGGGAGTAAGACCTCCACCTCGAGGTCCAAGACTACAAGGAATCTAGGTAAGGGATCAACTGCCCGTAAAAGTCCGATTGGTGAGATACAGTGAAACTTGCCGCTGTGTTTTTAGCGGCTTAGTTGAACCAATCGGGTTCGTGCTGAGTCTTTATCAAAGCGAAAGTCTTGATTAGAGTCAGTAGAACGGGACTAACCATCAATGGGGGATGAAGAAAGCCCCTACTGATGGAAGTTTTACTTTATCAGTAAATTTAGGTATTCCCGCCGCGAATTACTTTTCCCTGCGACTACAGATTTGTTATCATGTTAGTAAGTCTCACCGATATTTTTTTAAAAAAGGAGATTCACTTGGAGGTACTTATGAATATGAACCCGTTAAAAGTAATGACGGTTTTTGGGACGAGGCCGGAAGCGATTAAAATGGCCCCGCTTGTAAAGGAATTAGAAAAATATCCAGATAAAATCAAGTCGATTGTAACCGTGACGGCGCAGCATCGTCAAATGTTAGACCAAGTGCTGGATATTTTTGCGATAACCCCTGATTATGATTTAAATATAATGAAGGAAAGACAGTCACTGGCAGAGATAACAACCCGTTGCCTAGAAGGGCTAAGTGATGTTTTTGCACAGGTAAAACCCGATATTGTGCTGGTTCATGGTGATACTACGACAACGTTTGTGGCCAGCTTAGCGGCGTTTTATCAACAGATCCCAATTGGGCATGTCGAGGCCGGACTTAGAACTCACAACAAATATTCGCCATACCCCGAAGAAATGAACCGGCAGTTGACAGGAGTATTAGCAGAGTTGCATTTTGCGCCAACAGTTCAGGCAAAGCGAAATCTAGTAGAAGAAAATAAGCCAGAAGAAGCCATCTTTATAACTGGAAATACGGCTATCGATGCGTTAAAAACGACCGTGAAGGCACAATACTCACATCCCGTTTTGGAACAGATCGGCAGCGATCGCTTAATCTTGATGACAGCTCACCGCAGAGAAAATCTTGGGGAACCGATGGAAAATATGTTCCGCGCGATCCGGAGGCTGGTAGAAAAGTATCCGGATGCCCAGGTTATCTACCCTGTGCACATGAACCCGGTAGTACGGGAAATTGCCGAACGGGTCCTTGGAAACAATCGTCGAATTCACCTCATAGAACCGTTAGATGTGATTGACTTTCACAATTTTGCCGAAAGAGCTTATTTGATATTAACCGACTCCGGCGGTATTCAGGAGGAGGCACCATCGCTTGGGGTTCCTGTGCTAGTTCTGCGTGACACAACCGAACGTCCCGAAGGAATTGCCGCAGGCACACTGAAACTAGCCGGTACAAATGAAGAAACCATCTTTAGACTTGCGGATGAACTCTTATCCAATCAAGCAACCCATGACCAAATGGCCAAAGCCTCCAACCCGTATGGAGACGGTCATGCCGCTAAACGGATCGTCAACGCCATCCTCTATCACTTTGGTGTTAACAATACAAGACCGAACGACTTCTAAGCATAGGTGCCAGGCACTAGTTTCCATTTTATGTGTCCGTGTGGGGTGGAATTGTGTCCACGGACGGTGTCAGGCACCATGTGAAAAATTCACATAGTGCCTGACGGCAAAATCAGTCTTAAGTCCTAGAATTGTTTCCGTTTGTGGTCTATGGTAAGCAGGAGTTTTTTCGTGTATTGTGGAAGTAAGAATAATAAATGGAAACTATGTTGTGCTGTCGAAATATGAAACATTCATTTGAGTGATTCGTATAAATAGTAAGCTTTATTTAATTTGTTAGGAGTCGATCATTATGAACCCTGTTGCATCGTTCATTTTACGGTCGTTTGTGGCTATTCCCGTGACAGTCTTAACTGGGTTTATCAGCTTTGTTTTCTTTAGGCAAAACTTTCTGCCGTCACTCGGCATCGCGATCGCCTGCGGGATTGTTGTCTATATGATCCTCGCCATTGCTCAGAGCCGCAGTTTTTTAAAAAAGCATCAGCTGACCAGAAAAGAATACCGCTATATTAGAAAAAATTTATCAGAAGCAAATAAAAAAATTAACCGTCTCAATAAATCACTTTTTACCATACGTGATCTATCATCCGTTAAACAAAGAATTGATATTCTTCGTATCACTAAAAAAATCCAAAAAATGGCTGCTAAAGAGCCGAAACGATTTTATCAGGCGGAATCATTTTATTTTTCACATTTGGATTCGATTGTCGAGTTGACAGAGAAATACAGCTTCCTAGCTTCCCAGCCGAAAAAAAATCTGGAAATCAATCAATCCCTCATCGAAACCCGGCAAACTCTAAATGAACTGACTAAAGTGTTAGAGAATGATTTGTTTCAGGTTGTTTCTGATGATGTTGACCATTTAAACTTTGAAATTGATGTAGCAAAGCATACAATAAAAAAACAAAAAGATTCCAAATTTCCCGAGGAGAATAGGTGGTTAAAATGAGCGAAAATACTCCAAATTTAAATAAACAATCCGGTGATTTATTGAATGATATTTTAGCCAATCCGTTTGGCGACGAACTTGAGTTGGCGAAGCAGCCTGCTCCAGCGGTACAAGCGGCTGAGGCAAAGCCAGTTAAATTAATCGATGTCATCCCGGAAGAACACCGGGCTAAGGCCTACCAACTTGCCGCCCAAATTGATCCAACAAACCATCAGGCGATGATTCAATATGGCACGCAAGCACAAGGAAAACTGCTCTCCTTCTCGCAAACGATGCTTGAACATGTGCAGAAAAAAGATCTCGGGGAAATCGGCGACATCATTAATGATCTCATGAAGCACTTAAATCAAGTTAATCCGGACGAATTAAGGGATGAAAAACCATCCTTTTTTGCGCGTATGTTCGGAAAAATTTCCGGATCACTTCAGGAAGCACTATCCAAATATCAAAAAACCGGTGCGCAAATTGACCGCATTACCGTAAAGCTGGAGCGCAGCAAGAATGTTTTGCTTTCCGATATAAAATTGCTTGAACAACTCTATGAAACAAATAAAGAATATTTTCAAGCCCTCAATGTTTATATTGCTGCTGGGGAATTGAAACTGGAGGAAATGCACGAGAAAATTATTCCCGAGTTGAAAAGACAGGCGGAGGCAACCAATGACCAAATGAAATTCCAAGAGGTCAATGACATGATTCAATTTGCCGACCGCTTGGACAAACGTCTCCATGATTTGAAATTAAGCCGTGAAATCACAATTCAAAGTGCACCGCAAATCCGTTTAATTCAGAATACGAACCAGGCGTTAGTGGAAAAAATTCAGTCGTCGATTGTAACGGCGATTCCGTTATGGAAAAATCAAGTGGCCATTGCCTTGACCCTGATTCGTCAGCGGCATGCCGTTGAGGCACAAAAACAAGTGTCTAAAACGACAAATGAGTTGCTGCTGAAAAATGCGGAAATGCTGAAAACCAACACAATTGAAACGGCCAAGGAAAACGAGCGCGGGCTTGTTGATATTGAAACGCTAAAGAAAACGCAGGAAAACTTGATCAGCACTTTGGAAGAAACATTGCGGATTCAGGAAGAAGGACGGCAAAAGCGCCGCCTCGCCGAGCAAGACCTAGCAACGATGGAAAACGAACTGCGGCTAAAGCTATTGGAAATCAAAGGAAATTAAGAGCAAGAAAAGCTCTCGCTAAATCTAGCGGGAGCTTTTTTGACTTCTGCAATATATACAGATGCGCCGCTGAAATAAGATGAATCGCCGATAACCGATACAAATCGCTGATAAACCATAAAGAAGCGCCGATAAATTACCCGAATTCGCTGATAAAAACTATAGATTCAGCGATAACCGGACAATCGTCAGCGCTAGTTACCCCAATCATCGGTTCAATCCGGTTTTCGAGCAACTAGGCCAGTGCTAGTTACCCCAATCATCAGGTCAATCCAGTTTTCGAGCAACTAGGCCAGTGCTAGTTACCCCAATCATCAGGTCAATCCGGTTTTCAAGCAACTAGGCCAGTGCTAGTTACCCCAATCATCAGGTCAATCCGGTTTTCAAGCAACTAGGCCAGTGCTAGTTACCCCAATCATCAGGTCAATCCAGTTTTCGAGCAACTAGACCAGTGCTAGTTACCCCAATCATCGGTTCAATCCGGTTTTCGAGCAACTGGACCAGTGCTAGTTACCCCAATCATCAGGTCTTTTCCCTTTTTAGGCATAAATCGTTAAAAAACCACCATTGGCCCGATTACTTACTTACCGGAATGGCTTTAAAGTATTCTTCCAGGGTCATGCCGCGAGTGGCAATGTCTGCGGCAATTTTTTTGCCCACATAGCGGAGGTGCCATGGTTCGTATTGGTAGCCGGTGATTGCTTCCTTTCCTCTGGGGTAGCGGATGATGAAACCATATTCGGCAGCGTGGTCCTCAAGCCATCTCGCCTCTGGACTGCCGCTAAAGCAGTCCTCTGCGGCGCATTTACCGTCAGCGCCAGTCACATCAATGGCGAGCCCTGTTTCATGTTCGCTTGTCCCCGGGAGGGCACTGTAGGTTTGCGCTGTTTCATAACCGTCTTGACTAACATAATAATGAAACAAAATCTCCTGTGCTGCCCGTGAACGATAGGCTGATACACCAAGAAGAGCGATCCCATCGGCGTGGGCGGCAGCGAATAATTTTTCAATCGCCGTCGCTGCTTCCGCGCGCATTTTTCGCTTTTCCGATTTCTCAGAAAAAATAAAGGAAATATCGGGTTCAACTAAATCGTTGGGCTGGTAGCTTTCCGGCAAGATATTTTCTTTGTTCACGAGGACGGGAATGCTTTCCGGATTGGCAATAACTTTTGCTTCATCATCATGATTTTTAAAGGTGGATTTATTTACCGGAACAACGGCTTCACCGTCGTCAGGGGCCATTTGTTTTTTCTCCAGGCAGCCTGTCAACAAGGTTGCCAATAAGACAACACAGGCAAGTTCCAAGTGAAATTTTACCATCGTAAGCATCCTTTTTAAAAAAATTCATTTATGTTCTCACTATCGACACGTTTGACATTTTTTAAAACCTTTTCATTTCAGAATGCTGGTAATGGAGTAAAAAAATAAATTTAAATTTGTCTGTTTATCGCTTTTTAATAAAGAAATTAATTTAAGGTGATTAAAGGTTGTATGAAAGACTTTGAATGTAAGCTGCTCCAGAAAGACAGGACGGTAAAAGTTTTCCCAACTTTCTCGGAAGCGAACTAGGACTTTCGGCCCTTTAATTTTACAAACTAGTTTCATATATTTAAGAAAACACATAAATCGTACGAAACGGCAAACTTATTGAAAAATGAGGACGCAAAGCTATAGGGGCTGTAGTCTACAGGGAAAAGGGCGAAGCGGTGCAAAGGCAAACCAATATAAGTCGTGAAATAATTATTTTGTGACTTCAGTGAGAAGCCGGGCTCTGTTCACGCCACCTTTATTGAGAAAGATGGTTCGAATGTCATTCCAGTTTAAGACAATGCTCGCCAGCTGTCGAACACGAATCTCCTGCGGTTTTATGTCAATGGCAGTGATTAAATTTAAGGGAGGGCTTTTTGTGTTGAAATTATTTTTAAAAGGAAAATACTTGTACCATGTCCTGCAAAAGCGTCACAACGAATTGTTGCAGCAGGACTGTCTATGTGAGGAATTAAGATTAAAGTTTAAGGTTAAGGCTATCTACCATCGCAGCAAGGCTGTGGAACTTGGTTCAAGAATATAATTGATGGCTCACCGTTTGCCGAGTCTTGAAGAACGATTCATGGATATCAAAAAAACAGCGTCGGGATCCAGAGAACCTGAACGCTGTTTTTTAGCTACTAGAAAAGTATAAAATTTCATCCAATTTTATGCTTTCCTGTGTTGGATTTATTCAACTACGCCTCATGAACCGTCCTAACGTAACGGATTTGCCAATCGGCGAGTTTTCGTTTTCTGAATTAGTGGGCCATTACTTCGGTGCCATCATCTTTGCCGTCTTTTGTCACTTTCAAGACTCCATTGGCGCCTTTCGTGGCATCGTTGAATTGATGGGTAACAATCGGGTAGCTGCCTTCCTCTGTTACAGTGAATTCCACTACGGCACCGCCGCTCGCCGGCAGCAACACGGTTTGCATGCCTTTTAAGTGATTGTACGGATTTCCATCCATATAGACATCATCAAAGGTGGTTCCGACCACATGGAAGCTAGAAACTTCGTTTGGACCAACGTTTAAGACATAAAATCTCACTTTATCGCCAACTTTTGCAAGCAGAGGATGATCGACTAATGCACTGACGGTTCCGTTCGTATTCAGCTGTCCATCTTTAAGCGCTTTTGTAGAAAATACGACGTATTTAGGTTTACCATTGGTCATATCATCCATATCATTATATTTGTACCATTCATTTTGAATCACGACGTACTCACGGTCGACTTGAGAATCAGTTGGATAGCCAGTTGTTGGTTTGACAATAATCATTCCGTGCATCCCGTTGGCAATATGCTCAAGCACCGGTTTAGTGCCGCAGTGATACATGAACACTCCCGGGTTATTAGCAGGGTAGCTGAATTTGCCGGTTTTGTCCGGCATGACATCGGCAAAGTTCTTAGATGGCGCTGTATGAACAGCGTGCATATCCATGCTGTGTGGAATCGCCGGGTCCATGTTTTTAAGGGTAAAATTAATTTTGTCCCCTTGATTAACGACAATTACGGGGCCCGGAGCTTCGCCGTTGAATGTCCAAGCTTTATACGTATCATCTTTGGCAATTTCAATGTCGGTTACCTGTGCAGTCATTTCGACATTTACTT
Organism: Neobacillus paridis; assembly: GCF_016765675.1. Lineage (GTDB taxonomy): Bacteria > Bacillota > Bacilli > Bacillales > Cytobacillaceae > Neobacillus > Neobacillus paridis. The sequence goes on from NZ_JAESWB010000122.1 coordinate 7,904, forward strand.
CATGTTTGCCAATTCGCTTTATTTTAATCGGAGTTGGTTTTTGATTTACATGTTCATGGGGAGCAAATACCTGTGTTGCAGTTTTCGTTGTTGTTTTTGCCTCAGCCTCAGCCTTTTTCTCAGTAGCGAGCTCAGCCTTGCCACAAGCACTTAACATCAACACAGAGGTTGTTACCATAACTGCTGCAAACTTTGTCACTTTTCCCATTTTTATTCCCTCCAATTTAACTTCAAAATTTAATTAACTATTATTTACACTTTTATTTTAGTGTTTTTATAATCCATTCCTGTGACTTGAGTCACTGTAACATGAGGGGTTGGTGAACATTTTGTGAAGTAATGAGCAAAATGTGGAAAACTTCTGTATTAGTCAATAATTCAGTATAAATAGGGGAATCCTTTGTGGACAAGGAGGTTTTGATAATGAAAAAAGACGAGGAACAAACGAGTGAAGGATTAAATCAGATTTTTGAAATAATCAATGCCAAAGGGGACGAAAGCGAGTTGCGGGAGATAGTCGAAAAAACCGGTCGAATAACAGAAACAGAAGAATAGCATGAAAGTGGGGGCCGTCCAGAAAGTCCATTTTTAATTTTTGAGCTAAAAAACCACTTTTCGGACAGCCCCTATTTTTTAAGGAACCGGCAGTTCCGGTAAGTAAGCATCATTGTGGATAACATGTGAATAACACCGGGAATCTGTTGATAATCCGTATAAATTTGTGAATAAGAACTTTTATCCCTGTAGATATTCTCAATTAATTTTCAAATATGTGAATAATTATGTGGATACTCCAATGGATTTTGTGGACAACCTCAGAAATAAGTGGATAACTCTTGTGGATAGCAGAATTGCTATAATAGTTATCCACATTCAAAAAAACAACCCTTCCATTTTAAACAAGCTCTGCACCTATGAGCCGCCCAATTACCGCCCTTTCTCAAATTGACAACCTTCCCTGGCATGCTCTTTCGAATAGATTATTACTAGTCGTAAGGGGGGAAGCCAATTGTGAAAATATTAATCATTGGTACTGGTTACGTGGGGACAACTACAGGGCTGATTTTTTGTGAAATGGGTCATCAAGTAACCGGCCTGGACCTTGATGATCGGAAAATTCAAGCATTACAGCGAGGAGAGCTGTATTTTTTTGAACCGGGTCTTGAAGACCTGTTGATAAAACATGTCCAATCGCAACGAATTTCATTTACAAGCAACACAGAAATGGCGATAAAAAGCCATGATGTGATTTTTATTTGTGTCGGAACACCGCAGGACCTAGATGGAAGTGCCGATCTTTTGTACGTAAAAAATGTAGCCGAAGCAATTGGTCAATATATGAACAGCTATAAGGTTATTGTGACCAAGAGTACGGTGCCTGTCGGAACAGCTGAATTAGTGACAAACTGGATTAAACGCCAACAGCCTGTACCCATTCCCTTTGACGTCGTATCCAATCCCGAATTTCTCCGCGAAGGTTCCGCCCTCCAAGACGCCCTCCGTCCAGACCGCATTATTATTGGCACGGAGAGTGAAAAGGCAAGAACAATCATCAAAGAATTATATCAAAATTTCCAATGTCCGATTGTTGAAACGAATTTGAAAGCGTCAGAAATGATTAAGTATGCGGCCAATTCCTTCCTCGCCATGAAAATTTCCTATATCAACGAATTAGCCAGGCTGTGTGATAAGTTAGGGATTAATGTGAACGATGTTTCAACAGGAATTGGCCTTGACCACCGCATTGGTCCGCATTTTCTCCAAGCTGGTATGGGCTACGGCGGCTCTTGCTTTCCCAAGGACGTAAGTGCGTTGCTGCAGACCGCAAGGCAGCATGATAGTCCCCTTTCCATCCTTGAAAAAGTGGTTGAAGTAAATAAAGACCAGTCCGTATATTTTATCGAAAAAATGAACCGTGCCATAGAGGGCGGGGTGAAACATAAAACGATTGCTGTCCTCGGTTTAGCATTTAAAGCCAACACCGATGATACAAGAGAATCCCCAAGCTTGCAGCTGATCGAACATCTTTTACAGGCGCAGGCGGTGATTAGAACCCATGACCCTGTTGTCAACATGGCCTCAAAACTCCCTCAATTTTCAACCATACCAGAAACGGTGTCAGACAGCGATGCTGTAATCATTTGTACGGATTGGGATGACTACAAGACCCTTGATTGGGCGGCTCTTAAACCGTTAATGAAACAGCCGATTGTTTTTGACGGGAGAAATATGTTGAACAGGGCTGAAATGGAAACCCTTGGTTTTTTTTATCATGGGATTGCTAATTATTAGATAATGGTGAAAAAGGGCGGGGTTCCCTCGCTCTTTCGATCATCTCGATACGGCAATCCTTCAAAATGGACAACTCTTCCTGCGTGACAAACTTGGAGATGACTCGTCATCGTAGGAAAGGGGGCTGCCGCAGAATGGGAACCGCTTTGAGATTCAAAACGGGATTATTCGCGAGCAATGCGGCCAAGTAGACGTATGGGAATGATTGGACAAGTGGAAATATACCAATGTCACCGTTTTTCCTATTTTTGACTCTGGAGCACCAACTGCAATCCCAGGCCAATATAAATCGAGCCAACTATTTTTCCCTGCCAGTGGGCCATCCAATTATTTTGATTAGCAAAAAGCTTTTCGCCAATCGAACTGGTCAACAACGCCAGCGTTGTTGTGTATAAAATACTCATCAACACGAACGTCAGACCAAGCGCCAACAGCTGCAGAAAAACCGGTGTTCCATTATGGTGGACAAACTGTGGCAGGAAGGCAAGGAAAAACAACGCTGTTTTTGGATTTAACAATTCAATTAGCAGCGCCTGGCGAAACGATACAGCGTCGGTGATAGTCTTTTTGACGGCAGCTGGTTCCGCATGCTTTTTCGCCTTTTCCAGGAATGATTTCACCCCGATAAAAATTAAATAGGTGGCACCCAAGTATTTCACGATCTCGAAAGCCAAGGCGGAGGTCATTAGGATCGCCGATAGGCCAAGAACAGCAGCTAATGTATGAATCAGGTCGCCAACAGCAATCCCTACACCGGTAAAAATCCCTGCTCTTCTCCCACCCCTCGCTGTTTGCGTCACCGTCAGAATGACCGCCGGACCGGGAATAAGAAACAACACAAGCACAACGAGAATAAATGACAGCATGGCTCTACGCCTCCAAGTAAAGAAGTTTAATATGAATATATTATCATAAAATTAGAAGTAATTAGATTATTATATTTTGAAAAAAGAGACCTTTAGAAAAAATAACAAATACATATATTAACCAATTATTAAGTTGGTTACCACAAATAATATTATATGTAAAGTTTGTTAAATATTGTAGATTAATGTTAGCCTTTATATTAAAATAGACAAGGATAGGTCATTTTTTAGGTGGAGGTGACTATACAAGAAACAAGAGAAAAAGTTATATCTTTCTTTTTTGAGAATCCGTTCATCTGTCGACGCACTCACTTGCTTTAACAGAAAAATCTAGTAAATTAGTAGATTACATTTAAAATCATTACGAGTCTAGGGATAAAAAAAGGAGGTTGTAACCATTGAAGTTGTTTAAGAAGCAACTTTTTATTTTACTCACAGTCGCGACATTTTTTGCCAGCTATGTTTTTCCTCATTTGCCACAAGCAAGTGCAGCTGAGGCAACGACCAATAGTGCGACTGAAACGGATACAACAAAATATATATTTGGTCAATTATCTGCAAGTAACCAGGCTCATTCTGATAACATGAGTAGAGAAATTTTACCACAAGCGTCCAAATCCATAGATATAAGGATTATGCATGTGAACGATACCCATGCAAATGTTGAGCAATATCCGAAGTTAGCAACCGCTGTAAAAGAAGTTCGCGCGGAAAGACCGGACGCCTTGTTAGTCGATGCCGGCGATGTTTTCTCGGGAACGCTTTATTTCAATCAATACCTTGGTAAAGCGGATTTATGGTTCATGAACCAGCTTAAGTACGATGCGATGACATTCGGTAATCATGAGTTTGACAAAGATTCGAAGGTACTGGCTGATTTTATCAGCGAGATGAAATTCCCGCTTCTGAGCGCCAATGTCAATGTAACAAAAGATCCGGCTTTAGGGCCGATGTTTAAAAATGAAATTCCCTCTTCTCCAGAGGGTGGCAAAATTTATCCGGCGATGGTAAAAACAATTAACGGGGAAAAAGTCGGCATGTTTGGCCTGACGACGGAAGATACCACATTCTTAGCCAGTCCTTCTAAAGAGATAGTGTTTGAAAATGCAGTAGAGAAGGCCAAATCCACAGTTGCTGCCCTGAAACAACAAGGGATCAACAAAATTATTGTTCTATCCCACTTAGGCTACGGACCGGACCAAGAGCTGGCGAAAGCAGTCGATGGGATTGACGTTATAGTTGGCGGACATTCACATACGAAGCTCGACAAACCGGTTGTGATTGACAAAGCTGAGCCGACCGTGATTGTTCAGGCAAATGAATATCTGAAATATTTGGGCGTCTTGGATGTAACTTTTGACGCTAATGGAGTTGTAACTGCTCAAGACGGCAAGCTGCTGGATGTGAACACTTATGTCGCGGATGCCGAGGCACAGGCCAAGGTGGACGAATTTAAAACACCGCTGGAAGAGTTGAAAAAGACCGTCATTGGTGCTGCGACAATAGACCTTGATGGAGAACGTGGAAATGTTCGTACGAAAGAAACCAATCTTGGTAACCTGGTTTCCGATGCTATGGCTCAAAAAGCTAATGAGGTCTTGAAAAATGACACTGTGATTGCAATGCAAAATGGCGGTGGTATTCGAGCCTCCATTCCAAAAGGTGATGTTACACTTGGGCATATTCATACCGTTATGCCATTTGCCAACCTGCTGGTGACACTGGACTTAACTGGCCAGGAAATTTGGGACGCACTTGAACATAGCGTCAGCAAGGTGGAAGAAGGGGCCGGTCAGTTTATGCAGGTGTCAGGAATTCAATTCAAGTATGACCCTAAAAAGCCTGCCTATGACAGAGTCTGGGAAGTAAAGGTGAAATCCGCCTCTGGCTATGAGCCAATTGACTTGAAGAAAACATACTCTGTTGCCACCAATGCCTTCGTTGCGGATGGCGGTGATGGCTATACGATGTTCAAAAAGGCTAAAGATGACGGCCGCATCCATGAGCTATTCATTGTCGACTATGAAATCTTAACCGAATATATTGCACAAAACAGTCCTGTTGCTCCTGCTGTTGAAGGCAGAATTACTGCCGGAGAAAAACCTGCAGAAGTAAAAAATGGTTGGGTAGTGGAAGAAGGCCATACTTATTACTATGAAAATGGCAAAAAAGTGACTGGTTGGAAAGTTATTAAAGCCAGTAAATATTACTTCGACAAAGACGGAGCCATGCAAACCGGTTGGCAAACAATAGCCAAGAAAAAATATTACTTCGGTAAAGACGGTGCCATGCGTACGGGCTGGCAAACTATCAACAAGAAGAAATATTACTTCGGTAAAGACGGAGTCATGCAAACCGGCTGGGTAAAAATTGGCAAGAAGAAGTATTACTTCAACAAAGACGGAGTCATGCAAACCGGTTGGGCAAAAATCGGCAAGAAGAAATATTACTTCGATACAGACGGAGCAATGCGCACGGGCTGGCAAACTATCAACAAGAAGAAATATTACTTCGACAAAAACGGAGTCATGCAAACCGGTTGGGCAAAAATCGGCAAGAAGAAGTATTACTTCAACAAAGACGGAGCAATGCGCACGGGCTGGCAAACTATCAACAAGAAGAAGTATTACTTCGATAAAAATGGTGTGATGCAAACTGGCTGGGTAAAAATTCAAGGGAAAATGTATTACTTTAACTCAGACGGAGTATATGCTAGTAATAAAAAGTCAAATGGAAAAGCTGGGTAAGGATTGAAAAATCATAGTTAGAAAAATCTAGTTAAAGACTTTCTCAAATGGTGTCAGGTATCACTAAAATCTAATTAGGATGCCTGACACCATTGTTATTTTAAACAACCTCTTTTTAAAAGGATAGTATTCTATAAAAATGAACCAAGTTGAAATTTGTAACTATTTAGCGAAACTTTTTTGAACAAAAATTATGTTACAATTGTTACAGATGTGGTATTGTTTAAGAATAAATAGAATACTTGCGAGGTGTAACAAAAGGTGTTTCGACGTTTAATAATTGGTTTAATCGTTTTATTCTTAGGATTTATGAGCTTTCCGCAGGCTCCACAAGCGAGTGCAAGCGCCAATCAGCAATTAATTATCATTAATAAAAAGATTAATAAACTTGCTTTCTATGAAAAAGGTAAATTAGTAAAAATATACCCTGTGGCAACCGGGAAGACTCGGAGTCTTACTCCGGAAGGAACTTTCTACATACGTGCAAAACAGAAAAACCGGCCATGGTATAAGGAAAACATCCCGGGAGGCGCCCCGAATAATCCATTAGGGAAGCGCTGGATGGAGCTAAGTAAATGGGAAAATGGTTACCCATATGGAATTCATGGAAACGCTAATGAAAGCTCGATAGGGAAATGGGTTTCACACGGCTGTGTCCGGATGCATAACTGGGATGTCGAAAAGTTATACGATATGGTAAAGGTTGGAGCCAAGGTGAAAATCACTTGGTCATCACAAACATTTAATCAATTGGCGAAGCCATTCTTCAAAAATCTTGATGCAACAGCACCGAAAATTCCAACAGTCAATACCGTTGGTGATAATTCCACAACAGTAACTGGTAAAACGGAAGCGAAAGTAACAGTAACTGTGACTATTGGCTCTAAGAAATATAGTAAAACAGCTAGTTCAAAGGGGAATTTTTCTATTAAAATTCCAAAACAAAAAGCTGGCAAAAAACTTAGCGTTACAGCCACGGATAAAGCCGGAAATGTAAGTAAACCGAGAAGTGTTACCGTCCAAGATAAAACGGCTCCAGTTCTAACTGTTAAACCAGTTTCGGATAAAGACAAAGTTGTATATGTAAAAACAGAAAAAGGTGCATCGGTAACGGTTAAGAATGGAACTTGGACATCTAAAGGAACCCAAGCGAAAACAAGTGGATACTTCAAAATAGCATTACCAAATAAGCCAAAAGCTTATTCAAAAGTGACCGTTATCTCTAAAGATAAGGCAAAGAATGCGGTAACGAAGAGTGTCACTGTCGCAGACAAAACGATTCCAACCATCACCGTTAATCCAGTTTCAGATCAATCAAAAACGGTATCTGGAAAAACTGAGGCTGGAGCAACAGTTACACTGAGCTTTGATAAGAACCATCCTGTTAAGGCGGATGGAAATGGGAAGTTTTCATATAAACTTTCGAAAAATCTAAAATCAGGAACGAAATTTACAGTGACTGCTAAAGATAGAGCTGGACATGCGAAATCGGCAACTGTGACTGTTGCTGACAAAACGGCTCCATCGATTTCGGTTGATCCAGTAACAGACCAGTCCACACAAGTAACGGTAAAAACGGAAACGGGTGCAGCCGTTACTGTGTCAATGGGGTCTGGAACTTCGATCACAGCAACAGCGATAGATTCAAATGGAACATACCAAGCCACGATTCCACCGCAAGAGGCTGGTACCATCATTAAAGTAACAGCTAAGGATAAAGCCGGAAATTCAAGTACCGTAACAATTACTGTAACGAAAACTACCAATGACCCTGAAGGTAATCCTGAAGGAACAGACACAGTTACGAATAATCAATAAAAGCTTGTAATCCAGCAAAATATTTACTAGCAGCACTCTGCCATTTTCGGTCAGGGTGCTGATTTTTATATCATGCATAAATTTAATGATGAATACCGTAAATAACATGCTAGAATATAAGTAAATAGATGATGAAATTAAAAGAATAGTAACGGAGGATTACGAGTGAAAGCGATATGGTCTTTAAGCCTTTTTTTTCTAAGTCTGACATTTATGGCATCTACTGCGACTGCAGAGGGAGTAAACGAGCAGCCGAGACAAGTTAATCCGGAAGTTCAGTTTCAGGATCAGCAGGAATTTGTGGCTCGGGAATTAATTGTTAAATTTAAACCGGAAGCAACTTCTGAAGAACAAGCAGCCATCCTAAACAAAGTGAATTCGGAGGAAAAATCGCAATTGCTGGATGGTGATTTTTCTGTTGTTAAAGTACCAAGCGGTGCCGATTTAAAGACCATCGCCAAGACTTTGTTAAAGAATAAGCTTGTGGCATTGGTGGAGCCAAATTACAGGTTCACTCAATCCTATCTTCCAAAAGAGCCAAAATATCAGCAGCAATGGTATCTGAATAAAATACAGGCGCCAAAGGCATGGGATAAAACCAAAGGTTCATCAGCGATTACAGTCGCTGTCATTGATGACGGTGTACAGCAGGACCATCCCGAGCTAAAGGGGAAAATTGTCTCGCCCTATAACGCCGTAACCGGAACAACCAAATATAGTCCGCATTTACATGCAACACATGTCGCCGGAATCATTGCCGCCAGCTTTAATCGCAAAGGGATTGCCGGGATTGCCCCGAACGTGAAAATCATGCCGATTAATGTATTTACCGGTGATGAGGCAACAACGGATTCAGTCGTAAGGGCCCTGCAATATGCTGTCGATCATCATGCCGATATTATTAATATGAGTTTGGGTGCTCCAGGATATAATTATGCGATTGATTCCGCAGTAAAATACGCCCGATCAAAAGGAGCAGTACTGATTGCCGCTGCCGGTAATGAAGGGAGTTATCAACCGGAATATCCTGCTGCTAGCGAAGGGGTCCTAGGAGTCAGCGCTACAACACAAGGTGATAAGATTGCCTCATGGTCAAATCGCGGCAGTTATATTGATCTGGCGGCTCCCGGAGATCGTATTTATTCTACGATAACCGGTGGTTCTTATGGTTATGAGAGCGGAACATCCATGGCAACACCGGTTGTTTCCGGAGTTGCAGCGCTTGTCCGCTCAAGAAATCCGTTTTTAAGTTCCGGCCAAGTTGAAACGATTTTAAAAAAATCAACCGTTGACCTTGGCACAAAAGGGCGGGATTCTTTGTACGGCTACGGTAGAATTGATGCCAATAAGGCGGTTTCTAACACGGCCCTGCCAGTTTCCACGATCAGCGTTCCCAAAATCTTTACGGCCAAAGGAACAAATAAAGCGGCCATTTCATTTACTACAGCAGGTACTGGCAAAATTTCGCTATCGGTTAAAAGTTCAAAAGGAACCACCTTAAGAAAGGTCGTTACCGATAAAAGCACCTCCGGCTCGAAGTTTACCCTTTATTGGGACGGGAAAACCGACAGTAAAAAGGTCGTTTCTTCCGGCACATACAAAGTTGAAGTGAAAATGACCAACGGGCGAAAAACGGTCTACAAAAGTACCACGATCAAAGTTAACAATCAAACAAAAGCTGATATCATCGTGTCGGGCATCTATGCCTTCTCGCCAAAAGTAAGCGGAAAAATAAATATCCCGTATGAATTAACGCAACAAGCAAAAATCATGGCCGTGATCAAGGATCAAGCCGGGAAAACCGTGAAAACGATTCTAAACAAAAAGTCCGTGTCAGCCGGTAAGCACTCCGTCATTTGGGATGGAAAGAATTCAACGGGTCTGCCAGTAAAAGATGGAACATATAGCTTGGAAATGTTGATCATCGACAGCCATAATAAAGCGGGAACAGCTAAAAAAGTTCAAATAAAGGTGGATACTATTCGGCCTGTGGCTGGATTCGCATTAAGCCCGCCTGTTTTTAAAATGGATAATCAGACAAACTATACAGCTCAACTGGAAGTAAAAGAAACTGCTACCGTGATTGCTTATGTTAAAAATGACAAGGGGACAATCATCAGGAAATTAATTAATCAGCAATTTAAACCAGGAAAGATAGCGGTAAGCTGGAATGGGAAGAACGATCAAAACACTCCAGTACCTGAAGGGAATTATTATTATGATGTCCAAGCTAAAGACCCGGCAGGAAATACAACAACCATTACCGGCGCTTATTTTTCAGTCGAGGATTGGCGCACACCGGAAATTCAGGCAAGTAAGGATGTTTATTTAAAAGCAACTGGGATGATGAATATTGATTACCTGCTCAGCAAATCCGGAACAGTGACTGTCGGTATCTATCAAGGTGCCAATCTCATGAAGAATATTAAGACGGAAGAGGCAGAGGCAGCCGGGAAACAAACATTCCAATGGGACGGAACTGATCTTGAAGGTAAACAAGTACCAGACGGAGATTACCAATTTAAGATTCAAGTAATTGACAAATATAATCTTTCCCAAACCTTTACAGGAACCGTTCATGTCGAGTTGACTAAAATAGATATTCTTTATCCTTCCATTGTGGCTTTGGACCTTGGGGAAACCCCTGCTGCTGAAGTGTATTACCAACTGTCGCGCGGCGGGAAAGTAACAATAGAAATTCTAAATCAGCGAAATGAAAAGGTGAAGACCATTCAAAAAGACGTACCTATAAATGATGGAACACAATCCTTTCGCTGGGATGGTAAAAATGAAGATGGGTACTATGAGGGTGACGAATTCTATTATTTTGTCATCACAGCGGAAAGTAGCGGCGGACAGAAATTCAGTGTCAAAGGAAAAATGAGCTCGACGGAGAATCCATCTTGGCTAAAAAGCCATGAGGTATCATTTAATGATGTGTCTGACTATAGTTTTTATCATGATAAAATGAACTTGAAAATTCAAACCTCCCAGCAAGTAACGCTGACCCTTTATGTGTATGATGATCCCTATGGTACGGCGCGGCTCGACCTAAAAAGCTACACGTTAAAACCGGGGGAAAATACGATTATTTATCAAAAACCTTTGACCGACTACTTGTATTATCAACTTAAATACCAAGACGCATTAGGGAATCAATACTGGTATGATATTGATGAATGGGAATACTTCTAGAAAGAAAAAAGGCTGCCTGTATGGGTAACGGGTTTAGTTAAGAGGTTGAAAAGTCAAATACTATGCCGAATACACAGGATATACCGAAGAAGAAGTCGTTGACAAATGCCTTATCCAACTGAGGGATGACCCGAAATTTTTGGAATGGCTTCAGAACAAGCGTCGAAACAAACGGGCATTATCACAAATCTTTAACGAAACGCAGACTGAGGAACAAGATATTGGGTAAACTGAAACGACTTTGCTGATAGAACTGATGGGATTGCAACAGTCATTCCACCTTTATCGGATATTGAGATAAATTCGCGGTCAATAGACTATCCTCTGCTATCACCTATCCAATTTGCAAAAAAATATCGTGACCATTTGTTTCGTCCTGTAAATATTGAATTTAATCATTTAACCCATTCTATTCAGATGAACCGTTGTACAGACCCATTTTGCAAGTGGTATGGGCTGGAACAGGAACGATTTACAAGTGCCAAAAGCAAACCGTATCGTTATCGTTTAAGCGGAAGTTTAAAACACAGCAGTCAATCGGTTGTTTGCAATCCGACCCTATTCATCCTTCTAAAGGGATGACTTGGAATTGCCAAATGATATTTTGCCGACTTTTGCAGCTCTCTTGTTAAATCGAACACCTGTAAAGCGGACGTGCGAAATACTAGAAATCGGTTCCGAAACGTATTATCACAAACCCGACTACAAGGACATATTTATTTTTTTACAGGAAATCACTAGTGTTGCATAAAAAGTATCGGAATTTTCAGTTAAAATATTTCACCCTTTTAGGACCAAAAAGATAAATACCCATTTAAAGGTGGCTCTGTCCATTTGGAAATTTATTTACAGTTAAACCTGAAGACCTGTGGGACGACAACAAATTTGCTTATTAAGGAACAGCTTTTCCTTCAATCTTTC
>NZ_JAESWB010000123.1 GCF_016765675.1 Neobacillus paridis
CTTTTCCATGCGGTCAGTTTCGTTTTCATCGCTTGCGGCGCATCGGCGTGGGCTCGGGCGCATGTGCCGCCGCGGCGCGTCCTGCCGGGCACATCGGCATCCGCATTGTCGGTATAACCGGTGGCCGTGGCGAAAGTGTTGCGCAGGAACACACCAAAGTCGCTTTTCCCTTCCGTGGTGTGGGGTTTCCGCGACCCGCGGCTTACCTGCCGTCGCCCTGGTGCCCTGTCGCTCCATGTTTGGCATGTCCGCGCCTGGTCAGGCGGAAAAGAGGGCGATTCGCCGCCCGGCCACGGCGCATCAGGCTTGCATTTTTGCAAAAGCTCTGCGGATAAGTGCTGGCAAAACCCCACATCGTCAAAAAATTTCCTTATGGATACATTAAAAATCCCTGATAATCCCCGATTCCAACTCATCGGGCGCATCAACAAAGACAAGTTATGGCAGAGCAGGCTACTGACGATTACGAGACACTGTTGCAATTTCTGTATCGGACCCCGGTCGGTCTGATGCAGACCGCCAGCAATGGCGATGTGGAAATGCTCAATCCCATGGCATCGCGGCTGCTGATGCCGCTGGCAAGCCACGGCAATCTGGACA
>NZ_JAESWB010000124.1 GCF_016765675.1 Neobacillus paridis
AATCTCAAAGACATCACCGACGTCAACAACGTCGAATCCAAGCTCGCATTGATCATGCGCGCCACTATTTATGAGCGTGCGATTGCCATCCGCAATGTGGTTCTTCTGACCAAAGACGAGGAAATGCGTCCGGAAGTGGAGCGGATCGCAAAGGAAGAGCAGAAATTTGCGGAGGCTTATGCAAAGCTCGACAAGATGTTCACCTCGCTTCCCGAAACCACCGAGCAGGAGAAATCCATGCTGGCAAAGGTTCATGAAATTGATCGTTCTCTAAAACCCTTTATTACCAAGGTTGTGGACCTGGGATTGGCGAATAAGAACGTGGAAGCAGCGGCTGCCTTGGTCACCGACGTGCGTCCAGTCCAACGCAAGCTGCTGTCGCAACTTGCTGAACTGATCGATTTCGAAAACAAGCTCAACGATGAGGCGGCGGTAGAAGCCGACAGGACCTATGAAAACGCCCGTAACCTGATGATTGCCATTAGTGTAGTGGCGATTGCCGTGGGCGCCTTGATCGCGTGGCTTATCTCCAGGAGCATTACCCAACCGATCAACGAAGCGGTGCGCGTGGCAAAAACGGTGGCAGCGGGCGACCTCACCAGCCGCATTACCGTAAACACCACCGATGAGACTGGCCAG
>NZ_JAESWB010000125.1 GCF_016765675.1 Neobacillus paridis
CGCCTGCGCGGTCAGCGCGTCCTGTATGCATTGCGGCGAATGGCCCAGGCAGTTCACCGCCCAGCCCTGCAGGTAATCGAGGTAGCGCTTGCCGGTATGGTCGGTCAGCCACATGCCCTGGCCTTCGGTGAAGACCAGCGGTGGGCGGTTGGTGATGTAGAGCAGCGCGTCGGTGTCGTACTGGCTGAATTCCATTTGATGACTCCTGTTCAAAAAAAAAGCCACAGGGCTGACCTGTGGCTTGGTGACTGACTGACACTCACACGCACGGCTTCCCGGGTTCAGGATGCGGGTTGCGGCGTCGGGAGGCGGTCAGTGAATTTGGCATGCCGGCGATAGTATGATTTTTATCGCAGCGCGTCAAACGACCCGCATCGCCGGCTTGCGCAATCACGGCGCGGCCAGGTCGGCTTCCGAGGTGAAGGCGTCGGCGTAGAACTCCTCCGCCGGCAGAGCGCACTGCGCGGTGAAATCGCTTTGGGCCGCGTTCACCATGGCCGGCGCGCCGCAGGCATAGACCTGGTGGCCAGAC
>NZ_JAESWB010000126.1 GCF_016765675.1 Neobacillus paridis
AACCACATCAGGACATACGACGCGGTAGACATCGCTCAGTTCGCGCGCGAGCGCGTCGAAATCATCGGAGACGCGGGTGACGCCATGCACGCAGACCAGCACATTGCGATTGCGCGCGTCGCCCCATTCCTTGTACGCCATGCGGTGCAGCCCGCCTGGCGAAATGCATTGCACATGCTTGATCGGGGGATAGCCTGGACCGGGAGCGGGAGGGATAGTCATGAGGATTTACCGTAAAAGTACTGGCATGCGAAACCTGTATTTTACTAAGCGTTCCGCTTAGAATCCGATAACTTCTTTACACATCATCAATCTTGGCGATAGAGGACTTCATGCAAGGCACCACTCTGAAAGGCAAGACGGCCCTGGTAACCGGATCCACTTCCGGCATCGGCCTGGGCATTGCGCGCGCGCTGGCGGCGCAAGGCGCCAACATCATGTTCAATGGCTTCGGGGACGCCACCGCCATCACCAAGTTGCAGGCGGACATGGCCAAGGAATTCGGTA
>NZ_JAESWB010000127.1 GCF_016765675.1 Neobacillus paridis
ACATCCTATCATAACGAGCACAAATGCCTTGAATCCATAATATGGCCGTTGGTTGTTTATCGTCATAAGGTATCAAAAACCAACGCCTTTTATCACGATGATTTGAGCCATCTCAGCACGAGCTTCAAATTATTCGAATGTTCAGAGGCCAGGGGCAAGCCGAAAGCGCATTGAGGTGGCGCCACCTACTTGCCAGTATCCACTTCAGATTTTTAGCAATAAAAAGTTTCACCTAACCGTGCTCGAACTGCATTCCGGGCACGGCCTTGCTGTGAAGACCGGCCGCCAGTTAATTTCGCGACCGTATGCTCGCAACTGTCATTGATTCAGGTAATTCTTCATCTTGGCCATTGCGATCGCAGGGGCTTCCCCGCCAAGTATTTTTATCAGCCGGGGTGCTGCGCATAAAATCCAGCGAGTTCGTCGGCAATGCCGGGATTTGTCTGATTATCAGAAAATCAATTCAAAGGCGACTTACAGCATGGATTTCGCTTGCGAAAGAATTGTGTCGCAAACTTGCTTGGTGATCTTATCTTTCAAGCCCCCGCCGCTCAAATCAAGTTGCTTGCCATTGCTGCTGTTAAGAATACCTTTTTCGCCATCGGCATAGCCGCTGTCAG
>NZ_JAESWB010000128.1 GCF_016765675.1 Neobacillus paridis
CTACGAACCCATCCAACAACTCCAGACGGATAGTAGACAGCAATGATTACTATCAAAGCAGCATAAATGACAAGGTCTGTCCCCTTTCCAGAACCACCAAACACTACGCGCGTTCCTTCTTCGATAAAGGTGAGAACTGCAGCCCCAATCACAGGCCCCGATAAGGTTCCAACACCGCCGAGAATGGAAACCAAGGCCATTTTTATTGAAAGCCCGGTGTGTAAAACTGATGCGGGATCAATATAAAGTTCTTTATGCGCATACAGGCTGCCACCTAATGCTGTAAAAAAACTGCTGATGGCAAAAGCGATTTGTTTATAGAGACTAAGATTAACGCCTAAACTTTGAGCCGCATCGGGCTCATCCTTTATGGCTCTGAAATAATAGCCAAGATAGCTTTTTTCGATAGCATAATTAACTGCCAAGGTTAGCAGCAGTAGTCCCAAAGCGAGATAATAGTAGGGTTCTTTTTCCGAGAATATAAGAAACTTCCACCCGCCTTCCATGGGAAGATTAAGGCCAACCGCTGTGCCTGCAAATTCCCAATTAGTA
>NZ_JAESWB010000129.1 GCF_016765675.1 Neobacillus paridis
CATCGCCCGGATCAGCTCTTTTCTGATTGGACACGACTTGGTCATTTGGCACGAACTCCCAGTCATCCAAGTCCGGATCAGTTTGTTTCTGCTCAGGTTTTCCGTGCGTTGCTACCGGCTTTTCCCGACGGGTATGAAATTCAAATGAGCTGCTCGAACTGCTTGAGCTCCCGTACCTGGTTGTTCCATCCATTCGCTTCTCCTCTTTAAAAGTGATTGAAGGCATCGATTCCATGAAGCACTTCGTGCGAAGGCATCTCGGTGATGCTTGTCTGTCTTAATAAGGCAAGGGCTTTCAGCTGGTACCATCTTCGCCAGGCTGGCCGCGAGGGAGGCACGATCGACGCATGGGCCGGTAGGTGCGCTGCGTTACCGTACCGTGGTTATTTCCGTTGCACCTGACGCGCGCCATGTAGCGTGGCTACCTGACCTGACCTGACCTGACCTGACCGCAGACAAGACACTCTTCGCGGCACACAGCCTCAAGGCAGGATTCTGGCG
>NZ_JAESWB010000013.1 GCF_016765675.1 Neobacillus paridis
AGGTTTAACTGTAAATAAATTTCCAAATGGACAGAGCCACCTTTAAATGGGTATTTATCTTTTTGGCCCTAAAAGGGTGAAATATTTTAACTGAAAATTCCGATACTTTTTATGCAACACTAGTGATGCTGATTATATTATTGAAATTGGTCCGAAATCTGGTGAATTTGGCGGTGAAGTTATGGCTAGCGGAACTTACCATGATCTGCTTCATAATCCAAATTCTTTGCTCTCGATGTCCCATCAATTCAAATATGAACAAAGTAGTTATCAAAGACCAACCAATAAAATGGCCCTAAAATTAAATAATGCCAATAACCATAATCTCAAAAACATTTCTGTTACCTTACCTGCAAATTGTTTATCTGTTATCACAGGTGTTTCGGGATCTGGAAAATCAAGTCTGCTTTTTGGTGAGATTGCAACCAGTGGTTTAAAAGATAGTGAAAAGATCCAGTGGCTAAAAAAATTTGAAGATATCGTAATGATTAGTCAAAAAAGGCCGAGTAGAAATAAACGCTCTGTCATTGCCACCTATATGGATGCTTTTGATGATATTCGCTCGCTTTTCGCAAAAGAGGCTAAGAGAAAAAATCTTGATTTCTCACCATCTGATTTTTCGTTTAATTCCGGAAATGGGAGATGCCCGAATTGTCTAGGCTTAGGTATGATTGAGAGCAATCAACTGTTTTTTGAAAATATGGAGCTCCCTTGCCCAATATGTCACGGAAATAGATATAAAGATGAGGTACTCGAAGTAAAAATTGACAACCACTCGATTGCAGACGTGCTCAATTTTTCGATTCTCGAAGCGATTGAGTTCTTTGAAAAAAATAGGTTGACGACGACCCCGTTAACTCTTTTGACAAAAACGAATCTTGATTATATTTCTCTCGGTCAAACGACAGACACTTTGTCTGGAGGAGAAATGCAGCGGTTAAGTCTAGCTAGTGTGATTGCTAAGCAAAAAGGAAATAAACACTTATTTATTATGGATGAGCCAACCACTGGTATGCATAAAATTGATGTTTATCATTTTATGGAACTAATACAGAACCTTGTCGATAAAGGGAATACCTTCTTCTTTATTGAACATAATCTTGATGTCATTAGACAAGCAGATTACATCGTAGAACTTGGTTCTAATGGCGGTGAACAAGGAGGAAATATCGTATTTAGCGGAGACATCACTGATTTTATCCAGGCGGACACTAAGACGTCAATATACTTGTAGGTAAAAAGTGCCTGTCACCACCGGCTACTATAGGGGAGTGACAGGCCGTCTATTAAAACGGTTCATTTTGCTTTGACTTTTAAGTCGTCCAGTTAAGGCCGATTATTGTTACTAGACGGAACCCTTGTCATTGACATAACCAATTAGCCGCATTCTTTTTGGAAAAATCGGCTTGAAACCGTTCAAACTAAATAAATTGACCCGAAATGGCAGTTTGTACTTCAAGACTACTTTTCACATAATCAATAAATCTAAGTACATTTACGGTAAATTCCTTATCTCTTTTACGATGAAAAAACAAGTATTTTTATTTCTTTTACTGGGCATAGCACTGCTCATCACAAGTACTTCACCCTTAAACCATCAGCCTATGATCCTATTTTTTATCGGAATCGTTTCTTCTTTTGTTGGGACATTAGCTGGTGGTGCCCGGGCTGATTACAATTCCGGCGATGATGTTAACGGGTATTCCCATTCAAACGAGCATTGCGACCAATAAATTTTCCTCGGGAATTGCTGCTTTTTCAAGTGTATTCTATCTGATCCACATGAAGCAGTTAAGGATTAAGACAATCATACAAAACTTATTTGTAGCATTTTTAGGAGGGGTTGGAGGAGCTTTAATCACGACGCATCTCTCTGAAAAAACAATGAATACAATTGCATTTATTCTCCTTTTTCTTGCCTTAATGGTTACCATTAAAAATAAAGGATGGATTGAGGCGGCTCAAGGTAGTCAAAATGAAACTGTTAAAAACAGATGGACATCTTTGATTCTCTTTTCTATCGCGGCTTATGATGGAGGATTCGGCCCCGGCTCGTCCACATTAAGTATTTTGTATTACATGAAAAACCAACAAACTTATTTAAAAGCTGTTCAACTTACAAGAGTTTTAATTTTTGGCAGCTGCACGGGCGCCTTCATCATTTTTTATCAAACTGGATTCCTGCAATGGCCCTACGCCATCGTAATGGCTTTCGGCTCCATTATCGGTTCCCAAATAGGCCTGTTTGTTGTCCCTAAGGTTCCATTGAAACTAGCGAGGTCATTATTAATCACCATTATGTGCTTTTTGATTACCCAGATGGTTTATAAAATAATATAATGTGCTGACCTGGGCCATGAGCAGTTCACTGGGGCTTTTCCTGTAAAAAAGTGTTGATAGAAGGGCATAATGAGGACTTCGCTGGGGTTCTTCCGCAATAAAGTGTTCGTTGAATCGTGCCATGAACACTTTGCTAAGGCTCTTCCCTAAGAAAGTGTTCATTGAACCGGTCCATGGGCACTTCGCTGGGGCTCTTCGATTAAGTCCGTATAATTGTGTAAAAATAATGAGTCATTTTATTCACTTTTGGCAACACTGTTTTCAACCACGATAAACAATGAAAAGAGGAATAAAAATGACTCAAGTACAGTTTAACCTGAA
>NZ_JAESWB010000130.1 GCF_016765675.1 Neobacillus paridis
ACGGGTATGAGATCACACCATTTGAGAACCGATAGCTGGATTGGACGGCGCACTGTGGCGAGCATCAGCTTGTTGGCAACGATGGTACGGATTTGACTAAACGCTTTTGATCTGTAAAACGCTAAGCTACGCTGCTGCGACCAATCGACTGCGCTGAGACTGGTGTTGATCAGCTTTGCAAGGGAATCGAACTCAAACTCCGTCATGCTGCCATTTGTTGGATCGAGTGTCTTTCTTTTCGGCTTGTCCAGGTTGGCGCAAGTAAATACATGGATTTCATTAAATCGCTTATGGCCAAGCTTGCATAGCGTACCGAAGAATTGATTGAGGCTCTTCTTTTGATGAGTAGGCACTCCGCTCCATGCGCCTTTAATTTGAGTGAGGCTTGGAATGCCCTGGACTAGGTGCGTCTCAGTGTTCCCAACAACCCCATAAGCGGTGGTTGCAGATTTCGTGCGAACATACCAGACGAAGACATCAAGACAGAGTTGCCACTCGTCATCGGGCATTAAGGAATTGTGAAGCCATGCAACAGAAATCGCGTGGCCTTTGCTGAAGGTTGGCAATATCTTCCATTTATCGTC
>NZ_JAESWB010000131.1 GCF_016765675.1 Neobacillus paridis
ATATTCAGGTTAAACTGTACTTGAGTCATTTTTATTCCTCTTTTCATTGTTTATCGTGGTTGAAAACAGTGTTGCCAAAAGTGAATAAAATGACTCATTATTTTTACACAATTATACGGACTTAATCTTTGTAAATATTTTTATAACCATTTACTGATTTTTTTACTTCATAAAAGTGTAGAGTCCCACCTTATTAGCGGATTTTATACATTTATTAGCCATTCTATAGTTTTATTAGCGAATTCAGGTCATTTATTAGCGAATTGATGCGATTTATTAGCGAATCAGAACCGGAGAAATAGCATTGACGGTTATCCGGTCTTGGCTGAAGGAGGCTGCGAGTGCATGCGTAATGGCAACAATCCCGCCTTTTGTGGCCGCATATGATCATCACAGAAGACAAGATGTTGGCTAGAAAGGGGACCTTCTCCTCTATAAATTATTTATTGTCCGATTAGTCATGAATGCCGGGAAAGGACAGTATCATTTAGAAGAACCAGTAATCCAAGGCAATCATTTTTAAGGATTTGAATTTGCATTGATAAATAAAGTGAGGTGATCGTTATTGTTTTCAAAAGAACTATTCCAGAATATATCCCTTCCTGCTTTGCTTTTAGATGTCCAAGCTTTGGATGATAACTGCCGGAGGATTGCGGCAAAGGCGAACGGTAAAAAGATTAGAATTGCCACTAAATCGATCCGGTCAGTTCCTGTCTTAAACAGGATTTTTCAATCGGATTCCGTTTTTAAAGGCCTCATGTGCTACAGTCCCCATGAAGCTATTTTTCTCACGGAAAACGGCTTTGATAATATTTTGTTAGGCTACCCTTGCTGGGATTCGGAGGCTTTGCTTCAAATTGCCCGGCTAAATGGGAATCGGAAACAAATTATTTGTATGGTGGATTCCCTCCAACACATTGATCACCTAAAGGAGATAGCTGGAAGGGCAAAGGGAATGTTCTATCTGTGCATTGATGTCGATATGAGCACAACGATCGGCAGCCTGCATTTTGGTGTAAGACGCTCTCCATTGAGAACGGAAGAGGAAGTCATCCGGCTTGCACGAAAAATAAAGCAGTCCTCTGGGTTGAAGCTGCTCGGCCTCATGGGTTATGAAGCACAAATTGCCGGGGTAGGCGATAGAATGCCTTCGCAGCATCTAAAAAATCGTGCTGTCACTTTTATGAAAAAGCAATCATTAACTAAAATCGTGGCGCGAAGGAAATCGGTTGTCCAAGCGTTAGAAAGGGAAGGGCAGCCGGTGGCCTTTGTCAATGGCGGAGGAACGGGGAGCCTTGACACGACATCGAAAGAAGAGGTAGTTACCGAACTGACTGCCGGATCGGGATTCTATTCCCCGCTGTTATTCGATTATTATCAAAATTTTCGCTTTCAACCCGCCTTATTTTTTGCACTTCCGGTTGTAAGGAAGCCGACTTCCACTATTTATACATGCCTTGGGGGTGGGTACATTGCATCCGGACCACATGGAAAGGATAAGGTGCCTCAGCCGGTTTATCCGCCAGGCGGCAAACTCCTGCCATTTGAGGGGGCAGGAGAGGTACAAACGCCGATTTATTATGAAAAAGAAACACTGGAAATTGGCGATGCCATTATTTTCCGGGCGGCTAAAGCCGGGGAAATTTGTGAGCGTTTTAATGAGATTGTTTGCATAGCTGATGGGCGAATTGTCGACCGTTATCCTACTTACCGGGGGGAAGGGAAATGCTTTCTTTAATGAAAACAGTTCAAGGGAGACCATGGAGAAACTGGGCCCGCACATGCGAAAGTAATCCGGAAAAAACATGGTATCCATCCTCTGTCGAAGAGGTTGTTGCCATTGTGAAAGAAGCATCAAAGCAAAAGAAGACTATTCGCGTGGTGGGGGCCGGGCATTCATTTACAAGTTTAGTAAAAACAGAGGAATGGCTTGTTTCCCTTGATTCCTTAAGCGGAATTGAACAGATTGACGAGCAAAACAGCACCGTCACGGTTCTGGGCGGAACCAGGCTGTTTCAATTGGGAGAGGCACTTGGTCATGCCGGGTATGCACAAGAAAATCTGGGGGATATCAATGTCCAAAGTATTGCCGGAGCGATTTCAACAGGAACCCATGGAACGGGACTGATGTTCGGCACTCTGGCAACCCAAGTCTTGGAATTAACTCTCGTAACCGCCTCAGGTGAAATTCTTACCGTTTCTGAAAAACAAAACTCACGCTATTTTAAGGCCTGCCTCGTTTCTCTTGGAAGTCTTGGAATTATTGTCAAAGTCAAACTAAAAATTATTAAAGGCCTTGTGTACGAATATCGAAGTGAGAAAGTAATCTACTCTGAGTTTGAGCCACAGCTTGAACGTTACATGAAAGAGAACCGCCATTTTGAGTTTTATTTATTTCCGTATTCAGATATTGTCCAGGTAAAAACCATGAACATTACCGAACGAAAGCCTCAAAGTTTATTGCTTCACCGTCTTAATCTTCTCATTTTGGAAAACTATTTATTTTTCATCCTTTCGGAACTTTGCAGAGCCTTTCCAAAGAGTTGTCGCTCTATCAGCAGACTATCTGCTAAGGCGGTTGGCAGCACAAAAATAGCAGCAAATAGTTATAAGCTTTTTGCGACTCCAAGATTGGTTAAATTCAGGGAAATAGAATACTGCATTCCGCTTCAGCATTTCAAATCGGCACTTCAAGAGGTACGGCAGCGTATTGAGGACCAGCAGTACCAAGTTCATTTTCCCATAGAGTGCAGGACGGTCAAGGAAGATGACATTTGGCTTAGTCCAGCGTACGAGAGGAATTCTGCCTACATTGCCTTCCATATGTACAAAGGGATGCCTTATGAAGACTATTTTCGCGATATGGAGTCCATCATGAGAAAATATGAGGGGAGACCACATTGGGGAAAAATGCACAACCTGGAAAAAGATGAATTACAGGCCCTCTACCCAAAGCTCCCAGACTTCCTTTCCATAAGACAAGAACTTGACCCACAAGGAATCTTCCTAAATGACTATTTAGAAAGTATTTTAATAGGATGAAGCTCTGCATCTGCGGGCTCCTGCCAATTCTTTATGTTTTAGGTTAAGAGTGATTGAGCAAGGATATACAAAATAACCTAAAAATTAAAATATATTGTGATTATTAATACATTTTAAATTATGGTAAAATTTGTGTATATTTGTAATTAATCCCGGTGAAAATGTAAAATTTAGTAATAATCTGACTTGGATTAAACAGGAGTAAATGTATGAACCACCACAGCCAGCCCTTTTTCCATCAGTTATTGGAGGAAAATGCTTTGAACGATAAAAGAAAAGCAAGTATGAAATTTGTCGAATTAAATGTGAAATTATTTTATGACTATGAAGTAGAGTACCATTCCTCGAGATCAGTATACTTCATAGATCCAAACAATTATAAACTTGAAATATCAGAATATATTGGTGGCGGAATTAATAAGCCTAGAAAGAGGTAGTGGATTTTGCGTATTGAACAACAGTCGTTTACAACAATCTCAATAATAAACTCTACAATTCCTATCTTTTTATATAATTTGGTAAATTTTTCATTCACTATTGTAGATAGTTTAATGGTTGCTCCTTTAGGCGAAGAAAATTTAGGCGCTGTGGGGCAAGCAGGAATCTTTTTTAATGTAGTGATGATGTTTTTCTTGGGTATATTTTCTATATATACCCCTCTTATTTCAAGATTAAATATAAGGAAGGATAAACAAGTATTCTTTTCACGTTTAATTCAGATGATATTTTTAGGGTTTATATTTTCACTAATTGTAATTACTATTTGTAGTTTTACAGGAGCTTTTTTTACATTATTTGGCCAACCATCTAAAACTTCAAATTTAGTGGTAAATTATATTGAAGTCCTAAAATGGTCATCAATATTTGCTTTAATATACAGTCTGTTTGCCCAAACTGTATATATTTTAGAGAAGGCAAAAATTATTCTTTATACAGTTATTTTCGGAAATTTATTAAATGTACTTTTAAATTGGATATTTATTTATGGCAAATTTGGATTTCCTCAATTAAATGTTGCCGGGTCTGCTCTTTCAACACTAATTGTAAGAATTTTAATGCTTTTGGTAGTAGTTATTTTCGTTTCTAAAGAGTTGTCTATTTCGTTTTTTAAAAGTAAAAAAATAACAATTGAAAAAGAATACCTAAAGAATGTCATCCTTAAAGGTATACCTAAAGGTGTAACGACAGTAAATGATTGGTTTGCTTCATTTGTATTAATTCTTTTTGTTGGATGGGGCGGAGTTACACATATTGCTAGTAATCAAGTAGCTGATTTGATTTCAAGCCTAATGTATATGTTGCCACAAGCATTTTGTGTAGTAATTACTATACATCTATCAAAGCAAATAGGTCAGAATCAAATTGAACTTGTATCTTTAAAATCAAATATAATTGAATTGTTCAGGAAAATAATTCCAATAAATTTATTCTTTATTTTGGTTATTTTTATATTACTACCATATATAATTAGATTATTTTCACTCCAACCATCCACTGACGCATTCCAATTGGCGTATAATATTATGCTGGTCCATATCTCTTTCTTTGTATTTTATGCATTGCAATATTTCTTACTGTCGGTCTTGGACTCTTTACTAGATACAAAAGTACCAAGCATAATTGCAGTACTAACATCTTATTTATTTGTTTTACCAAGTGCGTTTATTCTATCTAGTTATAGTTCAAATCCAGTAGTTATATGGATTGTTGACGGGATAGGAAACGTCCTAATGACAATTTTCCTTGGTTGGAGAGTAATAAGTCATTTTAAAAAACACTCTAGGTCTATTAATGTAAGTATTTAGGTATGGAGGGGTTCTGTGTTAATTCAATCAGTTTGATATAAAAATAGAATCGATTGAATTCCTATATGTTAAAATATAACCTGACTGGATGTTGAAAGTTCTAACCAAGATAAGGTAGAATAATATTATTAATAATTAAAGAGTTTATTTTTTAGGAGGAGCCTGTCACCAAGGGAGAAGTATGTCCCTTTGGTGGCAGGCTTTTTTTATATAAAAAACAAAAGGAGGAAGTGATCGAATGATCATTGGTTTATCCATCATCTTGCTGCTCGTACTATTTTTACCCTTTACCAAGTTTGTCGAGCGCAACCTGGAAGTATTTTTATTTATCATGGGGCTGTTGGCGGTAACAGTGAGTCAAGTATTTTCCTGGCCGCTTGTAAAGGAAGCACTCGTTCATCCTATCAACATTACACTTGCCGTTCTGTTTGCCGGTCTTTTGTTCCGCTGGTTCCAGGCTCCGATTGAAAAAGGTGTCCTTTGGATTAGTAGTGTCATGCCTTACCGGTTGTTTATTGCCCTGTTTGTCATTACTCTGGGCTTGCTTTCCAGTGTGATTACTGCTATTATTGCGGCCATTATTCTTGTTGCCGTCGTGAGTGTTTTGCGGCTTGATCGCAAGTCGGAAGTCCGTGTGGTTGTCTTGGCCTGTTTTGCGATTGGCTTGGGTGCTGTACTGACACCGATTGGCGAACCGCTTTCAACGATTGTGGTCAGCAAACTGGATGAGGAATTTCTATATTTATTAAAGTTAGTCGGAACTTCTGTCATCCCTGTTGTGATTATTTTTGGTATCTTAGCTGCTTTTTTCATCCATCCCCGGAAGGGTTCAGGTGAGGCTGAAGTCGCAGCGGGAATGGAGCTGGAGGAGCAATCACAAGGTTACAGCCAAGCTGATTCTGCATTCAGTACTGAGACCAAGTCGGAGAAAGAGTCTTATGGGGAAATTATCATCCGCAGTTTGAAAATTTATTTGTTCGTTATGGCGTTGACATTTCTTGGCGCTGGATTCGAACCATTTATTGAGGCCTATCTACTAGATGTAAGTCCAAAACTTATGTATTGGATCAATATGGTGTCAGCCATCTTGGATAATGCCACGCTGGCAGCAGCAGAAATCAGCCCGGCGATGAATGATGAAACCATTAAAGATATTTTGATGGGTCTTCTGATTAGCGGGGGAATGTTAATCCCCGGGAATATTCCGAATATCATTGCTGCCGGAAAGTTAAAAATTACAAGCGGCGAATATGCTCGCTTTGCCTTTCCAATTGGTATGGTAGCTATGGTCATCTACTTTGTGGTTATTCTGGTCATTTAGATAAGTCTAAGGTCATCCCCTTGCCGTGATTCCAGCGGATATGGCTGGCCCTTTTTGCTGGTGCCTATGTTTCCCTTTTCATATACTTTTACCCTTTTTGATACAGTGATTGATTTCCCTTTGCTAAAAACTGGTCATTATGGTGTTGTTTGGGTAATAATAGAATTAAAAATGAAAGGAAAGAAGGCAGAGAATTTTGATTAAAAAGTGGGGAATGTCGTTCTTAATAGTTGTCGTTATTTTAACGGCTTGTGCTCAAAATCAAGAGGCGAAAAAGCAAACTCCAGCCGAAAAAAATATCGCTACAGAGAGAAAGCTTCCAAAAATTGACCATATTGTCGTAGTTGTTGAGGAAAATCGATCACTAAAAGCAATTAAAGGAAATTCAGAAGCTCCTTATATCAATTCACTGATGCAGCAGGGGGCAAATATGACAAACTTTTATGCGATTGAGCATCCCAGCCAGCCTAACTATTTGGATTTGTTCTCCGGGTCTAATCAAGGTGTGACGGATGATAAGGTCCCCAAAAAGAAATTCTCTACGGATAATTTGGCGAGTGAGCTGCTTGCAAAAAATGATACATTTGTCGGTTATTCCGAAGACCTTCCTTCCACTGGCTTTGAGGGGGAATCTACTCGTCCCGGTGGATATGCCCGTAAGCATAATCCTTGGGTGAATTTTATCAACGTACCAAAGAAGGTTAATCAGCCATTAACAAATTTTCCTAAGGACTTTACGAAACTACCGACGGTATCCTTTGTCATTCCCACGCTGCAACATGACATGCATGATGGCTCCATTAAGGAAGCAGATAAGTGGCTGAGGAAACACATCGATCCATATGTCCAATGGGCGAACAAGCATAATAGTTTATTGATTGTAACCTGGGACGAGGACGATGGTTCACAAAATAATAAAATAGCCACCTTTTTCGTCGGCCCCATGGTCAAGCCCGGTCAATACAAGGACAAGCTAAACCACTTCAATCTTTTAAGAACGCTGGAGGACCTTTACGGTTTAGAGCATGCCGGAAAAAGTAAAACGGCAAATCCGATAAAGAACATATGGAAATAACAAAAGGGGACGGTTCTCTGCTAAAGGACCGTCCCCCTTTATTGAGCTTCTGGCAGTAAAGGCAACTGCTATTATTTGCTCTCACTAACCTGTTTATCTTTTTCTAATAGAACAATCAATCCAGGCAGTAACATTCCTCTGATTAAGAAGGTGTCGAGCAGAATGCCGACTGCGACGATGAAGCCGAAGACAAACAATAATTGAATCGGTTGGGTCATTAATACGGCAAAGGTGGCCGCCAAAATCAAGCCGGCAGAGGAAATAACCCCGCCTGTATTGGTAACGGCGATTTCCACCGCTTCTTTGATCGTATGCTTTGCTCTTTCCTCCTGGAACCTCGAGACGAGCATGATATTGTAGTCAATTCCCAAGGCGACAAGGAAGACAAAGGCATACAGCGGCACGCGGTCGCTGATTGTATCAATTCCAAAAAACAAATTGCTTAGGAAGGTACCCAAGCCTAATGCGGCAAAGAATGAAACAAGAATCGTGCCCATCATATAAATCGGCATTTTAACTGATTTGGTTAAAACAATTAATAAGATAAAAATTAAAATCGTCTCCAATGTGACAATGACTTTGACATCCCGGTCATTGACAATACGGTCATCCACTTTAGTGGCGGTTTCGCCCGCAAAATACAATTTACCATGAAAGCCGCTGTCCGCAACAATCTGTTTGGAATGGTTAATTGTTTGTTCCAGCCCATCAATTGTTTTAATCGCATAGGGGTTTCCGGAAAAAGTCAGACTATAATAAAGCACTAAATCATTATGTGTTTTCTCGCCTAAGCGGACATTGCTGACAAGCGGCTGTGCCTCCAACGTGGCTCTTAATTTTTCCTGCTGTTCGCTAGAAACGGGATCTTTAGATTCAAACACCACAGTGGTTGGAGCCAAATCTCCTCTCTCAAACTTTTGTGCTAAAATTTCATAGCCTTGACGGGAAGGCATATCTTTTGGAAAAGATTTCATTGTGTCATATTCATATTTAAGATTAAACAAATTGCTTGCTGAAACTAACAGGAAAATGCCAATCACAACGACAGAAAGGCCAGGCTTTTTCGCCACGAGTCGGCCGATTTTTCCCCAAAATACATGCTTACTGGCATAGGCCTGCCCCACATGAGGTATTTTCGGCCAAAATGATTTTCTGCCAAACAAGGTGAACAATGCCGGAACAAGGGTGATTGATGCTGCCATAATCACAACCATTGTCGTGGCAAAGGTCGGAGCAAAGTTCCGGTAGTCCCCAAATTGAGCAAAGAATAACACCAGCATCGCCGCTAAAACCGTTCCGCCCGAAAAGAAGACCGGCATGCCTGTTTCCCGCATTGCTTCCTTCATCGCCTGGAACTTACTTTCATGATTTGTCAGCTCTTCCCGATAGCGCGAAAAGACGAATAAGGAATAATCAATAGTTGCGGCAAATAATAGAATCGACATAATCGACAATGTCTGATTACTTAACACAAGCCCCGCTTTTCCCATGATTCCCAGAAGCTGATTTACCACTTCATAGACAAAAGCGGCTGCTAAGAGCGGAATCAAGGCTAATAATGGCGACCGGTAAATCACAATTAATAAAATAAGAATTAAACCGACTGTTGATAAAATCAGGACGAGGTCGGCACGTGAAAACAGGTCAAGTGTATCAGCGGCAATCCCCGCAGGTCCGGTTACATATAATTTATAGTCCGTTGTATCCGCAGCAATATCTTTAACCTTCGCCAAGGAATCTCTGATTTCCTTACTTTCGAGTGAAGCGTTGAAAGTTAAGGGGACGATGGCTGTTGTTTTATCCTTAGAAAAAAAGCCCGCTGTTGCTTGCGGTGGAAGGGAGGCGATCGGGATCATCTGATCAATTCCATTAATATTTTTTTCCTTTATTTTCTCCAAGACTTTGCCAAGTTCTTGAATCTTCACTTCGCCTTTTTTGGCTTGAAAGACCAAAATAGCCGGTGTTCCTTCATTGTTAGGAAAGTATTGATCCATCTTTTTCTGGGCAATCACTGATTTGGCATCATCGGGGAGCGAAGCAATCGTCGATACTTCATAATCCTTGGCACTTGGTGCAAAAACGGCAAGGACCATGGTGATGATAAACCATGAAGCAAGCGTTATCCACATACCCCTTTTGCTCGAAACACGATCGGTAACCGTTTGTAAGATTTTCTTCACTTTTTTAGTAACTCCCTTCTTTAGAAGTTTCAAAGTAACACAAGTGTTACTTTGGACAAAAATAAAATTGACACTATAGTCATTATCATTATCTTTTAAAGTAACGCAAGTGTCAATTTAATTGTTTGAAAGTATTCCGTGACAAATCATCTCTTTAAGGGAACTGACCCAAAGGGAATATGGGATTTCTGAATGATTGGGGATAGCAACAGATTGAAAAATATATCCCAAAATCAAATTATTGGGAAGGTGACATTTCAGTTTCCCTTCCTTTTTCCCCAATTCAACAAAGTCCTGTAAAAAGCGGTACATATCTGTATGAATTGTTTTAAATTTATCCTGATGGCCTGGAACCTGCTGACCAATTTTAATCAGCTTCTGAATATTAGAGTAGCTAAACATCAAGTCGAGGAGAAACTGAAGCTGTGCTTCAAACCCTTGATATAAGTTGATTTGTTTGAGTTTAAGCAAATATTGATCCATTTCGTAAAAGATGTAGTTTGTAATCAGTTCGTCCTTATTTTCATAGTATTTATATAATGCGCCGCGCGAGACATTCAAGCTGTCAGCTAAAAGACTGAAGGTAAATCCCTCATAGCCGTGACTCAGCAGCAACGCCTTGGTTGCTTGAAACAATTCATCAGTCGAAAATTTCCGTTCACGTGCCATATTCCTCACCTCGGTTACTATTATAAACAATAACAGGATTAATAGAAAATGAATGGTTCTCCTAATCCACGGATGAAGGACATTTTCTCTATTTTTTTCATGCCGTAGAACCTCGCTATGAGACAGTTCGACGCTTTTTCCATAGAATTCGCTATAAAATGTTACGCTCGGTTTTCTTGCCAGTATTACAATTTTATCAGCTTTTTCGAATTATTTTGTCGCCTTTATGAAGGGTATTCGCTCTGAACCTAAACGTTTATAGTCCTTTGGTGGAATTGGATAGGCTGGAAAAAAATAAGAACAGAAACAAACAAGATTTTTTTAAAGGATAATTGGGAAGAGTCAACGAATATATCTAATGGGATATTGATGAGATAAGATTTGAGTCGTATCACAGTAAATTATGAATAAAAACATTTCTACCAATGCAGTTATTTTAGCATGTTGTAAATGGAGGAAAGACGAATTGGCAAATTATTGGGAAAGGCCCAAAATACGTATTCCAAAGTCAAAGAGTGAGATTATTTGGGATATAATTGGGTATTCATCTTATTTTGGGTCAATTATCCTTTTACTTGTTGTTTGGGGAATGCTGCCGGACCAAGTGCCAGGACATTATAATGCTGTTGGTGAGGTGGACCGTTGGGGATCAAAATGGGAACTTCTAATCCTTCCATTGGTGGGGGCATTTATTCTTATTTTAATGACCGTGCTTGAAAAATTCCCCGAAGCCCATAACTATCCTGGCAGACTGAATGAATCTAACGCAGAACAATTTTATTTACACAGCCGAAAATTAGTAAATCAACTAAAAAACATTTGCCTTGTCATCTTTTCTCTCATCGAATTGGAATCTGTTTCAATTGCTTTAGGATGGAGTGGCGGCTTCGGCGTGTGGTTCTTACCGGTGGCGATTATTGGCACCTTCATTCCCATGATCATAGGGATACTAAAACAAAGGCGGATAAAATAGCACTTTCCGGTCTATAAGCTGCAAGGAGAAAATATTGGCGCTTGAATTGACCCATGCAGACGGGATGACAGCAAAGTATAAAAGGTGTATCGAGTAGGCGCAGTAGTGCGCTTTCTGATACACCTTTTCAGCAATTTTAATTTTCATTATTCAATCCAATTCTAGGTAAGGGGACCCATTTATAATTAAACCGAAATATCCCGTTTTGTAAAAATCCCAAAGGCGAGCAGATGAAAAATGGCAAAGTAAATCAACAACATTGTGATGGAAAAGGTCATTGTCATGCCTTCGACAAGTGGAATCCCATCGAAATACTGCATTAAGTTAGTGTTGGCAAACAGGCTGTATTTTGCCCAATCAAATTTTGCCGCCAACAGGTTTGTAATCGTTCCGCCCATGAGTAACAGGAATACGGACAGCCCGATGGCCAAACCGCTGTTACGGAAAACAGCCGAAATCATAAAGGCCATGGTGACGAGCATATAGACGCTGAGAGAATTTAAAGCATATGTTTTTACAAGATAGAAAAAGAGATTTTGTTCTACTACTTTGCCGTCTACGTATGCGAGATGCACATTATTGGCTGCTTCTCCGGAGCCGAAAAGAACAAAGCCGGTAATTCCCGCGGTCACGAATACGACCGCAAGCATCAACAAGAAGAAGAGATTTACAGAAAGATATTTAGACAGCAGAACCTTCCACCTTTTGTAAGGCTTGATTAGCAATATTTTGATGGTGCCCCAGGAAAATTCATGTGCCACTATACCAGCTGCAACAATAATCACAAATAGACCGGCAAAACTAATGAAATCTGTCGAGTCTCGCAAAAATGTCCAAACAGTTCTTTCCTGATCAGGAGCTAAATCATGTTTAATCCGATATTCATTGATGGCAATTTGTTTTTTCTGATATTCAATTGCCGAAGGTGCAGCCATATCCATCTGCTCCAGATTTTGTTTCAAGTTCTTATTCTCCGCTTGCAGTTCTTGCTTCCAATCGGACTTGGCTGGGGGCTCTTTTGAGTCAAAATATTTCATTAAGCCCCCTGCGGCAAAGACCATGAGGATGACCAAGACCATCATCAACAAAGTACTTTTTTGTTTCCAAATTTTCACCCATTCATTTTGAATCAGCTTAAGCATGCATTATTGCCTCCTCCTGGGTAATTTCTAAAAATCTGTCTTCGAGAGATTTTTTGATCACTTTCATTTCAAAAACAAGCAGGTCATTCTGAAGGAGAATCTTTAATACATCGGGAACCTGAGTCGTTTCCAGTAATAGCTGAATCCCTTCCGTGTGCTCGGTTGCCTGAATATGATGCTTCGCCAATAAGGCAATGGCTTGTTTCCGGTTGTTTACATCGCACAAATAAGTTTTCTTATCCGTCTCGACTTCATTTCTTACGGATTGGACATTGATTAATTTGCCCTTTTGAATGATGGCAATCCTGTCACACATCATTTCCATTTCCGCCAGCAAATGACTGGAAACAATGACAGCAAGTTTTTTTTCCTGAGCCAGCTTCCGCAGATAATCCCTGATCTCTCGAATTCCTGCCGGGTCAAGTCCATTGGTCGGCTCATCAAGAATCAGCACCTTCGGATTGTGCAGCAGGCTTTGTGCTATCCCGAGCCTTTGGCGCATCCCGAGGGAGTACGTTTTAACCTTATCATGGATCCGATCGCTTAAACCGACCAGTGCCACAGCTTCATCGATTCTTTCCTTGGTAACGCCTTTTATGATCCGGGCAGCTTGCTGCAGGTTTTGATAGCCTGTTAAAAATTTATATAGCTCAGGATTTTCTACAATCGCTCCTACTTGTTTAATCGCCTTTTCAAAATCCTTCGTAATACTGTTTCCGCAAATTGTAATTTCACCGGAAGTGATGTTGATTAAGCCAACCATCATTCGGATGGTCGTCGTTTTTCCGGCGCCGTTCGGTCCCAAGAAGCCAAAAACCTCTCCTTCCTGGACTGTAAAGCTTAAGTCGTCAATAATCGTTTTGCCGCGAATCTTTTTTGTGACCTGTTTTAACTCAACTACTGAATCCATCTTTCTCACACTCCCATTTGTTCCATCGTTTGTTTAAACCATTCCAAAACGGAAAGGCCTTGCTGTTCGCGAAGTTGTTCGACATTTTCGTTGCCAACAATCCGGCCATTGTAAATCACCATTACCTCATCCAAAATTGCTTCGATTTCATCCATTTCATGAGTAGCAATCACCACGGTTTGTTTGTCAAACTGGATGTAGGTTAGCAGGCTTTTTACAATCGAATCCCTCACCATTGGATCTAAGCCGGATAGCGGCTCATCAAATAAGAGAATCGGTGCCTCCCTTGCCAAAATGAGTACAAGCTTCAAACGACCGCGATTTCCTTTTGACAATTGTTTCATTTTTTTATCGCCGGAAAGATTCATCTCTTTCAGCAGTTCATTCGCTTTTTCAAGATTGAAATCGGGAAATTGTGAAGCGTAAAAGGCAACGACCTTATCTACGGTAAAGGAATCATAAAACATGTCGAGTTCCGTTAAATAGGCGACGGAATGACACATTTTTCGGGTAACCTGTTGTCCTAAAACCGTGATTGTACCACTGTTCGGATAAACAAGACCGGTAATCATTTTTAATGTTGTCGACTTCCCGCTGCCATTGGGCCCAAGCAGACCGTATATTTTCCCCGGCTGAAACTGCAGGTTTACATGATCCAAGGCTGCCTCCGAACCGTATTTTTTGGTCACATTTTCGAAACGGATTGTCATTTTTCCTCACCTTCTTTTAAATACTCTTGCAGCGCGGCGATAATTTGCTGCTTGGTAATGCCCAGTTCCTCCATGTTTTTGATAAACTGTCCAATCACTTCGGTTTGCATGGTCTGCTTCAGTTCGTCGACAATGGTTTTTCTTTCAGTGACAAATGTGCCCTGCCCCCGTTTTGTTTCCACGACTCCCATCCTTTCCATTTCCGCATATGATCTTTGAATCGTATTAGGATTCACTCCAGATTGAATCGCCATTTCTCTAACAGACGGCAGCTTTTCTCCCGGCTTGATTTCCCCACGGACGATTGTTTGAAAAATGGTATCAACAATTTGCAGATAAATTGGTTTCGATGTTTCAAAATGATTTGCCATCATCGTTACACCTCAACTTTCTTTTCGAGGAGCCAGCTGGCGGCAAAAAATAAACTGACCGTCAATATCGTATAATACAAAATTGGGATGATCGGTAATGCTGCCTCTATATATTCCACTCTCCAGCTTTTGCTAGGATCGTAGGTCGCTTTCGGTGCCACTTGCAAATTGAACCCGAATGCAAACAGATTATGTTCAATAACGTGGATTTTAGTAAGAAAAGTTTCCAATAGGTTATAGGCAACCCAAACCAAAAGAACTAAAAGTCCACGGAAATGATTTAACTTTGGAAATTTGCCTAAAGAATGATAGAACGTCCATAGGAAAACTACCCACATGGAAATATAAATCGAAGTCGATAAAATCGCCATTTCGAAGTAAATCCCTTGTTTGACAGGGAGGAATTCGCTAAAGCGAGTGATTAAATCATTATTTACAAGAACGCTCATAACGAAAAGACCGTACAGCGATAGAAGGACTTGAGCTCCGATTTGTAATAACAGGGCAGCACAGATTTTTGAAAATAAAAGCATCTGGCTGCTTTGCGGGTTATACAGCCACATCTGATTTTTTCCTTCTATTCTTAACACATGCAGTAAGAGGATAGGCATCAAAAAAATATGAATCCCAGCGAGCATCACAAAAATAGGGACAACTCCATCTGGTTGATCGAATTTCTCTGTCAGGGCATAACCTCCCCCCATGCCTATTACCGTGAACGCAAGCCACATCAGATACCAAAATCTCATCAATGATAGGTCTTTTTTCACTAATCCGATAAAAGCATTCATTCGTTGTTCCTCCAATATGAATGTATTAGTGTACTAATTGAATAGTACACTAATACATTTGACGCTGTCAAGAAAAAATTTTCCTGGGGGTTGCAAAATGTGCCATCCTTGGGTAATGCCACCATTATTGATCATAGCTAATTTTGAGAGTGTGGGACCAAGCAGGCTAGTAAAAGCGGGGGAGGTCGTATTAATCAAACGATTGATGGAAAAAGAGGAGAGGCAGAATGTTGAACTAATCGAGAACAATTCCTTTCTTTTAATAGGCCAGGCCGCTATAATGGAATCAATCCGATCGAAAGGGAGCATTCGTATGCGGTATTTTATTCTATTGCTTATAGCCATTCCAGCAGCAGAGATTGCTGTGTTACTGGTATCAGGAAAAACGATTGGCGTCGGGGCCACTTTATTGCTGATTATTGCAACAGGGGTCATTGGGGCCTATCTGGCGAAACGAGAAGGTCTGCAAACGATTCGCAAGGCCCAAGAGCAGCTGCAGCATGGACAAATTCCCGGCAGTGCCGTTTTAGATGGAATTTGTATTTTAATTGGCGGCATCCTGCTGTTAGCTCCTGGTTTTATCACTGATATTATCGGGTTTTTTCTGCTTTTTCCGCCAACCAGAAAGTTTTTTAAACTTCTCATGCTCCGTTACATCAAAAAAAGAATAGAACGCGGTAATATAAAAATTATCAGATGAAACATGCCAGCATCCACTAATAGGTGCTGGCATGTTTAAGGGTGATTTGCAAGAGGCTGGATAAAGTTGGTCTAAATAACCTCTAAGAATAGCAAATGTTGCTGTCCAAGTTTATTCTTGAAGAACGATTTCATCCCCAACGTGAATTTTCCCGGTTTTTATCACAGACGCATAAACACCAAAATGATTATCTCTTTGTTTTGCCACTGTTTTAAGCAAGGATCGATCTCTCTCGCCACTTTCTGGATGAACAGTGATAATTATACACCGCTCACAATGCCTTATTAGCTCGATTTCCACTTCTTTTCCGATTCTCATTCGTTTGCCGAACCATGTGTCTTCGATAAACGGAATCTTTTCCTCTAAGTCAATCAGGATATTCGGCCGGAAACGCCGATAATCAATCGCTGATTTTTCCCACATTTCTTCCAATCTTTTGACCGAAGCATCGGTTACCAGTTGAATGTGCTCTTCTTCAATTGCTCCTAAAGGTACATGTGTAGGGGGATAGGTAATCAGAGAGACTTTTCGGCCTGATTGATTTTCAATTTCTTGGGTTAATTCCTCGTCGCCCCACTCAACAATCTTCCCTTCAGGTGTAATGATTTCCACCTTTGGATATTGATCCTCTAATTCTTCTCCGACGAATCTAGCTTTATAGCGAGCCATTTCGGGAAATTGGGTAATCGTCAAAAACTTTCCTTTTCTTGTTTCGTCTAAAAAAGCATGGCTGCGGTCACCGTACAGACCATATTCCATGATTTTTGTTTCTTGGACACTTTCACCGTAAAAAGATTTTACCGGATGGCGGACAATTTCTTTAATATGACCGATTAGCATAATAACAACCCCCAATTCAAAGTTCTTTTTCTAAAGTATACCAAAGCATTGGCCCAATAATTTTGCGATATTATGAAAAATTGTCTTACAAGGATAAAAATAAAGGGGATTTTGGAAAATAAAGAGAATATATTATGATGATAGACATTGTTTGCTAAAAATGGAGGGGAGGAATTACATATGTCTAAAAAAGTACTCATGATTGCTGGAGATGCAGTCGAGGCATTGGAGATTTACTATCCTTACTTTCGTTGTTTAGAAGAAGGGTATGAGGTAAAAATTGCTGCACCATCAAAAAAGAAGCTGCAAACGGTTGTTCATGACTTCATCGGCTGGGATACGTATACCGAAAGCAAAGGATATTTAATTGAATCTCAGTTAGCCTTTGAGGAAGTCAATCCGGAGGAATTTGATGGCTTGATTATCCCTGGGGGGAGAGCGCCGGAATACATTCGTTTAAATGAAAACGTCCCAAGAATTGTCGCCCACTTCTTTGAAGCGAATAAACCGGTTGGCGCCATTTGCCATGCCAGCCTTGTGTTAACAACGGTCCGCCAGTATTTAGAGGGCCGCGAGCTGACAGCTTATATCGCCTGCAAACCGGATGTTGAAGCAGCAGGTGCCACCTATATTGAAAATACTCTCCATGTTGACGGCAATCTCGTATCTGGTCATGCTTGGCCCGATCTGCCAGGATTCATGAGAGAGTTTATTAAACAGCTAAATCGATAGACTACCCGAAACATACTGTGATGATGCAGCACAGTATGTTTCTTCAACTGTTAAAATTTCCAACTTTGTTATAGAACGGTTAATAATTTATCCAGATAGGTTAATCCTTAATAATCAATCCCATTAGCGTTGCAAACTGAATTGCCTGATAGGATGATACCTTGCAGCCTTTTAAGCTTTCAATAGAAACCGTAAGTGTATCAAAAGCAGACGAACTAATATCGATTCCTTTTAATGACGTTTGATCAAAGTTTGCTCCATCAAGATTACATTTTTGGAATTCAACCTTTTTTAGTTTACAGTCATAAAAATCTGCACTTTTTAATGAAGCTTCTTCAAAGATCACTTTTTCTAGCTTGGAATTGCCGAATCCCGCCAGGTTTAATATTGAATTCTCGAATTTAACATTCCCTATGCTAGATTCCACAAAATTTACACCGATTAACTTACTGTTTTTAAATTCGACCCGATGAACAGAAGATTTGCTTAAATTAACATTTGATAAATCGCAATTCTCAAAACAAACATCTGTCATATCAATATTACTAAAGTCTGTATTCGTGAATTTACAATTCTTAATCACGGAATTATATAGCCGGACTCTATCTAAGGCTTCATTTTCAAAAGCAGAGCCTTCGATTTTACACATTTCCAGTATCGGGTCTTCTTCATAAAAAATATCGTTAAAATTTCTTAAAGATAACTCCGGAGAAATCCTTGGAAAATCAATTTTCACATATTGCCCTTCTTTCAGTAATTAGTTAGCTAACTAGCAAATAGTGTATCATTAATTATTCTTGCAAGGTATATTCAAATTATTATTTGAGTTTGATTGTGCCAAATTTGAAGAATTGTCCTAAACAATGAGTTAATCAAGAAAGATTACGTCCTTTTTGTTGAAATTATTAAGC
The DNA here is from genome assembly GCF_016765675.1 of Neobacillus paridis. Taxonomy (GTDB): domain Bacteria; phylum Bacillota; class Bacilli; order Bacillales; family Cytobacillaceae; genus Neobacillus; species Neobacillus paridis. Next base: position 18,173 of record NZ_JAESWB010000131.1, read on the forward strand.
AACGGGGAGTTTTAGAAGGAATTGCGGAGAACGAAGCAGAATAGAAAAATGAGCTTTCTTATATTCCAAATTTTATCTAGATGAGTAGGATTCCTTTTATGAAACTTATTAACGGCGAATATATGATAGAACTAAACGGCATAAAGCATTGGGTGAAAATTGAAGGTATTGAAAATAATACAGTGCCTTTAATAATAATTCACGGTGGTCCAGGTGGAAACCATTACACTTTTGAAAGAACAGCAGGTCCATTGCTTTCCAAAACAAGAACCATTGTCTATTATGAGCAGCGAGGTTGTGGTAGAACTCATAAGCCAACCTCAGATGATGACTACACTATTGAGCTATTAATTGAGGACTTCAAAGAGCTAAAAAGGTGGCTAGGAGTGGAAAAAGTTGATCTATTGGGATATTCGTTCGGAGGAGAACTTGCTCTTGAATTTTCTTATGCATTTCCTAAAGAAATAAATAAGATTATCCTTTCCGGCCCTAGTTTGATGAGATCAGAAATTCAAAAGATGGTTCAAATAGCAGGATTTTTTTCAGTAGGTAATTTCGAGCTTCGCAAAAATATTTCAGAGTTCCTACAGAATTATTTTTCTCTAGAAGATATTTATGAAAAGGTTTGGAACTTTGTTGATACTGAAACTGTTGATTCCTTCCTATTTGAGAACAAAAGGATTGCACATAAGAACAGGCAACTTTGGAAGGAAAGCAAGTTAATCAATACAGGGTTAATGATGCGCTGTATTCAGAATAGTTGTAATGGGTCTCCTTTAGAATCTCGCATAAAATATATAAAGCAAAAGGCTTTAATAATTGCGGGTGTTTATGATCGGAACACAGGGTTGCCGATATCTACATTAATACATAAAGAACTACCCAACAGTCAATTAATCTTATTTGAAAAAAGTGCTCATTTCCCGGATTTAGAAGAAACAGATAAATTTGTGAATGTTATTCTGGAGTTTTTGGATAATAGAAGATTCAATGAGGGGTCTCCCTTTTTATTAAACTAAATTTCAAAAGTTAAGCAAGGATTTGCAATTAAACAAATATTTATAGGGGAGTTGGAATGATGTTTGAACTTGTTAAAAAAATATACTCACCAGGCAAGGCATATTAGGTATTAATAAATTAACGTTTAAGAGACGAGCTCTAGATATTAACGCTTATTTTTGGAATAGTGAATGAGAAATTTGGCTAAGCCTTCTTATTTACTGATAATCTTGATCATGCAATGAAATTGCTAAGGAAAAACTGAAGGCCTGTTCAGGCGAGATAATTGCATAGAATGGCAAATTGTAAATAAATCATATAAGCTATCAAGGGCGTTTATCCAAATAATTGCTTCTTTATGTTGGAGATACCAAGCTACTGAGCAGGATTATCGAATTACCACGTTCATGTTGGAGGATTGTATGGGATACATGATGGATTTAAGAAAAATAGTTGGTAGTCGCCCCCTAATTATGGCTGGTGCATGTGTAATCATTGTAAATAGTAGTAACTATTATTACAGCTTCGGAGGGATAATAATTGTTGGGGGTTACCTGGGGGTTCTTTGGAGATAGGGGAAACATTAGAAAATGCAGCTAAAAGAGAATTATTCGAAGAGACAGGTTTGACTGCAAATAATTTAACTTTGCTCAATGTCTTCTCTGGACAAGATTTTTACTATAGATATCCTAATGGGGATGAAGTATATAATGTAGTAACGGCTTACATATGTAAGGATTATGGTGGGGTATTAAAAGGTGATGAAATTGAAGTGAGAGAATTAAAGTTCTTCAATTTGACCGAAATTCCCTCCAATATTAGTCCGCCTGATTTACCAATAATAAATGAATATACAGAAGTACTAACCAGGGGTGAACAGAGTATAATTTAGGAAAGAAAATAAAGCGTATGACAAATTTGGAAACGACATTTCCAGAACTGTATTCAAAGCTTGCGGTTTCACTTTTGTATTTTATTCAGCTGTTATTGTGTATAGTTTGGTTGATTTACATAAGATTTTACGCAGACCCTATTATTTTGAAAAATATATTTTCTCATTATTATCGTTAATTATCTTGTTGCACTTTACCTTCGTTTTTTTCACTAAATTTCTTACTTGTAAAAACTATAAAAGCGTAACCTGTTTATTAGGAGGAATTTCAGAAATTTCGTCAAGTAATATAGCTTCCAAACCATCATGTTCTAAAAGGAAGTCATGTATGAGGTTTGATGCAATTAAAAGAGTACCAGTCACATCCAGAGGGATGCTGTGTGGTACTCTTTTGCTAGATTAACGATAATACTGTTATAACAAAGCTTTTAACAACTTTAATTCTATAAGGACTAACTTTTATTTGGATTTTTGGAGATTTTGCCTCATCAGAGAGGCCACTTGGATGTTATCCTGATTCGAACGGTTTTCCAAGTTCTTAATAATTAACTCTTGTCGTTCCACTGGGTGGTTTTGGCTTAATTTAGCCTTTGCTTCCATTTTGGTGATTTTTATTCTGAACGCGACAATTCCTTTCCTCATTCCTTCGAAAAAACTCGGGTCTACATCATTTAATGACAAAGCCAATGGATCATTTCTGGGGAAAATTGTTTACTTATATTATACTTTTGATTGAATTTTGCAATGAACTCGCTGATTAGTGAGGGAATTTCATCTTTCCTTTCACGAAGTGGCGGGAGTGACAATCGAATGACATCAATCCGGTAATAAAGATCCTCTCTAAATTTTTTCTCTGCGACCAGTTTTCTTAAATTTTGATTGGTCGCACAAATAACCCTGCATTTGATTTCTATTTCTTTACTTCCCCCAATTCTTGTTAATTTTCTATTTTGCAATACCGATAGAAGCTTAACTTGCAGATTTGGAGGAATTTCCGAAATTTCGTCAAGAAAAATAGTTCCCAAACCAGCCGCTTCAAAGTAACCTTTCTTGCCTCCTTTTTTTGCACCGGTAAAGGCCCCCTCTTCGTATCCGAAAAGCTCGGATTCAAATAAAGATTCAGGGATTGCCCCGCAATTGACTTCAATGAAAGGTTCTTCATGTCGAAACGATTGTTTGTGTAATAGGTGGGCAACTCGGCTTTTGCCAACGCCTGATTCTCCCTCAATTAGCACGGTCACATCAAGATTGGCAACTTTTTCAACAATACCCATGATTTCAGTCATTTTGGGATTTTTATAGAGAAATGATTCCAATTTCTTGAGGTTTTCAATTTCCTTTTTATACATCGCAAGTGTTTCGGCAACCTGTTCATTTCGTTCCTTTAGCTTTTCAAATTCTGTGATATCTCTTGAAAAACTTAACGTTCGTTCCAACCTGCCCTCCAGAAAAATGGGATAGGCTGATACCAAAATTCTTTTTCCGGCTTTTGTTTGTTGAACAATGGTAACGGGCTGCTGCGATTTTAGAACAAGAGCTGTAACAGATGGGTTCAAAAAGCCTTCTATTTCAAGCTCAAATACATTTCCCCCGATTAACTGCTCCGGTTCCACTCCGTATAATTCATAACATGAAGGGCTAACTGCTAACACATTCCCTTTACCATCAGTAATAAATATTTCATCGAAGGAGTATGAAATGATTTCTTTCAATAATATATTTTCCATTGTTTCTGCTACCATTTATTTCACTCCACTTCTATAGTCATTATTGGGTTGTTTTAGTCAAAAATGACTACAGCAGAAATTCTACAATTCTGGCACAAATTCCTTTGAGATTTATCGCCTCTTTAAGAGTCTTTTTTCGACAGAGCCTTGGGTTTACTGCCAAATTTAGATGCTGAAAGCAAAGATCAATTTTTTGATATTTCAAAAAACCGGCATTGACGATGAAATCTCCCAAAATATATACTAACTACTAAACTGGAACAATATCATGTTAAGAAACGGAGGATGGTGAGTATGAAGTTTGATACGATTGTGGTTGGGGCGGGCTTGGCCGGGTTAACGGCGACTGCAGAGATTGCTGATGCCGGCAAAAAAGTGCTACTGTTAGATCAGGAGCCTAAGGTCTCAATTGGGGGGCAGGCATATTGGTCGTTTGGCGGTTTGTTCTTAGTTGATTCACCCGAGCAGCGTCGCTTGGGAATTAAAGACTCAAAGGAATTGGCCTGGCAGGATTGGCTGGGAACGGCTGGTTTTGATCGGGAAACCGATGAGGATTACTGGGCGATCCAATGGGCAAAAGCTTATGTCGATTTTGCCGCCGGTGAAAAACGCGCTTGGCTGCATCGGATGGGAGTCCGCTTTTTCCCGGTAGTAGGCTGGGCGGAAAGAGGCGGGTACATCGCCGAAGGACATGGCAACTCGGTTCCCCGTTTTCATATTGTTTGGGGGACAGGCCCCGGTCTGGTGGCCCCATTTGAACGTAGAGTTCGCGAACATATGAAAACTGGTTTAGTAGATTACCGCCCGCGGCATCGTGTCGATCAACTAATTAAAGAAAACGGAGCCATTGTTGGCGTCAGTGGAGCAATCCTTGAGCCAAGCACCGTGCTTCGGGGTGAAGAGAGTTCCCGAAAGGTAGTTGGTGAATTTGAATTTCGCGGACAGGCGGTTCTAGTAGCGAGCGGCGGCATTGGCGGCAACCACGATTTGGTGCGGAAAAATTGGCCAAGCCGCTTAGGAGAGCCTCCAAAAAATATGGTCTCAGGTGTCCCGGCCCATGTTGATGGGAGAATGCTCGGGATCACCGAAGAAGCCGGGGGCCGGATTGTGAATCGGGACCGGATGTGGCACTATACCGAAGGTTTAAAAAATTGGAATCCGATCTGGAAAAATCATGGCATCCGGATTCTACCTGGGCCTTCGTCCATTTGGCTCGATGCCCTAGGTCGGCGGTTCCCGGCACCGAATTTCCCAGGTTTTGATACATTAGGTACCCTTGAAGCGATTCAGAAGACTGGCTATGACTATTCGTGGTTTATTTTAACGCAGAAGATTATTGAAAAAGAATTTGCTTTGTCCGGTTCCGAGCAGAATCCTGATTTAACCGGAAAGAGTATCCGCAAAGTATTGGCCCGAGTGCTTCCCGGTGCCCCCGGACCGGTCAAAGCGTTTATGGACAATGGGGAAGATTTTATTGTCGCTGATAACCTGGCCGACCTTGTGGCCGGGATGAATCAACTGACAGGGGAAAACCTATTGAAGCTCGAAGAAATCGAACGGCAAATAGTGGCGCGAGACCGGGAAATCGACAACAAGTTTACCAAGGATTTACAAATCACTGCTCTTCGCGGCGCACGTCATTATATTGGCGATAAATTAATCCGTGTCGCCCCGCCGCATAAAATACTAGATCCGAAAAACGGACCGCTCATCGCTGTTCGCTTAAATATTTTGAGCCGCAAAACCTTGGGCGGATTGCAAACTGATTTATCGGGGCGGGTTTTGGACCATCATGGTGAACCCATCCCCGGTCTGTATGCCGCTGGGGAGGCTGCTGGTTTTGGCGGCGGTGGCGTTCACGGCTATCGCTCACTGGAAGGGACCTTTGTCGGCGGCTGTTTATTTACCGGAAGAACAGCCGGCAGGGCCATTGCCGCAGAACTGCGGTAAAATGAGGATAGGAAAAGAGACCAGTTGGGGTACAAAAGGTTGCAAGAAAAAGGCAATGTCTTCATCGAATCACACGTTTAATAAGGCGTGGTGTTGTTTCAAAATGGTAAAGAAAGAAGATGAGTTTTGTGTCGAAAGGGCAAGTTTTTCAATATGATGTTGTGGTGATTGGCGGGGGATTGGCCGCACTGACGGCGGCCATTTCTGCCAAAGAAGCAGGTACAGCCGTTGCCATAATCACAAAGGGAAAAGCCGGGATGGGCGGCTCGTCCGTATTAACAAATGCTGTCTTTTCTGCAATCTTCTCACCAGGTGATACGCCTGAACAGTTTTTACAAGATATGATCGTTGGCAGCAGGTATTTAACGCATCAAAGGCTGGCAAAGATATTGGCAGAAGAATGTACATATAGGGTAAATGAACTGGAAACAAAATATCGAATCAATTTGGAACGGGAACGGAAAATTGCGACACCTGGCCATGCTTTTCCAAGACGGGTTTATGCCGGAAATGGACAGGGAAGAAATGTCACCACCGCAATGCGGGACTATGCCCGGGAAATTGGGGTTGTTTTTCACGAACAGGCCTCATTAGTGGAGTTACTTCAAGATAATGGTACCGTTTGCGGTGTGACTTTTGACATGGAAAAAGAGCGGGTTGTAGCCTATTCAGCTGCGGTCATTCTGGCGACGGGCGGATTTGGCGGATTGTATGATTCGACCGATAACCCAAGAGATGTCACCGGGGAAGGAATCGGACTGGCGTTTCGACACGGGGCCAAGCTGATAGATATGGAATTTGTCCAATTTTATCCTTACCGATTGAAAACGCCGGCTAATATTGATGTGTTGACAAAGATTTTTGGCAAAGGGGCAATCCTTGTCAATGAGGAGAACGAACGCTTTATGGATAAGTACCCGAGACAGGAGCTGGAAACAAGAGACGTATTATGTTATGCGATGTATCAACAAAAAAAAGTGCTGCTTGATTTTTCACATCTATCTAAAGAAGATTTGCAGCAGGACAGCCCGCAGCTTTACCGCCTTTATCAAAAAGGCTATACGGGCGACTGGGTGATGCAGCCTGTTCAGCATTACTGTATGGGTGGAATCCAGACGGATGAATGGGGGAGAACCGGTGTCGCTGGATTGTATGCGTGCGGCGAATGTACCGGCGGTCTTCATGGTGCAAATCGCTTAGGAGGCGGCTCACTCACTGAGATTCTTGTTTTTGGACCAAGGGTTGGACAAATGGCGGCGAATGAGACGGTGCCTTTGCCACAAAAGGAAAATCTGCCTCTGGGTAGCGAGGATCACGATGACCGTATAACGGCAGCAATGGAACAGGATATGATGAAAACACTGAAGGAAATCATGTGGACAAAGGTAGGCATCGAAAGATCCACTGATTCGTTGGTGGAAGCGGCAACCCAACTGGCGGCAATGCTGGCACAAATTGAAACCGCAGATGGCAGCAAGGCGAAACAACTGGCAGACAAAATTCGCGTTGCCTGGGCCGCAGCTTATGCCGGCTCCTTAAGAAAAGAAAGCCGCGGCGCCCACAGACTACAAAATATAACTGAAGAAAAAAAGGAATGGGAAAAGAACATCGTGATTGAAAAGAGTACCTTTATTGGTGCCTGACACCATTCGTGGACAAATGTCCTCCTGGGGTGGACAGTTTGTGAATTTTTTACATATAGCGTCTTTGGATTTTAAAGGCGCTATTTTCTTTATCTTTGCATACATTGAAAATAATAAAATTAATGAACAGGAGGAGATCCTCCATGGAGATCACTGTCAGGCACGGTGATTCATTATCGTACTATAGCCAGTTGTTTACGATATCGCTTCCCCTCATCATTGATTCCAATCCAAAGCTGCATCTGGACCAGCTGCCAATTGGGCAGAAGATCATTATTCCGGGATTTATGGTCAAGGATTATCAGATACAACAAAATGATACCATTTTGACGATTGCCCAAAAACAAAATTTACCTCTCGATGGCTTGTATTTAGTGAATCCAGAGATCAACCCAGATCATTTACAGACGGGACAGATCATTCATATTCCGCAACGGATAACGGAGAGAGTGGTTCAAGGCAAACAAAATTACGATTATCATGTCTTGAAAAAGGACCTAAAACGATTGCAGCAGATTTATCCATTTATCCGTGTTTCCGCAATCGGACAATCTGTGCTGGGAAGAGAAATTCCGGAAGTTAGGGTCGGTAATGGCGGTAAAAAAATTCACTATAATGGCTCATTTCACGCCAATGAGTGGATTACGACGGCGGTGCTGCTGACATGTTTGAATGACTATCTTTTATCATTAACGAATCATACCCCAATTGGCGGTGTCGAGACTCCCAGACTATACACGGAAACGTCATTGTCACTGGTTCCCATGGTCAATCCGGACGGTGTTAATCTTGTCTTACACGGGCTGCCGGACAACGAACGGTGGCGAACCCGAGTACTGGAGCTAAACCAAGGCAGCTTAGACTTTACCGGCTGGAAGGCCAATATTAACGGGGTTGATTTAAATGATCAATTTCCTGCCAACTGGGAAGGGGAAAGAGTACGGAACCAAAAGCAGCCGGGACCGCGGGATTATGGCGGCAAGAAGCCGTTAACAGAGCCGGAAGCAATCGCAATGGCGGAGCTGACGAGGCAGCGTGACTTTTCAAAAGTTCTGGCATTTCATACCCAGGGGGAAGAGATGTATTGGGGATTTGAAAATCTGGAACCGCCCGAATCGGAAACAATTGTTCAGGAGTTCAGTCGTGTGAGCGGTTATGCCCCGGTTAAAAATATTGAAAGCTATGCCGGGTACAAGGACTGGTTCATCCAGGAGTGGCGCCGGCCAGGCTTTACGATTGAGCTTGGCAATGGAGTTAATCCGCTGCCGCTCGAGCAATTTGATAAAATCCAGCAGCAAGCACTGGGAATCTTTCTCGCCGGGCTGTATATGTAAAAAGAAAAGCTTTAAAAATATCTTGACAAAAATTAATTTTTATGCTAAAATATAAATTTTATTGACAATATAATTCCCCTAATTTATGATGGACTCCTGGCCACCATTTGGCTGGGAGTCTCTATTTTTAAAAGGGGGAGTTTTTTTGGAAAAAAATAAGGGGAGTTTAACGGCCTTAGTTAGCTGTTTTGCCAGAGGATATCATACATCGAAAAGCCAAAAGCCGATTTTTCAGGATCCAGTTGCCAATTCCCTTTTGCTTGATGAAGAAAAACAATTAATCGCCGCGAATTGGGCAAATGCCATTCATTTTTTTGATCAGGAGAGAGGTGAAACGTTGCCGACCTTTGCTGAAAAGCTGGAATGGGTGATGAATAACCAGACGATTCCACAGCTGGTTAGCCGCTCAAGATATGCAGAAGATGGCCTTATGCAAGCCATTAATCGCGGTGTCCGGCAATATGTGATATTAGGTGCTGGCTTAGACACGTTTGCCTTCCGCCAAGAAAACCTTCCTCATGATTTTACCATCTTTGAAGTAGACCATCCTGCCACACAGGCCTTTAAACGTAACCGGCTTAATGAATTGGGAATGGACATTCCGGCAAATTTGAAATTTGTTCCAGTTGATTTTACAACCGATTCATTTGTTGCGGAACTTAAGAAGGCCGGCTATGATGAGCAAAAGCAAAGCTATTTTAGCCTTCTCGGCGTTGTGATGTACCTGGGAAAAAGGGACTTTCTCAGGCTCCTATCGGCCGTATCCAATCTTGCGGTAGCCGGAAGCTCCTTTGTATTTGATTACCTGGATCATAGTGCTTTTGATGAAAAAACTGCTGCCAGGAAAATGACCCAGATGCGGCAAATCACCGCCAGTACTGGTGAACCAATTATTACAAGCTTTGACTCGTTTGAGCTCGACCAAGAATTGCAGGATTGCGGTATGTTGGTGTATGAAAATCTCGCTCCAGCCAATATCGAAGAAATGTATTTTTCCGACCGACAAGACGACTTGCATGCCTTCGATCACTTTCATTTTGCCCATTTAGCGGTGCACAAATAATCAGTCGAAACATCGTTCAGACTTTCTGAGCGATGTTTTTTACATATTCGGCTAAGCACAATGGTGTCGAGGCACCAGCGAAATTATTAAGTCATTATAAAAAATCCAAACTTTATAAATTTCTCAATTATAATGGAGTGGAAAGGAAGAGGAAGGAAAGATGGAGAAATCAGAGAATCTGTTGTTAGTTGAAGACGATAAAGAAATAGCGCGTATTGTTTGCGATCATTTGCGAAAGGAAGGGTATCGTGTAACCTGGGCTTCTACGGGCAAGGAGGGCTGGGAGGATTTTAAGCTGGACACTTACGACCTTGTCTTGGTTGACTTAATGCTTCCGGAAATGGATGGATTCACACTTTGCAAAACAATCCGGCTGGAAAGTGATGTTCCCTTGCTAATCGTTAGTGCCCGAGCCGAAGACGAAAGCAAAATTCGTGGCCTGGACTTGGGGGCTGATGACTATTTGACCAAACCGTTTAGCCTTGAGGAGCTTAGCGCCCGCATTAACTCTCATTTACGAAGGTTTCGCCGCTATTTACATAAACAACATGGAAAAAATCGCATCCGTTATTCAAACGGCTTAACGATTGATTTTACAAACGAAATGGTGTACTTAAATGAATCTTTAGTGCAGCTGACGGCGAAAGAACTGGATTTGTTATTTCTTCTTGCCAAAAATCCGTTCCACATTTTTACGAAAGCCGAGCTTTACGAACATATTTGGCAGCAGCAGAACATGGATGGCAACAATACTGTTACGGTTCACATTAAAAGCCTGCGGGCAAAATTACATGATGAAACCCGTTCGGCAAAATTCATCCAGACTGTTTGGGGGGCAGGCTACCGTTTTATAGGAGAGCAGCTTTCATGAAAATTAAATATTGGCTCATGATCAGTTATTTTGTTGTGATGCTTTTACCGGTGGCTGGTCTTTATTTTCTCTATGTCAGCATCAGCAGCCTGGATCAGAAACAGGATTTTCTCGAATATATCGATATTTCCAAAAGGCTGTCTGAGCTGGAACCCAGGCTTGAAAAACCAAGTTTATATGCTGTACAGCCAATCGAAAACTATTCGTCAGTAGAAAAGTTGGCAAACAAGTCTACGAAAATATCATTGTACCGGCCGGATGGTGTCATGGTCTACACCTCCTTAAGCGACCCGGCTTCCCGCTTGTATCAAGAAAATACTGAGCAACTGTATAAAAACTTGAATGAAATCGAGAAGCATTACCGGACTTATACGGTTAAGAAACCTGTCTTGCATGACGGGCAGATCATCGGTATTTATGAAGTGACCTTTGGCCGTAAAGAATGGGTCGAGGGGGTTAACAATCGTTATCTTTTATTGGGAACTCTGTTTGGCGCTTTCTTTCTGTTAATTTATTTTGTTGTTGTCGTCCTCCTCAACCGCAAATTAAACCGGCCGTTGCAGCACTTAAGGATGGAGATGACGGCATTTGCACAAGGCCAAGCTTGTCAAAAACCATACAGGGAATCAAAGGATGAAATCGGCGAGTTAGTAAGTCATTTTCGAAAAATGAAGCAGCAGATTGAACAGACCCAACAGGAATTGGCGAAGCAGTATAAAGAAAAGGAGTACATTGTCGCCGCACTTTCCCATGATTTAAAAACCCCGTTAACGGTTATCCGCGCTTATTCTGAGGCCTTGCAGAATGAAAACACGTTAACCGATCAGGAAAAGCGGGAATACAAGGAAATTTTATTTGAAAAGCTCGAATACATGAAGCAAATGTTGGATGATTTATCAATGTACACGTCTTTGCAATCGTCGCAGCAAGAGATCGAATTGGTCGAGGTCGATGGCGAGGAATTTTTCGAGATGCTGCTTTCCGGTTACGAAGAACCATGCTGCAAAAAAAGAATTCCCCTGACGGTTCAACAATCAGTAGAAGGGCTTTATGAAGTGGATCCCAAGCAAATGGTACGCATCGTCGATAATATTATGGGGAATGCCATTCGCCACACCGAATCCGACCACCATATATGGCTTGCGGCAGTCTCAAGTTCGACACCGCTGCCAGAATGGGTCTTCCCGCCTTTTAGTACACAAGTAAACCAATGGCGTGAGGACGGAACAGTGATTCTGATCCAAAACCAAGGAAAAGCAATCGCTACTGAGCAACAGGAAAGTGTGTTTGAACCATTTGTACAGGCAGAGGGAGCGAGAGGACTTGGCGGCAGTTCCGGACTTGGCCTGAGCATCGCCAAAATGTTGATAGAAAAACACGAAGGAAAAATTAAACTCTGGTCAGCGAGCGGATACGGAACACTGGTCGCTTGCTGGATCAAAGAAAGAGGGCATGAGAGTTGAAAACAAAAAGTATAATGATAAGTTTACTGTTAGTTTTAGGCATATTATCAGGATGTAAGGGGGAATTAACCGTGTCAGCAGAGGAAATTGTGTCAAAGGTTTTAGCTGAAAAAGGCGATAGTAACTCCTACTACGCGGAAGGAACCATGAAGGTGACCTCAAGCGGTAAAACAAAAGAACATATCTATTTTAAAGAGTATGCCGGAAGCGATGGCAAGAGAAAGATGGTCTCTACCAATCTTCCGAAAAAAAACCATCAAGCTTATGCGGTCAATGATGGAAAACAGCTGATTACTTATGAAACGGGAAGCAAGAAAGCCTATAGCATGGATTTATCGGATCAAGAACTACCGACGATGACGCATAAAGAACAAATGACAACCATGCTGGAAGCGATGAAGGACACCCATACGAAAAAAATCGTCGGTGAGGAAAAAATCCACGGATTTAACACCTATCACATTAAGTTAACCGCAAAGGAAAAGGAAAATCTTCTGGGTGATATGGAATTATGGATTGATCAAAAAACATGGTTTATGGTGAAATTAACGTCTCAGGTCGGAGACGAAAAAACAGAAATGGAGTACAAGAAGATTGACTTTTCACCGAAGTTCACCGCCGATACGTTTAAACTGAAACTACCGGAAAATGTAAAAATCACCCCGATGGAGTCGGAAATCGGTAGCAAAACTGGTTCAATTTCCGACGCCGAAAAAGCGTTGGGAAAACCGTTTTTGATTTTTAAAGATTTAACAGTGGATAAAGTCGAAATCGATGAACTCAAAGGCGAAGTGAATCGCACGGAGATTACCGTGAACTACATGAAGCAAAATATCCCTGTCCTTACCGTCTCGATTTTTCCAACACCGGAAGGAAAGGGTATGGCGATTAAGAAAGGAAAATGGACCGTTCGCGGACAGAATGCGGAATATGAAAAGGTCATTAATGGGCTGATGTGGGATGAAGCAGGGCTGCGCTATTCGCTGATGATCCTGAATCCTGATTTAAAAATGGAGAAAGTGATTGAAATGACGAAACAAATGAAGCTTAGCTCAGAAAAGTAGGTGGAACGATGCTGCCAAGTATACAGGAAATTCTGCTCTTCCTATTTATTGGTGCGATTATCCAGGTCGTGGGACTGATAGCGGAAAAATTTCTTAAAAAGTTTGCCTATATCGTTGAGATTATTGCCGCAGTCCTGACCATTGGCTATACCTTTTATCAATATTCATTTCCCGAGTGCTTCATTTACATCGGCTTTCTTTCCAGCGGCTACTTTGCCATAACAACGTTAGCAGCAGGAAAGGAAAAATTTGATCAGCTGCAAGCGGAATTAAAGACTGTTGCGGTGGAAAAAATTGAGCTTCAACGGGGTTACATGCGGATTGTGGCTGACTTTCTTGTCGTCGTACTCGTATTTTCCGGGGCTGTGTTATTTTTTGTGTACGGCCCTGAAAGCCCCTTAAAGTTTTTAATTATCTTTGGACTAGTGAGCGTAGCAACTGAATTATGCAAGCGATTTTTCGCCTATAAGAGTGCCAACGTCTATTATTCTCGTTCTGACGAAATATTGTATATTGTATCACGGTTCGAAGCACGCAAATTCCCGCTCTCGGACGTGGAACAACTGCGGTTGGAATCAACAGTTGACCTGTTAAGGCTGCATCCATTACTAACGCTGTTTACCTCTAACACTGATTTCACCACCAGCTTTCATCAAGTGCTAAGGCTGTCATTACCAGGAGAAACGATTTATCTGACTGTTACCGAGCCGGAAAAATGGAAGGAAACATTTGAAGCCATGCGGCCATCGGCAGCGGAGCCGATCAAGGTTCTCCCGTTTTACCATAAAAAGAATCTCAAGCGTCTCCTTGGAAAGCTATATTTTGCCGCGACGGTAAAAGGGGTATCAGCTTATACGGGCCTACTTTTGGTCTTATATTATTTGAATGTCCCCGGATGGTTACTTGTTTCAATCGGACTGTTATATTGGCTGATTAATCTTTATTTTTCCGATCAAATCTTAATGGTGGCCATGGATGCGAAGGAAACGACGGATCAGCGTTTAATTGAAATCTCGCAGCGGATTTTTGAAAAAGCAGGAATCCCGAACGTGAGGGTATATGAAGCAGAATCGAGTGAATTCAATGGCCTGGCAACCGGTATGAATATCGGGAAGTCAATGGTGACCTTGACAACCGCAACGCTAAAGCTTCCGCTCGAAGTGATTGAAGGAATTTTGGCCCATGAAGCGATTCATGTGAAAAAACGCGATGTGTTATGGGGCCAGGTGTGGCGGTTCGGCTTTCTTCTGGCTGTCATCTCATTTGTTCTGTTTGTCATGGGCAATATTGACAATATCGAGGAATACAAGTTTCCGTTCTTCTTCATGATGTGGTTTTTGATGTTGCTTTTTCCCATCTATCAATCCTTTTGCTCACAGTGGATGGAGGTCCGCGCCGATCATTTAGGCGCCGCTCTGCTTGAAGGCGGACATGATCAAATGGCTGACAGCTTAGTGACATTGGCCAGATATCAGGATGAAGCACTGGTCAAATCAGTGGAATATAGCATGGTTGTCAAAGAGGATTCGAAAAAGGATATCTCTTCTTTAAAGCGAAATCCATTATTTCTCAGATTGATAGAATTTCAGTTCATGCCCCATCCTCCGATGTACTGGCGGGTGCAAACACTGCAGGAAAATCATGACGGCTGGGGAAAAGCCATGCTGCGCCGCTGGTTTGTTGACAGACTTCGGGAATCGGTAACCCGTTAAGGATTTGTGCCTATTGGAGTCACTATCCCAAAAAGAATCAATCCCCTTGGTTTATTGGAAACTAAATGACAAACAATGTGTCAGAATATTATAATAAAATGTGAAACTACTAAAATAAACCAAGGGGGAAATTAATTGAGTACAGATGTTGTGGTAAGACATAAGCGGCTTCCGCAAAAAAAGTTTAAGAAAATCACCCTTATTTCCTTGGGGGTGATTCTGGCATTGTTCATCATAGCCGTGATTTCCGCTTATATTTTTGTCAGAAGAAGTCTCCCGGTCACGGAAGGGGAAGTGGCTTTAAAAGGGTTGCAGCAAAAGCTCTCCGTCTATCGGGATGAAAATGGTGTGCCGCATATCGAAGCCAAAACTCTACATGATTTATATATGGCACAGGGGTATGTCACCGCCCAGGACCGAATGTTCCAAATGGATTTAAGTAGGAGACAGGCATCGGGACAGTTAAGCGAAGTAATCGGTGAGGCAACTGTTAATCAAGACAAATTTTTCCGAACGTTGGGCTTGCGCCGGGCAGCAGAAGCTTCTTATAATGCCTATTCAGCTGAAGCCAAAAATGTACTGCAATGGTATGCAGACGGCGTTAATGCCTATATAAAAGATGCGAAGGAGAGCGGCAAGCTTCCGATTGAATTTACCTTTGCGGGATATGAGCCAAAGGAATGGACCCCAATTGATTCATTAACAATCGGAAAATATATGGCATTTGATTTGGGCGGCCACTGGGAAGGACAAGCATTCCGCTATTATTTGGCACAAAACTTCTCCGAGGAAAAGGCCTTGGATCTATTTCCATCCTATCCAAAGGATGGTCCAACCGTCATACAGGCTTTAAAACAGCAAAAGCTTGATATGGTAAAAAGCTTGGCATCAGCGGTGATCCCGAATGAATGGAATGGCAGTAACAACTGGGTCGTTTCCGGAAAGAAGACGAAATCGGGATTTCCTTATTTGGCGGATGATCCCCATTTAGGCTTGGCAACGCCGGCAATCTGGTATGAGTCCCACTTGAAGGCCGCGGATATGAACGTTAGCGGGGTGATTTTTGCCGGTGTACCAGGAATTATTTTAGGAAGAAATGACTACATCGCCTGGGGCGTCACCAATGTCGGCCCTGATGTGCAAGATTTATATATTGAAAAAAGAAACGCCGAGAACCCGATAGAATTTAAATATAACGGCAAATGGGAACAGGCAAAGGTCATTCAGGAACCAATCAAGGTCAAAGGGAAAAAGACCTTAGCCTATGAGGTGGTGGTCACAAGACATGGCCCGATTATTTCAGAATTTGCCCATGATGACAAACCGGATACAGCGCTGGCAATGAGATGGACGGCATTGGATCCATCGGCAGAATTAGAGGCCGTGATGAAGTTTAATGTCGCAAAAAACTGGGACGAATTTAAAGAGGCGCTAACCTATTTCCATACCCCGGCGCAAAATTTTGTTTTTGCCTCCACTGACGGTACGATTGCGTATCGTGCAAACGGGCTAATTCCGATTCGTAAAAAGGGCGACAGTTCTGTTCCAGTCCCCGGCTGGACAGACGAATATGAGTGGAAGGGGTATATCCCCTGGGATCAGTTGCCGACTGTGGTGAACCCGGAAGAAGGATTCATTTCAACTGCCAATAATAAAGTTGTCGGGGAAGATTATCCATATCATCTTACGAATACATGGGCTCAGCCTTATCGGCAGGAGCGGATCAGACAAGTGTTAACAAGCAAGGCTCAGTTTTCGGTTGATGATATGCTGGCACTGCAATTTGACCAGCATAACCTCCAGGCAGAAGAGTTCATGCCAATTTTTATTAAGAATTTAGATGGGCAAAAAGACCAGTGGCGGCCGATTGATAAAAAGGTGTACGAAATCATGAAGGATTGGAACTATGTCGATTCCAAAGAAGAAGCTGCCCCGCTTGTATTTCATTTATGGATGCAGGAAATTGGTAATGTCTTATTTGACGAAGATATTCCGGAGGAGATGCAGGGATTATTTGAGGGCAGGGCGCAAATTGTCGATCAATTAATTCGCCGAGCGAACGAAGGTACCCCTGGACCTTGGATGCGGGATGCCGGCGGATTGGAAAAAGTTGTGTTAACGGCCTTTCAGCGGGCGGTTGATCGTTCCAGTGACATGCAGGGGAACACCCCTTCCGACTGGAAATGGGGTGAATTCCATGCTGTCCCATTTAATCATCCATTATCAGCGATCAAACCTTTAAATCTATTATTTAATTTTAAAGACCCCATTCCGATGGGCGGAAGCCGGGTGACCGTCGGTGCTGCCGGATGGGATTCGAAGACCGGTGCGGTAAATCATGGTGCTGCCTGGCGCTCGGTCGTTGATCTGAAGGATTTAAGTAAAAGCTTTAATGTCGTCGGCCCGGGCCAATCCGGGCATGTCTTAAGCAAGTGGTACCATGATCAAATGGCCGACTGGACAACCGGAAAATATCATTTGACCTATACAGATCCCAGCAAGTATCGGGCCGATTCAGACAAGCTAATCCTGGCACCGAAAAAATAAGGGACTGTGTCGGAAACCGGAAGTAAACAGAGCTACCTTAAAAAGTCAGGGGAAAACAGCTTACCTTTGAATTTTTGAACATAAGGAATGCCAACCCTGCTGCTTGGCATTCCTAAAAAAGGGGCACCCAATAGGCTGGATTTCGGCTTATTGGAGCCCTTTCTATTTTCATTGGATAACGGTGTAACGCTCTTTTTAGGTGGCTTACATGGAACTTGAACAACAAATTTGAATTATTTGCTCGGTTGGTTTCTAACTAATTACCCATGGACATACTGTGTACTAAGTATGTTTTATTGGGGTGATGGAGATGGAGAAATTAGCCGACTTGTGTTGGCAAGGGCTAACCTTACAGCATGTCTCACATAAAAAAATTGTTGTTCCTTATTTAATATTTGTTTTGATGGCATTGTTGTTTGAACTATTCTTGTTGGTCTTATTTATTGGTACGGTCTATTGGAGTTACCTCTTTGGGGTTAAGCCCAGCTATGACTTTTTTATAAGCGGCGGGGTTTTAGGCCTAATGATCGTGATGACAGTAAGTGTATTGGTGGGAGTTTTGAAAAAAATTTTGAAATCACCCAAGATGGATGAAAGACAAAACACTTCCGAAACCGAGGCCAAATGACCTTCATAAGGTGAATGAAGGACAAAACCACCACGAAACGGATGTCAAGTGTCCTTCATAAGGCGGATGAAGGACAAAGGCATCACGAAACCGAGGCTAAATGTCCTTCACAAGGCGGATGAAGGACAAAGGCATCACGAAACCGAGGCTAAATGTCCTTCATAAGGTGGATGAAGGACAAAACCACCACGAAACCGAGGCCAAATGTCCTTCATAAAGTGAATGAAGGACAAAACCATCACGAAACCGAGGCCAAGTGTCCTTCATAAGGCGGATGAAGGACAAAGGCATCACGAAACCGAGGCCAAATGACCTTCATAAGGCGGATGAAGGACAAAGGCATCACGAAACCGAGGCCAAATGACCTTCATAAAGTGAATGAAGGACAAAGGCATCACGAAACCGAGGCCAAGTGTCCTTCATAAAGTGAATGAAGGACAAAATCACCACGAAACGATTAAGTCCGTATAATTGTGTAAAAATAATGAGTCATTTTATTCACTTTTGGCAACACTGTTTTCAACCACGATAAACAATGAAAAGAGGAATAAAAATGACTCAAGTACAGTTTAACCTGAATA
>NZ_JAESWB010000132.1 GCF_016765675.1 Neobacillus paridis
ATCGCCCAGGTCGAAGACGTGCTTCACCAGCTGGCCAATGACAGCCGGGCGCTGTCGCACACGGCGCTGATGCGGGAACTGGAATTCGTCACCCTGGCCGAGTCGCTGCCGCACATCGTCTGGCAGGCTGACCCGCAGGGCGTGCTCGAATACCGCAACGAGCAGTGGCATACCACCTTTGGCCCCGGCCCGGTCACGCGCCTGGACCAGCTGACCTCGCTGGCGCACCAGAAAGACCTGCTTACCCTGATGAATGCCTGGGGCGTCAGCCGCGCCAGCGGCATCGACCTGCACTGCACGATGCGCCTGCGCAGCCACAACGACAGCGCCTATGTGTGGTTCCGCATCCATGGCCGCGCACTGCGCGCCGAGGACCAGCGCATCATACGGTGGGTCGGCACCATCACCAATGTGCATGACGCCATTCTCCAGACCGAGCGCACCGAGCAGGCGCTGGAACTGGAGCGCCAGGCCCGCGCCGAGGCGGAGCGGGTGGCATCGATGGCTGATGAATTCCTGGCCACGCTGTCGCACGAG
>NZ_JAESWB010000133.1 GCF_016765675.1 Neobacillus paridis
CTGTTCTATGGCGAAAATGACCTGCCGCTATACATCGGCAAGGCCAACAACCTGCGGCGCCGCATCCTCTCCCATTTCAGCACCGACCATGCGCTGCCCAAGGAACTGGCCATCAGCCAGCAGGTCGAGCGCATCGACTGGCTGCATGCCAGCGGCGAACTGGGGGCGCTTCTGCGCGAGGCGGCGCTGGTCAAGAAGCTCAAGCCGGCCCACAACGTGAAGCTGCGCGCCAACGAGGAGATCTGCTCGTGGCGGCTGATCGAGCGTAACGGCAGCCTGCGCTTGGCGCTGGCCAACACCAATGACCTGTTCTTCGGCCATGATCCGGCGCTGTATGGCCTCTACACCAGCAAGCGCAAGGCCACCGACGCGATGAAAGCCATGGCCGATGCCCACAAGCTGTGCCACGTCACCCTGGGCCTGGAAAAGCCGCGCGGCGGCAAGGCCTGCTTCGCCAGCCAGGTCAAGAAGTGCCTGGGCGTATGCGCCGGGCGCGAGCCGGTGGAGGAGCACAATGCCCGTGTGCGCGAGGCGCTGTCCGGCCTGCGGCTGCAGCCCTGGCCCTATGCCGGTCCGGTTGGCATCCTGGAAGGCGACAATCTGCATGTCGTGGACGGCTGGGCTTACCTTGGCACTGTCCATATCCAGGACGACCCTGGCATCCTCACCCGGCGCGGCCAGCAGCCTTTCGACCGCGATGTCTATCAATTGCTCAACAAGAAACTTGCCAGTTTGGGCGATCGGGTGCGCGTGCTCTTGCCTTGAGGCGCTTTCGCCGGTTTTCGGGCCGGAAACAGGC
>NZ_JAESWB010000134.1 GCF_016765675.1 Neobacillus paridis
CGCCACAAGAAAACCTATACCCCATTTCATCCATATTAGATTTCACTCAATCATTACAGGCTCTCTCTATGAAGCCATCTGCATAGGCCGAGATATTCTCGGTTTTATGGGGTTCTTCCCCGAATTGAATAAAGGAGGCTTTCACCATGATCCAACTTTCCGAACATGTTGAAAAACAACTGCAAGAAATTCTTGAAGATCAACAGGAAAAACCAAAGAGTACCGTTAGAAATCGAGGGTACTACCGGAAACAAGCCTTCCGCTTGAAACAAAAACGAACAAAAGAGGTCAAACAGATTTTAGGAAAACAGGAGTTTTTCCGACTAGTTGAAAACAATGCGTTAACTGGGATTGAAAATAGACATGTTCTTGGTTGTTCTTGTGATATGTGCAAGTTTGAAAAACACTATTCCATTGAAAGTGCAAAATACAAAAGAAAACGTCTTCGTTTGGAACAATCACTTCATGAATATGATTTGGATTCGGAAGAGGAGTAAGACTTCTCTTCTCATTATGGAGAAATTCTCTAAAAGAAAGGAGTTCATATAAGTGGAATTACACAAAGTAGAACGTCCCCTTTGGTCAGAAAAAATGTTAAGTCCTGTTTTAGAGACAACGTCTGTTTTGGAGGAAGCCGGCCAACGAAATTCTTCCCCTATCAAGGAGGGAAGAGATAAACCAGAAGAAACCCTCCCCTGCAATCGGGTACCAATATCTTCAAGCAAAAAAAACCGGCCGCCGCTTCCCCTTCATTCTACTATTCACCGCTTGGAAAGTGTTGTTGTCTACTTAAATCAGGCGGTCGAGCTTCTAAAAATTGGAGACTTTCCATCCCTGTTAACCTATTTTGACAAAAGCAACGGAACATTCGGAGACTTGATCTCTTATCTGTTAAACGGAGACCATTCAGCAGAAAAATTACTCATTCAGTACTTTAATGCATTTTTCAAAGAAACAGACTTCTTCGTGGAAAGAACGCCATCCCCCAATAAAGAATTTTCGCTTCTTTTTCAAGACCAGCCAATTGGCCTCATCCATATTGCCTCCAGAAACGTATACATCCATGTGGATATAAAAGACCGACTCAAAAGGCGCGATGACATCCTTCATGAAATAGAAGAAAGTGAAAAGGCGATGGATGAAAAAGAAAAAGAGCTGAAAGAACGCCTAGCCGAATATCAGGGGATGTCCCTGCAATTCCGCCATAAACAAATGATGAAACGAATCAAAGTGGAACTTAAGGATTTGCCGGCTCAACGTGAACTCCTTAAGAAAAAACAAGAGGAAATCATAAGAGGCTGTCTCCTCTATAAGGCGATGAGCGAACAACTAGGTAAATTCGCAAATTCCGTTTTCTCTTGTGGTTTTCAGCTTCAATGTTTTGTGGAAGGACAGGGGTTTGTTTGCTACCAAGTTCTCTAACTCTTTTCAAGAAAAAGTTTACAATTTGTTTGCAACTTTCTTTTTTCTCTCTCCATCTTCTTCTCTTTTCTTTTTTTGTCTCCTTTTTACATCATGATTAAAAAATAAGTCAGGGACTCTGACCCAGGGTCCCTGACCTATGGAAGCAGGTGAGAGGAGGACGTTTGCAAACAAAATGCAGACAAATAATCTACTCTGAAATGATGGATTCGAATGTCGTAATATTAGTATAATATAGTTATAAGATATATTTAAAAAAAATCTGTCTCTAAATTAAATAAACGGGATCAAAAGGAGGAATTTTAGTTGAAATACCAAGAAATAGAACGGGATTTGTTTACAGTTCCTAATTACTATGCTCTTGCTCACTGTATTTCAGCTGATTGCAAGCTAGGAGCGGGGATTGCCCTCCAATTCAACAAAAAATTCCCCGTCATGAAACAAGATTTGCTGTCAAGAAACCCTAAAGTGGGGGAAGCACAAGCCTTTCATGGACCATTTTTGATTTTCAACCTCATTACGAAAGAAAAATATTGGCAAAAACCTACTTACAAAAGTCTCACGCAGTCACTCTATTCAATGAAACATCAACTTACACAGCTTGGTTTCCATCACCTTGCCATGCCACGAATTGGATGCGGGCTGGACAAATTGGATTGGCCGATTGTTCGGTCCATTATTAAAGAAGTATTCCAGGATACATCAATCGAGATTCTAATTTGTGTCAAATAACCTCTGCTTATGCAGAGGTTTCCGTATTCATAGACAGAATAACGTAATAACGGTATAATGACGTTATAAAATAATCATTTTATTAAAAAGAGGTAAACGGACTGGATCTTACCGTTGTTTCAGGAAGAGGTCTTCCCCCAAATAGGTTAGTTAAAGAGATCAAGACCTATATCGAGACTCATTTCACGAGAAAGCCGGTTGAGGCAGCGCACAATGTCGCCAACCAGATATCCCGTTTCTCCGCGTAATGTTCCGCTCGGTTGGGGAGGATTTTGATTCTTTGGTTCAGCACCGCTACCTGGACACAATGAGTATCCTCTAGGGACTCTATGCAGCAAGAAAAGTGCCGAAAGAAGCCTGTTTCTCCCAAGGGGTGTTTGATTACTTTAGAATTGATGTGAAGGGAAGGCACACGGCATTAGCCGATGCTCTTGCTACCTTTCAACTACTTCACCATACTTCAAACAAACGGCTACAAAGGACCGATCTATCACTTTGATAAAGGAGGATTCTATGCATTCTTTTCATCTTCAAAACAGCCAGGGCCAAACCCTTCAACTGGAGGTTGACTTTTGTTCTCTCATGGAACAAATTCTTTCAACCTTTCTTAAGAATTTAGGCGAAGACCAGCTCATCCATATCAATAAGGACTATCAAAAAATGTTTCGAATCTTAAATGAGGAAGAAGCCTTTTGGGTTCAGTACATAAACGAATTTCCAAAAAAGAAAAACGGAACCTTCCGCCGAAATCGTAAAAAGACCATTTACCGCTGCCGAACCCTTGAATATGAGGATGAGGAATCTTACGGTTCCGTCGCTCCTGAACTTCGAATGGAAATCACAAATGACTTGTTAGCAAAAGTTACCTGGAAAGAACGGGTTATTGAAAGAATGTAAGAAAGGGGGGATTCATTGACCATTACAATTCGAGAAAAATTTCTGATTGAGAAGGCCATCGAAAGAATTGCTTTAACAGATCTATCCTATTTTACCGTAGACATCATTCAGCGCCAAGTAGAGATGCCAATGTATGTCATTTTTGGCGTTTTAACCGAGTTTGTGAAGGATGAACGGCTTTTTCTTCATGCCTATCTTATTTGTTGGCATTCTAATTTACAGTATTTAGAGATTTTAAAAACATTTGATTTTACTTGGAAGAATGAGATGCTCTTTTTAGATTTGGGGAATGAATGGGGAAAAGAATATAAGTGTTCAGTCTGCCACAAACAAAAGGCAGTCGATCCCCACCATTTGATTCCTGTGTTTACATTTGCTGAAGAATTGATTTCACAAAAAAAGATTCCTATTTTCCTAGAATCGAATAAATGAATTATGGTAGAATATAGTTATAAAATGCAAGGAGCGAATCGATGATTAAGGTGCAAATCAAAACAGACGAAGGAATTGAAAAATTAAAGGGACAGCTTGCTATTGCGGCCGTGTTTTCGGAAGATAAGGAAAACATCAATATTAAATACTCCTTAAAGGGGAATGTGGGTGTCGAAGACTGCATTCGTCTTGGCGCATACGTTTTCAACGCTATCATGGACTATTGCATGAATCAAATGAGACAAGCAACCTCTGACCAATCCGAAGAAATTATCCGCGACAAGGTACTTCTTCAAGCCAATTCTTTTCTGGATGAACTTCGAACACCTGAAGTTTCCATCAAACACAATACTCAAAAAACCCAAACAGGTTCCCGTGTTTTCCATCCAAGTAAAAAAAACAACATCTTGGTCTTGAATTAATTTTGTAACTATTTTACGATATCGGAATAATGATAGAATAAGAGAATAATAATACTTATTCTATCTTTATGCGAGATTTTTTCTCGTTCATCCTAAAAGAAAAAGGAGCGTTTTCATGTTAAAAGTAACAGTTGAAGAAGATAGCGAAAAAGTAGGGGAATTCGAAGGAGAGTTCATTTTGTTTGCCGGTGAAAATGGGAATCTAGGAATCTGTCATATTTCCGGTGCTGTCAGTATGGAGAGACTGGTCCGTGTGTCAACGAGCATCTTAAACGGAGCTGTTCATTCCTTAAAACAAAAAATCGTCCCTCACATTGCAAAAGAGCAGGGTGTGACAGATGCAGAAGGAATAAAGAAATTGGAAGAAAAAATTAAGGAGTATTTTTTTCAGCTAATTACGGAAGAAATCAAGAACTAATTTGAAGCTGTTTCTAAATCATAACCGCTGCTAGTTTTTAGCGGTTTTATGGGAAATTTCCCTTTATCAAAAATGAGGAGGATCCTTTCGTGTATACCATAACCATTGAAGAAAACGGAAGAACAGTTGAAAAGGTGGAGTGCAGCTCTTTACTTCTTGCTACCAATCAACAGCTTAAAGAAGATGTAAAAGCAGGCGGGGTATCGGTCCTTGGCGTAAAACAGTTAAAAGAACTTGCAGTTCTGTCGCTTCTTTGCCAAATGTCTGCTGACAATATCATGCAAAAGGAAATTCTAAAAGACTTTCGTGAGGACTCGAAAGGGTTTTCTCCAGAAGAAGTGAAACAACTACTTCCACTCATCATGCAATCCCTCTATAAGGATGCCTTTCAAAGTATTCAAGGATTGGTTGACCTGTCCAATCTAAACAAAAATCTTCTGACTTAATTCCATAAAAAGGGGCATGTCCCCGTTATCCAGACGGTACGGGAGAACGTCTTAAAAAACCGCCCCGCTTATAACGGGTGAAACTGGCCGTTAGAGGGTGGCGTTTTCTTCCCAGAGGGAGAGAGTTTCTCTCCCAATCCCGTCCGTGTGACTTCAAAAGTCAGGCAGACTACATCTCGGTATCTACCGGCTGGTAAAGCACGACCTGGGCAGTTTTGTGGAAAGCAAAGGATGTAGCTACAACCGAGCGACCGACCGACAGCGAGGAAAGGGGAAACCTTTTCTTGTTTTTTTGCTTGTTTTCTGTCTCATTTTACAGGGGTAGAACTGCCCTTCACTCCCTTCCTCTGCTCGGAAAGGGAGGTAAACAAAACCAAACAAAAAAGAGGGGGAAATCTTCGTCTTATGTCTGTCGCATTGGCTGATAGACGATATGTTTAACGAATTTAATGATGATGGAGGAGATTAATCATGAAAACGTTAGGTAGATTATTCAGACGACTTGGGTTGATTCTTGTTCTATTGGGAGCAGGAGGCAGTTGGATGGCACAACAAATGGATATGCAAAACATGCAAGACTTCATGGATCAAATGAACCAAAATCAAGAGTCACTTCTCAACCACGGGGCTGACGCTGATTCACAAGATGCGCTAAAAGAGGTGATGAACCAATCATCAATGGATTTCGCCAACACCCCATCGACCGAAACTCCACTTTTAGATGCTCTTGATTCCATGATGAATGAAACTAGCCCTGACTCCATGTTCCAAAATACCAGCTTTGACATGTCATCTTTTGGACAATAGGGGTTATTCTCGATGTTTGGTCGGAAGGATTTTTCCTTCCCCCTTATGAGACACTCCTTTTTTTAGGGATTGTTTCTTATTCCCTTTTATGAATAACGTTAAAATGGTATAATATAGTTATAATTTTAAAATATAAACGGAAAAGGAAGGTGCTTAAACATGGAGTTTACATTTCAACGAATCAATGAAGAAGAATTGCTAGTCACATTTGACAATGGTGAAGAGCAAGTCATGACCAATGACGAATTAACAGCTTTTCTGGAGGATGAGAAAGTTACTCTGCAAGGGATAAACTTTGATCATTCCAGAGGGTTTACCATCAGTCAAATGATGGACTTTCTTCTGAAAGGATTTTTAAACAGCATGGAGGAAAAGTCCTCTTTTGCTGGGGACCGTGTGCAGGTTCAAGTTGTAAAAGAAGAGATCACAGACGATGAAGAGGGGCGTAATATTGATGCGGTATATAAAATCGTAAAAGAGACAACCGGTGAATTCGTGGTGGATGTCGATTTCCATATTGAAGGCATTACAGGGGAAAAGGCAGCGGCATTTCCAGAAGCCTGCCGCTTGTTCCTGCAACTCTACTATTCCGGCATTCACGCTACCAACGAAGACAAAGTAAAAGCCTTTGAAGTATTTGGACTAAAAGCACCTGATGAATTTTTACAGTAAAAGAGGGGGTGTTTCCATGAATTTCATACAAATCGTGGATGGGATGGAAGTGTATGTCAAAAAAGAAGGCGATCTGGTTCAGTGCCGGCCCATATTTTTGATGAACTGGCTATCCTTTGAACTTCGGGCTTTCACTCAAAAAGAGGTAGAGCCTCATGTGGCTCGTTTGGTTCAAGGAAAATTTTCAAACAAATCAGCTTAAAGAAGGGGGCATTTCCGTGTATAAGTGGGAATGAATGAAAAAGATTTCGTATCATGAGGCACTTTAGTGCTTCCGTCAAGGAGAAGAAGTATTCGTTTTGTATGAGGACGACACAGAGGGTCTTGTCGAAGAAGAATTCCGCCTTCATGAACATGATAAAGCCGGCGGCAAATTCGGCATTCATAAAAAGGGGGAGTTTTAAGATGAACGAAATCGATCTATTTGATTTTCAGTTTCTTTTGTATTTGATTGTGACGATTGTC
This sequence comes from Neobacillus paridis, assembly GCF_016765675.1. Taxonomy (GTDB): domain Bacteria; phylum Bacillota; class Bacilli; order Bacillales; family Cytobacillaceae; genus Neobacillus; species Neobacillus paridis. The sequence goes on from NZ_JAESWB010000134.1 coordinate 6,714, forward strand.
TGGATTTTAATGGAGGATTAAAGTATTCAGATGAATGTCTGAACACTCGTGAAATGCAAAATATTCGTCGGTTTGTTAAGCGTAAGCGATTAGCCAAGGACTATAAAGAATAACTGAAAAATGAAAAGTGATAATAGATAAATAACAAAAAATTTTAGCAAACGACCTTTTTTGAAGGAGTTTGCTTTATGGGCAACCGCCTTTTTCATTTTAATAAGGAGGATACGCTATGCCATTAGTGGAAGACATTTACTACCAACTCTCTCAAATCAGTGAAAATGCCGATGATTGGTGGCAGCAAAAACCCATCGAGTTTTCCGCCTTAAGCAATCTCTTGCAGGAAGGGGAGGCATTGTTTCAATGTATCCTGGCAAGTAATCCATCCACCCATCAAACCGGCATTTTAGTCGCCACCCCGTATCGTCTGTTGTTTGTCACTTCCTACATGGGCCAAAGTTACCATCAAGAATTTCCCTATCAATTTCTTCAGGATATAGAAAGAAAGCCGTACAGTGAAACGGTTCTCCTCTACACCCAACAAGGCATCTTCTCTTTTGCAACCTCACCATCTGAAAATTTTGTGCAGCTTGTTCGTTCCCTTCTGCACGGAACGACATTTTCGAACGCAAAACTAACGGCTGTTCCCGGTCTCACCTTCCGTCCTTTTGAAAAGACCCAGCATGCTTTCTATGAGGAAGATTCTTACGTCAATTCTGCTTTCCATGATTTTGATGTGATCAATCGAACCTTCCTTGAGAGAATCAAGGATTTTTTCTCCAAGGCATCCGACCTGACGATCAAAATAGGGATCACTTCGGTGATTCTTCTCGGGATTGGAGTCGCTCTTCTTTCGATGGAATGGAAAGACGAACCGGCAGAAATCACTTCTGAACCCCGAAATACCCCCATTGAAAAAGAAGCGTTCCAAGCCTATGTTTCCGATATGACCGGTCACTCCTATATCCAAAGCGCCAATTTAAAAAACGGAGTTGCTCATATCCAATATTACAAGGATTTTAACACCCTGCAAAAAGAGAGAAAAATCCAGCCCTCTTTCTACGACAATGCCGATTTGTTCCAGGATTACTTTTCAAATGATGTGAATGTGTACAAAATCTTGTCGCATGAACCTGTAACGCTTCTCACTCAAGTGAAAGGGGTAAAAGAGGTTAATCTCTTGCTTCCATACAAAGGAAAACAAGTTTCCCTTCATATGACAAAACAAAACCTTGACGACAAGTTTTCATTAAACGTGGATAAAATCCGCACAAAAGAAGCCTTTGAAACCCGATTTGAGAGGGTGTACCTCCCGATGAAAAAGCAAAAAGAACTGGCTCATGCCTTCTCAAATCTATAAGAAAAAATCAAAAAAGGAGTGAAGTACTTGAAACGATTCATTTCAGCTTGGTTGTTGCTGACCCTTTTAGTTGCATTGTTCCCGTTTCATCAAACTCAAAAAGCAGAGGCCAAGACCCTCCATGCAGGTCAAATAAAAGTAAAGCTCTTAAAGGTCATTGACGGGGATACGATTTCTGTTCTATATAAAGGAAAAAAAGAAACAGTACGACTTCTTTTGGTGGACACTCCTGAAACTCACCATCCCAAACTAGGAGAGCAACCATACGGAAAAAAAGCCTACGCCTACACCAAAAAACTTTTGAATAGCAAGTATGTATACCTGGAAAAGGATTATTCCAATCGGGATAAATACGGAAGACTTCTCATGTATGTTTACACAGAAAAAGGAGAAAGCGTTCAAGAGAAACTCGTAAAAAATGGGCTTGCTCGCGTTGCCTATGTCTATCCGCCCGACATAAAATATGCCGATTCCTACTATAAAGCACAAAGCATTGCCATTAAGAAACATTTGAATATTTGGAAAGTCCCCAATTACGTCCAAAAAGACGGGTTTCACCCAGAAGTACTAAAGGGAAAAGGACTTTTTTCATCCACAAATCCTGCCAAGATGACTCTTTACAAAAGCGAAAATCTCCCTCTCTCCATAAAACTCCTACAAAACTATAAAGCATTCTCTGGGGAACCTCATCAAGATATTGTGAAGTCCAAAACAGATTCAAAAAGGTGGATGAGATTGGAAATGTTCCCAAGTGATGATTCTTTTGCTGACATTGACACCGAAACCAAGAACACCCTCCAGAAGAAATATCGACTGTTTAAGCATGACACTATTACTAACAAGAAAAGAACATTCTTCCGAAACGCCCATATTTACCACGCAAATACGCAAGGTAATGGGGTAACAGCCATTGTGACTAAAATTCAGGGTAAACTGTTCCGGTTTGAAATTTTTTACCCGGCAGACAAACAAAAAGAAACCTTAAACGATTTCTACAAAATGATTGAAACTGTCCATACAATAGAACTCTTTGTGGAATGAAGAAGGTTTGTTCTTGATTCTTTTCCAGCCTTTTGTGGTTTAATGAAGTTAAAAGGAAACATTTTGTCAGGATAGTCCACCCCGGTTAGCTAAAACTCAAGGGTGGATTATTTTTTTGGTTAAATGATAGAATGGCTACAATCAACTTTCCAAATGTTAGATACTGTCATATCAAGTTTCTTTAGTCTTCCCTGTTCTGTATTCCCCTATCTTCGAATGGATAAAATACATAAAAATCTTCAATTTTCCACTTCGTTCCTCTTGATTGAATAACGGAATATTGTTATAATATAGGTACAATTATTAAACAATGTAATAATTAGTTACTAAAACAGCGAATAAAAAGGGAGCGATGTAAAATGGCAAATCAAACTCAAATCCAGAGAGAACAAATCTTTGTAGTGAAGACGAACAAGAACGTCTTTGAGGCATTGGATGCGTTAAATGCCGAAAATGAAAAATTCAACAAAATCCAACTTAATCTTGTTGATTACGCTAAAACGCCAAGCGTATTTGTCTCTCACTCGATTAACCCTGACGTGCTGAAGGTCTTGGCAACAGACATCCTGCAAGGAACATTCACCGACTATGCTGAATACAAGGGTTCTGCCCAATCGAAACGCCCAGACGGAAAACCGGAAGCCCGCGTGTTAAAAATTATGAAACGATCTGGCAAGCCGGGTGAAAAAATTAACTACCCGTTTGCGATTACGATTTCGGTCGGAGAAGGGCAAGTGATTAGACAAGGGGCAGTCAAAATGGTGAAACAAGAACAATCCGTCAACATGCTTTTATCTGAAATGGACATGAAACGATTTGCCATTACCGCATTGGATTACATTCGCAACTTTGAAGCCTATCACCAGTTCCAGAAAATCCGTGAAAAGGGCGCGAAAGCTGGACAAAAGGGTGCATAAGCCACTAACCCCCAAAGAAATTCTTTAGGGGGTATCCGATCAGAACAAGAAGTTTGGTTCAAATGATTAAAATTTTACGTAAATATAAAGAAAAAAATTGGCGGAGCAAGCGTAAGTAAATATCACTATGAAGTGAACTTCTTACCTAAAGCGATTGTACCTATCACATTTACAAACAAAGATTAATAAATAATCTAAACGATTAGCTAATAAGGAAAGGAGAAGAACAGTGAGAAAATGTGTTTTTCGAAAAGCTCCAAAAAATCAACACGTAAGACAAGCCCTAATGGAAAGTCGAATTTTCTCCTTTCCATCCTTACAAATGAAGTGCTTGAACAACTAAAGGGAGATTTTTTGTGTCTATCGTGATGAAACCCATAAAAGAAGAAGAATCAAACCCTTCTATCTTTGAATGCTTGAGCAAACGGAACTGAAAATCAAAACGATTCGAGGAAAATCAACCTTGACGGTTCGCTATAAAAGGGAGGAATAACAACATGTTCCCAAAAAACAAGTCTCGTAAGTGACACTTCTTTTCAAGGATCGCAAGAGGGGATGAGTTCTACGAATGTTGCAGCGCTAAAAAGTCCTCAAGCGTTGAGATCCTCAATCATATCCAATATCTTTTTGATCGTGATGGAAAGTAGTGATTGACTTCATGGACGATGAAGAAGTACACATAACCACCTTGCATACCCTCAAAGATGACATCCTAGAAGTAAATTGAATGAAGGCAAACAGTGCAATCGTCACTATCTCACATCTCCAACCACAAAAAAAGATGGGAATTGGAAATATAAGGTAAAAAGACTCAAGGTATGCCCGCCACGGCAAGATGATGTCTACAACCAATTGAGAGACTTGCTTGAAGTAGCGAAAATATTAGGCTTTTATGATGTCGCGGATATGGGGCGCATTTTTTCCTGAACAAATATGATGAAAAAAGGGGTTGAGACGATATGAAGTTCCTCCTGTTAGGTTATTTGCTGGATAGGAATGGTCAATACCTTAAGGAGGCGGAGCTGGGGGAGTATGCCACACAACAAGCAGCGAAAGACGCAATCCCCCATTTTCAGAAGGAATTTACTTACTTCCGGATTGTGTAAACCAGAAAATATCGAAACCATGCAAACAGCTGGACAAGGGAGAGTGTCGGATTGAACAGGAATGAATGAAAGTGACCTAGTGATTATGGGGAGTAAAAGGAATTGCCACCCAAAAAAAGGAGAGAGTGAATTGACACAAGTACAAGAAAAATATAGAACTCCTTTTGATTACATGGCCACCTTAAGCGGGAAGAACATTTATCCACTTAACCCAAGATCAGAAGAAGTGGATGTGCAGGATATGATTCACGCCTTAAGCCAGTTGTGCCGATACGGTGGACATGCTGCGTTCTTCTATTCTGTTCTGCACCATTCCCTTCTTGTGGAAAGATACTTAAAAGATAAGGGAGCAAGTCCTTTGGTTCGGTTTTACGGACTTTGGCATGATGGTACCGAAGCCTATCTGGTAGATCTGCCAAGACCGGTCAAACGAAACCTATCTGAATATGTGGCGATTGAAGACCGACTTCATCAAGTCATCTGGGAAGCACTTGGCGTAAGACCACCAACAGAAGAAGAATGGGAGCTGGTAAAAGAGGCCGATAACGCTATTTTGTACTATGAGGCTAAATTTGTGCAGCCAACAGGGGTTTGGTGGAGGGAACTTCATCAAGACTTGGGATATGAAATCAAGGAGGAATTGCCGAGTCTCCTTCGCAAAAAATTCCTGACGATGCACCTCCACTTGAAAAACCGAATGGGAAGACACTAGTTTTCTAGCGTTTTTTTGTTGTTTTTCCCTCTTTGTTTTCCAAGACTTTAGATGTGAATAATGTTATAATAATTATATATCGTAATAAAAATTGAAAGAGAGTGGGAAAGGGATGGCAGTACCCAAGGTGGTCCACTGTAAAGTCGAGCCGTTTGATGTGTACATTGGCAGAGGGAGAGGCTCCAAGTGGGGGAACCCGTTCTCCCATAAAGAAGGAACAACCGCAAAATACAAAACCAACACAAGAGAAGAAGCCGTCGAGAAATTCCGAGAATGGTTTTTAACGCAGCCGGATCTTGTTAAAGCCTTGCCAGAATTAAAAGGGAAAGTTCTTGCTTGCTGGTGCAAACCAAAAGCCTGCCACGGGGATGTCCTGTTGGATCTCGCCAATAACTATACCGTGGATGAATTACTAAAAATGGGAAAGAGGGAAGGGGTAAAAGACATGAATATAGACAAAAACAAAGCATGCGCATTTACAGGGCATAGACCAAAGGATTTAGTGGAAAACATCCAAAACCCATATGACGAAACAAATCCTGTCATCTTATATGTCAAAAAACAATTGCGGTTTGCGATAGAACATCTCATCAAGGAAAAGGGTGTGACCACCTTCATTTCAGGGATGGCGCTAGGAGTCGATACATGGGCAGCAGAAGCGGTGCTGGATGTAAAGAAACGCTATCCTCACATTCAACTGGTTGCTGCGATTCCCTTTGCAGGGCAGGATCGGAAATGGCCGGAATCTTCCCAATTTCGCTATCGGGACATCTTACGACAGGCAGACCATATTGAAATTGTATGTGACGGGGGCTACGAGCCGAAGAAGATGCAAATCCGAAATGAATGGATGGTAGACCATGCCGCTTTTTTAATAGCCTGCTGGAGAGGGAAATCAACCGGTGGAACAGCGAATTGTGTGAGGTATGCCAAAAAAGCAGACCACAAGCCTCATATCATTCATATCAACCCAACGCTCTTTCGAGTAGCCTAAATGGTCACATGAGAAAATTTATCGTTAAGAAATCCTTAACGAAATAAAAAAAGGAGAGTTGCTTTTGAATCAGAAAAATCCTGGACTTGCTGTTGTTTTGTCTTTTTTCTTTGTTGGTCTTGGGCAGATCTATAATGGGCAGATTGGAAAAGGAATTGGTTTCATCATTGCATACACCGTTTCCCTTTTGCTTTGCTTTGTCCTTGTAGGGTTCATTACCAGCCCGATTCTTTGGATTTGGGGAATGATTGATGCCTATAAGGTCGCTCAAAAAACACATGGAATGTAACCCTAAAGAATGATGCCTTCTCTATAGAAGAAGACGTTCGCTTTTGAGGTGCAAAAAGAAAAAAAACATCATAAATAACACATGAAAAGGTAGGGATATTCGCTTGGGAATTTGCCCTACTTTTTAGTATACTTTTTTAAAATTGTTCCGCTATATTTTTCAACTTTCATATTCATATGCCCTGTATCTCTTTTTCGAATGGCATAATAGGGTTCCCACATTTCACCAAATTCATTTTCTACATCTTCTGATGACCGATGATAGGTAACCCCTTCTATTTCAAAATGTTCACATTTATCAGCTTCATATTCAATGCAATGCGAATCGGGTTTGACTTTTGTTAAAGCATAGAATCCGACCATCCGACTTCTTCTTCCCGCATCTCCTTCCAATATAAATAGGTCTTTTTTCTTGCGGAAAATCTCACCTTGATTCAAGTCTTTAAACCGAACGTTTTCCCATGTCATATATATATAGCTCCTTTTTTGCTTTATCGTTACCAATGACCGTATTCATTCTAATCATTTCTATGTTTGCCCCAAATAGTAAACCCTAAACGTTCATACGATGATATTAAAGGTGTCTTTTTTTAAACGTAAAGAATCAAAAATAAATAATAAATTCTATAAGAGATCACAAAAAAATAAAACATCAAAAAAGATTAAGCCCATGCTGAAAAAAGCCTGTTCACGCATACAGCCCCAAGGGATAAAGGATACTTCTTAAGAATGGATTCATTCGAGAATTCACAATTCACAACACGTTATTTTCATTATTCACAATCCACAAGTTCATATTTCTAATCCACAAGCGGATATTTCAAGATTCACTTATTCACAAGAGGTCATTTGAAGGTAAAATTGGGTAAAAAAGAGGAATCTTCGTTCAAGCATTTCCTTTATATAACAAGTTTTCAACAAGAATGGAAATAAAAAAAGACAATGATCAGAAGAAAAACACAAAGAAAAAAGAGGGGAGAAAAAAGAAAACGACGAACAGCCCTGCTTTTTTCCAATTTTTGAAAAAGCAAGGCTTACAAGACCTATACGATAGAATAGAGTTCAGTGATTTTTGCGGGACGGCCTGTCTCCTTTTCTTCCAGCCAATACCCGTTAATCAAAAGGTCAGGGAACTTCTTGCGAATCCCTGGAAATAACCGGAAGAACTGCGTTCGGAAGGCGATGCGGAAATAGCCGCCGATACTTTTATGAAATGAAAACTTGCCAGTCGCTTTTTGAACCTTCTGGATTTGTTCGCTTACCTGATCAAGAGTGGTGAGGAAGAAATTCTTAAGCCACTGATCCCGCTGGTTATAGGTAGCCGACTCCAAATCCTGTATGTATTTTAAACGTTCCACAATTTCTTGCTGAAAAGAGAACATGGTTTGAGAAGCATCAACGGGACGGTATTTGATTCCCATTCCGTCCAGCACATAAGTAAGTTCTTGATTCAGTTTTTGCATAATCGGAGACAACTGAAAGGTGTCCGAGTTTTCTTTCACGCAGATCGGTTTTAGATAAAAGATAACTTTTTTCACCCATAATTGTTTCCCGCGCATAGAGACACCGTGGTATTTAACGTCAAAGAGAGATTCAAAGAGTGTGAGAGTTTCCCGAACCCCTTTGGCGTTTTTCCCCAGTTTGGTTTTTAAGGTTTTCATGTTAAATTCCAAGTGAAGTTTATTCAGGTCCAGATTCCCGCCTTTTTGAATGACATCCGCTATTTTCACACGGAATTGGTCAAACAATTGCAGCAACAACTCAATGCCTTCTGAATTGGAGGTGCGTACACATGACGCTAAAAAGTCCGTTTCAAACAAGGCAAACGGCACACGGAAATAGTTTAAGTCTTCTCCTGTTTTTTCTGGATTAGAAAACTGTTCCCAATCCGTAATAACTCTTGCAGGGGAGCCGTCTTTTAATATAATTTCTTTCAGAAAGTTCCGATCTTCCAGCCATTTGTATCCATGATAAAAGGAAGAATAGAGGACATTTGTGGTTTTTGCCCATTCAGGAAGATGGAAGTTTTTCAGTATGCCTCTTGGATTGTTGTCTTTATGCCGCTGGTATAGAGACGAGAGAAAAACGGCATAGGCGGAAGAAGGAATCCGTTTCCCTGATTCTTTTTTATACCACTTTAGGGCGTCGATCACTCCCTTATGGACAATAAAGCCGTTGATCTGCATTTCTTGTGTCATGTTTTGCACCTCCTTCCACCGTTTTAAAAAAGATTATAAGTATCGCTAATTTTTCCAAGATTTTTCCGTTGCGAATTGTGCGATTTTTGTTATAATGAGACTATATGACCAGAAAAATGGGTTGGTTAGATCCTCCCAAGACTCCTCATTTTTAAAAAATGGGTCGAGTCGGGCTTTTTATTAAGGAATATGAAGTTGTCGGATCAGAGTTGACCAAGATTCCTTTCTTTTCTGGTTTGCCAAGTCAATTGAGCGTCGCCAAACGCTCATACGCCAATTCTTCCGCTGCCAACGGAAGTTTTTCTTTTTTTCTGGACTTGTTATTTTATGTTTTAAAGCCATTCTCTCCTGTAAAAGAAAGAACGGTCTTTATAAAACAAAAAACACAGCCTTGTTGCATGATGCGAAAACATTCGCTAGAGTGTAACAACCCCACCTTTTTCTGATTTGAGTACGACAAAGAAGCGTCGAACAAGTAAAAAGGCAATAAGGGTACGTTAAATACACTCTTGGATCATCCAAGAAGGTTGTGTTCGATTTGAAACTATCAATTTGCATAAAAATCAACAAGAGAATAGTCAAACATGAACTTCGAGCTGATAACTCTATTACTTCTGGTGATCGCTGCATTTATAAGGACATAACAATTTCTAACAAATAAGGGCAACTTCATTGTAGAATAATTTTCGTATCATTTCAACATCTTTTTTTTAAGTTTAAGAGATAGAAAGAGGAGAGTCTAGGTGTATCTATTGAAATGAAAGACTTTTCACCGCTAAAACCATCTATCGAAAAATCGACAATCATCCGGTCGATAGTGATGAAAGAGGGGGATTGTACGCTTAAAAATGAAAGAAAGTGTCAAACTCCCGATTTCCGTCGTATGATGTCAAACAAAAAAGAGAAATTGGCCCTTGCTTTTTTTCTTTTTTTCTATTAAAATAAAATCAGAAAAACAATAGTAAGTAATAACTGAACTACACTTAAAGTGATCCTTCATTTTAGTGGGGCAACGTTATTTAACAAAAAAGGCGCAGAAAAGCCGCTTATCCGACGGGATAGGCGGTTTTTCATTTTCTTTCTTTTGTTTCTTGACTGAATAAATGAATATTGATAGAATAACGTTATAAAAATGTATCGGCGATAAAATAAAAGGAGGAAAATTCATGTTTGAGGCATTACCGTTTGAGATTGGAGGTTTTTCGAGAGCAGACTATAACACTGAAGTAAATTACGAGGATCCTGAAGTGCTTTTGGAATTCATCGAATATTCGGTTGTGCTGCCGGTCGTCGGATATCGCAAGGGAACTGTGGTGTTTGCGGTTGAATTCAACCAAACTCAATTTGTGCTAAAGAAGATTGAGAACAAGATAGAGGGTCTTGAAGAAATCATTTTAGCTACCTTTCCGGCAGCCAAGTTGAAGGACGCCCTTCATCACCTGGTTCATGTTGTAACAGATACAGAAATTTGTGCATAAAGCCCGATATTAAGCACTTTCGGAGAGTTTTCTCTCTGAAGGCGCTTTTTTTATGGAATTGGGCGGTGTGAAAGATTCTGATTATTTTTATATAATGGAATTATTAAGGAATAAAGGAATGAAATGGAGGAACACCCTATGAAAAACAAAGACCCATTAACCTTTCAGAAAGGGGAAATTCTCGTTCCAAACATATTGGTAAGGTCGAGTACAGATCTTGCCGCCATCCCAATTTTACGAGTTGAACGGGTAAAAGCCCGCACCTATGAACTGGTTTCTGCCCGAAAAGAGAACTTTGAATTAAAGAAAGCCTGCGCACACCGTATGTATATGCCCATAGATTTTCTTGTGGGACAATTGCTGGTGGAACTCCTGAAGGCAAAAGAGTCCGGTGACAGCACAAACGAAATCCTGTTTGAAACAGCGCTGAAAAAAATTGAGGTTGAAAAACAGCTTTGAACCTATAAAGAAATGGAGGTAGACCTATGACAAAAGAGGCAAAAACATGGCTTACATCCATGAGGGCGTTTCCTCTTTACCAGTTCTTTTTAGAAGGAATCGAAGCCCATTGGGAATATAAGAGGCCACTCACAATGGATGAGCTTCAATTAAGAAATAGCCGCCTGTACTATATTGTGAAAGAGTCCTGTTCCATTCTCTCTTTGTCTATCAACGAAAAAAAGAGAGCGGAAAACTATCAATCTCCCCCAAAAGAAATCAATACTTTACTGGAAGATCTTTTGGTTCTCCCTGATACCCTTGATTTTTCTCTTCCCCATCTTCCTTTTGAGAAAATCCAACAGTCTGAAACCTTTTTAGATACGCTTCATGCGATGGATTTGGATCTTTTTTGTCTCTTACGGGAGGTTCCGTTGGATTTGGCAGACCAATTAAATGCGAGAATGCAAAGGCGTCGTGCCTTTTTGCTGAACTATGAGGTACCTTCCGAATAGTAAGAAGTTCTCTTTTGAATCACAAAATGTTAAAAAGCATAGCAAATAACACAAGAAAAAGCATGATCATTCACCTATATTGAATAGTTCATGCTTTTTTCTTTTATATGAGACGTAATTCTATCCTTAACCAATTTTTCCGTTAATTCATCTTGATATGAAAAATAGACAATCCCAAGTTTATAGTAGTTACATAATTCCACTTTCTCCTGATCTTTTGTCTGCGTTTTTCGGAGACCTTCTTCTCCTCCCATATAAGCAAAGGGCTTAAAATGTTGTTCGCCTTGATACTCGATAACTAATTGTAATTCTTCAATATAAATATCAGCTCTCAAATGGTCAATTTCATATTGATGAATGACTGTATAGTTCGGGTAGACTCTTCTGACCAATTCAAGCAACCTGATTTCCGATGTCCACCTCTTACCAATAGGAAAATATCCCATTCGACTACGAATCACATTCTCACAATAACGTATAAAATCCTTCGTGGATTGTTCATCCAACCGTTTGTCATCATTTTCAGATGTAATCAACATAGGAACAATATCAGATGGAATTAGTTCAGGATTTAAGAGATGTCCAGTATAATCAATTCCATATTCATAAGCTAGTCCATTTATGTAATGCCCATAAATCGAATAGAATTTGGTTCCTCCGAAGGTTTTTCCATATCCATATTTGGGAGCCACCTTATTACAAATATGACAGAGTTTATCTTTAACGGGGAGAAACTCCAAAAATCGTTGAATCATCAAATCGTTGGATGCAACTGGAATACCAGATAACCCTCGCATCCCTAAAAGATAAACTTCTATACCTTTCTTTTGACAGGAGCAATGAAATAGTGGACTGTCTTCTGTTTGTTGAAAGGCGAAAAAAGCACCGCGTCCCCCATAATTAGATGGGTAATGTACATAAGGAAATGGTAATTCTTCTTCATATACGATGGTTTTCCCATTTTCTAAACTTGGAACTTCCTTTTCAGGAATAATGTTAGAACCCATGACTTCACCTCTCCCTTCTAAAAATTATTTGTTTTTATATTGAACATATTATCCTCTTATTAGTATAGTCTATTTAACGGTTGCAATCCTGTACCCTATTTATGTTGCTAATTAAATTTTTGTAATTCAAAAGAGAATGTCTTATCCGAATAGGAGGGCATTTTTCTTTTGTCTTTTCCTAGATTTATTAAGAATAATGATATAATATAAGTATAAAGGAATAAAGTAGAAAAGGAGGTATTTGTATGGGAGGAAAACCGATGAATCCGGATCGATGGAAAACGGAAAAATTTGACCCGATCGCAGGAGACTATGAACTTGTAACTCCTTACGTCAAATCCACATTTCCGATAGAAATACGTCATAAGCCATGCGGAACCATCTACCCGACACTTCCAAAGAACTTTTTGAAAGGCGCAGGAAGGTGTCCGGTTTGCTGTCTATGGGAAAAATATGATCTTCCAATTCCCGTTTTTCATCCATTATCCCTTCAAGCAGACAAGCCAACTCTTTCGCCACTAACCCCACCCGATAACCCCTACAAGCGCATGAGCATTCTCACAAAAACCAATGATCCGAATGATTCGAGAAGATTGCAAGATATTCATATTGAAAAAGAAATTCAAGATCTTCATTTGTTTGAGGGGGCTAAAAAAGAGTCAGTCTTCCGAAATGTTTTTTCACGACTAAAAGAAGCCGTGCGGAAGACATTCACGAAACACAACAAGGAGTGACCAGGACGCAAAGACCGATAAAAACAACCGAAACCTACCTAATTTCCTTCGAGGATCTCGCTGTCCTCGCTGTCGTGAATCTAAAGGCGAAAAAGCCATTGTCTCCTTGCTTCTTCACTCGGAGTAAATTTTTCTGTCCAAAGAACATTTGATGATCTTATAGACAAAGGAAAGCTCAAATTTCCGCTCTCTATGATTTTGATATTCCTCATTTTGCCCCCAATGATGTCGAACATCTAACACCAATTGCCCTCTTTGAATATGACGGGGAGTAGCACAGAATCCCGACAAGGTACACCAAAACTCAAGACCCACATAAAAACCTTGAAAACAACCAGCGAAGAGATAGGTTGAAGGATAAATATGTCATCCAAAACAACATCCCTCTCATTTGGATCTCCGATTTTGTGGAGCCGGAACAAGTACCCGAACGCCTCAAGCCTTACATCCTTCAGATTTTTGATCCTCACCAAGAAAACCCCCCACTCGTTACTCTGATTTAGACTATCCCCACAAACCCAGCACATCATCAACCACATTAACACTTTTTCCTAAAACGAAAAAACTATTTTGCTTCCTGACATATCCCGTGTAAGCGCTGCATATACTAGATTTTGCGGCAACAACCAGAGGGAACAACATGATTTTGGCATAGGCAGGGGAGAAATCCTCTGCTTTTTATTTTTTTGTAAATTTTTCTTTCAAAAACTAGATTCCTTTATTCTTAATATGTTACAATATTTATATAAGATAACATAGTTCTTCTGAATACCCGTCAGTCTTGGCATAACTGGCGGGGCTTATGCGAAGGAGAGAAAAGTTTTTAAACAGTTTTCTTTCCTTCGAAAAACTCTTTTCATTTTCACACATTGCTGTACACCCTAGAGATGTTCAACTATGGTTGCAATCGAACATCTCTTGAAATGCTTGTCATTTCATGTGCAACCAGCCTTGGTTCTTTTAAAGAACTCCGTTAAGACGGCTATCACACCCTCGGATGCTTCTCCAGTCCGTTGCTCTGTGGCGGGAACTAAACAGGTCGAAAGGGATAGACCAGTGAACTCGCATGACAAGCCGTTTTAACATTGGCGAAGAGAGACTGCCATTTGGCAGCGTTACGAGCCCCTAACGGGGAAACACCCCTATCTTTCGGATAGGGGATTATCATTTAAAAGAAGGTGATCTTTATTGGTATTTGTATTGGATAAACACAAAAAGCCACTCATGCCGTGTTCGGAAAAACGAGCACGGAAACTTCTTAAGCAAAGAAAAGCCGTCATATATCAACTTTTCCCGTTTACCATTCGTCTAAAAAACAACCCAACAGAGAAAACACCTTTACCAACATTACGACTAAAAATAGATCCTGGTGCAAAAATCACGGGACTTGCTGTTTTAGTTGAAGAAAGCAATATAGCCAGAGTCATTTGGCTAGGGGAATTAGTTCATAAAATAGGAATAACAGAAAAGTTAGAAGATAGAAGGAATAGACGGAGAAACAGGCGTAATCGTAAAACCCGTTACCGCGAAAAGCGATTTAACAACCGCAAACGAGAGAAAGGATGGCTTCCTCCTTCACTGGTTGCCCGCGTCAATCAAACAATAAATACCATTGAAAAACTATGCAATCTCTTGCCTATTTCATCCATTAGCGTTGAGCATGTAAAATTCGATACACAATTGATGGAAAACCCTTATATTAAAGGAATTGAATATCAGCAAGGTACTCTTTTCGGATATGAGATCAAAGAATACTTGCTTGAAGTTTGGAACAGAACATGCGCCTATTGCGAAGGCAAATCCAAAGATCCGATTTTAAATGTGGAACACGTTATCCCTAAAAATCCAAAACAGGGCCCCTGTGGCACAAACCGCCTTCAAAATTTGGTTCTTTCTTGCCGAACCTGTAATGAATTGAAATCCAATAAACACCCTGAAGACTGGCTTGAGGAATTAAAAAAATCCAAAAAAGAAATTGATCAAACAAGAGCTAAAAACTTGGCCGAAATCACAAAAAGAAACAACAAATCTCTTAAAGAAGCCACCTTCATGAATGCAACTCGCTGGCATCTTCTTGAAAAATTGAAACAAACCGAACTCCCAGTGGAATGTGGAACCGGCGCTAGAACGAAAATGCAACGGATTCAACACCATCTCCCAAAAACCCACTACTATGATGCTTCGTGTGTAGGCGCAAGTACCCCACAATCCCTCATTTTTAATACCGATTACGTAGAACAATGGATAGCCATTGGAAGAGGGAGCCGTCAAATCATGCAGCCGGACGCATATGGTTTCCCAAGACAATACCGCAGCAGAAACAAACAGCACTTTGGCTTTCAAACAGGTGACATTGTGGAAGTGATCCTTCCAGAGAAAAGCAAAAATGCCGGTCGCTATGTTGGTCGTGTAACCACCAGAAAAAATGGTAAATTCTATATCAATAAAGAAGACGGGAAACGATTGGATTTTTCGTACAAATATGCAAGAGTCCTTCAACGGGGTAATGGTTGGAACTATGATAAGAAAAAGCGTGAATCCATACATGCGTGAGCAGGGGAGATTTCCTCTGCTTATTATTTGTTGTTGAGTTTGTTGAGCTTTTTGATTTTTGGTGATACTATTAAGGAAAAGGAGGGATAAACAATGGTACGCTTGGCAGATCAAGAGCAAGAACAACTTTGGGAAAGTGTAGAAATCCTTACAAAGATTGATAAAGAAAAAGCGAAAACCGTCTTTAAGGCAGCCGTTGAAAAAACGTTTTGGCAATTACAGTTTGCCCCAACCTTCCTGTCTTCTATTCGTTTCACTGCTCCCACAACCGATCAGCTCGTCAAACTTCGGGAAACAGAAAAACGAGTGAGAGAAGCATACAATCATGAACAGAAGATAGAAGCCTATGAGTATTTACTGGAATACATCGAGCAATTCAGCGAACTTTCAGAAGAAAATACCGCCCTTACCAGAAGAAAATTGTTAGCCTCTCTGCTTGCCCAACAAAACAGAAGCAGAAAACCGGCTCGCATTAAACGTCCAGTCTATAAGGGTAAGATCGTTACCAGTGAGGAAGGGAAATCCTTTTATACAACCAGTGAGGCGGCTGAAAAATTAGGCTTAAGTGATCAGACAATTCGAAGAATGTGCGAGAGAGGGAGTATCCCCAAAGCCTACAAAACAGACGGGGGGCATTGGAGAATTCCGCAAGAGGCATTTATCACCACTCCAAAACATGATAAAAAGGCGCAAGAATTCTTAAGACGAATGGACATGAAAAATAAGGAAGCGGGGGACGTAGATGAATTTGATCTATGATGCTCCGCGTCCTCCTAAAGTTTTGATTGATACCACGGTCTTGTGCGGAGCCATCCGAATGAGCGGGGTAAATCGAACCATTTTGCAATCCGCCCAATTAAAGGGGTTATTTCAACCCGTCTTTTCCAAAGTAGGGCTATTTGAGTTTCTTTATAAAACTACCGTCGATGGGCTTGGAAGAGGAAATAAGAAAGTGATTTATGAATGGGGGGAAGCGGAGGAGTTCCTGGACTTATTCGTGTACCCCCTTTTAAAACAATATTCCACTATTCCTGTTAACAGTATAGTTGGAAGATATACCGTCGAAGCATATATCAAAGGACACCGGCCGATTGGAGAGGTTTTGGTGGAGTTAAGCGGCTGCGACGAAGAAACAGCCAGAAAAATCGTTGCAAACCAAGAAATGAAAGAACCTCTCCAACACTTTGACCCCAAAGATTTTTACGTGTGGGTGACAGCTATTCAAGAAGAATGTGATTACATACTTACGAGCAACCATCGTCGTTTTCCATCTGAAATTGGCCCGATTAAGCGGATTCATCCAAGCGATTTCTATGAGCATTTATCCAATCCGTTCATGTCTTGACCCTTATCTCTCGATAGGGGTTTTTGTATTTTCCTAGATTTTCTTCTGTTTTTTATGATACACTGTTCATATATTATTCATGTATTCCAAAAAGGAAGTGTTTTTGTGAACGCACTCTCTTTAGAAAGCTCCGTTTGTCTTTCTCCTGAAACCAAAATCCAGATTGACCGCGCTTTATCCCATCTCGTATTCCATCATCCTGAATCCCAATATATCTGCCTGTTTAAAAAACATCCCGGCGAATACGAAATCGACCGGTTTGGTCGTAAAAAGCAAAAAGTCACCCAAACCCACTTCCTACTGCAAGATCTGCTTCATCAACCTTCCCTTTTAGCCCCGTTTGTCGGGGAAGACGCCTACTTTTCGATGAACGATTATTTTAAAATTCGGTACAAAAATGGAATAGAGAGGATTGACCGAACCCAGAACCATATTCACCGTGCAAGGGCTCTCTATGTCGATATTGATTTTCATTCCCTTACGCAATACCATCTTGCACCGGAACTGTTCCTTGAGTATCTGAAAGAAGAAATTGAGCGCCTGACAGATGGAGATGTACTTCCAGAACCAAACTATATGATTTGGTCAGGGAGAGGGGTGAATCTTGTTTGGCTCCTCCAGCCCGTATCAGAGTCGGGATTTCCCTATTGGAGAGCATTGGAAGAATACTTCATTACTCAATTTGACTATTTGGGAGCAGATGCCAAAGTCAAGGATTTACCCAGAGTGATGCGACTTGACGGGGGGATCAATTCCAAAAACGGAGTCGAAGTCCGCACCGATTATCGCCATGAAAAACGGTATGACATGGATAACCTCTTGAAAAAATGTTTGCCTGATCTGTATGAAAAGCGGCAGCATTTGCGGGAAGTGGCTCACATCATAGTTGGCCGAGCTGAAAAAAAGAAAAAGAGAAAGCCGAAGAAACGGAAACCGGAACCTTTAAGACATGGCAAAAAGGGGACGGTTACCCGCTTCCGCGGCAGCACGAACCAACTGAACCTCTTCCGTGCAAAAGATTTGGAAAAACTGTCCGAAATGAGGAAGGGAAAGGTGACAGGAAACAGGGATTTGATTTTGTTTTTGTATTGCCTGCATTTGACCCGCTACTATACAGGACGAATGAAAGCAGAGAAGAAAATCCTCAATCCAGAAGACAAAGAAACGGCTTTTCAAAGAGCCTTTCAAAAGACCCTTTTACTTAATCAAACCTTCACTTTTCCCATGTCCGAAAAAGAAATTACCACCAACATGCAATCGGTTCTCACCACATCTCTAAACGAAGATTCCCCGCTCTACCAAAAACAGGCAAAAGAAAAAGGATACCGACTTGCTGGCTACTACTATTCAAACGAACGGATCATCAAAGAACTGAACATTACCCCAGAAGAACAACAGACCCTTTACACCATCATTTCCAAAAGCGAAAAAGAAAGACGCAACCCACCAGAAGTCATTCGAAAAAAAGACAAAGACCGAAAGAAAACAGCCCGTCAGAAGGCAAAAATCGTCTCTAGAGAAGAGAAAAGGCAAAGGGATATAGAACTGCTTCGGGAGACGCTGAAGGCTTATCCTGGAGCCTCACAGAGAGCCCTGCAAAAGCTGACCCATCTTTCTGCAAGCAGAGTCAATTCTCTTTTAAAAGAATTGAAAACTGGAAAATATTAGTGTTCTAGTTTTGTCCGTCTTAAATAGAAGGGGGTAGGACAAAGTTTTTTCTCCCCACTCCTTTATCCAGCTGCGCCGCCTAAAAAAACATACCGTAAAACATAGAAAGAGATAACCTAATATGTTAAGATATAATTGAATTATTCAGTTATTCAAAGAAAGGAAGAATCAAATATGAAAGCGGAAGAAATCCATATTGCTGTCAGTCCAATGACCAATACTATCTATGCAGGAAAAGTTACCCGTAACCGAGTGGAGTGGATAGATAAAAAGGAAGTCACGGAACAAGCCCTTGCTACTGTGGCAGAGTACATGGACGGTGTTTACAAGGAAATTGAATTCCCTTCTGGAACACTGTTTTGGCACCCGAAGCCCCATCAATAACGACACACTTCTCTTCTCACTTCGCCTTCCCTGTACGATTTCGATGTAGTGGGATACAATGTTGACTTGACCGAGGAGGAAGGGCAGTTGGTCATGAAAGCCTTCAGGAAAGAAGAAGTCAACACAGAAGAGTTGCAGGAGTATCTATACGAGAAAATGGATGCTCCTTTGTTTTAGTTAAACCAGAAATTATTTAAGAATTTCATCCTCCTTTTACCTCCTTTGTCAATTCAATCTAAATTACCTCATAACAGAGTAGGGCGAAAATCTACTCTGATTCCTGCACTTTAAGATTTTCTCTTAATGATACCGACTCCATAGGGGCTGTATCCGCCATCCAAGTAAGTGCTAGTCATCGGAGAACGAGTACATCGTGACACGCTTTGAACGTACTTCGGTTGCTTGTACGAACGAACGACCGTGTACTCTTTTTGAAGTCCTGTAAAGTCTGCTAGAAGAGACAATGCTTCTCCTCTTCTGATCGTTGGCCGGGGATTTTTAAAGTCTTGGTCACGGCTTCCCAGATGCGGCAGGGTTTTGTAATCTTCTGGTTTTGCAGGAATATGAAAAAAATAGTCCCCAATTTGAACGAGGACATCGGAGCGGCTGACACTCCTCCCAGGATTAGGGGAATAGTGCAGACCGATTTTTTGAGCCAGTCCTTTCTCCAACAATTTCTCAATCGCTTTTTGTTTTAATTGATACAGATAGCGGTTATCGGTAGCAGTTTTTGCATGGCGATTCGCGATGAAAATGGCTTCCGATAGATTGCGTAAAGTTGGCTCGATTGTGACGGTCATAGAGATCAACTCCTTTTCTCCTACATTGTCGTGTTTCAGAATGAACGAATACCTAATTATAGTATAGCGTAAAATCACTAAAAATTAAATGAATAACTTCATAAAGATAATACTATATGATTAATAAAAGAATATAGGAATAATTTAACCTAAATGTAGTTTAAAACTATCATTCAAAAAAAGGAGTGTTTGTATGGGACAATTACTCATTTTGTGTGGTCCATCTACAAGCGGAAAAACCACGATTTCAAATCTTTTCCCCTTAAAGCCGTTGGTCAGCATAACAACAAGACCGAAAAGGGAGGGGGAGATTGACGGGGTCCACTACCATTTTCTCTCCCCAGAAGAATTTGACCGCTTGGATAAGGCGGGTGAAATCCCAGAAAAAACTGTCTATGCCGGAGTGAAGTACGGTATCTTTAAAAGGGATATTGAAGAAATTCTTACAGGTGTAAGTAGGATCGCTGTGCTAGATGCAGTTGGTATTCGCTTCATGCAGGACTATATAGGGCGAGAAAATGTAAAAGCGGTCTATATCGGTGTGACGCTGGAAACCATGAAAAAACGCCTCCTAGAGCGTGGCTCAAAGGAAGAAGAAATCAATAGGAGAATCTCTCAAGCGTTGGAGAAAGAATTGACACCAGAATACCGGGCGGTTTGTGATGCGGAGATCTGGAATGAAGGTTCGATTGATGAATCGATCACGCAACTGACAGCTTTGTTGAATGAATGGAATCTTTTCTAAATCAATCTGCAATAAGAATGAGGACACCCTCATTTCTTTATAGGAGTTCTTTTCTTTATTTTAACATAGGAGTGAAAAGAATGAGTACTTTTCGCATGATCAAACGAAGTGTTCGAAAGAAAATAGAGAAAGACCACAAACATACGCCGCAAGTCATCCTCGTTGTTTACTACGCTAAACCCTGCCACCCGACATCCACCAAGCGATGACCGATAAAAATCAGGATACCACCCCTAATAGTGTTTTAGTCGTTCCAAGAGAAATAAAAGAAGAACTGGAAGGATTTGTGGCTGTCTTAAAAAGCCTTCACATGAAGTTTGATGTATTCTGTCATGGTAAGTGGAAGAACTAAAAAAGATAGAGGATTCTGATAATATGGTTTACTGCTACGGAAATTTCTTCTTCGTATGATAGGAAGCCGACAGAGAAATTGCTTGGGAAGGGTTAGGTTATGGGGTTAATCCCTATTTCAAACTAGAAAACAAGAAAGGAAGCAATTTACATGTACTTAACCAAAGAAGAACTCAAGCAAGAACTATTAAAAAGAGAGGTAATACAGGAATTTGCTTTACGGGAATCAACGCTCTGGCCTATTGTGGTTTGCTATGAACCCGAGCATCTCCCCACATCCATTCTATTTAGCGACTACAATACAAGTGTGATCATGGGAGAAGATGGACTTGTTGTCGCCCGCATGTTTGAATTTGAAACGGTAGAAACCGCCAAAGAATTCCTTTCCCAAGTTCCTCAAGATACCTCCCATGCAGAACTTTGGCACCAAGGTGAACTCATTGCCCATAACAACGAAATTGAAATCCCACATTAACCAGGTTGAACCTGGTAAAAAATGATCCAAAATAGGAGAAAAGGTGTTGGCTGCAGCTGGCACTTTTTTGCTTTATTATTCTCATCCTAAAAGGGTGTGTTTCCTGTCAAAAGACATGAGGATACGATTTTTGATTCGCTCCTTCCTCTATGAGATATCTTTCACTTTCCAAAAAGAATCCAAGAAAAATCGAGAAAAAATAGGATAAAAGCGGGAAAATCACCAATATAGACGATTTGGTGCGAATTCTACGGATTTTCCAGCTTACACTGCGAAATTCTGATAAAGTTTAGAAGATTCAAGAAGAGGAAGGCGGGAACTAGAAATCATAAGTTTGCATCTTCCGTGCCTTCCGATGGGCAGACATCATTGTTACGAGGAAGATTTAAGGATACCTTGCGAGATTTTATATTTTATTGTAAACGATACGTTTACATTATACTCACTTTTGGCTATACTTTTGATAGAAGTTGTAAACATTGTAAACGTTGTGTACACATTGAAATGATCATTATAAAGTGTAGACATAGAAAAGGAGATAGGAATATCATGGCGCAAGATCAAACGTTCTCTGTTCGGGTTTCTCCTGATTTAAAGGAAAAAGTACAAGAAATGATTGAAGCATCCGGACTTGCAAGCACCAAAGAGTGGTTTGAAAAACTCCTGCTGGTATATGAAATGGAGACACTGAAACAAGGAGCGCCAGGGTACGAACGGGAACTCAACGAATTATCTATTCACACCAATCGAATTGAGGAAATGGTGGCCAACATCATCCGCCGTTCCATTTTTGAACAAGGAAAGCTAAAAGAAGATCAAGAAAAGGTGCTTCTTGAAAAAGAAGAGGAAATTCAAGCGGCCAAGAGTGGGTTGTCAGAGTGTAAGGCTCAACTAGAAGGATTACAGGAACTTCTTCAAAACGCGGTCAACGAAAAAACGGCAGCCGAAAAGTTGGTCAAGCAGTACGAAGAAACCAATGAGCGGAACAAAGAATTGATCGGGGAATACAAAGAGAAAATTAATGATTTGAATGCCCGCCTGGTTGATTCGGAAGCCGTGATGAAGGAATATCTGGAGTTGAAGGAGGAAATCCACACCCAAAAAGACTTACTAAAAGACAGGGGACTTCAAGTAAAGGATCTTACCCAGACAATCGACCGCTTGAAGGAATCGCATGAGAAAGATATAGAAATGTTAAAAAACCAGCACAAAATCGAGCTGGAACGGACCATCGAGAAAAAAGACCGTGAGCGGGAAAAAGACATTTTTGAGCTTCAAACCAAATGGCAAGCAAAAGTTGAAGAGTTGACGGTTGCAGGATCTGAAAAAATTCAAGCCCTCTATGAAGAGTTGAACGGTCTTCGCAAACAAATGGATGATATGCGTACCCGTTATGAACGACAAATCGAAAAACTAAAAGGTCAACAATAAAGACCCTCTCGTTCGAGGGTCTTTTTCTAGGTTAATCATCCAACACGGTAAGAATGAATCAGCTTCCATCTTTTAAAACAAACTCCCAATCTGCTTTACGCCAATGAATTTCATCCGTTGTGAGTGGGACTCTTGTGACCTTCTCAATATGGGTTTTATGAAACTCAAACGACACTTTTCCTTCCCCGATAATGGAGATAAGGTCTTTCAAATTTTCTATTTGCGGCATATACTGAACACGCATATCCTTTATATTGAGAAACGAACAAACGATACGGTCTTTGGTATGAAATTCAAATTGCAACTCTTCCCCTTCAAAAGGATCGAAGAGTTTCTACCCAATCTTCTTGGGTGGATTCTACTAACAAAGAAATTACTCCTTTAGTTTATTTTATAAACATTTCCAAATGGTCCGCTTAATACTTTCACTACATGATAATTAGTGTTAAATGCTTCGTTCCATTCTTTTAAAACCGTATCAACAAATCTGGCTTCGCCTTCTTCTTCATCGTCAATTTCGTTATTAGCGATAAAGTAATTCATCCAATCATTTAGCTCGTCAGTAGTAAGTGTTTTGTTTTTTCTCTTATCAATTCGGGCTAAAATCCATCTTGAAACATCTTGGTCAAAATTTACTCTGGCACTCATTGAGGATTCTAAATGATACGTTTTCACAAATGGTTCCTCCTATCTTAATTCAACAAGATTTTAATGATTTTTGATTGCATGTTCCATGGTCTTTAGGTCTTCTTTTATTTCAATATAGTAAGTAAAATCGCCTTGATCAATAGTGTAAAATCCAACTTCAAGATTGTAAATAGACTCAATTTCCTTCTCATGCTGCTCATATACTTCACTATCAAGATTTTCAATCTCTTTGCCAAGCATTATTTCAATATCTTTCTCTGTTCTTACACTATAAGCATCTTTAAATTCTTCCCCTATAATGTGCTGATGGTTTTTTCTTTTTTCGATTGTTAATAGCATATACTTTTCTCCCTCCGGTTCTCCAAATAGATTTATCATGGCTTTTTTGGCAACCAGCCATCCACCACCTAATGTTTTTCTTGCTAACCCTTTTTGAATTAATTCATTAAAATCCCCGTTACGAAATTTATTTCGCAAATTAGCTTCACTGGTTCCTCTGACACCCTTCCAGATTTTTTCCACTTCTTTTAATGTAAGTACATCATTTAGATTCACTTTGATTCACTCTTTTCTTTCTTTTTAGAATATCTTTGATGATAATAGTCCTGACATTTTGAGCAATACGAAGGGCTGACTTTATTTTTATGAGGAGAAATTGCAACATCTAGTTCGCCGCCGCATTGCGGACAGAGACCTTTTTTGGCACGAGATTTATATTTTATTCTTTTATATTCTCGCCACTTGCACTGATAAGAACAATATTTTTGTTTGTACATTTTAGGTTCAAATTTTTTGTTGCAATCAGAAGCAGCGCAAACTTTCTTTTCCATTTTCTTTTCACCTTTTTATTGTATTTATTTGATGGTATTGTTTATAATATATTTAGAATACCCTTCCGAGCATTTTTAAAAGTTCGTAAGCTGTATCATATGACATTGCTTCTACCAACCAAACTGTTTTAGTTTTTGTCAACATTTTATTTTTCCTCCCAACCAATTTGTTTTTTAGCATCTGCTAGTGATACTCTTTTGTGATTAGGATCAATTAAATACCAATCATCAGGTATATCTATTTCAGGCCAACCAGCAAAACCGTCCATTTCTTCTTCGCTAGATTTCACCCATTTGTATCCGTGTTGATATAATTTTTCGTTTAATTTTCTGCGTCTCATACGATGTTCTTTATACGCTTGTTCGCGGCTTTTCCTTTCTAAAAATTCACGTTGCGTTTTTTCTTTTGTCGTTACAACTTCTGCTTCCATGTTGACGCCTGCTAAATCAAACTTTGCTAGATATTCCTCATCGTTCAATCTCTTTACATCCCGCCAAGTCATTCCCTTTGGGCATGCATTACCTGGTAATCCCATTGCCTCTAAAAGACGGGCAGCGTGGCTATAAGTACCGTCACAATCTTTTTTTAATAAATCCAGTAATCTTTTTTGTGTTGTGCTTACTGGTGTATCTGCCACTTTTCATTTCCTCCTTTAAACGGTTTCGTTTAATATTATACTTTTATTATAAACGATTTCGTTTAAAAGTAAACCTTTATTTATAAATTTCTTTTCGACAAATTTAGATAAAAACAGATGTCTACTTACATGGTGTAAATAAGGATTGAATATAGGCAGAAAAATAGTCAGGGGATATAGGGTGATGGTGGTCAAGGCACCAGTCAGCAAACTGAACAAAGAGTTTGGGGTCATCGAGTCCTGTTTGCCTGGCAAAGTGAGATAATACCCGGTCTACCTTCCTCATATGATTCTTTTCGTATTGCCAAAGAGCTAGAGAAGATGTAAGCCCGCGACAGTTGTCTTGCTTGATTTGTTCATTTGAGCGGGGATGGCCAAAGCACCAAAAGACGTATTCTCGGAATTCATCGGGGGTGAGAGAAAGTTGTTCAGCTAGATAGGAGACAATTTCATCAAATCGGGACTGATTCGCTTTAGATAGGGTTTCGCGCCAGAGAAAGGGGTTGGCGTTGCTTTTGGAAGCATTTAAGGAAGGGGTTATTGGGTAGACATTTCCGATTGTGGTTCCGCCATGACCAAGACTTTCTGGAATGAAGTGCTCCATCGAAATCTCGTAAGAGCCGGTAAACGGGCAGCGGTAGGAAAAATCGTGCAATATTTGTTCCCATTGATCAACATGGAGGTCTCCTTGCAATCCTTTTTCTTGGGATCGCTTATTATGTTCGACGACCCGAGATTTTTCAACATAGGGAAGAGTGAAAAGGGGACGTTTCATGGGGGCACTCCTTTTTGAATAGTTATGATATTTGTTTGAAAAATGAGGAAATCATGGGATATGCTAAAGAAAAATGAATGGAAAGGGGTTTTGGTATGAAAACCTTAAAAGGCTTAAGGGTATCCCGTGTAGATTATCATGAAACATCAAGAGGGATCGCTTACACGGCGCCCATATATATCAATAATACGAAGGTCGGATTAGTGGAAAACAGAGGAGATGGCGGCATGACCCGTCTTTTGGTTGAACCAGAATACCGAAAAGAGGTAGCGTCACGAATCAAAGCCTACTTTGAGGATGAAACCAAGATCCATGAACAAACTCACGAAGACGTGCGGGAAGAGGTATTTGCTGGCTATTTGATTGATTTGTTTGAATTCGGTAAAGTTTTTACCAGTGAGGAAAAAGAGCAATTGTTGAAAGAGGGAACACTTTAAGGAGAGAAGATTCCCTCCAATCCTATTGTTCTTTCCACACGGAGTGTCGTCATGTATCTGACGGCACTTCTGTTATTTTAGGAAGGGAGACTAACGGATCCTCCACCATTCCTCTTCCTTTGCGTCATTGCTGTGATTGCTTGACAGGCGGTTCCCTTGATTTGATTCAAAATGCAAATCAGGATATTTCTCAAGCAGCGAGACTGCCTCTTGGGTGGTGTAAGGGAATTGATGCTTGGATTCAGCTTTCTCGATAAATACGGTGGCAGCATTCACCAAAAAGTCGCTCTCGGTTAAACCTTCCTGTTGCAAGGCTTTAGTTAAACGCTCCTTTAGTGTTTGAGTGACTCTTGCTTGAATCGTTGCTTCTTTTACCATGTTTTCAGTCCTTTCTCGTGGTCTATGATTTATAGTAGCACAATAAGACTATCTCTTAAAAGAAGCAAGAGCTGGTTGAAAGCGAATTGGGATGTCCACATCGACTGTGTTCATTTCAACAGGCACGCTCCATGCTCGTCACACCCACTTTCTTTCTTCCAACTCCTGCACTCGTTCGTCGGCTTTTGAGGCTTGTCCGATGACAGAATCAACGAACACACTTCCTTCATATTCCCGGTAAAACACAATATGTACTTTTGTTTCGCCATGTTATCTCTCAACTCCTTTGTGACGTAATTGGTGGGATGGAAATGAGATGAAGGTGCTTTCGAATGTCATGGATGATACCACTTCAATCGTTGGTGTACTAACCTAATTTGTGTATTTCCTTTTCAAGAAGTCTATTAACTTCCTCATCAGATGCTTTAATCCATTTACCATATGTCATTTTTAAGGTGTTTCTTAAGTTTCATTTTTCGGTGTTTCCGCATAGAGAAACATTTTACTCTTACGGTGAGTATGAGTCATCCTCCTTACCTAATATATTGTAACACAGTAGTAACACGATATCAATGAATAACGGAATAATAATGATATTACGGAATATTTTATTGAAATATGGGAGAAGGAATCTTTACATTTAAGATAGATCATTCATTTTTGCGTATAATAAGGAGGCACTTTTCATGATTGTAAGGAATATTCAAGGTATTCAGGAGAAGTATGAGGAGCAAAAAACACATTCCCTCAAAGAGGTTATGCAAGATATTGTTCATGCTTGTAATGATGGCCGCTTTGAAACATTTGCAGGACGATTCACCACCGGACTGTTTGTAATAGGGCTTGTGTTTGCGATTCCTGTTTTTGTCATCATCCTCAAGTTTTTGTTTTAAGGGAAGCGCCTGGCTTCTCTTGTTATGGTTCTTCCCCATGTAACGTAAAATGAGTTGAACTTTCATACGGAAGGTGTTTATTCAAAAAAATAGAACACCCACATACAATTGGGCGTTCTAACTATCATTTTTTTATCATTTGGCCAGCGAGTCTGACTTTGGTATGATCCTTGGAACTCCAGGGAAATGGGGGCGAGGATCTGGTTTTATGATGTATGGTGGAGTTTTGATTGGTTTGTTTGGAATGGGTTTTAGAATTGGTTGTGGTTTTGGAAATGGTTTAGGCATTGGGATTTTAATGGCAGCATTCTTTTCCGCTTTCACTTGAGCGGGGGCAGTATTCGTGGCAGCAGAGGCAAAACTTGAAGCGACAAGTGTCATTCCAAGAGCAAGAGGCAAGGATTTCTTAAGTAGTTTCATTCAATTTCACTCCTTTTATTTAAGGTGATTTGGAAAAAAGGTTTTCCATAAGGAAGCAAGATGGCTTTTTTATCCTCTATCTATTGTTAGTGTTATAGGGAATGTTTTCTTTACATAGCAGCGTTTAATTCACTTCCAAGGGGAAGTAAACGTCACACACTGAAAAATAAATAGAGGGGAAGTGGCAACAAACAGCAAATCCCGATATTTAATCGAAACAAGTGGTGTTTATTAAAAAGAACCGGTGATGGGGCAAAAATAAATTCAAAGTATTTTACATCACGAAGGTTGAACTCCCATCCCTGCGCTTCTTTTTCGTTTAAAAATTCTTTCCCGTCCTCTGTTATATAGATCTTTTTCGTTTCAGCTATCATGACTTTTCTCCGTTTGTGTGATTTTCCTCTTTTTCCAGCAGGGCTTTGACCCGTTCGATTTCCTCTTCGGTGTGAGGAACACTTCCTTCATTTAACTCCAAGTACCATTTCAAAACCTCTTTTCTTGTGGGAAGGGTGTTGACACACCAAAGGATGTCTACATCTATAGGAATCTTGTCCTCAAACTCGTGAAGATAATGACCAAAAATCGGGATTTCATTTCGAAGAAAGCGGAGGCAGGCAGTGAGCCGTTGCAAGCCGGTCTCCTTTTAAATTCGAGTTCCATCCTGGATGATTAAAATACAGAGTACGGTTGGATTTTCCTCCCCGGAACAAATACTCTACAAATTTGATTTGTTGATATTCAGTCCACACATGGCCGCGCTGAAAATCAGATTCCAGTTGCAGGCCTAATTCCTCCATGTCTTCTTTCACTCTTTTTTCCAAATAGCGAAGGGGGATATTGACCTGATAACCAGAAAAAACGGTCATTTGCGGAATATCTTGAAATGTTGGCATGATGGCTCACTCCTTGTTTAAGGACTTTGAAGTTTCGATGGATATTTGTTTGTCTAAAAAAGATATTTGCAATTGCATGTACCCATTAGGATACCTCTTGATACCTGAAATTCCTTTCATTTCGCACCTTTTATTTTTAACATTTTATCCCTCTCTTCAAAAAATTGAAGTTTCATTCTATTCTAGTATTCATCTTCTAATCGTTCTATTTTTTCCATAGTTTGCAAACTTATTAGATTTCTTATTTTTAAAGATATTTCGCTCATGAGTTTATGGGATCGGCTATAATAAAACCACCATGTATCTTGATCGAATTTATGCGAATAGATGTTGGGCGTTTTTGGAAAATGATTAGAAATCAATTCTTTCAAATACTCCAATTCTTCCATTGGTTGAAGCAATACTTTCCAGATATGCTCCAGAAAAAGTTCATTCGCATTCTCATCAACGCTCAACAACATTGTCTTTATCTCATTAATGACATAGAAAATATCATATCCCTTAAAAGCCTTTAAACTTCTGAACTCTAAATAAAAGTGAAAGGAAGGGAATTTTTTTACAACTTCTTTGTCTGTTTGTAGTTGACGTATTTTCTTAATAATGGTTTTCATCAGACTCCCACCTTTTTTCATTAATATTTATGCAATAGGTTCCAACTCAAAACGGTTCAAAATAGGGGCGATTTCGTTGAATGACTTGTAGACATATTCTCCTGTTCGTGTGTGTTGAATCTGAATGTGACTCGCGTAAGTTCCTCTGTTGCTTCCAGCCGCTTCAACCGGAATGGACATTTTGATGACATCGCCAACTTTTAGGTCTTTGAACATTTTGGCTTGAGTTTTTTTCTTGATTTTAACCACTTTTAATGGGTCGCTTTTTAGAAGGATCTTCATGTTCTCATTCTCCTTTTTTGTGAAATACCTTGATTGACACGCTCTAGGCAAGGCAGCTTCCCACGACCGCCTAACCCTGTTTCCCTAGAGCCTTTCAATAGATTAGGATAGTTATATTTTACCATAATTATCGCTCATTTTCAACGAATACAGTGATTTTTATTGAATAAATGAATAATTTTATGAATACGAAAATCCAACATCTTTAAGCAGCCGGGGAAGAGGGCTCTAAAAAGGTAAGAAGGATTGAAAGAAGTTCGTTAGGGTTTTTGCTGTCATATCTAGCTTAATTTTGCTTTTGTAAAAGAGAGAAAAACAAGAGAGGAGGGGAGTGAAGGAATGTCGTCATTGTTCTTCATTATGTCACGCATGAAAGTAAAGTGCTGCAAAGCGGAAGTTTTCCGTTAAAGGGGAGAACACCACATGAAGTGGCTTTCCTCTTTTGGGAACAGATTAAAAGACAAATGTTTGCGAGTCATCTGGAGAAGGTATTGATTAACGGAGAAGACCAAACCGAAATCATTTTAGAAATGGAAAGAAAAAAGAGAGAGAGGATTCTTCCTTTTTAAGAAAAAATCCTTCCCCAAAAAGAGGGGAAGGTGGGTAGGGGCTTAACTGCTCCCAATGGTGATTAACTTTTCTTCTTTTAGGCGGGTGACTTCCGATTGGATTTGTTCAAATATTCTCCGCAAAATGAATCCATCCAGGAGGCCGTTTGCCTGTCCTGTGAACTCAAATTTTCGAAACCGCTTATCATAGAAGAGCGGGGCAACTTTTCCTCTTGTGCCCGGTTTTCTGAAATAGAGGCGGTTTTTTGTTTCCTTGGTGATGACAAATCCAAGGTTTCGAATGGCGGTCTTTACCACTTCGACATCTGCCGCGTTAGGTTTGTCCTGGTTGGAGGCAGCAGGCTGCCGTTTTTCTGCAATCTTATAGAGCACTTCTTCAAAAGTGGTGCAGCCTTGAATGAGTTGATTCCAGCAAGATTCATGGATGCAAAAGTTCCCAATGATTTTATAGAGTGTCGCACCGGCAGGCTCTTGTCTTCCCCAGACGTTTCCAGTGGTAAGGATTTTCAACGGTAAAGAATCTTGGTTTTTGAATGTTCATGAGCTTTTCCCCCTTATTTTTGAACTTGCAGCCGGATGTTCCGGCGGATATAGGTATTGGCTGAAATAGAAATCTGGTCCACATCTGTCTTGTCAAAGGATTGATAGAGTGATTGAAGGAGTGTGGCAAACTCTCTCATTTCATAGTTGAAAAAGTGGGCAACGAGCTGACTGATATGGTTTTTTATCTTCTGTTCTGTTAGTGGTTTCACTCGAATAGCTCCTTTTTCTTATTCCATTGGCATGGTGAAAGGGTAGATCATCCACTCCACCACTTTGTGAATTTGTTTGGTGGAAAGCAGTTTCATCTCATCCAGCCATTCCGGAAAGTGCAAACGGAGAGTGGTTGTGATCATGCTAGAGAAGTCTATCGCCGGAAACCCAAACTTCACATCAAACGGGGTATCCTCTTTGACATGAGGAAGAATGATATGCCGCCAGTTATGCATCTTGTTAGCGCAAATGGCCACATGAAGAGAGCATATATCCCCGGGACGTTTTCCTGAATTACTTCCTTTTTTGTTTGAAGTGTCAGGACTAATTCCCGCAGCTCAAATTGCTTTTTCAGTTCTTCTATCCAAGAGGTGCAAGCCTCATTTCCCGGCTCGACCAAAAGAGAGTAGGTGACTAGACCCGGTGAAATTTCTCCCACTCGATGAAGCGCTAATTTCCGCTCAACCGCTTCGTTAAAATAGATCCATTCCTTCCCAACTGCTACATCAAAACGTACAAACATCAATTCCATTTTGTTTCCCCCTTTAAAAGTTCCTTTTTCTTCGTGAGCAAATGAATTTGCATATCTTATTATAACATGAATATCGGAATAATTATTACATAATATATATTATTAGAGCAAAAAAAGGGAAGGCTTCCTTTTAGAAACCTTCCTGTTTAGAAAAAGTAAAAATCTATAGAGTAGGCGATTGAACCAAGAAGTAGTATCAGATACAACCAAAGAGGTATTGTGATTGTTTGCTGAAAGAACCTTTTTATTTGTATTCCCGCCCCCTTTTTTATCAAATCTCTATTTTTTGATTGCACAATATGAGTCTTATGTGACACTAACTTACTTCACGTACCCATAGATATTTTGTGCCTGTAGGATGTTTGTCTTTTCGAACTCTGCTTCTACTGTTCCAAGAACCACCCTTATTAATTCGTTCTAATTTGAAGTTAGAAGCTCGCATTGATGAACCATTTTCGATTGTTAAAGTGTAAGTAATTACTCGTTTATATCCCATTGCTTGAGCGACACGACATGCAGCTGCATAAAGTTTACTAACTCCATTTTTATAAACTTCTTTTACACAACAACGAGTGACTTCTAATGTAAGTCCATCATCTTGATAGCGTGATACTGGTCTGCCAGCAATAATTACTCCAACAACTAATTCACCATCAAATAATGCAATTGAAAATTTATGTCCTTGCGGGGAAATATGATGTCTATGATGTTTATTTACAAAGGAACAAGCTTCTTTTAATGTGATTGGTCTTGTCTCTAATTTTAATTTTGTTGCACCGTATCTTTCTTTTGCATATTGTTCAGCTTCGTTAATTGAACGTGCTGAATCCCAAACAAGTTCGTAACGATCATCTCCTAAAATCCATCGACCTTCATCATGTAATTGGTTGTCTGATAGAATTATAAATTGATTGGTTTTTTCTTTAATGAAAAGCCAATACCACATTCATTTCACGCTCCTTTATTCTATGTCACATCATGTGTCTACTATAATCCAAATCTTTTATATGCTGTTCTTCGCCTAATGATATTTCTAGATTTCGATTGATACCCATTAAACGGTTTTATTCTTTTTGTATATCAGGATAACAATGATCACAACACCTTTTACCTCTGCCCTCAAAATAACCGCCATGAATGGTAGGATTAGTCATTTGTTTTTTTTGAAGAAGTATCATCGTTTTTCATCCTCTTTGCGTTTTCTGTGCAAGGCCATTTTAATTTCCCTTTTACTTCGAATGGGTGTTATTTTCTCTGACTATCCTACCTCTTTTTTGTATCACATATGTAATACAAAATCAATGAATAAGGGAATAAAATAAAAAGAGAGAAAAAACCTCTCTTTAAGAAGGGGTTAAAAGGCTGTTTTCGCAAAGGGTTGGAAGGCTTTTAAGATGGTTTCTTCTTTCGCTGCTATCAAGTAAGCGGGAATCAAAAGGGGAGTGCCATGTTTTCTCCAAACCAAATGCAAGACTTTTCGCTTAAGTGGCGGGTGTTGCTGGATGAACGATTCGGGGTCTTTGAGGGTGATCCAGAGAAAATCTTGACCGCGGAGTTTGGTGGGAAATACAAACGAAATGTCTTCCCATGGAATGAATCCACCGCTGATGAGAGAGGATCGGTCGATGAAGCCGTCTGTATTTAGAATGAGTATGGGGGCGGGCTTGATGAAACGAGAAAGAAAATAGAAGAAGGTGATACCAAAAAAGATTATCCAAGGGATACCCAAGAAAAACAACGAGGGATCGAGAAGTGAGACAAAAAAGCCAAATGCTACAAAGAACAGGGAATCAAGGGCTAATAGAAATGCTTTTCCCCGCTTTCGATGAAAAGCAACTTCGTTCTGCAAGGCTTCCAACTCCTTTTAATTATTATTCAGTATTTCGTATTATATTACGTCATTCATATTATAACAGATAAGAAAACAGAAAACCAGAAAACAAGAAAAAGACTCGGGCATTTCCGAGTCCTCTTTTTAGGCTGCAACATTCAATTGCCAAACGCCGCGGGAAACGGGTTCGAAATTTCGGTTCAGTTGCAGTGTTTGGCGCACTTTTTCACGCCAATATTGATTTTTGACAGCCTTTTTTGTGTTCTCCAGAAGCGAATAGATATCAGCAAGAGTACCTTTCCCTCCTAACTGCTGAAGAGCGGCTTGAACTAGATCACGCCAGGTAGCAAAATCTCTCGAACGAATGTCAGATTCGACTCTTTTGGTCACTTGAACAGGAAACATCCAGATTTCTTTTTTCTTAAACACAAGCAAATGCTCATGAGTGGTTGGAATGAATTTTCCGCCGTATGTTCTGCGACTAGAAACCATGTTATGTTGTGTCTTGATGATGTGATACTCTAAATCCCCAAACCACGTCATGTCCTTTTGAATGGAAATCATTTTTCCTTTTTGTTTGTAATCGCCAATTAATATGGCATGACGGCCGCCTTTGACAAGCGAGTGGTAGATTTTCTCATTCACCTTATTGAGTTTTGTGATGAATTCATCGTAACTCGCGCAGCGAGAGAGGTCATCTGGGTGTGCCGTTCCCCATTGGGAGCCGGAATAGACGACCATATTGTGATACGCAGGGTGTGAGAAGACAAAATCAGAGCCAGAGGGTATTTCACTCACAAGGGCGTTCCAAGCGCCGAATTCAGGGCGAAGGTCTAGGTGAATACTGTTGGTCATGCCGAGTTCTTTGGCAACATCTCGACCTGTTCCGCTTCCAGCAAATACTTCAACAAACTTTGTCGGTTTAAAGAATGATAGAAGTTCTTTTATGATGTGTCCAGAGCAATTTCCGCGATAATTCGATTTTCCCCAAGGTCCTCGATCCGGAAAACTCCATACACTTCCTTGGTGAGATTGTGGTACAGTAACATTTGCCTTCATATGAACTCCTCCTAATCATCGTATAAATATAGTTGAACTATAATTAGTATGGGCCACATTTTTGGGTGGATTCAAGATTGGGTGGATTCAAGAATAATAAAAGAATACTGGAATAATATTGTATATCCTTTCTTCCGTAAACAATTGAAGAGCAGGGTTCAAGAAGTGGGGAAGCTGAAAAGAAAAAAAGCCTTGCAAAAAACAAGACTTACTCGTAACGCTATTCTAAATAACGATCGGTGTTTTTCCTGTTTAAAGTCCCGGTTCTGATAAACCGTATGATTTGAATTGCCAGGTTCATTTCCTCCTCGGTTACAGGTATTCCGTCTATTACAAAAGGTGCTTTTTCTTCTGTTAAAGTATATTCATTTTGCTCTAATTCTTCTTCTTCTTCCATTTCCTCAAAGAAGTAGAGAGGTGATACTTGATAAACTTGAGTGATTTTTTTCAGAAGATCTAAAGAGGGTTCATATTTTCCATTCTCCACTTTGGATAAGTTGCTATAATCGTAGCTGATCTTTCTTGCCAGTTCCTTCAAGGTGTCTTGATGGCTTTTACGAAGTTTTCTGATTTTTCTTCCTACATTTTGCATGGTCCGCACCTCCATTTTCTAATGGTATCTTACTTGGAAACAAGAGAAAAGGGGATTAAGAGAACTTTTGAATTCGTTACTTCTCGCAGAGACGAACCATACAGTCCATATACCGTTTGAACTCGTGTTCATCGAGTTGCTGGCGGAGAGAAAAGAGCAGCAGTGCCTCCTATGGTTCATATAGTTTTTTTAGGAACCGGTATTCTTCAATTCCATAGAGATATACGGCATGAGAAAACCCAAGAAGAGAAGTGGTGAGAAAAAAAGCAGTCAGAGTGGTTGAGAGGGAGAATTCCAGAAAAAGAGAAAGGGGGATCGAAAACCAGATCCATGCAGCAAATACGAGGGTCAAAAGAAAAGGGGAGAATAGGAAAAAGAGAAGATTTTTCCGGATATAAGCTGTCCAATCCTCCTTAAATCCTTTTCCCGTATAGAACGGGTAAATGAGCAAGGTCACACCTCCAATCAAGAGATTTTCCAGCTATAGGATTTTCTTTTTTCAAGACGACCACGATTGGTATAACTATCAATAAAATATCTCTGGTTTACTAGATATTGTTAATGCAATAAATCCTGCTATTACCAGTGAAATTAACACTACTGGTGATACAACCCAACCAAGTAACCAACCAAAAAAATAACTAATAAGACAACAAATACTCATACGTTTTTACTCCTTTAATTTATTTTTATATAAAAAATGAGTCAACTATCATTATGGTCGTAATTCCTTTGACAGGAAGGACACCGATATACGATAGTTGCCATGTTCTCGCTCCTTCACAATTTGACTTCTTAAATGTATTTAAAATTAGTTAGACGCAACAAGATTATTTATGTCCGCACCATTGGCAAACCCATTTACCATCAATCTTTTTATGCTTTTCAAATCCTTCACAATTTGGGCAACCCATTGATACAATTGCTCCTTCAGGTTGTTTTTGCAAATCTTCATAAGTTAATTCTTTCTCCATTTTTAATTCCTCCATAAAATTATTTGTGTCGCATTTTATTTTCATATCCCTAACGGATTGTGTCATAGCTAAAGTTCATTTTTCCTTATGTGGTCTGCTACGATTTTAGGAAATTTGTTTATGTCCTTAACCCAGTAAGTACAATTAATTCCTGTCTGCCAAAGTCCGTATTTACCGCAACATCCACATTTCATTAGCACTTGTTGATAATAAGGCAACTCCATATCTAACCATATTTCTTGATGGCTTCCCATTAAACATTTTAATTTTTGTAGCACTATTTCACCTTCTTTTTAATGCACAATTAATGTATAAAGTTAATCAACAAATTTTTTCGAAAAGTACATTAATTGATAAATACTCTTTCTCCAAACATATTTTTACTGCTAGTTAGTTTAGGATTGTCAGTATAGTTCCACTCGTTACGATTACCAACACTTATAGTTACTACTTGTGCATTCGGATTATATTTTTGAAGTTCCTCAATTAAGTCTTTAACAGTCATTTTTCATTCCTCCTTGTTACACTTTTTCTGTCGTATTGTGCATTAGTCTTTAACGATTTTAAAGTCACATTCTTTTTTACCGTACATCTTACAAGTGACTACATAATCCTTAAACAATTCGAGTATATAATTTAAGTTACCACCACCATAAAACTTCCCGTTAAGGTAGCATTTGTAAAGGTCTTTTGGGATAGGCTTGATTGAATTTTCTGACCCACATTTCATACATTTTTCTCTATCTCCGTAGGTTTCATTACCACAATTCTCACACCTGAAACCATTTGGCTTTGCTTCCATTAGTCAAACCTCCTTACTTCGTAAAATGTGTCGTAGTGCGACATTAGATTACTCGAACGAAACCCACTCGAAGTTTTCATCATCGTAATTTAAATAGACTTGTTTTTCATTCCAATCAACGTGCATAATAAGTGCTTCTTTACCGTTGTATTCAACCTTCTGCACCTTCTAATCCATGTTGTAATTCAAACAAATCCTCCGTCATTTGCTCAATCTTTTTATCCCTCTTTTTCATAAACTCAACTAAATTCATATCATTTCCTCCTTCACTTTTTGTGTCTTTACTAACATTAAGAATCAAAATGCTAACTAATCAATTAACGCTTTTCTAATTTTCCTCTACCTCAAACTAGCGTACCCTCCAATCTGCCGGATGACACCTTCGTAGGCAATCCCATGTCTTGAAAACAGGATGGCTCTTTCTCCCACTTTGATGAGATTCCCTAATATATCCCGCTTGGGGATACGAAAATAGGCGGCATTCATATTCCATCACCGTCACTTATACCTTGTTCAACCGTTCTATCCACCACAACAATTCGTTCCGACTGTTGATCAAACACTTCCATCCAGTTATTTTCCTGTAATTCTTCATCAGACGTATAAGAGTACACTTCTACACCTTTATCATTGAAAATGCGGAAATCGTCTTCAGCAGGATCAAGCCCTAACTCGTTTGCAGTCCTCTTCATGGAAGAAACAACCTCCGACAAGTCGTTCTTGATGTCAATATGGTTTGTGATACCGCCATATACATACACACCAATAAACATGAATATCTGTTCCCCTTATGAATAACGTTATATTATAATCTTATTGTATCTCAATTGTGTCGCATAGTCAAATTAATAACGGAATAAAATTGAAAAAATGCAAAAAAAATAAGCCCTAAACAGGACTATTTCACAACATATAGTTTTGGTTTTATTGAAATGGAGATGGGATACGATTCATTTTGCAAGGACTGAAGGCTTTCCTTTAAAGAACGGAGAACATCTTGAAAGCCATCCAGTTGACCCTTCAGCAAGTCTTTATCTAGTTTTGAGTTTTCTGTATCCAGTAAGAGACGGCGGATTTCTTCCATGAAATGTTTGCATTTATCAGCAAAAGAATGAAAGAGCGTCTCTATTGTAAAAATAGGAATGACAGTAAGCGAATATCCAATGGATACGGCTTCTTTTTCAAGAGAGAAGAAGAACTCCTCCAGACGATTTAAAAAGTCCCCATAGGTCATGGCTTTCCCCTGATTGAAAGGAGTAGGGGGCATACGTTCCTGAAAGAATGTTTGGGCATGTGAAAATGATTCTTTTAAGGCAGTCATGTGCTGCTGACAGTTTTTTTGATTGATGACATACTCGATTTTAATTCACGCTCCTTTACCTTCCTTATATCTTTCTATTTTAGAATAAAAGTGAAGAGGAAGAAATCTCTTATTCTATTTCTATCAAAAGTTTACAGCCAGCCCAATGTTTTTAAAATAAAAAACTTGAGACAATGCCCAAGTTTCATTAACATGCACTTCTTTATGGGATATTTGGATTTTCACTTTTATCCTGATTTACTCCGAATACGGTTGATCGTGTCCTTGAATAGCTTTAAATTGTACTTGTTTTCTGTATAGTGCTTTTCTAGAAAGTCTACCGCATTTTCCACAGCTTTTACTTCAAAGTCATGCGGAAAATCTTCATCTTTGTTGATGTAAGCGAACAGCAAGTCTGCAAGTAAAATAGCTGCCTTATGGTTCTCCATCCAAGCCTCTCCCATCTATTATTGTTAGGTTTATTGTATCGCAATAGTGTTACAATATCAATGAATAACGGAATAAAAAGTTAGAAATGTACAAAAATAATAATTAATTTACAAAATGGTGAGACTCCATATAAAAACTACCAGCTCCTTTACCATTATTTTATCGAACATAAGTTTGTTTTTGAGTTGTTTTCGAACATTCGTTTGCATATAATATTGGCAGGGAGGTAATCTTATGTTAAAAGATCGAGGAACAAAAAAATGGACCGCAATGATGCTGCCGGAACATGTGAGAGAGTTAAAAAAATGCTTAAATGATGAAATAAAAATTAAACGGCCTATTTTGGATGAGCAGAAAATTGAGCGGATGGAGGAAACAATTATCGAAGCGTTAGATGCAAATCAGACACTTGAATTTTCGATTTATGAAGATGGATTTATTGAGGTTTACACCGGTAAAATTACATTTATCGATCATATTCAGAAGCAGTTTAAAATAATGGATGGTTCAGGACATAAGCATTTATTATCATTTAGAGACGTAATAAATATCGAAAAGAGTGAGGGTAATGATTGATTACAGTCAATTTCCGGAGAGAAAAATACTCTGTATCGACATGAAAAGTTTTTATGCAAGCGTGGCAGCTGTGGACCGTGGACTAGATCCACTCACATGCTACCTGGCTGTTGTGGGCAATACAGAAAGACAAGGCAGTGTTGTATTGGCGGCAACCCCTGCATTAAAAAGAGATTTTGGGATAAAAACTGGATCACGTTTGTTTGAAATACCAGAGGATCCACGGATTCAAGTTGTGGATCCTCAAATGGGGCTATTTATTCGCGTATCGACAGAGATAACAAAGTTGTTTTATCGGTATGTTCCGCCCTGCTCCGTCCACACATATAGCGTGGATGAAAGCTTTTTGGATGTGAAAGGATTAGAAAAGATATGGGGTGGCCCGCGCGATATTGCATCCATTATCCAGGCTGACATCAAGGGTACTTTTGGTCTTACCTGTACTGTTGGAATCGGTCCTAATATGTTAATGGCAAAACTGGCACTCGACTTGGAATCAAAAAAGATTCCTAGTGGAATTGCTGAATGGACATATGAGGATATCCCTAAAAAATTGTGGCCAATTCATCCTTTGTCAGAAATGTGGGGAATAGGAAGCCGTACTCAAAAAACTTTGAATAGCATGGGCATTTTTACTGTGGGACAGCTGGCCAAATATCCCCTGGAACTGTTAGAAAAGAAATTTGGCATTATGGGAAACCAATTGTATCATCATGCCTGGGGAGTCGATCTATCCGAGATAGGCGCTCCAATCCTACAGAAACAGGTCAGTTACGGAAAAAGCCAAATTCTTTTACGCGATTATAAAAAGTTGGATGAGATCAAAGTCGTCGTATTAGAAATGTGTGAAGAAGTAGCTAGAAGGGCCCGAAATGCTCGTAAGGCAGGCAAAACTATTAGTTTCGGTCTTGGATATAGTAGGGATGAGTTTGGAGGGGGATTTTATCGATCTAGGACGATCGAAGTCCCAACGAATGTGACGATGGACATCTATAAAGTTTGCCTTGAATTAATGAAAGAAAATTATAGAGGGCAAACGGTAAGGCAGATTTCTTTGTCGATCGGTAAATTATATGATGATAACCAAGTCCAACTTGATTTATTTAACCAGGATGGTTGGAAAAAACGCCAACTCGGGTATACAGTAGATGCAATTCGGAATAAATTTGGTCCGTCTGCTCTTTTACGTGCTGTCTCATACACACCAGCTGGCACTGCTTTACAAAGAAGCAAGTTAGTTGGTGGCCACAAAGCTTAACAAAATCTCCTCTATTATGAGGAGTTTTTTGTCAATAATTTGTTAAATGTCAATACAGGAAACCTGCACAAATTATGGAAATCAATTAGGTGAGGAGGAGATTAAAATCATTACCAGCAAATTGTATCATTTTTTGTATTATCGTCGAGGGAAAATACAGTATAACGTCTTTTATGACGGCGACGCCACCTGAAGCTGCTAAACAGTGGGGCCTAAAAAAAGATACAGTAAGAGCTGCACTTACAAGAGGATTATTTGATAAACAGATTGAAAAAGGGTTAGTAAGAAAATCAGAAGGTACATGGCTTGTGCATAAACAAGCAATGGTTGAAGTATATGGCGAGCCAATAAGGACTAAAGAAGTTGAATAATTTACTCTATCTACCAGACTTTAACGTAACAGAACTACTACAAGTAAACCTCTCAAACCGAGAGGTTATTTTTTGTCTAAATTTGTCGAGCGAAACTTTCATCATGAATTAAGGAAATTCAGAGGATAAATTCGAGGGAGAAATGGAAAGTGAAGTATAACTTACCCCAAACCAAACAAAGGTGTCCAGAGCTGGATATCTTCAGTTTAGGATTTCTTTGGGGAAACGGCCGGTATAGCGGCGATAAATTCATCGTGCAATATATCGACAAGAATGTTTTGTCGCAGATTCGCGATCAAGTTTCCCCTTCACAAAAAGTATTTCCGCTCAAAGAACCCGGGAAAAAGTTAGCATATCGCTTGCAGCTCCATTTTTACAATCCATACGTCTTTTGGCTGCGAGAACACGGATATGAAGGCAAAAAAGGGAACGAGCAGCGCACCATTCCAGTATTTGCATCATCTGAAGAAGAAGCTGAATTTTTGCGCGGTTTCTTTCTTCCACACCATACAATTGACCAGCAATTTCGAAAGTGGGGAACAGTATTTCGTATTCGCTTTTACACCGCCGCGCCAATACTGG
Source organism: Neobacillus paridis (assembly GCF_016765675.1). Classification (GTDB taxonomy): domain Bacteria; phylum Bacillota; class Bacilli; order Bacillales; family Cytobacillaceae; genus Neobacillus; species Neobacillus paridis. The sequence continues at coordinate 47,705 of NZ_JAESWB010000134.1, forward strand.
AAAGATTGAACCAACATTTACACCGGGTATTGGATACAGGATTGAAAAAAATTCAACCGCACGGACAAAATAAAGTTTGTCATATTTTATATTACCAATCCAAAGAAGAAGTGCAGAAAATCATAGAATATTTAAGATTAACAAATAAATAGCTAATGATTTAATCGCTTTCTTAAATACTAGCACTTTATAGTGAAGGATGGTATAATTAATGAATAACGTAATAAGGAGGGGTTTTATTGCAGATTGAAGGAGTCATTGATTACATCGCCTATCCCAAAGCATTCAAAAGGGCAATGGAATGGGCGGTGTTACAAATCAAAACCAATCAGGGAAGAGTCAAAGCGGTCGGAGAAATCATGCCTTGCAAGCGTGGAGAAGTGTTTGTTTTTGACGGAGATTTTCAGACTACTTCCTACGGAAAAGAATTCAAGTTTGAAAAAGCAATACGAAGCGAACAGGGGGAAAAGGGGGCAGAAAGTTATCTTGCCCATCTGTTCGGGTCTAAAACCTCTCAAAAAATCATCAAACATTTTAAAAGTGCGGAAGAAAGCCTGAAGATATTTAAAGAAGATTCGAATCTTCTGCTGGATGTAAAGGGCATCTCGGTGAAAACCATTAAGAAAGCCAAACAAAAACACCAGCATCATCAAGTGGCGGAAGTATTGTTTACGGAATTAAAGCCTTACGGAATGACCCTTCATAATGCCCTAAAGATCTATAAAAAGTACGGAAATGAAGCCATTGACAAAATAAAGAAAAACCCTTACCGGTTGATGTTTGATCTGGAGGGGTTTGGATTTGATGCCTGTGATTTGCTGGCGGCTCACTTCAATATATCACCTAACCATCCAAACAGAGTGGATGCAGGGATTTTTCATACTATGAAAAGAGCTTTGATGAGTGGCCACACCTTTTTACCAGTCAAAGAATTGTTGTATCAAAGCGAAAAACTGCTTTCCAAAAAAGAGAAGATTGCTCCTGTTGTTTTAAGAGAAAGACTCATGGATTTGCAGATGAATAAACGCTTGGTGGGAGATGTAGGAGGCCGAATCTATCTTCCTCATTACCACCAGTACGAAATAGAAACCGCCAAACATTTCTTGCGAATTCTAGGGAAAAACAGGCTGTGGTTGGAAGATGATGAGATATGTGACAAAATCGAGGAATATGAACAACTGAACAAGCTGTCGCTCGCCAAAAAACAAACAGAAGCCATCATTCGCTCCTGCCAGAATCAGTTCTCCATCATTACAGGACCTCCTGGAAGCGGGAAAACAACTATCATCAATGCCATTTTGTACTGTTTGGAAAAACTTTCGTCAAAACCTCTAAAAATTGGACTTGCTGCCCCAACAGGGAAAGCTGCCAAACGCATGAGTGAAACTACAAGGCGAAAAGCCTTCACAATGCATAAACTCTTACAAGTTAAACCACAGGAAAAGGGGTTGGAATTTGAATACAACAAATACAATCCAGTTCCCTATGATGTAGTCATTGTCGATGAGGTATCTATGATGGATCTGCCGTTAACCTGTCACTTTTTAGAAGCCATACCAAAAGGGTGTCAGGTCATTTGGGTAGGCGATAAGGACCAGTTACCATCCGTCGGGGCAGGACAAGTTCTAGCGGACTTGCTTGAAAGCAAGGTTTTCCCTGTTACGGTACTTGATGAAATCTACCGTCAAAAGCAGGGCAGCACCATCTTGGAAAGAGCGTTGGATGTATCAAAAGGGAACATGCCGTCTATAAAGGAAGCCAACGATTTCACCTTCTTTGAACATGATGACATCCTGACACTTCAGGAGGAAATGATCCATAAATTTTACCAAGCTGTCCAAACTTACGGAATGGATGAAGTGGTCATTTTAACGCCCATGAGAAAAACACCGCTTGGAGTGGAAGAATTAAACCGCATCATCCAAATGGACTTGAATCCTGCATCCAAATACAAGAGAGAAGTGAAGTTTGGAAGAATCATTTTCCGTGAAGGAGATAAGGTCATTCAGGTGAGGCCGAATGAGGACTATGGTCTTGTCAACGGGCAGATTGGCTATATTGAAACCTATGTGCCGGAAGATCCTCAAAACGGGGAAGAAGAAATGCTCATTGTGGACTATGACGGGGAAAAGGTGTCTTACACCAGAGACCGTTTCGATGAACTGGCTCATGCTTGGTGCTTAACCATCCACAAAAGCCAAGGAAGCGAATGGAAATCGGTGTTCATTCCGGTTTGTGCGGAACATTCTTTCATGCTTCGAAAAAGACTGATTTACACCGCCATGACCAGAGCCAAAGAGAATCTTGGATTTTACGGAATGGTCAGCGAGTTGAGGAAAGGGGTGGTCAATCATACAGAACCACCAAGAAATTCTCTGTTAAAAGACCGAATCCGAGGGATTGTTTAACCTCGGATTTTTTGGTCTAAATTATTGGACATTTATGAATAACTTCATTATAATTGAATAAGAGAATAATTCTGTAATTATGAGTCGTTTGACTCCATTCATATTTTCATAAGGAGGTATTTTTCATTTGAAAGCCAAAAAACTCATCGGTGGATTTTTAGCTATTTCTCTTTTAGCAGCAGGGCTTGCAGGTTGCAGTGAGGACAAAGAGAAGCCAGCTAAACCCGCCAAAACCACTCAAGAAGCCCCGAAAGAAAAAGACAAAAAATACATTACCGTTACAGAGCAAAACAAGGACTTGCTGGACTATCTTGCAGCAGCCAATGATGAAGTTGTCTACCTCAATCAAAATTTCTACAAATCCAATGAATATCTCGCCCAATTTTTAGACAAAAAACTCTCCTATAAGAAGTATCAGGCAAAAGGTGCTGAAGCCAATAAAGACTTGAGGGTTCACCTTGACAAGGTAAAAGCGATCCCTACAAAGGGAAGCGCTGTGGAAATCCAAAAGGAATTTGTCACTTTAACCGAGTCCGGTATTGACGCCCTTGACGGGATTTTAGAGTCTGTTAAATCAGACGGAACAGTGGACAACAAAAAATACCAACCAGCAGAAAAAGCTGCCCAAAAATACTTTAAAGAGCTAGAAGCATTCAATAACAAAATTGAAAAACTCGTGGAAGGCAAGTAAGAGGGGGGGATTCCCCCTTTTTTCATAAAAAACGGAGGGAACATAAAAATGAAAACCGTTCATATTCAAGTCCATGATCCCGATTTTGAAATAACTGTTCCGTTTGCCAATTCCTTTTTCTCCCGCTTTTTTGGCTTAATGGGGAAAAAGAAAGAGACCGTTCAGGGGATGCTGTTTTCTCGCACCAATCAAATTCATTTGTTTTTCATGAAATTTCCTCTTGATGTCTATTATTTGGATAAAGAGGGCGTGGTCATAGACCGGGATTTAGCCTTTCCTCCTTGGAGGGTGGGAAAGATGCGGAAAAAGGCAAAATACACCCTTGAGATTCCAGCAGGGACCAAGCCCGCGATTCCTATTGGAAGCAAATTACTTTGGAATTCAAGAAACGTATAAGCAAAAAAAGAAGGGTGAGAAAATGGGGAACTGCATTACGTAAGATTTGTCCTTGAGAGTACCTGTAAAGTTGAAATCCAAAACACGGAAAAAGGAGAAGAGAAAAAATGGCAAAAAGACAAGAATTAGAGCCAAGTTGTTGTGCAATTGGTTCGGATGGAACAGAGGAAGTTCATGTTTTAGAAAGTGATTGCCCTATTAATCGTGAAGAAGGGAAAAGAAAAGTTAAACCTATTAGAGAAGGAGAACCAGAGAGAACAGAATGTACATGCATCTACATGAGTTCCTTTGGTGGTAGAGTGAAACCTTGTGAACATTACAGAGGTTGCAAACAAGTTCAAAGAAACAAGCGTAAAGTTTGGAGAGTTTTTTGTGATGCAGTCAAAAACGATACACCCGCCCTTTCAAAATAAAGAGGGATGATTTGCAAGAGAAAATCAGTGAGGTTAAACAATTTTGGAACATATGGCATTTGATTATGTTTCGGATACCAAAATGTGGGCAGAACAGGTGCTAAAGACTTTCGATGAGCTGGCTGCCGGCATGTTGAATCGTTAAAAATCAAAGAGTACCAACCAAAACAAGGGCTTTTACCCCTTGTTTTTTTATGCTCCCAAAAAAGAAAACCTCTAGACAAGAGGCTTATGGTTGTATACATAATCACAGGTAAATTGTGCGCGAGTACAGGCTTCTTCAAGAGCAGAAAGGAATTTTCTCCCGTAAGTTTTTTGATACAAAGCCCCTTTTGGTGTTGCTTCATAAAAACGGACCAAACGGGTCTGGGGCTCGTCCGGGGGAGAGTTTTTATCTTTTCTCATTAACACGGGTTTTCCGTCTACCACATGCCCCCAATAAGACCGGATCAACCCTTTCATCTCCAGTTCCGATAACAAAGGATAAAGCGTTCCCTCGCTAACCTCCCAAAATCCAAATGTTTGTTCTAACTGTTTTTTTAGCGAAAACGCATAATTCGGTTCATGCAAAAAGGCAAGGGTCAAATAACTTAATAAAGACTGAAGGTTTAACTTGTACTCTTCCCCATCTTCTTTAGATAGGTGTTGACTGGCATAGGTAAGAACGTGTTTCATAAAACCAAGATAAGATTCAAGAACATCTTGCAATTCTTTTTTTAAGGATCTATACCTTCTTTCTCCGTCAAGGGTCATGGCATAAAAACGGCGATGCCTTTTTTTGGGGTCATCACGCTTTTCCCACTCTCCTACAATGAACCCTTCCTTTTCAAGTCCCGCTAAAACAGGGTACAAGGCGGAGGAGGGGATGTCTGCTAGATTGCCGGACTTGGCCTTAATGATTGTCTGGATATTCCTTCCGTGTAAAGGGGTTCTGCTCTCATATAAGGCGGTCATCACCAAAAGAATCGTCCAGGCTTTTGTGGTGACAAATAAATTTAATAGGGTTCTTTCTCTTTTTGGGGTGATGGCTTCTGTCAACAGGCATTCGTCCTTTCCTTTATTTTCAGAATCCTTTCTTCCTTACTAAAATCAATTGGCAAGTATCAAGAAAATCGTCCAGATTACATGAGAAATCGTGAGGAAGAGGGAAATTTTCTTATTTTTATGTTTTCCTTGTTTTTTTTTTTTTGGATTTTCTTATCTGGTTGATAGATTCATGGTAAAGGAATGTGGGATTTGGTTATCGTACAATTGTTCTATATATTTATTATAACAAAAATAGGGTTTGGCGTCAGAAAAATGCAACAAGCATCACAAGGGAAGCTAAAAGGCCAAGAAGAGAGCCGAGCAGTCCCCGTAAAAGGGAAGTGTCTGTTTTTAACGTTTCCCGTCGGAAGCGGTTGTTGGTTTGCTTTAGAAAGAAAGCGGAAATAGAGACAACCCGAAAAAGAGAAAAGACAACACCGAAAAGAAGGAGAATTTTTTTGATAAGAGTTAGATCATCAGGAGAAAACCAGATCACGCCTAACACTCCTTTGCTTTGAGTTGTGTAAAATGAAAAGAAAACATTCGCCATGTTTTCAAACGGGGTAGGGGAGCAGGATGTTGGAGAACCTCCATAACAAGAGGTTCTTTTTTTATGGTTAAAGGGAATTATGGATGAATTATACAAACAATCGTTCTCTTGCTATAATAGGACTATATATAGGAATTGGAGGGCATTTATAGGAATGACTATTGGGTATGTATTGGATGAAAATCGTCTCTTATCTATTCGTTATCTTCCTTTAGATTCTGCTAAAGGGCGGGAGATGAGTGAGAAAGGCAATCTATTGGAGCATGTAATAGATTTGTCTGGGAACCTGCTCGATCTCGCTAATGAATACGATGTTATTTGTGATACATTCAAGGATTGTGAAGCTGTTCGTGATGGAAAAGAAGAAGTATGGTATCTTTTTAAAAAATGTATTTAAGAAATCGGGAGACTATTCCGCATCCATAAAACCTGAAGCCGGTTCCTTCAGGTTTTTTGTGCTGATTTTTCTACAAAAGCAGATCTTCGATTTTCTTATCCAGCAGCTATGAATCTCGATCAATTTTTCGTGTGTTCGTTATCATTATATCACAAAGTATGGAATAATATATGAATATCGGTATAATATATGGAGAATAAAGCAATGATTCTGTAAAATAGAGAAAGAAATGAAAAGGAGGTACAGGTATTGAAAAAATACAATGAAACTGATATTCAAGTCCTAGAGGGGCTGGAAGCTATTCGGCTCATGCCGGGGATGTATGTAGGCGGAACAGACAAGCAAGCACTTCATCATCTCATTTGGGAAATCGTCGCCAACTCGCTGGATGAACATTTGGCAGGCTACGGATGCCAAATTCAAGTCACCCTTGATAGAAAAGGAGGAATTACGGTAAAAGATGAAGGGCGTGGCATCCCACTTGGCCTACATCCGAAGACAGGTCTTTCCACATTGGAGACTATTCTTACCATCCCTCATGCTGGGGGTAAATTCGGAAGTGGAGGCTATTCCATATCAGGAGGTCTTCATGGAGTAGGTTCCACTTGTGTGAATGCTCTTTCTGCCAAGTTCATTGCAACGGTTTACCGGGACGGGAAGAAAGTGACCCATGTATACGAGAGAGGTAAAAAAATACAAGAAAAAGAGATTTCTTACGACGGAAAAAGCGGCACGACCATTACGTTTTACCCCGACCCTATGATTTTTGAAACAACCGAGTTTTCCCCTGAATTGATTCGTACCCGTCTTCGGCAGTTTGCCTTCTTAAACCCCGCTCTGACTATTACTTTTACTCATGAGGAAGATACAAAAGAGACAGATACAAAAAAAGAAGTCTTCCATTTTCCAAATGGCCTTAAAGATTACATCGCCTATCTGCATAAAGGAAAAGAGAAGCTGCATAATGCGTGGTTCATTCAAGCCCAAAAAGACGGAGTGGAATTGGAGGCGGTTCTTCAGTATGCAGATCATTACGCCACAAACTTCTTAAGTTTCGCAAACCTTATTCCGACCAAAGAAGGCGGGACCCATGAGACAGGGGTAAAAGCGGGACTAACGAAAACGATGAATGAATTCGCCAAGGAAAAAGGGTGGTTGAAAGAAAGTTTGACCGGTGATGAATGGATGGAAGGATTAACGTGCATCATGAGCGTGAAACTTGCAAAGCCCAAATTTGAAGGACAGACCAAAAACAAACTATCCAATACCGAAGTGAGGGCAATCGTTCAAGCAATAGTGTCGGATCATCTTCTTTCCTATCTTCAAAAAGACCAAGCCCAGGTCAAAAAGATTGCTGAAAAAGCGATTCTTGCCAGGAGAGCGAAAGAAGCCGCCAAAAAAGCGCGAGAACTGACCCGCAACGGCGGGAAGAAACAGAACTATGCCCACCTTGTTTCCGGAAAGTTTGCTGCTTGTTCTGGTCGGGATGCAAAGAAAAATGAGCTGTTCATCGTTGAAGGGGATAGTGCGGGAGGAAGCGCCAAACAGGGGCGTGATCGAATCTTTCAAAGCATTCTTTCCCTAAAAGGAAAGCCGTTAAATGTAGAGAAGTCAAGAATAGATAAGATCTTGGCCAATGAAGAAATCCGTTCCATCATTACCGCTGTGGGAGGGGGGATCGGTCAAGATTTCGACGTAAAAAAAGTTAAACACCAAAAGGTCATCATCATGACTGATGCCGATGTGGATGGCGCTCATATCCGCACCATTCTTCTCACCTTCTTTTTCCGCTACATGAAACCCCTCATAGAAGCTGGATACCTCTATATCGCGCAACCCCCGCTCTATAAAATCGAATCATCAAGAAAAGTGCAGTATGCCTACTCGGAGCGAGAAAAGAACCAACTCGTAAAGGGACTGAAAAATGTTACAATTCAGCGCTACAAAGGGCTTGGTGAAATGAACCCGACTCAATTGTGGGAAACAACAATGAATCCAGATAACCGTTTGCTGTATCAAGTCACGATGGAAGATGTTTTGACTTGTGATGAATGGCTCTCTCTCTTAATGGGGGATAAAATTGAACCTAGAAAAGAGTTCATCACGAAGGGTCTTTAAACCAGAGGGATTGCTTTGCTTCCCTTTGGTTTTGCATTTTTATAATTGAAATAAGTTAGTGTTCTAGTTTTATCCGTCTTAAATAGAAGGGGGGTATTTTGCTTGTCCTAGCACGAATAAAGAGATTATATAAGAAAGACGTTATAAAATGTGGAAAATCCTTTTTCTTTTCGGTACAATAAAAGAGAAATAAGGAGGGATGCTTTTGGAAATAAAAGAACGTTCATTCGAACAGGAAATGAAAGAATCCTTTTTGGAATATGCCAAATACGTCATCCAAGACCGGGCTTTACCAGATGCCAGAGACGGATTAAAACCCGTTCAGCGGCGGATCCTTTTTGCTATGCATGAACTTGGGATAGACCACACCAAGCCGTATAAGAAAAGTGCTAGAATTGTAGGGGATACGATCGGAAAATATCATCCGCACGGAGATTCCAGTGTGTATCAAGCCCTTGTTAAAATGGCACAGGATTTCTCGTACCGTTATCCGCTAGTTGATGGACATGGAAATTTCGGCTCTATTGACGGAGATGCGGCGGCTGCCATGCGGTATACAGAGGCCAGAATGAGTCCAATTACATCACTTCTCCTGGAAAATCTTCAGATTGTCTCCGAATTTGTTCCTAATTTTGATGAATCCTTAAAAGAACCCGCTTTTTTACCTTCCAAACTTCCTAATCTACTTCTAAATGGAAGCACGGGGATTGCTGTTGGTATGAGTACGACCATGATTCCCCATAATGCGAAGGAAGTACTCGAAGCCCTCATAAAACGACTGCAAAATCCTACTGCCCCGATTGAGTCCATCATCAAGGGCCCAGATTTCCCGACTGGCGGTGTCTATGTTAATCCTGAAGAATGGCCTGAAATCGTCAAAACCGGAAAAGGGTCGATAACCGTTTGCGGGGCGTACCATCTGGAAGAGGAAAAAGACAGCACCTATATTGTGTTTACTGAACTACCCTATATGGTGACAAAACCGAAAATCTTGGAAAAATTAGTGGCATTGGCAGAAAAAACTCAAGAAATCACCGATATTCGGGATGAATCAGGAAGAGATGGCATCCGCATTGTGGTGGAAACAAAAGAGGCAAATCCTCAATCTATTCTTCACGAAATCCTTCAAAAAACTCCGCTTCAAACGAATATTTCCGTTCAAAACCAAGTCCTCGTTAACAATCATCCGCAAATTGTGGGGCTTGGAAAACTTCTCGATATCTTTACCGAACACCGGTTGAAATGTTTGGAGAAAACCTTCCAGCATGATCTAAAAAAGGAAGAAAAAAAGTTTCACCTCTTGGAGGGCCAGGTAAAGGCCTTGGAGAAAATGGATGAAGTCCTTTCCATTATCAAAAAGAGTCAAACGAAACATCTGGCAGTTTCATCCCTTGTCAAAAACATTGGCTTAAGCGAATTGCAAAGTGAAGCCATCCTTCAAATGAAGCTGGAACGGCTCACATCAACTGAAAAGAAGGATCTTGTGGCTCAATGTAAAGAAAGTAAAAAGAAAATGGAGCTTTTAACTTGCAAACTCTCCCATTTGAAAGAAAGTCTTTTGGAAGAATGGAAAACACTTCTGAAAGAGTTTGGGGATCCGCGGCGAACGAAAATTGAACAACAAAAAACACCCTCCGCTTCTGCAAATGCGAACAGTCACGAAAACATATTTGTTGTGCTGGATCAAAACGGAATGTATCGAAGCAGTTCCCCTCAAACGTCAGGTACATGGGTCAAAACCACGCTTGGGGCAACACTTGCCGCAGTGGATGTATTAGGAACGGTGTATCCGGTAAAAGTGAAGAACCTTCCGAAATTCAGCAGCCACAAACCAAAAGGACTCGTGTTTTCAGAGAAGATTCTATGGATGGGAGAGTCAGAAGGTAAAACGTTGATTGCTGTCACAAAAGACGGCAAAACCAAACAAGTTCCGGTCAAACCTGGAAGAAGCCCTCTTCCGTTTAGTAAAAATGCTGATTTTGTTGTCGACGGGGAAGAAGAACTCTTGATCTTAACTAAACAAAACAAAGCAATCCGATTTAAGGTGAGTGAACTGCCAGTTCAAGGAAAAGAGGCGGGGGGTGTTCGGGCAATAATGCTTGAAAATGGGGATGAAGTCGCCTACGTCTTTTCTGTTAGAGAAAAAGATGTACTTGAAATGACCACTACTAAAGGAACAACGAAAAAAAAGGTGGCAGATTGTCCTCTTACTAAACGGGGAGGGAAAGGGGTTAAATCCTTCATCCCTTGTCAAAAAGAGAGAAGCACCCTTGTATCTGCCAAGCTCATTCCATCTTAAAAAAAAGAAAGGTTGTGAACATGTGAAAGAACTTGTTCTAAATCCCGGTACTCTATCTATCATGGCAAAAATATTTCAGGAAATGACAGGCCTTGAAGTAAAACGCATCCAAGTGACAAAGAGTGTTCAATGGATTAGTGATGAACCTATTTTTCTTCAGTCCTGCGTTTTTTTTGCAAATGATCCTATTCAGGCTACCATCGGTCTCATCTTTTCCCACGAATTTAAGGACTATTTAGAAGAACAAACCGCTTTCACCTATTCCCCTACATCTATTTTTCAGGATTTCCACCATGCTCTCTTTCTTCTTTTTCAAGACTTACTTCAGCTAAAAGTCCATCCGTATCCACTTGCCATAGTCAAAGGAAAACTCATACAACAAGGAACAGCGATAAGTTTTCATTTGGAAGAAGGGACCATTGATGTGTTGCTTTTGGGCGGTTTTCACTTCATTTCCGGGAATCCACTGATAGATTCAATTTAACAAGGAGTGATGATATGACAAAATCTTGGAATTACTTACATCTTCAATGTGGCAATTGCGGTTCATCGTTTACCATTGAAAATGGGCCGTGGGGCCCCTATTACGCTTGTGAGAACCCAGTCTGTTTTAACCGTTTCACGGCTGCCCTTTACGAGACGCTTCTTGACAAAGTGTACGATTACGTTTTAATCCATAAGTCTGCCAAGGGATTTTCCGCCCGAATCTCCAGAAGCCGGTTGAAGGTTGTGGCGAAATTGGAAAAAGAAACCCCAGAGCAAGTCACGCTTTCCGTCGTAAACCTTGCCCAAAAAGCGCATCATAACTCAATACTTGGTCGTATGTAAGGGTATCCTTATCAGGATGCTCTTTTATTTTATATTTGATTTTTTCGATGTTAGACACAAGTTTTGTGTAAGCAGAAATTTCCTCTTCATACATGCGGGAACATTGCTTAAAATAACTCATAGCATTGGAAAAATCACCTAAACTTGCCGTAAGGACTCCAAGCGCATACAGAATTTCCTTATATAGACGACCATGCTGGTAAATCCCTTTTAAATAATTTTTAGCCTTGATCAAACACTCTTTGGATTTAAGAAAAATAGACTGATCTGTACGGCTGTTGTCAAAGAACCGAAACTCTTTTGGTTCCAGCAGATAAATGGGCAAAGAACACACCCCCATATGATAATATAGCTGTGCAAGACTGACCCGCGAATAATAAGGGGTATAGTCTTCAAGCAAATACTGGCACAACTTAACAGCCTCTTCAAATTTTCTTTGTTCTTTTAGAATCATCACTTTCCAGAGCATAATGAGAGCATAGTAGGTTTCATGCTGAAAGAGAGGGGTACCAAGACTCTGCTCAATCGTTTTCATTGCATCCTCATACTGTTCTTGATAAAATAGCAGGCGAATATAATCCAGCGTGTCCTCGGCATAATACTGATTTGTTTCAATCTCTTTTCCTTCCTCCCATTCTTTTTCTGCCATAAAGTGTGAAACTGGCAAATTAAAAAAGTGGGCAAGTTTTTGTACAACGTCAAGAGAAGGAGTGATTTTACCTTTTTCCAATTGACTGATTAAAGATTGCGAGAGATGTATTTTTTCAGCTAATTCCTTCTGGGAGAGATTTGCTTCTTTACGCTTGGTTTTTAATATTTTCCCAATATGAATCATCCATCTAACCTCTTTTTTTACGTTTCCCTAATTTTCAAAAATATTAGTATAACTTATATTTTTTCAAAAACAGTAGAAAATGCAAGAAATTTGGCATGTTTTCAACAAAAATTCACAATTTTGAGTATATATGAAACATATACCAGTTTTTTATATATATTGAAAAAATGGTATAAAGATACCATGAGGGCGCTGGTTGTCATTGTAAATTAATCATTCATGCTTAAATGGTTGGAAGAAAAAAGGAGGGAAGAGGGATATTTTTTGGGGGATTGGGAATTTCCAACAGATATAGCAGTTAATAATAAAAGGACGATTAAACGATTAGAGAAAGGGGTAAGACCATCCGTGAACCAAGCATTATTGAAGCAAAGAAGAAGATATGGCGAGTTTGAGCTTCACCAATTGTACCGGCAAGGGGAGCTTGAAAAAGATCGTAAGGGGTATTACAGCTATGAAAAACAGCTAGATATGCTTGGAGAAGAAGTCCGAGGGGAAAAGTTTTATATCGAAGAAACTTATCGGTTCATAGAAGACAAAATTCTACTATTATATAACGAAGGGGAAAAGTTGAAAAGACAATTGGAATATATCCACCCAGCAAGGGATTTCTGGCATATTCAAAGCATCATGCATCAATTGTTAATGACCGACATTAAGTTATTGCTCTTACATTCCCTTCATGAAGGATATGAAATGGATGGATTTTTCTCAACTAAACAGGTAAACGAATGGTTTGAGGATAAAATTCAAGGTGGAACCTTTACAGAGTTGTTTGATGAAGTGATGACTTCTTTCAGTGAAAGCCCTCTTGGAATTTTAGAGCATTTTTGCCGTGTCATCGTTGATTGTATGGAAGATTCAGTATTTCCAACAGAGTCTTGTAATTTTATAGATATGACGTCAACCAGTGCTGTTATCAAATTGTAATGTTTTGTAAACAAACTGTAAAAATGAATATCGTAATAATAATGTGATATTTTAATAGTTATGTGATATAATAATAAAAAGTAAAACAAGCCCGGTCAAAGGGCTTGTTTGCTTTCCCTTTTCATCGAGTTACTCCCCAGAACAATCCATGATTGAATAAATCAAAATAGTCCTATCCAAGAACAGCCCCACTTTAAATGCCCGCATTTAAGGGATAACTAAACAGGAGGTAAAAGATGCTCAAAGAATTTTTAACTACTTTTCTTCTCTTTACTTCACAACCCTCTGTCCCCACAACAGGCCCCGTCGAGATCACCATTCCAGACCAAGACTTCTCTAATGCTGTAGAATATTTCATTGATCAGCGTGAGCAAGAGACCATCAAGAAAAAGATGGAAAGCGAAACCGGCAGGAACCTTATTTCTGACAACATGAACAAACAACCTTCCGTTTTTGCGCAAGTAAAGGTATCCTTTGAAAAAGACCAGCCTGCCATTAATGCCCCCATTGAACCAAAACCCAAGCCTAAACAAAAACCCATTCAAAAAGACCAATCCAAAACAAAGACTGTGAAAAAGACAAAAACTAATAAGCCGGTCCCCAAACCAAAAGGTGATAGAACCAAGCGCGTTCACAAGCAATACAATGTGAAAAGGATTTCGGCTGTTACCGCCAGTGAATTAAACAAAGTGTTGGGAGGAAAACTGAAAGGCCATGGAGCCGATTTTGTAAGAACCGGAAAAAAATACGGTATTGATCCAGCTTTTTTAGCGGCCATTTCCATGCATGAAACAGGAAATGGGACAAGTTCTGCGATTCGACGGCTGAATAATGTGGGAGGAATCATGACTGCGGATGGAAGAAAGATTCGTCACTTTAAAAGTGTGGCTGCCAGTATTGATAGTTTAGGATCCTTACTTAAACGGAGATATCTGCCAATCGGGAAAGACACCCCTGCGAAGATCCAACCGATGTATTGTCCAGTAGGGGCGAAAAACGACCCAGGAGGGCTCAATAAATACTGGCTAAATGGTGTGGTCCATTACTGGCAAAAAGCACGGAGCCAAATGTAACAAAAAGGTGGGAAGATTCCCACCTTTTTAATGCATTCAATTAAATTGATTACAGCTTTTACTCATAATCCTTTAGGAAGCGTTGATAGACTTGTAAAAATTCAGAAAAAAGTTCCTTTTTCTTTTTATCGGGTAAATTCTTATTCTGATTAATATCACTCAACAGATCTTGCAAGAATGTATTGGCTTCTAATTCTTCCTTTGCTGACAGGGGAATCTTTCCGTACATCCGAAACAAATCATTTTCATTTATATGATAAAAATAGGCAAGTTCTCGAATCAAAAGTGGAGAAGGCAACTTAACTCCCCGTTCGATTTCAGATACGTAATTCGTAGAAATGTGTAATATATCTCCAACTTGCTGCATGGACAATCCAAGCTGATTTCGCTTTTTTCTTAAGAATTCACCAGTCTCTACCAAACGAAAGGTTTCCTGTGCTCTTTCGGTGGGTGTTTTGGTAGGTTTTTTTGGGACCATCGTTTTTCCTCTCTTACTTAAACTTTTTTGACGGAACCTCTTAAACTATAATTAAGTCTATTTTATTATCATACTGTTTAAATTGCAATATATTGAATATTCAGATATAGTATGCATTACAAATGAGTTTCACAAAATTGTTATTTTGTGAAATTCAAATGAAAAAAATCGAGGAATTCTATAAATATTAATTTTGAATAAAGGAATATTTATGTAATATTGTTATATAATAAAGGAGTAAAAGGTATCTAGCTATCTTTTAACATTTAGAAAAAGGAGATAGAATGATGAAAACTAAATTTGGTCTCATCTTACTTACTCTCACACTTGGCTTAATGGGTCTTTCAGGGTGTTCCTCTGAAGAAAAGAAAAATCCTGAACCTAAAAAGGCAACGGTTCAGCAACACGAATCAAAAGCAATCAAGCAAGAAGACACCCAAAAAGAAAAATCCCCAACCAGTCAAGAGAAGTCCTCCCAAATAAAAGGGAAGAGGGAGAAGTCTGTTAAAACCCCGTCCAAGTCCAGCGTTTCCGCTACCCCATCCACTCCGCAAGAATTCATTGTTGCCATCCAATCACCACTCTCTGAATTCTTCCAAGCCATTCAGTCTGATGAAAAAGACTTTAATCAAGTAGTGAAGGGAACCATGAAAAAAGAAGACTTCTTGAAACACAAGTCTGAAAATCTTCAGAATATCAAACAAAAATTAGACCGGGTAAAAGAAGTGCCGGCCAAAGGGGAAGCATCCGCCTTTAAGGAGAAATTTGTCAATATTCTTCAAAGAATCTATGGTGTATCCGATACCCGCTACAATGAGGCCGAAAAAACGGACGATCTGAAAACGCTGGCCAAAAATATGGTGTCCGTGGAAAAACAGATTGTAGACGATTTCTCTGCTTTACTTGCTCCGTACAACACTCATAAATAATAAAGGAAGGCCATAGCAAACATTCCCTCACGCGCGGGGCTGTGACATTCATCTATCAATTTAAAAAATAGCCAAAAACAAAACCCTTGGAATTCAAGGGTTTTTTTGGTTTGGGAAGAGAAAGGATGAATAGTATAATAGAAGGTAGTAACATAACCAACGAGCAAATGCCCGTCGGAACAAGTGAAAGTTTAGAAGTAGCCTTTTTGTTTTAAACTGACAAACTTCCCGTCACCAATGATAATGTGATCGAGAACTTGGATTCCGAGAATTTGTCCAGCTTCCGCAAGACGCTTGGTTACGTCAATGTCTTCCTTGCTTGGTTCGGGATTTCCGGAAGGATGGTTGTGGAAGCAAATGATGGAGGCGGCGTTATTCAAAAGAGCAGCCTGAAACACCTCGCGCGGGTGAACAATCGCAGCGTTTAAACTTCCTTTGAACAGAGGGTGTACGCCAGCAACTTCATTTTGGGCATTTAATGTAATCACGGCAAAATGCTCGGAAGAACGTTGGTTGAGTCCTAAAACAGTATTGACAATCTTAACAGCCGATTCCGGTGAAATCACTTTTTTTGATTCCAAATTGTAAAGACTGCCTTTTTCTTTCACCTGTTGAATGGTAAAAATATTAATACGTTTCATCCTAATCTCTCCTTCTTAATCGTATAATAGTATATGTTTGTACATATATTCTATATTTATTACGTTATTCAAATCAAGTATTTAAAAAAATAAATGGGGGGATGAACAAAGTGGAAGAATGGTTGGAGAATTTCTCCATATGGCTAAAAGACAAGGAGAGAGCCGTCTCTACACAGCAAGAATATTTATACAATATACGGTCTTATTTACAGTTCCTCGGAGATAAACCGCTTCCTGAAACCAAAAAAACTGACATCTTGCGCTTTTTAACGAGGGAGAGAGAAAAAGGAAATTCGGCTGCAACAAGAAATCGGAAATTGATGGCCATTCGTTCGTTTTACAAAGCCTTAACCGATATGGAGCTGCTTGACACCAATCCTGCTCAATACATTGATGTAGCAAAAGAGAAAAAGGAGAGAATCCCTACATACCTGGATGTTTCGAGCTGGCAGTTCTTCCTCACCCATCTGAAAGAAAAATCGTATCCGGTGAGGAATCAGGCCATGTTTATGCTGATGACGTTAGCAGGGCTTCGGGTAGTGGAAGTTCATAATATGAACATTGATGACATTCATGAAGATGCTGGCGGCATTCGGGTGTTCGGAAAAGGAGGAAAATCCCGTTTTATTCCCGTGGATCATGAACTGATGCAAATTCTTCTATCCGTTAAAGACAAAAGACCCACACCCAAACCGGAACACAAAAGAGCTTTATTTTTGTCCAGGCATGGAACAAGAATCACTAGAAGACGGATTCAGCAGATTGCAGAAAGCATTTTTCATGAGTTAAAGCAAAGCAAGGGAAAGGAATACCTGGAAGATGTGCCGTTATCTTGCCATAAATTGCGACATACCTTCGGCACGTCCCTTGTAAGGGTAGGGGTAGATATTCGAACCATTCAGGAATTAATGGGGCATGAGAACCTTTCAACCACGCAAATTTATACGCATGTTCATAATGAGCAGAAGATGGCAGCGATTGATAAGCTGCAGGCATGGTACAACCAGCCAAAATAGACTTCTTGTAAAAAACAGAAGACGAGCCAAACAAAAGACTCCTGCATTTTGTTTCAGGAGTCTTTTGTTTAAATGTCAATAATCTCTAGCTCTTCTGGATAGGGGACATTTAGGGTTTTGGCAAATTCCCGCAAGAAGTCTTCCCGGTCTATTTGACGCTTCAGTTCTTTTAGATCTGATCCCGTGTACAGAAAGCCCTCTTTGAAATACTGCAGCCCATAGACAAGGAAATTCACCACATACGTTCCTTTTTCCGTAACAAAGAACTTATAGACATACTCTTTGGCGTGTTTGTAGTAGGATTTCTCCAGGATAAAGTCTCCTTTGATCAGTTTTCTTTCCTTTCCAATCACGACTACATGGGTATTTTCTTTCTTTTTTGTCTCTCCTTGGTTAGGTCTTTCCATTCTACTTTGCACCTCACTTTTCGGTTCTCTCTAAAATTAGTATGAACCAAGATTTTTAGATTTAAACATCAATAAAAAAGAGGCTAGTCGGAAGGAGGTTCGTCATCGTTTTTATCCATCTTATCAATCATTTCACGAAGCGTATCGTTAAAAATAAGGGCGTAGCGTTGCGTCGTTTGCGGGTTTGAATGGCCCAGTTGCGACTGCAGGCCGAACACATCTTGATTTTCCGCCCAATGAACGGTCGCAAAAGAGTGGCGGAGATTATGGGCAGAAAGAGAACGGCCATACCATTTGGTGTACTTTCCAATCATTTCTTGGGCAGCTCGTTTCGTCAGCCTTCCGACCTGTTTGTTTGGTCCTGTTGGGAGTGATACAAAAAGAGCAGGTTCCTGTTTTCTGGTGATATGGTATCGGTCATCCCGAATGGCCAGATAACTTTCCAGTTGCGCCAAAGCACTTTCAGAGAAATGAACCAATGTTTTATCTTCTTTTCCTTTCCGCACCACACGCACTGCCCGTTCTTTCCAGTCAATATCCGAAACATCAAGCGACACCGTTTCATAAATACGGAGTCCAGACCCTAAAATAAGGGATAAAATAGCCAAATCTCGCTCCATATTTAAGGAATAATAGTGGAGGAGACGCTTTTTCACAGGTTCTCGTTCATGGGAGTCTTTTATGGTCTTGGCATATCCGAGAGCAACAAAGTCTAAAAAGTCTTGGATTTCCTGCCTGCTGGTAAAAACCCTCCCCTTTAATGCATCAGCCTGGGCCTGCGGAGAGGGCTTTGTTCCCTTGATTTCAATTTTGGCCATGATATTCCGCTTTAGTAATGGAAAGCCATCATCATCTTCCTCAATCTGGGAGAGATAATGAAAGAGGGACTTCAAGGAAGAGAGCATCCGGTTCCGGCTAGTTCGTTTTTTGATGTTCGAGTATTTTTTCAAGAATAACAGGTACTTGTCAATATCTTCCCGTTTGAGTGTCTCTAAAACGGTCAAAGGAACATCCCGCAGCTCTCCCTGATAGTAGCCTTCTTCCGTTAAAAAAGAAAAGAATCGCTCGTAATCATACAAGTAAGATAAAAGAGTATTGGGTTTCGCCCGGTCACCCGCTTCTTTATATTCCACATACTGTCCGACATAATAGGGAAGACGGTGAACTTTTTCCTCGATGAGAGCAAAGAGTTGCTGCTGCTCGTTTTTCATGATGATGACCCCTTTTTCAACAAAATTCGACAAGATTACACATAATTTATTCTTAACGTAATCTAGTTAACATAATAATTATTATGTTAAATAAAAAAATGATGTATACAAAAACTTCACAATCATATCATAAGAATAGCCCGTTTGATGCTTTCGAAAATCCGGACTTTTAAGATACATAAAAATGTTCGGCCAGTAGAAGAACAGCAAACGGGTGTTTCAAGATTGGTCAAAAGGCATAATTATTTGCTGCCTCCACAAATGGCTTATATAGCAGAGAGTCGGGCGCCATCTGAAAGGATCCATTTTCAAACAAGGTGGCGATCCCGTCTGTTCCATACAACACCCAGATCCAGTCTCCAATCGCACCTGAAACAAGGTGTTTGTCTAAAATAAGGGCTTGAATTTCGTCAATTCCGTTAGTGACACTCGTTGTCTCTTCCTGATTGGAATCCAGAACGTGAATAGTCCCGTCCGTCTGATTCACAAAAACTTCGCAAATCACGTTTGCTCCTTGTTTCGTTTGATACACTTCCTGCATGCCGATTTCTCCCTTCGAATAAATGATCTACTATCAGTATAACGGATCATTCGGTTGGTTACAAATGATTTCATTTAAGAAGTATTATGTGCAATCTAATAAACAGAGACACTCTCTATAAAATAAATAAAACAGAATGGGAAACCCCCTCCCTTTTTAGTTTCAGAAAGAGGTATCCACTCTGTTCTTCTTATCCGGTTTGCTTTTCCAAAATATCAAACGTGTTCTTGATCTCTTCAAAAAACCGTCTGCCCAGCTCTGTATCGTATGTAATGCCTAGCTCTCTATCGTACGTGATTGAACTATGATGTAGATAACTCATATTTTTAATAATCTGGATAAAATCAGGAAGAGAATGTTCTTGATACAAGTCTACAATATCACGGATGATTCGGTAGACCTGGATAGCATCCAACATGGGTCCCCAATACATAATAGCCTCCCCCGCTTCCTCTGCATTGATATGCTTTACGGTGATGATAGTCTTTTTATCTCCTTCGTCATCCACATCCCAAACAATGAGGACTCTGTTTTCCTTCATGGATATGCTCCAATAACCGATTCCGAGTTCTTCATACTCTCCTAAACTTACTTTCTCAAGTCCTTGAATATTCAATTTCTTTTCCTCCTTTTCCTATTTTTAATAGTATGGACACGAAAAAGACGTTTTAAACGGAATAAAAAAATCCCGTTTATACGGGATTTGTAGTTTCACACACAGTCTTGACGGTTGGTAAACTTCCCTCTAATGACTGTTTCGCCTTTTATCTATTATTGGATAGTATCATTTTGATTTAAACTAAATCAGCAGACGGTCATCTCCTTTAGACGCTCTTCTACAATTTCAAAAATCTCTTTCCGTTTATGATCTGGATGGTTGGCCATTTTTTGCTTAATCTCAAGATACATGTTTTTTGCCTTTTCCTTCTCCCCCATGATGTCATATGTGTCTGCGATCTCAAGGAGTGAAGAAAACACATTTTTGATTTCTTCATTTTCTTGATACCGTTGAAGAGACTTTTGGAATAAATCAAGAGCCTCATTCAGCCGTCCTTCTTCTTTGGCTATTTTTCCATTCATTTCAAGGACATAGCCGAAGTAACTATTCGCAAGGGTAATGTCCTTTTGACAGTTTTCAAGACAAAGTTGGAAATAGGTGTCAGACTCTTGTTTTTTTCCAAGTCTTAAGTAAATGTACCCCATCCCATAGAGAATTTTCTTGTAGGTTTCGGACGAGTTGGGTTGAAATTTAGTACAAGAAAGAGCTTCGCTGTAATGATACAATGCTTCTTTCAACAGAAATTTAATCTCATTTCTTCCCTTTGTGGACAAATTCACAGGATCCAGCAATATTGCCTTTCCACAATAGAGGTCGCCAATCAGACGGTGAATTTCACCGATCTGGAATCTGGACAAATGATCTTCATAGGTATCGAGACAATGAAAACAGGTTTCTAGTCCTTTTTCCATGTCTTGATTTTGATAGTACCATTTCGCTTCCCAAATCATCAACCACAACTGATTATGCGGATTATCAAAAGCGGGATGGTTCTTTGCTGTGTCAATGAGAGATTTCATGTAATCATATTGATAGTGTAGATAGGCTTTTTCAATCGCTAGAAATGTATCATCCACATATAAAGCGGACTCGTTTTTTTCTTGATGCGTGAAAAAGTAAGAAGGTGTGGTGGACAAACTATCAGCCAGCTTGTACAAAAAGGTCATCGTTGGTTTTACAAGTCCTTTTTCTGTTTGGCTGATGAGTGATTGTGTGACATTCATCTTTCTTGCTAACATTGCTTGTGTTAATCCAATTTCTTTTCGCCTTTTTTTAATGATTTCTCCAATATTCTTCATAGAACTCTCCTTCCTCTTCTTAAAAAAATGAAAAACATAAAGAGGAAAACAACTTTTTTAACTGACTTCCCCATCAACAGGGGAATATCCCCTATTGATGGATATTTTGCCATATCAGCCGGTTGGCCATGGAGTTTTTGGACTCGATTGAGTGGAAATGGAGTTTACTTGCGTGGTGTCTACAGCAACTTGGCTTACCTTTTCTTGCTGTGTATGCATATCATTATGGCCTGTAAATCCAAATCCAAACAGGAATGCTCCAGAAAGCAAAAGCGAAGCAACAATCTTCTTCATGTTATTCACTCCTTTTACTAATATTTTTATCTTTTACTATTATATCACTCATAATTGTATTATTCAATGATTATGATGTTATTCAAGCGTTCCGTTCCGAATTCCAGGTTTTGTGTCCTGGATATTATAACTTTTCTTTGTACAATTATTAGAAGTAGTGGAAAGTGAAAAAAAGAAAGTGATCTTGTCCCTTATTTTTAAGACGCATCTCCTTGATTGTATTAGATGGAATCGAAAATTTATGTTCCTTTTCCAGGTCTTTGCTTTCAACTATTTTAGCTAATGAATGGATGTACTTTTTGAGCCAACTTTATAATGTATGTCATGTTTTTTTAAATATTGATCCAGTAGTAGTTTTCCTTGACAAATAGTTAAAGTGTTAACCTCTTTTTCCCCATTAGACCTCACCTTGTTCGGCTAAAAACTGCATGCTTACCTATCGTTCTTTTAATCGAATATTCCTAATTATTTTTGCGAAAATTGTCAATTATTTTTTCCCAAAACCGTACCAAAACCTATTGCATATTAGAAAAATGCTTGTTATTATTAATTTATGAAATTTAATTCCAATATTCGTATAAAGTTCATGTGTTCATAGCAAAAACATCCTAGCCGGGGGATGACAAGGATGTTTTCATCACAGAGCGGCAGATGGGGGAAATCTGCGCGAGCTCTTGATGGAGATGGAGAATCTCCAATATTCAGAAGGAGAGTCGAGAAGTCAGGGGGTGACTTCTCTTGACAGAGTGAAAGAGGGGTAATCTTTCACTCTATCAAATATGTTCATCAAGGGAAGGGATGAACAATTAGGAAGGATCTGTTTCTTCTGTATGGGGGATATACAAAAGAAACACTAACGGGTTTTTACCCGAAAATGGATTTAGGAACATGTAGCGAGGGGGATTCGCTGTTATTAAGTTCCTTTAGTTATATATTATTACGTTATTCAGACAAAATCAAGAAAATTAGAATACTTTTTTGATTGTCTAAAAATTAATATAGGAAATCATGGCTGACAAATTATCGTACCCGCCCCGTTCGTTTGCACCTTTAATGAGATAGTCGCAAGCCGTTTCGTTATTTCCTGCTTTTAGAACTAATTCCGCTATTTCATGACCTGCGAGATGTTCTGTGATGCCGTCGCTTACCAAGATCAAAATATCTTCTTTTGCCACGGCTCCTGATACAATATCAGGCTCCGCTTTTGGAAAAATACCGATACCCTTTGTCAAATATGCCCGTTCAGGATGAATAAGGGCTTCTTCTTTTGTAATTTTTTTGACTTTTAACAACTGTTCCGTCACGGTATGGTCGGTGGTCATTTGAATGAGGTTTCCTTCACGGAGAAGGAAAAACTTGGTGTTACCAATATGAACAAAGGTAATTTTTTTACTTTGCTGAAGCGCCACAAGCGTCAGTGAGGTGCATAGTCCGTGATAGCTTCCCATATCCCCTTTTCTTACGCCTTCTACCACACGATGCGCCACATAGACAGCCCGTTTTAAGACCGTCTCCAGATCTTTTTCCATTCCTCTTTTGTATACTTCTTCGATGTATTTTCGAATTTCAACGCCTGCGACCGCACTTGCCGTTTGACCGCCTTTATGTGCCCCTTGTCCATCTGCAACGAGTAAAAACAGGACTCCCTCATGTTCAAATCCATCAATGAAATCTTCGTTGTATTCTCTTTTGTCTCCCTTATCTGTCATACCATGAAAATTCACTTTTATGACCTCCCTTTTCTATTGCTTGATAACAAGAGAAAACTCTCTTGTGCTGTTAGAATCTTTGAATGGCTGTAATGAAAAAACCGGCATAGAACGCGAGCCTGACAGCTATTGCAATGATTAGGCTGATGAAGATCAATCGAAGTGTTTTTTTAGATGTATTGATTCCTGCCTCGTTCCTCCTCTCACTTTCCATGTGATACAGGAAAAATGTTGGGAAGAATGTGAAGGGGACAAACAAATACGGATAGATGATGATCATCATCATGATGAGATACGGAAAGATTCCTTCTTGCATGCGTGACATGAACGAAGAAAATGATTCATAGAATGAAAGAGTTTTTTCTTCATCCTCCAAGACTTTTTTCTTCTTTGTTTCAGATTCGACTTCACTCAAAAACACACACCTCCTCTCTAAAAAAACGTACATAGAAATCTACATACGTTTTTTTACTTCTTCTATCAATTCTTGAAAAATGGCTTCTTCGGTTCGGTTCGTCACATCTAGTAAAATATGAGGAGAATCCTCGGAATCAAATAGATTGGCAAATTGAAGAACCCGTTCTTTTAAGGCAGGACGGTTACTTCGGCAAAACGCATCCAGTACATTTTGTTCCTTGCGATCTCCTACTTTTCCGGTGAATAGAAACGTGAGACTGGGTGTAGGGGTATCTTGTTTAAACAACAAATGACTCTCCAAAATGATACGGTCTTTCAGCCCCATCCCCCCTTGATAGATGTAACTGGATTCAAAGAAACGGTCACTTACGACCCAAACCCCTTTTTCAAGAGCAGGACGAATGACAATTTCCAAATGCTCCTCTCTTGCAGCCTGAAACAGTAAGAGCTGTGTTTTGGCTGACACCTTATTTTCAACCAGGATTTCTTTTAATTTTTCGCCAAGTGGAGTGCCTCCTGGTTCCTTTGTCCAAATCACGGGAATCTCTTGTTCCATTAGCCATTCAGCTAACCGCTTGGATTGAGTGGTTTTTCCTGTTTCATCCAACCCTCCAAACACGATGAATTTCCCTTTTTTAGTCTTCATCTACATCCTCCTCAATACAGGCATTGATTTCATCCATGTAATCCTCTATGAGATTTCTCCTTGATTGCCAGGTTTTTACGATATTTCGAACGTTTTCATTCTCGAACTTTTCCAAAATCAAATGAAGGATTTCATCAAAGGCTTGGTTTTGGAGAAAGATGAGCTGCAAAATCCCAAATGAGACAGCATCTTGTTTGTCGTAAAAGACCTTAATGTCGGCATCAAGTCCATCTTTTTTCAAATCATTTTGAAGTTGAATGATGTTATTTTTGGGAAATGGAATGATTTTTTTATTCATGGCAGCCCTCTATTCAAAGTTTTTAGTCGTCAAATGGGGATAGGCTGTGGTGATGACATCAAACGGTGAATTATAGAAAAGATTTAAGAGGATTTTTAACTTGTATTTGGTAAGCAATTCGCGGGTAATGATCCGGGGGATTTCTTCTTCCTGAAGATGGAGAATTTCTTCACAAAGGTATCGAATGCAAACGATCACCCTTTTTTCTCCTTGTACTCCGTAAAAATAGTTTGACGGGAAACTTTTTCGTTTCCCTTCCAAAACCTCCTTATAGACAGAAAGCACCATTTCTTCAAATGATTCTTCCGGCAAATGCGGGTAAGCTATCCGAAGCAGATAGCGGATACTTCGCTTTTCATTTTTTTCTGGGAAATCTTCTACATACCGCATGAGGGCTTCAAGATGGTTTTCTTTTAACGTGGGAAAATCAAGGGTTTCATACGCTTCTTCTGGAGTAATACAAAGAATATACTCGATGAGATAGGTTAAGAGCTGCTGGATTCTCTTTTTTCTGACGTGAGGCGAAAAAAAGACTGGCGGAAAAGATTTAATGTCTCCAGCTAAAAGACGCCGGTACGTTTTAACGCTTTCAGAAGACAGCAAGGATTGGTTGTCTTTTGAAAGTGAGGAATAGGTCATTTAAAAACCTCCTTATATTTTATTCCTTTATTCATATATTATTCCTATGTTATATTATACACTCTTTTGTCAAGAATTTCTTCTTTTTCCGCCAAACAAAAAAAATATTATGGAACAGGCAAAAAATTAGCAAAGATGGAAAGAAGGTAATCCCAATTTAGCCAAATCATAGATAGTCCGATCAGGAGAAAAATGATATAGAGAAGGGGGTACTCATTGGAAAGTTTAGGTGAAATCACGAAACCTGAAGTTATACAGATGACCATCATCGCTATTTCAAGAGATGGGGTCAGGGTAAAAATAGGGCCGATGATACTCGCCAACCCTAATCCGACTAACACATGACCGACAGGTAGAAATTTAATGAATAGGGAAAACAAAAGGCCAATCAATACGAATTCTTTCGGAAAAAATGACCCGACATAGACCAACATTCGCCCCTCCTTTTTTCTTATATGAACAGCATAAGACAAAAAGGGAAAATCCCCTTTTGCATTAGTCGAATTGGAATTGAATCTTGTAGTTTTCATCCAATACTAGATAGGTTTCAAACTCCTTGCCTGTTTTAGGTGATACGAGTTTGACCTTTTTGGAGGTTTTGCCTGTACCTCCAAGAAGTTGTTTCGCTTCCTGTTTGGTAATGGATTTCTTTCCTAATTTTTCGAGTTGGTTTTTCCAGATGGTCACTTTACAGCCTCCATCTTCCTCTTTCCAATTGCGGCAACCATAGGCCTTTGCGTTTTCTACGATGTCGCCCCCGCAGGCTGGACATTTGGCAATGATTTCTGCCATTCAAATCACTCCTAAAAATAGTATGTAGCCAAAAATGGCCATAACAAGAGAGTGTTTGCACACTCTCCTACTCTCTAAAACTCAAGTTCAATTTTGCTATTTTTATAGACAAGATATGCCTCAAAGGTTTTTCCTTTGGTGCTTTTGAGTTTTACTTTTCGTGTAGTTTTTTTCTTTTCAAATAGTTGTTTTGCTTGTAACGCTGAAATCGACTTTTTGCCTAACTTCTCCAAACTGTTTTTCCAGATAGTTTCCTTGCATCCTTGTTTCCAGTTTGCACAAGAGTAGGCTTTTGTGTTTTCTACAATATTCCCTCCGCAGGATGGACATTTGCAAATGACCGTCTGTTCTTTTTTAGCGGTTCCTAACTTTTGGGCGGCAGAGCCCAAGACTTCTGCTACCATTTGGGCAAGTTCGTTCTTCAATTCTGTCATGAAGGCTTTTCTTGTGAGTTTCCCTTCTTCAATAAGAGAAAGTTTCTGTTCCCAAACAGCCGTCATTTCAGGGGATTTTAGGGTTTCAACTGGCAACACATTAAAGAGCGCCATGCCTTTTTCATCAGTCGGAACGAGCATTTTCTTCTCCCGCTTTACATAGCCGCGCTTGATCAATTCTTCAATGATGCTGGCTCTTGTCGCCTCGGTTCCGATGCCCTCACTTTCTTTCAAGGTGGCTTTTAACGCATCATCCTCCACCAGGTTACCAACATTTTTCATGGCAGCAATCAGTTCTCCGTCGGTAAAACGGCTTGGTGGCGTTGTTTTCTTCTTTTCTACATCCATCTTTTTCTGTGAGACCGAATCATGTTGCGAAAGAGCCGGCAGCATTTGGGCATTCGGAATTCCTTCCACTTCTCTCCATCCAGCTTGCTTCAAGACTTTTCCGCTAGATTTGAAGGTTTCACCCTCCACGGTGGTCACTGCTTTGGTTTCCTCCCAGATACAAACCGGATAGAATGCTGCTACAAACCGTTTGACGATCGTTTCGTAGACAGCGAGCTCCTCTTTCGAGAGTGTCGACAAGTCCGGAGCCTTATTGGTTGGAATGAGTGCTTCGTGGTCAGTGGTTTTGGCGTCATTGACCATGTAGGAGGCAATCGACCAACCTTCTTTCAAGGCTTTTCCGGCAAATGGGAAACTTCCCGTAAGATTTTGAAGCCTTACTTTTGTTGTTTTGCCTGTTCCGGTTGCGATGTACCTGGAACTCGTTCTTGGATAGGTAATGAGTTTGTGCTTATCATAGAGATTTTGTGCGAGTTCAAGTGTTTTACTGACAGAAAATCCATGCGTTTTGCTCATGATCCGTTGCAGTTCACTCAAATTAAACAGAAGGGGTTGTACTTCCCTTTTCTCGGATACGTCAACCTCGGTTAAGATACCGTTTTTATCTTTTACCTTCTGAAGTACTGCTCTTGCATCCATTTCATTTGAAAACTTTGTTTCTTTACCCTTGAACCACGTTCCCTCAAATTCACCATTTGGATGTTTGAAAATAGTCTTTAATACAAAGTAGTCTTCCGGTTTAAAATTTCTAATTTCCTGTTCTCTTTTCACCAAGATAGCAAGGGTCGGGGTTTGCACTCGGCCAATCGAAAGAACATTTTTAAAGCCGCCAAATTTAATGGTCATCGCACGGGTCATATTCAAACCAACCAGATAGTCGCTTTCTGCCCGGCACTTGGCAGCATCCGCCAGTCCATCATAGGCATGCCCATCTTTACGGGTATTGTAGGCTTTTAAGATTCCTTCTTCCGTAAAATCTCGAATCCACATCCTCTCAAAAGGCTTCTTACAGCCAGAGAGCTGGTAGATGGTACGGAAGATATGCTCCCCTTCTCTTTCAGAGTCGGTTGACACAATGATTTTTTCCGTGTTTATATCATTGAACAGCGATTTTACTGTCTGGAATTGTTTTTTCGTTAAGCCTTTCATACCGTATATGACTTTTAACGGAATATAGTCGAAGAAAAAAGGAAGCGTGTCCATCTTCCAAGATTTCAATTCTGGTTCGATTTCATGCGGTTCTTTCAATGCGGTTAGATGGCCATAGGCGTAGGTATAGAGATGCATATTCCCTTTTAGGAATCCTTCTTTTCTTGCCTCTCTAATGAGCCTTTCATATTTGGGGTTCGATAGGTGTTTTGTTTTTAAGAATTCCCCGTTAGATAGTTGAACATCCCCAAATGCCGCGGCCACAGTGATAGCCTGATCTGGTTTTTCGCATAGAACAACAATTTGACTCATGAACGAGTACCTCCTTATGATTACAGTTTTATTATAACACATATTTATGAATATCGGAATATTTTAAGAATGAGGTTATTATTAGAAGTAAAAAAGAACCGCCATGAATGGCGGTGTCAAAACGAAAAAACATTTGAGAAATCGGGTAACGGCGGCAATTCTACTCCAAAAAACGAAACGCCGTCTGGTGTAGACGAAATGAAGTTGGGCGGAGTTTGTGGGTTTGCCGGATCTTCTTTCCCATCCTTTCTATTTTTCATTTCCTCTAATTTCGAGTTAATGAATTGTTCCATTTGGTCAACCAATGCCCCTTCTCCAAATATAGATGTGGATGGTTGTCCAATCTCATCTTTTATGGGAATCTGCCCCTTTTCCATCCAACTGGGAAAATCGAAGGATTCCCTTACGGTTGAAACCATTTCCCTTATTTTATTTATGAAGGGAGAGGCAGGCATATTGTCTTTCATTCCAGGGGCAAGTGGAATGGTGGTATCCACGGAATCAGGTGTTCCTGCTTCGGGAAAATCGTGCTGATGCATTTGATGAACTGGTTTCTTCATCCATTCATGGTTGTGATCAAATTCATCCGCAAAAACGTTCATTGGCACAAAACAAAAGACAATCACAAGCAACAAAACAACCTTCTTCAAGAAAAACTCTCCTTTTCCGTCGTATTTTTTGTTTCAAGAGAAAACATAACCGTTTTCTCTTAAACTGCTATATGAGGTTCCGCCTTTTGCAACAATAATGTGGTCCAAAAACATATATCTCGTAGATTGAAAAAAACGAGATAGCTGGAGAGTTACGTCAATATCCTCGTTGGAAATACGAGCGTCTCCGGATGGATGGTTATGCATGAGAACAAAAGCGGTTCCTTTCATTTGTTCCAACAAAGATTTCATTTGTTCAAATGGTGGAAAGGACACTTCTTCTTCCGAGCCAACACTTAAGAGGTGGTGGGTGTAATTCCCTTTTTCATTCACAATGAACATGAGAAGGTATTCGTGGTCTTTGTTACGAATTTCCTCTGCTTCTTTCAAACTCGCCCATTCTTTGGCGTTTTTAGGACTACTAGAAGATTTCCACTTCCATTCATCCAAAAGAAACAGGACTTGTTGAAGGCGCATGGCTTGATCTGTAGTAAGACCGTATTCCTTCATGAAATCTTCAATGGATTTTTCCTTTTCTTTTGACCATTTTGAGATATCCTTCGGGAATCCGACAAGCGGATTTCCAACGATAAGCTGCAAGCGCTGTACATAGGAAATGGCCATAGGAATAGGACTTGAATTCTCCTTCTTAAATAATCCAAACATATGATTCACCTACTTTATCGAAAATAAGAGCTAATTGTTACCTTTATTATTCCATATCATATAGGAATATTACAAGAATATCGGAATAAAATAAAAAGAATAAAAAAAGACTAGAGAGAGGACTCTCTAGTCTTTAAAAATTTTCTTTTGTAATAGTTTAACCAGTTTAGTTGGAAGCTGTTCTATCCTTGGAATACTGATGTAATTCTTATAGATGCTTGCGATTTTGTCTTGCCCATTCCCAATGGCACAACCAATCGTAGTAATCCCTTTTTTCTGGTATTCCTCTACTACAAGGGCAGCATCTACTTGAGCAGCTTTCCCCGAAAAGATGCTTCCGTTTATAGAGTGGAATGGTTCTCCATCTGAAATGACGATCAAGAGTCTATCTTTTTGAGGTTGTTTCATCAAGTATTCACATGCGTACTTTAATGAAACCCCCTCCCTTGTATTTTGCTTATAGTTGATGCGAGCAAGATTTGCTTTTTGATCTTTGATCGGCTTTTCAAACACGATGTAGTGTTGGTGTTCTACGATCGGCTGTTGGTAAACGGCATTATGACCAATGACCGCAAAAGGAATCTTTAGTGACTCACACACTTCAGCAAGAAGAACACACGCTTTTTGGGCATGTTCATAGCGACTATGTTCCTGCATAGACCCCGATTCATCTACCAAGACCAACACAGCCAAATCTGCTTCGTCTGACTTTTCCTTCTTTTGGTAAAAAATGTTTCCATCTTTTCTCCAAAGTCCCGTTTGATTCAGATGGCCATTGGCAAGACCTGTATACTTCTCCTCCTGATTGTAGCGAATGAGATATTGCAGCTTCTTGGTTAAATTTCTCGATAGTACCCGAACAGATGCCTGGATTCGCTCGAAACGATTTTTCAAGGTGTCGGATGGAGAGAAGTCGTATTTTGTGATCACTTGTATGCCTTTGTGTCGATCGGAATACTTAATCCCGTTTCGAAGGTGATGTTTTACCTCCTCTTCACGGCTTTGGTTTTGTTTTTGGGCCGCTTCTTCCTTCTCCATTTCAGACATCGTTTCTTCCAGTTCCTTTTGCATTTCCTTAAGAAGTCCTTCTAGTTCTTCATCCGTTTCCTCTGCATCGGTTTCTTTAGAAGTAGCGTTCTCCTCATCCTGTTCAGAGTTCGAATGAGCTCCGTTTTCTAATTCAGAGCTGCCCGAATTTTGATTGGATTTGCTTAAAGGACTGTCGGATTGAGAATCTCCTTCAAGGGAATCACCATTTTGATCAGCGTCAGAGCCACTTTCTTCAGAAGTGTCATCATCACCCGAATGATTCTCATTCGATTCCTCATCTTCTTCTTTTTCTTCATCGTCTGAAGAGCCGTTTCCTCCTTTGGCATCATCTTCGTCCGCTTCCTCTTCTTTTTCATGTTCGGAAGAGCCGTTGCCGGAAGGAGAAGATTGTTCACACTTTTCTTTTTGTTCATCCGACTGCTTTTCGTTTTGCCCTTTTGAAGAAGACTCTTCTCCTTTTTCTTTGGACTCTTCATTTTCATCGGATTGTTCGTTATTAGAAGTAGAAGGTTGAGGTTTAGATTTACGGAATTCTGTCGGATCATTTGGCATTGGGAGACCTTGCCCGTTACCTGACTCGTTCACATCATCCCCTTTTGGGTTTTCGAACAAATCAGCCAAATTTCCTTTTAGGATTTGTTCCTCGATGAACGGTTCAGCAATGACCAGAAGGGCATCAGACTCCACTTGACGGTCAGCCGATGTTTTAGCAATACGCCCTTTATCCAAATGAGGTTTAGATTTTTCAAACGCCTCTATTAGGGCGGGATCAGAAAATTTCCCCTTCACACGACCAATGATGCCGTACTGTGCACAAGCAATTTGGTGTGCTTTTAAACGGTTTCCCTTTTTCTCCACTTCTTCTAAAGAAGGAAGTTTTTCAAAGGCTGTGTCATTCAAAAGGCGAATGTAAGGTGCAAGACCAGGGAACATGGTGCAGCCCGCCATTTCAATTGCTTCGTCTTCCACGATGTTAAAATAGGATTTCCTCTGTATGATACGGAAGCGAGTCTCATCATCAGCACGTTTTGCTTCTTCTGCCATTTTCTTCACTGGCGAAAAATCAGTAAAGAGAATGTGGAACGCTTCATGTGCGATTTGACCGCGGACAGCGATGATTTTTTTAACAAGTGGCAAATGCTGTATCATGCTGCTAGTAGGGTCTGCCCAAACCTTTTCGCCATCCGTGCAAACTTGGCCAGGCTGGAAAATGAGTTTATTTTTATAGTTACCGGTCACAGCACGCAGATAGCGTTCACTTCTGGAACGAAAAGCCCCACTCATTAAAATCTTTAGATCATCCATCATGTTTTGGATACTCATATTGATCTCTCCTTCATCGTCGATAATAGGTGTAAAAAAAGGGGGAGGCACTCTAGCCATCCCCATCGAGTGCATCTTAAGCACGAACTCCTTGGAAGCGTGGATTAATGATGTCTTCAAAAATCTCTTTTTGAACATCTTCATCTTCATAGCAAACAGCCCAAACCATCGTTGACCAACTGGACTCCAAGATGTTACCGGTTGCTTTTACATCAGTTGCCCAATTGACGAGGTTACGGATTGAGATGGATGCCCCATCAATTTGCTCTTCCTTGATTTTGTCTTTAATGGTCTTTGCCACATCGACCATTTTTTCGACGACTGCCCGATTTTTGTAGCCAGACTCACTCATCACAATTTGGATTTGTTTGTCACGGGACATATCTGTAAACTTCACCACACGGTTAAACCGGTTGATGAATGCTTGGTTCATTCGTTGTGTCCCGACGTAAGCTACATTCATACAGCCAAAGAATCGGAAATTGGGGTGACGATCCACGACTTCCCCACTCCGAAGGACAATTTGCCCCACTCCATCCAACATGTTGTTGAGAACACCCAAAACAGCTGGTTTTGCAAAGTTGATCTCATCGGCCACAAAGAAACCGCCATTTCGGAATGCTTGGACTAAAACTCCATCCTTCCATTCAAATCCGCCACCGGGAACAGGAACAAATCCTCCAATGAGGTCTAATTCTTCACTGTTCAGGCTTAAGTTTTGAACGTAAACGGGAGCATTTAATTCACGGCCTAAAATTCGGCAAGAAGTGGTTTTACTTGTCCCAGCATCCCCTATGAAGAGAGCAGTCAGCACATCTCCAGTAGGCAATTGCTTTAATAGTGGCTTCAAATGATCCGGCAAGTCCTTTCCGATGAGTTCTTGTTCACTTTTCTCCATCATGGCTTTTTCCTCATCTGTAAACTCACGGTTCCATTCCATTTGTAGTGGGATAGCCGTGTTCTGAACAGGTTGAGCACCAGTAGGAGTGGTAATCGAGGTCGGAGTAGAGAAAACGCCATCTTTTTTCAGTAATTGTGGAGTTAAATCCATGGTAACAGTCCTTGGTTCATTCCCATCAAACTCTTCAATAGTGGCGCCATCAAAATATTCTTTGGCGTCAAAATAGAGAGCGTCACATGCAATGAAGAAGTTTTTCTCATCCGTAATAATGGATGAAAAGTCCAATTCATTGTAGTGATTAGCGAGTTCTCCGCTCGGATTTTCTGCCATCTGAATAGCGGCAATCATCTCAAAGAGGTGATAGCAAAAACCGTTGGTAGCAGAACAAGTATGGTAGAAGGTTCTCGTAGATGGTTCATATTCCATGACCATACTGCCGACAGGTCGTTCAAATTCCATGATGTAACGTTCATTGCCGCTGGTTTCGGTTTTCCCAAATGCTAGTACGTTTTTTTGCAATGAGGCTAGACCTTTACCCATGGAAAAGCTAATAATCGCCATTGGTTTTGAAAGCCCTCTTTGAGGACGGGTGTTACGATTGGAACAGTGAATAGAGCGGTCATTCCCTTTAAAAACCGTTCCTGGGATTTCACTTCTTCCTCGTGTAAAAGCCGCACTCACATTAAAAGTTACTGACATAGCAATCTCCTCCTAAATTATCGAATAAATTTTCCCCAATGCGTCGAAACGTCCCCATTCGTCATGATTTATCAAAAGTGCGAAGGAAAACTTCAACACTATTGAGGACAAATTGAAAAAAAGAAGTTAAAAAATAGAATTTGAGAAAAATAGAGATTTAAAAAGGGAGTCTTCTCCCATAAAAAGAGGTTAAGTGAATTTTCTTTGAGGAAGAATCATAGGAGGAAGAGGCGAACGATTCGCCCCATTTAAAGAAAAAAGTAATAGTCTAGGCGCTTAATACGGCTTTAGCAGACTCGATGAGCTGTGCATCTCTTGGATTTTTAGCTTTGTATTTCGCTACAAACCATTCGAGATACCCACGGTCTTGGTCTTTAATCTCTTCCAATGTTTTCCCTTTGTGCTTGCCAAATGGGAATACATTGCTTGAAGTCGTGACATTTTCAGCTATCTCTACTTCGGAGTAGACTTGTCCTTCAAGTCCTAAAAGAGCAATTAATAGCCGGTCTTCAGCCCGCTTGTTGCTCATGATGATCGGAAATTGTGCTGCAATTCCTTCCACGTTGAATGGTCCCGCTTCCCCTAAAGCCGAAATCTCCACTCCGTTTTCATCAAAACCAAACGCGCGGTGAGCCACATAGGGAATCCCCTCCTGTGTTGGAATTGGCTGGAACTCTGGCACCACTCGGCTTACATACACACCAAACTCTTTTGCAATTCGCTTTAAGGGGGCATGTTTAATGACAGGGGTGTTCCCATCGTCCGTGTAGTAGTGGTCATCTTTCGCTACTTTTACTTCTTTCCCTTTGATTTTTAGCACCAAATCATTTTTCGCCTCTAACATCTAGCAACACCTTCTCCTTCGTTTTGATATTTTTAGCCAATAGGCTGTAAAACCAAATAGACACTTAAAAAGGAACGGTTTCTCCGTTCATAAAGGGGAGAGGTATCCAGAGTAAAAGAACCTCAACTACCAAATGTCGTGGAATGTTTCAAATTAAAAAATGATTGCAAAGATGAGGCCGACAAAAAGAAGTGCATTTACGCCTAGCAAAGTCGTAATGAGGTTGAAGGATTTTTTCTTGTAGTCGCTACTCGCAGGCATAGCTTGGAACATTGCAAGATTCGGATCAACTCCGGCATTTTTCATACTCTGCGTCATGTTCGCCATGTTCTGCGTGTGCATCCATAGTTCCATCATTTCTCGTTTTGACTGTGCCTCTTTATGCTTTTGCATGAGTGTTCCGACAACAGAGAGCGGAACAGCCACAAACAAAAGAGCAGCACCTCCCATGACTATGTATTGCATCATATCAATAAAATTTATCATTCTAATTCCCCTTTTCCTTTTTAAATTATTTTTTTGAACTCTCCCCATAAGAAAACAAAATGGTTGGCGGTGAAAAAGGGAGAATTCCAACGGTTTCGGTTTATGATGCACATTCCCGCATGGAGGAAAAGAATGACCCTTGAAAAGCGGTTTTTTTCAAGAAGATTTTGATGTATGCAATACAAATATCATCATTGCGTTCATATATACCTATTATATTACGATATTCGTATTT
Source organism: Neobacillus paridis (assembly GCF_016765675.1). Taxonomy (GTDB): domain Bacteria; phylum Bacillota; class Bacilli; order Bacillales; family Cytobacillaceae; genus Neobacillus; species Neobacillus paridis. Next base: position 82,641 of record NZ_JAESWB010000134.1, read on the forward strand.
AATCAAGATATTCAGTTTACTGTAAAAAAATCCCCTCTTGTTTTAATCAAGAAGGGAATTTCCTTAAAAAAGCAATGGGATGGATTCTGTCAGTAAAAATCCGTACGTATTCTTCTTTGGAGACACTGCCGGGGTCTTTTCCTTCTGGGAATACCATGATTCCATCAATCGGCATGTGTTTATCCATCAAGGACTGAATTGCTCTCTTTGCGGCGTTCCTTCCTGCATCGTCCCCATCAAAACCAATGATAACAGGTTTGGGTTTTTTTCTGATGAGTTCAATCTGTTCTTCGCTTAAAGAAGATCCTAAAACCGAAACCGTCCCAAACCCATACTCAAAGGCTTGAATGGTGTCTGTCACCCCTTCATGGAGAATCCAAAACGGACTGTTTAAGACCAAATGATACCCATAGAGAACGTGTGATTTTTCAAATGGAAAAGCAGTATACAAATATTTTGGTACGCCCTTTTTATCAAAGTTTTCTCCTTCCCATCTCCCGCTGTTTCCAACCCATCTGCCTTCCTGGTCCCAAATGGGAAATACAATCCGATGATGGTACCGTCCTCTTTCACAACGTTTGATTTGAAACCGTTCAATAGATGCTTGTGAGAACCGCGGATGCTTCAAAAGAGGAATGAGGCTTTTGGCTTCATGAGCTGAAACCAGCGGCAATTCCTTGACACTAGCTGGAAGATCTTCTTTCACCTTTTTATCTTCCAATGTAAAGGCAAATGGCCGTCGGAGCCTTCTTCCAGAAAGAGAAATTCCTTGCCAATGGGCTAAATCTTGGAGTGCTTTCTCATAGGAAACCTGATGAGCCATCTGATAGGCTTTGACGAAATTACCGATATGACCGCAACGGGAATAACAATGAAAGTTTCGGGTCTTGGGATCATAAGCATAGTTATACTCACCGTCCCCTCCGTGAATCGGACATCTCCAGCGGTAATCCTTTCCTTTTCTTTTCAACTTCCATCCCATGAATTCAAAAAAATCTTCTGGTACAATTTGCTCAAGCAGCAGTTCTTCAACTGACGGTTTTCTCACATTTTTCACCACCATAAATGAATAATTTTTGAATATAGGAATATTTTATCATAATCGTAAATCGCTTTTCTATTAAATTAGACATCAAGGGCTATCCGAAAAGTGGTTTTCAGCCCGAAAATTAAAAATAGAAAAACCCGCGAATGTTGATTTTATAGGCATTCTTGGGCTTTTATTTTCGGTGTTATTTACTCAAAAATAGACTTTCTGGACAGTCCCATTATGAATGTTCATCGTAATCTCCGTTTAGCCGGTTGGCTACGGTCTCGGGTTGGAGAGAGGTTAAAATGACATGATCGCTGTCGGTTATGATAACCGAGCGGGTTCTCCTTCCACATGTGGCATCCAAACAAATGCCGTCTTCTTTTGCTTGGGAAATGATTCGTTTAATGGGGGCAGAATCGGGGCTGACTACACACACCACTTTATCGGTGGACACACAATTCCCAAATCCAACATTAATCATTCTCATGAAAAAAATACCTCCTTAAAGGGGAAATATAAAGCCCGAAAGGACAGGAACATTCCTTTAACGGGCGTCGATTTGGAATGTCCATGTGCCATTTTTCATATTGGTGACGTTCTCTAAAAGAAAATAGTCAGGTTGAAAGGAATGAGGGAGAGTAAAAACCAGAACAGCTTGATCACTTGTTCCAGGGGCAATGCCGTTTCCTGCAAATGTTGGTGGAATATTTCCCTTATCAAGTTCAGGGACAATGATCGTGCCGTCTTCTCCCACCAGTTTCAGCGTGTTAGCCATGAAGTAAACGGTTTCTTTTCCTTGGTTTTGCACTTCAAACGCCACCATCCACTTGTTTTCTCGTTTTTTCTCTTTCACTATTTTCAGGGAAACCCCGTACATACTAGCTTCTTTTTTCACGTTATGAAGGGAAAGATCTTGTTTGACGATGTTTTCTAGAGGGGAAATGCGGTGTGTTTCGGCAGATTGTTGATGGGTTATGGAAACCAATATACCGAACACAAATCCAATGAGGGTTAGCACTATACCAATCATCGCAAAATAGAAGGATTGGTTCTGCTTTGTTTGGGGAATGATTCTTTTCGGTTCTTCCTTTAATAGTTCAGACTCTTGTTTAACTTCTGTTGCCTCTTCTTTTTCTTTTCCCTCATCTAAAGAAAGTTTCACCTGATTTTTTTGCAAGAAGGCTTCCGCTTTTTTAAGTAACTTTCTTTCTTCTTCTAGCGGATTAGGATAGGTTTCCTTTTCTATTTTTGAGGTTTCATTCAGGGGCTGGTTCGAGATTTCATTTGGAGTATCTTCCTTTTCCATCTCATTCTTTAAATTCTCTGCTATGGATTCGAGAGAGATGTCTGTTTCTTTTTGATTCAAAACACCTCTTTTTCTTCTTCTCGCCATGTATGTTTGCTCCTCCTGTCTGGTTGTTTTTTTAGAAAAAATAAGAAAGAAGGAAGAAAAAGTCTTCCTTACTTCGGTTGGGCCGTAGCCCATGATTCGCGGGAAGTTTCCCAATAGTCAATCCCAACTAGCCTTGCTACCGTCAACTTGATACGGACTTTTGCTCGAATATTGATTTTTCCATCTGAATAGTTTGCGTCCCCTTCATTTGGGTTCTTGATGTATTCGACTAATTCTGCTTTATCCTTCAAGTATTTATTAAAATTTTCGTTGAAATATCGGTCGGCAGCATTAGGACCGTCTGGGGTTGGAATGACGGCATATGGGGGATTGAGTCCATCGTCGATGGTAACAGCGGTATTGGCGGCAGCGAGGGTAGCAGCATCAATCGTACTTTGAAGTTGTTGTTGGATGACGTAGGTTCTTCCCATATCTAGTATCAACCCCGTTAAAATACACAAAGCGGGAAGCAAAAAAGCGTAAAGAGCAAGAGCGCCGCCTTTTTGATTTTTAGAAAAATCCTTTGCTTTTTCTTTCACCAATGCCAAAAAGAGCATCGTATTTAACATCTTTTTGACCCCCTTTTCTTAAGGCGCGTTTTCAATGGAAAGTTGAATATTTCCCAGTACGGTTGCACTTGATCCCGACCTATCCCAATTTGTACCGGGGACTGGAAACAGGGTCTTCATGTTGTAAGTGATATTCACATCAAGGGGCTCCCCTTTTACCCATCCATTTGGGGCAGATATATCGGCCTTAACCTCTGATTCTTCGATGAACGGTAGCTTTTTAACAAAATTTTTGATCGTCGTTTTTCCTTGTGTTTGGGCTGTCGCTAAATCTGGCTGTGTAACTCCCACGCGGGCTCCCTCATATGCCGCCATTTGCATGGTGAGTTTGGAAAACATGAGCTGACCACCTGAAATAATCATCCCAATAAGCATCACCATGACGGGCAAAATAAGTGCAAATTCTGCTAAACTTTGAGCCTTTTTACTTTTTTGAAAATGTCGTGCGCGTTTCAGCATAGAATGAATACCTCCTATTTGGTTCTACCAGAAAACTGGCAGACTAAACTCTAAATTTCCGATTATTACAACGATGAGAACACCTAAAAATATGGGAATGGCGTAAGGAAGGGTAACAGATTTGGTTTCATCAAAACGAGGAACTTGTTTGAGATAGAGAAGAGAAAGGAAAAAATGCTTAAAGTTTTTCCACGATTGAAATCCTTTTTTAGAGAGTAGCATCATTGCAATAGACAACACACCACCTGTCATCGCCACCCAGAAGAAAACGGAGAATACGGTAAGAGGGTCACTCAAAAGACCAATGACCATGAGAAGTTTCACATCTCCTGCCCCTAGCCCTCCGAGTATATAAAACAAAATGGTAAGGAAAAAAGCAGTTAAAAGACCAAGCACGCCTTCCCATAATCCAGAGGGGCCGTAAAGCGAAAGCTGGGTGATACATCCAACTAAAAGTCCGATTCCAATTAGGACATTGGGTATTTTTCGTTCTTTTATATCCGTATATACCGATATACCTGAAATCCCTAATGAAAGGAGCAGTCCCAAAGGAACGGCATAGCCAAAAATAAACGTCATCGTTATCTCCCCTTTTTAATTAAAATGAAGGCTATAAAAAGACCCCCTAACAAGAGGGGAATTGCAAGGTTAGTTGGTATTAGCAGAGAATTTGCTAGTGATATTGGTGAAGGTAGTTTTCAACTGATCTCGGAAGGCAGCGACCGTAACGAATACGCCGATGGCAATTAACACAACAATTAATCCGTATTCTGCCATTCCTTGTGCTTTTTCTTCTTTTACGAAGGCTTTCATTTGTCTCATGTGCTTAACTCCTTTTTTTGGGATTTTGTTGTTTACTAGAATTCTCCCTGCTTTGAATACAAGGAGAACAATGGAAACGCTCAAAATGAGGGGGATTAGGTGGTATGGGTGGAGAATTTGTTAGTAATGTTTTCAAAAGTGGTCTTTAGCTGATCTCGGAAGGCAGCGACCGTAACGAATACGCCGATGGCAATTAACACAACAATTAGTCCATACTCTGCCATTCCTTGAGCTTTCTCTTCTTTTAAGAAGGCTCTTATCTGTTTCATGAGAAAAATCTCCTTTCTTTGAATGTTTTATACATTTTTACTATTCTTCATCACTATTATATTATGAATATCGGAATATATCAAATATATTGGAACAAAAATTAAATGATTTAACTCTAAATATTACCATTTTGGGGGATTCCCCCCAAAAAAGGAGGGAAAGCTCCTATTTTACATGCCGAGAAACGCAGGGCCTAACAGCAGCACTAGCATTGGCACGAAAATGAAGAATCCCATGATCGGAAGCATTTTAGTTCCCATTTTTGCTGCTTTTTCTTCATAGTCTTGCTGGTGACGAAACCGAATACGGGCGACTTGTTCACGCAAAACCGGTGCAAGCGGAGTACCTTTCTCGCTGACAAGAGCCATAGCAGAAACAAGGTCGGATACCTCTGAAATCCCCACCCTCTCTGACATTTCTTGTAAAGAAAGTATCCACTGCCCGCCATTGTATTTGGATTCAATGGCGGCTCGTCTGAATTCTTCGCCTGTGGCATCGTTAAAAGATTCCGATACTTGGAGAATGGCATCTTGTATCGGGGTTCCTACTTCAAGGAGGGCAACCATTAACTCCAGAAAGTCTGGGAGGTTATGTTTTATTTCGTTCCTCCGTTTATTGCGCATCTCCTTCATTTTTAGTTCTGGGTAAATGTAGGCTAAAGCTGTGGCAGAAAGACCCAGCAAGATGGCTGTGAATCCTTCGAACATGAAAGGCGTCAAAAGGGTAAAGAGAATCCCTGCTGCTATTAATCCAAGGCGAATGGCAATCAGTTCATCCGCTTTTATGTTTTTCCATCCTGCCTGTTCAATCTTTTTTGAAACTAGTTCTTCGTTGATATTAAAAAAGGCGAGAATGTGATCATACAAATCCTGATGTTCTTGAATATGATGCTTGATATTTCTTTCGTAGAAGGAAATCCCTTCTTGTGAGGAAGTTTCATAGAGTTCGGGTTTAACCACCACTTCCCAATCTTTTCTTTTTAGCCTTGGGGTTATGAATTGCATCCCAATTAAAAAGACAAACATTCCAGCTAAAACACTTACAGTTATTGGACTCATAGTGAAATAGAGAAAATTTCTCTATTCTTGCACCTCCTTTTATCGGTATCGGCCAATGAAGAAAGATGATGCCCGACGCTCCTTACTTTGGACTTGCCATCTTTCTCATGATGAAGTTCCCAATGAAAATTAGGATGACACACACGATGGTCATGAAAACTCCAATGATATTTTCGAAAAACTCTTTATAGTAAGATGGATTGTAGATCCAGAAAAATCCAAACACTAAAAAAGGAATGGCAGTCAGGAGATTGGCTTGGGAGGTTTGGGCGGCTGTAAGAGTTTTGATTCTTCGTTTTTGGTTTTGCCGTTCGGTGATGGTTTGTTGGAGAGAATCCAAGAGTTCTGCCAAGTTACCGCCCTTTTGACGCTGGATTTCCATGACAATGGACACAATCCTGACATCTTCCGAACCGGTGCGGTGATACATTCTCATGAAGGCTTCTTCTACTGTGTAGCCAAATTCAAGATCAGTATAGGCTCTTTTGAATTCATTTCGAACAATTTCATTTGTATCATTATTTTGAGCAATACCAAGAATCGCTTGTTTGGTTGACCCTCCCGCGCGCAGCATACTGGCCATACGAATGAGAGTGTTTCGGAAAAACAAATTAAACTTTTCCAGGTTTTTTCTCCGATTCCGCTTTAATTGAAAGTTAGGGACGTAAAAAGCTACTGCTCCCACAAGAACACTCATGAGAACATTGCCGGAGAATGTCATGGAAAGTGCAAATCCACCTGTTGCAAACGCAAACGAAATGACCAAGAATCGTTGCAAGGAGTGTGTTGACCCCGCCTGTTCGAGTTGGTACTGTTTCTTTTCGAGCCATGTGCTTGGCTGAACGTCTTTGGTCCGTTTTAAGAGTTCCTGAATGCCATCATAGTCTGGCGCTTCAAGCCCCTCTAAAAGATAGCTTCGCTTTTTGCTAATGTTCAGTTGGACTTGCCAAGCAATCGCAAAGCTTAACAACACAATGAGAAAGGACACAAATATGACATTCACGGCTTATACCTCCTTGCTTGCTTTTGGAAACGGATTTTGATTTCCTGATTCTACAAGCGTGCGTTCAAACATGGATTCATCAAGCGTAATGCCGTATGATTCAAATTTCTCTAGGCACATTGGTTTGTACCCCGTTGCCGCAAACACGCCTTCCACTTTTCCATTTTCCCCGGTTCCGGTTTGAATGAACTTGAAAATATCCTGCAAGTAAACCGCTTCTTTGTCGTACTTTTGGATACCTAATTTTTCAGCTCCATCTCGCCCAATCCCCACTACTTCTGTGATGGCTACAATTTTTCGAGAACCGTCCTTTAATCGCCCAATCTGAATGATGAGATGAACGGCTCCTGCAATCGTTTCCCTGATCGCCTTCACCGGAATTTCCATTCCGCTCATGAGGGCCATCGTTTCAAGACGGTTAATCATTTGTTTGGGAGAGTTGGCGTGACCGGTGGTAAGTGAACCATCGTGACCCGTGTTCATCGCTTGAAGCATATCCATTGCTTCCCCTCCGCGAATCTCCCCAACGACAATTCGGTCGGGACGTTTTCGGAGTGCGTATATGACTAAATCCCGAATCGTAATGGCTCCTTTTCCTTCCACGTTGGCGGGTCTTGCTTCGTAACGTTCCACATGAGGCTGCGTTAATTGAAGCTCGGCAGAGTCCTCAATCGTGAGAATTCGTTCAGAGGGATCAATATAGGAAGAAACACAGTTTAAGAGAGTGGTCTTCCCTGAACCCGTACCGCCTGATACGACAATATTGAGTTTTCCTTTTACTGCGGATTCAATGAAATGAGCCATTTCAGGGCTGCATGAACCAAGCCTTACATAGTCATCCAGTGTGAAGGTTTTCTTGGCAAATTTACGGATGGTAATATAGGGACCATCAAGAGCAATGGGGTGAATGGATGCTGATACACGGGATCCATCTGGAAGCCTGGCGTCTACGTTTGGGGTGGATTCATCACAACGCCGGCCTAACGGACCGATGATCTTATCAATCAAAAGCTGGACTTGCCGCTTGCTTGCGAATTTGATGTCTGTCGGAATCAAAACGCCATTTTGTTCGATGTACACACGGTTTGGGCCCACAACCATGATCTCGGTGATCGACTCATCATCCACGAGCGGTTGAATCGGCCCAAAACCCAAGATGTCATTTAGAAGATCTGTGACAAATTTGCTTTTTTCAAGACTACCAATCTGAAAATCTTCCTCTTTTAAAATAGCCTCAATTGTTTTGTACATGAGTAAGCGGAAGTCTTCTTCATTCCTTCGCTTGTGAATCTCTTCTCCAAACGCCTTATTTAACTTTTCCCGCACTCTTTTGTTTAGATTTTCAATTTCTTCGCTTGAGAGTCCCCTGCCATCATCCTGGATAGTCTCAAAGCGAGGATGGTCATCGTTTAAAGTGGCCAATCTTTTCCCTAGTAAATTCGATCTGTTCATCTTTTGCCTCCAATCAATCATTGAAATGGCAAGTCCCTCCAATCGAGGGAGAGTCTTGCATAAATCCCCCTAAAAATGGGGGATGCATTTATTTCTTCATCAAAAATCCGAAAAGATTCGCTTTTTTCTTTGTCTGCATTTTTCGTTTTGTGGCGAAAACAGGAACAAGCTGATGTCCAATTTTCCGAATAGCGTTGGTGTATTCCGTGTCTTTTCCCATGACCAATGCTTCCCCGTTGTTGTTAGCTTGCCTTACCCGTGGATCTTCCGGAATGACTCCAAGCAAGGTCATATCAAGAGTTCTTACGATGTCATTGACACTTAAATCGTTGCGCTTTGACACATCATTTAACGCCAAATACAGCTTGTCCATCGGGAAATGAATGGCTTCAAGCGTTTCAAGGAGGGCTTGGACGTTTCTCACTGTTGGGACTTCGGCTGTAGAGACAACAATCGTTTTTTGGGATTTTTCAATCGCGACCAGTGTGTAGTCGCGCGTATTATTTCCAGTGTCCAGAATCACGATGTCAAAGTAGTTTTTGAGGGAATCAATGATGATTTCTACCACACGCTCCGTAATGTCAAGAGCTTGTGTCGGCAGAACCGGGGCGGCTAACACCTTTAACCCTGTTTCGGCATGTGTGAGGAGATATGGCATGAATTGGTCTGGAGCATAGAGTAATTTTTGCTTTTCTCCCCCTTTACGGAGTTTGTCGTTGATGTCATCCGCCCAACTGGAAATATTGGGAATTGGGTTCAACCGAAGCATGCTCGCAATATTCCCGTAATCTAAATCCATATCTACCAAACACACCTTGAGCCGTTCTGGAGGAAGTCCTGGGGCAGTTGGAATTTTAGCTAATGCAAAAGCACAGGCAAGCTCTTTTGAAAAGGAACTCTTCCCGACTCCTCCCTTTGGTGAATTAATCGCAATGACAGATGTGCGGATACGGGCAGCGGATGTGGTAACTTGAGGTTGTTTTTGATTAGCAGGAGAAAATGGTGCCATTCCTTGATGTTGCGGGAATGATTGAGTTGGATAGGGTGGCTCTCCAGAAGTGGATGCTCCTTGCGGGAATCCTTGATACGGATTTTGCCCAAGCCCTTGTGAGGCTTGACCATACCCTTGTTGCGGTGGGAATGGAGATGGCTGGTACGGATAGCCATTTGGCTGACCTCCTTGATAGCCTTGTTGGAACCCTCCTCCTTGAGGAGTAAAGAAGGGCTGTTGAGGAAAGCCTTGTGGTCGTTCTTGATTCATTGGCATTCCTCCCAGCATATTTCCTTGTTGGTAAGGTTGCGGAATCGGTTGTGGTTGATCCGGATTGATTTGCGGAGTTTGTACTTTAGAGGTTTGTTGGGAAATCCGCTGTCCCCTTGCTTCTTCAAACACTTTACGAACAATTTGAATGATCTCTCCTGTTGTGACCGAACTCTTTGACAAGACTGAATGCGCTCCCGCACGTTGGGCTTGTTGATACAACACTGGGTCGTTGTTATTGATTTCAGCCACAAAAATCAGGTTTGGATTCGTTTTTTTGGCTTGCTGGATGAATGAAGCGCCATCCCCATCCGGCAATTCCATGTTTACAATGATTAAATCAGGTTTCATCATTTCCATTTTTTGGAGACCGTCACTCATTGTGTCGGAGGTTCCAATTAGTTTTAATGATGGTTCAAGTGCAAACACTCGATGTAAGTCTTCTGTCCAATGAAAATCTTCGTCAACCAATAGAATGTGGATTTTTGAGTTCATGTTTTTCCTCCTTCTTTATGAATGTTCTTTATCGTTGATGATTCTTTTTACTTCTTTTCATTTTTATCATTGTTATCGCTAGGACTTACAATTTTAATACCGCTTAATGCCCCTCCGTTGTTAACATTCTTTTTGATGAATTGATTGTCATTCATTCCATCTGTGGTCACTTCCTTGTAGTTATATGGGACAACTGCAAAATGAATATCTCCCGCTGTTTGGGCATAGAGAAGTTCCTCTGCTTCCTTTGGCGTAACGGCGATCGTGATGGCTGTTAAAGCCTTATTGTTCTTTTGCAAATCCACAATTTGGACGTTTTGGAAAATGAGTTTGGTTTCAGTTCCGAGGGCATCATTTGAAATGGTGGAGTAAATGTTGACTTTATCGTTGGTGGTGATAGTGGATGAAACCCCTTTGACAGGATCGGTCGGAAGGCTTACAATGACCTTTCCATCTGGCACTCTGGCCGTTAAGGACGTTTTGGAGTCTTCACCAAGAAATTGGGAGGCAACGACCGGCACATCTGGTACTAAAAGACCGGCAGACAAGCGGTTTTCCAGTTGATTTTCTTGTCCTCTTACAATCGCTCCTCTTGGTGCAGATGCTTTATCAATAGTTTTGTAAGTAAACATGCTTGCTGTGACCTTGGTTCTGGCTTCAATTGGTGATTTGGGAACCAATACATCCACTTTAGCTTTCGAGACTAAACTGAATACCCCAATAGCGGTGAGAACCCCAAGAACCACAATCGCTAAAACAGGCATTGACAACTTGAATCCCTTACTATTTGTCTTGTTTTTAACTGCCATGCAAAAAATCTCTCCTTTTAATTTATGAATATCGTTATATTTTTAACATACATGAATACATTATAGCACTATCCTTTTCTTTTTTTCTACTAAAATAGAGAAAAACTTTTAAAGTATGAATCCATGAATTATTTTCTGGTTTCTTTGTTTCTTATACTTTTAAGCAACGGAAAGCTTTGCTCCTATACTGCAATTCTCATCCTTTGCGATGATCCGGACTCCGTTTGGGATAATTGAAATGTGAGAGTGTTTGATGAAAATAGACAGGCTTTCATTCGTTGGGTCTTTCAACCAGAAGGATTGAGGGGGATTTTCTGATGTTAAAGGGGCGAGTGTACGGGAACTCCCTTTTAGAAAGAAAAAGATTTCTTTTGAAAAAAAGATTTGTTCGTGAATGATGCGCCTTCCTGAAGAGACTGTTACCATATCCTTTGCATGCTTTATGGTGGCATTGACAAGCCCATATGACTGATTTTCCACCACAAGTTCCATTTTTTCAAAGGTAACATCAATAGGCTGCTCTGTCGTGTTAACAGTTAAAGACATGATTGACCTCCTTTATTATTCATTTATTCCATTTTAACACGTATATTCATAATAAAAAAGGAATTTACCTCATAAAATTTACATAATAAACGAAATCCTCCGAAAAAGAGGATTTACAGATAGCTAGTGCTTCCTTTTGCATGTGTTCGGGCAATTAAAAAAGAAGTTGATCTCTATTTTTCGGCTCACCCTTTAGTGTAGATGCCGTCTTTAGCCTTGCCATGTTTTTCATCACATGGATCAACCCTGCTTTTTGTTTATCTTTAAAAGATAAGAATGTTTTCCGCTGGTTATAAAGGCCTACTGAAATTCAGCCTGCGGCTGTGTTTGTGAATTGAAAATGACGTAGGGGAATTGATGTCCATGTTGGCAATCTTGAATTAGGGGGTGATTGTAAAAAGAAAAAAGCCACCAGCAAAGACTGATGGCGATGATCAAGAGAGAAGGGTTTCCGCACCTTCACTCCCAAAAGATAGAATTTTTCACGATATAGGAAAGGAGAACAATCAAATGATACTTTAAGTATATCTTATTTTATTACGTTATTCAAGTATTTATACAGATAAATAGAAATTTTTCAACGAGTTTACGGAATTTACCCATAAAAAAGCCCCCTTCAAAGAGGGGGTTAGTGATTTAGCATTTTTTTCTTTGCTCGTTCGAGTTCACCCAACTCAACCAACAATTGCAATTGGTCATCTTCAGGTGGATCTATGGCGAGACGTTCTACTTTTACCCAGGCAGGCTCGGCATCTTTGAAGTCGAATGTACGTGACGTTTGAATGGCAAACCAGCCAGTTGGGCACCTTGGGAAAAACTTAACCAATGGCCGGTCATCGTATCTTTCTTCACGGCCAATCTGTCTGACGACAACATTTATGTCGTCTGGAATCTTTGTGCGTCCACCAAACACCAGACCGCAGTTGGCGATGATGGAGGTTGGAAGCATAGAGATTTTTTGCGTAATCGCCCAAATGAACAATCCATTTCCTGCTGCCTGATCGAGAATCCGCTCAAATTCAGATGGTCCCGACAAACCGCCGCCATTTCCATCCCCGCTGGAGGAATCCTGACCAATTAAGACTTCGTTTGCTTCTTCAATGACCAAAATGGTTTCGTACTGTTCACGAGGTTTCACAAAGCCCCCGTTGTGGACACAGTATTGATAGATCGCACTTGTCACAAGTCCAAATACAAACGAGCGGGTGGTGGACTCAAGCCCGTAAGACTCCAAAACCACAACATCATCGGCGCCTAAAAGTTCATCAATACTCATACCGCCTTCATTACAGAACATCTGATAGTTAATCGCTCCTACCCGGCCAAAGGATTCCATACGGTCCATGACACGTGTAAAAGCATCACGTGCATCATTTCCGTACTTCACTTTCGCTTTCGGGTCGTCCATTTCTTGTCGTTTAGCTTCTAAATTCCTGTAAATCGTGGCAAGCGTGACATTCGCGCTTCTTTCGTTGGCAAACTTTTTTCCGTCACCCTGGAAACATCCCGCTTTTGTGTATTCTTCGTAGAAGGCACGGGTCAGGATTTGCTTACCGCGTTCCCCGAGCCCATACGACCGGCAGAACACTTCCACAATCGAGTTCATGTACCGCTCCGTATAAACTCCTTTTGGAATGCGGGCGAGGTTCAGTTTAATCGGACAGAAACTTGGATCCGCAAGCGAGTAGAAACGGAACCGCTCCGGCTCAACAAACCTGGATAGAATCCGCCAGTCCTTTTTCGGATCCATGGCAATGATTCGCATTCGTTTTTTGTACGGACCTCGTCTTACATTGTTAGCAAGTTCCGCTATGACACGAGTGGCTGCTACGGTCTTCCCTGAACGAGAACCGCCTTGGAAGAAGGCATGCATGATTTCATCACTTCGGATCCTAAATTGGAACTCGGTTTCATACCCTCTTTCAGGAGAATACCGCTCACCAGAGAGAATGTTCCCGACATAGATCTCACCGTCTTGACGGTTGGATGGAACAGCAAGCACTGGCATGTCGTCCACCTCTGCATACAAACCACCTTCAGAAATTCTTGGTGGATGTGAGAATGCTGCCAGCTCATCCGCTAGAAGAACCGTGGAGAATTTGTAAGATTCTAGTTGACCGGGAATTCCTTCTTTGGTCAGGCATGGAGAGAAGGCATTCATGTGATAGAGAAGATGTTTTTCTTCATGAGGGTCAAGTGATAGGACTTGAAGTGGAGACACAAGAGCGGCGTCATTCATCCAAGCGCTTGTTGCAAGGGCGGTTGCTGCGGATTTCGCCTTTTCATTTTCCGTTGCGATGAAGAAATCTACATAGAAAGCACCTTGACCGTTAGTAGCAGTAAACAGGCGGTTTCGTTGAAAATCAAGGAGCTGGATGATATTTTGCACTTCGATGTCTTTCCATTGATACGTCTTTGACCAAGAAACACTAGGACCAATCCCCATTGTACCCGCGGCACCGGAATTAACAGCTCCGGAGAATCCTTGGGATTGTCCTTTGCTAGTACCCCATCCATCGCTATGCGATTTTCCTTTGGAGACTGAATCGCTCTCGGAAAGGGATTTAGAAACAGATTGACTGCCGGATACAGAGTGGGAATTGCTTATGGAGTGGTTTGCCCCTTCAGAGAAGGAATCTCCTAAAGAAGATCCTTGGGTTCTACCAAAAGATTGACTGGTGCCAGTCCCCCAATTTTCGCTAGTCCCTTTAGATTGGCCGAACGATTTAGACTGACTTGCCCCAATAGAAGTAGACTCGCTTCCGCCTCTTGTAGAAGTGTGAGAGGTTCCTTCTGAAACAGAGTGGGAAGCACCTTGAGAAACAGAGTGAGAAGTACCATGAGAGACACTGCTGCTGGTTCCATTTGTAACAGTATGACTGGTACCCGACGTTACGCTATTACTTACTCCTTTAGAAACGCTATGGCTTTTACTTGTCGATTCACTTCCTCCATGACTGGTTGTATGTCCTGTTGTGGTAGAATGACTTGTAGTATCCGTGGTGCCGTAACTTCCGCCTCTTGAGGAAGAACTGGAGTGGCTGGTGGAACTGCTTGCATTTGTGGAGTGGCCAGAACCTGTGGAGGTGCTTTCGCTCACCCCATGTGAATCTGACGTTCCCCTGCTAGTGGAAGTCCCGGAATTCTCGGAGTAACTTCCTCCACCGCTCGCAACACCAGGAATCCCTACGTTTACACTCACGGATCCTCCTCGGCTATGAGATGTGCCAGAACCTCTACTATCAGAGTGAGTATCGTTGGTTCCTGTAGAATGGGATGTATTGGTACTGTCACTTGTTCCAGTAGAAACTGTTGAAGAAGAACTGCTTGAGTTTGACCAGGAAGTTCCTCTTGAAGTCGAGTGGCTGGTGCCTGTTGTTTGGCTTCTGCTGTCGGATTCTGACCAATTGGTTCCTGTTGTTTTGGTCGTCCCGTCTGTGGTGGTTGTGCTTGTACCTTTTGTGGTCGAGTGAGACGTACCATCTGAAACAGAGTGGCTTTTGCCGGTTGTCGTTGTCGTACTGGTTCCGTCGGTTACAGTATGACTAGTGCCGTCTGTTACCGTGCGGCTCGTCCCGTCACTTTCACTCCAACTTGTTCCGTGAGTTTGTGTTTGGCTTGTGCCTTGTGTATCAGTTTCAGAGGTTGACATGTTGGTACCCGTTCCATGGGATGTACTCGTTCCATCCGATTCACTTACCCCTTCAGACGTTCCAATGGATTGTCCCATATTGGAGGAAATCCCGTCGCTTACCGTCACCCCATCACTTACCGTAGTCCCCGCAGAATGAGTAATTCCGCTTGTAACCCCATGTGAGGTAGTTAGGGATGTAGAATCGCTGTGGGAGTCGGAAATTCCTTGGTTAAAACCTGAATTCCAACCTTCCGATGCTCCAATATTAGCCATATACATCATTGGCAGGGAAAGCCCGAAGTTAAGCCCCTTTGAACCAGTAGCAAGTCCTTCCCAACGGGTTTGGTCTTTACTGGTTGCGGTCAACCATTTTTCCAAGACCTCTTCCTCGATTGGGGTGGCCATTAACAGCGCTACATATTCAAAGTCGGTCATGCCAGCTATGAATTCCTCCGTCTGTTCCTCTGAATCCGCATTTCCTGTTGACCCCATACCCGATGAGTTATTCATATCCCCGGCTGACTTTCTGGGCTTGGGAAGACCGCGAACAGCCTGAATATGTTTCATCGAATGCATTTTTTGACGCAGCCATTCCATCTCTTCATAGGTAGGAACCCGCATTTCCATCGTCCTGAACGTACCGCCAAAAACACGAGTTAAAGCAGAGAAGTCAATGTCTGCTTTTCTTTTGGCATCTTCCATAGATTCCGTTGATACTGACTGGATTCCGTAAACAAACAAAAGACCGATAGGTTTTGGGCGTAAAATGTTCGCTATGATTTGCACAAAATTGACATCTGACCGGTATAGCCCGGTTATGACATCACCTTGCATATCCATGAGTGACTTTAACTGCTTGGCATTTTTGGGGACACGAATCAAACGGTGGAGTTTGATCGCTTTGTACAATGTGACAAAATCTCCGTTCCCATCTTTTGTCTTCATTTCAAACAAAAGATAGTTTAGACTTCCAGAAGAGGAATATTCTACATTGGAGTGAACAACTTCCATGTCGTGAAAGTCCTGTTTGTTCCCTTGTTGTTGCAACAATTCCAGTACGGACATGAATTTTTTCTTCCTCCTTTATCATTGTCAAAATAGGCTCATTTTAAACATTTATTTTATATCGTGAATGTTTGAAGAGATAAACTCTTCATGGCAAACCATTCTCAAATCTTAATGATTTCTTAAGGATTCCTTCTTATTCCCTTGTACTTTGAGAATGCTTCGTCTTTCTTCTTCCGTCCTTGGTTGACCTTAAACTTCTGGCCTACCCATAGACAAAAACCGACGGGAGTGAGAATCGAAACAATCATGAGAATGTTTTGCGCAAACCCGAGAGCGCTTGTTGCGCTTGCTACCGGAACATTTACCCCAAGAGACACTCCTACCTGATCAGGGGAAAATTGGCTAAACTTCACAATGACCAGCCGGTAAAGAACAAGGAAAAGAACGTATCCAAATACCGCCCATTTGGTTTCTTTAATCGTCTGCTCCCGTTCTTCTGGAATCCCCCAAACAGCAATCGCTCCAGCAACCCACATGAGTGCTACCGCAAACTTAATCCATCCTGTTCCAAATACTGCATACATATTGACTGTCCATACCCATAGACCGATGAGGGCAATATAGATGAACAAGTTTTTTAGCGCCAGATACAGTTTAGGCGTAAAATGCTTATGGATCAAAAGTCCCTTTTCATTCATTCGTCTTCCTCCTTTCTTACATTAAGCGGCGTTTATCCTGAACAAATTCATGTTCATGCTGTTTGATTTCTTCACTAAAAAGGTATGTCACCACACCAATGACCAAAAGCATGGTCAAATTGTTAACGAGAAATGTCCAAATCGTAATGGCAGCATTGACATGAATGGCTCCTATCGAAGAAAACAAATTCCCTAAAAACTCCATGACACTCCCTCCTTTTTAAAAAAGTACCCCTTCCCCATTAGGAAGGGTAATGATTGCCCCAATCTTTATCTGATAGTTTTTTCGTAGTTGTGATATAGACATCAAAGTTCTTAACGGGGTTCCCTTGTTTGGATTTTTCCAACTTCCATCGAGAAAATTGTTGAACGATTGTTTCCATGGATTGTTTGGCATTCGTGACAAACCGAAGTTCATGCGCTACTTGTCTTGCCTTATCCATTTTTTCGTTAAACTCTTTTTGAGTGTGGTGGCCAAGTTCTACTTCCACATAGACCTTCTTATTGGAAAGGGTATCGTAAGCCGTGATATCTGGAATCCACGTTTTTCCATTCGACAATTTGATTTCGTTGTCACTTCTTGAATAGGTAATGTCTTTATATCCCATCATTTCCATGAGAGTGGCTGTATCTTTGATCGTGTAACCATGATCCCATGTGGCATTTTCCTTGCGGAGCACGTGTTTTTCACACAAAACTGCGGGCTTTTTAAAGCGTTTTTGGAAGAGTTGAAGGCCGAGGTCCGTCAAATGAAAAGCAAAAAACCAGCGCCAACCAGTGTTGACTTTATCCTCTGCAACAATCAGATTGGTCTTTAATCCATTGAGAGCAGTCGTAAATTGGGATTGGCTGAAATCTCCAAATCGGTCTTTCACAAAATTGGCGATCTCTTTAGATTCACTTAATCCCTCTTTTCCAATTCCCTCAAGAATGCTCCATGAGAGGTCATTCATTTGTTTTTCAATATCATCCATTAATACAAGATGGGTCTTTGGTGTGCGGTAAGTGTGGTCTTCATGAGTGGAAGCAACAGGAGCAGGGCTAGGTGGGGCAAGGGTTGTGGACTGTTTTACTACCTTGACAATATCATCTGCTACAGGCAATTTCAAATCTTTTTCAGGAGCAGGCGATAGAATTTCACTTGGTTCCATATTCTTGATTTCTTCGTGCAAAGGAGAGTCAAAAGAAGGATATTCCTGATTTTCTCTTGCGGCATCCCGTTGTTCGGTTAACACTCTCTCAAGCTGCGCTTCCAGGTCACGGTATTCGCCTTCTTTCCGTTTTAACGATTTTTGCAGTTCAATGATGAGGTTGATGGCTTCCTGCCTTTGTTTTTTCCAGTTGTCGATGATGAAATTGGCCAGTTCAAAACTGGAGAGGGAAAGGATTCGGTTTTTACCTCCTAACTGTTCCTTTGCAAAGTCATTATCACAAATGGTTTGCGCAACTCGTTGCAGCTCACTCATATGTTTTCTCGCATCCGCCCTGTACCCTTCCGCAAGTTGTCTTGTTTGATTCATTTGCTCTTCCAATTTCATGATGTTCAATTCAAGTGTTTTGGCGTGATTCTCCAAAAAAATGGTTTCGCTTTTTGCTGGGGTAAGGTCTTCTTTTCTTCCAAAAAAGGCCATGAATGTCCTCCTTTCTATTGTTGGTTACGAATTAAACGCTTTTGAATATCGTTCATTTGATTTTTGACATTTTGAATCCCGTCATGAACGTTGTCCAGTTGTTCTTGTATTTCCGGCATTCGGTCTTGGTTTGGGTCTTGGTGATAGGCAATGACAGATTGAAGCAGCGCGGTTTCTTCATCAGACAATTCAATGAGATACTGCTGGTAGGCAGTGTAAACTTCAGGGGCTTTTGTTGTTTTTATTTCTTTTTGCATGGAAGAAATTGCATCTTTCAATTTGGTCAATTTGTAAATGAGGTCGATGGAGTTGGAGGTATTATTCTCTAATGATTCAACGGCGTCGGGCGTGTTAATGACAACATTGTAAAAAGGAGTCAAACGGTCGATATAGGCACGTTCCTGCCTTACATCTGCATTGACTACATAGGCTTTTCCATCTTTGTAATCGGTTGTAAAAATACCAAGTACGAGAAATCCCGCATACAAAATAAGCCCTATGAGGAAAAAGAGGGTGGGATATGAGATTCCTCCTTCTTTCGCTTCCCCGTTGAAGACTCCTTCTTCATAGCCTTCTTTTTGGCTGGGACTGTGTTCGTACTCATCCCAATTTTCGTAGTTTTCGGTATCGACTTCCCAATCCCATTCCTCTTTTTTTCTAAACAAGGACATAGTTTCTCTCCTTTCTCACTGTAAATGGTGACAGTCGCTTTTTCTTTAAAACAATAGGCAATAACCATGCCAATTGCATCCGTTAAATGGTCCTTCTTCTTTTGAATGAGCACTTCAGCGGGGCTCGGAAGCGGGATTCCTGCCTCTTCAATAGCTTTTGCGAGTTCCAATTTGCTTGCTGTCCTCTTCCCCACCATAGCCAGTTTCGAATCTTCAGGCCGGAGCAAGTGAATCGGAACATGCTTTTCGACAGCCGCAACTTTAATGACCCCCAAACCTTCCCTTACAGTTATACCTGATGGGTATTTTGGATTTGAAAAACTATTTTCGGTGACAAGTACTTCCATATCCGTTACCAATTCTTGAATGCGGTAAAAAAGAATATGGAGCCGAAACTCAAGATCAAGTGAATGCTTGATTCGGATGATGCCAGACTCCCCTAAAACAAGCAGGCTATCTTCTTTCATCCAATTAAAATAGCAATACCCAATATCCCGAGTACCGGGGTCTATCGCAATTCCTTTGACCATGATGATATCCCCTTTTATTTTATCATGATATTCTATCGAAATTCCATTATTCAAAAATATAAAATAAAAGGAACCCCCCGAAAATAGGAGGGGAATTCCTTAATTGACCTCTTTTTCTTCCTGTTCAGGAAAGTAACAATTGTTTAGATATTCGACATTATCCGCCACGACTTCCGTCGCTACTGATTCTTTTTCCCATTCATGTTGACAGTTGGGGCAATGGAGGGGTTGCTTGAACTCTCTTGTCTGAATTCTGCCGCGTACAAGGCATTGGCTCGATTTTCTTAAATGAACGGCATCCGACTCGGCTTGCTTTCCAAAACTGCATACCCACGGGTAATCGGTGCCTTTTCCTTTATCCCGGTTGATGGCCAATTGATATTTGGCATAGCTGACCCCGCTTTTAGGCAGAATCCGAAAATCTACATCACTACATAGGGAACCTAACAAGAATACTGAATTACATTTTGCCATTTTTTACCTCTCCTTTTTTTCGTATGTTTTTGTGGTTCATTTTACTTCTCAAACACAACATCCGTTCTGTACACTTTCCAGTCTTTATCCACCTTTTGCAGCGACAACAGGATTTGCCTGTCATCAGTGATACGTCCGTATTTCTCAACTTCCATATCCCGTACTACATGCACAAGGGCGGTGGCAGTCGTGTCATCGATCATAGTCGTTTTCAAAACTTTGACCAATCGCACGTCAGAGGTAAACTCCGTTTGAGATAACTGATCACTTAACAGAAGAAATACACTCAACTGTTCTCCTGTAGAGTCTTTTGCAACCCTGGACCAGTTTCCTTTCATGAGATTTTCTGTGTACTCTTTAGCAAATGGTTTTAAATTGGGGTCTTCTTTAGTGTCGCAGGCTGAAAGCACGAGGGAAATAGCTAGGGTGAAAACGACGATGACGCTTAATTTCGTACGATGGCGAAAAAATGCTTTTTGCATGGAATCTCTCCTTTGTAGAGGAATGAAAAGACGGGGGCATGCCCCATAAAAAGAGAAAAGAGGGAATGGTGAATAAAATTTAGAAAAGTTTAAGAAACAATGAAAAGAAAAAAAGATAGGAAATACAAGAAAAGAAAGAAGGATTAAAAAAGGTGGGATACAAAGAAAAAGAAAACGGGCGGAACAGGGAAATCCGCCCCATAATACATTACTCTCCGTTTGAAACCAATTTTTCCACTCTTGGTTTTCTGCCTTTGGATTCGGACGCCTTGATTGCCACTTCTGTCCGGCGCTTAATGGAGCGTTCAAAGTCTTCTTCACTCATTTTTAGGACACTTCCAATGCGGAAATGATCATATTGTCCTAGATTGCAGTTGCGGATAAAACTTCTGGCATTCATCTCCAATCTTTCGGCGAAATGTTCAACCGAATATAATATAGGAATGTCTGTCAACGGCTTTAAGTCGACAGGCACATAATTTTTTAAATTTGGTTTTGCCTTATCAAGTTCCTTTGGTTGCAAAATAGGATTCCCATATTCATCTAATTTTGCTCCAGGGACTCTTTGGCGGTTTAAATAATCAATCACCGACTGTTTTAAGCAGACTAACTTATTCGATTCCTTTTGAATGATGATTTCTGCGGGAATGGTTTCCCCTGTTTCATTATCTACTCTTGGTTCTGACAACATATATAGAAAACGAACGGAAATGTCTAGTTTCGCTGCTACCACATCGGCGAGTATGTGATCTCTTGTGATCAGGCCGTCTTGCTGGCGGAGTTTTTCCCATTTTCTTTTCTCTTCCTGCATTTTTTTTGCTTTTGGAATAGCAAGACGAATGGTTTCTTTTGCCCCATAAAACGCACGTTCTACTTCTTTTCCTTGGGGATTGATTACTTTTTTAACCACTCTATCATAAGGTTCGTTCGGAATGGTTTGTTCTAAATGATTCAATAATTTCTCTAATACTTTGATATCCACTTCACTAAACGAAATAGGTCTTAATGTTTTAATTTGTTCAGGTGTAAAGGCTAAAATTTGTTCTTCTGTAAAATGTGCTATGTCCTTCGCTCGTATGGGTACAAAATTGTCTGGATGCACCTTTGAAATCTCTTTAGGGGATAATTTTAATATTTTTTTTACTGAAATGGTTGGGGTATTCCGTTTAATAGCTGGCATAACTTCTCCCTTCCTTTTTCGTTTATTTTAACCAAGCGCAATATGTTCATTTTTTTCTGGTTTTTATATTTTTATTCATATATTCATATTATAGATGGTTATACAAAAAAATTCAATGATTTAGGATAAAAATTCCCGTTTTCAATAAAGAATATATGTAACCCTTCAAAAAACACAGAAAAAACCCCAATCAATTGGGGTTTTTCGTGCTATATGAGTCCTTCAAACTGTCCAGGCATGTTATCCCCTGACAACTCTTCAAGAATGATATGAGGGAGTGATGAGGCGAGTTTTTTTCGTTTGTTTTTATCTGTTTCAAAAAACGTCAGTTCTTCCTGTGTGAGAAACCCACGATCCAAAAGAAACTCGAAAAACGATTCTTTCCCCATTTCCTCAACTGTGGCAAAAACAGCGTTACTTTCAACAGGAAATGCATCCAGTTCGTAGCAAAGTAGTTTTATTTGTTTTTCCTTTGCTTTTGCATTATAGACTTCCCGAATGCAAAACTTATTCCTGCTTGTTTTAATTAGGTAAAGCCCTGTGCCGATATGAGGCGAACTCACGATTTGCAAGATTGTGTTTCGTTTTTGAGTTAGTGGATTCAGCAAATGTTTAGCGAAGAAAATATCCCCGTCGTCTTCCCACGTGCTCCATCCAAGTTGAATCAGTTTGTTAATCAGGCGATCCCGTTGTCTTGGTATTCGTGCATTTTGAAACGAGACAAGATTGTTTGTAGTTTTTCGTCTTCCCTCATTCAATTGAATAGAATGTGCCAATATTATTGTTTCTCCCATGTAAAAACACTCCTACATTGTCGAATTTTTGATAACTATCACTATATTCTTATAATATAACGTTATTCAAAATTAATCAAGAAAAATATTAGTAACACTTATATTTTTAAATAATAACAAAAGAAGAGAGACGCTCTCTCTTCTTTTACGGCTTAACAAAATGAGAGGATTGCAAAATATTGATCGCTTCTACCAGTTGTTTCACTTCTGCATCCGCAGGTTCTCCTTTTTTTACTCTTTCTCGCAAAAACAATAGGGCGGATTTGTAATTTACAAGCGCCTGGAAGGTTTGCTTGGTCTCTCTATTCAAACTGTCCGGTTGGCGGTACTGTTCCAGTTTATTGATTGCTTTTTGTGTTCGTTCCATTTCTGTTGTTAGCATTGATTCAAGTTGGGCCTCGCTGAAGGTGTTCGTTTCTCCGTTCATGAGAATGCTCATGATGGGGTTAGCATTTCGCAAAATATCTGCCACTACTTCATCTTGTGTACGGCTGGTATCAATGACGTTTTGGCTGTTGATCTGCTCTCCGTACCGGAGCTGTTCTGAACAACCGCCTAGCAAGGAAATCGACATGGCTAAAAGAACGCCGCCAGCTATCCATTTTTTCATTCAATCCCTCCTTTCTTTCCTGCGATAGATGTGATGGTCATAGCGAATTTTCATGACCGTATGGATGGAACAATGGAATTCATCCGCAATTTCTTGGTCTGATTTCGTTTTAACCAATTCCTGAACCACTTCCGGGGTGAGAATGTTTTTAATAGTTCTTTTTTTTAGACCAAACTGCTTCATACGAGATTTCAGTGTATTGACTGAAACAGAAAAAAATTGGGCGGTCTCTTGAAGGGTTGATCGTTCCAACTGGCGGGACAGTTCTTCTTTTGTGATAGTTTTCTTTTTCGGAAATAATTCCGGATGGTCCCGCTCATATTCCTTCAATAGCTGATACCCTCTCGATCGGGAGCAGATTCCTTTGACAACGGCTTCAACGGATAAGCCATTTTTTAATGATTGACTAAATATTTCAGGTGTTAGGATGGTTTTTACAGACATGTTGTTCTTTCCTTTCTGTGTTCTTTCATTACAATCTTTGAACGATTTCTTCTACCAAAGACGAACGTTCTGTTTTTTCAAACTGCAAGTGTGCAGAAAGCGTGCTGTGTTTCATGCGTTCAGCTGTGTATACTAGACCGTTGGAATAGGGAGTAAGGAAGGGATTGTCGATCTGATTATCGGTGGGGTCTCCAGCCAAGATGATTTTGGAGCCTTCCCCAACGCGGGTTAAGATGGCTTTTGCTTCATGGGGGGTTAAGTTTTGCGCTTCATCCACGATGATGAATTGTTCATAGAGAGTACGTCCTCTAATATAGGTAATCGCTTCGATTTCAATGTACCCGTCTTCCGTCATCCTTTCATACAATTGAGCGGGGGTCTGGTATTCCCCTTTTTTTTGCTCAATTTTCCGGTAATTGTCAATGAAAGGCCCCATCCATGGCAGCAGCTTTTCTTTCTTCTCCCCCGGCAGGTACCCTACGTCTTTTCCAAGAGGGGAAAGGGGGCGGGTCAGAAGCATAGAGCGAAAGTCTCCGTTTTTCGTCTGCTTGCGTCCAGCAAGAAGGGAAAGCAGTGTTTTTCCAGAACCCGCACCGCCAATGAGGGTAACAAGTTTAATGTCAGGATCAAAAAGTAGAGATAGAGCCATTTGTTGTGCGCGATTTCTCGGTTTGATTGGCATTTCCGGACAAGGATGAAGAGGGAGTAGTTTTCCGCGTTTATAGATGGATAGGGCGGTCTGCTTGAAATTTGTATCATTCACGAGCTGAAACAACTGATGAGGGAAAGCATCTTCCGGGGCTTCAAGGAATCCTTTTTGGTAAAATCGACAGATGTCCTTATCACTCACCAGCAACTCTCGAAAGCCTGAATAGATCTTTGTCACACGGTCATTTAAGTAGTCAGCTTTTGGAATGTTGTTCATTTTTGCTCTGATGCGAAGCGGCCGGTCTCTTGTCACCAGAATCGAGCCTTCATGTTCTTTTACCCATTTTAATAGATAGTCATCACAATACATCTTGCGGATCTTCGGATGGTCATATACCAAGACTCTTCCTCCTGACGGAAGTGTAATGGTCATACAGCTAGTCCCGTCCGAATGAATTTCGGGTTCAATTGGTTCCATGAGATCTTCAAGGGATTTCCAAAACTCCTGTGCAGAATAGCCGGCGCTTCCTCCCCTCCCTTTCATGCGATCCATTTCATCCAGGACCGGCGGCAGAATTACGCAATCGTTATCTTCAAAGGAGAACAGGCTTTTAGGATCATGAACTAATACATTTGTATCTGGTACAAAAATCTTTTTCACCACTCTCTTCCTTCCTGCTAGATAGTGTTTTGAATAGAAATGCTTACCTTTAAAGGATTACTATACAGCAATTATATTACGTAATTCATTATAAATTCAATTATTTTTAAAGTCTTCTCTTCTTGCTCTGTTCCCCCTCTGGAGATAATAAAACGCCCTACCCTTCTATTTAAGACGGACAAAACTAGAACACTAATATTTTCCAGTTTACAAAGAAGGCTGGGTACAGGCCTCCCTGTTTTAATGTTTTAAACAAAGAGAATGGAAGCCCTTTCTTTTCTGGATTCCACTATTCCTTCTTATAGAATAATCTATCATCCTCAAAACTTCGGAGCGTTCACAGGCAAACTCCCGACTATTTCCCTATAATCCTTTTTTTTTGCGATTTTTGAAGGTTTTTGAGCCTTTTTTCTTTCTCTTTTCTGTTTTTTCTTACGCATTCTTACCCTTTCTACTTCTTCCCCAATTCATTTTAACCAGCCGCTGCCCGCCCCAAGGAAGATAGGGAAATTCCTATAAAATCTTATTAAAATCGTGATAATTCAGGATTACAAGAGATTTCCCCTCCATTTATCCAGCTAAAGCCCTGATTTTTAAATGAACATAGAAGAATCCACTGAAAGGAAGGCGGGATTTAAAAAACAATTAATTTATTTATTCTTAATAAACATCTTATTTTCTTGTATTATAACGTTATTCATGATAAACTTATATTAGTTTAAAGATTTCATTATTCGAAGGAAGAAGGGGGAATAAGACATGTCTAAAACCTTTAAGGTTTATCGGCTCAATAATGAAGATCGAATATACGAAGTCATAGAAATGGACACGTTGACTGTATTTTCCATTTCAAATATTCATAAATTCAGATCGCTACAACCAGGCGATGTAGTAACAGGAAGAATTCTTCAAGTAAATGAAAACGAATGGGAAATCGAAATAGAAGCGATCATTTCTGAAGGAGAACCCGTTGACGAATCCATATTTGAATAAGACGTACAACGATTTTTAGCAAACAAAACGTCTTATGGAGCTGAAAAGACCAGCTCTTTCTTTTGCAGCTAACGTAGACACAACGTATACTTTTTTTCTTTGTTACCCCAAAAAATGTATACCTTTTGTGTACCATTTAAAAGGAGGAATTGTTTTGCAAAAAGTAAGACTTGCTGCTGTGGATATTGGAAATGATGCCGTCAAAGCCTTTAATGGAACCAACTTGATTTACATTCCAAACGTCATCGCTGAAATAGGTGCATCCCGTGACTATGTAGAGCTGGAGAAAAACATGTTAGACGGCCTGCATGTAGAAATCACTTCTTCTGCTTTAAAGAAAGAAAAAGGATGCTATGCCGTCGGGAATCTTGCTACTGGATACCCGAACAATGATGAACTTACCTCTGACAGCGAAAAATCCAACAACGATCAATCCCTCATTCTCCTCTTGACGACCCTTGCCTATGATGCTGTGTTAAACTTTCCAGAGAAAAACGGCCTCATTGAAGCCCATTACCATCTTTCCACCGGTCTTCCACTTGATGAAGCGAAACAAAAAGGAAAAAGGAAGGAATTCAAAGAAAAACTAAAGAGCGCCACTCATATCGTCCGGTTTTTGGATGTACCGGAAGTAGCAGGGAAAGAAGTTCAGATTACCTTGGAAGAAGTCTTGGTCAATACAGAAGGCCATGCGGCCATGATTGACTTAACCACCAATGATAACGGCTCCATCAAAAATGAGGATCTGATCAAAATTACGTCTCTCATTCACGATATTGGCGGACTTTCAACGGATTCTGCCATCATTAACCCTGACGGTTCCGTAGATAACCTTCATTCAGAAGGAATCAATGAAGGAGTCTCCCCTTACCTCGATGACATCATCAAACGGGTAGAAAGAAAGTTTGGCTACCGCTTCAGAAGCCGTCGACAATTGGTGGAGACCATCATCCATCCCGATGCAGAAGAGCGTGGGGTCATTTGGGTCAAAGGGAGACGAGAATCTATTCAATTCATTGTAGATGAGGTTCTCATGACACTAGCCAAAGAAGAATACAAGTTAATCCGCAAAATGTGGAATCAAGTGCCTCATATCCGTGTCGCCTATTTGATTGGCGGAGGTAGCGTCATTTTAAAACCTTACATTGAAAAACTAAACGGGCAGGAGGAAAAGTTTCCGCTTCGATTTGTTAAACCGGAAGAAAGTGTATGGATGATTTGCAAGGCTTACTTCAAACTTCTCCGCATGTATTTAAACAGAAAGCGTTCAGCCTAATGACTAAACCAATTGCAAAAGGACAAGTTCTTTCGTTTCGTCTGCCGATAGATACCCCAAATGAGGTCATCCAATGGCTGAATGAATGCAAGGAAAAAGGAGTGTTAGGTAAAACCATCGCTCAACTTGTCATTCATTCTTTTCGGACGAAACAGGAAAATATTGAGCCTGTCACCATCCATCTACCCTCTTCCTTAACTGACAACGAGAAATCCTGGCTCGCTTTGCCTGAAACAAAAGAAGTGTTGGGGGCGCTGCTGTTTCGTTTGATACAATCCCCTCACGAATACCTTTCCTTTTCCGCTCACTCTTTACCCTCGGTGAAACAAAAGCAAGAAACAGAGGAAGAGTTCTACGTGGATCATGAGTTTCACAATCGGCTCGCTGCCAGTTTCTTTGACGACGAGGACGAATAAGAGAGGGTTTCCCTCTCTTTGTTTTACTTGTTTTATTCGATGCCTTGGAATTGATTGGTGAGAAGGAGTCTCTCATTATTACTCTTAAAAGGAGGATTTCAACATGTTGTTTGATTTTTTACCCGAAGATCAACAGATTCAAATGAGAACTCACTTGTCCAGCTACTTAAAATGGGTTCACACCCATAACCCCGAATTTCAGAACAATCTTACAACGGAAGAATTAACAACCTGTTGGCTTGAAGACTGCAAACATCCCAAATGGATGATGGAGAAAATTCATGACATGAATCTTCTCTTTATTGTCCATGTCAACGAGTATCTGGAGCGATACAAAGATCAAGCCTATCTGTTTGAAGAAGAAGTGACCCCTGAATTTCTTCCACCCAAAAATCAAGCTGCCGCATCCAACCAAAAAACGAACTACGATGCAGCGACACCTAAACAGATAAAATTCCTTTTGTATCTAACAAAAAAACATAACCGGACGAACATCAATCTCCAGCATATCACCAAAAAGGAAGCATCCAAACTCATTTCCGAATTGCTGGCTCTTCAATAAAAAGGAGGTTTAAGACGATGAAGGTGCAAAAAAGGGAATTATCCGACCTTTTGGATGCCATTCCTTCTATGAAGGATGGAAAAGATGCTATTGTGACGTTTCTTCCACATACTGCGGAAACGGTCATGGTTGAAATATCCCACCCTCTTTTTGAAGTCAAATGGGAAGTACACGCGACAGAACTAGAAAAAAGGAATTCTTACACGTTTTCTTCTTTAAAGAAGGCGCTAAAACAAACAAAGGCAAAGTGGGACATCGTTTTAACAAAAGATAGCCTCTCGCAGGAAAATGGGCTTACCGTTCCGCTTGAGAGTGGAGTCCCCTTCCCTCATTCAAAAGCCACTATCACCCCGATTGAGGTAAACGGGAAAACTTTTGCGGAAGGCCTCAAACCTTTAACCGTCTTCCCTGAAATACGTGCGCTCCAGTCTTGGCGGAATGAAGTGTTCCTCCAGGGAACAGAAGAAGGCTTTCGCTTCTCGCAGACAAATGGTGTGTATTTTTCGAGTTTTGAATGGTTTGGGGACAAGTTTGGTACTTTGTTGTCTCCCATGGTGTTTCCATCCTCCGTCTTTAATCTGCTGGTGAAGATGGCTTCTGCATTTAAAAAAGCACTCCTGCTGTTAGAGGATAACGGATTAGGTCTGTACGAACACGAACATCATCAAGTATTCATCAAAGGAAAAACAGGATTCTATCCTCCAGTTCGTCTGCCTGATAAAACAAGAGAAACGCGATTCCATTTGAACCCTGTGAAGAAAAAGCCGTTTGAGAAGGTGCTGCTTGAAAATTTGAAGAAATATCGGGATTTGCACCATTTGGAGTACCCTGACATCCGACTAAACTTTAAAGCGGAACAAGATGAAGATGTGTTTCGGATTACCGCACTTGCCACATACAAGCAAGAAGAATATACAGAACTTTGTTCGACGACTTCCCCTTTTTTCATGGGGGACTCGGATATTCTGGATATTCCTGCTTACGATTTTGTGAAAGCGCTCAATTCGTTTCAAACAATTACCTCTCTCATCTTTACAGACCGTGGAGTACAAATCGAACAATTCTCTATGGAAGAAAATGTTGCGCAAACCATTGTTTTTCTGCATGGATTCAAAACACAAAAAAAGATTCCCGCTTAAAGGGGATCTTTTTTATGGTCTTGTTTGGCTGAAGAATAGAGTGGAAAACTCTTTTACTGAAGCCGGTTTTCCAACGTAATATCCTTGAATTTCATCGCAATGGATGCTTTGCAAGAAATCATACTGTTCCTTTGTTTCGACTCCCTCCGCTACAACTGATAGATTCAAAGAGTGAGCCATCTGGGTGATGATTTCAGCTAATCGTTGATTAATGGGGCTTGTTTCAATATTTTGGATGAAAGATCGGTCAATTTTTAAGCTGTCTACATGGAAGGATTGCAAGTATTGAATATTGGAATACCCCGTTCCAAAGTCATCCAGGGATACAGTCACCCCCAATTTTCGTATTTCTTCAATGATCGTTTTGGTGGAGTCTTTTAACTCGATCAACATCCCTTCTGTTACCTCTATTTCCAAGCATTCAGAGGAAAGGCCTGTTTCTTCTAAAATATCTTTAATGGTTTGGACAAGATCTGGGGCTAATTGTTTCGGCGAGATATTGACTGCAACCCTCAAGGGGGGATGGCCTTCCTGTTGCCATTTGATGTTCTGCCAGCAGGCTTCTTTCAGCGCCCAATTTCCAATCGGGACAATGAGGCCGGTTTTTTCTGCAAGCGGAATGAATTCAATCGGGGAAAGTAACCCTTTTTTCGGGTGATGCCAGCGGATGAGGGCTTCCATACCAACGATTTGTTTGGTTTTCACATCAATCTTCGGTTGATAAAAGAGGACAAATTCTTTCTTCTTTAGGGCTTGCTTCAATTCTTGTTGAGAGTCTTCTGGATTCTCCCAAAAAAGAATTCCCCACATCAGAATCATGATTTCAATGGATTCCCATATGTAGTTAACTTGGGATCCTCGGAAAAGCTTGATCCCAATGAAGGTCATTTCCAATAGTAAAATAAAGGAAAGCCCCCAACGAACAGGATATTTTATGCGGATTTGATGAAACAAGGTACTTGTTTTCACGGCTTCACCCTTTCTTTTAAAAAATGAGGAGAACAAAAAAGAAGAAAGACGATTCTTTCTTCCCCATAAAAAGAAATCGCTAAAAAGCGACTTCTCACTCGAACTAATTTTGCTCTTTCGGTTTGTCAAGGTATGTGACTTCGTCAGCAACCAAGTCGATGACGCGAACTGTTCTTCCCTCCGAATTTTCATAGGAACTTTGTTGAAGTCTTGCTTCTACACTGACAAGACGACCTTTTTTTAAATGATTTCCGAGAGATTCACCTAATCCACGGAACGCTGTAATATCAAAAAAGTCGGTGTCATATTCGCCTTGTTGATTTTTGTAGTTTCTCCTAACAGCAATTGAGAAATTCGCAACGGCGGTTCCATTCGAGGTAAATTTAAGATCCGCATCCTTTGTCGCTCTTCCGATTAAAATGACTTTGTTTAACATACCAACATCTCTCCTTCTTATTCGCTTTAGTATATTAAAATAGGGGACATTCAAATTATATAACGTTATTCATATAATATCAATATATTCTATAAAATGCATAAAGAAGGAAGAGAGCTACGAAACGAACTCTCTTTTCTCCAATTCATCGCGAAGGTTCCAATCTTCCTCAAAAGAAAGATGTTCCAAGGAAAGACGTTTTCGGAAGGCTTGTTCAGCGAGGAATCGTTCTTCATCATAGACCTCCTCCACCCCAACAGTTGCTAAAGAATGAATGAATTCCAATTGAATCCCACCTTTTCTGTAAGATTTAGGAAGCATGAGAAGTACGCCATTTTTCCTTATCTTTGACTACCGCTTCAAACCAGAGATTCCAATAGTAATCTTTCCAGGTTTGGATGACCTCTTTCATTTCTTTTGGACCATTCGGTATTGTAGAGAGCATATTGGTCCAGATTAACCATTTTTCACGAATTTTATTGCCCAACACAAAATAATATCCTTCTCGATCTTCCTCATATAATGCGCGCATGCTTTTCGGATGCAAGGAAAGATTTTGAAAATCCTGTGATTTTAATGGGCAATAGCGTTTAGGTTTTGGCGAATCATTCGAGATAAGTCCCAACTCTCTTTCCCAGAAAGAAACGGCTTCGGAAAATGACATTCCGTGGATATGCATATACATATCCAGGCTTGAGCCGGACTTTCCACAGCCAAAACATTTAAACGTGTTTGTGCTTGGCCATACATAAAAGGATGGTGTCTTTTCAGAGTGAAAAGGGCAAAGACCTTTGTAAGAACGGCCAGATTTTTGCAGGGAAGTGACACTTGAGGCAAGAGTGAGTATGTTTAGTTTTTCTTTGATGATGTCAATGTTCATCGTCCGACCACCTTCTGTAAGGTTAATGAAATAGCAGGGATGATCGTCACTTGTTCAAGCAACAAGGTAACAACCCTTTTTTCTTCCAATAGAAGACGGCCATGTTGAATGGACAACGAATCCCCAAAACAAACGACACGGCGATCCAACAATTCTACTCGGTAGCGGCCATTGCTTTCTGTAATGTAGGCGCGCCCCAAATGGCTTTTGACAAACATATTCATATCCCCCTTTAAATCCCTGTTGGCTACTTGAAAGATGGTGTGTCTTTCCAACAAGGCATAAAGGAATTAGAAAAAGAAACCCTTTCCGCACTTGCCCTACCTCTCAAGTGCCACTGCGACTCTCAAATCGCGCCTGACCTTTTCTAAACAAAATCACATTCGTCATTCTGTCCTTACTTCGGAGTGAAAGAGTTTCTTGATATAGTCAAAAAAGAGAACAGGTTCCGTTCTCTTTTTTTGATACTTGATATGTTAGGGAATGTAAAATCAGAGGGGATTATGGGTGAATGATTTGTTTTAATCTGGATTGGCCGCTAGAGGGAACTCCTGGAGTACCGCCTTTTTCAACTTCCAAGGTTGGGGCGAGGTATTGTACCTTTCCGGGGACATCAACCGCTTTTTGCATTTTTAAAACCGAGGCGTTCGCACTTGCTGCCCCCATTAACGCGACCCCAGCCACACTTGCACCGACAATAAGCGCCATGATTCTTTTGTTCCATTTCATTCAAATTCCTCCTTATTATGAAAAAGTGTTATGATTTATTACCAATACCATTTTAACATAAATTATTCCGTTATTCAATATTTATCACGTTATTTATTACCTTTTCACAAGAAAAGGGCTGTTATAGCCCCTTCAGTATTCTCTCCCCTTCTTTGTTTAGGTTTGTTAAATTTTGGTGGTTCACCTTCAATTCTTGGGCCACTTCTTTTAAAAGCTGTTCGTCAACACCGTTTATACTCACACCCATCGCTCTGTTTCCTTTCAACATGGTAGCATGAAGGCTTTCCAGTGAGGAAACCAGCTTTTGATGGTACTTTTTGATTTCTTGGTCAGGAGGAAGAGATTTTCCTTTCTCTTGAATTTTTTTTAGTTCATATCCGAAATCTGATACATACTTCGAAACTCTTCCTCTCGCATCCTCATACGAAAGGTCTTCTGAAGCAAACAGTACAATCGCTTCCACAAAATAAATCGTGTCATTGTTTATTTTCTGTATATATGGAGTAAGCCCGTTAAAATACTTCACTCGATTTTTCATGATTTGAACAGATTTTTTAGCTGTTACAACCGCTTGCTTATCACTTGATTTTTTTTCGACAGTATGGTGAGAGGAAGAGGGTTTGTCTTTCGGGGTTTCTTTGTCACAACCAACAAGGGATAAAAGGCAGATGGATGTAATCAATAATCTTTTCTTCCAGGACATATTCACTTGTTTCACACCTCAACTTCTTTCAAAAATGTTTTGATTGCTCAAAACGATAAAGGGGGAGATTCTGATGTTGTTTTGAGAGTGAGTTTAAAAATAAGAACTCGGCCACAAAACGATCTCCTAGCCAATTCTTCGTTCGTATGCGTCGCGTGAGAACGATAAACATCACCAATCAGCTATGACCCATCCAAAGAAGATGGGGTGTTTGATTGAATGATGATTTTCGAGATGGTTGTCGTATGTTTTTAAAAGACGCCTAAAAAAGTCGCGTATAAGAGGCGGTAAAACCGCCTTAATGGGGAATGTGAATATGCCCCCTCTTTTGCTTCAAAGTAACCAACTGTCCACAAAAGAAGAGGGTTGATTCCGTTCCTTCCTCATTCCCTTTCTAATGAGTGACCAACTTTTCAAAAGGGAGTTTCTGGAATGAACAGATGTAGAATTCGATTTCTCCTAATGAGTGACCAACTTTTCAGAGAAAAGAATTCTTTCTGGTTGATAGGCCTACAACCTCCCATCTATTTAGTTGGCAGCCAAATAGACGGGATTTGCTGTTTCTGTCTATATTTTATATAAAGTCTCTCTTATTTGTCAATGAATAACGTAATATTTTACAAATATATTGAGTTTTACATGAATATTGGAATAAAATAAAAGTATCAACCAGACTGTTCATGAAGATAAAGGAAATGGATACGTAAAAAAAGGGGGAATTAGAATGGTAATAAAGGAGATTTCAAAGGAATTGATTCACCAAATTGAACACTTGAGCAAGAAATACGAAAGTCTTGAGAGCTTGAAACAAACCATCTTGTCAGATCTTCCAACTCTTCGCGACAAGGTTAAAGAACGGATGGAGGGTACAATCGTTATGAAAAAAATATGCTGCCATAAGAAAAATTGCAGCACTTGTGGCGGTACTCGTAACGAACATGGACCATACCCTCACCTTCAGTGGCGTGATGAGAAAACTGGCAAAATCAAAACCCGCTACATCTCCCGCAAAAATCTTCCCTATTTTGAAGAGCAATTAGAGTTGTCTAAAAAGGTCTTCAAAAGAGAGAGGGTCTTGGTGAAAATCAACGAGCGGCAACAAAAAATCTTCCTCACTTTGGATACATGTCTCTTTCGCATGAAGGGAAAGGAAGTGAACCGGGATGTTTAAAGGGTTTAAATCTTTGTCGCCATTTTTTGTGCAAACATTTTTGCTAGTGCAAGGGATTCTCTATTTTTCCTTAAGCCTATTGTTGGTTAAACTTCATTCTCCGTGGTTTTGGATTGTGCTTGTAGCAAGCCTGTTCAGCATCATCATAGGAATGGGAAAGAGGTTCTTCATCCGAACATGTTTGTGGTTTTTCGTATTTTTCTTGGCGAAATGGTTCTTGGGAAGCGGACTCATCGCTTTTATCATCGCCAGCGCATGTGCAAAAATGGTGTCCCCTTTTCTACCCAAAAAGAGACGCCACTCTCCTCCATTTTACGGAGGTACTTACAGAGCAGAAAACCAACTACCGATAAGACAATAAAAAAGTAGTCCTTCGGACTACCTTTTTTTTAGTATTTAAACTGATTTTTAATGGCGACAGGTTTATTCGGATTTGAAAAATCAAACCATTTTGCCTCTGAATAGGTAAATTGCTTGGTGTTTGGATCATAGGCGTATACTCTTATGGCAGCTTTACCTTCTGGCATTGCAGGAGTCACAACGTATTCTCCTTCATCCTTCGCTTCAAAAGATACACTCGACTGATTCTTCACAATAGGCGTTTGACTGGAAGAATATGCCGCATCAGGCTCTGTTTGATCTGACCATTTTGCAAAGTATTGAACCGTCGGGTGATTCGAGTTATGAACAGGTGTGAACTGAATCTTATACAAGGTTATTCCGTAAACAGTAAATGGCGTAATTCCTGTAATTTCCGGGGCTTTTAAAGGCGTTGGATTTGAAATTTTCAACCCTGCCAGTTTCGTCCAGTACTCACGGATCTTGGTGCTTTCAACAGAAGGAATCTGCTGATTTTCAATGACACCGGATAGGGAGACATCGAAAGGCTTCATTTGATCTACATACTGGATGTTCTTTCTTGCCACAGGCGATCCGAACAAATGAGCGTAATCATCGGCCATAATTTCAGAAGGGTCCCAGTAGTGAGTCCACGACCTTTTAACATCTGACCAAAGAACGGGATAAGCACTCAACATTCTTGCCTTTGCCCAACCATTCGTTCGATCCTCTGCATATCGTCTTTCCTTCTTCGCAAGCCAATAGGTTGTAAAAAGATGCCCATATTCATGAGAAAGTGTGAACGCCATGTTGACAACTTGATCGTTGACATCCGCATTGTACAAATTAATGACACGATTCCCAATCAATTTAGTGGGGCGCCCTTTTTCTTCCTCAAAACTTAAGGTTATATCCCCTGCTTGAGAAGGTGAATAAGAGGTGAGAACAACCATGCTTAAAGCCGTAATCTCTTCACCAATTGCATTCCCTTGAAAGTCAGCATCTAAAGCCATCAGTTTTGATTTTGTCCAAGTAGGCGTGCAGCTCACAAATGCTACATTTTGCTTATTAATGTAATAAGCCTCTACCTTCCCTTTAAAACATACTACATTGTTCACGTTAAATTTAGATGGATTTTTAAACGTGGATGATGGTCCTGAAACTGGTTTTTTTTCAGATGTTTTATTGGATGGCTTTTTCGTTGGCTGCTTTTTCTCTGGTTCTTTCTTTGTTGGTTTCACCAATACTTTTTTCTGTTTTGGTATCTTGATAGTTACACCAGCCCGCACTTTTTTCTTGGCGTATTTTGGATTGGATTTCTTCAAAGCTGTCAAACTGACTTTAAACTTTTTTGCAATCTTGGAAAGAGTATCTCCATGTTTTACCTTATACATGACGTAGTAATTTACGGTTGAGTAACTGGATGAAGTTTTAGCATACGTTCTTTCCTCAAATCCCGAAAACGATAGAAGGCTAAAAATTAAAGTGAAAACTAAAAACAACTTGGTGCTAATTTTAAACATTACTATATTCCCCCTTCTTTTTCGTAAATTTTACCTTTTTTGTCAATTTGCTACGATTCTACTATAATTTTATAATGTCTAATAGATTGATGTCAAACATGAATAAAGGAATAAACAGCGAATATTTAAAATAAAGTAATAAAAACATAGACTTTGAATAACGGAATCTTTATAATATAAGTATATAATTTGTTCATATATGAATAAAAACTTGATTTCTATCAAAAAAAGAGTTTTAATGGAAATAGAGGTCCTGAACCTTTCGATTGACTCATAGAAAGGCATTCAACTCTCCATTAAGAGCCAACCACTCTTAAAGTTTGGCGGTTTTCTTTTTTTTGATTGAAATCACTCCCTGTTTTATTCGCCAAACTTAATAAACCAAAGAAGGAGGTAATGCCTTATGACCAAAAGAAACCATTTACACAATCGAGAGAAATGGGAACGTGAACTTCAGGATATCTGCTTTCAGATTCGGAATCGCAAGCATGTAATCTTCACGAATCACTTTTTGGATTCTTTAAAAGAGCGAGAATTGGAAGTTGGAGAAGTATATTCCATTTTCAAAAATGGTACGGCCGAAATCATCCAAGGGCACGCAGTAGGAACCTATGCCTTGAATGGAGGTAAGCTGAATACGGATGAAATTCGTGTATTTTACGGAAAAACAAAGACCAACAAAATTATTCATGTTGTGATGGCTGTTGCTCCAGGAAAATTCAAGTTCGTCACCGTTTACTTCCCTTCCCTTCAATACTTTGAAGAGAATCTAAAAACCCTTCGCAAAGAGTATCAGTTTAAAAAACTTAATTTCCTCGATGATTAGTTTAGGAGAGTTTCTCTCCCCCCTTATGTATGATCCTTTTAGTGTAATAGTTTAATAAATAATTATGGGGAAAATTTCTCCTTTTCCTAGTTTTCTAGAGAATAACGGAATTATTTGGCATTATCCTACACAAATATAAGAAAGTATGATATGATGAAAAAAAACGGAATAAAATTAATGATGTGTTTTTATAGATTCAAAAAACATGTTTGAGGGGGGAAAACATGAAAACATGTAAAAAATGTGGATCCTTAAGAAAAGAAGAATGGGGGAATCTTTCTTTTAAAAAGGATGGAATTGAGATTTTTTTGACAGAAACACCCTATCAAGTTTGTTCCACTTGCGGCAGTACGGTTCTTTCGGATGATGTAAAGAATCTCATCCAAAAACTGTTGGAAGAAAAGAAAGCCTACCCTGATTCTCCGCCAGCCTTGTACATTCATGTAAAAGAGGTTTTAGGGCATAGGTAGGAAGTAGACACGCCCCTTTATGGGTGCAAAAATTGCATAGATCATAACAGATGAAACCTGCAACTTGTTAAGAACGTATCCATATAAAAGTAAATAAACGAATTATTTAGGAGGTGTATGCGTATGCTTGGTGGCATAGCCGTAAGTGCCATTTTCTTTATTGTTGGATATCTTATATGGAAAAAACAAAAATTATGGCTTATTGCTGGTTATCAAGAC
Source organism: Neobacillus paridis (assembly GCF_016765675.1). GTDB lineage: Bacteria > Bacillota > Bacilli > Bacillales > Cytobacillaceae > Neobacillus > Neobacillus paridis. Next base: position 119,927 of record NZ_JAESWB010000134.1, read on the forward strand.
AGTGAATTTAAAGGTGATAAGAAAAAACTTGCAAGAGACGGAGGGATTTTTTGCGTTATAATTGGTTTATTAACGCTTGGATTATCACTATTCATAGAGTTAGTTGGAAATATTTTAGGCGTAATCTATGCAATTACAGTAGTTATACTATCAATCATCTTTGTTATTAAAGTTAACATAAGTAAATGAATTCTATTAGGGCTGTTCTAATCTAGGGGCCTTTTTTATTTTTATATATTGTGAATATATGAATATTTACTGTATAATTGAATAATCAAAGCACTGAATCCATAGGAGGTGAAAATGTTGAAAAAGAAACAAACATTCCTTTCAAGCCTTTTAGTCGGAGTGCTTACTATTTCGTTTGTATTTGCCCCAGCTGCATCCGCAAAGAAATTGGCAGACGAATCCGACATAGTGCTTACAGAAGAGGCAGGGTTGGTTCCTGGAGATTTCTTTTACTTTGCCGACAGACTATTAGAGGATATCCATTTGGCTTTGACCGTCAATCCCATCAAGGAAGCTAAACTTTTAGCCAGCTATTCCGCTGAACGGGTGGCTGAAGCGAATCAATTGATTGACCAAGGAAAAGACGAGCGAGCCGTTGAAACGCTTCATAAAGCCGTCGAGACAGAAGAAAAAGCCCTTCAAAAAATGGATGAGGCCCAAAAAGAAGATGCCGCCACAATCGACAACATCGCCGGTCCCACACTCCCTCCGGAATTAGTTCCAATTAAAGACTCTCTCACTCAAAATCTTCAGACCCTTCCAATTGTTTTAGCAAAAGTATCCAATCCTAATCCATTAACGAATAAGACGATCGACGAGAACATCAAAGAAATGAGAAGGCAGTTAGCAAGTAAGGTTTCGATGACAGTAGCCGGAACGAAAGGATCCTCCTCTTTTGATCTGACGAGCGGGAAGCAGAAAAAGACGCTTACCTTAAAAGAACAGTCGAACCGTAACAGGAATAAGTTGTATAAAGATGCCAATTCTTTGATGGGCTTCCTTAATCAAACTGGAAAAAATCAAAAAAGTACACTGGAAGGCCGTGCAACCGGTCAAGTGAATAATTCAAAAGGCAGCGGTCAAGGGATACTCGATAGCATAAAAAACCATGACGACACCAATGCCAAACAGGACAAGTTCTATCAAGGTATCGAAGAAAGAAAAAATCAAATCAATAAAGAGAAAAGGCTCCGTGAAGAACTTCGAAAAGGTCAGCATGCACAGATTGACCAATTAGGAGGAAATCACCAAGGAAAAATAAAATATGCTGACGACTTTGCAGCCGACACGAAAGAACAGGAGCGACAAAATTCGACAGATTTTGAAGTCAACAAGCAGAGAAATGCTGAAGCCTTTGAAAACAACAAACGGGAACAGGAAAGTCAAAATCGAGCAAACTATGAAAGCGACAAAGGCAGCCAATAAAAACAAGCCACGAATCCCTTTTCCATCCTTTTGGGGTGTAAAGGGGCGTGGTTTTTTTATTTAATCTAGAAAATCACTCATAATGCGCCTGGTCACTTTTTTTACAGAATCCCCGTAGGCTTGTTCGACAAACACTTCAAGGACTCTTGTCGCCACAAATTCGGGAGTGATATCAAAGTTGCTCTGCACATATTCATTCAAATCATCCGCAATCAACTGTAACTTATGATGATCACTTCTTGACAGTTTCACGACCATGGTTCGGTTTTTTCGTTTATCCTCTATCCAATCCATCGCATCTAGCACCATATCTATTGCCTTTTCAAACAGAGCCAATGCCTTCTCCTCCTATTTCAAAATGCTCCAGCCGTTTTGGTTGGAGATTGTTCTCTTCTTCTGGTCTGCCCTCATTTTTAAATTGGGGATTCTGCGAATCAACCCAGGCTCCACATGGGGTGCAATTGTTTGGATGGTATCATCATCCATGAGAGCAAATTTCAGCAAAGCATACACCGCATGGGCAAGATATGGTGTTCCAAGTGCATATTGAAATTCCTCCACATTTGCGATCTGTTTTTGTGTGAATTTCATTTTAAATCGATCCCTTTCCCCTTGTATGAGCAAAAACACTTCAAGCGATTCTTGCCTGTTCGCCGGAAAAAAGGTGGTTCGATTCAATTGGTATGGCCTTCTAAAATAGGATTGAAAAAACTCCATGCAAGAAGAACTGGTAAGCGCCTCTATCACAAGCATGACCCCGGTATCCCCTTCGGGCTTGTCCAGAATTCTTGAAAGCCGGTGTACCCACAGGCGATGATTGGTTGAAATATGCGGACGAACTTCTCTTTTTTTATCGCTTCTCACTTTCCTTTTTCGTATCTTGTTCTCCACTATATGACCCTACCCTTCTATTTAAGACGGACAAAACTAGAACACTATTTTTTTCCATTTTTAGATTCACTTTTCCCTGCTAAAAGAAGCTAGGGACTCTGGGATTACGTCCCTGCTTTATTTATATGAGATAGCATGTTTACTAGAACAAAAAAGTGGGAAGACTATCATAACAATAAGAGAACCTTTTAAAGGAGAGAGAGAAACATGTGGAAAAAAACAAAATCCAAACCTAAAAAGAACTCTAACCTGACGCAAGCCCAGATGGAGCGCCTGGTGCGCGGAGGGGAAGATACGGCAAAAAGACTTGGATTAAAACCAAAAAAAAGAGCATAAGGAGATCTTCAAATGTATGTTTGTTTACGTTGCGAAAAACAATTAGATTTATATACGTTTATAGAATGTGCAAAACATTCAATTAACATGGATGAAAGCCCTTGCCCTTACTGTAAACAAGGTTCAGTTGTAGAACTAGACGATGTAATTGCTCCAACCGTCATGGAATTGCGAAGAAAAGGCTACGAAACCATGTTTAGTTGCGGCGGTCATTGGTACGAGGAAATGCCTATTATCCAGATTGTATTCTTATTTGGCTGTGATGAAGTACCAGACGTGACAGATTTACCGGATGGATTCTTCTCCATCATCATTCATTATCCTTTTAAAGAAGAAGACCCAAAAGATGTGACCGAACAACTAGAAATTCTTTGTGAAATCAAAGCGGGAACCATTCCAGACAAGATGACGGAAATTAACAGTCGGTGTATTTCTTTGCTAAAATGGGCAGAGAGACTGCCTACATTTGAACAGGCTTCCTACTTGAAGGAATTACAGGATGGATTAAACGACAAGCAAGCGTTGTGATAAAAAATACTATTAAATAGGCAACGTTAAAATGACTTGGTAAAATCCAAGTCTAATTTTTCCTAACTATTATGAACAAAGGAATAATTATGTTATAATGGAATTAGAATTAAAAATAATGATTCGAAAAGAAGGAGGAACAAGGAATGGAATTTGTTCATTTACGAATGCAAAGTGCTTACAGTCTGCAAGATTCCACCGTTCGGATCGAGGAGGCCGTAAAAAAGGCAAAAGAGTTTGGGATGACACATCTCGCCTTAACGGACCACCACAATATGTACGGAGCGTTTCGGTTTCAAGGAGCCTGTAAGAAAGAAGGAATTGCGCCTATTTTTGGGGTAAACGTGATTGTAGATGGATTCCCTCTTATTCTGCTTGCGGAAACCCAAGACGGTTACACCAATTTGGTGAAACTTGTCACCTATGCAAACAGTAAGGGGAAAAAGAAGAATCTTCCTCAAGTCACTAAAGAAGAACTTTCTTTTTTCACAAAAGGGCTAATTGCTCTTTCAGGCGGCGTATCCGGTGAAATCTTTCAAGCATTACTGCAAAATAAACGAGTTAAAGCCTTTCAAATAGCAGAACAATATGTTTCCCTTTTTAGCAAGGACAACTTCTTTTTGGAGATTGCCTATCATGGGCTTCCGGAAGAACATGATTTGCTTTTTGGTCAATTCCACTCCTTTGTAGAAGAAATCAAACAGCGGTTCGACCTTTCCTATGTTGCCACAAACGACATTCATTACCTGTTAAAGGAACACGCTTACGCCCGTTCGGTATTTAATCAACTTCAAGGTGACACTCCTCCGTTTTGGGAACAGTACACCCAATATTCCAATGAATTTTACTTTACTTCTCCCGAAACGATGCACCGAAAATTTAAACTGTTTCAAGAGGCGTTGGAAAACACGGTTCGTATTGCCAAACGCTGCGAAGGAGTTCAAATTCCAACCGAGCGAAGACTGCCCGATTTTCCCGTCCCCAATGGACATACTGTGGAATCCTATTTCGAATACCAAGCATGGGAGGGCTTTAAAAAGCGTTTTCCTGTCCCCAAGCCTGAATACAAGGAACGACTGAAATATGAAATTGACATCATCAAGAAAATGGGGTTTCCTGCCTATTTTCTCATTGTTTGGGACTTCATTCACTATGCTAAACACGTTGCTCACATTTCGGTAGGACCTGGACGGGGTTCAGCTGCAGGAAGTTTGGTGTCTTACTGTTTGGAGATTACGGACCGATTAGACCCGATTGAACATGACCTTCTCTTTGAACGGTTCCTAAATCCGGAGAGAATTTCCATGCCGGATATTGATATAGATTTTGCAGATCACCGGAGGGAAGAAATGGTTGCCTACGTTCAGAAAAAATACGGGGCTGACAGGGTTGCTCAAATCATCACCTTCGGAACAATGGGAACCAAGACCGTTTTACGAGATATTGGCAGAGTTTTGGGTCTTTCCTTTCATGAGACTGCTGAATTGTCAAAAGAAATTGTCGATGAATCGCTTTCGGAAGCCAAACAACTTCCTTTTTTTCAGGAGAAAATCTCAAGTGATGATCGTATTGCCAAACTGTTTGAAATCGGAGAAATCTTGGAGGGTCTACCAAGACATACTTCTGTTCATGCGGCAGGCATCGTGATCAGCCGTCTTCCTGTTCAATCTTACGTCCCGTTAAAGGAAGAGGATGGCGTCATGATTACCCAATGGGATATGTCGGAAATCGAGCAAGTCGGACTCCTTAAAATGGACTTTTTGGGATTAAAAACATTGACCGTTGAAGACTATACATTCCAAAACATTTTGGAGACCACCGGACGAAAGTTGACGGTGAATGACATCCCTTGGCGAGATCAAAAAACATTTGATCTTTTGCAAAAGGGTGCCACCGGGCGTGTTTTTCAGTTGGAATCAGAGGGAATGAAGAAGACCTTGCGGAATATGAAACCGACCTCGTTTGACGACATCGTGGCGGTTCTTGCCTTATACCGGCCAGGTCCAATGGAATTCATCCCCGATTACATCAAGAACAAAGAGAGAGGCTCTTTTGAAGTCCTCCATCCCATCATGAAACCGATTTTAACCAGTACACAGGGAATTCTCGTCTACCAAGAACAAATCATGCAGCTTGCCCAACAGCTCTGCGGATACACACTTGGTCAAGCAGATGTCCTTCGGCGCGCCGTTGGAAAAAAGAAGAAAGAACTGATCGACCAAGAGCGGAACAACTTTGTCCCTCGGGCAGTTGCAAACGGTATTGACGAACAAGTAGCAAACGAAATCTATGATCTCATCGTTCGGTTTGCTAATTACGGCTTTAATAAATCCCACGCCGCTGCCTATGCCGTAATCAGTTACGATACAGCTTACTTAAAAGCTCACTTTCCGGTTGAGTTCATGGCCGCCAACCTTACCGTTGCGATCGGGGATTCAGACAAACTATCCAGCATTTTAGCAGAATGCAAACGGATGGATATTCCAATTCTCCCTCCAAGTTTAATGCATTCGCGGGATGTCTTCTCGGTGGAGAAGCTGTCAAACGGGTGTCTTGGTATTCGTTTTGGTCTGAAAGGAGTCCGAAATGTCGGAGTTCACCTTGCGAAAGCTATTCAAGATTCTCCTGATTTTGAGACGCTGGAAGACTATTTGAAACATATCCCCTCCCATTATTATTCAAAACAATCATGGGAAAATCTAATATATGCTGGGGCATGTGATCATTTAGGAAACCGCGGAACGCTTCTTCACCATTTGTCCGACCTTTTAGATTTAGCAAGAGAACATCAGGAATGGGAAAAGCAGGGGCAAATGTCCTTTTTCGAACTAGGCATGATTGGGGCAACGCCTTTGGAATATGAAGCAGACCCTCCTGCTATGAAATTGTTCAAGGAGGAAAAACGAGTCCTTGAGATTGTCTTAAGCGGACACCCGATGGATGCATGTGAGGATATTGTTTTGCCGTTTACCACTCATTCGATTGCGGAACTGGACAGCACCCACGACAAAGAATTTGTCACGATTGGCGGAATCTTCACCAACATTAAACAAATTGTCACCAAAAAAGGAAGGCGCATGGCGTTTGGTACGCTTGAAGATCAGACAAGTGAAATGGAAGTGGTTCTCTTTCCGAAAACCTATGAAGAGGTAAAAGAGAACATCAAACCGTTTACCCCACTCCTTGTGAAAGGAAAAGTGGAATGGGATACAAAAGAACAACATCCAAAACTCATTGTAGAATCCATAAGAACGGTTTTAACCGGAAGGCAAGTTTTGTATATCAAAGTCAAACACTTGGGACATGCCAAAACCCTAAAGTGGCATCTCTCCCAAGAAAATGGAATCACAGATGTCATATTCTATGATGAACAGAAAAGGATACTTGAAGCCCAAACCTTTAAGGTGCGGTTAAACAAAAAAACACTGGAACTGCTAGGAAAAGAAGTATATGAACTCTATTTGCACTAAAAAGGACTGCTATATGCAGTCCCTTTTTGTTAGTCATCAAAATCAAACAATTGGTAGGCCAATCGTTTCGTATGTTCGCTTTCCACCTTAAACGGCTTCGATTCAGCTGACGCAGGGATTCTCGAACTTTTTTCTTCCCCTTCTTTCTCTGTACTCCATTCTGCCAAGCTGGGAAAAATTTGATTGGGGTGACGCAGTAGATTTTCAATCATTGCTTGAATCAGCGCTTTGGTATGATCATCGTCTAGCCATCGTCTTTCGTCATCCGTCAAGTTTTCTAATGAAACCCGAACTTCATACTTATCCCATTCAGATAAGGCTTGAAAGAATAATTGAATCATTCTTTGCGAGAACCCCCTGCCCTCTTGCTGCTTCAGTTTGTTTAGTGTATCCAGTATTTCTTTTGGTGTGTCGCTGGGCAGGCGGAAGGAAATGGTGGAACCTGCTTGATAGTGAACCATCCCTCTCACCTTACTTTGTTTCTGTCAATTCTTTTTGTTCAAGATACATCTCAAGAAGTTTAAAATAGGCTCTAGCTATCATCCAAATACTATCGTCCGAATCAATAAAATAAAGCGGCAACTCGTCTTGTTCCTGATTAATCTTTTCGATATAAGGGCGAAGAATGAGAGCTCCTCCACCGATTAAATAGGCGCGGCGAATCGAGCGAACCCTTCCCCATAGCTTGTTCACCAATTTATATTCCTCTTTCGCAAGACGAGTTAAAATGGGCTTATAGATGTGCTGGATAGAAGTTCTTTTTCCTTTAATCCAGATATGCCCTCTTTCCTCGGAGTCTGGATGTGTCAAACAATCCACAATCTCCTTCCGGCTCTTAAAATAGGTCATTTTATATTCCTGTTCCACCGCTTCATTAATTTCATCAAGATAAGGAGAAACCCCTTCCCGAATCCCTTCAGAGTGCAAGTTGTCAACCGAACCATCTTTCATAATGATGGCCGCATCTGTTGAAAGTCCGCCAATATCCTGAATTAAAACATCCATTTTCGTCAATTCTTCGTTTCGTAAAGAACCGTCATCATTTGTCGTCAAGTCCACAAGTGCCGCCACCCCTTCGGTGTTGACGAGCACATGTTCAAAGCGGATTCTTACTTTCATTCCTTCGAGTTCCGGGGTTTGAAGAAATGTGACTTCATGGTAATTGTTGAGAAGTTTCTCTTTGAAACTTTTGCGCTTCCCTCTTTTGACTTCATTTAAAGGAAGGCCGGTTGACAGGTCATACGTTACCTCAATCGTCCCATTTACTGGTTCAAAGGAAGTGGCCGCATCGTAAGCAAGACCTGTTAAAAGAACAATGATCGGCTGATCCGATTCCGATTTTTCGCTATCAGGGGTTAATTCATCGTTGCTTTTGTACCCCGATGCAAGTTTCCCTACTGCAAAAGAGCCTTTCCCCTTTTTTAATGCACCTGATACTACTTGCACATGAAGACCACTTAAAATATCCTGCTCCATGTCGATAATATCCCTTTTTTCCACTGCCGCAATGACGTTAGGAATATATAACCTGTTCTTCTGGTTCCCCAGATACATTTTTAAACCATCGTTACCAATATCGCCTGCCACTTTTTTATAATTCACGCCAATTCCTCCTATTTTCTCTCCTTGCAAACATTATGTTTGCAACTAATTGATATTAGCAAACACTTTGTTTGCATTTCTCGCAAACTCTTAAACTATTGCTGTAACAACAATGTATCAATGTTTTATAAACTTGTAAACATTTTGTTTGCATTTGGCTTTTGAATAGCAAACATTTTGTTTGCATTTACCCAAACCAACCAAAAATACCCTTTTTCTCCTTCTTTTTCTCTTTTTCAGTTTGAACTCTGCTTAAAGTGCCAATAACCTCTTGCGCCATTTCTTTTTGCTCTTTTTGAAGCTCCGTTACTGATGATTGAACTTGTTCCGTTGACTCTTTCATGGTCTGGTTATAGTCTTCCACCTTCTTTTCAATGGAAACCATCTTCTCATTGACGGTCTGATGAATGTTTTGAATTTCCCCTCTTATGTCGGTATTAGCAATTGTCTGGATGGTGACAGCCATTTGCGTTATCATTTCCTTCATGTCAGCCACATCCTCCGACAACTCATCGTACTTCTCCGACAATTCGCCGTAACGTTGCGCCATTCTTTTAATCCCGTCAAAAACATCGACCATATATGGCTTTTGTGATTCGTCTTCTTCTGTTATGACGATTTCCTTTACGATTTGCCCCAACTGGTTGCGAATTTCTTCATTCGGTTCATTCGATTCTTTCATTTTTGCAATCAACTGAAACAATTCAATCGCTTCTTTTCTATATCGCATGGCTCTTCCGTGCCCTGTGGTCGGCAAATACTCCTTAAAGAGATCCGACCACTCTTTCAGTGTGGTTCTCGGCTTTTTCATGATGCGGGCAATTTCAGACAAAGAATAATGGACTTTTTCATAAGTGTAGGAAGAATCCTGGTCTTTATAGGTTTCCGTCATATCATCACCTTCTTTCGTCGCCATATCGGCAAATTTTTTCACCATTTTTGGCATCAATGCCACACTTTGCAGCCTTTCTTTGGGGATTGTCCCATCATTTTCTATTATAACAATCCGTCGTCAATTCGTGAACAAGTTTCCTCGTCATATCGTCATTATCTTTCGTCAAATCTACCTTAATTTCGTTATTTCTCAACAATCGTCGTTGTTCGCCTTCGTTATATCTCATCACATCGTCCTGTTATGCAATTTTGTCATTTATTCATCGTCATTCGGCTTCGTCACATCGTTATCTATTTATATAAAAAAATGAACTACCATAACTTCGTCGTTATTCACCTTCGCCTAGTCGTCATTCGTAGACGGAAGATCTATTTCCTAACATCCATTGAGTAGAGCAATTATAAACGGGAGGGGAGAGGGTCAATACTTGTTGAAAATATAAATACCTGAATTATTTGAGAATATCGGAATATTTAGCTATAATAGAAGTAACCCTTTCCAAACAAGCAACTTTCTTATGGGTAGGCAACTACCGATTTTGATTAGAAAGGGGTTTTGTGTTTGCAAAAGAAACCAAAAATCGTCAGTTTCTTTGCAGGCATTGGCGGTATCGACCTTGGCTTTCGTCAAGCGGGGTTTGAAGTAGCCGCCGCCTATGAGATTGATAAATTTGCTGTGCAGACGTATTTGTACAATGTAGGGAGTGAGGTGGTTCAACAGGATATAAAAAATCTAACATGGGAAAACCTTCCCGAAAGCGATGTTTGGACGTTTGGATTCCCATGCCAGGACCTTTCGCTTGCCGGACAGAGGCGGGGGATGAAGATGTATTGTGAAGACTGCAAAGAAGAGATGGACTATCAAGAATACGTTGAAATCCGTCAATGCGGAAGCTGCCAAAGTAAACAGATACGCCCCGCTACTCGTTCTGGGCTGTTTTTTGAAATCATGCGACTTCTTGATGAATGTAAGATTCACGCTCCGGAGAAACTCCCCAAAGTGCTCTTGGCTGAAAATGTTAAACCTCTAAAAACTTACCTCCCGCAACTAGAAGAAGAATTCAAACTCCGCCATTTCTCCATGCAAGCCCAGCTTTTTAACTCCAAATTCTGGGGTGTTCCTCAAAACCGGGAACGCTACTATGTTGTCGGCGTTCACAAATCTCTACGAAAAGACTTTGATTTCCCCAAACAACAATCCGATTTCATTCCTAAACTCTCCAGTGTTTTAGATCCTTTTGTTGATGAAAAGTATTACATCAGTGACGAAAAAGCAGCCAAAATCATCGAACAGGCCTTGAAACGCCTTCCTAAACTGGAAGAAATCCATGCTTGTTTAACTCCCGAACGTATCCATAAACGACAAAATGGCCCGAGAGCCAAAGAAAACGAAGCTCCGTCTTTCACAATTACCACTCAAGACCATCACGGAGTCATAAAAAAAGAAGTGGTCGGGGTATTGGTGTCAGGCAAATCAGGCTTAAGAGAAGTTGAACAATCCTGCACACTAGATGCTTGCTACTATAAAGGACTTGGGTCGAATCAAAACCGTATAGGGGTACTTGAAATCCTCACCGATGTATGGTGTCTAACCGAACAGAGAACAGAAGAAGCAAAACAAATCAGAAGGGAATACCGCCAAAAATACGGAATAGATTTTTGCCCAAGAAGGGGAAAAGAAGTCGCACCTAGAACTGATGATGTAGCGAATTGTATTACCGCTACCCAGTCCATTGAACAGCAATTGTTGGAACAAAGAATTGAGATCATTCCTATCCAAATCCTTTCCTCTAATGATGTTCTTCATGTAACAGAACAACTTCAATCCCTATGGACTACAAAAGACGGGGTTTCCTATGCAATAGACGCTCATTACTCGAAAGGGACTTCACCTCATGAAGTGGAAAAAGGAAAATCCAGAAGTACACAAGTCATTGAACCATCCATTCATATTGTAGGAATGTTAGGGGATGAAGGTTTTGAATCAATCAGACGGGTGTATGGAATCGACGGCATTGCTCCAACTCTCACCACCATGCAGGGAGGAAACCAGCAGCCGAAAGTTCTTGTCGTTGAGCCTGTAAAAAAGACGGAGGGGTGCGAGGGAAACCTTCTATTTGTGGGTGGAATCTCGTCTGAAAAATGGCTCGATGACGGAAAGGAATTCTCCCGAAACTTTAAGCAGGGGTATCGAGTCTATTCCGTCCAAGGAATCGGAGCCGCTCTCACAGCAAGAGGGGGAGGACTAGGAGGTTCCAGCGGTCTCTATCTTGTTGCTGTGGGCGCACGTTACCGCGTCAGAAAACTAACTCCAACGGAATGCGGCAGATTGCAGGGTTTCCCAATGGAGGCATGGGAACAAGTGGTTTCTGATTCCCAAGCATACAAACAATTTGGCAATTCCGTTACCGTTCCGCTGGTCAAAGCCATTGCTGAACAAATAAAAATATGCTGTTTTTCCTAAAAGGAGGAAAATCTTCTTTGTCTTTTTGTATATCGTATTTTTCCTTGAACAAAGGAATTTAATGGGATAAAATAAAAGTATTGAAATCATTTGTTTGTTTGAAATTGCACCATAACTCAACAAAAGGAGGTTTGTTTCGTGAAGAATAAATGGAAAATCCTCGGCTCTTTTCTCCTGATTTTTTCCCTCATTCTAGCCAACAGTTCAGTATCTTTTGCAAAAACCGTCAAAAAAACTAGCACCTCAAAGCCTAAAGTAACCAGCACAAAAATCATTACTGATAAAGACGGGAAACAATATAAAGCGCAGGAGTATAAGTATACCACCACTATCGTTACCACTTCTGTCACATATAAAAACGTGAAAAAACCGTATACCTACTATGATAATGTGAAAGTGAAGAAGACAGGCTATACAACGGTAAAAACAAAGGTTTGGGTACCTAATAAAAGCGGAGTAGACAAACATTGGGTAGCACAACCATGTGGTCTTGAAAGATCATCATGCAGATGGATGGGTGCAAAAATAGAATCATCCTCAAGCGGTGGTAAATACGTCACCAAAGTAATCAAAAAGCCTTACACCTACTACACAACGGTGAAAGTGAAAAAAACAGGTACAAAGACTGTAAAAGTACCTGTCGTTAAAACAAAAAAGGTCACTACCACACACACAGGAGTCAAAAAAGTCCCCATCAAATCCCCACCAAATAAGGATAAACAAACAGATAAACCCTCAACCAAAAATTCTAATAAAGATTCCAAAAACAACGGAAACAATTCAATAAAATCCGGTTCAACTAAACCAACGAATAAGAATCCCGGTAAAAACAGCGATCCCAAAGGTCCTGGAAAGCCAATTCCTCCAGATGTCATCCCTGAATACACGGTGTATTGGGATGTGTACATCTACTATGTCTCTCCATCTGCTGAAAATCCATGTAATGTCAATGGAGCCTCCTCACCTTCAGGTTCAGGAGTAGAAGTGGCAAACCTTAATACGTCTGGCAGCAATTTAAAATTCGACTTTGCTTTCTCTGACGTAGGAACTTACCGAGTAGACGCTTTTCCGATCTCCAATTTTGGAAACTTCAACTGGAACGGAAGAGGAACATCTTTTAATGTGGTAGTTCCATCCAAATATGTAGATGTTGACATGTCCATTCCTCCGCAAAAATGCGTAAAAGAGGTTCAACATTTCCTCTCTGGCGGTGGCGGTGTATTTAAAGGCAACAAGAATCAGATCAAAGACCACGACCAAGAAGTGGATAAAAAAAGTCAAAAAGGCTCAAGGTAAGAAACTACAACAGCTTGTAGAGGAAAGCCGTAAGAACGAATAGGAGAGGGAGATTCCTTCTCCTTTATAAAATTTTTTCTATCATTAACGAGAGGGTGTGTATATTCTTGTCCATTCATATGTATCTGCCTAAAAAAGCGTTCATTCCTATTTCATTTTTTGTCGTGATTCTCCTTTTTTTCGTGTCTTTCTCCTCAAATACCCAGGCAAAGGCTTTGCCTGCGTCTAAAAATCCATCCCTCACCATCCCTCAAACCAATTCCGTTTACAGCACCTTGTATGTGATATTTCCAAAACAAGTGTTTGAACAGTCCAGTCAAACAACCAATGCCTACATTCATAATCCCCAAACTCCTTACCAAAAGGTCATGAACTATGTAGACCAAAACCTTTACTACCGTGTGACTTACTACATAGAACCTTTTGTCCAGTATGCATACGCCAAACAGAGCATCACCATTGGGATAAGAAGTCCTATCGCATCCCCACAGAGTTTTCTCTCTATCAGAAGGGATCAGAAAAGAATGTTGACTTACATTCAATCGATCGCTATTCCACAAGAACGGTCTATTCTAAATAATATTTCAAACTATTCTTCCCGTTAAAATATGAAAAATATTTTCATGAATTACGGAATAATACTTGAAATATGTAATATAATCATTCTACTATAATACAAGAAACCCAAGCTTTCTATCTATTAGACTATTAGATAGAGAGCTCTACTCTTTATAATCCCTTTTTAAGGGTTTCATATACAAAACGATCATCAAGGAGGAAAGATCATGGAAATGAGAGTTAGCGCCAAAACCCATCCAAAAAGTTTAGGAGGGGCTATATTTAAGGCAATAAAAGATCATGGCGAGGTGACATTAATCAGTATTGGCGGGGGAGCGGTCAATGCTTGCAATAAGGCCCTCATTGTTGCCTCAAACCACTTTAAGCATGCGAAATTAAACGTCTCCTTCGAACCCGCTTTCACGGAAACCAATGTTCCTGATAAGGGAACTATTGTGGCGGTCTCATGGATTGTAAAAAAGCTATAAAAGGCTTCTTCTTTACTAATAATCGAAGCATCAAAACAGATGAAATAGAGAGGAGTGAGAATGTTGAAAGGAAAAAAAGTGAAGGAAAATTTTCTTAAAGCTGTAAATGTCATGGCATTAACAGGTCTCATCGCTTCTGGATTCTTGGTATCGTCTGGAGGCCATAAAGCCTATGCGGACACGATTGTTGGCACAAACAAAGGACAGGATGTCTATAAAGATGAGCAATCAGGAAATCTATACAAGATTAACTGGATTACTGAAATGGTGACTGAATATCGGGAAGTTACAACGGTTGTCCCGGAAACGAAGTACCGTGATGTAGAGCAAACAATCACAACGACCGAGTACAAAACAGAAACACGGACCCGCTATGATACGGAGTATTACACGGTTACGGTTCCTGACTATGAAACCCGCTACCGAGATGTGCAGTATTCCACTACATCCTACCGGACAGAGTATCGGACTGAAACCTACCAAGAACCAGTAACAAGGACGATTCAAGTACCACGCACAGTGACGTATATGGAGACATATAACTGTGGGAGATATATTCAGACTGTTTGTACACGTCCAGCAACCAAAACTGTATACGACTATCGACAAGTAACAGAATATGTAACCAAAACACGCCAAGTTGCCGTTGAAGTGCCTTACACTACCTATTACACGGTTAGTGAACCTTACCAAGTCCAAGTCGGCTCCCATGAAGAAACTCGCTCCCGTACAGTCCCCGTGAACTACACCGTTGAAGTGCCTTACACTACCACCAAAACCATCACTGTCCAGGAGCCTTACACAGTGATGACAACGAAAACGGTACAAGAGCCTTACGATGTCATCGTTCGTAGGACTGAAAAAGTGGACTATACCCCTGAACTTTTGGTCAATTCAGAAACCGCTATTAACCTCCAAGACTCCCCTGAAGAGTACAAAGGCAAAACCCCTAATCAGGTTCAAAGTCTTCTTTTGGAAAAACTGAAAAATCACCAATACGACCATGAAGTAAAACAGCAAATCCAACAACAAAAAGCCAATGGAACTCTACGCTTGAATCAGGATAACAAGTTTAATGCTTGGATTGATGAGTGGCTTAATAGAGGAATGGCAGACAACGGTAGTTCGAAAAAGTAATGACATCCCCCTTAAAAGGGGGATTTATTGCTATTATAGAAAACTATTATTGAATATATGAATAATACTTGAAAATAGGAATATATCAGATATAAAATAGAGGCTAGAAATCGTATTTTCTGGTCTTTTTTATTTCATCATAAATAGGAGGGTACTCTTCATGAAACGAAATAGTATGAGTCTATGAAAATCAAAAAAATGGAAAGGAGTGAAGAAAATGAAGGCCAAAAAGAGTGTTAAAAAAGGGCTCATAAAAGTGATGAATATCATGACTTTAACCGGGTTCATTGCCTCTGGAATCTTGATTTCACCATTTCAAACGCAAAAAGCCCATGCGGATACGATTGTCGGTAATTACAATGGAAAAGACATCTTTCAGGATGAAACTGGGAACATGTACACCATCAATTGGGTGTCTGAATTAGTGACAGAATACCGAGATGTTGTCCAAGTTGTTCCGGAAACCAAATATCGCACTGTTGAAATAGAAATCCCCACCGGTGAATACAAGACAGAAACGAGAATCCGCTATGACACCGAATACTACACTGTCCAAGTCCCCGTCTTTGAAACCAGGGCCCGCACCGTCACCGTTGATAAACCAGAGACTAGAACCGATTACACGACGGAATACTACACTGTTACCGTTCCCGACTATGAAACACGCTCCCGAACCGTTACCGAATACAAAACAGAAACTCGATACCGTAATGTGCAAAAAACAGTGACAGAATATGTTACACAAGAAAAAACAGTGACAGAGAAGGTTCCTGTCGTTAAAACGAAAACAGTGCCGTACACTTACTACGTCACAGAAAAAGTGAAAGAAGAGTATACTTACTATGTGACGGAAAAAGAAAAGTACACGTACTACGAAACGGAAAAAGTAAAGAAGACCGGCTATCGTACTGTAACGGTAAAAGTACCACACACAAGAACGGTAATCGTCGACTATAAGTACCAGACTGAACAAATATGTTCCGCACCTCAAGATCGTATATATTGTCGATGGGTTCAAGTAAAGATTCCAGTTTACGGGAAAGAGACCTATTACACCTATGAAACACGAACAGAACCTTACACTTACTACGAGGAAGTAAAAGTGGCCAAAACCGGATACCGTGATGTCAAAGTTAAAAAAACCGGCTATCGTATTGTGGAAGTGCAAGTTAAGAAAACCGGTTATAAGGAAGTAGAATATACGGAAATGGTAACCAAAACCAAAAAAGTAACAGAGAAAGTCCCTGTCACGAAGACCATTACCGTTCAAGAACCTTACACCGTTCAAGTTCCATACACACATACCGAGTATTACACTGTTCAAGTCGGTTCTCATCAAGAAACAAGGTCTCGCCAAGTGCCGTACACCTATACGGTTACAGTTCCATACACTTACACTGAATATTACCAGGTTGAAGTCGGCACAAAAGAGGAAACGAGATCCCGCCAAGTGCCAGTGGAATATACAGTGGAAGTCCCTGTCACTCAAACCATTACCGTAGAGGAGCCTTACACGGTGATGACCACTCAAATCGTGAAAGAGCCTTACCAAACCATCGTCCGTATCCCTCAAAAGGTAGCCTACCATCCTGGAGAACTAGCAGTATCTCCATCTTCCATCCAACTTCAAGACACCCCTGAAGAGTATAAAGGCAAATCAGTCGCAGAAATTCAAAGCATTTTGTCAGAAAAGCTAAAAGACCGAAAATACAATCACGATGTCAAGAATCAATTAAAAGAGGAAAAAGCCAAAGGGTCTCTTCACTTAAAACAGAACCAGTATAATGCTTGGGTGGAGCAATGGCTGAACAGAGAGCAATCTAATCACGATAAGAATAACGGCAAGGATTAAAAGGAAGGTAAAAAAAGAAAGTCCCCCCCCTTTTTTTAGGGGGTCTTTTTATGAATAGATTAGCAAAATATTGAATATCGGAATAATTAATAGTATAATAGGAAAAGAAAACAATCATCATATAGGAGGTTAATGACTCTATGTATGACATGAAAAAAGTCTTCATTTTTCTGCTTTTGCTTATCCTTGTTGGAGGCGGTTCAGGATATTACTTGTATACAATGAAAGATTCACCCAAAGCAAATTCTGAAGTGAGACAAAATAAGGATGTTCCGAAACAAAAGGGAAAAGAGATAAAACAAGGAAATGATTCAGAGCATAAAAATAAAAAAGGAAAAGAAGACGGAAAGAAGACAGACCATAAAAAAGAATATACAACGTCTCCTATTCATTTCCAAAAAGTATATGAATTGTGGAGTAAAAACGACATCCCCGGCGCCCAGAAGGAAGCAGAAAAGATCCTCGCGAAACACCCCGACAATCTAAATGCTGCCATGCAAGCAGCCTACGTCTACAAATCCACCACAGGCAAGCCTGAAAAATCCATTGAAATCTTAAAATCCTTTGATGAAACCTATCAAGATAATGCTCTCCTAAAATCCACATTAGGCTTGTACTATGCAGATACTTTCGATCACACACAATTTGAACAAGCACTTGACTATGCCAAACAGGGATACAAAATAGCCAAAAATGAAAAGAAGTCAGATAATGACATGGTTTTTCATGTGGATGCCTACGCATGGACACTTGGTTTGATGCAAAACTTCGATGAAAGCATCTATTTGTATCAAAAGAAAATTTTTGAAAACAAAAAAGTGACCATAAAAGATCCCAATTCGATGCTTCATTACGGAATGGTGTTGGTTTTAAACAATAAAAAAGAGGAAGCCAAACCAATTTTTGAATCCATACTTGCCTTAAAGGTAGAAGATGTTCCAAAAGAAAAACAAAACGACCTATTTGTTGCTCAAGCAACAGCCAAGGCCAATCTTGAGTAAAAGAAGCCCTTTTTAGGGTTTCTTTGTTATGTTTCTTTTTTATTTAACCGAAGAGAGAAGGGGGCTGGAATGATGAAGAAGGCAAAGAAAACGACGATTGGAGAAATGACGCAAACACGCATGGTGTGGAAGATTCATCCTGGAACGCGAATCGTAAAAAACAAAAAAGGAAAAGGCTCCTACAACCGGCAAAAAATAAAACGGGTGGATTGGTAGCCTCTCATCCGTCTCCTATTTTAAGGGAGATTATGTTTTCTTAATTCTTAAGGAGGTATAACCTTACATGATTTGCCAATCTTGTCACATCAAACACAACCCTGAACAGCCGATTCCCTTTTACCGCTATCATGGAAAGGTTCTTTGTATACGCTGTGCAGAACTGGAGTCCATTGCTGTTATTACTACTGAAAACATTCTCGGAACCCCTCCCAACCGTTTCATTGCGCCTGTTTTCAAGGAGATGGTGCTGATTTTACCAAGTCAAGGAGTACTTGCGATATCCCACTACATGGAAGGAATCAAAAAACAGCTTCTTAATCAGGCCAAAGAGCAGGCAATCAAAGAAAAGGGAAATGCTATTGTGGATGCCAATATGCAAATTTCCCGATTGGAAGGCATGCATTTTCTCGTTTCTTTTTCTGGAACCATTGTTTGGTCAGAGGCATGGGAAACATCCCAAAACGAGGATGAGCCTCCGATTGAAATTCCGACTCCTCAAACAGAACTCTCTGTTCCTGAATCTACCCCAATCCCACATTTAAAAGTAGTACAGCCTACAAAAGAACCTGTAAGTGAAGAGGAAGAAAGTGTGGTCGGAAAATATCCAGATGTTGGCGGAAATAGACAGATGAATCTATTCCGTAAAAAAATCAGTCAAGACTAAACCTAAAAATGGAGTTGTTTTTAGGTTTTTCTTTTTTTGTCTTTTGAATAATGTTATAATATTAATATAGTGTAATAATTTTGATATACGAAGATATAGGAGGGAATTGTTCATGGAAGCAATTAAAAAGATTGGAAGATTGCATGAACTAAAAAAAGAAAAAGAAGAATTAAAGAAACAATTGGATGCGCTTGTTGCCCCTCTTCAAAACCAACTCCACGCTCTTGAAGTGGAAGAAGAGGAGATCCGTTCCTTTTTAGAAGAAGAGGCGATTCAAAACGGGCAACAGGCTGCTTCCAAAACTGGCACTAAAACCTCTTTGTCTTATCCCGGTCTTGGTTCTGTCAGTGTGACAGAAAAAGAAGAATGGGACATTACCGACAAAGACGAAGCAAAAGCGATTGTCCTTGAAAATCCCGTTTTTGTGGATGCACAAAAAATAGACGTGGACAAAAAGGCATTCGTAAAAATTGCTTTGGAAATTCAGAAAGAGACGGGCGATCTTGTGTCTTGCGTTGGAAAAGTGAAAAAACGCACCACTCGCATCACGCTTGCAAAAATTGGGGAAGAAGAGGAGTAAGAGTGAAGAAACTCCCCTATTCGAGGGGAGTATTTTAGTACAATCCAACTATTTTTTTGGGGGTAAAATTTCTATGAATGAAATTTTGAAAGCACTTGTCGCCAAAAACAATGAACTAGAGTCCATGAAAAATATGTCACTGACGAATAGCTTTGAATATCATCAAAGCAAAACAGGATACGATTGAAGACATCTACCAGTTGATAGATAGTAAATGGACACAACAAATATTGAATTTTGGAGAATAAGGTGCTAGGTGAGTAACTCTCTCTTAAGAGGGAGTTGTTTTAAAAATCATAACAGGAAGGAATGAGGAAGATGGGGTTTGGAGAAGTCAAAAAGTTCGAAAATGGATTGATCGTCAAGAGCCGTAAATCCGCCATCATTTTGGAAGCGGATGAAACGAAACTTAATGGATACACCAAGATCTTTAGATTTACAGAAAAAGAGTTTCAGGAGTTTGTCGCGTACATTCAACTTGCCTCCAGTAAAGTATGGAAAAATGTGACCCCCAAAGAAGCACAAAGCGAAGCATCGGATTTCTATGAATATTACGACAAAGAATTAGACAATAATGGCTATTTACGAATTGGTGAAAGTCATTTGTTGATAAATCGACCAAGTTTAGAAAGTAATCGGATGTATCAATTTAATAAGCGAAAAATGGAGTCTTTTCTATATGATTTACGAAAGAGTGCAGGGGGAGTGGCAATGAATTTGGAGGAAATCAAAAAAACAGACGATTCTTGATGGCTTGCTCATTTTACGGATGAACACCATCTTTGATTCAACCCAAATCAAAGCTCAAAAAGACTGGCTTATCAAAGCCGTAGAAGTCCATGAGAAAACTATTCAACTAGCATTAATGACCTTGGAGGACCATCATCTGATGGGTGAAGAATATTGGAAAAATTTAGTCCATCTTGGATGACTTGTATCAATAATCCTAGAATATAGAATACTCATATCACACCAAAATGAGGGGGTATATGAAATGAAGCAAAATAACTATCACCGCTCGGAATCAAACTACGATTTCAGAACAAACAACATTTCTCCACAAGAAGCAGCTCAAAGACGTATATTGCGAAATAAGGAGTTAGAAGAAGAAAAAATAAAAAATGTTTTAGATCGATTAAAACAGCAATATAGAGTATACGAGAGAGAATTGAAAGAAAACAATGAAAATGAAGATAGAATGATTGATTTATCAATTGCATGCATATTGGCAAATTCAATTCCATATCTTCTCAAATTGATTGAAAACGCAGAAAATGAACGAATCAAATCTTTTCACGAAGGGTATAAACAAGGTTTATTTGACGCAGAAATGAAACGCCTTACTGATGAAGACTAATTCACAATACAACACACTAATAAAGTTCAACAACCTCTCAACTGTGAGAGGCTTTCTTTTTTTGTCAAGTAAAAATGAAAAAACTACTAAAAAATACTTGACACAATATATAGTGGCCGTTTAGCATTGGAGATACAAGATACATATTGGAAAATGTTTGCAGCATGATTGCCCATCCTAGAATTGAAAAAAGAAGGAAAAGGGGGGTCGATCAAATCAAAAAGGAGTGAGAGAAATGCTAACAACTTGGATGAGAAAGAAAGTAGAATGGGAAGAAAGCCTGAAACCGGAAACGATCAAGCTGCCAGAAACGATGGATCCCGCATTAAAAGAGCTGGTGTTAAAAGAGCGGGTAAGGATATCTATCATGAGTCTTTTAAAGAAAGCATTCATCATAGAATTCGTTGTTTTGGCTTGGCTCTTCATTAGCCTTGTTTTTCTCCAGCATGTTCTCTTGGTAGGTGGCGCAGCACTGACCCTTGACGTCATTGGCGTCACGTTTTATTTCTATCAAAAATATCGTAAAATCCGTTACACCTTTAATGGAGGAATTGTCGGACCGAGTGGGGTGTACCATGAATAACGAAATCAACCGCATTCTGCTTCATGTAGACCAATGGGAACAAAACAGAAAAAAATGTCTCGCTTTAAAAACCGCTCTTACCCGATTGTTTTCCTTACCAAGCGGGGATGAAGCGGAAGATAGAAAGAAAATCAGAGAATTCATCCATCAAGTGAAGACACGCCCTGAAGATAGAAAAAAGTGATGGAGACTCTTCAGCAACTCTACCATTCTTTTGAAACAGAAAGAGAAGAGATTTTTGATAGTATTATCGCTCATTTGTTTCAATCTCCATTTGGTGTTGTTGTGATTCCTGATGACTTTTGGTTCACCAAAGTCGGGCGAGCGATGTCACAACTCAAAAATGGATTTCCGCTTATTTTGTTGACAGCGGGAGATGTTTCCCATCTGCTTGGGGTAAGCAGGCAATATATCCATGAAGAAATGAAAAAAAGCATTTGCCCTTTCAACAAGTGGGAAAATATGAAATCCTCCAACTTTCAGATGTTCTTCTATATGCCAGAGACAGGTGCTAGAACCTGTTTTTCCATTTTCCTCTAATCCGCTCCCTATTATTAGATGTCGTATTCTCCATGAAAAAATTGACAATTCCTATAAAAACTCCATAAAATGAATATAGGAATAAAGAATGAACGTATGAATGCGACAAGAAAGGTGTGAAAAAATGAACCAGACCAAAGTCCAATCGAAGTGGAAAGTCGCGCCGGAGATAGACCCGTCTTTTCATCAAAGATTGAATCGACAATTGAAAGGAT
Organism: Neobacillus paridis; assembly: GCF_016765675.1. Lineage (GTDB taxonomy): Bacteria > Bacillota > Bacilli > Bacillales > Cytobacillaceae > Neobacillus > Neobacillus paridis. Next base: position 142,036 of record NZ_JAESWB010000134.1, read on the forward strand.
TGGGAAAAAGAAGCATTCACCCGCTTGTGGCGAGACATTTGCAGTCTATGGGAATGACAAGCGTTCGTGAAGCCATTCAATTTCTATTTCCAAAGAAAGACCATTGCCACTCTCCATGGAAACTAAAAGGAATGCGTGAGACAGTTGAGCAATTAGAAAATGCTATTGTAGGCGGGCTACCGATCACGGTGGTAGGGGATTACGATGTTGACGGCGTGATGGCCACTGCCATTGCCTATCAAGCACTTCAGGAGCTTGGAGCTGTTGTGGACACCTACCTTCCGCACCGGACAAAAGAAGGCTATGGAATCAAACCTCTCATCGTGGAAAATCTCAAGAAGCGGGGGACAAAAGTGATCCTTACAGTGGATAACGGAATTGCGGCTCATGAAGCAGCGAGTCTTGCCAAACACTACGGGATGACGGTCCTCATTACCGACCATCATACGCCAGGAGAAAACCTGCCTGTTGCAGATAGCATCATTAACCCTCATCAAGTTGGATGTTCCTACCCCTTTAAACAAATTTGCGGCGGGGCGATTGCTTATAAACTTGCTCAAGCCCTGTTTGAATACATGGGAATGGATGATGAATTAGTTCATCAATTTGATGAGATGCTTGCCATTTGCACGGTGGCGGATGTCATGCCTCTTCGGGATGAAAATCGCTATTTTGTCCTGAATGGGCTTAAAAAAATGAAGAAAAAGCCGTCACGACCTGTAAAAGATTTGTTAAAAGCGCTTGGGATGACCACTCAACAATTAGATGAGACAGCCATCGGCTTTTACATTGGGCCCGCTCTAAATGCACCGGGAAGACTGGATTCAGCAGAGGATTCCCTGAAATTGTTTCTTTCGAAAACCCCTCATGAATCTATCATGATGGCCAACATGTGTGTGGAAATGAATAAAAGGCGAAAAGAATTAGTAGAAAAAACCATGAAAATCGCAGAAACGCTCATTACGCCTACACCTGTCCAAGTCCTGAAAATGGATGTACATGAGGGAATTGCGGGTATCATCGCTGGACAAGTCAAGGAGTCTACCGGTTGTCCGACGTTTGTGTTGACACCAGCTCATACCGAGTCCGGACAAATCATATTAAAAGGATCCGCAAGAAGCCATGAGGGGTTCAGTTTGTATCGGTGTTTGAAAGACATATCCGATAATCACCCTGAATGGTTCCTCGGATGGGGAGGACATGCTGCCGCAGCAGGTCTTTCTATTCGACCAGAATATGTAGAAGAATTTGCGAAATCTGTAAATGACCTCTATCATTCTGTTGAAATAGAAGAATCTGCGCCGTACTATCTGGATACCATTTCCGAAGATGCTATGGAAGATCTCTCTTTTGAACTCGCGCGTCTCGCCCCTTTTGGTATGGGACATCTCCGCCCTGTCTTTAAAGTAGATTGCCATATTGTCGAAAAGAAAATATTTGGCCCGAAACAAAACCATCTTCGCCTTCTTTCAGCAGGCGGCAAGGAATATACTTTGTTTCGCGGGGCAGAGTTGCCTATTACCACTAACCAAAAGGCATCCATCTATGTTTCCATTGGACGTTCAGTTTTTGCTGGAAGAGAAAAAATGGATGTGTTCATTGAAGATATTGAGCAATAGAGGGGATTTCCCTCGATGATGACCCTCAAAATGAGGGTTTATTTTTTGTCTAATTATGAATAACGTGATAAAATAGGAATATATGAATAAATTTCGGTCGATGAAAAAGGAATATATAGGGGGTAATTAAAACATGATCTTGAAAATCATTGTATTGTTAGCAGGACTAGGGATGCTCCTCGCCACCTTTCTTTGGTTAGAAGAGCAGAAAAGACAGAAACAATTGGAAGAAAAGTTGAAGACGTTTTTCATGCAGAAACATATTTCTGCCCAAAACATGCCTCATGAATACCCAAAAGACCAGCAACCATCTGAACAACCAAAAAGGAAATCTATGAAGGTTCCGACATTAAACCAAATGCTTGATACCTTCGACCAACCAGAAGTTTTGGCTATGCAAGAAAGCGGGTTTTCCTCTTTTGAGAGAAAAATGAATGGAGACATCGTAACGTTTCCTTCCCGTCATTTTTTTCATCCAAAAGACCCTGTTTACAATCAATTTTTGATGGATGCATCTGATGATTTTCAGGGGCAATATCATTAACCCAAAAGAAAATCCTCTCATAGGGGATTTTCTTTCATTTTATTGATAAATTATGAATAACGGAATATAATTAGAATATATTCGTAATTTAAGAGAAAGTAGGGAATACTTTGATGTTTGCTCTTCAATCGGTAAAAAAAGAAATTGAAAAGTATGTGGAAGAGGAAATAAAGGAACTCGAATTTCAAGAAAAATGGCTGCTTCAACATTTGGAGGACACCCAAAAAAAATTAAAAAACATCCAAGAGAAAAAAGAAGAAGCGCTTCAGTCTCTAGCCGAACTCAACAAAGAGGAGGAAATGGCATGAAATGTCCTGATTGTGGGAGGGGAGTATTACGTCCTATCCAATCCTTTTTGATTTGCAATCGGTTCCCCGTTTGCCGTCACAAAGAACTGAATACGCATGTTCAGGCAGACCCTTTTAAAGGGAAGACCTATGTCGTGTGGGATACTGAAACTACAGGACTTTCCAATTCAGACCAAATCATTGAGATTGCGGGTGCGAAAGTTGTCAACGGGCAAATCGTGGATGAGTTTGAAGCCTTAATCAATCCCGGCTTTTACATCAACATGAGAATCACCGAAATTACAGGGATCACAAACGACGACTTGAGAGGAAAACCTTCCGAACAAGAAATCATTCCCTCCTTTTTAGAGTGGTTAAACGGAGTGGACTTTTTGGTAGCTCACAATCTTCCTTTTGATGCGAGGATGTTAAAGGCAGCTTGTCGGCGTGTTGGTCTGCCGCTTTTTTCTGGTGATGGGGTTTGTACGCTTCAGATAGCCAAAAAGCTGTTGCCAGGTCAAAAGAGCCATAAACTGGGTATTTTGTGTGACTATTTCGGAATTCCTTTAATTAATGCTCACAGGGCCATCAATGATGTTCGCGGGACGGTAAAGGTATTTGAGAAATTCAAGGAACAAACACAGGACATTCCAATGAAACCATTTCAGGAATTTTGCAAGCGTTAAGCGGTAAGTCCGCTTTTCGGTTATACTGCTTTGCAGTTTACTTCATTTTAGGAGGAAATTCATGTACAGTCTATCTCCGAAATCCTTCATCATATCCATCATTCTTTCTGCTATGCTCGGATCTACTTTTACTCTTTTCATTCAACAGTTTCAAGCAAGACCCATCCCAACCCACCAGACTATTTCGATTCTAAAGCAAAATCCCCCGTCGATTGTGAATGCTGTTGAGACATCCAAAAGAGCGGTTGTGGGAATTTCTGTCATGAGGAAAAACCAATCGGATGGGAACCCATTAACAGAAACAGGCGGCGGTTCCGGCATCTATTTTGATTCTTCAAAAGGCTATATTGTGACAAATAGCCATGTCATCGAGGGGGCTGATGATGTGGAGGTGGTGCTCTATGACGGCTCAAAAGTAAGAGCCAAGGTCATTGGAAGTGATTTTTTCTATGATTTAGCTGTTCTTCAGGTGGATCCCATCATTTTCTACCAAAAAGGCATCGCACCAGCCATATTAGGAGATTCTACCAAACTTAAGCAGGGAGAAACCGCCATCGTAATCGGGAATCCTTTAGGAGAAGATTTTGCTCAAACGGTAACGGCTGGCATCATCAGTTCCACGAACCGAAAATACCCGATGAAAGACGAATATGGGAACACCTTTTGGGAGAGAGTTGTATTGCAGACAGATGCACCGATTAACCCCGGTAATTCCGGAGGGGCTCTCATCAATAAAAAGGGGGAAGTCATTGGCGTCAACAATGCTAAAATAGCGGAACAACATGTAGAAGGCATGGGGTTTGCCATCCCGATTTCACAGGCCAAACCAATCCTTGCTCAACTCATTGAAAATGGGAGTGTTATCCGTCCTGCGCTTGGCATTGAAGCCTATACTTTGCAAGACTTGATGGAAACAAGCAGACCAAATGTACCCGTTCAAGAAGGGGCAGTCATTTTGCATGTGTCCAAAGAAACCACGCAATCTGGCTTGAAAGAAGGGGATTGTATTGTAAAATTGGCCGACAGAGATGTGAAAAACATTGTAGATTTACGCACTATCCTTTTCTCGCACCTCCCCAATGAAATCGTGACAGTAGAATTCTTTCGAGGAAATAAAAAAATGACCCTTCAAGTGAAACTCATTCCGCTAAACCTAGATAAAAAATAGCCATTATACTTGATTGAATAAAGGAATAATAGTATAATAAGTTCATAAATCAAGAGAGAAGTTCTGTTTTTCCTATTCAGAGCTTTCTCTCTTTTGAAGAGATAACATAAACAACCAAGAAGAATGTATCGTTTCCATATGAGTAAGTGCCCAAGCGCTCAAAGGAATCGGACTTCAAATCCTGTAATCGTGGGTTCGAATCCCACCTTACTTCTTTATGTGCATGAATGGTGTAACGGGAAGCACTCTTGGAGGAGGAAGTGGTTGGATTCCACTTGAAAATAGTGTACGCAGCATTCTTCTGGGGAGAGCGGGTTCAAGTCCCGCTTCATGCCATTAGCACCACTGCCAGGTTGTAGTGAGTGTTCCTGGAGATGTTCTTTTCAAAAAAACAGCTCTTGATTATAGAAATCCCATGCAGTTTGTACGTTTGAAGCACGACTCGGTTTCTCTCCTATCCGCTTTGATTCCTGCTAAAAAAAACGGTGAAGGATGAGGGGAACTTAAATGGACAGAAGGTTGCCGCGGTTCCTGCGGAAGTTCCGATGGAATCGTTTGATGGTCACTAGCGTATGTGCAGGAAAAAAATCTTGCCGTTTGGGATTTCTTTTTATTTAGGCTGTTTTCGTAAACTTCGTTGTTTATGTGATATAAAACTTGTGATATATCGAGAAGGAATATTCAGAAAAAGGAAAGGGGTGTCAATTTATGTTGTTTTTCTACTTACTTGTGATACCACTATTAGGAGTTTTATGGTTTTTAACTTTCACTTCTTTTTTGAAGAACTTAAAGAACGGTAAAAGCACTCACAATCAAACTATTTTAGGTGCTGTTTTAACATTTATTTTCCTATTTGCACTCATGTACGTCTTCGTTGCTGTACATTAACAACTAATAGACCTAAAGAGACATACCTTTTATCATTTGTTCTGATTTGCTTAATTCACAGAAATCTTCATATACGACTTCCCTCATACTTGAACGCCTCCTAAACCGCATTATATCATCCTATAAATAGTATATAGTCATGAAAGCCACAATCTATACGAAAACAGCCTTTATTTATGAGTCTCCTTTTATTTGCGGAGAAAAGGGGATTGGGATGAAACACTCCCCGCACAACCGAGTGCCAATCCGCTTGGCGTTAAATGGTTTCCGCCAATTCAAGGGTTACAGTTTTCCTGCTCCTTCAAGCAAAAAAAACGAAACCATTTTAATCGGTGTTTGATGGTTCGCGCCACAGGTAGAACTCCTGATTAAAAAAGTGAAATCATCCCCAGAGCGACAGGGTTATCATGCAAAGCTGAAGGAATGGCTCGGCTTTCCCTGCTTGGAGGGCGTAAAAATGCCAAGTATCCCTGCTTGGGGCTTACCCAAGCCTGCCATTCATTATGTGTCGCCTCACGAGTCCATGTAGACTCCTTTTTTGCGGCAGGGGGAGATTTCCCCTTGTCGTATTTTTATTTCTGTTAAAAAAAATGCCAAATTGTTGAACGAATAACGGAATAATGATAATATAAAGTTATAAAAAAATTACCTCTTGTAACAATTGTTTGATTAGTACGAATGGAGGAGGAAAGAATTCAATGAAATACTTTGAAGTAAATACACCTTATTACGCTTTGATAAAAGCTAAAAACAAAGAAGATGCAATGAATAAGTACGTTGAATTTGTAGCAGAAGATGATGGCACTTTAGGAGAAGAAATGAAGGAAGTTAGCAGAGATTATGCCCTAGTGAAATTTAGCAGAGCATATGACGAAAACCAAAAACTATTGCCAATTTCAGGAGTTGTTGAGGAATTTAACTGTCAATCAAATGAAGTTATTGTGGTTGACGGTTCATTAATTTAGTGTGCCGTAGTCATGATGTGAAGGAGCGTAAATGATGATAATAACTTTTAATTAACTTATTTGAACAATGGGAAGGCTCAATTAGATTGGTTTGAAAGCCAAAAGGAAATGTAATTTTTCATTGATAATAATAATTTAGAAGGCATTTTTGATGCTATAAAAGTTACTGGATGTAGAGAATTAGATATTTACTTTAATTAAATAAGTAATGCCTTTAACATATAGGGGTGTAGTTTAACGGCAAAACAACAGACTTTGACTCTGTTGAGTTTGGTTCAATTCCAGCCGCCCCCGCCAATCTCTATTTACTTTGCGGGTGTAGTCTAATTGGCAGAGACCACAGGTTTAAGCACTGTCTAGTTAGGTTCGATTCCTATCACCCGTATTTCCACTATTGGGGAGTAGCCAAGTTGGTAAGGCCGCGCATTGTTAATGCGTCTAGCGCGGGTTCGAGTCCCGCATCTCCAGCCAAAAAAACTATCAGGAGTGGTAATCATGCACATCATGGTCCATTCGCTTGACCAGATCCAATCCTTTTTTCCTGATACCACCAAGAAAAATGTGTTAATTCGTATTGAAGAAAAACCCACTTTGCTCACGCCTTTCTATGAGGATGTCCTGCATCTTTCTTTTAGTGACATTACCCAGGAAGAATATGACGACTTGCGGGGTCAAGGGCTTTCTCGCGGATTTCAGTTGTTTTCTATAACTGACGCAAAAAAGGTTCTTCAATTTGTGAATCAGCATCTTGATGCAGATGTTCTGCATATCCACTGTCATGCCGGGAAAAGCAGGAGTGCGGCCATGGGAATCGGGATTCAAAGAATACTAGGGTTGCCGGATGACGCGATCCAGTTTCGAAATGCTCCTATCATTCCAAATGAGACGGTGCTGAATATTTTGTTACATGCTGCTAATAGAGCTTAAAGCCTAACAATATGTACAAGTAATTTCAATCGGTAGAATTGTCGGCGAATTGCGGATTCAAGGCCTGTCTTGGACATTGGAAAGGGAATATCCTTTCTTCCCTTTTCTCTATGTGGAGTTAGCTTAACAGGAAAAACATTGGTCTTCCAAACCGAAGCTGTCGGGTCGGTTCCGATACTCCACTCCAACAATTAAAAATCGAGCAGAAGTTCAAATTTAGGGCATATGTTCCAAGGCTGGCGAGTGGATCTCCAAAATCTGCTGGATAGGTTCAATTCCTGTCGCCCCTGCCAAAAAATTACTTTAAACACTGAATTTAAAAAGAGAAATACAATCCATTGAGAGAGGAGTTCACTCATAATGGAAGCCAAGTTCTTAAGAAATATATTTTATGGGTAACAACTAAACATGAAGATGGATGTTCCTCCCACTGGCAGGCTAGAGTAGAAATCTACTTTTGACTTACAATGAAGCATTAAAAGAAATAAGAGAATTATACTATGAGGTAGAAATCATAGAATTCTAAATAGACAATAAGTCTGTCATAACATTTATTTTGGCAAATAAAGGAGAAGAATTTCATGAAAAAATCAAAATGGATAGGTGCAGGGGTTGTGGCTTTAGCCGTTCTTTTGATCGGGGCACCATTCTTTCAGCGTAATGGCAGCCTAAAGAAACCTAGAACACATTCAGTCCGTTCTAAAATGACCAAGTAGAGTGTATCTCCCAATAACCAAAAGGAAAGATCGAGGGGATGATTCCAAGTGATACTTTCCCCTTTTATGGGGAACAACTCCCATTATTTCATCCTGTAAGGAGGCAGCCCTTTTGAATCCGTGTGTTCGATCTGATATTCAAATTGGAATGGAAGTCCGTGTGGTGTTAAAAAAGGATCAGCCGACAGGAAAACTCACCTCCGGGGTAGTCAAAGACATTTTGACCAATCAGGAATATCATCCTAGAGGCATAAAGGTACGATTAATAAACGGGAAGGTGGGGCGCATTCAGGAAATTGTCTCTCCCTCTCTTTCTGGTAAAAAATTGTGGGACTGCATCATCGAGTGCCGGGCATGTTCTTCCATCACAGAGCTGTCCCAACATTTTGCGAAAGGGGAAATTTACATTAACGGGGAGAAGACAAGTGACCCTGACATCGTACTGGAAGACGGTCGATATATTATCCGAATCGGAAAAGAACATTCGCTGGAACTCTATCTCACGAATGGAGAAGTCCGTAAACAAAGAACGAGAAAAATGTGAAAAGGGGAAATGTTTACTTGTTCCCATCTGAAAGAAGGGTTCAATGCTATTTCATCCTCTAAAAGAAGTCCACTCAATCTAATACCCTTTCGTAAAGGAGAAGAAAATGAAAAAGAATCGATTTGCGATTGTTGTATCTGTTTGTGCAATTTTTCTAATGGGGGTGATGTTTGTCTATAAAGCAACCTCAAAAGACGAAGGAAAACCGGACAGCAAAATGGAAGTGGAAAAAGCCATCACCATTGATGGAAAAGACATCTTTACTCAAAATGAAGACAAATACCTCGTCTATTTCTACCAGGATGACTGCCATTTTTGCCAAGAGTTTACCCCTACATTAAAAAAATACCTCAAACAAAAAGACCATCTTCCGGTCTACAAGGTAAATCTCCAAGAAAAATCTCAACTCAAATATTGGACCAAGTACAAAATCGACGGGACTCCAACGATTTTAGTCATCCAATCCATTGACGGCAAAAAGCACGAAGCAAACCGTTTGGTTGGGATGCAGACTTTAGAACAGCTAAATGCCATTCAATAAAGACCTCTCTTTTAGGGAGGGTTATTTTTCCTCTCGCGTGAAGCTGCAGAAGCAAAAATCGAGACATTCAAATCGAATCTACGGAAGGAACTTGCCACCAAAGAAGGAATTCTTCAAGCCTTGTTCCGAGAGTGGAACTGCAATCATGCATCAAGTGACGATAAGGACTATATGAAAACAAGAATCCTTGATGTCTTCGGCGTGGAAGTAAAGTGTTAAGTAGATTATCTAAAGAAGAAAGCCTCCGATCCTCGGAGGATTATTGAATATAGGAATAATATTTGAAAATTGGTATAATATGAATAACATCATATAGCCGAATCCTGGCATGATTTTGCGTCTAGCCGAAAAACACGATGTTGATTTGCACCAAAGTTTCATGATTGGCGACAATGAAACGGATGTTGTGGCAGGCAAAAAAGCAGGATGCAACACCATTTTCATTGGTTCGGATGAAACAAGTGCGGATTTTCAGGCAGATAGTTTAAAAGAATGCGTAAAATTGATTTTGTAGCTAAACAAAGAGAGGTACTTCCTCTCTTTGTTTATGACCAACCTTTCAATGATTAATGCAGAAAATATCGGTTCTATTATTGAATATCGTAATAATATCGTTATATAGTTAAATTAAAAGTATCATCTTATACGAAAAATGAAGGAAACAGGGGGAGTTTGCATGAAATTGACAGTCGTTAAAACCAACGATGGCTATGAATTGTTCGAAAAACGGAATGGAAAGGCGAATATCGGAGATCTGGTGTGCGTGTTACCAGAGATTGTTTTTGATGAGAAAAGAATAGACCGTGCTTTGTTTTCCGTAAAATCAGTCACGGATGGCTTCATTGAAACATATCAAGGAGATTTCCAGTTTTCGCATCATGACTACGTTTTGGTTGGAAAAAGAGTAGTTATTAACAATCCCTACACGGACTGGATTTTGCGCCTCCTGAATGCAGACAGATTTACCGGCTTTAAGTCTTTTCAAACAGTAAACCTCCTCTTTAAATGGGCGGTTGTCCTGCAAGAGAGGGCAGTCAATCTGAATGAACTGCACAAAGACATATTGAAACGTGGAAAAAAGGCACAAGAAGAACTGTTTTCCATTTTGGATGACATGTTGTCAGATTGTGTCGAATAGGGGGCACAATTCAAATTGTGTTTTTCGACGAAAAGTATCGGTTGTGGGACCATGATAAATCGCATAAACCCAACAATCCGTGCCCGGAATGGATCCTTCGTTTTTTGGAAGGAAAATAAGGCCATTCCATCGTACCCACCCGCCTTCGCTTGTGGGAAGTATCGCTTCCTAAAGAAACTCATACTATTGACGATTTAAAAACCCAACAACCTGTCATTCGAAAGGTCAAAGAATGACAGGTATTGTGGAAGAAATGATTTCAGATTGTGGGGAGTAAGTAAAGAGAATAAAGGAGGAAATGTTGATGGCAAAGGGATTTGACGAAACCACCACACTCGCCGTTCGTTGGCGCAAAGCGGAAAAAGACAGGGTGATTACCTATCCCAAGATAAGTTCAGGTTGGCTCATGCATGATTTCTTGTGTGAACCAGCCTTTCAAGCCTTGATTAAGGAATTAGCTGAAAGAGGCTATGACCTTTCCACACTTCGGTTTTCCGTTAAACTAAAAGAGGGGGAACAGTAAATGAACCAATCTACTCTCATGGAGAAAACGTTCGATGTTAATGGAGTCTCACTCATCGTTCAAATGGATTTTTCTGCGATGGAACAAACCCTAAAACAGATAGAACAAGAATGGGAGCCGGGAGCGTTCACCGAAGTCTTTTCCTGTGAAGAGGGAAACGTCACCGCGGACGACTACTTCGGAGACATTACACGCATGCGAGAAGGACTTCAATCTATTCAAAACCACCCAGGACTCCTAGAACACTTCGTCAAGAAAGTCCGCAAGAAGAAAAACGGGGATTTTTGGATGAATTCCGGCACTACCATTGAAACCATGGACTTTGTCTCCACCTACTTCACCGATTTTACGAATGCGTGGAGTGTCCTTCAGTTAAGGCTGGAAGTAGAATCAAACCGGGTTTGTCGCCTGACTCTTCACAAAAGGACGGTGACAAGCTGATGAAACCGATTGTCGTTAACTCGTATCTCATTCCATTTGAAATCGACAAGCAGACCGTATCCATTTTTCTTCAATTTGAGGTAGATGGTAAGCCTTGCGTGTAGCCGATTACCGAGAATGATGCAAGAACCTTGCATCATCTCTTTTGGATGGAAAAAATAAAGAAAGAAGGGGAAAATTCATGAATAAAGTTGATTTGTTTACCGTTAACCGGGATGTCCGATGCTTGAAATGCGGCAATAGAGGCGCTGTCAAGTTCTATGGCCGCTACTATCCAAGAGGGGTAGGAGAAAAAGCCGACACTATCAAATCCTATGAGCCGTACCGAAAGAAGCCTTACATGAGTCCAGCTGTGGGCTTTGGCGGGACTATTCCACATGAATGCCTGAATTGCGGGAATAGAGGTCTCATAGATTTTGGCGGTCTTGAAGGCTATAAAAAAGCATTTACAACCATAAAAGAGTAAGAGAGAAGAGCCCATTCTCTCTTTTTTCTTGTTTGAATATCGTAATAATGTTAATATATAGTTATATAAAATGAAATATTTCACTCGAAGATTGAAGGATAAAAGGGGGATTTACCGTGAAAACAAATAAAAAAAATTCATCATCGACACTTTGCTAAAACATGGATGTGGCATTTGCGAGACTTACAAACCAGACCGAGGTGAATTGAGAACAGGAGAAAACTTCCTCATTTCAGAAGACGGCTCTACGGCTATCACAGTGAAAAAACTGGTATTGACTGTTCATGAAAAACACCGCCATTTTCCCAAAGACAGCCCAGGATCGTAAACATATTTTTAGGAAAGGTGGGGCTACCGCGCTTCGCTTGCTTTCTTCTAATTCGCGTTTGCTTGCTTCGCAAACAAACACTCATTACGAAGCTATGTCCCCATCCAACCCTATTCAATTTGAATCTCATATTTAGTTTTCAAAGAACAGGTATTAGATTATGAGCCCTAAAAATTAGGCTCAAACATAATATACAAGGGGGAAGTATCATGGAAATGATGACTGAAAAAGAATACGTTCAAATGCTTGAAAACTTGGTTGTTTTCTTGTGTCAAACGTATGAGAAAATTCACAAAACAGCACTTGAGGAATGCAAGAAAAATGGAAATGAATTTGCTTTTAAAATGCCGACGATTCAAGGAACGCCAAATGTGATTGCGATTAACCGAATCGCCAAACTCATAGAGCATCCAAAACCTACTCGTCCCTTGACGCATCTAGCCTATGAAATGAGAAAACGTCTTAAGGAAAAGGGGGAGTCATCATGAATGGTCTATTTTGGGAGTATGCTGCGATTTTTGTTCGATCTCTCTTGTATGTAGGAATACTCTTTCTTTGCAAATATTTTCTTCAGAAAAAAGGGAAGTCTGAAGTCATCATGCGCCCACTTGTATTAAAAGGAATACTTCTCATGGGGCTTTCGCTATTCTTGAATATTGCTGAAACCCGATATTTCGGTTGGAATGAAACAGCCATGTCAACGGAGGAAATGGTTTGGGATATCGTGACCACTATCCCGTATGTGCTGTCCATGGCTATGGTCTTTTTCGGGTTCTTTCCAGAGAATCTATTTTGGCTGACAAAAACAGAATATAACATTCTTTTGGAAAACAAAGAAGTGCGGATATCCGCCATACGGTTCAAAAACTTTTTTGTTCCGGAATATGACGGGTTGTATCTGGCGTTCTTTAATAAAGTGGAAAATCGGTTCACTTCGAAACTGGTAGTTGAAACGAAAGAAAAAGACAACCGCGAAAAGCTGATTCACCTTTTCCAGCAAAAGTATCCAGAATTGCTTGCCATTCCAGGTATTCAAGCTCTCTTAAAAGGGGAGAAAAAATCAGGTAATGAATAGAAAGAAGGGATTCTCTTCTTTCTTTATGATTTTTGGAATATGCTATAATAGTTTCATAATTTGGAAGAGGAGGGTGACATTTGCCAATTCACGCAACGAAGTTGCTGCAAGCAAAAAGAACAAACCCGAAAAAAGTAGTTTTACATGAACAGACCGTATCCAGTCAGCTCCGCTACACCTTATCAGACACCCGAAATGTTTTGGAGCAAAAAACGGTAGAAAATGTGGTGCCATACATCCTATGGAATGACACTTGGAACAAAATAGGATTTTTTGGTCCAGATAAAGACCATCCCACTACCCATCATGCCGGAAAACGCTATTCCAGAGGGAGAAAGGTCTTTGTGGATTTTGGCTTAAATGCAGGACGAGAAGCCTCTCTGCCACATCCAGCGATTGTGATACAGAATTTTAAAGATTTAGTGTTGGTTGCCCCTACAACCAGCAACGACGGAGGAGCGTTGGATCCGTCCATAGAGAAAGTCATTCTTTCGGTTCCAGGAGACGGAGTGATATTCCCGCAAGACACCTTGATTGAATTACATCAAATGCGATGTGTCGCGAAAAATCGAATCATCAACGATTTGAAGGTCAATGTCGATCAGTATATCGTGCCAAATCGTGTGGTCGACACCTTAAACCAACAAATGAAAAACGCATTCCTTATGGCTCAAACCTAAAAGAAGTGTTAGAAGCCAAAATTTGTTTCCATTATGCTCCTAATATGTTCCACCAAAACCTTCGATTAAAAATGCAAACGGAACAATTAATCCATGAAAAGAGGGAATTAGAAAGAGAATTGCAAGAATTAAAGGCAGTCTATCAACAAGCTGCCGCCAATCAGGAAACACCTTAAATCGTTTGCAGAATAAAGATTGAATATTGACAAACATTCCAGAATGATTTAACCTATAAGTGAGATTACTACTACATTGCCCTTCTAACGAATGTTAGATGTGGTCATCAATCAACTGACATGCGCCGTGAACGATGGTTCATGTGCTGAATAGGAGCTTTCATCCTCTGGATGAAGGCTCTTTTACTTTTTTAGGAATCATTCAAGTGGAGAGTGTTTATCAGTTCCTTTACATGAATAATGGAATTTTGATATAATATAGTTATAAATTTAGAATGACCATGAGGAAGTAGAAAAGTCGAACAGGAGGATGATTCGATGAAGTGGCTTAATAATCAAAAAGGTAATTTTGATTTCGGTGTAGGACATGCTATGATAATCTTTCTAATTGGGACAATCATTTCAATGGGTATTGTACACATGTTCTATCATGAAAAAAAGACGTACACCATTGAGGCGATCATATCCGATAAAAAATATTCCGTACCAAAATCAATGGCGACATTCAATTTTGACACCAAAAAAAGAGTTTACACTCTTGTCATCTCTGATGGGAAGAACCACACATGGGAGGAGAATGTTTCTTCCAATCTTTATAAAAGTGTTGAACTAGGGGACCGTGTCACGCTGAAGATCACTAAAGAAGAAAAAGAAGTTGTATCCATCGAATTTCCTGATGACAAAAATGACAAGAACGAGGTTAACTTTTAACAAGGATATACTCCTTGTTTTTTATTTTCCTGATTCGAATATCGTTATAAATATATAATGTTGTTATAAAACATTAATATCACAAAGGAAGTCCAACGGTTCTATCCTGATATTGACATGTCCTACTTTACCAAAAAGAAAGAGGAATAAGGTGACACTGCAAAAAAAGAAAACGAAGAAGAAGGAGAGGAAAATGGTGAATCTAGCATTTCAAGCTGTCGTTGGCAGTCACAACTATAACCTGGTAACACCAACATCCGATAAAGACAAAAAGGCATTCTTCTTTCCAAATTTTTACATACTTTACAAAGGGTTTCAGCCGGCCTCCAAAGCCATCACAGGAGAGACAGAAGACATTGAGTATCATGATATCCGAAAACTCACGCACTTACTCTTTAAATCAAATGTCAATTTCCTTGAAGTGCTGTTCAGTGTAGAAGTAAACACGTATCATCCTGTGTATGGAAAGTTAAGTTACCATCTATCATTGGATTTTCTATACCGGTCTGTTTTAGGAATGAAAGCAACTTAAAAAAAGGGAATACCATTGCAAACCATCATTCATGCCGATGACATCTATCAACTTACACATCAAGAAGCGCGCGAATCAGCTTCCAACAAACCAAATGCTGTCATCATCCCGATGGCGTTTGCTGTTTACTTGGATGATACAGGGAGAATCAAAGGATATTCTGCACCGCGCCTTGATCGTGCACTAGGAAAATACTTGATGTCTGCAACCAATCTGAACCTCATAGCCGAGCATAATGAACTTCATGCTATGCTGCTGGAACTGGATGCTGTTGTGGAGTTTCACGAACCTTGGGAATCCGTCCATGGGGAAGAACACCCCTACAACGAGACGTTCCAAAAGGCATGGAAACTCTTAAAACGATATGAAGAACTTCATCCAGAAGAAGGGGAATAGGCTCCGCATCATGAGTTCAAACTCTTTGTGAAGAAACAGAAGGATAGTTCCTTCTTTACTCCATTTCGTAAAAGAGGGAATTCCCTCTTTTTTATGTAATAGACTTCACCACTCTTTTACGTTTAATCATTTCAACTATTAGGTGAATTTTATACGTTAGCGAGGAGGAATTTTCGATGTTCATTAATCTCATTCAAACTCTTGTATTTTTAGGTGTTGGATTTATTTTGTTTACCAAGGTGAAATTGTTCACTGTTCAAGCAAAATCCTCTAAACATCCTCAAAAACGCAAGATTGTGATTTCCGATAAAAATGGGAATTACATCTCATCCAAATAATACGATGATTTGGTTAGGAAGATCCTTTTATCTTCCCTCCCTTATGGCGGTTTTTGCCATCTTTCGCTCTTTTAATCTCAACTTTTTTCAGTAAAATCTTTGCATAAATTTATGAATAACGTTATAATTATTATATGTAAAAATATATTTGGAATAACGGAATATATATTAAGGAGGATACAAGTGAAACAAGCCATCACATTAGCTGAAGCGGTTCCGTTAAAGGGTATCATTTCACGTCATATTCAAGAATTGATACGGGAGAGAAATGATGTGGCATTTGTAGAAGCGGAAAAAGGGGAAGAGTACGAAAAACCCCTTCGGAGCGTAGAAAAAATCACAGAGGAACTAGAACGTGTCCGTAAAGATTTTCGAATGCTAGACATCCTGATTAACAAAGCCAATTTGGAAAACACGATATGCTGGGATGAAGAAAACATCTCTATCAAAGAAGCGATTGAACTGGCGAAACAACTTCGGGAAGAAGCGAACCGCCTGAAAAGCCTTGGAAATGCCAAAAAAATCGAACGAACCTCACGGGGGTTGTTAAACAACCATTTGGTTCTCCTTCGGATTGCTCAATTTGAACCAGAAGAATACCGAAAAAGGGGCATCAAACTGGAAAGGCAAGTCAACAAACTGTCTGCCTTGATAGAACATGCCAACCATTTTGTCACTATCGAGTTTGATGACACGAAGTATGCAGGAGAGGAATAATCTTCTCCAATTATGGTGGGAAACCGCCTTTTAGCAGGAAAGTGTGGACACCGCTTTTTGGAAAGAGAGACCGAGACGTTCTCTTCCCTCTTTTTTGAGCGTATCAAAAAAACACACGTAAAAGTGTACAAAATCTATGTAGATTTCAAATCTACCGGACAAGAAAAAACGGATCACGCTTGAACGATTTACGTTTCGAACGATTTACCAATAACGGACGTATTTCTTTTGAGCAGATATAAGTTCAAGTCCCGTTTCCTGCTTCTTTATGTTTTTTTAAAAAAGGAGGCGACAATACTGCAAACATCAAACGAGAACATTGCAAGTTTTTGGTGGAGAGTACTCGCTAATTTCATTGACGGAGTCATTTTGTCCTTTGTCGGAAGTGTCATTTCCATTTTCGGGCAAATCATATTCATCGTTGGATTCGGGGTAGATACTTCAGATACCCCTGATGAAAGCGGTCTATACTTTGGACTTGGCGCCTTTTTAGGTGCTTTAATATTCTTCATCATTTACCTCGCTCTTTACTGGCTATACTACGCTTTGTTTGAATCAAAATTGGGAGGAACACCAGGAAAACTTGTCTGTCAACTGCAAGTTCTAACAGAGAATGGCGATAAACTCTCATTCAAGCGTGCTACAGGCCACTACTTTTCCAGATGGATTCCATTTTACTGGATTACTGCGATGTTTACCGAGAAAAAACAAGGGATTCATGATATATTGGCTCATGTCATCGTGATCAAAAAATCATCCTCTCCTGTTCAAGTCCCGAAACAATCTCTTTAGGAAAGGCTTTGTCCTTTCTTTATGAGTTCCATATATTTTAAAAGGAGGAATTATTCATGCATTCACAGGAACACTCATTCCCACAGTCCAATCCCTATCCAACCCAACCATACTATCAGAACCCCCGACAGGAGCCCGCACAAGAAAATCCGTCTCCTCCTTCTCAAACACCCTATTTTACTCATTCCCACTATGAGCAGAGAGAATCATTCTATCCGTCTCAAGAGCCTCATCAGCCAAACTTTCCACATGTGCCACCATATCCATCGTACCAACAAGACCCTCGAACAGGAAATGCATTTACACAAGGATACCAACAGCCATACTCTCAAGAGCAAACCAACTTTCACCAGGAAAATCCGAACCTTGAAAGTTTGTATCTCTCCCAATTCCAACAACCAAACCCATTTCATCAAATGAATCAACTGCCGTATGAACAGCAGAATACTCAAGTTCCATACGGAGGGATGCCGAGTTCAACAAGATATATGGGCCCCCATATGGAATACGGTGGAATTTTGCAAAGATTTTTGGCCAACATCCTAGACAGTATCATTTTAAGTATTCCTTTCGGTGTGTTGTTTAGCGTTTTTGCAGGAAACTCCACAAAAGCGTTGGAAAATGGCGATTTTGCTGGATATATCGGCGCTGTTAGTCTGTATTTCCTGGTATCAACCGCCCTAACAATTTTGTACTTTGCTGGCACATACAGCTCCAAAATGCAGGCATCTATTGGAAAGCGGATATTGAAGCTAAAAGTGGTGGATGTAAGTGGCAACCGCATTGGATTTGGAAAATCATTGATTCGTTGTCTCGTTCAGTGTATCTTAAGCCCGATTCTCATGATTGGATATATTGTGGCATTTTTCAACCCACAAAAACAAACCCTGCATGATAAACTTGCGAAAACTTACGTCATCAAGCGATAATCAAGAAGACTCTCCGCGGGGAGTCTTTTTGATTTCCAGTATTTACAATGAAATGGAAATGGCTTGATCTGCTACAATGAAAGAAGGAAGGAGAATGACTATGTTTATCTCTCCAATGCTACTGGAGAAACGGGAAGAACCGTTTAACGACAAAACGTATCTGTTTGAACCAAAAGTGGACGGCCACCGTTTGCTTTTTTCATTTATAGACGGCAAAACCACCCTATATACCAGAAACAAAAATATGATTACTCACAAGTATCCTGAACTTCTTACCCACCCTTTTACCAAAAGTGTGATATTGGATGGGGAAGTGGCAGCACTTAATCAATCCGACATTATCGACTTTGAAGAGATCATGATCAGATTTTCTGCTTCCCGGTCTGAAAAAATCAAAAGACTGCAAACAGAAATCCCTGTTATATTTGTTGTCTTTGATGTATTGTATTATGACGGCAAAGATGTAAGAAGACTAAAACTTGAGGACCGAAAAGCTCTTCTCGATGAGATTCTTCCTCCTCATCCTGTATTCCAAAAGATTTTGAGTGTGGAAGGGGACGGTAAAATGCTTTATCAGGCCATTCAAAGTTCCCCGTTTCGGGAAGGAATGGTTGCCAAGAAAAAAGGGACTCGCTATGAATCAAAACGCAGTAAATCTTGGTTAAAAATTGTCAACTACCGATATGATGAGGTATTTATCCAAGGGTTTAGAAAAAACGAATTTGGTCTTCTCTTATCATTTGATCAAGAGGGACACCAAACAGCCGGAATCCTGGAACTTGGAATGCCAAGAGAAGCGAAATCGTACTATTTTCAAAAAATAAAGGATATAAAAATAAAAGAAGACGAAAGGTTTGTGTATACTCATCCAGTTCATTGCCGAGTAAAATGCCGAAACTTAACCCACAAAGGGCTTCTTCGGAGTCCATCCTTTGTTTCCTTTTAAAGATTGTCTAAAAAATAGACAATCTCATTTTTTTATTGTATAATGAATAACGGAATAAATGCGTGATAATTGAATGAAATATAGCCGTATTATAAGGAGGAATCGTATGAAAAACAAGGTAGATCAGTCTGAACCCAAAGAGAATTGTTGGCGCAATGTCGCTCTTTTTGTTGTCATCTGTATCATTACACAATCTGTCTCCTATGTTATCCTTCGGCTTTTTCTCCCTCTATATCTTTCTTCATTCATTTCCTATTTTTTCGCCTTTTTGCTTGGCTATTACATTCCAAATAAGCTGGATAAAAAACCAAACTCCTTTGATCATGCCTTTTGGTTTAGTGCAATGTGGTCACTCATTTTCTTCTTTTTAGGAATTGCTTAACGAAATTCCATAAAAATCTTAATAAATATTTGAATAACGGAATAATATTATTGTATTATGAAATAAATAGATGGATAAAAATAACAACATGACACAAACGAAAAAAACAATAGAATGGAGGTGTCAAATGGATATATCCGCAGAATACATTCTCCGTCTGCTTCTTCAGGAAGGGATTTCCTTTAGCATTACCCAAAGTGGATTTGTCTTTAAAGATGTTCTGGAGCAGAAAAGAGCCAATGAGATTTTACAGACTAACCATCTTCCCATTTGTTTCCCCATTCATACTACGATCGTTCGAACCATTCCGTTAGGCCTTTACCAAAAAGTGCATCCCAAGAGCAAACTGTATAGACCCGTTCACCCATAACGAAAAGGGTGAAAGCATTCCCTTTCACCCGCATATCTTTATGAAAAGAAGGCTTGGACTGGTGGAGCCGAGACCCGGAACAGGCTTGGACTCCAATAGCCGAGACCATTCTTTTCTTGTCAAAATTATTACGAAAGAAGGTGTGCATCATGAATGGTCCAACTACTCAAAACACTTGCCCAAACCACGGAGACATTGATCCTCGATTCATCGTTTTAAACGGAAACCTCACTCCATTCTGCCCGATTTGCTTGATTCCGCTTAAAATTGCAAAAGAAGGGTAAGAAGACCCAGCGTCGTCATGCTCGTTCCCACCTTTACACTCCTTTTTATGTTTTTGATTCCACATAGAAAAGGAGTTCTGCTATGTTTCATGTAAACGTATCCCCCGAACAAATTTCCTACGTTGAACATCTGATAGAAAACGTAAATTTTGGGCGAAGGGGTGTATTTGATGGGAGCAAAAATCAGCAACGAACCGGTCTTATTGGACAGGTTGTTCTCTCTGATCTTCTTGGTGTGGAACGGCCGAAAGGTGGAGGGTTTGACGGTGGAGTAGATTTCACCATTGAAGGATTCACCGTTGACTTAAAAACAATGGGAAGGACCGTTGATTTTAAGCCCTCTTACGTCCACAACTTTACCGGAAGTCAGATCCACTTTGATACCGACATCCTCCTATTTGCAAGCCTCAATATGAGAAAAAACATCCTTACCGTCTGTGGGTACCTCCCGAAAGACGAACTCAAAACAAAAGCCACTTTCTTTAAGTTTAAAGAAAAGCGATTCCGTGATAACGGAACCTACCTGTTGGTTCGCGACCCCAAAGGCCTCTATGAA
>NZ_JAESWB010000135.1 GCF_016765675.1 Neobacillus paridis
CGTCATTTCTCCTCCTTGACCACAGTTTGGCACAAGCAAAACAAGTGCTGATCCACTGTGTCACAACATCCATTCTTAACGAGGTCACCTTGAATAGTGCGAACTTATCCAAGTCGTATGAATCTTCCCGATTTCCGTCTCAATCAACGAACAGCAGTTCCGTCGTCCATGAACAGGGGCGGCGGAAAAACGGACGAAAAAAGCAAACCGCGCCCCAGGATAGTAACGATTTACATCTGTACCTTAATATCAATAACCCTAGTCATTGTGCTTTTTTGGACGGAGAAATTCCAGAGGATGATGTCGAGCGGCATCAACTTATTCGGCAATTAATATGGTATGAAAAATTTGACGTATTGAACTGGATGGATGAGAAAGGTGCGATCACAGGGTGTGTCGGTCTTGATAACAGCAAAGTTTGGGAAGGGTTTATGCGTTTTCTAAAGGAAACGCGTAATGTGGTAGCACTTGACTTGAGTGGAAATGGCATAGGAAGGGGAGAGGATTATGCTGTGCC
>NZ_JAESWB010000136.1 GCF_016765675.1 Neobacillus paridis
ACAACGTCAGCCCGTAAATCGGTCTGTTTTGAAAGGTGTAATCCGCTACTACCTTGTCGGCTTCTGTTATAGCCGACTGCGTGAATTCGCCTTGTCCGGGTGATGGAGGTGTGGTGCAACTGCACAAAGTCAAAAAACAAGCTGCAAGAAGTAAACGTCGTTTCATGATCCCCCTTGAAAAAAAAGCATGCAATGCAAAAGATTAGAAGATGTTCCTGGATATCGCCCAAAGCCGGCAGGGGAAAATTTCCCGGAAGTAGATGTGCTGGCAGCGTTCAAGCTGAGGCGCGGCATGAAGATGCGCCTTCATGCAGGGTTCAGGTTTCATTCCACTTCAAATTGGAACGACTGCCGCACCGTGGTCTTGACGCGTCTACCGGCCTCGATTGGAGGCTCAATTTTCCAATTACGCGCTACTGCCAACACGGCCTCAAGAAGGACAGGATGCTTGTAACTTCTCGGCACGACGCTGTCGACGTCGCCTGCCTCATTGAACAGGATATCCACTGTGACGTAATCCCTGAGACCGGCCTCGATGGCTTCGTCTGGCATGCGTGGCATCGGAGCGCGCAGCAGG
>NZ_JAESWB010000137.1 GCF_016765675.1 Neobacillus paridis
CTCGACCGGCGCCGCCGGCGTCAAGCTCAACCTGACCAACGGCGGCTCGGCCACCATGGCCGACGTACGCGAAATCATTTGACGGCACCAGAAAACGCATAGCAACCGGAGAAGAACATGAGTTTCCAGCAAGGTCTGAGCGGCCTGAACGCCGCGTCCAAGAGTCTCGAAGTCATTGGCAACAACGTCTCGAATTCCAGCACCGTGGGCTTCAAGGCATCGCAGGCGCAGTTCGCCGACGTCTACGCCACCTCGCTGTCCGGCGGCGGCGCCTCGCAGGTGGGCATCGGCACCAAGCTGTCCAAGGTGCAGCAGCAGTTCAGCCAGGGCAACATCACGGCTTCCAACAATGCGCTCGACATCGCCATCAATGGCGCCGGCTTCTTCCGCATGGACACCAATGGCACCGTGACCTATGCCCGGAACGGCCAGTTCGAACTGGACAAGGCGGGCTACATCGTCAATGCCACCGGCGCCAACCTGACCGGCTACAGCGCCAACGCCGCCGGCGTTC
>NZ_JAESWB010000138.1 GCF_016765675.1 Neobacillus paridis
GCGCGTTATTTGGATTGTATCTTTTCCGCAGCTACCTGTGTTTATCTACAGTTAAGTTTAGTAATAGAAATTATTGAGTCGGCGGACACTAAGACGGGATGATTGACGTGAATTAGCTTGGTATAGTTACAACGTTTCTTTACCTCATCACATTGTACGATAGTAACCTCATTATATGTAAGTCGCGTTATCGCTTTAGTCACTCATGCCACTTATATTCAAAAATCTGTTCCACCCATGACGTTGCAAAGTCAGACCCAGCGTCACATCAATGTGACTATGCCGATATTGGCAAATTTTAACCTTTGTGAAATGACCATCGTGCGCGCAGCTCTCTTCAAGCCAATAAAGTCACCAATATTGTGTTCAATAAAGTAGCTCTAGCAACTGAAAGCGCTTACTAGCTCTTTGTACGAACTTTGGATTGGCTCCAGCCTTAGGTTAAATGACGGAAAACCTCTCTCGAGTAAGTATAAACAGTTGCGTTTTTTAGACTAATCCGTGCCAGTCTAGAATAACAACGTTCGGCATAACAGGTTGCGTGAAACGAGTGACCAGAAACATTTGCCTCATCAGGCGTCCTGATAGCC
>NZ_JAESWB010000139.1 GCF_016765675.1 Neobacillus paridis
TGCCGGCATGAAGCGGACGCTTGCGCCGGAAAGACATCACTGGTCATGCCAGCAGGGCTGACCGTGCTGATGAAGAAGTGAGATGGCTACAACCAATTAATCTGAGGTTTTAAGCGGGAATTAAGCGGAATTGAAAAGAGATGGGTCGGCATGAGAACCTATTTGCCAATACCGGATTTGCCGCGCATTTTGAGGACGCATTACTGCTTTGATCGACTTGAAAGTCCGGAAGGAAAAATCTTTTCGTGGCAAGGGCGGCTCGGCTCCCTGAAAGGCGCGCACCGCCGCAGGCGCTGCCAGGCCCCGCCCCAAACCATGTTAAAGTCCCGCCTTCCCCATTGATTCCCTTGCGCCGCCACACCACGCGGCGTATCTGCCATGAAATTTTCCCATCTCGTCGAAATCAACGATCCGCTCAATCCGCTGATTGAACCGCTATCGCGGGCGCAACTCTGGCGTGGGCTGGTGTTGCGGGCCGAGCAGCCGAAAATGTTCGTGCCGCATCTCGATGCCTGCGACATCCTGGAAAAATCCGCCGCGCAGGTGGAGCGCGAACTGCGCTACGGCGACACCGTGATCCGCGACCGCGTCAGCTAC
>NZ_JAESWB010000014.1 GCF_016765675.1 Neobacillus paridis
ATTGAAAACCATTTGACATCCCTTACCGGATATGAAGTAAAAAATCCATGGAAGTTTCGCTAAAAAAATAAGAGGGCTAGGTTGAAAGCACTTGCCAGTGAATTTACACATAAACAAGGACTTGACTATTTCAAGGCTGGTTTGTCCTTTAAAAGCTTGATTAAAGACAATTTCCTCTGTTTCACAGGTTCGTTTATCCTTGACCTAATGAAAAACAATTTTCTTTTGAACGCTACTGATTTTTCTTTTAATGAGAATCTACTTATATAAAAATCCAAATAAATCCAAAGTGTCCGCCCCACGTGGACAAATTAGTGATTTTGTCCACGTGCGGTGCCTGACACCGAATTTAATTTGATTGCTTCAGAGATGCTTTCGTCGCTGATTTGCGATCCTCGTTCATCGGAGAGGTCGGAGATGGTGCGGGCGAGGCGGATGATTTTGATTTGGGTGCGGTTGCTCCAGTCTTTTTGATAAAGCAGCTGTTGTATCATGCTTTGCTGCTCGGGAGTCAAGGGACTTGCTTTTATCAATTCATCATAGGGCACCCTGCCGTTGGTAATTTCCCTGCCAAATCGCTTGTATTGCCTTTGCCGTGCTGCCTCTACCCGCTTCCGCACCATCTTGGACGACTCTTCCAACCGTCGCCCATCTCCGCCGGCAATCCCCAGATCCACGGACTTTAATGAAAGTTGGATATCAAAGCGATCCCGTAAAGGCCCTGAAATCCTGTTTTGATAAGCAAGTACTTGCCTCGCTGAACAGATGCAATAATGCGAATTAGACCCAGCATAGCCGCAAGGGCAAGGGTTCATGGCTGCCAGCATGATAAACGAGGCAGGGTATGTAATCGTGGCGTGAGTTCGACTGATAGTAATGTCTCCATTTTCTAAGGGCTGGCGCAGCATATCTAATGTTTTTTTCGAGAACTCGCCTATTTCATCCAAAAATAATACGCCATGATGGGCAAGCGATATTTCACCAGGTTTTGGATATTGACCACCGCCAATAATCGACACACCCGAGGCAGAGTGATGCGGATTCCGAAAGGGCGGCACGGCCGTCGACAAATAGCTTATATGTGCTAATTGATACAGACTCATTACTTCAAGCTGGGCTTTTCGGGTTAAAGCAGGCAAAATGGTCGGCAAACTCCAGGCCAGCAAGCTTTTTCCACATCCTGGTGGCCCTGTCATCAATACGTGATGTCCGCCTGCTGCCGCTACTTCTAAGGCGAACTTGGCGTAGGAATGTCCAATAATTTGTTGAAAGTCGGGATAATCCCCCCTTTCATCCATTTGCTCCACCGCATTCGGTTTTAAAAAATGAGGTGGAATCCACTGTCCGGATAAGTGCCCGATAACATCCTGCAATGAGTGAGCAAAAATAAGTTCTACCCCTACAACATCAAGCGGTGGCAATTTTTCATCGAATGGCAGATAAAGCCTTTTGAGACCTACCTTTTTCGCCGCAAGTACTGCTGCCAGCATCCCTTCAACCGGCTGAAGCGATCCGTCCAGCGATAATGCCCCGATAAAGCCAGTATCTTCCGCGACTGCTCCTTCCAGCTCATGAAGGCTGATTAAAAGCGCAATCGCCATCGACAGGTCAAACAATGAACCCATTTTCTTTTGATCAGGCGGAGAAAGGTTTATGATAATTCTTTGTCCGGAAATGACATAGCCCAAGGAACCGAGAGCAGCCCTTATCCTCTCCTTCGCTTCTTTTACTGCCGCATCGGGCAGCCCGACAATTTTAAACGAATCCGCTCCTACACAAGTGCTTACCTCTACACGAAGGCGATAGCCTTCCATTCCTTTTAAGCCAATGCTACTTACCTGCGCCCACATATTGGTTCCTCCAAACTTGCCAGATAAAGCTTATTATTTTTCCAAATCAGCCTGTCCGTCGGCAAGGCTTTCATATATTGTTGATAATGCAGGGAAGGCGGATCGGGAAAGGAGGAGAGAAGCCGATTGGGGTCAATAAGCGGGATCGTTTCGGCAAAAACATAGGCTCGATAACTGCTCCAAGGATAATCTTCTGGCGCTGAAACGATTCCTGCTGCTACTGGATTGAGGTGGATATATTTGCTGACATCAATCTCGTATTCTAGAGAATTGAGCAGTTCCGCACCATAACGCTTGTCGAATACATGACCGGAATAATCATATTTTTTATTAAAATACTTGGCATATTTTGTGTTGAGATGCTTCATGATGGGGCTGAGCGGGGTATCGATTGTTTCAAGCTGCAGGTGAATGTGGTTAGTCATTAAGCAATAACTGTAGAGAATAAAAGGGTGTTTCATCATCGTTTCTTCCAGCAGTGAAAGATACATTTTATAATCTTGATCCGCTAAAAACAATGAACTCCTCCTAATTCCTCTGGATGTCACATGAAACTTCGCACCTTCAAACCAAATTCGAAGATTACGAACCAAGGTCAACAACTCCTTTATTAAAAAATATTGGATGAATCATCAAGGTATGGTGAATTTATTTTGCCCGTGCTAAAGTCGCGGAATTGCAGAGTGACACAAATTAACAGGCAGCTGGAAAGGATTACCGACAGTAAGTTTGCGGAGTGATACCAATTGGCATAAAAAAACAGGCAGATGTGAAAGCGAGTTGGCACATTGGATTTTTCAAGTTTTGTCTGGGGGCCTAACCATTCTACTTTATATCATTATACAAGGAAAACTTTCGAAAATGGTAAGTTCAACAAACTTTCACAAAGCCTTCGCCTTCTGATCAAAATTCAGTCAATCAAGAAACGAAAAAACGACCAAGCCAAAACACCTATATGAAGTATAAAAAGGCTCTGGCGCTAATATTTATTAGTATAGCTTTCAAAGAAGGGGGGATGTCTCTGAAAAGTGTTAGACTGATTCAACGGATTATCGGTGTTCTTCTGCTAGCGGGTGGAGTTTATCTTATTTTTGTAACACAAGAGTTCTTTGGCACTATATTAATTATCCTGGCATTATTGATAATTCCAAGTGTTAGCAAAAGGGAAAGCTCCGAATATAGCACCAATGATTCTCATGACGGTTACAATGAGCAAGCCTATGATAACGAAGACTCTGATGGAGGCGGAATTTCGGATGGAAGCAGTAATTCCTACGGAGGCGACAGTGACTGAATTTAAATGTTATCACGTTAAACAATTTGTAAACACAATTATTTTTTCACAAAAAGTCAACAGCCCTTGTTTGGTTAAATAACCGACAGAACAAGGGCTTTTTTAAATGATTCACTTTGCTTTTTGAAAAAAATATAAGAACCATACTGCGTGATTTTGTTCATCAATTGCTGCCCTGTGGAAAGCCCCTTTTATGAATTGATCGGTCGCTGCATCCGCAATTTCCATATAAAAATCTACGGTTTTTTGCTCATCTTGGAGTGCAAATTCCAAACCGTTACGATAATGACCTGGACATTGCTCGACAATTTTTGGCTGTGGCTGCCTACCAGTCAATTGGCGGTAAATCCGGACAAACTCCTGATAATGTTTAATCTCGTCCTGCCGGATCTCGAGAATACGCTCTCGTTCTTTTTGATTAGGAGCTAAATTTGCCAGCTTTGCATAGCAATCAATTGCACTATACTCACCATTGATCGCTTTTTCAATATCACCGACAAATTTGTTGGTTTGCCTGTATATAGCATCGTAGTAATTGGTGAAGGGATACATTAGGCGACACCTCCTATTTTTCTGATTCGTAGTATTATACGCCGAATCAGCCTACTTGTGCTAAAAAATCCGGTAGTGATTTCTCCCCCATTTTCACTGCCTATTATTATTCATAGTTTCATTACATATAAAAATTCCTGTAAGACGGCCTCCAAATATAGTGATATTTCCCGGGAAACTTACAGCCTTCGGCAAAACAGCTTTCAAAAAACGCAAAATCAACTTGATTAGGTTGTAAACTTGAAACAACTAATCTGAACCATTGCTGGAAACAAACCAAAAAATGCTGCAAGAACCTAATGTCCTGCAGCATTTTTTTAAAGCTATAAGAATTATGGTAAAAAATGTGTCCACCGTACGCGAACAAATGTCCACGAATGGTGTCAGGCACCAAAAGAGCTACAAAAATGCACCAAAAAAAGCACTAAAAAGTGGGCGCTACAAAAGCAATTAAGCACTTCCTTGGATGGCTTTGGTTATCCACTTTTTCCCTTCCACAAGTCTTGTTACCATTAAAGCGGTGACAGTGTTTCCAGTGGAATTGAGGAGAGTCGCTGGCGCGTCGATGATCGTGCTGATGACTGCGATAATCGGCAGGGTTTCCGGCGGGAAGCCGTATACACTGATAATTAGCATCTCGCCTATCATGCCTCCGCCTGGAATCGCCCCCATGACGGCCCCAACCAAAAAGGCAACCCCAAGGATACTTAAAATACTCGAAATGCTGGTCATATCTTTGCCAAACAGGGCAAATAAGAACACAATTTTTAGTACACCGCCGAAGACAGAGCCGTCCTTATGAGTGTTGGCACCAAGCGGAATAATCGTCTCGGCGATATCCTGGGAAACCCCCATTTTTCGAACGGCCGCTAGGTTAACCGGAATACAAGCTGCACTTGAACAAGTTGCGATCGCCGTGACGGATGGGGTAATAGCATTTTTCCAAAAAATCTTCACTCCGTCCCTGCCGCCAGCTAGAAAGGCGTATAGGGTAAAAAATCCAAAATAATAAATCACAGTTAAAATTAAATATAAGACAAACGAGCGGGCATAGCCCTCCAAAATTTGCGGTCCCAGCTCGCCAATTACAGCAGCAAAGTAACAGCCGAGGCCAATTGGCGCATAGTACATCACCATGCCGACCATCTTCATGATGACGGTTGTCGCTGATGATAAAAAGTTAGCGACTGGTTTTCCCTTCTCACCAACAAGCGCTGTTGAAACGCCAAATAGCAGCGCAAACACAATAAGTTGCAGCATATTGCTTCGTGATAACAACAGATTAAAATCAGACACTGTAAAAGTGTTGACCAATTGACTGAGAACAGGCACATGTTCCTGTTTTGCATCTACAGCTGCATCCGTCATGATCTTCTTGATCGCTCCGATATCAGCAGATTGAATCGGGTGAATGATGGAAGCGCCGATTAACCCAAGCACTGCTGCTACCAACGCGGTCGCCAGGAACACAAGCAAAATACTGCCCATGATTTTTCCCAGCCGCTTCATCTCATGCATATTGGCAATCGCTGATGCAATGCTGAAAAACACCAAAGGGACAATGATCATAAACATCAAATTAAGAAATAAGTCCCCAAACGGCTTGACCACGGCAGTTTTGGTTCCAAAAATCAGACCAGCTGCTCCGCCAATAACAATTGCCCCGAGCAAAATAATCGTGAAACGGTAATTTTTAAAAAATGATTTCATTGATACCACCGGCTTTCAACATCTAATGTTTGATTATTACCATTCACATCATACTCGAGATTAACCACAAGGTAAATCCTCTAGAAAAAGCTTTCGAAAAATTGTTAAAATAACATAGGCAGCCAATTTTACTTAAACAGCCTTATAGCCTTTGCCCATCATCTCGTGAACGCTATGGACAGTGACATACGCATGCTCGTCTATCTCGCGGATAATATGTTTCAATTGAACGATTTCCTGTTTATTTATAACAATATACAGTACTTTTTTGTCTTGACCGGTGTAACCTCCACGACCGTCTAAAACAGTGAGTCCACGTGACATTTTTTCCGTGATATTGGTCAGCACCTGCTCAGGCTCATTAGAAATGATTAACACCGCAACTCGTTCATCCAGTCCCTCAACAATGAAATCAATTGCTTTCGCACCAATATAAACTACCAACAGGGTGTACATCGCTTTTTCCAAGCCGATGATCAACACAGAAGCTGCTACCACAGTAACATCAAGAATTAACATTGCTTTGGCGATACTCCAGCCAAAATATTGGTTCGCCAGCTGGGCTAAAATTGTTGTTCCTCCCGACGTTCCCCCGGAGCGAAAAATCAGCCCCAGACCAATTCCTACTAATAAGCCGGCAAACACTGAGGCTAGCAGTGTATCTTCTGTTAACCGCCGGCCCGCGCCTTCTGTTAAAAACAAAAAGAGGGAGCAGGCAGCAAGAGAGATCAGCGTATAAACAAACGTTCTTTTGGCAAAAAATTTATAACCAAGTCCAATCAGCGCAGCATTTAAAGTGAAATTCACCACCCCTGGTGACCAATGAAATAAATAGTGGGTAATAATTGTAATCCCTAAAACGCCACCCTCCGAAAGCCTGTTGGGAATGGTAAAAAAATTCACCCCAAGCGCAAACACCAGCGCCCCAATAAAAATTAACAACATATCCTTCAACAATCGCTTCATCATAAGCCGTCCTATACAAAATATTTTTTCCCTAATATCATACAACAACTGTGGGTGTCAGGCACCACAAAAAGACACTTTCCTCATTTTGTACACCTGGAGAAGACACTTTTCCATTTATTGTGTCCATCCCAGGTGGAATTGTGTCCACAGACGGTGTCAGGCACCTTTCAAAAGGAACCCATCGAAGGCTCCTCATCATGGACTATTGGTTAAGGTCTATTGAATATTTGGCGAAGCCGTTGTTTGATGGTCCGAGGTATTGGATATCTTTGTATAGGTTGACATAGTTTTGCGCTTTTGGTGATGAGTAGAATGTCGTTATTGTTCTGCCTTTGATTTTCGCGATCGACCAGTTTTGGTCGGCAGAAGGATTGAGCGTGTTGTTCCTCTGGATATAGCTGGCAATAATCTGTCGGCTTTCGACTGGTGTTTTTACAATGATCTCTCCCTGCTTAACTCCAGGAAAAATGGTGCTTGAAGCGCGGTAGTTGTTAGTCGCCACAATAAACCGCTGCTCTCTCGTTACCGCCCTACCCTGATAGGTAAGATTGACAATTCGTGTGTTATTCACATTCAGGACATTGCCATTAACGTCGTATTTTGCCGGCTTCGTCACATCAATTTGGTATTCTACCCCATCCATAACATCAAAATTATAAGAACGGAAATCAGGATTGATTAATTGCTGCTCCTCTGTTTTCCCAGGATCAATTTGATTGAACTGGCCCGCACTCATCTCCAGCCAATCTTTCAGTTGGGCGCCATTCACCAAAACCGCATAAAGCAAATTTGGATAGACATATAGATCGGCAACATTTTTAATTGCCAAGCTGCCTTTCGGGATATCCGTATAATAATCGGCTCCCCCGCGGCCGCCTGCTTTGAACGGTGCTGCCGCAGACAACACAGGAATACTGGCATATTGGCTGAAAGCTGGGTCCCTCAATTTTTCCTGCAAATAATCGGTCTGGGCATTGTTCAAAATTTGCACCGAAGGGTCGTCTTTAACAAGTGCAAAATAGCTGAAGATTGGTGCGGTTGTTTCGCCGACAGCCCGATTGACATAATTAATCGTAGCTTTATGCTCTGGTAAAATTGCCTTCATTAATTTCTGATCAGTCGCTACTAGAGAGTATCCTTTTTCATCAGTAATCGGCCTTAATGAACCGCTCCCGTCAACGACCTGCCACTTTCCGTGTTTCTTCTGTAATTGCAAGTCGACCACTCCCAGATGACTGCCAAACGCCCCGGGCATTACCACTGGTTTACCGTTGATTGTGCCTTTCTCCAAATCCGTGTGAGGCAGATCCTTATATTTTGGTCCTGGAAAGGTATTGTGCTGATGGCCTGCTAAAATAGCATCAATATCCTTAATTGTTGATAAATAATACGCTGCGTTTTCCATTCCTGGCTGGTAGGTTTTGGCGCTAATCCCCGTATGGGCCAAAGCAACGATGACATCGGCCCCGTTCTTTTTCATGATTGGAACCCATTCCTGCGCCGCTTCGACAATCGATTTTGTGATTACTTTCCCTTCCAGGTTCGCTCGATCCCATTCACTTATTTGCGGCGGTGTAAAACCAATTACCCCCACCTTAAGGGTATGCTGTTCTCCCTGTTCATCCACGACTTTCTTTTTCAGCAGGATATATGGTGGAAAGTAAGGTTTATTTTTTCCATGATGAACATTGGCGTCTAGGATATTAGCATTCACGACAGGCATTTGCGCCCCTTTAAGTGCCTCAGTTAAAAAATCAAGGCCGTAATTAAACTCATGGTTACCTAGAGTAATGGCATCATAGCCAAGCAGATTAAATGCGCGGTAAACCGGATGAACGTAGCCCTTTGTTAGTCCTTTGTTTTCGGCTACATAGTCACCGAGAGGATTGCCTTGAATGTGGTCGCCATTGTCAAACAGCATAGAGTTTTTCACTTCTTTTCTGGCTTGCTTGATGAGAGTCGCTGTTTTAACCAAACCAACCTTGTTATCCTCTTTTGTCTGGTAATAGTCATAATTCGCCAAGTATACGTGGAGATCCGACGTCTCCAGCAAGCGCAGCTGCACCGTACTATCACCACCATTAATTTTATTATCATTGCCGCTACCGAAACCAACACGTCCGGCAGAACCTTTCTCAGCCGCTAATACCTCAGTTGGACCCAACTGCATCGCTATGAAAAAAAGCAAAACCACCACCACCAAAAGCTGCTTCTCCAATGTTAAAAATCCTCCCTTTATAAAAAAAGATACAAACAAAGTCTATTATTTGTAATAAACAGAAGAATATAACTTGGTGTCATAACTTGGTGTCAGGCACCATCCATGGACACAAATCCACCTGGGGCGGACACAAAAAATGGAAAATTGTTCTCCCCAGGTGGACAAAATGCGGCAAATGTCTTTTTGTGGTGTCAGGCACCATGTGAAAAATTCACATGGTGCCTGAATACCTTGGATTATTGCGCGTATTAAGGGGAGGTTTGGGCTGGCAGGGGGGTTCTTACTCTAGCCAGCGGAGATATTAATGGAAATTATTACTGATTTGAAAATATTTTGTCACGAAACTAGTAAACTACTGAAATAATCCTGTAATACTAGTATGTTATCGTTTTAAACATAGAAAGGGGTTTGAATATGAAGAAATTCCTCCTAACATTTGGTTTAGCAGGTCTTGTTTTATTGGGAAGCAATCACGCAGCTTCAGCCGCTACCAATACATATACCGTAAAAAGCGGGGACTCACTTTACCGAATAGCCAAAATCTATAAAACTTCGGTAAACAATTTAAAAAAATGGAATCACCTTAAATCAAATATAATTCATCCTAAGCAGAAATTGGCCGTCTACAGTTCGACTAAATCTGCATCTAAGAAAGTACAAAAAGCTTCAACAAGTAAGTCGAAGAAATCAAAGGTTATCAGATCAATGACGGTTACGGCAACTGCCTACACAGCCAGTTGCAAACGCTGTTCAGGAATTACAGCTACCGGTTTAAATCTCAGAAAAAACCCGAAGCTGAAAGTAATATCTGTCGACCCGCGCTTAATTAAATTAGGAACAAAGGTATATGTGGAAGGCTATGGTTATGCCGTTGCAGCTGATACTGGCGGTGCCATGCGTGGCAAAAAAATTGATGTCTTCATTCCATCCAAGAAGAAAGCACTTCAATGGGGAAGAAAAACGGTAAAAGTAAAGATTTTAAAATAAAATTATTAGACACAAAAGCCCCAGGTGATAGGGAAATCACCTGGGGCTTTTCTATAGGTGCGAAGTACTTAATATATTTTCCATGCACCTTTCTATTTTTAGTATGTTTGGTTTTGGTGCCATTTCCAGGCATCGGCGATAATTTGTTCCAAGTTTCTTTCCGCTTTCCAGCCTAATTCGTCGTCGATTTTTTGGGAAGACGCCACGAGTCTTGCGGGGTCGCCCGGGCGACGGTCCGCCATTTCGATATTGGCCTTTAGGCCCGTCACGCGCTCACACGTCTCAATCACTTCTTTGACCGAATAACCGAGTCCATTGCCCAAATTATAAATCTCCGCTGATTTTTCCCCAGACAATAACGCCTCAAGGGCGAGAATATGAGCAGAAGCCAAATCGGTGACATGAATATAATCACGGATACATGTACCATCCTCTGTTTCATAATCCGAGCCAAACACCGAAACCTTGTCCCGTTGTCCTAAGAGATGCTGCAGCACAATTGGAATCAAATGCGTTTCCGGATCATGACTTTCGCCAATTACTGCTGACTTATGAGCACCTGCCGCATTAAAGTAGCGCAGGACCACATACTTCAATCCATAGGCTTTTGAAAAATCAGCAAGCACCTGCTCAACCATTAATTTCGAACGACCATACGGATTAATTGGTGCAGTAGGAGTTGTTTCATCGATCATATCAACATTTGGAATACCGTAAGTTGCTGCTGTCGATGAAAAAATAAAGTTTTTCACCTTGAATCTCATCATTACTTTTAACAGCATGATCGTGGATGCTACGTTATTTTCGTAATATTTTAAAGGGTCGACTACCGATTCCCCAACTAGGCTGTTTGCTGCGAAATGCATGACGGCTTTTATTGGATAGCTTCTGAACACCATTAATAAATCATCTACATTACCAAGGTCACCTTTTACAAAAATCGCCCGATTATCGACTGCTTCACGATGACCGGTTGACAAGTTGTCCAACACAACAACCTCTTCTTTTTCGACTAATTCCTTCACAAGATGGCTGCCAATGTAGCCAGCTCCGCCGACAACGAGAATCATAGTACATTGCTCCTTAAAAATAAGATTCTTCTTACGTTAAGTATTATAACATTTTTAAAACATATCCGCTTGTTATACGTTATGGAAGTTTAGAAACTGCTGAAAACCCTCCACGTCCTTAATCCTTTTATTTCAATATATAGATTATGGAGGTACTCAGATCGGCGGAACGGTCTATTCTGGAACGATTTTCCGCGTGTACCATACCATATTATGTAACATCTATTTAATTTGAATGGAGGAGATAAAATGAAGCTTTATTTAGACCCAGGACATGGCGGACAAGATCCTGGTGCCCAGGGGAATGGGTTGAATGAGAAGGACATTACCTTGGATATTGCGCTCAAACTGCGCAAAATCCTCCTCAATGACTATGAAAATGTCGACGTGAAAATGAGCCGTACAAGTGATACTACCGTTAGTTTAAGTCAGCGGACCACAGAGGCCAACAAATGGGGAGCAGACTTTTATTTAGCGATTCATATCAATTCCGACAGCAAGACTGCTCAAGGCTACGAAGACTATATATATCGCGATTTAGCAAGCACTTCTACAACAGCAAAATATCAAAATATTATTCACACCGAAGTATTAAAAATGAACAAGTTACAGGACCGCGGCGAGAAAAAGGCCAATTTTCACGTGCTTCGGGAGTCAGCCATGCCGGCTTTGTTAACCGAGAACGGTTTTATCGATAATGCCCACGATGCCGCGTTAATGAAACAGGGCTCTTGGCGCCAGGATGTCGCCCAAGGTCACGCAAACGGTCTGGCGAAGGCTTTTAAACTTAAAAAGAAAGCGCCTGCCACCAAGCCGAAAGAACCAACCAAAGCAGCGGACAGCAATGCGGCAACAGTCTATAAAGTCATGGTCGGCTCGTTTAAAGCAAAGGAAAATGCCCAAGAAAGAGTCGCAGCCCTAAGCAAGATCGGCATGAAATCATCGATCGTGACTGCCAAAATATCAGGTGCCACCTGGTATCGGGTCCAAGCTGGGTCTTTTACAAGCCGCCCAAAAGCGGAGGCACTGTTAAACAAGCTGGAAAAGGTAGGATATAATGACTCCTTTATTGTAATCGAAAAAGAAAGCACCTCAGACAATAAAAGTGGAAAATCCGCCAGCGGAACCAGTGCAAATTCCGGCAAGAGCATCGCAAATTCCGAAGGGAGCAACACCAATTCTGGCGGGAGCAGCACTAATTCTGGCGAGAACAGCAACAATGCTGGCGGGAGCAACACTAATTCCGGCGAGAACAGCAACAATGCTGGCGGGAGCAGCACCAATTCCAGCGAGAACAGCATCAATTCCGGCGAAAAAACAGGAGAAGATGGTGGAAACACTAGCGCAACCGAAAGTTCCAGTGAAAACTCAAGCAGCAATTCCTCCGCCGGCAGTACGACGGTCGACCCGGTGAACGGCAGCCCATCCGGCTTCACCATTTTAGGACCGATTTTCCTATCCCCTGAACAGATGAATCGGTTTGTCAAAAATATAAACCCCAAAGCACCCGAACTGGGAAGTTATTATCTAACCTTTGGAGATTACTATGGGATTAGAGGAGACGTGGCTTTTGCACAAGCCCTACTTGAAACAGACTATTTTCGGTTTACCGGGGATGTGACTCTTGAGCAAAATAACTTTTCGGGGTTAGGTGCTACAGGATCCAAAGCCCGAGGCGCAAGCTTTAAAACAGCGGAAGAAGGGGTACTCGCACATCTTCAGCATTTATATGCCTACGCTACCACAAAAAATCTGCCCAGCCGCTATCCACTCGTAGACCCCCGCTTTCATTTAGTTGAAAGAGGCTCTGCTCCAACATGGATCGCCTTAAACGGAAAATGGGCTGTTCCCGGTAGAAATTACGGGCAAACCATTTTAGATATATATGAAAGAATGCTTCACACCTCGATTCAACACCTTGAAACCACCCGGCAAAACCTCAACCCTTAACAATCGAGAGTTGCCAAGCCACTGCTGAAAAGACCTGTCGCACGGGTCTTTTTTCTTTCCTTCGGCATCAGGCACCATTCGGTTTTTTTTCAAAAAAGACAATCTCCGCTTGGATTAGGTAGGAATGAACAGACATTATTCAGGGAAAAATAAAATTCACTATTGAAATTCCATTTAAAAACGAATAATATATTAATTGTTTTTAAAAAATGTTCGTGTTTACGGAGGAACAGCATGTTTAAACTAAAAGAAAATCGAACAAACGTTAAAACTGAGTTAATC
Source organism: Neobacillus paridis (assembly GCF_016765675.1). Lineage (GTDB taxonomy): Bacteria > Bacillota > Bacilli > Bacillales > Cytobacillaceae > Neobacillus > Neobacillus paridis. The sequence continues at coordinate 12,886 of NZ_JAESWB010000014.1, forward strand.
GCCGGAATTACTACCTTTTTTACCATGGTTTACATCGTAGTGGTGAACCCGGTTATTCTTTCGGATGCCGGTGTTCCATTTAATCAAGTTTTCACCGCTACGATCATTGCTTCTGTTATCGGAACCCTTTGGATGGCACTGTTTGCCAACTATCCAATTGCGATCGCTCCCGGGATGGGGCTCAATGCTTACTTTGCCTATTCAGTCGTCGGCGGTCCGCAGCACATTAACTACGAAACAGCTTTCGCTGCTGTATTTGTTGCCGGAATTATCTTTGTTATCTTATCTTTAACCCCACTGAGGGAAAAATTGATTGAGGCCATTCCCGAAAATCTGAAGTACGGAATTACCGCAGGAATTGGCCTATTTATTGCCTTTATCAGCTTACGCTTAACCAAAATTATTACTGCTGACCCTGATAATCTCGTTCGTCTCGGGAACTTGCACACACCGTCAGCAATATTAACGATCGTCGGCCTCGCCATTACCCTGATATTACTATTGTTACGGGTGAATGGAGCGTTATTTTTCGGAATGATCATTTCAGGTATCATTGCTTACTTTACAGGCCAGCTTTCATTTGACAAAGGTTTTATTGGGATTCCGTCTTTGCCGGAAGGCTTGATCATTGCCAATCCGCTTTCGGCCTTTGGCGATGTCATTCAGCACAGCCTCTACGCTGTTGTATTTTCGTTCATTTTGGTGACAATTTTTGATACGACCGGAACAATGGTTGGTGTTGCCAACCAAGCTGGCTTAATGAAAGGCGACAAACTGCCGCGAGCCCGCCATGCTTTACTTGCCGACTCATTAGGAACGGCGGTTGGGGCAATGTTTGGGACGAGCCCAACAACGGCCTTTATTGAATCGACATCAGGTGTTGCCGCTGGCGGCCGGACCGGGCTGACATCGCTTACCATTGGTGTTCTGTTTATTCTCGCTGCTTTCTTCGGGCCGCTTGTCAGTGCGGTTTCCGGACTTTCGGCGATCACCGCACCTGCTTTAATCATTGTCGGAAGTTTGATGATGGGCAGTATTGCCAAAATTCGCTGGGACGAGCTTGACGAGGCCTTTCCGGCTTTTCTGACCATTTTAAGCATGCCCTTGACATCCAGTATCTCAACAGGTATTGCCCTTGGATTTATCAGCTATCCACTTTTAAAAATAGTTAGAAGAAAGTGGCGCGATGTTCATCCCTTAGTGTATGTGTTCGCTGTCCTCTTTTTTATTCAGCTGGCATTTTTGCAAAAATAATAATGAAGGTTTTTTCTAAAGATTGTGCTATTTTTGAATCGCTAATAAAACCCTTCAATCAGCTAATATATAACACGAATTCGCTAATAAAACCTATAAATTCGCTAATATATCTGTAAAAATCGCTAATAAAGTATGTTTTTTAAAGAAACCGGCATGGTCTGCCGGTTTTTTCATGCTGCCATAAAATTTCCCTGTTAAATTTTGCAAAATGGGCAAAGCTAACATTGGGAGGTGATCAAGTTGTTTTTAGATCCAAATTATCGTGGCAATCAATGGGATGAAGAATGGAACAGTGAAGAAGTTCAAAATGAACTGTTTTCATCCGGGATCACCCGTGAGGAATGGGAGCAAAGCCGGATTATGGACTTTGATGACGAATACGATGATGATTGGTAATATGAAAACAGCTATAAGCCTCTTTATTTAGGAAGCAGTTCAGAAAAGAAGAAAAATATTATTAAAAATGGTGCCTGACATCCTTGCCAGACACCATTTTTTACTAAGATTGTTAGGTGGTTATGTTGAAAAAATTGGTGTTTATTCGTCACGGTCAAAGTCTATATAATCTAGAAAATCGCTTTACCGGCTGGAGAGATATCGACTTAACTGATGAAGGCTATAATGGGGCCAGGGGAGCGGGAGCGATTTTAAAAAAGCATGGTTTCACCTTCGATGTCGCCCATACGTCTGTTTTAAAACGGGCGATTCGCACATTGTGGATTTTGCTTCATGAAATGGATTTGGTCTGGATTCCGGTTCATAAAAGCTGGCGGTTAAATGAGCGCCATTACGGGGCCTTGCAAGGTATGGATAAAGACGAGGTAATGGAACGTTTTGGAAAGGAACAGGTAAATGAATGGCGGCGCTCGGCTGCTGTCCGCCCTCCTGCGATTTCTCCGGAGGGCCATCAGGCTGATCAAATGGATCCAAAATATAGGGTGGTCAGGAGCGAAATGATTCCCTTAACAGAAAGCCTGATCGATACTGAAAAGCGGACGCTTGTTTACTGGAATGAGCAAATAGTTCCCGATTTGCAGCAGAATAAACGGGTGATTATTTCGGCACATGGCAATACATTACGGGCACTAGTAAAGTATCTTGACAATATCTCAGACCAAGACATCGTCAGCCTTAATATTCCAAACAATACTCCGCTTGTCTACGAACTAGACGAGTCCTTAAAACCCGTGCGCCACTACTACCTTAGACATGATGGTGAAGTCCCCGAAGGAGTAATACCTAGACATTTCGATATGGACGACCCTGAAAATTTTGAGTGGATTGGTTAAGAACCTTTTCACTCGCCAATTCTCTGTCCCTGTACTGTTACTGAAACTCAATCTAAGGATGTCCCAAAAGGTAAATTTCTGTGACCCGGGTACTTAGACTGTTTCTACATGACCGAAACTTAGAAAATTTCCTCCGTTGGCGTACCTAGACTGCTTCTATGTGACCGAAACTTAGAAATTATCCTTTGTTGGGGCTCCTAGACTGCTTCTATGTGACCGAAACTTAGAAATCATCCTCTGTTGGCCTACTTAGACTGCTTCTACAAAATGCTTCATCTCTAGAATTATTTCCAGTTTTCTGTTAAAGTTGAACTATCCAGAACAAAGACAGGGGGAAAGAATTTGAAGAAATTATTACTGCTATCTGCTATTGTTTTGGTTGTTTTAGTTGGAGGAATATTTGGTTTTTATAAATTATTGGACAAAACGAGCCCTAGTGCGCCGAAAAAGCCAGTTACTCAGACAGAGAAAAAAGCTGAAACAGTCTCTGTTACTGTAGATGAAGAAGAATTAGACAAGCAGCAGACAGAGAAAATTGGCGGCGTCCAATATAAGATTGACCTGGATAAAAACAGCTCGCAAAATGAAGTGATCGATATCATGCATAAAATGACCCATCAAAAAGTAAAAGCCGAGGAAAAATGGGGTGCTGTTCCAATGATTCCTGATACGATTAATCAAGTTTACGAGATTGTCAGAAATAGTGATTTTGACATAAAGGACGATTTACTAGCGATCCTTGAAAAATGGAAAAATGGCCAATTCAGCGAGGTAGTTGAAGACCATAACTACTTCTGGAGGTATCAAGACGGGACCATTGGTAAAGCGTACGGCAAACTGGATAGTGTCGAAGAGAAGGAATTTATCGCCAATAACTTTGGTGAGGATTTTGCCAAGCGGTCAGCTCCGGGGAATAAGGACTAATGGTGCTGCTAACTAAATGTATGATCACCACTAAAGTTAATCAGAGACGTCCTTAAAAATAGACACCATCATCTGAGGATGGTGTCTATACCATTCGCTTTGCCTCCATATACAAGGCCTGGATAAATTTTTTGATATTAATCCGTGAATGGGCCGGGTCGGGTTCCACTTTTCCTTCCAATTCCAGCATTTTCATCCGTACCTGCGTGTAATCAAAGAAACTGTTTGCATAATTTTCAAATATCGGGTTACTAGAGTCTGTTAACCCCATGGAAGCAATATGATTAAAGGCCTGATGAACCGCTCTTCTGATTCGCTGTTCCCCAGCCTTGATTTCCTTTTGCACTTCTTCCGCTGAAATATCCGGCCCCAGCCGCTTCTCAATGACCCGCTTATAAATTTCCTTTAAAGGCGGTGTTTCGCGAATCCCATGCTCCTCCAGTTTTGATAAAATCATTAATACGTCGAGTAAGTCTTTCATTCCGCTTTCGCCAATTACCCCGAGCTCCAGCAAAATATTTTTCCCGGCCATAATAATCGGATAATGATTAATTCGTAATTTTTTCCTGGGATCCGGCTTTTGGGCATGCGTATTTAAAAAGCTTAATGATTGTTGAATATCATGCAACGATTTTTCCAGCAGCAGGTGTTCAGAGACTCTTTTGATGATATTCACGACTTCCAATCGATTAATGGGCTTGGTAATATAGTGTTCTACCCCAAGCTCATAGGCCTCTCCAACCATATCCTTCGTTTCAACCTGAGAGATCATGATGATTTTGCCACGAAAACGAGGAGCAATTTCCCGGACTGTTTCAATACCGTCACGATTCGGCATCAGCAAATCGATCAACAGAATATCAATTTCTTGCTGAGCCAATTCGTCAGCATATACCTCTGAACCGTCTTCTGCTTCACCAGCAACAATCCCCAAACCCTCTTCTTCTATTATATTGCGCAGCATTGCCCTAACCGTTAGGCTATCATCGACAATAAAAAACTTCATATGATCATCCTCTTTCTGTTAAAGCATCAATAGGAAGTTCTACCACAAAAGTTGTCTCTCGCGGTGTGGAATCGAGAAGACTGATCTTTCCACCAAGATCCTCTATATTATTTTTTAGATAATAGAGACCAATTCCATTGGAGGCGATTCCTAAATCATCAAATTTGGTTGTGAAACCAGCTTCAAAAATTAACGGTTTATTTTTCTCGGAAATGCCGGAGCCGTTATCACTTACTCTTATTTCCACCAAATCTTCATCCCGTGTGACTGAAAGCTTAATCCAGCCTTTGGCTTCAATCGCTTCAACTGCATTGGCCAATAAATTATTAATGAAGGTTAAAAGCTTAAATGTATGATAATAAGGATGATTGCCGTAAATATAGACCTGAAAATCGATTGTCTTGCCAAGCATTTCTCCATACGTCCTATTTGCCCGAACCAGGACATCGGCGATTTCATTGATATCCATATAGTCATCGAGGTTTTCCTTCGTCATTAACTTCGACAATCCGGCATAAATCCGTTGATTATCCTTTTTGATCTCATGCATCTCTCCGGCAATTTTTAAGGCCGTCCGGGCCATTTCCCGCTGGCTGATGGCTTTTAATTCACGATACAGTGAATAGCAGGAGCCAGTCAGCTCCTCTGCATTTTTTAACGTTTTTTTCAACTGTAGCATTTCTACGTATAAGTTGGAAATGAGCAGGAGGATTTTCTCATTTCGCTTGCGCTGTTCTTCTTCGGCAAGCTTGGTTTCCCGCACTATCAGAATGTTGAAAAAGCCAAGAACAAAGAAACTGCGGATGATAGCGATGCCGCCGATGGTTAGAAAGGTGGAAATGGTGTTTGTTACTTGTAATGATAAATTCCGAACAGAGATTTCCACAATACTGGCAATCACTTCAGTCACAACACCGTACACACCGATTAATAATGGCCGATCATATAAACTATGAATTTTAAATAGATAAAAAAAGAAGGCGAATGTCAGGTAATAAAAAAAGGCCGGAAAATGCATCCAAAATAAGTCATTCCACGCAATTGCGCCAAATTGCAGTTTATATAAGCAAATTCGAAAGAGAACGACCGAAACCCCTGTAGTCACCCCGGCGATAAGCGGGTGGATCTTTCGCGACCATAATAATATGAAGAAAAATATCGGCGTTCCTAAACTAACCCGCAGTCCTTCACCCTCTAGCGGATAAAATTTCAACTCGCCGCCGATTGGAACAGCGATCATTATAAATAAATAGGTAAGTAGTTTCCCGCGCACACTATCACTCCACCACAGCCGAACTCTTTCCCCTACTATAATAGTAAACAATTTACAGCGAAAATTCTCCCGGAAAAATGACAAATTTATTAAGTTTTGAAGCAAACTGTCGTTTTTTGTAGTTTCTTGTAGGGCACTTGATAAGCTTCAAGTAAGAACAAAGACAAAGGGATTTGTTCGAGTTAGATCTTATTTTTATGTCCTTATCTTTTTAAGTATTGCGAAAGCGTTCGCAAACCGGAGAGCGGGTGAGAATGGTCCGAAAAAAGTATCTGTTTTCTAACCTTGCAGTAAAAAATTCATATTACCTATTGGGGGTATCGCCATGTTTTGGATTGAATTTTTAATCGTATTGGCCTGTATTTTTATCGGGGCACGATTAGGCGGTGTCGGTCTTGGAGTTATGGGTGGTGTTGGACTGGCCATCTTGGTTTTCGTCTTCCACTTACAACCAACTTCAGCACCAATCGATGTCATGTTGATGATTTTAGCTGTTGTCACAGCTGCTGGGGTTCTGCAAGCAGCTGGCGGGATGGATTACCTTGTCTATCTTGCTGAAAAAGCGTTGCGGAAAAATCCGAAGCAAATTACTTTTGTTGCACCAATCGTAACCTACTTATTTACATTGTTTGCCGGAACCGGACACGTTGCCTATTCCGTTTTACCTGTTATTGCTGAAGTATCACGGGAATCAGGAGTAAGACCTGAACGGCCAATGTCAATTGCCGTTATTGCCTCACAACAGGCGATTACAGCAAGCCCAATATCGGCCGCAACGGTTGCTTTATTGGCGTTATTGGCTGATTTTAAAATTTCCCTGCTGCAAATAATGTTAATCTGTATTCCGTCTACCTTTATCGCCTGCATGATTGCAGCATTTTTCTGCAGCAAAGTCGGAAAAGAACTTAATCAAGATCCAGAGTATTTGAAACGTTTGGAAGAGGGATTGGCTCCAATCAAAAACGACAAAAAAGCATTTGAAGCCACAAAAGGAGCAAAGCTTTCTGTCATCTTTTTCCTTGCTGCTGCTCTTCTTGTCGTCATCTTAGGTTCCGTTGAAGCTTTACGTCCTGGATGGGAAATTGAAGGTGTGTTTACTAGAATGGCTATGCCGCCTGCAATCGAAATTGTTATGCTAACGGCTGCTGCCTTAATGATTATCTTCTGTAAACCTAAAATTGATGATATTGTTTCCGGCAGTGTGTTTAAAGCCGGTGCAACTGCCGTTGTTGCTATTTTTGGTATCGCTTGGATGGGTGACACTTTCTTCCAAGGAAACCTTGATTTAATTTCCGGTTCCATTTCCGATATGGTTAAATCAGCACCATGGTTATTCGCACTTGCATTATTTGCCCTGTCCATTTTGCTCTACAGCCAGGCAGCAACGGTTCGTACGCTCATGCCACTTGGTGTAGCACTTGGTATTAATCCGGCATTGTTGGTTGCCATGTTCCCGGCTGTCAACGGGTACTTCTTTATTCCAAACTACCCAACCGTTGTCGCTGCGATCAACTTTGACACAACCGGTACAACAAGAATTGGGAAGTATGTATTAAACCACAGCTTCATGATGCCGGGCCTTGTCGCCACGGCCGGGGCTGTCGTCATTGGGATGTTGCTAAGTATGGTAGTCCTATAGTAATTCCATAAAACTATTGCTTACAAAGGTGTGCGGGGGGTGTCTCTTGACACTCCCAGGTGCATCCTAAAGCGCCCGCCTTTAAAAAATATTATTGGAGATGACTAGAATGAGTACTTCAAAGAATTTCCGTATTGAAAAAGACTTCCTAGGGGAAAAAGAGGTTCCGGCAGATGTCTATTATGGCGTCCAAACGATGCGTGCCCGAGAAAACTTTCCAATTACCGGATATCATCTTGACTCGGCTTTAATCAAAGCAATGGCGATGGTGAAAAAGGCTGCCGCTTTTGCCAATGCGGAAATCGGACAATTGGATCGGAAAATTGCCGATGCCATCATGGCTGCTGCCGATGAAGTAATTGAAGGAAAACTTCACGATCAATTTATCGTCGACCCGATTCAAGGCGGTGCAGGTACTTCCATCAATATGAATACGAACGAAGTTCTTGCTAACCGTGCCCTTGAAATCATTGGTGAGAAAAAAGGAAATTACAAGGTTATCAGCCCAAACTCCCATGTCAATATGGCTCAATCAACAAATGATGCTTTCCCTACTGGTATCCATTTATCAACATTGATGACGTTAAATACTTTACTTGAAGCAATGGATGAACTCCATCATGAATTTATGAAAAAGGCTAATGAATTTGATGGCATTCTAAAAATGGGCCGGACCCACTTGCAAGATGCTGTACCGATTCAGCTCAGCCAGGAATTCGAAGCCTATGCAAGAGTATTAAGAAGAGATATCGCGCGCATTAAAGCAACCCGCAACCATTTATATGCTGTTAATATGGGGGCTACTGCCGTTGGAACAGGCCTGAATGCCGACCCTGAATACATTAAGAAAGTTGTTGTCAAACTGGCGGAAGTTTCCGGTCTGCCAATTGTCGGTGTCGAGGATCTTGTCGATGGAACACAAAATACCGACGCTTACATTGAAGTTTCTGCAGCCCTTAAAGTCTGCATGTTAAATATGTCAAAGATTGCCAATGATTTACGGATGATGACTTCCGGTCCGCGCTGCGGCTTAGGAGAAATCAATCTTCCTCCTCGTCAGCCAGGATCCTCCATCATGCCTGGTAAGGTAAATCCGGTCATGGCCGAGGTGTTGAACCAAAGTGCTTTCCAAGTTGTCGGTAATGATTTAACGATCAGCATGGCCTCGGAAGCCGGACAATTTGAATTGAACGTTATGGAACCTGTGATTGCCTTTAACCTATTGCAATCAATCCGAATTATGACCAATGTCTTTACCGTATTCCGCAAGCATTGCTTAAGCGGCATTACACCTAATAAAGAAAGAATGGAAGCTTACGTAAATAACAGCGTTGGCATTATTACCGCGATTAACCCGCATGTCGGCTATGAAACGGCTGCTCAAATCGCCAAAGAAGCGATTACAACCGGCCGTCCAGTCAGAGAAATTGTTCTCGAAAAAGGTGTTTTAACCGCTGAAGAGTTAGATCAAATCTTACATCCATTTGAAATGACTAAACCTGGAATCGCTGCTAAAGAACTAATTGAGAAAAAACGCCAACAAAAAGAAACAGCTCACGTTTAAAATAATCCAGCAGACGCCTAGCTTTGAGGCCAGGCGCCTGACTGTTTTTACAGACTTGAAGATTAATTGATGTTAAAAGATTGGAAAGAGCAAAGTGAACTCTTTTATGTATAAGTTTTATCAAGGACGACCAATCTTTTTCCACACCACCATTAACATTTCTACCATCACATCAAAGGAGGTACAACTATATGGAACACGGAAAATACCAGCACTTTTTCCGTAAACTGCACTCACTTGCGGGAATCATTCCTGTCGGAGTATTTATGACCGTCCATCTGCTCGTAAACTATTCAGCTGTTTGGGGAATCGACTCCTATAATAAAGCTGCTGGCTTTATGGTAAATTTGCCGTTTAAATATTTTCTAGAGTTATTTGTCATCTTTTTACCGTTATTATTCCATGGAATTTACGGGGTGGTCATTGCTTTTCAGGCCAAACAAAATGTCGGTCAGTATCACTACGCCCGCAACTGGAAGTTCTTTTTCCAGCGGATCACTGGTTTGATTGCCTTTGTTTTTCTAATCTGGCACGTATGGGAAACGAAAGTCCAAGTGGAATTTAACGGAGTCGAGGCTAATTATAATTTAATGGCCGGGATTGTCGATAATGGCTGGATGCTTACACTCTATATCATTGGCATTCTCTCTTGCATTTACCATTTTATTAATGGCTTTTGGACTTTCCTGATCACTTGGGGAATTACCGCATCAACCAAATCACAAAAGATCACCGAATATATTGCGATCGTCTTATTCTTCGGATTGGCCTTCGTCGGAATCCGCGCCATCTTGGCATTTGCTTAAGAGCTAGATAGGGAGGACAAACAAATGAGCAAAGGAAAAATTGTAATCGTAGGAGGCGGTTTGGCGGGCTTGATGGCCGCTATTAAAATCGCAGAAAAAGATGTGCATGTAGACTTATTCTCGGTCGTTCCAGTCAAACGCTCTCACTCGGTCTGTGCCCAAGGCGGGATTAATGGAGCGGTAAATACAAAAGGCGAAAACGACTCCACTTGGGAGCATTTCGATGACACCGTATACGGCGGCGACTTCCTGGCAAACCAGCCACCTGTTAAAGCGATGTGTGAAGCAGCCCCAAAAATTATTCATATGTTTGACCGCATGGGCGTTATGTTTAACCGTACGCCAGAGGGTTTACTGGATTTCCGCCGTTTTGGCGGCACCCAATATCACCGAACCGCTTTTGCCGGTGCGACAACCGGACAGCAGCTGCTTTATGCACTGGATGAACAGGTTCGCAGCTTTGAAGTAAAAGGATTGGTAACGAAATATGAAGGTTGGGAGTTTGTCTCAGCGGTTATTGACCCCGATGGTGTCTGCCGCGGTATCACCGCTCAAGACCTTCGCACGATGGAAATCAAGGCATTTCCTGCTGACGCCGTGATCATGGCAACCGGCGGACTGGGAATGATTTTTGGTAAGTCAACCAACTCAATTATTAATACTGGCTATGCCGCGGCCCGGCTTTATCAACAAGGTGCCCTGTTTGCCAATGGTGAATTCATTCAAATTCACCCAACCGCCATACCAGGAGACGACAAAAACCGGCTAATGAGTGAATCGGCCCGTGGTGAAGGCGGCCGGGTTTGGACGTATAAAGACGGCAAACCATGGTACTTCTTGGAGGAAAAATATCCAGCCTACGGCAACCTAGTTCCAAGGGACATTGCTACCCGTGAAATATTTGATGTTTGTATCAATCAAAAACTTGGGGTCGATGGTGAAAATAAAGTTTACCTTGACCTGACCCATATTGATCCGAAACAATTGGATATCCGTCTCGGCGGAATCATGGAAATCTATGAAAAATTTGTCGGTGATGACCCAAGAAAAGTTCCAATGAAAATCTTCCCTGGTGTCCACTACTCAATGGGCGGCTTATGGGTAGATTTCGAACAGCATACAAGCATTAAAGGAATTTTTGCAGCTGGCGAGTGTGATTATTCGCAGCATGGTGCCAACCGCCTTGGAGCCAACTCCTTATTATCGGCCGTTTACGGTGGCATGGCAGCCGGTCCAAAAGCTTTGGAATACATTCAAGGTTTGGAAACATCTGCAGATGCCGTGGCCTCTTCGGTATTTGAAAAACAGGTCAAGGAAGATGTCAGCAAGTACGAATCAATTCTGGCAATGGATGGAACAGAAAATGCCTATTTACTCCATAAAGAAATGGGCGAATTAATGACAGCCAACGTAACGGTTGTCCGTGAAAATAAGAAATTGAAGGACACATTTGAAAAACTTCAGGAATTCAAAGAGCGCTATAAACGGATCAATATGGAGGATACAGGCAAATGGAACAACTCCAGTGCTTCCTTTGTCCGTCAGCTGGAAGGGATGATGAATCTCGCTCAAGTGATTACCCTTGGTGCTTATCAACGGAATGAAAGCCGCGGGGCACACTACAAGCCGGAATTCCCTGACCGAAATGATGAAGAATGGCTGAAAACAACCATTGCCAAATATAATCCAGCTACTGGCCAGCCAGAACTCTCGTATGAAGAAGTCGATATCTCTTTGATTAAGCCGCGGAAACGTGATTATACAAAATCGAAGAAAGGGGCCAAGTAAAGATGTCGGAAACTGCTCAAAAAATCCATTTAATCATTAAACGGCAAAAAGATGCCAACTCGGATCCGTACACCGAAGAATTTCTGATTCCCTATCGACCGAACATGAATATCATCTCGGCCCTGATTGAAATTCAACGAAATCCGGTGAATGCCAAAGGCGAAACAACGACTCCTGTTGTTTGGGAATCGGTTTGTTTAGAGGAGGTTTGCGGTGCCTGCTCGATGGTGATTAACGGCAAGCCGCGCCAAGCCTGCTCCACATTGATCGACAAAATTTCGCAGCCAATCCATCTGGCACCGCTGACAACCTTTCCGGTTATCCGCGACTTAAGGGTGGACCGCCAGCGGATGTTCGATGCGTTGAAACGGGTTAAAGCATGGGTACCGATTGACGGAACCTATGATTTAGGTGCTGGTCCAAGAATGCCTGAAAAAACAAGACAATGGGCTTACGAATTATCGAAATGCATGACATGCGGCTGCTGCCTTGAGGCCTGTCCAAATGTCAATGCAAAATCTAAGTTTATTGGCCCTGCCGCTATTTCCCAAGTGCGGCTATTCAATGCCCACCCGACTGGGGCTATGCATAAGGAAGAGCGGCTCGAAGCGCTTATGGGAGAAGGAGGCATAACCTCCTGCGGAAACTCACAAAACTGCGTCCAAGTATGCCCGAAAGGCATTCCGCTTACCACTTCGATCGCCCAGGTTAACCGCCAGGTAACCCTGCAATCATTCAGAAACTTCTTTGGATGATTAGAAAAGCGGAAGCGCCTTCGGAACAAGCTCAGCCTGTTCCGGCGCATTAGCTTAGAAAAGGCCTGCTTCTTTTAATGAAGCCGGCCTTTTCTATTTGCTTATTTTTGCTCGCTTTCTGTCCGGACAATTTCTTTCAAGTAGTCCAAAACCTCATCGCGTAGTTCGTCATACTGCAGCGCGAAGTCGATCGTTGTTTTAACAAAGCCAATCTTTTCTCCCACATCAAAACGTTTGCCTTCGAAGTCATAAGCAAATACCCGTTGAATATGGTTCAGTTCCTGAATCGCATCGGTCAGCTGAATTTCGCCGCCGGCACCGGTTTGCTGCTTATCGAGAAACATAAAAATTTCCGGTGTCAGTATGTAGCGTCCCATAATTGCCAGATCAGATGGTGCCGTTCCCGGTACTGGTTTTTCCACCAAATTGTTGACTTGATACCGTCTGCCGGTTTGCTGTGCCGGATCAATGATTCCATAACGATGGGTTTCTCCCATTGGCACTTTTTGTACGCCAATCACTGATGAATGAGTTTCCTCAAATATATTGATTAGCTGTTTTAAGCAAGGGGTTTCACTCTGAACAATATCATCGCCAAGCAGAACAGCAAACGGTTCGTCGCCGATGAAATTACGGGCACACCAAACAGCATGCCCAAGTCCTTTAGGCTCTTTTTGGCGGATATAGTGGATATCAGCAAGATTTGTGGAGTAACGTACCTTGTCCAATAAATCTGTTTTTCCTTTTTCTAACAGGTTTTGTTCAAGCTCAGGCGCAAAGTCAAAATGGTCCTCAATTGCCCGCTTACCTTTCCCTGTAACAATGATAATATCCTCGATTCCCGAAGCAACCGCTTCCTCAACGATATATTGAATTGTCGGTTTATCGACGATCGGTAGCATTTCCTTTGGCATTGCTTTGGTTGCCGGGAGGAACCGTGTCCCTAGTCCCGCTGCCGGGATAATCGCTTTTCTTACTTTTTTCATTCACTTCACCCTACCTTGTCACCAATGATTCACAACAAACTGGGACATCAGCCTGATCTGCTTTACACTATAGTTGAAAACTATTCGGCTGATGGTCCATCAAGTAACTCCAACTATATTCTATCATTATTTCCAAATAAAGCCGAATTTTATGGAAAGAAATTCACAAAGTATGATCAAGTTTAAGGAAATCGCGCCAATCCGATAGGTTCCCCAAGCCAAAGCCCGCTCGAATAAGAACGACTGCTAATTCATATAGTTAGGAATATGGGACCGGGGATTCTTTTTGCATCATAAAGGGGGGGAGTTTATCTTGAAATTTTTTTCTTTTAAAAAAAAGCAACCCGAAAAAAAGGACAACATAGACTCACTTCTTTTATCAAAATTAGACCAGATCATCGAGCTTCTCGAAAAACAGCAAAAAGATACGCGAACCGAAACCGTGGGAAGACTCATCCACCTGGAACATGTCCAAATTGATCATTTGGAAAATATCATTTTTCGCCTTGATAATATCGAAATTGACGAGCTCAGCGGTAAGTTATTAATTGGCACCAATATAAGTGGCTCCGGAGACTTTGCCGCCTCGCTTGTTCAAAAGATTGATAAAGAAAGGGCCAAAAACGAACCCCCATCTGATGCGTCCCCTGATGAACCAAACATGACAAAAACCGCGAAAGGGTTTCGTTTTCGCAATACCTTCTCTTAGTTCCAAGAATGTATTTAACAAAATCAGGGCTCTTTTTTACATAATCCATGGACAATTTTACGAAATTCCACTCCTATTTTACAAAGATTGTAATTAACTGGATAACATCTTAATCATTCTTCCGGATATTGGCCATTTTAATATCCCGATCTTCTATTATAGCATCTAACACATCCTCATCAATATTCACATTATGATTTAATATGGAATGGTTCCCGTTGCCATAAACGCCGCCATGTGACTGATTCACTTTTTCGTTGGCATCCATCCCTGTTACCCGGCTCTCCCCGATCGCCACGACACAATTTTGCTGCATCGCATTCACATTAACGTTGTCAACGGTAAAATTCTTGGTCTCTTCCCCCCCGGCGGTTTCAAAGGACAGATTAATATCGCGATCATCAATCGGTGTGTCGATATAATCTGGATCATTTAAAATCAATAGATTTTGATAAATAAGATTGGATTGCCCGCCAATTTTCCCGATTACATTATTTGTTTTTCCATGGGCACTCCAACCAATGGCTTTATTGTTCTCACCAATAAAAATGCCTGATTGCCGATCCATTGATTGGACATTGATATTTCCGGCAAATTGAAATTCAAAAGCATCGGTCATTCCATCTCACCACGTTATCTTAGCCTTGTTTACCCTATAGATTATGTTTTCACTCATGATACTGTGAGAGAAATGGGTGGCAATCGCCTAAAAATGGAATAGGATATTGAAAAAGGATTGATTTGATGAAGTTATCACTGGGCAATATTCACATTTCAAGCATTGGCAATTCCTCCGCGGTTTTCTTTGGAGAAACAAACACCCTAAAACAATTTCAAAGCGATACCATCTTGGAAGAGGTCGTTGGTTCCATTTCCGGTAAGGATAATATACTCAATCAAGGCTATTGGGTGAAAACAGTGACTAGGAAGGATGAGTAATTCATGGCCTCCCCTATTTTATCGCCGACATTTCACATCGGCACAATTAAAATTGACAGCATTGAAAATGCCTCCTGTTTTAGTATTGGCAATAATTTTATCGAAGACTTTCGCAGCAGTAAAAAACACAGCCAAGGCTTTGGTAATATTCACGGTGACCGCAACAACTTCGCCCGTTCAAGCACAGGTTTAACGCATCATCACGACCAAGAACTGCAAAAGAAACCCCCTCAGGAACAACCGCCTGATCCTGGAGAAACCCTTAGCTGATAAGGGTTTTATTTTTTGGAAAGGCAGAGAAAATTGACACATCTTCTGCAAAAAATACCCTGAAATCGCTGAAAAGCGAGTGAGCATTTCAGCTTAACCACAGTTAAAATTATGGTATAGTTTAGTTAAATGTTACATCTGGAAAGGAAAGAATTATGTTACAAGAAAAATCAAGATCGATCGGTCTGCCGCTCACTGTTTCCATCATCGCGATTTCCTTTTCATCCATCTTTGTGAAATGGTCAGACGCTCCGGCTTCTATTTTGAGCATGTACCGAATGTTTTTTGCCAGTTTATTATTAACGCCAATGGTTTGGAAACACCGGCAGGAGCTGCGAAAAATCAAACCAAAAACAGCACTGTTTTTATTTTTTTCCGGCTTGTTTCTCGCGTTTCATTTTGTTCTTTGGTTCGGCTCGTTGAAATTCACAACGGTTGCCAGTTCGACGATCATTCTGGCCTTACAGCCGATTGTTTCGCTGATTGGCGGTTTTTTTCTTTTTAAAGAGCGAACAACCGGTTCCACCCTTTTAACGATGGGAATCGCGATTATCGGTGCGATAATGATCGGCTGGGGAGACTTCGGGCTGAGCCGAAACGCGATGTTAGGGGATCTGTTCTCCTTTTTTAGCGTCATTGCCGTTGTTGGCTACCTGCTAATTGGGCAAACGATCGTCAAACAGCTGTCACACTGGATTTACAGCTTTTGTGTCTTTTCCTGTGCCACACTGTTTCTGATTGTTTTTAACCTGACAACGAAGGTGAATTTGGGCGGCTATCCGGCAAAGGAATGGGGCATTTTTCTCTTGCTTGCTGTCGTTCCGACTGTCAGCCATGTGATCAACAACTGGCTGATGAACTATGTTAACGCCACCACGATTTCAATGAGCATTTTGGGAGAACCGGTTGGCGCTTCCGTTCTCGCTTTCTTTATTTTGGGCGAGCGTCTGACTTCATGGCAGCTTGCCGGCGGTGTCCTCGTCCTGATAGGTGTATTTTTATTTTTAAGTCAGAAGCAGAAGAAACCAGAGTTAAGTGAATCATTTCCGATTGAAAAAGCAGCCCCATAGACAACGCTCAGTAAACTGCCCCTCCAATTGCTAGCTGTGTGACTAACAATGGGGGGCAGTTCACAGGGGCTATTTTTAATAATAGATGTCAATCGACGATTCTCGCAAACTCCGCCAGTGTTGTCGAGTATTTGATATATATCCGCGGCAGGTAGTAAAGCTCGTCCTTGGTTCCCTTTTCGAAAAAAAGCTCAGGCGTTGTCGTGATGCCAAATGAATAGTATTTCTTCGTTTCCTCGACCACTTTCTCATTAAAGTTCCCATAAGGATAGCTTAGGGCAATCACTGGTTTACCGGTAATTCGGCCAATCATTTCTTTAGAATCCCTTAGTTCATGGGTAAAATCCTTAGTCTTCGTCAAATCCACGTGGGTCGCCGTATGGGATTGAATCGAAAAATACCCCGATTTCGCCAGCCGTTTTAAGTCGGTTGAGGTCAAGCGGTTCTCCCGGCCGATAAAGTCGGAGATGACAAAAAGCGTGCCCGTCGGTTGAAACTGGGGTGAGGCCAGTTTTTTAAAAATCAGATAAACATTTTCGTTGTTTTTATAGCCATCATCAAAGGTTAAAAAGATCGGCTTCTTTACTTTCTTCCTGTCTTGCCAACGGTCAAACGTTAATAACGTAAATCCATTGTCCCGTAAATAGTTGATTTGTTTTTCAAAGTTTTCCGGCGTGACATATAACTCTTTCGACCCCGTTCCCTTATATTCCGCAATCGAGTGATATACTAAAATCAGCACGGGCCGTTCGGCGTATGCCGCCGGTAATTGGAATCCCCAGAAAATATATATCAACAAAAGCAACAGGTACTTTTTCATCCACTCCCCACCTTCGTGTCATTTTGTCTGTAGTATGCCACAATATCAAAAATTAAGCCGTGGTATGGCCTTTCGAGATAATGGATGAATTTTGTATAGAACCACCTCAATTGTCTGCCTGCCGAAACTGTCACAGTAGTTGTGGGAAAAGTTCCATATAATGGTCTGCCAAAGCAGGTAGAGTTAAGGGCATTCTTTGGGATAAAGTGAAACTTACTCGCTTTTCATGAAAATGTCCCGTAGCCATCTTCTACGAGTCAATTCTTTCCTGCTTACCCATGAATATGTCCCATAGCGATCTTCTATGGGACATTTTTCGTTTACATATTATCTTGCAGCCTTTTTACCAGCCATACCCGTGATAATGATGCCAAGGATGGTGGTGGTATCCATAACCACCGTACCCAAATGGACCATAACCGCCGAATCCGCCATAGCCAAACGGACCGTAGCCAAATCCCATCATCGGGTAACCAAAACCGCCGTAAAATGGAGGCATACCGACACCTGCTTTCATTTATTTTCCTATACACCACAGACTATGTAACAGACCTAATAAATGAGCAGTTCTCATCCTAAAATGGGCTGTAGCCTTCCTTTGGTAAAAGCCCTCAAATTGGCGGCAGATCGATTTTTCCTTCTTCAAAAAATACCTTCAACATATGTTTCGTGTATCCGGCCACTTGGGCGAAAGTAATATTGCCAGGTATCGGCGCTTCATCTGCATCAACAACAACATCAATAATACATGGTTTCGTCTGCTTAACGGCTTGCTCAAAAGCAGGCTGCAGCTCATTCGGATGCTCGACACGATAGCCGACACCGCCGCAAGCTTCGGCATATTTGGCGAAATTGGGATTATGGAGATCTGTGCCAAATTCAATATTTCCCATGACCTCCTGCTCAAACTTAATCATCGCTATTTTGTGGTTATTTAACACGACAACGACGAGCGGTAGCCGATATTTCACAGCGGTGACAAAATCATTCATCGTCATGCCAAAGCCGCCGTCACCGCAAATTGCAAACACTTGCCTATTCGGATAGGCAATTTTTCCGGCAATTGCCCCTGGCAGCCCGCAGCCAAGTGTCGCCAGCCAGCTAGAGAGGATCATTTTTTGATTGGTCATATAAAAATGTCGTGCCGTCCATGCGGTGACATTGCCAACATCGACTGAGAGGATGGCATCGTCTGCAGCAACTTCCTGCAAAGCCCGTATCACCCGCTGCGGTTTAATTGGCACAGAGGCATCCTCTCCCTGGGGCTCGAGCCGCGCCCACCACTTCTCCATCCGTTGCTGACATTCTTCTAAAAATTCCCGATGCTGTTTATCATGAACATTTTCAATCAGCCACTCGATGGTGAAACCGGCTTCCCCTGCCAGGCCAACATCTACCGGATAGCGCTTTCCAATTTGATAAGGGTCAATGTCGATTTGAATAGTTTTCGTGTTTTCTGGTAAAAACCCGGTGAACGGATAGGAGGTGCCAATCAGCAGCAGCAGATCGGCATCCTGCATCGCTTCATAGGCTGCCTTCGTGCCGAGCAGGCCAAGCCCGCCTAAGCAATATGGATGCTTATCGGGAATCGATCCTTTAGCCGGCAAGGTTAGTACGATCGGTGCGGCAATTTTTTCGGCAAAAGATAATAATGTTTCCCGGAGGCCATGTGTTCCCTTCCCTGCTAGGATGATCGGCCGCTCGGCATTATTAAGTAATTCTTTCGCACGCTCAAGGTCTTCTTCAAGCGGACGGACCTCCTGCTTGACATAAAAATTTGAGGTCATCAATGCTTTTTTGCCTACCTCAAAACGGGGTATGTCATCGGGAATCGTCAGGACAGACACGCCCTTTTTGACATACGCAGTTCGGATTGCTTGATTTACAACTGCCGGCAGTTGTTCCGCCGACATAACCCGCTGATTGTAAACGGCGACATCATCAAACATCCTCTCTAGGTTTACTTCTTGGAAATAATCCGTACCAAGGAGATCCGATTCCACCTGTCCTGCAAGTGCCAGCACCGGCACCCTGTCAAGCTTGGCGTCATACAAGCCATTTAACAGGTGAATCGCCCCCGGTCCGGCAATCGCCGTACAGACCCCCAATTTGCCGGTCAATTTTGCATATGCGGCAGCGGCCAAAGCACCGGCCTCCTCGTGCCGTACTTGAATAAATTTTATTTTATCCTGTGCTTTGCGAAGCGGCTCGATGAAGGAATTAATTGAATCTCCCGGCATTCCATAAATATGATCGACTCCCCACTCCACCAATAATTCGATTAATTTCTCCCCAGCTTTCTGTCTAAACATGGAACATCCCCTTTTCACAATTGATACCAGTAGTATTATATTTTTTGGTAAAAATTACTCAAATCCCCCGCCAATCTCACAAAAAAAGCCACAAGACAAATAGTCTTGCAGCAATTTTTGCTGAATGGTATCAAGCACCATCTGAGTTTTCGCAAACTGTCCGCCCCACATGGACATTTGTCCACAAGTGGTGTCAGGCACCATGTGAAATTTTCACAAACTGTCCACCACAGACGGACAAATGTCCACGAGCGGTGTCAGGCACCATTATTAACACCATTTACAACATTATTAGATCACTATTAATTCTGTGGTTTTATCCTTTCAGCCAGACCGTTTTTCCTTTGATGACGCCTTGGTACCATTTTGTGTTGCCAACTTTTACCGTTTGGCGGACGATAAATTTGCGTTTTTTGTACGCTGAGAGTTTTTTATAAACAACGTCTTTGTTACCGCCCCATGGCTTACTGTAGGCACTGCCCTTGCCGTTAAAAAACATGGTTTTGGCTTTATGATCGACACTAGTGTAGGAGTAGCTGATTAAATCAGAGGATTTCACCCAGCCGATGATTCCTTTCACACTGCTCGGTTGGTTACTAAGTAGATAATATGTTGAGCTGCCTAAAACAGCTTGTCTTTTAATATAGTAAACCGAACCAGTATAAGTCGAGCCGGCCCGAATTGCCCCTGCCGGATTGCCGATCGTTTTAAAAATGGTAACTCCGCTGTTGCGAACCTTTGCTAATCGGCTCGTCGCTCGCTCTACTTTAGCTGCTACATTGGTTGATTTAACCCAAAACTTTTTCCCGTCCAAACTTCCGTAATACCATAGATCGCTGCCAACGGTTTCCGTTCTATTAATCTTAAATTGCCGATCTTTATAGGTAGAAAGTGAACCATAGATGACGTCTTTTTTCGCTCCCCAGGCGTTGCTATAGGCGCTGCCTTTTCCGGTAAAGTATAATATTTTTTCTTTTTGATCGACAACTCTATTCGGATAGGAAATGACATCCTCAGCCTTTACCCAGCCAACCATTCCGTTGGTACTGCTTGGCTGCTCACTAAGCTGGTAATAAATCTGTCCTTGAGCAAAGGCTACTTTTTTTATAAAATACGTCTTTCCGGTATGCCCGACCCCTGCCGCCACAGCAGACTGACTATCCATATAGTTTTGCAAAATTTTTACACTGCTACTGCGGATTTGACCTAAGCGGCTGGTATTGGCTGTCTTGGCTGGTAGCTGCTGATATTTCGCTTTGACTAACTGGACAAACTGACCCCAACTATATCCCCTGCTGCTAAAATACTGATGAGGATCTTCGTGGGTTGTACCTCCCAGAAATTTTCTGACGGCATTATGGGACCATAACGTACCGCTGCCTGTCATTTCTGCATCAATTAATGGCAAATTATAACGATAAAGTATGGAGGCTATGTACGTGGCATAATTATTAATTGATTTGGCAAATTTAGCTTCTTCAGACTTTTTTACCCGGACTAATTCCACGTGGACAAAACGCTGGTTGGCAACGGAGCCGGCACCCCATGCACCATAACTTGGGGAATGGATTTCAATTACATGCCGATCATCGACAAAGGCATGGACAAACGCTCTCCGATAGTTTCGCAACATGTAAGAAATTTCACCGTTAATCGTGGACTTATCATTGGCGGTTTCATGGGCGACGATGCCCTCCACCTCACCGTACCCGTACCGATAATTAAACTTTGGAAAAATACTCTTATGTTGATATTCTACCTTCGCAGATTCCAGACCATTATCCATTATATAATCATTTACCTTGAAGCTTGATGTTCCAGCAGCCCACATCTGAGCCGGGAAAACAAACCCCACCAACATTATGGCCAAAACTAAGAAGACCGCCTTCCTCATGTTTCCTCCCTCATTACTAGCTTAATAGACTTCTAGTGACAATTATACTACTACAAAGGGCATGGTGTAAGACTCTATCAAAAAATGTCGAAAAGCATCATACGGCAGAGATTATGTAAGTTTTTTACAAAGTGTCCATCTGGGGTGGAATCATGTATTTCTGTGGTGTCAGGCACCAATTTTCATTTAAACATATTGAAAATATTGTAAATTCTATTTATGATGGTGGGAGAAATAGCATGATTATATGAATAAGGTGGGGGATGGGAATGAAGCGATTTTTAAAAGTTTTTCTTGCTTTTGGCGTTGTTGCCGGGGCATCTTATGGTATGTCGGAATCTGTTCACGTTGTTGAGGCGAAAACGAAGATTGTGAAGTATCAAAATTGCAAGGAGATGAACAAGGTGTATAAAGGCGGTGTGGCCAAGTCTTCCAAGGTGAAAAACAAAGGCGGAAAAACAAAGTTTAGGCCATTTGTTTCCAAGGCGCTCTATAATGCCAATATAACGAAAGACCGCGACAAAGACGGTATCGCATGTGAGCGTTAAGGACATAGTAAATAGATTCTTTCAAAGGAGGTCATATGACTCATGAAAATTGCGTTTATTTCCGATATTCATGGGAACGCCGTTGCCCTTGATGCGGTGCTCACGGATATTCGAAAAAAATCAATTGATAAAATCTGTGTTTTAGGTGATATTTGCTATCGTGGTCCGGAACCGAAGCGTTCCCTGGAATTAGTTCGCTCCTTAAATGCTGATGTGATCAAAGGAAACGCCGACGAATGGGTTGTCCGCGGCGTTCGCGAAGGAGAAGTACCCGACAAAGCTTTGGAGCTAATGAATAAAGAGCGGCAATGGACGGTTGAAAATCTAACCCAATCCGACATCGATTATTTACAGCAATTGCCCGAACAGCTAAACTTTAGGTATGATGATGTAAACATAACCGCGTTTCACGCTACTCCCTCAAGTTTATTTGAGGTGGTTCCACCACATGCAAGTGATGAGGAGTTGGAGCAGCAATTTTTTGCAGCAGCAGACGCTCAAGTTTACATATATGCCCATATTCATACACCATATATCCGTTACCTTAGTGGAAAAATGATCATGAATATCGGCAGCGTTGGTCTCCCATTCGACGGCTTAGCCAAGGCCTCTTACGGTTTAGTAGAGATTACCAATGGAAACTTGCGGACATCGATTGAACGCGTTTCCTACGATACGGAAAAAGTCAGCAAACTTTACCAGCAAGTCGATTATCCCAATACCGACATGATGATTAACGTCATTCGCAATGGAAGATTGTAATAGAAAAAACAACAACCACGACTCTAGCTGGTTCATAATCGATGTATGATTAAAACAACTTCCTTTTACAAAAAGCGAAAGCAATGCCAGGCATTATTAAAAGAGTGCCCCAGCATTGCTTTTACTTTTAAAAAAATTTATACGACAAGCCGGATTCGATTACCTGACGGGTCGCTGGTCAAATAATAAGCGGATTCCTCCTCGACGGGCGCCCCAAGCTGTTGTAGTTTTTTCACAACGGCGTCTCTAGCAGCCGCATCTGGATAAATGATCGAAAACCAATTTAACCCTATACTATTTTGCGCTGGCCGCTTGGCGCCGACACCCTGCCAGGTGTTGATGGCGATATGATGATGGTAACCTCCACTCGACAGAAACACAGCTTGCGGATAGTGGCTGACCACGTTAAAGCCAAGGCCATTAGTATAAAATTCCTCCACTGTTGGCAAGTCAGCCACGTGAAGATGAATATGTCCCATCACAGTTCCAGCCGGCAGGCCGCTCCATTGGCCGTTACTTTCCGCCAAAATCGCCTCGACGTCAAGCTGTTCTGTGGCCATTTCAACTAAGCCATTTTTCCACGTCCATTCATGCGATGGGCGATCGCGGTATACCTCAATCCCATTGCCGTCCGGATCATTCAGGTATAGTGCTTCACTCACATAGTGATCGGCGGCACCGAGCGGGTACCCGGTTTGCAGCAGGTGCCTTAAGAATGCCGCAAAGTCCGCACGTGAAGGCAGTAAAATCGCAAAATGATATAAACCTGTCGTGCGCTTTTCCTTTGCGATTACATTTACCGGCTGTTTGAGTGTCAGCAGCGGAGTTTGACCATCTGCCGTTAAAACGGCGCGATGGTGAGACTTTTCCAATACTTGAAAGCCAATCATTTGTTGATAAAAAGAAACGGCAGATTCAAGGTTTTTCACGTTTATGTTAACCTCACCAACAAAAACAGTCGGTTTCTGGTGAAACTTCTCCATGCTATTGTTTACCCCCTTTTTGTTTTCCACAATTATATATTAGTTACTAAAAAGAAATACTATTATCTTGAATTAATAATATTTTAAATTGAGATAAATGTAAAGCAACAAGTATTAATTGTTTTTTCCAATTAGAGACCAAAAGCTGATTTGTTCCAAAGTGTGGTATGACTGCCTTACTTAGAACAACCAAGGCAACTACGCCAATCACTGGTATAGCAGTATTGCTAATATCACAGACTCGGATAGATTCCTTTAGATCTGAAGTAGTCAAAGCAATCGCAACAGTCAAACCACCAAAAGGAAATCAAGAAAAATAGTTTGTAAGAAAAAGCAAAAGCCAGGCCGCCTGCCAAATCCTATTGGCTGCTGCCTGACTTTTCCTACTTAATCAGCTCAATAACCTGATTCAAATCGTCCGCGATTTGATAGGCATTTGTTTTCATTTCCTCATTTGGTTCGATCAGATCAGGGACAA
The DNA here is from genome assembly GCF_016765675.1 of Neobacillus paridis. GTDB lineage: Bacteria > Bacillota > Bacilli > Bacillales > Cytobacillaceae > Neobacillus > Neobacillus paridis. The sequence continues at coordinate 36,958 of NZ_JAESWB010000014.1, forward strand.
TAATGCACTGAATCTTGGCACTGACTGCAGCCCTTAAGCCGTTAAGTGAATCTTCTAAAACGAGGGATGCAGCCGTTTCCTCTTTTCCGCGTTTACAGGCTTCCAGGAAAATATCAGGATTTGGCTTTCCGTTCTCAACTTCTTCCCCGCTTACGTAATAGTCAAAGCGATCTGTTAAACTGGTAAGCGATAAATAGTATTCTATGGTAGCCCTGCTGCTCGAAGAGGCAATGCATTTTTTTACTCCTTTCCGATCAAGAGCAGCTAATAGGTTTTTCGCCCCCGGCTTTATCAGAAGCCCTTCTTCACGGAGGATGTTATCAAACTCCTGCCGATAATCCTTCACGATCGCAGGAAAGGAGAAATCCGAGCCGTATATTTCTTTCATAATCATATTGCATTCATGATCAGCTACACCAATAATGGGCTTATAATGTTCGATTGGAAACTCGTAACCTCGTCTTTTCATCACCCGTCTCATCGCTTCATAAGAGGGACGCTCCGTATCAAACAGCAGTCCGTCCATGTCGAAGATTACTAATTTTACATCTTTCATTTTTCAGCCTCCTTGTTGAAAAAAGACAGAGAGATCAACTCCCTGCCTACTCTTTCATGATGCGCAATGCATCAAAATCTTAGAATACCTTCATCAAAAGTAGCTATCCTATTAATAATCAAATTGTCGATAATAGCGGCGCATGTCCAAATTATGTCCAGTATATTTTTCATAATGGCGAGCTAACCGATCGACTAACAGAGTAGAAGAAATCGTTGGTGCCAAAATCCAGCGGAACTCCTCATCGATTCCTTTTAACTCGTAATCTTTCGTGTCGAGAATCACCAGTTTATCAGTATATTGCCGGCAGAACTTCTCAACACGCTCATCTAGCGTCCGTCGTTTCCCTTCACCTTTTACTAAGAATACAGGTACATCCTTATCGACTAATTCTAGTGTACCATGAAAGAACTCCGAAGAGGAAACAGCTTTTGTGCGAAGTTTGAGTCAAGTATTTGTGGGCAGTTTTTTTATCCCCACAGAAGTGAAAGCGGATTCACTTATTTAGAGTGCTCTCTTGATAGAAAATTTGTCTTTTTTAAAAACCGGCCAACTCTTTTAATGCTT
>NZ_JAESWB010000140.1 GCF_016765675.1 Neobacillus paridis
AAGCCTGGCGTCGAGAGCACGCTTGTCGAGGGTGATGCAAAAACAATTGCTGTTGAGCCGTTCACTGATCAATTGATTACCCTTTCCCAATGGAGGCACATCCGCCGCCGCCACGTTCACTGCACGGCCCGGGCCTGGATCATCCCATACAACCGGACACTGGCTGTGCGTTGCGGTCGTCACGATGGGATGACTGTTTCATGTCTTGCCGGCCGCAAGCGGCCATTGCTACCCGGGTGGGGATTCGCCATCGACTGATCAGGAGCCTGCGCCATCATCACTTTCGATGCTGCCGTCCGCCAGCCTGATGGTGCGGTCGCACTGCTCGGACATGCGCGCATCGTGCGTGACCAGCAGAACGGCACAACCGAACTCATGGTTGAATTTGCGGAACAGTTGGAAAACTTCAACGGCGGCCTTGCTATCGAGGTTGCCAGTCGGTTCATCGGCCAGGAGCAGCGCAGGGCGAGTGACCAGCGCGCGAGCCACCGCCACGCGTTGCTGCTGGCCGCCCGAGAGCTGATCGGGC
>NZ_JAESWB010000141.1 GCF_016765675.1 Neobacillus paridis
CACGGTGACCTACGCCGAGCCGCTCAGGCTGCTCGAGGATGTCAAGGCCTGGGGCGGCAACCCGCTCGCCACCCGCCGTCGTGGACTGCTGGGCCGCGCCGCCTATCGGCGCATGCTGGACGCGCTGGAGGCCAGCCGTCGCGCCGATGGTACGTTGCCACTGACTTTCGAGGTTGTCTACGGGCATGCATTTCGCCCGGCGCCCCGAAAAACCGCCACCGGCGAATCCATCATTCGGTTCGACCCGCCGCGGCGATAGGTGGCGAAATGCATCCCGGCATTTGTTTCGCAGCAAGGGAAAAGCGTTTTGCGCAAGGTGGAATGCGCACGATTAAGCCAAATTCCATGGCCGCTCATCGTCCGTTATTTCGCTTGATGCTATTGTGTGTTCCACCTTATACTTCGCTGGTTTTGCATAGTGCGGGTTGGGTGCGACTAAAGAGCAGGTAGCCAGCAATGAGCAGCCGGGAATGGGTCCTGAAACGCAATTGTTCGATCACGCCGGGGCAGTTGATG
>NZ_JAESWB010000142.1 GCF_016765675.1 Neobacillus paridis
TTTTTGATAAGGCCCGCCATGACGACTACTTCTACTGTTACCGCACCTACCCAACTGCCGCTGCTGCCATTGCGCGACGTCGTCGTTTTTCCGCATATGGTGATACCGCTGTTTGTAGGCCGTCCAAAATCAATCAAGGCTCTCGAAGCCGCCATGGAGCAAGGCAAGAGCATCATGCTGGCTGCCCAAAAAGCAGCCGCCAAGGATGAACCCTCTGCCGAGGATATCTACGAAATCGGTTGCATTGCCAACATTCTTCAGATGCTGAAGCTGCCTGACGGCACTGTCAAGGTGCTGGTTGAGGGCGCGCAGCGTGCACGCATTCACAAGATTACCGAACTCGACAGTCACTTCACCGCCGAACTGACTCCTGTTGAATCCGAGCCGGGCGACGAAGCCGAAGTGGAAGCGATGCGCCGCGCGATCGTTCAGCAGTTCGACCAGTATGTCAAGCTCAACAAGAAGATCCCGCCCGAGATTCTGACTTCCCTGGCTGGCATCGACGACGCTGGCCGCCTGGCCGACACAATTGCCGCGCATCTGCCGCTTAAGCTGGAGCAGAAGCAGGTCATCCTGGAAATCTTCGACGTGGCAAAGCGCCATGAGCATCTGCTTGGCCAACTCGAAGGCGAACTCGATATTCTCCA
>NZ_JAESWB010000143.1 GCF_016765675.1 Neobacillus paridis
ACCCTGATAGGCCGTTCCAAGGCCGTATACATCTGCATTAGAATATCAAACGGTGTGCCATCACGTTCGCGAAATTCTAAGTATTCTCGGACTTGATCCCGGCATGTATCGGTAAAAAAACTGAATAATTGCTTCAAGGTGAGTGAGTTTTCATCAGCCAATTCCAGGATTCGTGGTAGTTCATTCGAACATGTAAAATATCGCCCTGAAAATTTCATTTCCCACAGACCGACGTACGTTATCGGTTCGCATTTTTTAACCAGTGTGTCGTTTTGCAAAATTTTCGACGCTTTATTTTTAAAAAATGTGATGTCTTGTATGGTGCTAATCAGAAATAATTTGCTTTTTTGATTAGTCTCGATGACGCTACGCAGATGAACGTGGCGAAATTTTTCATCTAATCGCACAGTGCGAGGAATCAAAGCTAGCCGAATTTTTTTTCTTCGAATTCGTTTATATAAAACCAAGATTTTGATGCGATCTTCAGGGACGATATATTTTCGAAGTTGCTTGAG
>NZ_JAESWB010000144.1 GCF_016765675.1 Neobacillus paridis
TGATCTCCGCGTGCTCGCCGCGGTTGAGCATGCCGAACTCCATGACACCGGCCACTTCCTGGCCGAAGCGCACGCAGCGGGTGCAGTGGATGCAGCGCGCCATCTCGCGCATCGAGATGAGCGGACCGGCGTCCTTGGGGACCACTACCCGCTTCTCTTCCGCATAGCGCGAATTGGAGCCGCCATAACCGACAGCCAGATCCTGCAACTGGCACTCGCCGCCCTGATCGCAGATCGGGCAGTCCAGCGGGTGATTGATCAGCAGGAATTCCATCACGCCCTTCTGGGCCTTGATTGCCTTTTCGCTGTGCGAGCGCACGATCATGCCATTGGTGACAGGCGTGGCGCAGGCCGGCAGCGGCTTGGGCGCCTTCTCGACTTCCACCAGGCACATGCGGCAGTTCGCGGCGATGGACAGCTTCTTGTGATAGCAGAAATGCGGAATGTAAGTGCCGATCTTGTTGGCAGCTTCCATCACCATGCTGCCCTCCTGCACTTCCACCTTCTTGCCGTCTATTTC
>NZ_JAESWB010000145.1 GCF_016765675.1 Neobacillus paridis
CTCGATCCGCAAGGCGGCCGAGGCGCTGCATGTGGCGTCCACCGCGCTCAACCGCAAGATACTGGAAGCCGAGGAAGACCTGGGCACGCCGCTGTTCGAGCGGCTGCCGCGCGGCGTGCGCCTGACCGCCGCAGGTGAAGTGATGCTGTCCTTCGTGCGGCGCAGCCTGTCGGAGCTGGAGTCCGCCACCAGCCAGGTCGAGCAGTTGCGCGGCCTGATGCGCGGCGAGGTGCGGCTGGGCTGCGCGGAGTCGGTCGGCACCGACATCGTTCCGCGCATCGTCGCTGGCTGGCAGGCCAGGCATCCCGGCGTGCAGTTTCATTTGCAGATCGGCGGCACGCAAAGCCTGATGGCGGCGCTGATGCAGGACGAAGTCGAGCTGGTGGTGGCGCATGACCCACCACCGCCGCCGCAGGTCAAGCTGCTGGCTGACATGGCGCAGCCGCTGCATGTGATGATGCGGCCCGACCATCCGCTGGCTTCGCACCGCAGCCTGCGCCTGGCCGACTGCCAGGCCTATCCGGTTGCGCTGGGTGACATTTCTTTTGGCAG
>NZ_JAESWB010000146.1 GCF_016765675.1 Neobacillus paridis
CTGAAGCCGGAGACCGACTTCGAGCTGATCAACCCGGAAGACGACCCGCGCTACCGCGCCTACCACGAGGCTTACCACGGCCTGCGCGGCCGCGACGGCATCACGCCCGACATGGCCAAGTCGGCGCTGCGCCGCTCAAACACCCTGATCGGCGCGATGCTGATGCACATGGGCGATGCCGATGCCATGCTGTGCGGCACGGTGGGCCGCTTCGAGCATCACCTGGAGCATGTACAGGACGTGATCGGCCTGGCGCCGGGGGCCACCACCTTTGCCGCGATGAACGCGCTGATGCTCGACAAGTTCACCATGTTCATCACCGACACCTACGTCAACGATGATCCAAGCGCGGAGCAGCTGGCCGAGATCACCCAGCTGGCCGCCGAGGAAGTCAAGCGCTTCGGCCTGCAGCCCAAGGTCGCGATGCTGTCGCATTCGATGTTTGGCTCATCGAACCGCCCATCCGCCAAAAAGATGCGGGCCGCGCATGACCTGGTGGCGAAGGCGGCGCCCGAACTGGAACTGGAAGGCGAGATGCAAGGCGACGCGGCGCTGTCGGAAGATGTGCGGCGTCACTTCCTGCCAAAC
>NZ_JAESWB010000147.1 GCF_016765675.1 Neobacillus paridis
ATCTGATCCAATAGGTTGGGAAGCATAGGGGCGTCACCGATGCTGTTGTCAGTTACTTCCATGGCCCGTATCTCAAGCGTGGCGGCATCGATGCCGAGATGGACCTTGCGCCATTGGCGACGGTAATCGGCACCATGCTTCTTCGTCTTCCATTCACCTTCGCCCAGCATCTTGATGCCGGTGCTGTCGACCAGCAGATGCAGGCCGGTCGTGGTGGGTGCGACTTCAATAGCAACCTGCAATGTCTTTTGCCGCCGGCTCACGGTGCTGTAATCCGGAATAGGCCAATCCAGGCCTGCCAGCCCGAGTAGGCTTTGCGCCATACCCATGGTTTGGCGTAGCGGCAAGCTGAACAGGCACTTGATACTCAGACAGAACTGGATNAGACAGAACTGGATCGCTTCGTCACTGAAGCTCGGACTGCGGCCGCGCTTGCCACTTGCCTGGCCATGCCAGTTCATAGCGGGATCGAGCCAGATAAGCAGCGAGCCGCGCGCCTTTAGCGCGGCGTTGTATGCCTTCCAGTTCGTCGTTCGGTACTTTTGAGGAGCGGGTTTCATGCGCTTAGCCTATCCGAGCTGCCTCCAATGTGCTGGACGGCGCGATTTGCGCAACAAAGCCTATCCATACTAGTACGCAAAGATAAAAATGATGAACGGATTGTATCACATTGCATTAAAGAAACTTATACTGCAGTCGTTATGCAGGGGGGTCCTTGAGAAAGGTAAATGTCCTGTTGTTGCCCTTTTTGTTTCAATACGACGATTTTTGTTGTGTCTTTTAATCAATATCCGCCTCACCTATGCAGGATTTAAAATGGCCAAAGAAAACGAAAAAAATGGAATTGAGCAACTCGCATTCAAGCTTGGAAAGGAAGAAT
>NZ_JAESWB010000148.1 GCF_016765675.1 Neobacillus paridis
CGACGGCGTCACCGGCCCGATCGCCTTTGACGCCAACGGCGACATCAAGGACCGCGCGTTAGTCCTGTTCACCTTCAAGGGCGGCAAGAAGGAAAAGATCGCAGTGATCAAGTAAAGCGCGCCGCGGCAATCCATCGACAATCATAGCCCGGTCACTGAACATGCTCCGCATTGCGCATTGCGCATTGCGCGTTTCCGTTTCGATTAAGGCTTGCTGTCGAACGCGGCATGGTGTTCAGTGACGAATTCGAAAGAACTGCCACAAGGCCGGATGTTGGCGCGGCTGCCGGACCCCTGCCAGAAAGCCGATGACGTCCGAACTTCGGTCTGCGGCGTTGTGGCAATCAATGAAGACTGCAATCTAACGGAGAAAATGTATGCATTCCATCCCAAGAATGTATCGCGCTGGAGCCATTATCACATTGCTCTGCGGTTCAGCATTGGCACAGGACGCAGTAATTCGGCTTGGCCATGTCGCGCCGATGTCCGGCGGAGAAGCACACTTTGGCCGGGACAATGCCAACGGCGCCATCCTCGCTGTCGAGGATCTCA
>NZ_JAESWB010000149.1 GCF_016765675.1 Neobacillus paridis
AGCGAAACATAGGCCAACTGACATCCCTGTTGCTCTACGTCCGTCAAGGGCTGATGTCTTGCCATACCTTGGTTTCAGACACATCACTGGCGTGAAGCAATGGGAACCGCTTGCTAAAGCAAGATATATCGAACAATTATTTTCATTAACAAAGAAGAGTGAAACTCCTCGCGAGCGTTATGGTGAAGTAGCCCGTGCGATTGGCAGTCGACGTGATCATATCAAGCGAAATCTGGATGCTTTGGCGGTATATAAGCAAATAAAAGAAGACGATTTTTACGAAATAGATGGGTTAAACGATGAATCGATAAAATTTTCTGTTTTATCAACCGCTTTAGCCGACGAAAAAATCGGAAAATTTGTTGGAATTTCTAGACAAGATGATGATGGAGATTATCTTCCGCAAGATCCAATAATCAATCCAAACAGACTAGATCCTAGTTCCATTCAAGAGCTTTCGCGCTGGCTTTTTGAAAAGGACGATAAGGGAAAGACGCGCGTTGGCGAATCTCGCAACTTAAAATATCTATCTGCAGTAGTTGATAGCCCTAAAGCCATAGCGGCATTTCGAAGCAATGCCCCCCTGAAAATCGCATATCACCTAACATCAGCTGTAACTAAAGATTTCTTAGAGTTATTGTATTTGGCAGAAGGCTATCTTACAGAAGCTGCCAGTATGGTTGCC
>NZ_JAESWB010000015.1 GCF_016765675.1 Neobacillus paridis
AGATGCGAAAGCGCCTGTCGTCCACGGTCTGCCGTATCTCGTCGGCGCGCGCCTCGAAATTGTCGGCCCAGAGGGTGCAGGTTCTCGCGTAGTGGCGGCGCAGGTTTTCCACGTCCAGCGGCTCCAGCCCGCCCATCTGCATGGTCTTCAGCACCAGGCTCACATGCGGCAGTTCGCCGTGCGGGAATACATAGGTTTCAATGAATTCGCCGCCGCCATAGGGCGTTTCGCCATTGCCGACGTCGGTGGTGGTGATGCCATGGTTCATCACCAGTCCGTCATCCTTTAGCAGCGCATTGATCTTCCTGAAGTAAGCCGGCAGGTTCTTCAGTCCGACATGCTCGAACATGCCCACGCTGGTGATGCGGTCGAACTGGCCCTCCACGTCGCGGTAATCCTGCAGCCGGATCTCGACCTGGCCTTCCAGGCCGGCCTCGCGCACCCGCTCCACCGCCAGCGCATGCTGGTTGCGCGACAGCGTGATGCCGGTAACGCGGGCGCCATACTGGCTCGCCGCCCGGATGGCCAGCGCGCCCCAGCCGCAGCCAATGTCGAGCAGGGTGTCGCCCGGACGCACCTGGATCTTGTTGAG
>NZ_JAESWB010000150.1 GCF_016765675.1 Neobacillus paridis
ACCGTGCCGTACCGCTACCTGTACCCGGCGATCCTGGTGTTCTGCTGCATCGGCGTCTACACGGTCAACAACAGCGTGTTCGACGTGTTCATGACGGCGGGCTTTGGTGTGCTGGGCTATGTGTTCATCAAGCTGGGCTGCGAAGGCGCGCCGCTGCTCTTGGGCTTCGTGCTGGGGCCGATGATGGAAGAGAACTTCCGTCGTTCGCTGCTCTTGTCGCGCGGCGACTTCAGCGTGTTCTTCACCCGGCCGATCTCCCTGGGCCTGCTGCTGGCGGCGGCGGCCCTGGTGGTGATCGTGGCGCTGCCGGCGATCAAGTCCAAGCGCGAGGAAGCGTTCAAGGAAGAGGCGGCGTGACAAGGATGAGCAGCACTGGTTTGCTGCGGCTACCAATCATCACGCTGTCTTTTCGGGTTTGTAACGCGGCATGGCTCCGCTGTCTTGAACAGGAGCCAGTCGTGCGAGTAAATTGAATGACAGCGGCGGGTGGAATGTTGCCGTCCCAGCCCCGGCAACAATCGGCCAGATGCGGACATGCGTCCGCTTAATGAGAACAAACAAGCGGATGGCAACGCCGTTCCATACCCCCCTGGTTCGTGAAGGGTCTACCTATACGCTTTTCCGGGCCTTCTCTTTTCCAGTGTTACGGTTTGACGCGGCTATGCCGGCAATGCGCAGCCAGCGCGTCGATGAACACCCGGAGTCGTGACGGCATGAGCCTGTTTCCAGGCCACACCACGCTGACTGGCATCGGCGGCGGCCGAAAGTCTGGCATCACCTCTACCAGATCACCGCGCATCAGTTCTTGCGCTGCCATATAGTCGGGCACCTGAGCCAGCCCTGCGC
>NZ_JAESWB010000151.1 GCF_016765675.1 Neobacillus paridis
CCCGGCCTGCCTCACGCCGCCTCGCGCTCGCCATCCTCGAAGGCCATGCGCGCCTGCTCGCACCTGCCTGCGGCGCAGCTCCCATAACTCGCGCAGCCGGTCCGGGCGCAGTTCGCGCTCATCCGCCTCGGACACGAAGCCCACCTCGCCATTGCCCACGGCCTCGGTGCGGGAAAAGCTCCACTCCCGGCAGAACTCCGGCTTGATCGCGCCGGCATGCTTGGTCGGCATCGCGCATAGCAACTGCATGCCAAGGTTCTCGCGCAGGAACTTCAGCACGTCGCGCGCCCGCACCTCGTCCATCTTGGAAAAGGATTCGTCATTGACCAGCAGGCGCAGGCTGGGGCCTTTCTCGAAATGCTTCAGCTTGTTGGTGACCACGGCCGCATGGATGATGTAGGCCGGTGTCTCCAGCTGGCCGCCGGAGCCGGTGCCCCATTCGGACAGCCTGACCTTCGAGCCGGTGTCGGACTCCTTGTAGATTTCATAGCGGCGGTAATTGCGG
>NZ_JAESWB010000152.1:0-503 GCF_016765675.1 Neobacillus paridis
GTTACACGGTGCTGAACCTGCGGCAACGGCTAAAAGAATTGAAGGGAGATCCGTGGGTAGAGTATTTCAGGCTTGAGCAGCGCATCACGAAGGCCATGGTCAATGCGTTTGATAAGCCCTGAAGCCGGCAATGCTTGCACCGCCACCGTCGACCCAGCTGGCATGGTAGTAAATGCCTGCCAGCCATGACGACTGGCAGCGTCTCCGGATTTGTGTCCAGCGGCGGCCTTTTCAGGCCCGGGCGCACAAACTTCAGGTATGGCTCGGCGCATGCATTGCTTTTTCATGAATACGGAATTTGATGCCCTCATCCAAAAGCTGCGCGAACGCTTGCTCGTCCGCGCTCACCCACCACGCACTCCGCCTGATTTGGTCCGCGACACACTTAGCTTCGGCGTGGTCCAATTCCAGGCTGTCGATGATCAGCTTGTTCACTTCATTGGAGCGCTCAGATTCGCTGGCGAGACACCAAAGCGTTGCCGCCCTGCACATCAGTTGAAAAA
>NZ_JAESWB010000152.1:516-909 GCF_016765675.1 Neobacillus paridis
CCACGAACAGCTTGGCACGCAAGATCGCAGGCAGGCGTTGACCCAACAGCAGCGCAGTGGAAGCCGCCGGCAACACCGCCGAAGCTCTATGCCCTGCAGACTTGACAAGCTGGAAGAGCTGTCTCGCATCCGTGAAAAACGAGGAAGATGAGGAACTTTGCACATTGCCTGAGAGGCGGATGGAAGTGACGTCTGCAGCAGGACGACTGCTATCTGCGGCAATGTGCGGAGTTGCAAAGCGATCCGCGCCTGAACTGGCTCTGACTCTTTTCATGATTTATATCCCTTGTTGAACGGAACCAGTGCGTAACGCCATTGCAATTCTCGTTCGATCAACGGTTACAAACCCTGTTCACCTCCAAAAAAAAAGCCCGCGCCGGAATGCGGGACGGG
>NZ_JAESWB010000153.1 GCF_016765675.1 Neobacillus paridis
AAAAGACCCCCCCGAGACATTATGTGGAAAAGGTGAAAAGCACGATTGGTGAAGCTACAAGGGATAATATCCTTTACCTAAAAGGCAAGGCGAATATTCCAGTGTACAAAGCATTAAAAGAGTTGGCGGGTTTTTAAAAAAGACAAATTTTCTATCAAGAGAGCACTCTAAATAAGTGAATCCGCTTTCACTTCTGTGGGGATAAAAAAACTGCCCACAAATACTTGACTCAAACCAAGCGGTATAAGCAGGTTGCATTTGGTTCATAAATATAGTACAGTTAAGAATACAAAATCAATTATAATGATAAAGCAATGAGAGGAACTAGTAACAAGAGATTTATTCTCAAGAGAACCGGTGGCTGGTGTAAACCGGTGAATGATCTTTGTGAATCCCTCCTCGAGCAAGGTATGGAACGCTTCATAATAGGGCCAGTAAATACCTTCGGCAGAAACCGTTAATTTTTCGAGGTGGACAGTTTTTTTACTGTCAACCAGGGTGGTAACGCGGGTAACTCTCGTCCCTGTTTTGGGGCGGGAGTTTTTTATTTTTCTGAACTGCAGATTTGTCGTACAATGCAGCAAATATATTGGGCAAAATTGCAGATATGTTGTTTTACAACTGTAGAAATATCGTTCAAACTTGCAGGTATCCCAAATTTAAAAATAAAGGAGTGTCTGAACAAATGCTGGATTTAAAATTTTTAAGGGCCAATTTTGCTGAAGTCAAAGCAAAGTTACAGCATCGTGGTGAAGATTTAACGGATTTAGACAGGTTTGAAGAACTGGATCAAAAAAGACGTGGGTTAATTGTGGAGTCTGAACAGCTGAAATCGAAGCGTAATGAAGTTTCACAGCAAGTTGCTGCGTTAAAGCGTGAGAAGCAGAATGCTGACCACTTAATCCAAGAAATGCGGGAAGTCGGTGATCGAATTAAGACGCTCGACGATGAACTTAGGGACGTTGAGGAAACGTTAGAAAACTTGTTATTAAGCATTCCTAATATTCCGCATGAAAGTGTTCCAGTCGGCGATTCAGAGGATGACAATGTTGAAATTCGAAAATGGGGCAATATTCGTGAGTTTGATTTTGCAGCAAAACCCCATTGGGAAATTGCCGACAAACTGGGAATCCTGGATTTTGAACGTGCCGCTAAAGTAACTGGAAGCCGTTTTGTGTTTTATAAAGGGCTTGGTGCCCGGCTTGAGCGTGCTTTAATCAGCTTTATGCTCGATTTGCATGTCGATGAGCATGGTTATACCGAAGTACTGCCGCCATACATGGTAAACCGAGCCAGCATGACGGGAACCGGCCAGTTGCCTAAGTTCGAGGAAGATGCCTTCTTAATTGAAAGTGAAGACTATTTCCTAATTCCAACTGCTGAAGTGCCTGTAACCAATTTACACCGTGATGAAATACTCAGCGGTGATGATCTGCCGCTTAAATATGCGGCCTACAGTGCTTGCTTCCGTTCAGAGGCAGGATCAGCTGGGCGTGATACCCGAGGTCTAATCCGCCAGCATCAATTCAATAAGGTCGAGCTGGTTAAGTTCGTGAAGCCGGAAGACTCCTATGAAGAGCTGGAGAAACTAACCAATGATGCAGAGCGGGTATTACAGCTGTTGGAGCTGCCATATCATGTATTAAGCATGTGTACCGCTGATTTAGGCTTTACCGCTGCTAAAAAATATGATATCGAGGTGTGGCTGCCTAGTTACGGAACATACCGCGAGATTTCTTCTTGCAGTAATTTCGAAGCCTTCCAGGCAAGACGGGCCAATATCCGCTTCCGCCGCGATTCGAAAGCAAAGCCTGAGCATCTGCATACATTAAATGGTTCCGGTCTTGCGATTGGCCGTACGGTCGCTGCCATTTTGGAAAACTACCAACAGGAAGACGGCAGTGTCATCATTCCGACGGTACTGCGTCCTTACATGGGCGGCCGCGAGATTATTAAGCCGTTGTAAAAGTGAGAGACTGGCGGGATGAAGGTTAATTAAAAGTAGTAAAAAAGAGCCGGGCGGTCACGTATCCTGAATATATTCCCAATATTTTAAAGCGGGCGGATCATCCGCCCGGATATTTTTTTCATCATGTAGTTGACATTGAGGTAAAACTTATGATAAATTAACACATGTTGTTATGGAGGAATACCCAAGTCTGGCTGAAGGGATCGGTCTTGAAAACCGACAGGCGGGTTACACCGCGCGGGGGTTCGAATCCCTCTTCCTCCGCCATATTTATTCTGATCGCGCATAAAAACTGGAGATAAAAATTCGTTACAAGCGATTGTAGCGGATTTTTTTTTGCAAAGAATAGAGGCAAGTGCTGTAAGAGAGTAGTGCACCATTGAAATGGCAAACCGCTTCATGGCATCGAAACGTCATTTGCGCCATCACCTTTAGGTTCTAAAAAAAGCACATACTGGATTAGCCAATATGTGCTCGAGATGTAAAAAGAATTTCATTTAATTTGTTTTCGACATCGCGGCAAACCTTTTGGGCGTCTGCCTCGTTATTCACCACATCGGTTTTGTCCATGTCAATAATGAGTACCTCACTGGCATCATATCGATTCATGACCCATTCATCATAGCCCTTCCAGACTTCAAAATAGTACTCCTTCAGCTCGGGATTGATCTCAAAGCTGCGGCCGCGGGCCATAATGCGGTCAAGTACCGTATCGAAGGAGCCCTTTAAGTAAACCATTAAATCCGGGGCTTTTTTCGGAAGCTGTGCCAATTCTTCCATCATATTATCAACCAGCTCTTCATAAATTTTAAACTCCAGGTTGGAGATCCTGCCCAGATTCATGTTGACATAGGCAAAATACCAATCTTCATAAATCGAGCGGTCCTGAATCGTGTAAATCGGATTTCTCCAGGTGACACAGTCCTTGACAGTTTTAAAGCGTTTGTTTAAGAAAAAAAGCTGCAACAAGAACGGAATTCTTTTGGCATCTAATTCTTCCGGTGATAATTCATAATAAAGGGGAAGAATTGGATTATCATCAACCGCTTCGTAAAATACTTTGCTCTCAATCCCCTTTTGTGTGAAGTGTGCCTTCAATGTGTCAGCAACACTTGTTTTCCCAAGACCAATCATACCGCCAATCACGATGCTCACGAACATCCCCCAATTCTATAGCTTGTTTGTCCAGCTGCTGATTTTAGTACATCTGTTAATTTTAGGATAATCAATTGTAAGTCATGTGGATTTTTAACAAAATCAAACTCATCGCCGTTAAAGCGGAGAACCGGTATTTCCGGGTGTTCCTTTTCAAACACTGTCATCGTTTGTTCATAGTCCAAAGACAGCTGTTCTAAATAAAGTGGGCTGATGTTTTTTTCCACTTCGCGTCCCCTTTGTTTAATCCGGTTTAGCAGCGTATCGAGACCGGCGTTTAAATAAATAATGACATTTGGTTTTGGCATATCTTCTGTTAAAATTTGATAAATCTTATAATACTTTTTGTATTCTTCTTTGTTTAATGTACGCGCTGCAAAAATCAAGTTTTTAAAGATGTGATAATCAGCGACCACTGCTTGGTTTTTACTTAAGTAATGGGTGTTGATATCCCCTAATTGCTTAAAGCGATTGCAGAGAAAAAACATTTCCGTCTGGAAGCTCCATTCCTCAATGTTTTCATAAAACTTTCCTAAAAAGGGGTTTTCATCGACGATCTCTTTTAATAGCGCGAATTGAAATTGCTTTGAAATGGCTTTGGCAAGAGATGTTTTTCCTACACCAATCGGCCCTTCAACGGTAATAAAGGGTATCTCCCCCATGTATTTTCCTCCTTCTCCTACGGCTGCACTCCTATCGATTAACTGCTCCCGACCTCGCTATATTTTTAGTATACGAGACTCGGCAGCTGGAATCTTCCTAACCATGATCAATATTTGACAACGAGTTCCAAAAAGCGACACTTTTTTACATGCAAAGTATATTTTATCATAATCTACAGTAGGAAGGGGTATGGAATTTTTTGTAAAAAAACTGCCGTATAATGGCAGTATCGTGATAACGGAATGAAGGATTGCATAAATAGCTCCCTTTAATATTAAATCCTTTCTTTTAAAAAGCTTTCCACATCATCTTTAGGATTAATGTTTTGTCACATTGAAGTTTTCCACGATTAAGAGCCAGTTTTGCGGAAAGGCCAGACCAAGTTTCCAATAACTCATGCCCCGTAAATTTAGTTGTTTAATTAAATCAAATTTCGCCTGAATCGAGCGGGCATCTTCAAACCAGACCTCATGCTGTTTTCCGGCTGCATCTCTATAGCGGAAATGCGGTGCCTGCGCTTTCGTGTCATATTCAATCGGGACATTATGGGTAGCAGCAAGCTGAATCGCCTGCTGCGGGCTGACAGCTCTGGCTACGGTCCCCTGAACAAAGGGCAAAGTCCAATCATAGCCATACAAATTCTGCCCCATTAAGATCTTAGTTGATGGTATTTCTGTTATGGCATAATCCAATACTCGTCTTACCTGATCAATCGGCGATACGGCCATTGCCGGGCCGCCGCTATAGCCCCATTCATACGTCATGATGACGACAAAGTCGGAGATTTCCCCATGGGCCCGATAATCATGAGCCTCATACCATAACCCCTTCTGTGTGGCACTCGTTTTCGGTGCGAGAGCGGTTGACATCAGCCAACCTTCTCGCTGGAATCTTTGTTTAGCCTTCCTTAGGAAGCGGTTATAGGCCTCCCGATCAGCTGGGCGCAGAAATTCAAAGTCAAAATGAATATCGCGGAAGCCGTATTTTTTTGCTGTGGCAACAATATTATTAAGAAAATGATTTTGGATGTTCATGTCATTGAGCAAAATCCGCCCAAGTTCATCGCTAAATTGATCTTGTTCCTGGTTATTAATGACCATCATTAATGTATTGCGGTTGGCTCTGGCAATCGCCGGGAATTGATTCAGCAAAGGTTCTTTCAACGTCCCATCGCGGCGTGCTTGAAAGCTGAATGGCGCTAGATAGGTTAAATAGGGTGCCGCTTCACGGGCGCTGCTTTCCAATACCGGAGCGACAGTGGTGCCGCGCGGCTCAACATAAGCATTAAACTCGGCATTTCTTTTTCGTCCCTCGGGAATGTAAAGCCTGAGGCCGGCTTGCAATGGCTGATTCACGGGGATTTGATTAATCGATGCTAGCTGCTGGTACGGGACACCTGTCTTTTGGCTAATTGAAAAAAGGGTGTCTCCCGGCTGTACAAAATAGAAGCGGCCAACAATTGGAATGATGAGGGCCTGCCCGATGACGAGATTATTAGGATTGGGCAAATCATTTGCTTCGGTAATATCTTGAGCCGTAGTATGAAACGTTCTTGCGATCGTCGTCAAAGTCTCATTTCTTCTGACAACATGGATTTGCATGTTTATTCCCTCCTAAAAGCACACATACGCTACAACCATTCTATGAGAGCAGCAGGGAATTCATGTTATAATGTGATAAATTTAAAACTCTTGTAAAGGCGGTTTGGGCTGAATGGAATTACAAGATGATGAATTTTTTATGAAACAGGCGTTGGAGGAAGCGAAAAAGGCGCAGAGCATAGACGAAGTGCCGATTGGTGCCGTCCTTGTTCATCAAGGTCAAATTATTTCCCGGGCACATAATTTGCGGGAAAGCGAGCAGAATGCTCTGGCTCATGCTGAACTGCTGGCGATTGATCAAGCTTGCCGGGCCCAAGGCTCCTGGCGGCTCGAGGATACAACCCTGTATGTGACGCTTGAGCCATGTCCAATGTGTTCTGGAGCAATTATTTTATCAAGAGTCAAACGAGTCGTATACGGTGCGGCTGACCCTAAGGGCGGTTGTGCCGGAACGTTGCTGAATTTGCTCCAGGATTCACGCTTCAATCATCAGTGTGAAGTGACGAAGGGCGTGCTTGAAGGAGAATGCAGCGAGATGCTGTCAAATTTTTTTAAAAAAATCAGAGCGCGGAAAAAGCAGGAGAAAAAGCTGTTGCAGACAGCAACACTTACAGAAATTGACAGTCAATAACAATTGCATTTTTCCGCAATTGTTTGTATACTAAAAAGGCGTCAGATACGACGCAATTAAATATTTGGTATCAACTTTGCCGTGCTAGGTGGGGAGGTAGCGGTGCCCTGTACCCGCAATCCGCTCTAGCGGGACTGAATCCCTTCCCGAGGCTGATATCCTGTAGGGCCTGCCTTAAGTAAGTGGTGTTGACGCCTGGGTCCTGCGCAATGGGAATCCATGAACCATGTCAGGTCCGGAAGGAAGCAGCATTAAGTGGACGCTCCCATGTGCCGCAGGGGTGCCTGGGCCGAGCTAACTGCTTAAGTAACGCCTATGGGTGTCAGTCGAAGGAAGGTGCACGGCAGTTATTACATATTACCTAAATCAAACTCACCTCAGAATTGGGGTGAGTTTTTTTGTGAACTCTTTGGAAAATAGTATGTGAATACGTTATAATGGTAAGGATGAAAAATTTTTGAAGGAGGCGGTGTCTTGTGGCATATCAAGCGTTATATCGTGTTTGGCGTCCGCAAACGTTTTTTGATGTCGTTGGACAAGAACATGTGACAAAGACATTACAAAACGCCTTACTTCAACAAAAAATCTCTCACGCCTATCTTTTTTCCGGACCGAGAGGAACAGGAAAGACCAGTGCAGCGAAAATATTAGCCAAGGCGATTAACTGTGAACACGCGCCTACAGCGGAACCATGCAATGAGTGTGCTGCCTGCCATGGAATAACAAATGGAACCATTCCAGATGTGTTAGAGTTTGACGCAGCCTCCAATTCCAGGGTAGAAGAGATGCGTGATGTTCTTGATAAGGTCAAATTTGCGCCAACTGCCGTCAAATATAAGGTGTACATTATTGACGAGGTGCATATGCTGTCAATCAGCGCCTTTAATGCTCTGCTGAAGACATTAGAGGAACCGCCAAAGCATGTTATCTTTATTTTAGCGACAACGGAACCGCATAAAATTCCATTGACAATTATCTCCCGCTGCCAGCGCTTTGATTTTAGAAGAATTACGGCATCCTCGATTGTTGATCGAATGAAATTGATCGCTGATGAGTCGGGGATTGATTGTGAAGAACGGGCCTTGCAAATGATTGCCAGATGTGCTGAAGGCGGCATGCGGGATGCCCTAAGTTTATTGGATCAGGCCATATCCTACAGCCAGGAGCGGGTAACGCTTGAAGATGCGCTGACCGTTACAGGGGCCGTCTCGCAAGGCTTTTTAAATAAACTGGCCCGGGCAATAAAGGAAAAAAATGTGGTACAGGGCCTTGAGACCTTAAATGAGTTGTTGTTTCATGGGAAAGACCCCGCCCGTTTTATTGAGGACTTGATTCTTTTTTATCGGGATATGCTGCTGTATAAGACAGCACCCCAACTGGAAGAGTCACTAGAACGGGTTATGCTTGATGATGAATTCCGACAAATGGCGGAGGAAGTCCCGATTGAGGAAATCTATCAGCTGATTGACTTTTTGAATAAAATCCAGCAGGATATGCGATGGACGAACCACCCAAGAATATTCTTGGAGGTGGCGATTGTTAAGCTCTGTCAATTGGAGACAGCACCACCGCAGCTTCAACAATCAGGAGCTATTGAACAATTATTATCAAAAATTGACCAGCTTGAACAGGAGTTGCAGCAATTAAAAACTATGGGTGTGTCTCAGACTGCTCACGAGGCCGTACCACAGCCGCAGAAACCTGTTCATAGAGCATCAAGGAATGCTTTTCAGCCGCCGCTTGGAAAAATCAATGAAGTCTTAAAGCAGGCAACAAAAAGTGATTTAAATCTGGTGAAAGCAAATTGGGGTGAAATGCTGGGGAACCTGCTGAAATCCCATGCTGCCTTATTAAATGAAGCGGAACCGGTTGCGGCTTCAGCCACGGCCATTATTATAAAATTCAAGCATGAAATGATTTGCCAAATGGCGATGAACCGTCATGATTTTCTCGAAGCGGTTGCGGCAGGGCTGTTTAAATTAACATCGAAGCGTTTCTTACTGTTAGGTGTTCCAGAAGAACAATGGCTGACGATTCGTGAAAATTTCCTTCACGACAGCTACAATCGAGATGATGGAAGCAGTGAACAATATTCCTCCGAGGAAGAGCCTCATATTGCCGAAGCAAAGAAATTATTTGGTGCTGAATTTGTAGAAATTATTGATTAAAAAAGAAAAGCGTTTAAAGCGCTCAATTGAACCGAAATTAAAAGATGAAAAATACGGAGGCGAGAGCTTATGATGCGTGGTGGAAACATGCAAAATATGATGAAGCAAATGCAAAAAATGCAAAAGAAAATGGCAGAAGCACAAGAACAATTAGGCCAGGAGAAAATTGAAGGAACAGCCGGAGGCGGGATTGTTACCGTAGTTGTAACAGGGCATAAAGAAGTCGTAGATGTCCAAATTAAGCCGGAGGCGGTTGATCCTGATGATGTTGAAATGCTTCAAGATCTTGTGCTGACAGCGGTCAATGACGCTCTTAAAAAAGCGGATGAGTTGACAAACAATACAATGGGACAATTTACAAAAGGATTAAATTTACCATTTTAATTAGAAAAGCGGAAGCGGCTTGATTAAGGGCGACAAGCAAATGTTCTTCGGCAAAAAAGTCGGTTCTTTGACTTTTATTGCCGAAGGTTATTTGACCTCGAGCCCTTAGGCGCTGAGGCTGGGCAATAAAAAGCAAAGCAAAAGTGCCCGTGGTTACAACGGTTACGGGCACTTTTGCTTTTTATGTAGGGAGAAAAAGAAAATGCATTATCCTGAACCAATCTCAAAGTTAATTGATAGTTTTATGAAGCTGCCTGGAATTGGTCCAAAAACCGCTTCCCGGCTGGCTTTTTTCGTCATAAGCATGAAGGAAGATACGGTCCTTGACTTTGCAAAAGCGCTGGTTAATGCCAAACGTAATTTAACCTATTGTTCTGTCTGCGGCCATATTACCGATCAAGATCCTTGTTATATTTGTGAAGATGAACGCCGGGATAAGAGCATAATATGTGTAGTCCAGGATCCAAAAGATGTGATAGCAATGGAAAAAATGAAGGATTACAATGGGTTGTACCATGTTTTACATGGGGCGATTTCACCTATGGATGGCATTGGTCCTGAGGATATTAATATTCCCAATTTAATTAAACGACTCCAGGATGAGACAGTCCAGGAAGTGATATTAGCAACCAATCCAAATATTGAAGGGGAAGCCACGGCGATGTATATATCCCGGTTAATCAAGCCGTCAGGAATTAAAACAACAAGAATTGCTCATGGGCTTCCAGTAGGCGGCGATCTTGAATATGCCGATGAGGTCACTTTATCAAAAGCACTAGAGGGCCGGCGTGAATTATAATAAGATTGATTATTGAATATCCCGGGAGGATTAGTCATGTTTTTTCGGCGGAAAGAGTGGCTTCGAAGAGAGTTTGATGAGAAGCTGTTAGTTCAGTTAAATAAACATAAAGAAAAATGGCAGCAGGAAAAACTGCTGCTGGAAAAAAGTTTTGATCCATCAGACGAAGTCATTGTTCAAGCAAAAATCGCAGAAGCGAAATATATCTTTCTTTTGAAAGAGGCAAAACAAAGGAAGATCTCATTAAGAAGATAGGGGGGAAAGAGTCCCCCACCCTCAGGAAGTCTGGACATTTCGCTCCAGACTTTTTTTAGGTCTATTGAAGACAACTTGTACATAGCATGAAGTAAAGTAATCTTTGGAGGAGGACTGCTTTCTTGGAACCAATTTATGTGATTTCTGTTTTAGGCGGTCTGGTTATTTTAATGCTGTTATTTGGAGCGCCTTTTAAATCAGCCCGACTTGTTGGTCAAGCTGCGATTAAATTAATTATCGGAGCATTATTTCTCTTCTTCCTAAATGTTGCAGGAAATCAATATGGAATTCATGTGCCGATTAATTTTATTACATCTGCTGTTTCAGGCTTTCTTGGAATTCCAGGCCTATTTGCTTTAGTGGCGATTCAGCAATGGGTTATTTAATAAGAACCGCTCCACACAGCGGTTTTTCATTTTTTTTTTAAAAGTATTGACGGTTATTCTAAAATCATGTAATATTTTAAAGGTCGCTGCTAAAACGACGATAAAAAAGTTGTTGACAAAAAACAACTTAAAGTGTTAAAATAATATAGTCGCCTTGAGCGATACATTTTTGTTCTTTGAAAACTAAACAAACAAAAACGTCAACAATAATCATTCATTTCTAACGAAATGAAGCCAACGTTAAATTTTATGAGCTATATCAACTCAACTTCATTGGAGAGTTTGATCCTGGCTCAGGACGAACGCTGGCGGCGTGCCTAAT
>NZ_JAESWB010000154.1 GCF_016765675.1 Neobacillus paridis
CATGTTCGCAAGCTTGGGACAGATGGGCGGCAAGACGCTGCGCTCGATTGGCCTGGCACGCACAAGGCTGCACCTGAACTGGAAGGTCGCTGCTTACAACCTACAGCGCTTCGTCTATCTGAAGGATGCCGGGGTCGAGGCATGCTGATGCCCGAGGTCCGTCCGGATCGCTGAAAACGAGCAGCACAACCTGAAAAAGAGGTTGGGAAAGAACGACGCCCGCGCGTTGCTGGCTCACATCCTTTATCGGCACAAGGAACATGGAGGCCTTTACCGAGGATGATGGCCGCATTGCGATCTGGCCGCAGGGAGGTGGTTTTCAACGGCTCCTGTGCGCGGAGGATGTCGCCATTCAGTATGTTGTGGCGCCGGCGCTTGTCATCTGCCGCGGCACTGTGACGGCGGAATTCCTTGCTCAAGACGTGGTGCTTCCCTGCTTCAGCGACGGCAGCGCCTGGAACGGCTGAGGCATGCCTCGCTTCGACGAGGAGACGGACCTGAGAATCGTCTCGCTCATGCCGGATCTGTCCTATAAC
>NZ_JAESWB010000155.1 GCF_016765675.1 Neobacillus paridis
TGGGACGGCGTGTCTATCGCTTCGACGACCTCAGGACCCTGCTTGCCCGGGCCAGCCCGGCGCGCTCCGGCGACAGCCTGGCCGGCGTTGCCGCCGACAGCGACGAAGAGCGCATGGCCGCCCGCATGGCCCTGGCCGACCTGCCGCTGTCGGCCTTCCTCAATGAAGCCCTGGTGCCGTATGAACAGGACGAGGTAACCCGCCTGATCATCGACAGCCATGATGCCGCCGCCTTCGCGCCCTTGGCGCACCTGACCGTGGGCGGCCTGCGCGAATGGCTGCTCGACGACGCCACCGGCAGCGCCGCGCTGGCCGGTGCCGCGCCCGGCATCACGCCCGAAATGGCCGCCGCCGTCAGCAAGCTCATGCGCAACCAGGACCTGGTGCTGGCCGCCCGCAAATGCCATGTCGTGACCCGCTTTCGCAATACCATCGGGCTGCCGGGCAACCTGGCGGTGCGGCTGCAGCCCAACCATCCGACCGACGATGTCGCCGGCATTGCCGCCAGCATGCTCGACGGCCTGCTGTACGGCGCCGGCGATGCGGTGGTAGGCATCAATCCCGCCAGCGACTCGCTGCAGGCGCTGCTGCCGCTGTGGCGCATGCTCGACGAGGTGCGCACCCGCTTCGACATCCCGATGCAGGGCTGC
>NZ_JAESWB010000156.1 GCF_016765675.1 Neobacillus paridis
CAGATGCCGGCAGCCGAGAAAAAGGACAGCACCAGGTACAGGGCAGCATGCACCGGGTTGCGATCCGTGATGACGCGGGTCGCGGCTACCACGAGGATGGCCGAGAACACGTAGAACAGCGCAGTTTTAAATTCCATAATGGACCACAATGATCGCCCTCGACCGGCCCTTGAAAGGCCGGTTTTGCAGCGAATTAATCAAATCAACGGTAAGCGGCGTCGGCGGCGCGATTGGCGGCGATCTCTTTTTCGTAGCGGTCGCCAATGGCCAGCAGCATTTCCTTGGTGTAGTACAGGTCGCCCCGTTTCTCACCGTGGTATTCCAGCATGTTGGTCTCGACGATGGAGTCCACCGGGCAGGACTCTTCGCAGAAACCGCAGAAAATGCACTTGGTCAGGTCGATGTCGTAGCGCGTGGTGCGGCGAGTGCCGTCTTCGCGCTCGTCGGACTCGATCGAGATGGCCATTGCCGGGCAGACCGCCTCGCACAGCTTGCAGGCGATGCAGCGCTCTTCGCCGTTGGGATAACGGCGCAG
>NZ_JAESWB010000157.1 GCF_016765675.1 Neobacillus paridis
ACATGCGCCTTGAGCCACGCGATTTCCTCCGCCATCAGCTCTCCAGCCAGCGTACGATGCCAGCATCGGCGCTCGCCGTCCCAACGGTAGGAACGGGCTTTCAACATATCCTTGCTGTCAAACGGCGCACGCAGCGCATAGACGCGAAAATCGCGTACATGGGCCTGTTCCAGCATGCAGGCCAGCCCGAGGCGGCCAGACACCGGCAACGGCTTTTGCAGCAATTCCAGCAAGGCCAGGCAGTCCGCCTGCGCCCGGTGCGCCTCGAAGAAAAAGCCCAGCCGGTAGGCCAGGTATTCCAGCTTGGCCGAGGCCATGCTCTCCTCCGCCCACGACACCTGCTGCAGCGAACAGGCCCAGGGCAAGGTTTCGAACACCGGCAGTCGCGCTTCCAGGAAGGGGCGGTCGAAGCGCGCGTTATGCGCAATTACCAGCTCCACGCCGTCCAGCAAGGCAGCTACCCGCGCATCGTCGATGCGCTTGCCGGCCACCATATCGTCGGTAATGCCATGCACCGCGGTCGACGCCGGCGGTATCGGCCGGCCCGGATCTTCCAGTTCATCAAGGATGTGCAGTATCCGGTAGACCTGTCCGCTTTCGCGGTCGAACTCGAACACCACCATCGCAAATTCAATGATGGCATCCACTTCCAGCGACAATCCGGTGGTTTCCGTGTCCACCACCACGCCACAAGCCA
>NZ_JAESWB010000158.1 GCF_016765675.1 Neobacillus paridis
CTGGCCTGGGCATCGACAATCTCTGCATCGACCTGACCGCCGAGGAAATTCCCATCATGGATGGCTCGGCGTCATCCTTCGTCTTCCTGTTGCAGCAGGCCGGCCTGCAGGAGCAGGACGCGCCCAAGAAATTCATCCGGGTCAAGAAGGCGGTGGAGGTGCGCGAGGGCAGCGGCGCGCAGGAGAAATGGGCAAGGCTCGATCCCTACAATGGTTTCCGCCTGAAGTTCTTCATCGAATTCAATCATCCGGCGGTGGACCGCACCGGGCAGATCGCCGAAGTCGATTTCAATGCGGAGTCCTATGTGCGCGAGGTGGCCCGCGCCCGTACCTTCGGCTTCATGCAGGATGTCGAGACCCTGCGCGGCCTGGGCCTGGCGCGCGGCGGCTCGCTGGAAAATGCGATCGTGATGGATGAATACCGCATCCTCAATCCCGATGGCCTGCGTTACGAGAATGAATTCGTGCGCCACAAGATACTGGATGCGATCGGCGACCTTTACCTGGTCGGCCATCCGCTGTTGACCAGCTACAC
>NZ_JAESWB010000159.1 GCF_016765675.1 Neobacillus paridis
GCTCACGCCATTCGGCCTCGACGAATCGCGGCTGATCCATGTGCTGGGCACCATGTTCACCCATAAAGTGGATTATGCCGACCTGTATTTCCAGTTCACCAAGAGCGAGGGCTGGAGCCTGGAAGAGGGCATCGTCAAGACCGGCAGCTTTTCCATCGACCAGGGCGTGGGCGTGCGCGCCATTTCCGGCGAGCGCACCGCGTTTTCCTACTCTGACGATATCTCCGAGTCGGCGCTGCTGGAAGCGGCGGCCGCCACCCGCACCATTGCGCGCCAGGGCGCGGGCCGGATCAAGGTTGCCGCCAGGGTGCAGCCTTCCGGCGGCCGTTCGCTGTATCTGCCGCATGATCCGTTGAGTTCGCTGGACGCGACCGAAAAGGTCAAGTTGCTGGAGCGCGTCGAGCGCATCGCCCNAGGTGATGGCTGGCCTGGCCGGCGAATACGACGTGGTGCTGGTGGTGCGCAGCGACGGCGTGCTGGCGGCAGATATCCGGCCGTTGGTGCGTCTATCCGTCACCGTGATCGCCGAGCAGAACGGGCGGCGCGAGATGGGCAGCTCCGGCGGTGGCGGCCGCTACAGCTATGCCTATTTCACCGACCAGATGCTGGAAACCTATGCCTCCGAAGCGGTGGCCTCCGCCCTCGTCAATCTCGACTCCCGGCCCGCGCCGGCCGGCCCGATGACGGTCGTGCTCGGCCCTGGCTGG
>NZ_JAESWB010000016.1 GCF_016765675.1 Neobacillus paridis
GCATGTCCAGCGAATCCAGCAGGGGCAGTTGCTCCAGCCTTACCGGCTGGCTGATGCGGCTGCGCGCGATGACCGTCGGCAGCACGCTGGCGCCGAAGCCCAGCTTGCCGGAGATTTCATCGTAATGCTTTTCAAAGGTGCCGCCGGCGGCGACGATGCAAACACTCATGGCGGGACGAAGGGAAGTGACGACCGCGGCTATCATAGCCTACCCGGCGCCATGCGAAAATTTCGCCGGCTTGGGAATTTCCGGCATGAATCATGAATCAAAGCAGGACATCCGCCTTTATCCGTCCGGTGAAATTCGCCTGTCAGGCGCACGGCGAATACCGCTACACTGGCATCCTGCAAGCCCTCCTTTCCCTTTCGAACATGAAACCCGTTGCTCNCAACCTGCTGACCGGATGGATCTCGGCGCGTTTCGGTGCGGAAGGGCGCACGCTGGACCTGAACCTGTCATCCGACCAGGTGCAGCATGCAGACGGCGAGCCCATCCTGTTCCGGCGCCAGCCGCCGGCCCGGATGCCGCATGCGCGCCTGATGGAAATGGTGCGCGACCTGCACCGCGCCGGCTACCAGCGGCTCTACCTGTATAGCTGGCCCAAGGCGTCCGGCCTGCACTGGCGCTGGCATCTGTTTACCGGACCGCGCAACTGGATGCAGCGGCCATGGCGCGAAGGCT
>NZ_JAESWB010000160.1 GCF_016765675.1 Neobacillus paridis
ATCACCCGCGCACAAGCTGAAGAAATCGCAACAACCAAGCGGCCAGATCTGACCGCTGCCGACATGGACGCAGCCGTGCGCACGATCGCTGGCTCCGCACGTTCCATCGGTATCACGGTGGAGGGTCTGTAATGGCTAATCTGTCCAAGCGCGCCAAGGCAATCAAGGCCAAAGTTGATCGCACCAAGGTTTATCCCTTCGACAACGCGATCGCGCTGATCAAGGAATGCGCCACCGCCAAGTTCAACGAGTCGATCGACGTCGCCGTTCAGCTGGGCGTGGATGCCAAGAAATCGGACCAGGTCGTCCGCGGCTCCGTCGTGCTGCCTGCAGGCACCGGCAAGAGCGTGCGCGTGGCCGTGTTCGCCAGCGGCGACAAGGCGGAAGCAGCCAAGGCTGCCGGCGCCGACGTGGTTGGCATGGAAGACCTGGCAGAGCGCATCAAGGGCGGCGACATGCCGTTCGACATCGTGATCGCTTCGCCGGACACCATGCGTATCGTCGGTACCCTGGGCCAGATCCTGGGACCGCGCGGCCTGATGCCTAACCCGAAGGTCGGTACCGTGACGCCTGACGTCGCCACCGCCGTGAAGAACGCCAAGGCGGGTCAGGTGCAGTATCGTACCGACAAGGCCGGCATCATCCACGCGACCATCG
>NZ_JAESWB010000161.1:0-409 GCF_016765675.1 Neobacillus paridis
TGCGGGGTCGAGCCGTATGCCTATCTGCTCTATGTGCTGACCGAATTGCCGCGCCGCGCTGCTGGCGCAGAGGTCAGTGATCTGCTGCCGTTCAATTACGCAAATGACGCCGCCTCGTAATTGAAAAATCGCTCAGGCGCTAGGTGCGGAGAAACTCGCGCTTACCGATATCCAGGCTCGGTCTGACAGATTTGCATACCCAATGTAGGCCCCGGCATCCACCCACCAGATGATCTTGGCGTGCAGGATGTCGGGAACGAGCTTGCAGTCGAAATTCGGACTCGCCTTATCCAGAAACCACTTCAACACGGCGGGATCGACAGCCACGGTGTGGTCGTAGCGACCGAAAAACTCCAGCGGCTTCAGGTGCTGCGCGCAGGCCTCGAACAACTTCATGTTGTCGCGGCTG
>NZ_JAESWB010000161.1:453-779 GCF_016765675.1 Neobacillus paridis
TCAACGGATGCGCCATCTGCATCGCCTATCTGGCGTTGCTCGATCGTTCGCCAACCCGGGACATGTGCGCTCATCAGCGCCTTGAACATCCTCCCGTGGTTCGCGTAACGCAGGTGAAGCAGTTCATGAACGATGACGTAATCCTGGAAAGGCTCATCCTGGTCGAGCAAGTCAGTGGCCAAGGTGACGGTTCCCGCCGATGAGCAGGAACCCCACTTCCTGCGCATCTCCTGCACCCGAACGACGCGGGGATTCACCTTCAGCTTGACCGCCCAAGCCAGCGCGCGGCGTCGCAAGTCCTGCGCCGGGTACTGCGACGATTTCAT
>NZ_JAESWB010000162.1 GCF_016765675.1 Neobacillus paridis
AGCATCGTGGCACACTCGCGCCTGGTCGCATACTGCAGCTACAGCCCACCTATGCCATCGTTCAGGACGACATCACTCGTACGCATTGGAAGCTGTCTTATGCAGCCATTGTTGCTGATCCAGCCCAGCATGTTGAGCGGACCCCGCAACCGCCACCACAACGAACTGACATGTCGGCATTTAAACTTGGCGACACGGTCAGCTTCACCGACAAGCACCTGCGTGAGCGCATTGGCACGATCACCCGCATGAATGCGAAGACCTGTTCCTTAATTTGTGATGGCGAGCAGTGGCGGGTCTCACCCGCGCTACTGCGAAAGATTATTGATCTCTAGGCAATAAGGGAATCACCGCTGCAGCAGAAAGGTATCTCCGGCAAAGTCAATAACGGTACCGACGTCACGCTTACTAAGGCTGCACTGAAAAAGCAAGCTTGATCAAGAGAGCGAGAAAGAACCACTCAGCCGCCTCCAAAGCCAGGGGGGCGCTGGCAGGGCCTCAATCCAGTTACAGGGCAGTGCCAATGTCACCGCGTTGTAACTGCATACCAAAATAATTTCAATGGGCTGCGGAATGGCCATCTGCCCTTACTTGCAAGGTACATGACCCTGGAAAAGCAGGCGAACTCATTGGCGGTGAACAGTTTTGCCAGACGATATGGATCAGCAAACACGAATGCAACGATTCATGA
>NZ_JAESWB010000163.1 GCF_016765675.1 Neobacillus paridis
CTACACGCTGGTCAATCCATTGACCATGTGGCTGACTTTCGCCACTTTCGTCGGCTATGCGGTGATCTATACCATCATCCTGAAGCCGGCCACACCGCAAAACATTGTTATTGGCGGCCTGTCGGGCGCAATGCCGCCGGCACTGGGTTGGGCCGCGGTTGCCAATGATGTGCCGATGCAGGCCTGGATCCTGGTGCTGATCATCTTCATCTGGACCCCGCCGCATTTCTGGGCACTGGCCCTGTACCGGCGCGACGACTATGCGAAGTCCGGCCTGCCCATGCTGCCCGTGACCCATGGCATGAAGCTCACGCAGTTCCACATCTGGCTCTATACCATCGCGCTGGTCGCCACCACCATGCTGCCATATGCGGTGCGCATGAGCGGGCTGCTGTATCTGGCCAGCGCGGCCATCCTGGGTGCGATCTTCCTCTGGCATGCATGGCGTATCTACCGCCACTACAGCGACATCGTGGCCCGCAAGACCTTTGCCTATTCCATCATCTA
>NZ_JAESWB010000164.1 GCF_016765675.1 Neobacillus paridis
AGATCGCATACCAGGACTGCCGCAGGCCTTCCGCGCTCGGCAGAAAAGCCGACAAGCCCAGAGGCGGGTGACTGAAAAAGAGGGTAGGGGCGGCGACCACCACCAGCCCTGCGCGCTGGAAGGCATTGCGGGCGCGTGGCATGTGCATGGCGTCTGTCACCAGCAGGATGCGCGTGACAGCCGCGGGCCGCAGCACTTGAGCGCTAAAGATGGCGTTCTCCGCCGTATTCTTCGACTTGCCTTCGATCCACTTCACCGGCACGCCGAAATCTTCTTTCAGTGCCGCGGCCATCGCATCGGCCTTGGACCAGGCATTGTCATCGGCCGCACCATTGCCGCCCGAGACCAGCACCGGCAGCCTGGTTTCGCGCTGCAGCCGCGCCGCATAGCGCAGCCGGCCAAGCGCAATGTAATCGGGAATGTCCCGCCCGCCATACTCCGCCGCATCACGCAGCCTTCCCGCCGCCAGCACCACGATGGCCTGCGCGCCGGTATTGTGGACAGCCTGCAGCGGCGCCGTAAGCCGCTCCAGCGGCGCCACGAACAGGCGCGCGCCAGCGGTGGTCGACAAGACGAACAG
>NZ_JAESWB010000165.1 GCF_016765675.1 Neobacillus paridis
ATCTGTTATGCGTTTAATATCGGCAATCCATTTCCCTTTGTTAGGCTCCAATAACAAATAGCCATCCTCATAATAGGATTGTAGAAGTTGCTTCATATATAGAGGGTTTCCTTGTGTAATCCTGTGCAAGAATGCAGAAAGGTCTGCCACATGTTCCCCTCTATCCATTAAAGAGTCCTCTACCCATTCTTGAATGTTTTCCTTCCCAAGAGTATGTAGAGGAACTTCCTTAATAGGAATATCAGCCTCCCGGACCCTTTGGATTGTTTTTAATAAGGGATGGGTTACCCCCACTTCATTATCCCTATATGCCCCAATCAACATCAAATATTGACAATTCCCCTGTGTAACCAGATATTCAATCAGCTCCAAGGAAGCAAGATCAGCCCACTGCAAATCATCGAGAAAAAGCACAAGCGGGTGGTTCTTAGCGGCGAAAATGTTAACAAACTGTTGAAATGTAAATAAAAATTGTTTCTGAGTATCGCCTGACAAACTTTCATTTTCATAAGTTTGTTCCCCTAATAGCCATTTAAGCTCGGGAATCATAGTGGTGAGCATGGCGATATTCCCTGTCAATTCTTGTTCAAGTTTTTCTTTCCATCGCTGAATGAGTATTGGACTTTCCGTCATAATTTGCCGAATAAGAGATTGAAATGCATGCATGATCGGAGCATATGGAACCTGTCGATGCAGCTGTTCGAATTTTCCTGAAATAAAATACCCATTCTCCCCAACGAGCGGTTTATGAATCTCATTCACAAGGGAAGTTTTCCCCATTCCTGAATTGCCATAAATGAGCACAAACCCCAAATCTCCTTGGCGAACCTGGTTGAAAATCGTTTCGATTTGTTTTACTTCCTGTTCACGTCCATATAGTTTGCATGCAGATTCAAAAATGCTGTTGATATCTTTTTTTCCAATTTGAAAAGGTTCTACTTTACCAAACGAATGTAGCTGAGTTAGGCAAATCACTAAATCCTCTTTTACACCAAAAGCACTGCTATATCTACTTTCTGGTGTTTTTGCTAATAATTTCATTATGATAGCTGACACCATATCTGGAATATCCTTTTTTACCTTTTTCGGCTCAAGAGGCATCCTTGCTAAATGAGCATGTACTAGCTTAATAGGGTCATTACTCGTAAATGGGAGCTTTCCTGTAAACAGCTGATAAAGCGTAACACCTAATGAATATAAATCAGTGCGATAATCCATTGATCGATTCATACGTCCCGTTTGTTCAGGTGAAATGTAGGGTAAATGACAATCTACAGCATTTGGGCGGACTGTCACGAAATAATTTTCTTGTTTCAAAGTAGTTGCATGATTAAATCCCGTTAATTTGATCCTATATGTTTTTGGATTGATCAAAATATTTTCTGGATTAATATTTTTATGAATGATTTGTTGCTGATGAATATAAGATAAAGCCGATGCTATATTTACCGCGATTTGTAAGGAGTCCGTTATATGGAACCCAGGATTGGATAAAAACAGCTCACTTACGGTTATACATGGGAAATATTCGAACACTATATAGGGGGAATTTAAATGCTTACCCATATTTAATGGTCGAAGGATAAAATCACCTTCTAATTTTCCGCTTACATTGTACTCGTGATAAATTGAAGCTGCTTCATGCGAAGTCATATGATAATTCTTTAGCACCTTTATTAGAACTTGCTTCTTCATTACCGTGGAATATCCCCTATAGAAGCAGCTCGTTTCGGTTTCGGTTTCTTTGGTCAACAACTTGTATCCTGGCAAATTGATTTGATCAGTCATTCATATCACCTACATATTTAGAAAATCAATTGTATAAGGAACATCTAAATTCAATGAATTTTTATTCCCATAGGGAAGGTTTAGTATTTATGTAAATTTAAGCAGGACTTTAACAAAACTTTAAATTGTCCAATTATACTATAACTACAGTGAATACGGTATTCTGGAGGGTGATTAAAATGAATAAAAACGAGATTATGACTGATCAAGTTCCTACAGTTGAGCAATATAAAGAATGGTTACTGTTAATCTTAGAGGCGAAAAAAATAGGCTTACAGCCAAATGAAATTAGGGAATTTCTCAGAAACTCTAAAAGTAAATCTAGGAAATGCTAAATTTATATCCAAACCCTCTAACCGTAGATATATATATCGGTTTTGATGGATTCGTTTCTATTTTTTTACGTAAATTGCTTATATGAACCATAACAGTTCGATAATCGCCAAGGCTGTCTTCTCCCCATATAGCATCAAATAATTGCTCGACACTATACACTCTATTTGGATGTTCTGCAAGTAAGCGTAACAGCATGAACTCCTTTGCAGATAGTGGGATCTCCCTGCCATTTTTTTTTACAACATAATTCTCTTTTTCAATGACTAGATCCGAGAAGGAAAGAATTGCTTTTTTTTGCTCAGATGCTTTGGCTTCTTCATCATCCTTCAGATCCCGATAACGCCGTAAATGCGCTTTCACCTTTGCCACGAGTAAACCTGGACTGAAAGGCTTCGTAATATAATCATCTCCACCAATTCGATGCCCTAGAATTTGCTCGACATCGTCTTCCCTTGCACTCAAAAACAGGATGGGCGCTTGCGTTGTTTTACGCAATATTTGACATAGTTCAAATCCATCCATATCCGGAAGAGAGACATCTAGAATGAATAAATCGGGCTTCTGTTCCTCCGCTATTCTAACTGCGGTTGCTCCATCCCCAGCAAAAAACAATTGAAATCCTTCTCTTTCCAAATATAGTTTTTGTATTTCTTGAATACTAGCATCATCATCAACAAGCATAATTTTTTCCCCCACATAAAACACTCCTTCCCATTGACTCTGATTTTTGGATTCAAGTATAGGAATGGTCCTGAACGGGTGTATCTTGAAGGTATACTAAAGACTTCTACATGAAAATATCTACTCAAAACTTATCTAAGGGCAAAATGATAACTATACTTATAACGTACTTAAATTCCGAAAAGTAACAAAACTTGATACTATTCAACTATTTTTATTATAAGTGATTGAGTGATAAGTTTCAATTTTGCAAAATAAAGCCAGCAGAGCCTGACAGCCATCTAAGTTAATACTCATTCTCCGCCGTACTGATACTGATCAGGTGCTATCCCTTTACTTGCTTTCACAAATGGACGAAATGGCTCTGGTTTCACCCCATGAATATGGTCAACTTTAGGGGCTGTCAAAAAAGGTGATTTACACTACAACTTTGTAACAAATAGAAACAGCCAAGAAACCAGTATTCATGCGGTATCGAGGCTGTCTTTTATTTGTTATAACTGCAAAAGTCAGGATATAATAAATTTAGTGAAAGTTCGCAACGATAGTAGAAGGGCTCGTAAGCATGATGGCTAAAATTTTTACCATAATAAAAAATTAAAGATGAATATTTCTCTATGGTCAGAGTGGTATACAAAATATCAATTAACCTATCTTTACATATGACATTTGTGCAAAAGTTGTACACTTAGTGCAAAGCAAAATTATAATGTTCTCTTTAATATATTTATAACGGAGGATAAACTTATGAACAGTAGTAAAGCATTTCATGATGTAATACAATATCTTGAAAAAACCATTTCTGATGGCTACGAAATAGATTATAACGAAATATCGAAAATTACTACTAGTCCGGCAGCTTTATTCCAGCGCATTTTTGTTTTTGTATCCGGAGTCAGCATCTCCGATTATGTAAGAAAGCGCAAACTGACATTAGCCGGATATGATCTGAAAAATAGCGATGTTTCTGTTCTAGATGTAGCAATAAAATATGGTTTTCAATCACATTCTTCATTTTCACGAGCGTTTAAAGAACATCATGGTATCACACCGTCAGAAGCGAAGCTAGAAACTACTAAACTAAATAATTATCCTCCGATTAATTATTTAGAAATGAGATTTATAGGAGGAAAACGTATTATGGCAGAAATGAAAAAGATTATTTATAAAGAAACCAAAGAACGCTTAATGGTAGGAATGTATCGTGAAACCTCATTTTTTGAGGCTGGAAATGTATGGAGAGACTTCTTCAAAAGTGACATTATTGAGAACTTAAAACTGCTGTCAGATGCAAAATGTTGCGAAGATATTGATTCAAATGATGGCATAGGTATGATGTATAATTTTAAAGATATGAATAATTTTGACTTCATTATCGGCGATTTTGTACAGGTCGGTACAGAATTACCAGAGGGTCTGCATGCAAAATATGTTCCTGGCGGCTTAACTGCGCATGTTCAGATTGAAGGGAATAATATTGCAGAAATACTTGATTCAGCCTATTTGTTAATTACTGAAGCAATTGAAAAAACTGACAGAGAAATTGATCATGATAATTTTTACTGGTGTGAAGTATACACGCACGAACGTTTTAGTATGCCTTTAAATCGGGGGGGAAAGGTAACAATAGATTATATATTGCCTGTTAAAACAAAATGAAGGATTAGTGCTTATGTTTGTAAGTGCTAACAAGATACCTATATACACACTTTGGCAAAAGATTTTGGAACACGATTATTGCCTGCCTCACTATCACGTAGAACCAGATGGTTAGCATTTTATGTCATTTCACTGTTTCAACAGCTATTCTCTTTTAAAGAAGGCATCGCTCCTTACAGCCGTTTCTGTTCAGACTATCTGCAGGATTCTGGAAAGCATACATTATGAAATGAAAAGTTACCGTAGGCTGCCTTCATTGATGAATTCTGGGCAATCCCTTTACCCTTAAATATCAATGCATCCTCATAGAGCCAAAAAAAGGAGCCAACAGCCTATATATAGTAGGCCGTTAGCTTCCTTTTCACTTTAAACAGACTTTTTCTGATCTCGTAATGTGGAGGATTATTTTACATACCGTTCCTAAAAACATAGACATCCATGACAAGCCAGGAGG
Source organism: Neobacillus paridis (assembly GCF_016765675.1). Lineage (GTDB taxonomy): Bacteria > Bacillota > Bacilli > Bacillales > Cytobacillaceae > Neobacillus > Neobacillus paridis. Next base: position 4,919 of record NZ_JAESWB010000165.1, read on the forward strand.
CGGGTCATATCACTACGCCCTTTCTTCTATCGAATCGTTCGTGAAGTCTAATATCCCTTTATGAGCCGCTGATAACTGCAGCTCCGCGAATGCCGACATCACGCAAATAAATCGAGCCTTTATCTGTTTTATCAAAGATGAAGCTGACTCGGCTGATCTGCTCAGGCTGGAAAGCAGGATTCACTGTTTTGAGATCGGCAAGCCGGAAAGTAAAGTTCTGGAATATCGGCTCCCTAGTGGGCAGCAACGATGTAAACGGCCATTTCACAATATCTCCTTCAAGCATAGGCAGCAAGCTGGCAACACTGCTTAACGGCAGCGATGCCGTATTACCGCTCTTATCCGCTACCTGAACAGTCAAATCGACAAGCGCCTCCTGCATGCCCGACTTCTTCTTGTCTTCCCGGTCAGCTATTGAAAAAACGATGGAGCTACTTGCTTCTGCGGCAAGACCAGTGTCAGTCAAATCGACCGTATAGCTAGGAAGCCCTCTAGTCGTTGTGCGATTCCAGTCAAGCCGAACGGCACTGTACGAGCCAAAGTCATATTTCATCTTGACCTTTTCCTCCTTCCATTTCTTCAATGCGTTACCAACCAAGCGCCCACCGCTCATTGTCGTCGTAGACAGATCAATATCCTCATCAAAGTTTGTAATCAGCTTTGTGTTGCCATCCCAATAATTGCTGATGTACATCGTGTCGGGAAGCCACTCCCTGGCGTAACCGATGTCCTGGAATACGCTCCGGTATTGAGTTTTCTTCTGCAAAGTAGCTTCCAAGAAGGAAGAGATGAGCACCTTCGCCACCTGCAATTGTTCCTTCTGGGGTAAAAGCTGAGCTGTATTATAGAGCTTGTTGCCAAAGCCAACGCTGTCTCCCCTGCCCCATTCCGTATTGAACTGTCCATGGTTGGCGCCATACACATAGACCGCTGCTTTGAAGTGAGGACTTTTGTCTGAAAAACCGATTCGGCTGTATTGGCTCGCGCTGTCAAAAGAACTGACATCCATATCGTGCGAGCCATGAATCGCCAGATAGCTAATATCCTTCAACTGGGTTGGCTGACCAGCAGGCTTATATTGACCATCAGTTCCAGCAATAGAAACAATGGATCGAATCCCAAAGTTATAGTCAAATTTTATATTGCCATTCTCTGGAGACGCAGACAGCTTGTTGTATGCTGCAGCTACTGTCACCGCCTCGCTACCACGGGAATGGCCAATCAACGAAATTCGGCTCATATCCACTTTGTTGAAGAATGGATTGTCCCTTGTGTTATTCCATTCCTCCCATACCTTTAAATGCTCCAGCATAAGCCAGCCGCGAGCTGAATTTTCATTTTTCAACACCTTCAGCATGAACAAGTCATCATACGGTGAAGTATTCAAGAAATTCTCATCAATCGAGACAAAAATATAGCCTTTGCTGGCAAGCAAATTACCTAAATAAGCATATCCAGGGTCTGAATAATCGGTAGCCAGGTGATTGCCATGAACAGCGACGACTAAGGGAAAGGGCCCATTTCCATCGGGATACCAGACGAGCCCGTTAAGCGCCATCTGATCTGGCCCGAATCCAAATGTCTTTGTGCGGATTGAGGACCAATTTTTCACAAATGGCGATCCGTCCACTGGCTTCGTGGTCAGTGAATTTTCGGCATTGAATTCCTTTCGATAGCTGTTGGCGCTTCCGTACGTCAATGTCTTGATTTGATAAGAACCCGGTTCAGCTGGATTAGCCAGTGTAGCCAGATAACTGTCAGCTGCCTTCATGACCTGTAGCCGGTAGGGCTTTGGCAATTCGCCATTACCGTTGCCAAGCAGCCAATAACCGCCTAAAAGAATGCAGGCTAAGGTCGAACCGGCCATTATACTGGCGATTATTCTCGATACTTTGCTTGCCTTGCGATATTGGCCAGTCATCCAACGCCAAATCAACATCCCCAATAAGGAGAAGGACACGATCGTGGATATAGAGACAATAAACATTAACGGCAGAGGGCCGATAAAGCAGATAACTAGCAGGCAGAAGGAGGTAAGCGCAAGCCAAATGTAACGGGTGGGTATTTTCTTTATCCAATGAAGCAGCAGAGCTATTACACCAGCCAATAGCATCACAGCGAGCAGGAACACGACGATTCCGACGAAGTAAGGGATTGCTCCACGTGTTCCAATCATGTTGTACCCTTGCACGAAATATAGCAATAAAGCTATAATTCCCAGTGCAAGCGATGCTCCTTTCCATCCAGGAGAAAGCTGTGCCGGATATTTCAGGAATTTAGCGATATGCAATAATCCGAAGCTTGACTTTTTCTTTTCTTGCAATGCTGGATCTGACATAAAATCCCTTCTTTCTTTTTGGTTTAGATCTAGGCTGAATGCTGCCGCAAAATTGATTACAAATACCCAGCCTGTCCTTGTACTTGCACTAATCTTATAGCAGGAAATTAGATATGAAGCACGAAGAGGACAGTTAGCATAATTATGTAGAAAAGTTCTCAAACAGTTCGGGGCATTGTTTTCACTTAATAATGAAACATGACATTTATAAAGCCATCCTGATCTGGTTCATTACATATAGGAATAAATCCAACGGACGAAAATAATCGAATACTTGCCTCGTTAGTATGGTAAATACCTGCAACAATTTGTGTTATGCCGGTATTTACATATCTATTAATAATTTGTTCGAGCACTTTTTTTCCATAACCTTTACGTCTATAATCAGGCCTTATTATAGATGGATATATATGCCTTGTCTTCTTCTATTTCGAAATCAACTTTACCAATAAACTCGTTATTGTTTGAAATAATCCAGCAGTAAAAATCAGGTTTTGAAGCCACATAGTTTATATACTGCTCTGTCAGTTTCTCAACATGAAAACTATCATCATCATGGTACCAACTATTTATAAGTGCAATATGTTCGATGTTTATATCTTGAAAAACAAGTCTATCCATAGTTGCACAAACCTCCATTGCTACGAATATCTGCACATCCGATTAATCCTTTTTTTGTATTCAAATTAAATTAAATAATACTGGTAACAAAATCAGTTGATTGATGACATGAGTAGTAACATGACCGAGCATCGCATATGCTAATCCATGTTTCCAATATAAATAGCCAAAGCCAATTCCTGGGAAGAAGTTAAGCAACAAAGTACGAGTTACGGACACTGTGCTTAAACCAAACATTTGTGCAGTCGCAGGAAGATGTCCTGCTGCAAATATGAGCGCGGCAATCACAATTCCAGCAATATAAATTCCATTGTTATCCCTGGATTTTGTAATCTTGCTGGCAATCCATATAATAAGCGACATAAGTCCGAACCTTAGAAGCACTTCCTCAATTATGCCGCCGTATAATACACTGCTAAGAAAATTAAGCCAAGAGAACTCAAATTTCTCCTCCAATCCCAATGCCTCAGCAAATACCAGCTTTTCCGGGATAGCAATAAGGCTGGCAGATAATAGTCCGATGATCGCTGCTACAGCAATGCTTTTTCTGTTATACATAAACGGTTTGTTCAGGCTTACTTTCGGAGAGGCCCATGCTCCAATTACAGTTGCAATACTCGTCATTGCTGCCGTTTGGAGCATAGCAATGATAATAATGACTTGCTTCGACCCAAGTTGAGCCGCAACTTGACTTTCCATTTCAGGGGTTAATGTCATAACTTGCTGCACTCCTAAAACCGCACCTACTGCCAGCCCCAAAATCAATGCGGCAAAAACCTTTTTCATACTTAACACCTCCATATCATGTTTCGCGAATAGATTGAAGCCACTTCGCAATCTCATCGACAAGCTCGGATGATATTGGCTCATATGCTGATTTTTTATAAATTTTGTTCAATGCTAATAAAGAACAAGCTTCCTTCTGCTGTTTCAACATATGATTCAGATCATCAATCATAACAGTGCGGACATTTGCTAAAGCTAAATTTTTCAAATTATAAAAGGGCTCTATTGGCGATTGAACATCTTTGCTTCCGTTAATTGCCAGCACCTTGCACGTTAAAGAGGACAAAATATTTAAAATCTCTTTATCATTCAGAGATAAATGCTCTCTTAACCACTTGGCTTGAACGATCCGACCGCTAATCCTTACAGTGGCATCATTTGTTTGGGTTACTTTATCAAATAGCTGCTTCTGTTTAAGCCGCTGTTTTTCAGGCGACACGAGCTTGCGCAGGAGCACTCCAGAAAGTCCAGATTTATTGGCGATTTCTGATAATAACGCTTCATTTTGAGATGTCATTACGCTTTTCAATGATGTACCAGCACCAGCCAATAAAATTATCCCGTCTACATTGCTTCGGCTTGCAGAAAGTGTTGCTATAATCGTGCCTTCACTATGTCCCAGCAAAACAATCCTATTAAATGCGATGCCTTCATTTGAGTTGAAATAATCAATGATATCACATATGCATTGAACTGCATCATAAAGTCCCGCACGGTTAAAATCGCCTGTGCTTTCTCCTACACCAATTTTGTCATAACGCAGCGTCGCAAATCCCGATTTTGTCAATGCATCAGCTAGCTGTTTATAAAGGTTTGCCCGCATGCCTCTCATATTGCCATCGCGATCAACTGGGCCGCTTCCTGGGACTATTACAACGAGAATATCTGATTTGCTATCGTTTCCTGGTCTCACCAATGTTGCTCCGATTACCAAGCTCCCATGATCTACTGAAATTTTCATATTTTCTTTTATCATCGTATCCCCCATATCCATTTATCCTGTAACTGTTTAACTGATAATATATTCAACTTACGTACCACTGATTGATAACTTGTGTACATGTAGATATGTCTAATTGAGTTGTAAGCTCCATCCTGTTTTTATGTAATTGAGATGACTAAATTTGATTATGGTTTCTCATTTAGATTAAAAATACGTTGCAAGTTCCTAAAAATCATCTTAAATGTAGGTTCTTCATGTAACGGAAGAAACATCGGTTCCTTTTGTAACATTTTTAACAAATCATTTTTGATCGCTTGCTCATCGCGTGGAGCGTAAGAACTTGAGTTAATATTTTGTTCAATCCAATTATCAACTGTATAAAAATAATCATCACCACATATTTTCATAGGGAATGATATATTCTTACAAGTCTGATAGAAACGTTCCAACATACTTAATGCCGCTTTATGTCTCTGTTGTTGCATATAACCTAATGCCGCTTTATAATAAAACATAAGCTTTATATGAATGTTTAAATTTTCAATATTATAAAGGTTGATCACATTCTCAATCCGATTGATCATCTCATCAAACAACTTCCGATCATCTGAAGCATATTCCAAAAATTCTATTTCGCTTGATATCATAATCAATAGATGTTGAAATGTACTTATCTGCAATGTTTCTTTGGCTTTTTGTACATTTGCGAGCATAGCATAAGCCTTTGCGATCAATTTCTCTACTCCAAATTGAATGGGAACGTCATATCCAACACAATTTAACAGTTCTTGTGGCTTACCCATAATTAACAATGCGGAGGCGTGAATCACCTGTGCCTCTTGGTTCAAATGGTAGTCACCACTTAATGCGACTGTACGCTCACACAGTTCGATAACCCGCTTCAAAACCGTTTGTGGATGCTCGGAGTAAAAATAATGGTTTAGATATAGCTGGGAAATTCTTACCAGAAGTGGGTAGCAAGAATAGTACTCTTTAAGCATATCCTCGATATCATCCTGAACAGTCTCAAAACTTTCCTTGCTAAATCGTTGGGAAAAGTCTCGATAAACTTCCATTATTCTGATATTAGTAAGTTGCGGCTCATAGCCAAGCAGTTCATCTATGGTAACGTCAAGAAGTGTAGCCAATTTTGGAAGTAATGATAAATCAGGGTAACTTAAACCCTGTTCCCACTTTGACACTGCAGAATTCGATACTCCCACATAAGCAGCTACATCTCCCTGAGTCATGTCGAACTGTTTTCTGAGACGCACAAAATTTTCTGCAAATTTTAATTCTCTCATAATAAAAATCTCCTCAGTTAAAATAATAAATACGGGCAACAAGATTAACAAGCGAATTATAGTTGTTTTAAATCCCCAAAATCAACCATTGGTTGTTTGTGTTAACCATAAACAGTGGTTTGGATTTTACAACAACATAATACGACTTCCTCTATATCTTCTTTTCTCCAGAATCTGTCTCGTATATAGCACTTATGGCTACAAAAGGTTACATTAGTAGATCGACTCTCAAATTTCTTCCCGCAAACAACTTTAATGCCATACTACATACGCTAATGAAAAACGAAACAAGTTAGGCTGGCTTGAAAAAAATGCAATGGAAGTTGATAAGATTTCAGAATCGCTTATAACATTGTTACAATGTGGATAACCAAAAAATTATTATGTCCGATAAAACAAGTTTTTAAGTAGCAACGATAGGTTGCACCTTGGTGCGCCTAGAACTATCTTTACTTTAGTATTCACTCTTACAATAATGAAAAGCAAGGAGAGGTGATGAAATACGTGATTTTTAGTGAACGATTAAAAATTGAAAGAGAAAAAAGAGGTTGGTCACAAACGGATCTTGCTGAAAAAATTCATGTTAGTCGTCAGTCAGTTTCAAAATGGGAAACTGGCAAGAACTACCCCAGTATCGAAGTAATAATTGATTTGAGTGATATATTCGGTGTTACAATAGACGAATTGTTGAGGAGTGACGAAGAATTGAAAGAGAAAGTAATTCGAGATAGCAAACAACTAATGTATCCGAAATGGAAAGCGTTCTTTGACAGCGTGATTTTATTAGGGGCATTTTTATTAGCAGCAAAACTAATTATTATCGGTTTAAATCATTTTATTGGTATAAATATTATAATTCCAGACGGTTTACCAAAAATTATATCAAATTTCTTACCATTAGCTTTAATGGTGATTGGTGGCATTGGTTCTGATCAGTTAAAAAATAAATATATTGATTAATCAAGTAGAATTCCTTCGATTCTCAGGCGTGTAATACTTATTATAGGATACAATCACCTTTGTATTTTTCATTCGTGAGCACCCCCTTTATTAATTTTGCGATTTTTCGCACGATGGGGGGCGCTGTTCTTTAGGAGTTTTGCTTTTAAAAATTCAAACCGCCCCTATTCTAACTTGCAGTAAAATTGCATTTGTATTACTAATCGTTATACAAAAACATACAATAAAGAAAAATGAAAGGTAGAATACTTATGGCCGCTAAAACCGCAAATTCCTTGCTCGTGTTGAACCTGAAATAAAAGAAAAAGCTGAAGCGATCATGGTTAAATTAGGAGTGCCAGCTTCTGTTGTCATCAATATGCTTTACAAACAAATTATTATGACAAAGAGCATCCCTTTCTCTCTGTCCGTTCCCACTGCACCTGTTGCTTTCGATGAAATGGATGCAGCAGAATTTGAGGCCATGATGCAAACAGGGTTCGAAGAAGCAAAGTCTGATCGTTCCCGTCCAGCCGCCGATGTATTTGCAGACTTAAGACGGGCCGATGGCTGAAACCTACGTTGTAAAAATCACAACACAGGCACAGGAACAAATGCAGAAAGTCACACACTACATTGCTTCTGAACTAAAAGCCCCAGATGCTGTCAACTCAACCCTACTGCTTTTAGGGCGATTGATATGTTTCCTTAAACAGTAAGAATAAGGGTTTCCCGGCATTAGCATCTTCGTAAAAATGGTCGAACGAAAAATGCAATATCAGGAAACCCTTTATTTATCAGTGCTTTGAATAGTCCTATTTCTCCCCCCTTGACATCAAGACAACACACTCCACATGGCTCGTATGTGGAAACATATCCACCGGCTGTACTTCGAGTGTCATGTAACCGCCATCCTCCAATATCCGTAAATCCCGTGCTAATGTTGCCGGGTTGCAGGACACGTAGACAACCTTTTTTGGCTTCATTTCAATGATGGTTTGAAGCAGCGCCGCATCGCAGCCTTTTCGGGGCGGGTCAACGACCAAGACATCTGCTGCATTACCTTCTTCATACCATTTAGGAATCACAACTTCTGCTTGGCCGACGGCAAATTCCACGTTTGTTATGCCATTGAGGTCAGCATTGCGGCGGGCATCTTTAATCGCTTCTGGGACAACCTCTACCCCAAAAACCTTGCTCGACTTTTGTGCCAAAAATAAAGAAATCGTGCCAATGCCGCAATAGGCATCAATAACAGATTCCTCGCCGCTAAGGCCGGCATATTCCAGAGCCTTATCGTAGAGTACCTTTGTCTGTACAGGATTGATCTGATAAAACGATAAGGCCGAAATTGCAAATTTCACATCACCAATATAGTCATAAATGACTTCACTGCCCCAAAGCAATGTTGTTTTTTCTCCGAGAATGACGTTGGTTCGTTTCGAATTGACATTGTGAATAATCGACTTCACTTTAGGGAGTCTCGCGATTATTTCCTCTATCAGCTTGTTTTTATGAGGTATATCCTCAGTTCTTGTAATCACCACCACCATTAGTTCACCTGTTTGCCTTCCACAGCGAGCCATAATATGGCGCAGAACTCCTTTATGGGCCTCTTCATCATACGCTGGAATCTCTAATTTACGGCAAATTTCCTTTACCGTTTGGATCGCTTCGTTCACTTCCGGCAGCTGGATCAAGCTTTCGTCTGTATCAATAATTTCGTGGCTTCTTGGTTTGAAAAATCCAGCAATCAATTTGCCGTCTTTTTCACCTACCGGAACTTGAGCCTTGTTGCGGTAGTGCCATGGATTGTCCATGCCGATAATCGGATGTACTTGAACATCGTCCAGCTTACCGATGCGTGCAAGGACCTGCCGCACTTGATTTTCTTTATATTTAAGCTGTCCTTCGTAGCTAATGTGTTCCAGCTGACAGCCGCCATATTTATGTTTTTCGCTGGCAGGAATGTCCACGCGATAGGGACTCTTCTCATAAAGCTCGATTAACCGCCCAACTCCGTAGCTTTTTCCCGTTTTAATAACCTTGACCTTTGCTTTTTCACCAGGCAGTCCGCTTGCGACAAATAAGGGATAACCGTCAACCTTTGCCACACCCGCTCCGTCATGGGTTAAATCTTCAAATTCTACATCTATATAATCATTCTTTTTAACCGGCAATGTTCTACTCATGTATTTCTTCCTTTACACTTTATGTTTGCAAATCTATCCTCTCCAATTGGCGGATAAACCTCTCCAATTAGCGGATTGCACTCCTTAATTAGCGCCGTCCCACTGATAACTAGCAAAATTGTATCACAAAGCCTGGCTGATTGCGAAACACTCTGAGTAAAACAGGAGAGAAAATTGTCAGAAAATTTTTATTTAAAAATATAATAAAAGTGGATATGATTAAAACAATCCAATAAGAAAGGAGTGGATAATGATGATGATCAAGAAAAGTATTTGCTTTACCTCGTTCCTTGTCTTTTTGGCTTTTAATGTTATGTATCTTTCAAACGCACTCGTGAAAACACATCCGGTAGGCAAGGCTATTATCCAGTTAAACGACTGGAAGGTAAAAGCACCGTGGGACGATGAAAAGAAATATACTGCCACCCTATCAAACCTCTTTGAACTTTTTTTCATCTTATCCACAACGAAAATATCATCACCCTATTTTTCTTCAACCTTAAAACGCAACATATCCTTTCTTATCCCGATCTTTCATCAGTCTAATTATTTGATCCACATTCCTTAGGTATGATCTGTAAAAACATAACAAGGGAGGAAGTATTATGTGGATCCGCTTTCTTATCATTGGCTTCTTTTCACTATCCGCCGCCAGCATTTTTACCTATCAAGGAATTGAAACCTTCCATGCTTTTATGGACCTATTTAAACAAAAATGACGGGTGTTTTTTACCCCATTTTTTAAATGAACACCAGCCGACTGGCGAGTCCGCTAAGGCGGTTCATGAGGCGTAGATTTATGCGACATAGAAAGGCATAGGAAAATCCGGAAAAAATTTCACACTTTCCTATTAACCAAAAAAACAACGCTCAGAGAGACAACTTTTCTGGGCGTTGTTAAATGGCTATTGTTTCATTTTCGCGACTTTTTCTTTCACTTCTTCAATATTGTGCATCTTATTATCCCAGCATTTTTTGCTTAGGTCGACTGGATATTCCTCTGGATTCATTGTTCGCTTATATTCATCCCATAATGCATCAAGATTTTGTTGTAAATATTCACGCGACTCTTCTAAGCATGGAACTTCATAAACAAGCTCTCCGTTTACAAAAATATCCTCATGGAGCTCTTTTGCCGTAAAGTTCGTCACCACTTTGTTTATATACGTATGGGTCGGATGGAACATGCTTAGACGTTTTTCCGGCAGTTTTTCGTTCTCCATTGCAATGTAATCCCCTTCGGCATGACCGTTCCGATTATTAATAATCCGGTAAACTTTCTTCAGGCCCGGAGTTGTCACTTTCTCAGGATTAGATGAAATTTTTATCGTATCTTCCATCTCTCCCGTTTCATTTTCAATTGCTACTATTTTATAAACAGCCCCCAAAGCGGCCTGATCGAATGCAGTAATCAGTTTAGTGCCGATTCCCCAGCTGTCAATTTTGGCCCCCTGTGTTTTTAGGTTAATAATCGTATACTCGTCCAAGTCACTTGAGGCAAAAATTTTTGCATCCTTAAAGCCTGCTTCATCGAGAAGTTTACGTGCTTCCTTAGACAAATAAGCTAAATCTCCGCTATCAAGGCGAATCCCGACGAAATTAATTTTGTCACCTAATTCTTTGGCAACTTTAATGGCATTTGGTACACCAAGGTGAAGTGTATCATACGTATCCACCAAGAAAACGCAATCTTTATGGGTTTCAGCATATTTATGGAAGGCAGTGTACTCATCCTTGTAAGCCTGGACCAGCGAATGGGCATGTGTCCCCGAAACCGGAATGCCAAACATCTTACCTGCCCTGACATTGCTCGTAGCAGCAAATCCGGCCAAATAAGCGGCTCTCGTTCCCCAGACGGCTGCATCCATTTCCTGGGCCCGCCTTGTTCCAAATTCCATCGCAATATCAGAACCAAGGACCTGCTTGATCCTTGATGCTTTGGTGGCAATTAATGTTTGATAGTTCACAATATTAAGTAAGGCTGTTTCGATTATTTGTGCTTCTGCTAAAGGAGCGTCAACTCGTAACATCGGCTCATTGCCAAAAACAAGTTCTCCTTCCTTCATTGAGCGAATCGTCCCGGTAAACCGCATATTTTTTAAAAAATCTAAAAAGTCATCCTTATAGCCCACTTCGTTTTTCAAATAATGAAGGTCTTCCTCACTAAAACGGAAGCCTTGAATAAATTGAATGACTTTTTCAAGGCCGGCAAACACGGCATACCCGTTCCCAAACGGCAGCTTACGAAAATATAAATCAAAGACCGCCCGTTTATTATGAATGCCATCACGCCAGTATGTTTCTGCCATATTAATCTGGTAAAGATCTGTATGCAAAGTGAAACTATCATCGTGGTAAATGTGTTTCATAATCGCCCTCCATAATACTATTACAGCTTTACACCTTTTTTACAATCATATCATTAAAATACTTATTTCACCATAGCGCCCAGTGTTTTTTCGAAATGTCCCAAGGCCCAATCATGCCCCGCGGAATTGAAGGAAGCAACAGCATCTTTATAGACGACAATTTTAAAACCTTTGTTGTAGGCATCGACGGCCGTATGGAGAACGCAAATATCGGTACATACACCTACTAGATGGACTTCTGTAATTCCCCGTTCCCGTAATTTTATTTCCAGGTTGGTACCAGCAAAAGCAGAATATCTTGTTTTATCCATGAAAACAACATTACTGCGTTGTTTGTTTTCCTCGTAAACCTGTTGCAATGTTCCATATAAATGTCTGCCATCTGTTTCACGCAAATTATGAGGTGGGAATAGCTTTGTTTCAGGATGGTATTCGTCGCCTTTGTCGTGAACATCAATAGCAAATACGACATAATCACCGTTATCGATAAATTCTTTCGTCAGTTCCGTAATTTTTCCTTCGATGTCCTGCCCTGGCTTACCGCAGGTTAACGCACCGGCATCAGCAACAAAATCAAACGTATAATCAATATTTATTAACGCCCTCACCCTAATCGCTCCTTTTTTCGGCTGTCTTGACTCTTGTCTTTAATTCATTATACACGTTAACGAAAAAAAATTACAATTTTCAAAACTGCTAGAGAGAGCGCTAATAACCAGGCCACTTCACCTGTCGGTTATGAAAAAAAGTTCGTTCCACGATAGGAACGAACACTCTTAACTATATCTTTTTCCCGACACCCAATCGGTTGGGCGGTCATTTGGCCGAATGTCTTTTAGCGGAACAAATACCTCCAAGTGCCGGTACAGATTGGCGAATTCGGCTGGTAACAAGCCGCCGTATTCTCCGTCTAAATTCACTTGAACTTTTTCATTGGATTGAACTTTAATCCGATTTGCTTTCGTATAAATCACATTGGGGTCATTCACGTGCTCGCCGCGGATTGCCAGTGTAACAATCCGAATAAATTCTGCAAGATTAACCTTTTTCAAAATTAATAAAGAAAATAGGCCATCGTTAATCGAAGCATCGGGTGCTAATCTTTCAAAGCCGCCAATGGAATTGGTCAGACCGACAAGAAACATCATCGTTTCGCCTTCAAACAGCTTTCCATCATATTCGATGCGTAAGTTCGAAGCTTTAATCGAAGGCAGCATTTCGATTCCTTTTAGATAATAGGCGAGCTGACCAAGCATGGTCTTTAATTTACTTGGAACTTCATAGGTAAGCTCGGTGAGTCTGCCTCCACCGGCGATATTAATGAAATACTTATCATTGATGCGGCCAATATCGACAGGAATCAGCTCACCATTGGTAATAATGTCCACAGCTGAAGCGACATCACGGGGAATATGCAGAGCACGGGCAAAGTCATTCGTCGTACCGGATGGAATAATTCCTAATTTGGGGCGAAACTCCTGCTCAGCTAATCCGTTTACTACCTCATGAATCGTTCCGTCCCCACCAGCAGCGATAACCACATCAAACTGACGCTCAACAGCGATTCGTGCTGCTCGCGTTGCATCACCGGCTCCGGTTGTTGCATGACAGGATGCTTCATATCCGGCTATTTCCAGTTTTTCAAGAATTTCCGGCAAATGACGCTTAATCATTTCGCGCCCTGATGTCGGATTATAAATCAATCTCGCTCGTTTCATAAATTCATCCACCTATTTTTAAAATCCATAACGGTTTAGTCTGTTCAATATTTTACCAATTAACACTGCCACTTACAAATAATTTGTCAGGCAAGCCCATTAACTATCATAAACCATTTTATTTTTTTTGCAAAAAACAAGTAATGATTTACTTCCAACGAGAATTTTGTACACGTCCTTCCTACTTTTATTTTTCAAATTCAGATATTTCAACGGAATTCTACCATTTTCCCATGTTACAATATAACTACAAATTTACCAAATAAGGGATTGGTATAAATGTTTTGGCTTTTGCTGGCCGTTTCATATCTAATTGGCAGCGTTCCCACCGCCTTAATCGTAGGTAAATTATTCTTTGGCGTTGATATCCGTGAACTCGGCAGCAAGAACCCCGGAGCCACCAACACGCTTAGAGTCCTGGGAAAAAAGTCAGCTGTTTTTGTCCTGCTGATTGATCTTGGGAAAGGTGCACTTGCGGCTTACCTCCCACTGTTCTTCCACCTTAGTGCTGAACCATTATATTTTGGCTTGGCTGCCGTCATTGGGCATTGTTTCCCGATTTTCGCCGGATTTAGAGGCGGCAAGGCTATTGCTACTACCGCCGGGGCTTTGATGATTGCGGATTTGCCGTTACTATTAATTGCTTATGTAACGTTCTTTTTCGTTATCCTGCTAACAAAATATGTATTTCTTGGGTCGATTTCTGTCGGCATAAGCCTGCTCGCTTATGATCTATATTCAGTCAGGCTGGATTTTGAATTGATCTTCTTATTATTTTTCATCCTATTGATTTATCTCCACCGTTCCAACATTCGAAACTTCATTCTCGGCATTGAGCCGAAAATTAATGATAAAAGTTTAAAAAATGATCGGATCCCTCCAAAGGGCGGAGGATTTAAGACATGAGAAAAGAGGGTCGGCTTTTTACTGCGCCCTCTTTTTATGAAAGACAGTTTACCTTCGTTCACGGCCGGTTTTGTCCTTCATCCCGCTTATGAAAGACAGTTTACCTTCGTTCGCTGCCGGTTTTGTCCTTCATCCCGGTTTTATTTTATTTTAATAGTGTAGAAATAATGCTTTCTGCCACTGTTTGCCACATATCCGGTTCAGTTTGATACCTTTTTCCAAGGCTTTTGTACATTGCCAGCTGCTTTTCTTGGAAATCCGCTGCTTCCTTGTCTGGTAAGGAAGCCCGCTCTTTCTCGACAAGTTCCTGAATTTTTGGTGCACGAGGCCCCCAGACAGCAACTTCCTCCCCTTCCTGATCGATAAAGATAAAAATGGGAATAGCTCTTGATGTACCATTCGTTAAATATTGATCCATCAGTTCAAGGTTTTGATCCCGAAGCAGAAAGTGAACTTCAATTCCCGCCGTTTCTGCAATCCGAAGCAACACTGGGTTATTTAACAGGGCATCCCCGCACCAATCCTCTGATATTACAAGGGCGCGTATTTTGTGCTGCCTTAATGCTGCCAGTTTACTTCGATCATTCTCCGTTAACGTGAAGCGTTCATAAATCGAAAGCATTTCCACCTTATTCCTTTTCATTGAATTTATGTACTCCTCAACCGTCATTCCTTTTTGGAACCATGAATTTAAATCCACAATATCGAACTCCTTTCATTTCCTTTATCATAAATGTTTTTGTTTGTCCTTACAATGATAGTACTTACAAATAGTACCATTACTATATTAAAAGTATTTATAATTATGGTAAAAAAATAATATTTTCTACTGGAAATGCTTTCAATAAATTGATAGAATATTAAATATAGGGGAAATATTATTATAATTATTATTCTAAAAAGGGGGAAAATGGATGTCTGATCAAACTTTACAACTTATTTCGATCACCATCTATATCGTAGGTATGCTCTGGATCGGCTGGTATGCCTACCGAAAAACTAGCAATCTTACAGATTATATGCTTGGGGGCCGGTCGTTAGGACCTGCGGTAACCGCTCTGAGTGCAGGCGCCGCCGACATGAGCGGTTGGCTGTTAATGGGGCTGCCTGGCGCCATTTATGTCAGCGGGCTGGCAGAAGCCTGGATCGCCATTGGTTTAACTATTGGTGCCTATCTAAACTGGTTATTCGTTGCACCGCGCTTACGTTCCTACACGAAAGTGGCAAACGACTCAATTACCATTCCAAGTTACTTGGAAAACCGCTTCAAGGATAATACAAAGTTGTTGCGTGTTGTCTCTGGAATTGTTATTCTTCTGTTCTTTACATTCTACGTTTCTTCCGGAATGGTTTCCGGTGCTGTCTTCTTTGAGAACTCCTTTGGTACTAGTTATCATATTGGATTATTTATTGTTGGCGGCGTTGTCGTGGCCTATACATTGTTCGGTGGTTTCCTTGCCGTAAGCTACACTGACTTTATTCAAGGCTTGATGATGCTGATTGCCCTTCTCCTTGTTCCGGCAATTGGAATTTTCAAAACCGGTGGCCCTGCCGAAACATTTGATACGATCCGGGCAATTGACCCAACTTTACTAGATTTGTTCAAAGGCACAACCTTTATTGGGATTATTTCTGCTGCGGCATGGGGGCTTGGCTACTTTGGTCAGCCGCACATCATTGTCCGCTTTATGGCAATCAAAACCGTTAAAGAAACAAAAAGTGCCCGCCGCATTGGAATGGGCTGGATGATTTTCTCCTTGCTTGGGACAATTTTTACAGCATTAATTGGGATTGCCTATTTCCATGAAAACACGGCCCATATCCTGAAAAATCCGGAGGCTGTGTTCATTTCCTTGAGCCAGATTTTCTTCCATCCGCTGTTTGCCGGATTTGCTTTAGCTGCTATCTTGGCCGCGATTATGAGTACGATTTCGTCACAATTAATCGTTACCTCCAGTGCCCTGGTTGAAGATTTATATAAGGTCGTCATGAACAAAAAAGCCACCGACCGCCACCTTGTTTTCTTAGGCAGAATGGCCGTTCTGCTCGTAGCTATAGTTGCTATTGCCCTCGCATTCAAACAGGATAACACCATTTTAAACCTGGTTGCCTATGCATGGGCTGGTTTCGGAGCTTCCTTCGGTCCGGTTATTCTTTTAAGCTTATTCTGGAAAAAGATGACGAACTGGGGTGCTTTGTCCGGAATGATTGTCGGGGCTATCACCGTTATTGTTTGGAAAAACTTTGACCTTGGAAAAGTTATTTTCGGACAATCCTTGTATGAAATCGTTCCAGGCTTTGTATTTAACCTTATGGTTGCTGTCATCGTCAGCTTGATTACCTATAAGAAAAATGAAGAAATCGAAAGCGAATTTGATGAAAGTGTTCGTTTATTAAGAGAAGAACAATAAGAATTATAGAAGAGAAACGCTCAACCCGAGCGTTTTTCTTTTTAAGCAGGTCGTGTTCTTCATTACTCCTCAAATAGAATCCTCACTTTCAGCCAACAGAATAGCAAACTCATCCTAACTCTACATTTTTGATGGCTTACTATTTTTGCATACAGCCAATATAATAGAAGTAGTAGTATGAATATGTTTGAAGGAGTGAAAAGGATGAAAAGCCAAATGAAAATTTGGATTATTGGGCTCGTCTCATTTTGTATGTTATTCGGCACATCACTGTCCTCCACCTTTGCCGCAACCAGCAAAAAGGTTCTTGGCAATGAATTCATCAATGGGCTTGTTTTATTCAAGGAAAACGGAAAATACGGCATGATCGACAAAAAAGAAAAAACGGTAATTAAACCGGTGTATGACGAGATCTACCCATCAAGGTCATTCAAGAATTTCGTATTGGTTAAAAAGAACAAGAAGTACGGAGCCGTTAGTGTGAAGGGAAAGGTGATTGTTTCTCCAGTATATGATTCCGTTGAGTACGGGAACAGCAGCCTGATCATCGTTGTTAAAAATAAAAAATATGGACTCATTAGCACCAGCGGCAAGACAATAGTCTCTCCCAAATATGAAAAAATTTCCCGCTTCTCTAATGAAGTCGCTTATTACAAGCAGAACGGGAAATACGGCATCATCAATTCAAAGGGGAAAATTATTCTTAAAGCAAACTACGAAAAAATAACCGCCAACACCAACGGCATCTTTACAGTAGTTCAAAATAAAAAGTATGGTTTAGTCGATCACAATGGTAAAGTCATTGTAAAGCCAGCCTATTCTAGCATAGGTTCCTTCATAAATGGTTTAGCACATATCCGCGATGGCGGAAAGTACGGGGTTATTAGCATAACGGGAAATATCATTTCCCCACCCAAATATGATTATATCTCAACCTTTTTCAATGGTTATGCCCAGACAAGATTCAATAATAAATTTGGTTTCATTAGTACAAAGGGGAAAGTGGTGGCTGAACCAAGTTTTGACTCTGTTGGTGTGTTTAGAAATGGCTTAGCACCAATAAAAGTAAATGGTCTACTTGGGTTTATTGATACCACCGGAAACATCGTGATTAAGCCACAGTATGACGCAGATTACGAGAGTGACGAAGGTGGATTGTTTGAATTTTGGCAGGATGCAGCGGTTGTTTCCAAAAATGAAAAGTTTGGTATTATTAACAAAAAAGGCGCTGTGGTACTCGATTTCAACTACGATTATATCAGCCATTTCAACCAAAAAGGGTTAGCGGTTATCAGGCAGAACCATAAATACGGCATCGTGAATTTGGCGGGGAAAATTATTGTAAAACCAACCTATGACTATATGCGACTGGCCAGCTATGCCGACGGTGAGATTAATGGGGATTTCGTTATCTATAAAAAAGGCAGCAAAGAAGGGGCCATTGATAGTAAAGGAAAAATCATCATTACAGCGAAATACGACCGGATTGATCCATTAGAATATAAAGGTTTGATCAGAGTGATGAAAGGGTCTAAATATGGACTCGTCACCTCATCCGGAAAGGTACTAGTTGAACCAAAATATAGCGAGATTGGCCTCTTTTATCCAAGTAATTATCATTTGGCAAGTGTTGTTTATAAAGGAAAATCCGGCTTTATCAATGAGCAGGGAAAAATCGTCATTCAACCGCAATATGATCAAATAAACAGCTTTCATGAAGGTCTGCTCTATGTGAAAAAGGACGGAAAAGCTGGATTTATTGATAAAAATGGAAAAGTGGTTATAAAGCTGATTTATAAATAAAACAAAAATGTACCGGTAAACTCGGCTTGTATCACTTCTTAAAGTTAGGTGAAATTTTATACTTTCTTTTCTAGTAAGAAACAGCCGGCAGAAAGGATTCTGCCGACTGGCCTTTTAGCGTTTTTGTAATTCCTGCTGCAATAATTTGTTGACTACTTGCGGATTGGCTTGTCCTTTTGTTGCTTTCATAACCTGACCAACAAGGGAGCCTGCTGCTTTTGCTTTACCACCTTTGAAGTCCTCAACTGATTTCGGATTTGCATCCAAAACCTCTGAGATAATTTTTAGCAGTGTGCTTTCATCAGAAATTTGCACAAGTCCTTTTTCTTTAACAATCTTCTCAGCATCGCCGCCGTTTTCGATTAACTCTTTGAATACCGTCTTGGCAATCTTTGAAGATATCGTGCCGTTTTCAATCAGTTTAATCATGCCGGCCAGACCCTCTGGAGTCAAAGCAACCTCATGCAATTCTTTTCCTTCGGCGTTTAAATAACCGGAAACTTCACCCATAATCCAGTTGGAAGCCTGTTTGGCATCAGCCCCGGCATGAACGGTGGCTTCAAAGAAGTCAGCGGTTTCTTTTGTCACAGTTAATACTTTGGCATCATAAACCGGCAATCCAAGCTCTTCTACATAGCGTTTTTGCCGCTGATCCGGCAGTTCCGGAATCTCAGCACGGATGCGGGATTTCCAGTCTTCATCAATATAAAGCTCTAATAAGTCCGGTTCGGGGAAGTAGCGGTAATCATCAGAGCCTTCCTTCACCCGCATGAGGATTGTTGTCCCGGTGGCTTCATCAAAGCGGCGTGTTTCCTGCTCGATTTTTCCGCCTGCCATCACAACTTCTCGTTGCCGCTTCTCCTCAAATTCAAGTCCTTTACGGACAAAATTGAACGAGTTTAAGTTTTTCAACTCGGTTTTTGTCCCGAATTCTTTTTGTCCCACAGGACGAATGGAGATATTGGCATCACATCTTAGTGAGCCCTCTTCCATTTTACAGTCGGATACACCGGTATATTGAATAATCGATTTTAATTTTTCCAAATAGGCGTAGGCTTCATTCGGCGTGCGAATATCCGGTTCCGAGACAATTTCAATCAGCGGTGTTCCCTGACGGTTAATGTCGACCAAAGAATAGCCTTTTTCATGGTTTAACTTACCGGCATCTTCTTCTAAATGGATGCGGGTAATGCCGATTTTCTTTTTATAGCCATCAACTTCAATTTCAATCCAGCCATGCTCGCCGATTGGCTGGTCAAATTGAGAAATCTGATATGCCTTGGGATTGTCTGGGTAAAAATAGTTTTTTCGGTCAAATTTTGTGTGCGTGGCGATTTGACAATTCAACGCCATCGCCGCCTTCATGCCGTAATCAACAACCTTCCTGTTTAAAACAGGAAGGACGCCTGGGTACCCTAAATCAATCACACTTGTATTAGTGTTCGGCACGGCCCCAAAATGGTTTGGACTGGATGAAAAGATTTTCGATTCGGTTTTTAACTCAACATGGACTTCAAGTCCGATTACTGTTTCAAATTCCACTTTCGTTCACCCCCTACAATTGTGGCTTCTGTGTATGATAGTCTGTTGCCTGCTCGAAGGCATGGGCAACGCGATAAACGCAAGCTTCATCAAAATGCTTACCGATAATTTGTAATCCAAGCGGAAGTCCGCCATCAAAGCCGCATGGCACAGATATGCCCGGGACGCCGGCAAGATTCACCGGAATCGTTAAAATATCATTGACATACATTGTCATTGGATCGTCGATATTTTCGCCGATTTTGAACGCTGGAGTCGGCGTAGTCGGACCGATAATGACATCATAGTGTTCAAATACCTTTTCAAAATCTTGCTTAATCAAAGTACGCACTTTCTGTGCCTTTTTATAGTAAGCATCATAGTAACCTGAACTCAACGCAAAAGTACCAAGCATAATACGGCGCTTGACTTCATCACCGAAGCCTTCCGCTCTTGTATTTTTGTATAAGTCTAATAGTGTCTCGGCATTCGGTGACCGATACCCGTAGCGGACACCATCAAAGCGGGCAAGGTTGGCCGATGCTTCGGATGATGACAACAGATAATAAGTGGCCAAGGCATATTTCGAGTGTGGTAGTGAAACTTCTTCCCAAACAGCCCCAAGGCCTTCCAGCACCTTTAATGCGTCTAAAACGGATTGACGGACAGATTCATTGACACCCTCACCAAGATATTCTTTTGGAACAGCAATTTTTAAACCTTTGACATCACCAGTCAAGCTCTTGGTAAAATTCGGAACATCGACATTGGCTGATGTGGAGTCCATCGGATCAAGGCCGGAAATAGCTTCAAGCAGGTAAGCATTATCCTCAACCGTTCTCGTGATCGGCCCGATTTGATCAAGTGAAGAGGCAAAGGCTACAAGTCCAAAGCGGGAGACCCTCCCATAGGTTGGCTTCATGCCCACGACACCGCAAAATGCAGCTGGCTGGCGAATCGACCCGCCTGTATCAGAACCAAGGGAGAATAATACTTCACCTGCAGCAACGGAAGCAGCCGAACCGCCTGAAGATCCGCCTGGAACTCTGTCTAAATTCCATGGATTATATGTTTTTTGGAAGTGCGAGTTTTCGTTCGATGACCCCATCGCAAACTCGTCCATGTTCAATTTACCGATTGTCACCGTCTCTGCCTTTTGTAATTTTTGCACGACAGTGGCATCATAAATTGGATCAAAGTTTTCAAGAATTTTGCTGGCACAGGTTGTCCTTAATCCTTTCGTGACAATATTGTCCTTTATTCCAATCGGCATGCCAAAAAGAAGCCCTTCGGCGTTACCAGAGCTGAGCTTTTCGTCAAGGACCTTTGCGGTTTGCCGCGCCTGTTCTTCGTTTAATGTTAAAAATGCCTGTACCTTGTCATCCACTTCAGCGATTCGTTTATACGATTCATCAACAAGGTCAGATACTTTCAGCTCTTTTTTATGTAAAAGCTCATGCAAATCTGATACTTTATGATCAAATAAACTCACTTTTTTGGTCCTCCTCTACTCCCCTAAAATCGATGGCACTTTAAATTGCCCATCCTGATGTTCAGGCGCATTTTTCAATACTTCTTCCTGCGGTAATCCCAGCTGCGGAATGTCCTCGCGCAAAACATTTTTCATATCAAGCACATGGTATGTAGGTTTGACATTATCCGTATCCAGTTCATTTAATTGTTCTGCAAATGTGATGATGGCATCAAGCTGTTTTGTAAACTTTTCCGCCTCTTGTTCCGTAATCGCAAGCCGTGCCAAATTGGCCACATGCTTCACCTGCTCTGTTGAAATCCGTGACATAACGATCCCCTCCGATCACTTTTATTTACTATTGATGATACCAAACTTTTTTGCTTTACCGCAATGATTCCTTCTCCATTATGGCCAAGTTCATTATGATTTAATGGCTGTCTTGGAACACCTATTTTTTGATACCCAAAGATATGGCCTGCAAATTTGCGTTATTTTGAAATCTACCTTTAAACAATGGTAAAATAGATTCCAACTATGCTTCATGATTACATCGCATTGACTCTAGTTTTAATTTTTATATACAAAGTAAAGAGTAGCAAACTAGGGAATTTTTTCAATTTATGTAAAACCCACCTAGAATCCTATTGCTGCGAGTGAATTTTTGGTTAAAACATAAAAATCAAACTTTATAGTTTAGGAGAATCACTTATGAAAAAAAGAAGACGGAAGAAATTTAGAACGTTTTTCGGTCTGCTCGTGCTTTTTGGAATTTTGGCGATGATTCAAACTTATTTTCAACAAAGTCCTTCTATACCGCGAGAAAAAACTGATCCCTTTGCTGGGGTTAAAAAATATCGTCCTCAACTTCAAAGTGAATTAGCAAAGTACCATCTTGAAAAATACACAGATGTTTTGGTTGCATTGATGCAGCAAGAAAGCCACGGTCAAGGCGGCGATCCCATGCAGGCTTCCGAGTCGGCCGGTTTGGCAAAGAATACGATTCAGAATCCGAAACAGAGCATTCAAGTAGGGGTGAAACATTTTCATCGGGTTCTCACCTATGGCCGTCAGCAAAAGGTGGATTTCCCGACAATTATTCAAGCCTACAACATGGGCACCGGCTATATTACCTTCGTGGCACAGCACGGCGGCAAGCATAGCGAGGAACTAGCTAAACAGTTCTCAAAGATACAGGTGAAAAAGAAGCCTGATCTTTATAATTGCGGCGGAGATAAAAATAATTTCCGCTACCCTTACTGTTATGGTGACTTCACCTACAGTACAAAGGTGATAAAAAACATGCGATTGCTGGTTGACAGCGTGCCAGTAAGTGGGAATGGGGAAAAAATAAAACTGGGGAATCGTTTTGAATAGTTGATTTTCTTAGTGTAATTTGCAGGGGTGACTGGCCGGACTTGGGTTTTCTCTCCCTTCCCGGTCACTCGTTTCTGTTCATTGAACCCTCCCATATTCACTTTTTCCTTTCTCGCTCGTTCGTTTCTGTTCATTGAACCTTCCTATATTCACTTTTTCCTTTCCCGCTCGTTCGTTTCTGTTCATTGAACCTTCCCATATTCACTTTTCCCCGTTCCGCTCACTGCTTTCTGTTCATTGAACCTTCCTATATTCACTTTTTCCTTTCCCGCTCGTTCGTTTCTGTTCATTGAACCCTCCTATATTCACTTTTTCTCGTTCCGCTCCCTGCTTTCTGTTCATTAAACCTTCCTATATTCACTTTTTCCTTTCCCGCTCGTTCGTTTCTGTTCATTGAACCCTCCCATATTCACTTTTTCCTTTCCCGCTCGTTCGTTTCTGTTCATTGAACCCTCCTATATTCACTTTTTCTCGTTCCGCTCCCTGCTTTCTGTTCATTGAACCTTCCTATATTCACTTTTTCCTTTCCCGCTCGTTCGTTTCTGTTCATTGAACCTTCCCATATTCACTTTTCCCCGTTCCGCTCACTGCTTTCTGTTCATTAAACCTTCCCATATTCACTTTTCCCCGCTCCGCTCACTGCTTTCTGTTCATTGAACCTTCCTATATTCACTTTTTCCTTTCCCGCTCGTTCGTTTCTGTTCATTGAACCCTCCTATATTCACTTTTTCTCGTTCCGCTCACTGCTTTCTGTTCATTAAACCTTCCCATATTCACTTTTCCCGCTCCGCTCCCTGCTTTCTGTTCATTGAACCCTCCCATATTCACTTTTCCTCGTTCCACTCACTGCTTTCTGTTCATTGAACCTTCCCATGTTCACTTTTCCCCGCTCCGCTCCCTCGTTTGGTGACCTTCGTTACTCTTTTTCGCTCTTCCCTGTCTCTTATCGGACTTATACCTTACGAGGAGTTGCGTTATGAAAAAAGAGTGCCTGACTCCGTTGTGAATCATACACTCTTTTTTGCTTTAAAATAATTTTGTCCAAAAGCTTTCCTTGGCAGCAGGGATTTCCGGAGCTTTCTTTGTAATAAAAATTTCATCCTTATCAATTGCATAATCCAGTGCCAATACCAAACCAATGTCTGTGTTACTTTCTTTATTTGTGACAATGGTATGCCCAATTTTGTTCTTCGTTGCTTGTTTTACATATTTGGATAGTTGCTCATAGCTCAAAGTTCCATTAAGAAAAAGGTGTGCCTTGGGATACTCCTTCATATACTGCTCTACCTCTGGGTATACCGTTTCCTCTGCAACCTGGCCTTTCTTTAAAGCGACCACTATCCGCTCGCGCAGTGTCCCCAAGTATGTCCGCCGCTCATCCGGCTTCGTTTCCAAAGGTCCATGAATCCCTTGTTGAAGGATCTCTTCAACATTCGTTTTTTTCAATCCAATCAACTCCAATACAAGAACTATTATTTCCTATGATAGGACAAAAAGGATTGTTCCATTCATTTTTATTTTTTCGTACCAAGCAACCGGACTTTCTTGAGCAAGGGCTCTCATTTATAAATTTTGCGTTGATGGGAGTTCCTATGGCTATATTCTGGACAATGCCCCCTTCTCTCTATCCATCCAGGCAAGGCGTAAAAAAGTAAAAAACTACGGAGAAACCGGCTTCCCCGTAGTTTTATGATAACAAATTAGCGGATATCCTTGATAAAGGTTTTGATTTTTGGAGTCAGTGCAAACAAAATAATCGAAAGAACAATTGACAGTACTCCAATAACACCAAAGTAGGTCATTTCTGTTTCCGGCGTATAGAATTTAACGATTTGCGCGTTAAGTGCTTGAGCCGCTGCGTTCGATAAGAGCCACATACTCATCATTTGTGATGAGAAAGCAGACGGTGCCAGTTTGGTGGTCGCTGACAGGCCAACAGGCGATAAGCACAATTCCCCGATTACGACGATAAAGTAGCTAAGTACAAGCCATAATGGATTAACCAATGCATGCGTTCCGCCGATCAAAGCAGGAACTAAAATAACGACGAATGACAACCCCGCGAATAGCAGACCGTAGGCAAATTTCGCCGGGATCGTTGGTGCCTTATTACCCAATTTTACCCAAAGTGTTCCAACAATTGGTGCAAACACAACGATAAACAATGGGTTCGCTGACTGGAACCAAGATGGATTAATATGAATTCCCGCAAAGTCTAATTGTGTCCGTTTGTCAGCAAAAGCGGCAAGAATCGTTGAACCTTGCTCTTGGATTGACCAGAACATAACGGCTGCCAAGAATAACGGAATAAAGGCGATCAAATGCGAACGCTCTTCCTTTGTTGTTTTTGGACTGCGGTACATGTAAATAAAATAGATGGTTGGAATTACAAATCCAAGGATTCCGACAAGGTAAATAAACCGTTGAACGGTTAAAATGCCGGTCATAGCAGAAATCGTAATGATTACGGCAAGAACAACTGCTGCCAAGCCAAATTTTACAAAAGTAGTTTTCTTTTCCTCTGAGGATAATGGATTATGAACGAATTGACCAGCAAGGCCAAGGTTCTTTTTCCTTGTTAAAACATAACAAACTAATGCCAAGAACATTCCAAGAGCAGCGATACCAAAACCTAAATGGAAATTATAATTCATTCCAACTGTTCCGACAATTAATGGAGCAATAAAGGCCCCGAGGTTTACACTCATATAAAAAATACTGAAGCCAGCATCACGGCGGGCGTCATTAATATCATACATTTCCCCTACAACCGTCGAAATATTTGGCTTTAATAAGCCTGTACCGAGGATAATTAACACCATTGAAGTAAAAAACATTGCTTTACTTCCAGGTACAGCTAAAGCGATATGACCGAACATAATCAAAATACCGCCGTAAAACAGCGACTTGGATGGTCCAATCAACCGGTCTGCCACCCATCCACCAATGATCCCTGACATGTAGATCAATGATCCATATACAGAAGCGATGGCGAGGGCCGTCTGCTGGTTCATACCTAATCCGCCTTTAGTGACGGAATAATACATATAATAGACTAGAATGGCTTTCATGCCATAGTATGAAAATCTTTCCCAAAATTCAGTAAAGAATAACGTAAACAATCCTTTAGGATGACCAAAAAAACCTGTTTGAGGAACACTATCCACAATCTTCTGTCTATTTGACATTTCTTCTGGAATTATTTCCTCAATTTTCTGTTTTCTTAATGTTGACATTCAATTTAACCTCCATTTCTATATTAAAATAATAAATATATTGTTGAAAGTTGTCAATTGTTAGTTTTTTCAAAGATTAGATTTGTTTAGTACTTAGTGAAAATTATCTTAAAATACTAATTCGTCAAAATTTTTTATAAAATGCATCTGAAAACAAAAAATCCCTCCCTCCAGTTAAGGAGAGAAGGATCAAAAGGATTATATTTATTTTGTACTTGTAAATTGTTCTTCTTCTGTTGAGCCTTTTAGTGCAGTTGTAGAAGAAGTACCACCAGTAATTACCATAGATACTTGGTCAAAGTAACCTGTGCCAACTTCACGTTGGTGACGAGTTGCAGTATAACCGTATTGTTCGCTGGCAAATTCAGCTTGTTGTAATTCAGAGTAAGCGGCCATGCCACGATCTTTGTAGCCGCGAGCAAGCTCGAACATGCTGTGGTTTAGAGCATGGAAACCTGCAAGTGTAACGAATTGGAATTTGTAGCCCATTTTACCAAGCTCTTGTTGGAAGTTTGCAATCGTTTCTTCATCGAGCTTAGCCTTCCAGTTGAAAGAAGGAGAGCAGTTATATGCCAATAGCTTGCCAGGGAATTGTTCATGGATTGCTTCCGCAAAACGTCTTGCTTCCTCAATATTTGGCTCGGAAGTTTCACACCAGATCAAGTCCGCATATGGTGCATAAGCTAAGCCACGGGCAATTGCTTGATCAATTCCGGCTTTCGTACGGAAAAATCCTTCGGTTGTACGCTCACCAGTAATAAATGGAGCATCGTTCATATCGATATCGCTTGTAATTAAATCAGCAGCGTTGGCATCTGTACGAGCAACCAATACAGTTGGCACACCCATAACATCGGCTGCTAGACGGGCTGCAATCAGGTTGCGGACGGCTGTTTGTGTCGGAAGTAATACCTTACCACCTAAGTGACCGCATTTTTTCTCGGAAGATAGTTGGTCTTCGAAGTGAACGCCGGATGCCCCTGCTTCAATCATTGCTTTCATTAATTCGAAGCAGTTTAATTGACCGCCAAAGCCGGCCTCAGCATCAGCTACAATCGGAGCAAACCAGTCGATTGAGTGGTCGCCTTCTCCATGTGTAATTTGATCGGCGCGCTGCAATGCTTGGTTAATCCGCTTCACAACAGCAGGAACGCTGTTTGCCGGATACAAGCTTTGGTCCGGATACATTTGTCCAGCCAGGTTGGCATCTGCAGCAACCTGCCAGCCGCTTAAGTAAATGGCTTTCAAGCCTGCTTTCACTTGTTGAACTGCTTGGTTACCTGTCAGAGCACCAAGTGCATTGATATAGTCTTCCTCGTTTAACAGCTTCCAAAGCTTTTCGGCGCCTTTACGAGCCAATGTATATTCAATGTCGATGGAACCGCGAAGTTTGATAACATCTTCTGCCGTGTATGGTCTTGTAATCCCCTTCCAACGTGCATCCATTTCCCAGCTTTCTTGTAATTGCGCTACTCTTGCATCTGTCATTTTCCATTTCCTCCTATTAATCTACTATTTTTTATATATAAATTTTTTATAACAGCTCATATCCGGGTAGTGTTAAGAAATCAACAAATTCATCGTCTAAAATTAATTGATCAAACAGTTTAACGGCTTCTTCAAAACGGCCGCCGGCAAAAGCTTGTTCCCCAATTTCCTGTTTGATTTTCTCCAACTCCTCTGCCTTAAACGCCTCATACATTTCAACTGTCACTTTACGTCCGTCATTTAAGATCCCTTTCGGGTGACGGATCCATTGCCAAAGCTGAGCCCGTGAAATTTCCGCTGTTGCCGCATCCTCCATCAGGTTGTAAATAGGGGCTGCTCCTCGTCCGGATAGCCATGATGCAACATATTGAATCCCAACGTTGATGTTGGTACGAACTCCTGCCTCGGTAATCGTTCCATTTGGTACTTCCAACAGGTCTTGAGCAGTGACGGTAATTTTCTGCTGTTTTGTCGTATGAATCTGGTTTGGCGTCGGCATCTCGCGATTGAACACTTCCATTGCTACCGGTACCAGCCCCGGATGAGCAACCCATGTCCCATCATGACCATCACGCGCTTCACGCTCTTTATCGGCGCGAACCTTCGCAAATGCTTCTTCATTAGCCTGCGGGTTATTTTTTACCGGAATTTGTGCGGCCATTCCGCCAATTGCCGGTGCCTTGCGGCGGTGACATGTTTGAATTGTAAGTAGCGAGTACGAACGCATAAACGGAACGGTCATTGTCACCTGTGAACGATCTGGCAGAATGACATCGTCCTGTTGGCGCAGCTTTTTCAAATAGCTGAAAATATAATCCCAACGTCCACAGTTCAAGCCGGCTGAATGTTCTTTTAACTCATAGAGAATTTCTTCCATTTCAAATGCTGCCATAATCGTCTCGATCAGCACAGTTGCTTTAATCGTTCCCTGCGCGATACCGAGTTTTTCTTGAGCAAAAACGAATACATCGTTCCAAAGTCGAGCTTCTAAATGACTTTCCAGCTTTGGCAGATAGAAATAGGGGCCTGTACCTCTAGCCAACAATTCTTTTACGTTATGGAAAAAGTAAAGGCCGAAATCGACAAAGCTTCCCGAGATTGGTTTTCCGTCTACTAAAATATGCTTTTCCTCAAGGTGGAGCCCACGGGGTCTTACGATCAACACGGCTGTCTGCTCATTTAATTCGTACTTTTTGCCATTTGGATTTTCAAAGGAAATCGTCCGCTTTACCGCATCTCGTAAGTTGATCTGTCCTTCAACAATATTTTCCCATGTCGGTGATGTGGCATCTTCAAAGTCAGCCATGAACATTTTTGCACCTGAATTCAAGGCGTTTATCACCATTTTTCGGTCTGTCGGCCCGGTAATTTCCACGCGGCGATCTTGTAAATCTTTTGGCAGCGGGGCAATTGTCCAATCCCCGTTGCGGATATGTTTTGTTTCCGGAAGGAAGTCAGGCAGCTTGCCATTGTTAATTTCCTCTTGGCGCTTTTGTCTGGACTGTAACAGTTCCACTCTTCTCGCGCCAAAATTCCGCTCTAATTCTTCAATGAAATTCAACGCTTCAGGCGTCAAAATCTCTTCAAATTGGGCTTTCAAGGCCCCGACCACTTCAATACCCCTTGTTTGCGTCGACATGTACTACATCACCTCTTGTTATAATACAGAAACTTACCTCGTTTTGTATTATATAACACTATTTACAAAAAAGAAACCACTTTTCTGAAAATTTTTATAAAAAAGAGGTGAATATTACCTTAATTCAATATTTACAAGGGGAAAACAGCTGACAGAAATAAAAAAATAGCCTAAAAGCAAAAAAATAACCGGCAAAAAAGCCGGTCGGTTATTACGGGTAAATATAAACAAACGGTTCGGTATCATTGGCCTTTTTGACGATCAGCGCTTCGGGTCCGTTGACAGAGGTGACACTTACCGAAACCGGTAAGTATTTAGGGAAATATTGCATTACTAACCCTGTTACATACTGGGTAAAACCGATTCCTTCCGATTTCCCATAAAATTGGATTGGGATCGTAATCGAAAGATCCTGCAGCTGATCTCCTACGTAAAAAGCTCTTCCAATAACACCGGTAAAGTTAGGAAAATAATCCTCTACATCCTGCTTAAAGTTCAAAAAGGAAATGACATCATCGCGATGATCTTTTTGGGCATCAGCTGAAGGGAATAAATAAAACTTTTCATTTACCTTCTCCCATTTATTCAGGCTCGAACTGCCACTGTCAACGGTGGTATAAGCAAAGAAATTACCGGGGACGACAGACGATTTCTTTTCCTGTTTAAATAAGGCAATCGTAATCGGGACCTCGGACAGACCTTTCATTCCCCTCATCCGCTTGACTACTTCAGCGGCGATTTTTTTTCCTTCCTGTACCATATCGGCATATTTAATCGTTTCATCCCTTTCCACCGTACCGCTGCCGACGGAAACTTTATAGTAATAGGTCGAATTCATCGCGAGTCCAATTACAACTCCGCCTAATTTTACATTTCCTTTATCATCCTTGGTTAAATAATCATGCTCGAGAATATGAGCCAAATAAATCGGTGAGCTCGGGTTTGCTTCAGTCCCTGTATTAATCGGGTTCAATCCGACATTATCAGATTGTTTTAGTTTATTTTTCTTTAGTTGTTGTTTTGTATATCGGCGGTTTAACCAGGCCTTAATGGTATCAGCCTTAATCTCCTGCCCTTCACGAAAATAATACTTATCCGTATCAAAACTGTTCTGGGCAATCCGCATTAAACCCATTTCGAATTCATTTAAATCATATCTCGTATTAATATTATTTACGACCAGCCCGCGCGCTTCCCCTGGTTTAAAGGGAAGAATCGTCCGATAATATTTATCCGATATATTGTACTTTGGAATAATTGCCTTTCCTTTACTCGACTTCCCTGAAGTTTGGACCTCTTCATTTTGCTTACTGAAATTAGGTGCACAGGCACTAAGCAAAAGAACGAGGGTAAAGGCAAGCAATGAGAGTTTTCTCATATAATGAAACACCTCTTACTTATTTAATTCTTCCAGCAGCTTCTCTTCATCCCACACTTCAATTCCCAGCTCTTGTGCCTTGGTTAGCTTTGAACCTGCGTCGGCACCCGCAATGACCAGATTTGTCTTTTTACTCACACTTCCGGAAACATTGGCACCAAGGGATTCCAGCTTTTCCTTTGCTTCACTGCGGGTTAACTGCTCGAGTTTTCCAGTAAGCACAACTGTTTTTCCGGCAAAAATCGAATCCAGTTCCGCTGCTGAAACGGGTTTTGCCCCTTTGTATTCCATATTAACTCCGGCAGCCACTAACTCCTGAATGAGTTCCTTCGCTTCTTCCTGTTCAAAAAAGCTGACAATGGAATCGGCCATCTTGTCGCCAATTTCAGCGATTGCGATTAACTGCTCTTTTGAAGCGGCAGCCAGTTTTTCCATGGTATCAAATTGGATTGCCAGTGTTTTGGCTGCTTTTGCCCCGACATGACGGATACCAAGTCCAAACAGCAATTTCTCCAAGGAATTGCCCTTCGATGCTTCAATCGCCGCTAATAAATTGGAAACAGATTTTTCACCCATTCTTTCCAGCGCCAGCAGTTGCTCACGAGTTAGCTTATAAATATCAGCGACATCACTGATTAATTTTGCAGCAAACAGCTGACTAATGACCTTTTCTCCAAGGCCTTCAATGTTCATGGCATTACGAGAGACAAAGTGAATCAGCCCCTCACGAATTTGTGCCGGACATTTCGGATTAATACATCTCAGTGCAACCTCACCTTCAAGACGGACAAGTTCACTACCACATTCCGGACAATGGGTCGGCATCTGAAAATCAACCTCTTCACCTGTTCGCTCACCAGCAAGAACATTTACCACCTCCGGAATGATATCGCCGGCTTTTTTGACCACAACCTTATCGCCGATTCTAATATCTTTCTCCCGAATTAAATCCTCATTGTGGAGCGAGGCACGTTGAACAGTTGTTCCGGCTACTTTAACAGGAGTAAGAATGGCGGTTGGCGTAATCACACCCGTCCTGCCAACGCTAACTTCAATATCTAAGAGGGTCGTAACCACTTCTTCAGCCGGAAATTTATAGGCAATCGCCCAGCGCGGATTTTTAGCCGTTGTGCCGAGTTCTTCCTGCTGGGCAAGTGAATCGACTTTGATGACAATCCCGTCTATTTCATACGGAAGTTGTGGGCGTTTTTCAGTCCAGTTATGGATGTATGCCAATACATCATCAATTGTGGCACATTTGCGCCGTTCTTTATTTGTTTTAAAGCCAAGCTTGTCTAATTGGTCAAGACTGTCGCTATGGGTAGCAGCTCCAATTACCTCGGGGTTTCCAATAGCATACAAAAAGATATCCAGCCGTCTTGAGGCAGCTATTTTCGGATCGAGCTGGCGGAGTGAACCTGCCGCAGCATTTCTCGGGTTGGCAAACAGTTCCTCACCCCGCTCTTTCCTGGCTTCATTTAAAGCTTCAAATGAACGCTTTGGCATGTATGCTTCCCCGCGAACCTCGATGGAAATTGGTTCCTTTAAACGCAGCGGAATCGATTTAATCGTTTTTAAGTTTGCCGTGATATCTTCGCCGATCGTGCCGTCACCGCGGGTGGAGCCTTGAACAAACAGACCGTCTTCATATCGCAGGGAAACCGCTAGTCCATCAATCTTCAGTTCACACACATAGGATACATAATCGCCGACAGCCTGACGGACTCTCCGGTCAAAGTCGCGCAAATCCTGCTCATTAAAGGCATTTCCCAAGCTTAACATCGGAATCCGATGCTCAACTTTTTCAAACATATCAAGTACGGCACCGCCAACACGAACGGTTGGCGAGTCCAGAGTTTTAAGCTGGGGAAACTGTTCTTCCAACTGGATTAGCTCCTGCATTAAACGGTCATATTCCGCATCCGGTACTGACGGTTTGTCTAACACATAATATTCATAGCCATATTGATTTAATAAACTTCTTAATTCTTGTATCCTTGTTTCAGCAGTTTGAAGGTCCATATATCCAGCCCTTTCCTGAAAAAATCATTAAATTGGACTCCATAACGGGAGTTTTTGTTACACCTGTTTGATAGGTGCAAATTTTGCCAGTAGACGTTTAATGCCAATTGGGCTTGGGAAAGCAATATCAAGCTCTGTTCCTTCGCCTTGACCTTTCACACTGACAACCGTTCCAATTCCCCATTTCCCGTGTTCTGCTTTATCGCCGACCTTCCAAGCGACATTTTCACCGCCGGAAGAAGTCGGCCTCATCACCGGTTTTCTAGGTGCTGCAGGAGCTCCGAAGGATGATCTCGATGTCCCAAATGTTGCCGATCCCGATCGGCCAAAGGGTCTTGACCCAAACGGCGTGTCCACACTAGTCTCCTGTTCGACCCCTTCTAAAAGTTCTTCCGGAATTTCACTGATGAACCGTGATGCCGGATTGACATTAGTACGGCCAAACAACGTTCTGATCTGGGCATTGGTGAGGAACAAGCTTTGCTCCGCTCGGGTAATGCCAACATAAGCAAGGCGCCGTTCTTCCTCCATTTCCGCCTCTTCCATTAATGAGCGGCTATGAGGGAAGACGCCCTCCTCCATCCCGATTAAAAAGACAACCGGAAATTCCAGCCCTTTTGCCGAGTGCAAGGTCATCAGGACGACGGAATCCGCTTTTTCCCCTTCATCATCCATCGAATCAATGTCGGCGACTAAAGCCAAATCGGTTAAGAAGGCAACGAGGCTTTTGTCTTCATTTACTTCCTCAAAGTTCTTCGTAACAGATAAAAATTCTTCCAGGTTTTCCAAGCGGCTTTGCGCTTCGATTGACTTTTCCGCTTTCAGCATTTCCGAGTAACCTGTTTTCTCTAAGACTTCCTCGACTAACTCCGTAACTGAAAGGAATTCCTGCATTTGCGTATAGTTTTTGATTAAGTCGCGGAATTCTCTCGCCGATTTGGTGATTCTCGGGCTTAGCCCAATCAGTTCAACCGAATTCAATGCCTCAAAAATAGAAAGATCATGCGCTGCTGCAAAGCTTGCAATTTTATCTAAAGAGCTCGCTCCAATCCCGCGTTTTGGGACATTGATAATCCGCTGCAGACTGATATCATCATCCGGATTAGATATAAGCCGTAAATACGCCAGCATATCTTTAATTTCTTTGCGGTCATAGAACTTCGTCCCGCCGACAATCTGATAGCTTATATTTGATTTTAACAGCACTTCCTCCATCACACGCGATTGGGCATTGGTGCGGTAAAGGATAGCCATATCAGACAGCTTATACTGATTGTCACGGGTTAACTCTTTAATTTTTCCGGCGACAAATTGGGCCTCGCCCTGCTCACTATCAGCACGGTAATAAACAATCTTGTTTCCTTCCGGGTTTTCCGTCCACAGATTTTTCGGCTTGCGGTTAAAATTATGTTCAATCACCTTGTTCGCCGCTAACAAAATTCGTTTCGTTGAACGGTAGTTTTGCTCAAGCAGAATCACTGTGGCATTGGGATAATCTTTTTCAAACGAAAGAATATTGGTAATGTCAGCGCCGCGCCAACGATAGATCGATTGGTCCGAATCGCCGACGACACAGAGATTTTTAAAGCGGCTTGCCAGTAGCTTGACGAGTATATACTGGGCTTTGTTCGTATCCTGATACTCATCGACATGTATATATTGAAATTTGCGTTGATAATATTCCAGCACTTCCGGAACACGCTTAAATAGCTGGATCGTTTTCATGATCAAGTCATCAAAGTCGAGCGCCTGATTTTTCCGGAGGCGCTTTTGATATTCTTCATACACATCACTGACAACTTGCTCATAGTAGCCGCCGGCAGTTTTAGCATATTCCTCGGGATCTATCAATTCATTTTTTGCCGAACTTATCGAACCAAGAATGGCCCGCGGATCAAATTTTTTGGCATCTATATTTTTATCTTTCAAAATGCCCTTGATCACCGATTGCTGATCGGCTGAGTCAAGGATAGTAAAATTACGATTAAAACCGAGCCGGTCAATGTCCCGGCGTAAAATTCTAACGCACATGGAGTGGAACGTCGAAATCCAAATTTCTTCGGCTGTCCCGCCCATCATCTTCGCAATTCTTTCTTTCATTTCCCGGGCCGCTTTATTGGTAAAGGTAATCGCTAGAATGTTGTAGGGATTCACGCGCTTTTCAACAATTAAATAAGCAATACGATGTGTTAACACCCTTGTTTTGCCGCTGCCGGCACCGGCCATAATTAACAGTGGACCGTCTGTTGCCTTGACTGCTTTTTGCTGCTCCGGATTTAAGCCGTTAAGAAGCTTATCAGTTAAATATTGCAATTTTTTCACCACCGTACAAACGTTTGTTCTTATTTTATCGTTTATTTCGTATTCTGGCAAATCTTTAGTGGATGGCTTGGACAGTTTCCAAGGCATTAGAAAAATTCTCATAAATGGCATTGCCCACGACAATTACATCAGCATGCTTGGCCATTTCTGTTGCCTGTTCAAAGGTCGAAATACCGCCGCCATAAAACAAAGTTGTGCTCTCAAGCGTTTTTTTCACTTCAGCCACTAGCCCCGGATCCCCGTATTTTCCGCTATATTCCAAATAGAAGATTGGCAGATGAAACATTTTCTCTGCCATCATTGCATATGCCTTTATATCATCCGCCGCTAAATTGGAGTTTGCTGCTGTCAATAGGGCAGCTTTACAATTTTCGTTAAGGATACAATAGCCCTCCATGATGATTTCATCCCAATTCATGATTTCACCATATTCTTTTACAGCTTGATGATGCAGTCCGGTAACCCATTTTGGGTCGCTGCTGTTGAGGACCGTTGGGATAAAATAAAGATCGAAGCCCGGTGTTACTGTCTCGATGCTAGATACCTCGAGAACACACGGAACCGTATAGCGACGAATTCTCGCCATTAAATGTAGGACTTGGTCGAGTGTCACCCCGTCCGTTCCTCCAACTAAAATTGCGTCCGTTCCTGATTCACACAGTAATTCCAATTTTTCATCGGAAATTTCTTTATTGGGGTCAAGTTTAAATACATGGCGCCACTTGCTAACATCGTACATTGAAAGGAGTCCTCCTGTATTCTAATTCCATTACATCATTATAGCATTTGCGGAAACGATTCAAAAAGAAAACATTAAATCTGGGGTTGGAAATATATAGGACGGGAAGCCACTTTATAATAAAAGAGCTTTGATTATGTAGATCTGACACATTAACGAAGTGAAATTCCCTTTTTATTCCTAATTTTGTAGAATTATTGAGGGATTTTGTAAAAAAAGCTTCAAATATGTAAGATTAATACTTTCAGCTTTTATCCTAAAAGGAAAAACCGGAGACTTGGATCTCCGGCTGGTCATTCCTCTTCTTCTTTACGATCTTCTTTAATCCGCTCAAGTACCATTTCATAGGAATCATTGCCAAAATTCAAGCAGCGTTTTACCCGTGAAATCGTTGCCGTGCTTGCCCCTGTTTCGGTTTCAATTTTATGATAGGTATTACCCTCGCGAAGCATTCTTGCAACATCGAGGCGTTGGGCTAATGATTGAATTTCGTTAATCGTACATAAATCATCAAAAAATCGATAGCATTCTTCCAGATCCTTTAAAGAAAGGATCGCCTTAAATAATTGATCGAGTTCTTTACCCCGTAATTTATCAATTTGCATATATCTTACTCCTTTAATATGAGAATCATTTAAAGCTAACACTCTTTTGTAATCCCGGTTTGGTCGGAACTACATTGACCCATGTCTTCCCTGGTACCATTCGCACCTCTTGTCCATCTTTCAGCGGAACAATCAGGCCATCATGATTTTCCCAATTCACTTCATTTACCTTGCCTTTTTGCAGCAAATAGCCTTTCCCGCCAGAAGTTAAATCAATATCCCGGCGCCCGTAAGAGTCGATAAAGCTATGAACTGCTTCAATGATAAAAATATTATCCACTAAAACCGGGTCGTTTGTTTCCAAATCGACGGTTTGTTGACCACCGGAGAAAAAGCGCTTGTATTTTCCGAGTGCAGCATCATACACAAACGAAGAATTGGAGATTCCGCCAGTTGAATAGTTTATATCAACGGAATTTGCAGCTTTACCGGATAAATTTTTCATTTCTTCATCCGACAAAAATTGGAAGCCTGGTGTTGTCTTTTTCATCGAATACTTTTTCAACTTTGCCCCTTTTAAAATATTCTCGTACGTAATATAAGAGTTGTGGGGGGCTTTTCGAGCTGTAGAGCGTTTAAATAACGTACCGTCATACACCATTCCGTTTAAATTATCGACATAATTATTGTTGAGCATTTTCTTTGCTTCCGGGCTGTAGCCGTGAGCAATGTAAAGAGCATTCAAACCCTTGGCTAACTTTATATAATAATCTCTGGCACTCCTTACTGGACCAATATTAGCCGGCTTTTCACTTTGAAACACAGCTAAGAAACGGGTAATATCACCCTCTGCAAGAATTTCGTATACCACATCAGCCTTGCTTAAACCGGATTGCGGCCGTGCCTTCGGATGATTATTTATCATCACCGCTATCGCTCTTTGCTCCGGCTCTTTCGCAGCAGCCATACCTGTTAAAGGAAAAGTATATTGAGTTTCCTGCTTTTTCACGACCTGCTTGGCTGCTTTCTCTTTCTTCTCCGGTTCCTTCACTTTCTCCTTACTGCAGCCAGAAAAAAGTAGAAGGACAGCTGCTATCGCAACAGCCCATTTCTTCATCTAATGAACACCCCTGCTTCCAGTCAAGTTGATAAATTCTTTTATACTTTAAATCAGTAATACCTTTATATTTTAACGCATTATTGTCGGAAAGAGTACTGTTTTATTTATGACGTCATACATTCCTTGCTGTGTAACACGAATGTATGGCAGGTGAGTTGATTGCAAGAATAATAAACTATAAATTGGATCGTTAAAAGCATAACCCCGTTTTACCAATTCTGCAAACAGCGTTTTTTGCTGAAGCATCAACTCTTCGATTGGGAGACTAGACATAACCCCGGCTAAAGGCAGCGGCAGTTCACAAACAATTTTGCGATTCTCTACGAGAACAATGCCACCGCCCATTTCTTTCATTCTATTAAAAGCAAAAAGCATATCCTGTTTGCTTTTTCCGATTAAAATGATATCGCCTGTATTGGAAAAGGAGCTTGCCAACGCCTGCAATTTAGACGTAAACCCCTTTAACATAGTGCTAATCCGCCATGTTCCCTTTCGATCAATCATCGTAAAGAAACTTTCATCATGATTAGTCGACAGCTCATCACTCGAAACATCAATTGAAATGGAATAGGGTTTCGTAATAACAGAGTTCTCCATTTTAATTCCAAAAGGCATCGAAAATTGTAAATCATCCATTGATAATTGCCAATTTAATTCTAGCGGTTTAAGCCCATATGGTCCCCAATCGAATTGCGGATAGGCACCCTCAACCTTCACCCCATCGCGTTTTACCCATCTTCCTTTTGCTAAAACCGAAACCGGCGTCGGATTCTCAATACTTGATAAAAAGTTAATATTGGCGACCCGTCCTGTTGCAATATTTCCATGTATATAATCGATATTATAGTATCTGGCAATATTTACAGTCGCCATATTATAGGCGTCCATGACGGGAACTCCTTTTTCAATGGCAATCCGGATTAATTGGTCGGTAACCCCTTGCTCGTAAAAAGGCGAAGTGGCCCCATCGGTGTTTAGCATCATCCGATCATAGGCATCAATGCCCATTCTTCTCATATCGTCTAATAAATCAGGAAGGTCGGGACGGATCGATGAATGTCTTAATGACACCATATAGCCTTGCATTAGACGGGTATAAATTTCTTCCCCGTTAATCGCTTCGTGGTCGCAGTCTGCGCCCAAGAGCATCATTTTGGCCAATGTCTTTTCGGATGCACCCGGAAAATGACCTTCAATTCGCTTTCGCATTCTTTTTGCTTCCTGAATCCAATGAAGCATCATATCATCACCGTTTAACAGCTTCGGCCATCCCGTCAGTTCCCCTCCTTGGAGAACAGACTCATGCTCAAGCCATGACTTAATATTACTGTGCGAAAATTTTTCTTCCTCATGCAAAATTTCCGTTTGGGAATCAAAGCGACACCACCAAAACATGGTTGTCGGAATTGATTGAAGATCATTCAGGTATGAAAACGCTTCCTTTTTTTCGAAATTTAAAACAAGTGGCATGTTATCATTAATGATAGTCGTCGTGCCAAACTGTGATGCATATTCCGCAAGTGTATGGGGATTATATAACAGGAACGGATGAGCATGCGGTTCGATGTAACCTGGTACGAGGATTTGATCCGAACAATCGATCACTTCACAATTTTCCACATGTTTTGGTAAGTTTTCACCGACATAGACAATCCGATCTTGGAAAATCCATATATGAGCTTTCATCCATTTCCGGAAGGTTTGATTTAGATAGGTGGCATTTTTTAATAAAATAGTGGGTGATATCGTCCCGTCCAAAACGGACACATGCATGCGTAAATGTTTATTTTTCCAACGGTAGCGCTGTTCCAGCATACGAAACCCTCCCTAAGTGTAATATCTATAATTCAAATGAAATTTTTCTAAAAAGAAAACCCTTACAAATTATCTTAATTACTATACTATCATATTTTCTCAGTTAAAGCAGTAAAGAATTGATAAAAACTGTAAACGATTTGCGAAGGAGTGAGCGTAATGAATGTAAAACCAAATATTGGGATTATCAACGCGTTAATTCGAATTACTGCAGGATTAACGATTCTAACATGGTGCACGGCAAAACTGGTAAAACGGCCTTGGCGGGATTCCTATTTGTTTGTCGCCATCTGTGCAGCCATGAAGGTAGCGGAAGGAATTGTTCGCTATTGTCCGATGACGGCATTTTTTGAAAAATGTCAGCAAATGCCGCAGCAGTCCAGTGGTGAGCAAGATTCGCTCGACGGCATGGAAGGGCTGACTGATGATGTTTTCACAGATAACCCATCTTGATGAGGGGATCACATTCTCAAACAAAATAGATGGCTGCCCCTAACCGGACAGCCCTTTGGAAAGGAAGTTGGTCACCATGATTGGTGAATGGGTAACGCATACTTCATTTGTCGTTATTTTGTTAATTGGAAGCATTGTCGCCATCCTATATGCTTTCACACGCCGTACAAAAAATCGGGCTCGACAATGAATTTCGAGTCCGATTTCCGCATGCTTACACATATAACTGTGAGTTTTGTCAATCAGCCGCGATATGCGGCGGCGATCGCCTTCATACCGATATCTTTTCGATAAAAAATACCCGAACAGTTTATTTTTTCAAGCTCTTTATAAACTTTTGCCTGTGCCTCATTGAGTCCGGGTGCTTTTGCCCCCACAAGAAGTACCCTGCCGCCTGCTGTAACAAAGTCCCCGGCCTGATTCTTGGCCGTTCCAGCATGAAAAACAAATTGATCAATGTCTGCTAAACCAGCCAGGACAGCACCGTTTTGATAGCTTCCCGGATATCCCTTTGAAGCAACAACCACCCCAAGCATTGCTTGGGAGTCCCATGTCAGAATCGGTCGGCCGCCACTTAAAAGTTCAAGGATTACTTCGACTAAATCTGATTGCAGCCGTGGGAGCACCACCTGTGTTTCCGGATCGCCAAACCTAGCATTAAACTCGATGACCTTTGGACCCTCAGCCGTCTTGATCAACCCTGCATACAAAATTCCGCAAAAGCTCCTGCCTTCCTGCACTAATGCTTTTGCGGCTGGAATCAAAATGGTGTCGACGGCAGTTTGCACCGTTTCCGAACCGATTTGCGGCACAGGGGAATACGCCCCCATTCCGCCGGTATTCGGACCTTCGTCCCCGTCGTATGCCCGTTTATGATCTTGAGCAATTTCAAGCGGTATCACGACCTCACCATTGACAAATGCCATTAACGAAAATTCTTCCCCGCTCAAAAACTCCTCGACAACAACACGTGAAGAGGCTTCGCCAAATCTTGCCGCAACTAACATCTCCTCCAGAGCAGCGAACGCCGCTTCTTTCGTGAACGCTACTGTTACACCCTTTCCTGCCGCTAAACCGTCTGCCTTGATGACAATCGGCGCCCCTTTTTCCTCGACATACTGACGCGCTTCCTCATAGGAGGTAAACACCGCGTAATCAGCCGTTGGGATTTTATATTTTTTCATCAATTCTTTGGCGAACGATTTGCTGCCTTCAATTTCCGCCGCTGCTTTTTGCGGACCAAACACTTTTAATCCTGCCGCCTGAAATTGATCAGCCAGTCCTGCTAACAACGGAACCTCTGGACCGATAATGGTTAAGCCGACCTCTTTAGACTGGGCAAAATCCAGCAGCTGTTCGTGGTTGGACTCCTCAATGGCAACAAGTTCAGCCACATCTGTCATGCCGGGGTTCCCGGGGGCCACGAATACTTTCTCAACCAGCGGACTTTCGCTGACCTTGCGACATATCGCATGCTCCCTGCCACCGCGTCCGATAACTAGAACCTTCACGCTGCCCACCTCCGTTTCTTATTGTAAAAATAACGATTAATTGAGTTATATTAGCGAATTTAACAATCTGATTTGCGGTTTTGTCTCGTTTATTTGCGATATCGACTCATTTATTAGCGGTTTCAACTCGTTTATTAGCGGTTTCGTCTAGTTTATTAGCGATTTCAACCAACATATTAGCGAATCGTAGAAAGCACTTCAACATTAATGTTTAAAATGTCTTACCCCGGTAAATACCATGGCGATACCATATTCATCGGCTTTTTTAATCGAATCCGCGTCCTTAATCGAGCCGCCGGGTTGAATAATCGCAGTGATGCCTGCTTTTGCCGCTGCTTCGACGGTATCATCCATTGGGAAGAAGGCATCGGAGGCCAGTGCCGCCCCTTCTGCTCGCTTGCCAGCCTGTTTAAGGGCTATTTCTGCTGAACCAACGCGATTCATCTGTCCCGCACCAATCCCGAGCGTCATATCTTGATTTGCAACAACAATCGCGTTCGACTTTACATGTTTCACGACCTTCCACCCAAGCTTCAAAGCTGCCCATTCTTCAGGAGTAGGCTGCCGCTTTGTTGGGATCGTGATCGTGGCATCGTCTAGTGTATAATTGTCGCGATCTTGGACAAGCAATCCGCCTTCAACGGTTACCAACTTCGACTCTGCTTTTTGCGACTGTCCAAATGGAACAGTGAGTAAGCGGATATTCTTTTTCGCTGCTAAAATCGTTACCGCTTCGTCCGTGAAGGACGGGGCAATCACTATTTCCAAGAAGATTTCATGAAGTTTCGCAGCTGTTTGCGTATCGATTTCCCGGTTGAAAGCAACGATTCCGCCAAAAATTGAAACTGGATCCGCCTCAAAGGCTTTTTCAAATGCCTCAAATACCGTTGTTCCAGTACCGACGCCACACGGGTTCATATGTTTTACGGCAACTGCCGCCGGGTCAGTGAATTCTTTGACAATTTGCAGGGCAGCATCAGCATCATTGATATTATTGTAGGATAATTCTTTTCCGTGCAGCTGTTTCGCATATGCAATCGAGAAGGTCGAACCGAGCGGTTTGCGATAAAAAGCGGCCTTCTGATGCGGGTTTTCACCATAACGAAGGGATTGCTTTAATTCATATGTAACTGTTAACTTTTCCGGCGTTTCCTCACCTGCAAGATTTGTCATATATTCGGCAATAAGAGCATCATAGGCTGCCGTATGACGGAAAACTTTTGCCGCCAGCTTACGGCGCGTTTCAAGTGTCGTCTCACCGTGGTCCTTTAACTCAGCGATAACCGTTACATAATCCGCCGGGTCGACGACAACCGTTACATACTGATGGTTTTTTGCCGAGGCCCGAAGCATCGTCGGTCCGCCGATATCAATATTTTCGATGGCATCCTCGACGGTTACATCCGGTTTTGCAATGGTTTGCTGAAATGGATACAAGTTGACACAGACAAGTTGAATCGGTTCAATGCCATGTTCCTTTAGCTGTTGTTGATGCCCTTCATCATCATGTTTGGCCAGTAACCCGCCATGGATCAAAGGATTTAATGTCTTAACACGGCCTTCAAGAATTTCCGGGAATCCCGTTACATCACTGACACCAAGAACAGGTACACCTTGCTCCTGGAGCATTTTTTTCGTCCCGCCTGTTGAAATAATTTCAAACCCAAGACGGCTGAGTTCCTTAGCAAATTCCCCCACTCCGCTTTTGTCAGAGACACTTATTAATGCACGTTTTTTCATTTTATTTTCCCTCTCCTCTTGTCAACAGCATTTGCAGAATCGCTGGATATAACTTGTGTTCGGTATCCTGAATCTTCCGTTGCAGACTTTCTCTCGTTTCATCATCGGCAATCCGGATTCGTTCCTGAACAATGATTGGACCAGTATCCATTCCTTGATCAACAAAATGAATCGTCACACCGCTCCATTTGGCGTTGGCGGCCAACGCCTGACCAATGGCATCTTTACCCGGGAACTCCGGCAGCAGCGACGGATGAATATTCACAATCCGGCCTTCGTACTCCCTTAAAAGCGTTGGCCCGACCAGCCGCATATAGCCGGCAAGTGCGATGAACTCTGCGTTTCTTTCCTTAAGCTGGGTAACAATTTGCTGCTCAAACTCTTCCTTGCTGGCGTATTCCCTTGGCTGAAACACAAATGTTGGAATCCTCGCCTTCCTTGCTCGCTCCAATACATAGGCCTTTGGGTTGTCACAAACAAGCAGGCAAATTTTCGCCGCCAGTTCTTCCGCCCTGACCGCCTCGACAATCGCTTGAAAATTGCTCCCGCTTCCAGATGCAAAGATGGCAATATTCTTCATCGGCGTCCACCGCGTCCTTTAATAATGATCCCCTCTTGAGCGGTTACAACCCCAATTTCATAAACCGTTTCACCACATTGTTGAAAATGCTCCATTACGGCAGAAGCTTCCTCCCGGTCAACAGCAATTACCATACCGATTCCCATGTTAAAAATATTATACATTTCGTTATAATCAATTTGCCCAACCTCAGAGATTAACTTGAAAATAGCAGGTATCTGCCAGTTTCTTTCATCAAGCTCCGCCCCCAGACCTTCCGGCAGCATCCGTGGAATATTTTCGATAAAACCGCCGCCGGTGATATGGGCCATACCCTTCAGATTGAATTTTTTCAGAGCAGCCAAGATCGATTTCACATAGATTTTCGTTGGTTTCAACAATTCATCGCCCAATGTACACTCGAGTCCATCCACGAACTCCAACAACGACCAGTTGTTAAATACCTTTCTCACTAGTGAGTAACCATTGCTGTGAATGCCGCTTGAGGCCAGCCCAATTAAGACATCACCCGGCTTAATCGTTTCGCCGGTGACAAGCTGCTGCTTTTCACAAGCGCCTACGGCAAACCCGGCAAGATCGTACTCCTCTTCGCGGTAAAGCCCAGGCATCTCTGCTGTTTCCCCGCCGATTAAGGCACAGCCGGCCTGCTGGCAGCCATCAGCGACCCCCTTGACAATGGCTTCAATTTTCTCAGGCTCTGCCTTTCCACAGGCTATATAATCTAAAAAGTAAAGCGGCTCTGCTCCTTGAAC
The DNA here is from genome assembly GCF_016765675.1 of Neobacillus paridis. Taxonomy (GTDB): domain Bacteria; phylum Bacillota; class Bacilli; order Bacillales; family Cytobacillaceae; genus Neobacillus; species Neobacillus paridis. The sequence goes on from NZ_JAESWB010000165.1 coordinate 48,958, forward strand.
GACAATGTCGTTCACACACATCGCGACCGCATCAATTCCAATCGTATCGTGACGATCCAGCATGAAAGCGAGCATGATTTTCGTGCCGACGCCATCGGTGCCTGACACCAGCACCGGTTCTTTTAAATTTAATGCCGATAGGTCAAACATGCCGCCGAAACCGCCCAGGCTGCCGAGGACACCGGCTCTGGCTGTTTTTTCGACATGCTTTTTCATTCGTTTAACTGCTTCATAGCCGGCTTCGATATCAACGCCTGCTTGTTTATATGCATTGGCCACAGCCGCTACCCCCTTTGGTAATAGTATTGAAGTGTATCGGGATAAATTTCTGTCGGATAATTCCCGGTAAAGCAGCCAAGGCAAAATCCGTTCGTTCCCTCTGTTTGCCCTAAAGCTGCCAGCATTCCTTCCAAGCTTAAAAAGGTTAACGAATCAGCACTAATAATCTGGCGGATTTCTTCGACAGATTTATCGGAGGCGATCAATTCTTCCTTCGATGATGTGTCGATACCGTAAAAGCAAGGATTTTTTATCGGGGGAGAACTGATGACAACGTGGACTTCTGTCGCTCCTGCCTCTTTTAACAGGTTCACGATTCGTCGGCTCGTCGTGCCGCGAACGATGGAATCATCCACCATGATGACCCGTTTTCCTTCAACAACGCCGCGGACTGCAGACAGCTTCATTTTCACCCCTTGTTCCCGCAACGATTGCGAGGGTTGAATAAACGTCCTGCCGACATACTTGTTCTTGATTAACCCCATTTCATAAGGAATCCCGGCCGCTTCAGCATAACCGATCGCTGCGGAAATACTGGAGTCTGGAACACCCGTTACCACATCTGCCTCAATCGGCACCTCAAGGGCCAGCCGTTTCCCCATGTTTTTCCTGGCTGTATGGACATTAACGCCAAGAATATTGCTGTCCGGCCTGGAAAAATAAACATATTCCATCATGCACATCGCTTTTGTTGAACTGACAGCAAACTGTTCTGACTTTAAGCCTATATCATTGATAATTAATAATTCTCCCGGTTCAATATCACGAATATACTGGGCTCCGATGACATCAAAGGCGCATGTTTCCGAGGCGATAACATAGGCATCACCTAGACAGCCGAGCGATAGCGGTCGCAGGCCATGCGGGTCCAATGCCACCATTAGCTCGGTCTCGGTCATGATTAAATAAGCGTAGGCCCCTTTTAGCATTGACAAGGCATTTTTCACTTGATCGCTGATGTTGGGAAAACCGCTTCTTCTGATCAGATGGGCCAATACTTCTGAGTCGGAGCTCGTCTGAAAAATACTTCCTTGTGCTTCAAGCTGGTGCTTTAAGAAATTGGCGTTGACCAAGTTTCCATTATGGGCTAGCGCCAAACTGCCGGTTTGGGAATGGAACAGGAGCGGCTGAACGTTCTCGTAGCCGCCTCCTCCTGCTGTTGCATAGCGGACATGGCCGATGGCCGCCGATCCGGTTAATTCAGCCATGCTTTCTGCGGTGAAAATTTCCGTTACTAATCCTTCTCCCTTTACCCCTTTTAACATTTTGCCATCGGAAACAACAATCCCTGTTCCCTCTTGGCCACGATGCTGAAGGGCATGAAGGCCATAATAGGTCAGCTGGGCGGCATCATGGTGTCCCCAAACACCAAAGATGCCGCACTCTTCATTTAATCCCTTGATTTCAGCAAGCATGGGATCGCTCCTTTCCAGGCTGCGCGTAATTCGGCAACTTCCGCCTCCAAAATGTTTTCCCCTTCGACGGTAATGTTCAGGCTGCCGGTTTGATTCACTTGACCAATCAGCTCTGCTGCTACTAAACTTTCAAACTGTTGTTGATCTTCTTTTTTCACCGATAATAGGAAACGCGACTGCGATTCGCTGAATAAAGCTGTGACCGGGTTGCCATTTAAGTGGATGTCTGCCCCCAGTTCCCCATTGTCAAAAAGACATTCTGCCAAAGCAACGGCCAAACCGCCCTCTGCTAAATCATGTGCCGACTGCACGACACCGGCGCGAATAGCCGCCAGTACCTGATCCTGGCGTTCTTTTTCAAGCTCGATGTTTATTTCAGGGGCCTTGCCGTAGATTCTTCCGTTGTTAAGCAGCTTTTGCAGTTCGCTGCCGCCAAATTCCGGTTTTGTTTCCCCTACTAAATAGATCAGGTCGCCGCTGTTTTTGAACGGCTGCGTTGTAATATGGTCAAGATCGGTGACAAGCCCCACCATGCCAATGACCGGGGTTGGATAGACGGCCGTACCGCTTGTTTCGTTGTATAAAGAGACGTTCCCACCGATGACCGGAGTTCCAAGGACACGGCAGGCTTCACTAATGCCGTCGGCGGATTTTTCTATCTGCCAAAATACTTCCGGCTTTTCCGGGCTGCCGAAATTTAAGTTATCAGTAACCGCTAATGGCTCGGCACCGGAGCAGACAAGATTGCGGGCCGCTTCAGCGACGGCAATTTTCCCACCGGTTTGCGGATCAAGATAAACAAAGCGGGAATTACAATCGGTTGTCATCGCCAATGCTTTCTTAGTACCTCTAATCCGAAGGACGGCGGCATCAGAACCCGGTGCCACAACTGTATTTGTCCGTACCATGTAGTCATATTGTTCGTAAACCCATTCTTTGCTGGCCACCGTTGGCTGTGACAGAATTTGGATGAACGTTTCTTTTATGTCGTCAACCTGTGGAACTTCTGGAGCCATCGCTTGGAACTCGGCAAAATATGCAGGTTCTTTTGAAGGCTTATGATAAACCGGGGCATCCTCCGCCAGTGCATCGACCGGAACGTCGGCAACGATTTCTCCATGATGGATTAGACGCAGTTTTTTATCATCGGTGACAGTACCAATTGCCACTGCTTCCAGATCATATTTTTTAAACAAATCAATAATTTCCTGCTCTCGGCCTTTTTCAATGACAATCAGCATCCGCTCTTGTGACTCCGACAGCATCATTTCATAGGCAGTCATTCCGGTTTCCCGCTGTGGTACAAGGTCGAGGTTCATTTCGATCCCCATTCCGGCCTTGCTTGCCATTTCTGCCGAAGAACTGGTGAGGCCGGCTGCTCCCATATCCTGAATCCCCACTAGAGCATCTGATTGTACTAGCTCCAGGCAGGCTTCAAGAAGCAGTTTTTCCATGAAAGGGTCACCAACCTGTACAGCCGGGCGTTTTTCGTCGGACTGTTCGGTCAATTCTTCCGAAGCGAAGGTGGCTCCATGGATCCCGTCCCGGCCAGTTTTCGCGCCTACATACATGACCGTATTGCCAGCACCGTGGGCCTGACCTTTCTTAATATCCTTATGGTCGATCAGACCAACACACATGGCGTTTACCAGCGGATTGCCCTCATAGCTTGGTTCAAATTGCACCTCACCGCCAACTGTTGGAATTCCAATACAGTTACCATAGCCAGCGATTCCGGCAACAACTTCTTTAAATAAATATTTAACGCGGGCCGAATCAAGCTCCCCAAAACGGAGGGAGTTTAGCATCGCAATCGGTCGGGCACCCATTGAAAAAACATCACGGATAATTCCGCCTACCCCTGTGGCTGCACCTTGATAGGGCTCAATCGCCGATGGATGGTTATGACTTTCGATTTTGAACACAACCGCCTGATTATCGCCAATGTCGACAATCCCCGCACCCTCGCCTGGACCTTGAAGCACTTTTTCCCCCGTTGTCGGGAATTTCTTTAAGACCGGCTTGGAGGTTTTATAGCTGCAATGTTCCGACCACATGACGGAAAACAAGCCCGTTTCTGTCCAGTTCGGAATGCGGCCAAGAATATTTTCAACCATCGTAAATTCTTCATCAGATAAACCCATTTGTTGATAGAGTTTTTCGGCTTTGATTTGCTCTGGATTTGGTTCATGCTTTAACAACATGCGATTCCCTCCAAGTCTTTACGATTGATTGAAACAGTTTCAGCCCGTCTGCGCTGCCTAAAAGGGCATCTACAGCCCGTTCCGGGTGCGGCATCATTCCGAGGACATTTCCGTTTTCATTGATGATTCCAGCGATATTTTCGAGACTCCCGTTCGGATTTTGCTTATAGGTAAAAACAATTTGCTTTTTTGCTTTCAAGTTTGCTAGAGTTTCTTGATCACAGTAGTAATTCCCTTCGCCATGGGCGACTGGGATCGTAATCGTCTGACCTTCCTCGTAGCTGTTTGTGAACATAGTGGTGTTGTTTTCAACCTTCAATTCAACCGGCTTGCAAATGAAGGAAAGACTTTCATTTCGCCGCATTGCCCCGGGCAAGAGGCCTGCTTCTAAAAGGATTTGAAATCCGTTGCAGACACCAAGGATTGGTTTCCCGGCATCGGCAGCTTTGATGACCTCTTGCATCACCCTGCTGAAACGGGCAATTGCACCAGTACGGAGATAATCGCCATAAGAAAAGCCGCCCGGAAGCAGGATTCCGTCATAACTGTCTAAGGTGTCAGCATCATGCCATACATATTCTACTTCTTCCCCGAGCTCATCCTTAATCGCATGGTACATGTCAACATCACAATTGGATCCCGGAAAGACAATCACCGCAAACTTCACTGCACGACACACTCCTCTATCTCGTATCGGTAATCTTCAATGACTGGATTTGCAAGCAGCTTATGGCAAATTTCATCAACTACCTCATTGATCTCGCGTTCCGATTTTTCGATTGTCAATTCCATGTATTTGCCGATGCGAACATCGGTTACTTCTCGATAATTTAACGAATTTAGCGAATGGGTTACAGCCTGGCCCTGCGGATCCAAAACACTTTCCCGTAATATGACATATACCTTTACTTTATACATGCTGGTGACCTCCAAGTTTTTCTAAAATCTTTTCATACGCTTCTGTCAGGCTGCCTAAATCACGGCGAAATACGTCCTTATCCAACTTTTCGTTTGTTTGTTTGTCCCATAGACGGCAGGTGTCTGGGGAGATTTCATCGGCCAGTAAAATTTGTCCGTCCTGATCCTTACCAAATTCCAGCTTGAAATCGATTAACCGAATGCCAAGGTCAGCAAAAAAGTCTGTTAGCACTTTATCAATTTGTAGTGCCTTTTCTCGTAATATAGCTATCTCTGATGCACTTGCTACCTTTAGTTCATAAATATGGTCTACGGTGACAAGCGGGTCGCCAAGTTCATCATTTTTCAGGTAAAACTCCACGATGGGAGCAGTTAATGGTGCCCCCTCCTCAATTCCCAATCTCTTTGACAGACTGCCGGCAGCAACGTTGCGGACAACAACCTCAAGCGGGATGATCGCCACCTTTTTGACAAGTTGTTCATTTTCCGAGACACGCTTAATAAAATGCGAATCGATACCGTTTTCTTTAAGCTTTAAAAATAACAAACTGGTAATCTCGTTATTTAATTTGCCCTTACCGGCGATTTCCGCCTTTTTTTGTCCGTTGAAGGCGGTAGCAGAATCTTTGTACTCAACAAGAACAACCTGTTCGTCCTCTGTTGCATAAAGTCGCTTCGCTTTTCCTTCATATAGCAGTTCCTTCATTGTGGATCACTCCTATTTTTTAATATTGGGAATTTTTTTATTATCTGTAGGGGCAGGTGAAGCCCCTACATCATGCTTGCGCTTAGGTTTTAAAGCTAATTGTTGACCATCATCTAGTCATTTAGCCCGAGTCGATCAAAGATCATATCGACATGTTTAAGATGGTAATGATAATCAAAGCAATCGTATAGCTCTTCCGGTGACAACAGAGAAGTAATTTTTTCATTGGCCTCAATCAGGCTGCGGAATGGCACCTGTTTCTCCCATGCTTCCATTGCTCTCGGCTGTACCGTATCATACGCTTCTTCCCGGGATAAACCCTTATCAATCAGTGCCAACAGGACACGCTGGGAATAGATCAGCCCGAGGGTGCGGTCCATGTTGCGTTTCATATTTTCCGGATAAACCGTCAAGTTTTTCACAATCCCCCCGAAGCGGTTGAGCATGTAATTCAAGGCAATCGTCGCATCCGGTAAAATAATCCGCTCAGCAGAGGAATGGGAAATATCACGTTCATGCCAGAGCGGCACATTCTCATAGGCGGTCATCATATAGCCGCGAATCACACGCGCCATCCCTGTCATGTTTTCCGAGCCAATTGGATTGCGCTTATGCGGCATCGCTGAAGACCCCTTTTGACCCTTGGCAAAAAACTCTTCGACCTCACGGGTTTCACTTTTCTGCAGTCCCCGCACCTCAACAGCAAATTTTTCGATCGAAGTCGCAATCAATGCCAGCACCGACATATAGTGGGCATGACGGTCACGCTGCAATGTCTGCGTCGAAATCGGTGCGGCCTGCAAACCTAATTTTTCACATACATATTGCTCGACAAACGGGTCGATATTGGCATAGGTGCCAACAGCACCGGAGATTTTTCCAACGGCAATTCCTTCTGCCGCCTGCTTAAACCGCTCGAGATTACGTTTCATTTCTTCGTGCCAAAGCGCCAGCTTTAATCCAAATGTCGTCGGCTCGGCATGGACGCCGTGTGTCCGTCCCATCATCACGGTGTATTTATGTTCGATTGCCTTATTTCGCAAAATCTCAATAAAGTTTTCGATGTCCTTCAATAAAATCTCGTTGGCCTGCTTTAATACATATGAAAGCGCCGTATCAACAACATCTGTTGACGTTAAACCGTAATGAACCCATTTCCGCTCCTCGCCTAATGTTTCCGAAACAGCACGGGTAAAGGCGACGACATCATGTCTTGTTTCCGCTTCAATTTCCTTAATCCGCTCAATATTAAAAGAGGCATTTTGGCGCAGCCTTTGCACATCCTCTTTTGGAATCTCACCTAATTCCGCCCATGCCTCACAGGCAAGAATCTCAACCTCCAGCCAGGCATTAAAACGGTTCTCCTCTGTCCAAATCGCACCCATTTCCGGTCTTGTATAGCGATCAATCATTTTACATTTCCTCCGATCTTTTGCTTAACTCCATTCCAAATCTTGCTGTTTTCGACCTCAGCCAAAGCCGCTTCAACTGAATCTCTTAATAATGTCACATGCCCCATCTTCCGTTTGATCTTCGCATCCTTCTTCCCGTATAAATGAATCTTCCAGTCTGTTAGGAAAGGAATTTCGGCAAAAAGCTGCTCTAAATGCTCTCCTAATAGGTTGACCATTACGACCGGTTTTAATAGCTCAGTACTTCCCAGCGGCCAATTGCAGATAGCACGGATATGCTGTTCAAACTGTGATGTCATGCTGGCCTCAATCGAGTAATGCCCAGAGTTATGCGGCCGTGGTGCCAGTTCATTTATGTAAATCGTTCCTTCTTCGGTGACAAACATTTCAACTGCTAAGATCCCCACTAATCCAAGCGAGTCGGCAATCTGCTTGGCTTTTTCCACTGCCCGTAACTGCAGACCGACAGAAATCCTTGCCGGTACAATGGTTTGATGCAAAATATTTTCGACATGAATATTTTCCCCAACTGGAAAAATCGCTGTTTCACCGTTAAATTTCCGCGTTACAATCACTGAAATTTCTTTTGTAAAGGGAACCCATTTCTCCAACACACAGGCTCCATGTTTGAGTAGATCCTCTCCCTTTGCCAAGTCCTGTTCCGTCTTTATGACCAGCTGCCCCTTGCCATCATAGCCACCTCTCGCTGTCTTCAGCACCGCCGGATAACCAACTTTTTCTATTTTTAAAAATAAATCTTCGATCGTTTCAATTACCTCATATGGTGCAACCTCAACACCGGCCTGACGAATTGCCGCTTTTTCTTTGATCCGGTCCTGAGTGATGGCCAACAGCTCGGGTCCTTGCGGGACATACGCCTGATCGCAAATCCACCTTAGTGTATCGGCATCGATATTTTCAAATTCATAGGTAATAACATCACTGACCGCGGCCAATTTACTGATTGCTTCGCGGTCATCATAGGCTCCAATCACTTCAATATCGGCTACCTGGCCGCATGGAGAATCGGCAGTCGGCTCTAATACTGCCACCCGAAAACCCTGTGCCTTTGCTGCCAGCGCAAGCATTCTCCCAAGTTGCCCACCGCCAACAATCCCAATCGTAGCACCCGGTAAAATAACCTTATCAAACAAGTTGATCACTACTTTCTAACACTTCTTGACGGGTTGCCTCTCTTCTGGCCGCAATCCGTTCTGCTAAGACGACATCCTCTGTCGCGATAATTTGGGCCGCCAAAAGTCCGGCATTGACCGCCCCGGCCTTACCAATTGCCACCGTCGCTACCGGTACACCGCCAGGCATTTGCACAATCGACAATAACGAATCCAATCCGTTCAGAGCTCTCGATTGAACGGGAACGCCAATGACTGGCAACGTTGTTTTAGCGGCCACCATTCCCGGAAGATGCGCTGCTCCCCCTGCACCGGCAATAATAACTTTTAGGCCCCTATCTCTCGCCTCTTCTGCGTATGTAAACATCAAATCAGGTGTCCGATGGGCAGATACCACTTTTTTTTCATAGCTAACCCCCAGTTGCTCCAGCACATCGCAAGCATGCTTCATCGTTTCCCAATCCGATTTACTTCCCATAATCACTCCAACCTGTGTCATCCAAAGCCCCCCTTTTTTAGGTATACCTATGTACGTGGCTTGCCGCCATTTGCCAATTAAAAAACCCGAAGCAAACAGCCTCTCAAAAAAGAGAAAGCCATTTGCCCGGGCATAGAAAAAATCAGGTCAACACAAAGCAAGGGCCTACGCCCTCCGGTTGCCGAACATATTGACTTTCCCTCATAGTCCAATAATTTACGGTTATTGGGTAGAAACTTATGGGCCATATTCCCATGGATATACGAGGGTAATGGAATTTCTTATTGACTACCTTTATCTTAACAGGTAAATCATCAAGGTGTCAATAAATAAATCGAACGATAATTTATCTTATTCAGTAAAACGTTCGGGTTTTACTTAATTAACTTTGCCTCAAAGACGATTTGTCGACCGACTGGTTCATAAATTGCCTCATTTCCTTTTTTTATTTCTTGAAAAATCGGCTTCTCAATCCTGCGAACTGGTACGTATCCTTCCTGTTTCATTCTATTAAGACATTCATCAATACTTTCATATTCCCTGACTTCAAATTTCTTTTTACTCATTTAAACAGCTGCCCTCGTTTCACTGATTTCACCCAAAAACCGCCGTGAATCGTTTTTGGCTCGTATGATATGATAAAGGCTTTTGGGTCCAGACTTTTGATGGTGTCATAAAGCTTTAATTCTAATTTTCGCGGAGTCAAAATTTGCATTGCCATCCGGTTTCCCTCCAGACCATGGGCCTGCCAGTCCGTGACCCCGTAGCCCTTTTCCCTTATGAGTTTAGGCAAGTCTTTATCCCACTCAGTAGTAATGACATTGACTGTAATATAGCCCAATGCCAGCTTTTCTTCAATTTTCATCCCGATAATTACGCCGATGCCGTACCCGACGGCATAGGCAATCAAATTCTGGATTTCATTAAGGTTTTTTAGAACCAGTCCAAGTCCGAGTACGTAAATGACCACTTCCACCATACTCAGACAGGCAGCTAAATAACGCTGGCCTTTTAGCGTTAGAATCATTCTGATCGTAAAAAATGATACGTAAACAATATTTATTATAAGGATAATCGCAACCATTACAAAACTATTTTCTAACATGGATAATCCCTCCATATGAAAGATTCTCATTTCACTTTAGCACAAATTTTTATTTTGTTAACCCTAAAAATTGCACAAACTAACATGAGGTGATTTTCATGCTAAAAAAGTTGATTAGATTGCTGGTTGTGCTGCTTAGTTTTTTTTCCATGCCATCATGTACAGGTTTCTGCAGCGAAACCAATGCTGGCGGCTTTTATCAGAAATGACGACCTCTGGTTGAAAATCGATAAGCAAGAAAGACGGCTGACGAACAGGGAATATATCCGCTTTCCGAAATGGTCCAAGGATGGCAGCTGGATCGCCTACTTAAGGGGGAGAAAGGACAGCAGAAATCCCGACGAACTGTGGCTTTATCATCTTCCGACCAACAAACACTTAAAAGTGAAGGAAGAGGTAAGTAACCATTTTCAGTGGTCGCCAAGGAAAACGGAACTGAGTTTTATGATACAGAATGATGTATATGTATTAACGATAGAACCTTCAGAGACCTTATCTATTCGTCTCGTCGCGAAGTCAATCGAAAACTTTTCCTGGTTGCCAAGCGGTGACGGCCTATTAGTCTCAAAAAAGAAAAATCAACTGCTCAATTCTGATATTCTTTTATACCAAGTGATGTTAGGGAAAAATCAACAGGAACCTGTAATCAATCACTTTTATACGGTGCCGGTTGGAAGCAATGAAATTGTGGTCAGTACAAGCCAGTTTAAGTGGTCACACGACCACAGATGGCTTAGCTTTTTACTTGTCCCGACCGCCTCAGTATCTGCAGACAGCAACACGCTTTGCATCCTTTCCGCGGACGGAAAATTATTTCGCCGCATCGATGAAATAGATTGGTTTCGCTGGGCACCAAAGAAGAACATTCTTGCCTATATTAGCGGGACTGGCCGAGAAGCAAACATAAACAAACAATTGCGGGCCATCCAGGCCACCTCCACAAAAGGACTTGTCTACACACCGGATGGCTTGGTCGACGGTGACTTTACCTGGAAAAACGACGGCTGGTTATTTGTTTCCCGCCTGGTTGAAGATGAACAAGCCCCATTGCATCTAAGACCCCTACCAAGTTTGTTTAAAGTAAATGCTTCTACCGGAAAGGCCAAGCCGGCCAGCTACCCTGAATTAAATGAAGGCGATTATGCACCGGAGTTTTTCAACCGACAGTTATTTTGGATCAGTAATACAAATCCACGAACCGCCGATGTCATGTTTTCAGATGGGAGAAATGTGGGGAAACATTGGATAAAAAACATAACCCTGGCCAGTTCGTATTACGGCAAGTGGAATTGGCAGGAGGTATTTAGTTTGTACCGCCTTTAAATGGTGTCAGGCACCATCCGTGGACAAATGTCCGTGTGGGGTGGACAGTTTGTTAGAAATCTCCAAGTTGCCTGACACCAGCTTTTGTTCTTTGTCTCTATTTTTCCTTGAGACGTTTGCCTGTTCTGAATACTTTAGCGCTGCGGATATATTCAACATCTTTGTGATGTAGACGAAAATTGATTACTCGCGCCAGGGCAAAGAAGTAGTCGGATAAGCGATTTAAGTATTGCAAAGCGGTTTCCGAAATCTCGGGGGAAGCTTTCCTTAATGAAACAACTAATCTTTCGGCTCTTCGTGTGATTGCCCTGGCGATGTGGATGGACGCAGCGGCCGGAGTTCCTCCTGGTAAAATAAAATGTTCAATGTTAGGAGCTTCCGCCATCAACAGGTCAATCTTCTTTTCCAGCTTGTCCACTGATGCTTTTTTCAGCTTTAAAGGACGGGTGGCAGTAACATTGGCTAAATCTCCTCCACAATCAAATAGTTCATGCTGAATGGTTTCAAGGTCAGCCAAAATATCCTGGAAAAGCTCTCCATCCAGTTGGGTTATGGCCTGGCCCAGAAAGCAGTTCACCTCATCGACGGTTCCATACGCTTGGACACGAATGTCATCTTTATCCACTCTGCCGCCAATGATACTTGTTTGCCCTTTGTCTCCTGTACGTGTATAGATTCTCATTTGACATACCTCTCCTTACATGTCTTGATGGCTGATGATAGACGAAAAAACTTAAAGGCCCTTCTATTAAAGATTTCGCCATGCGACAATCGCCCCGACCAACTGGTCATTGGCATCTGGTGATTTGATGGCAAACCTCATCCACGTCCCTTCCAGTCCGACGAAATTCATCGTATGACGGGGAATCATCCCTTGTGTGATGAGAAATTGATAAAACGGAAATTGGTCTTCCAATGAAGGGTCTCTTAGCAAATAAAAGTTCGTACTGGACGGAGAAACTAGGAAGTTTTCCGCAACATAAAAATCTGTCAGCCTTGCTTTTTCTGCTTCAATCAGCTTAATTGTTTTGGTTATATGGTTTTCGCTGGAAAGACACCATTCCCCTACCATTAAAGCAAGGGCATTTATACTCCATTCAGGTTGAAATTTACCAATCTCTTTAATCATGGTTGGATCTCCCAGCAAATAACCAAGCCGGATCCCCGGAATGGCAAACATTTTGGTCATTGAGCGAATCACCAGTAAATTTGCGAAATCCTTCATATATTCGACAATGCTCTCATAGGTGGGAACAAAATCGTAAAAAGCTTCATCCACAATCAAAAGACAGTTATTTGTTGCGCATTTCTCCAGCAAATGGAGGACAACTGTTTTTGGGTAATAAACGCCGGTTGGGTTGCTTGGATTACAAAAAAACATAGCATCTGCATGTTCAAGTTTTCGATCCAGGCCCTCGTCCGCCCACTCCCAATGATCCGGTTTTAGCTGATGATATTCAATGGAACATCCATTCACCCGGCAGACCTTTTCATATTCAGAAAAAGCAGGTTGGACAATGACAACCCTTTTGCCGGAGAGCATCCGGCCTATTAACGAGATGATTTCAGCTCCACCATTTCCGATTAAAACCTGCTCTGCCAGCAATCCTTCCCTCTCGGCAATTCTTTTTTTTAACAGAAATCCCATCGGGTCAGGATAATCGGATATCCTATCATATAATTGATGCCATTGCTCTTTTAACAATGGAGGTGGTCCAAGAGGATTAATATTGGCACTGAAGTCAATGATTCTTTCAGGTTTAGGCATCTTTAAGGCTTCAAATAAATAATTTAAATTTGCTCCATGCGCTGGCCATTTCAAGCAGCATTCCCCCCAGCCATCTCAATCATGAAAAATTGTATCCACTTTTATCAAAACTTGCGCATATCCTCAAACTTATCCATATAGTAGGAATCCCACCAAAAACTATTCTCGTCATTCAATTCCAATTCGATATATCCGCCATTTGTGATGATCCCCATGTCATAGCCATATATATTCCCCAGCAATTTGATAATACTGCCATGGGTAATAATCAAAAGTGTTTGTTTTTGATGAGTTTCCTTTAGCATATTGATCCCTTTTATGACTCTTACCTTGACTTGATCCAATGGCTCCATCCCAAAGCGGCTGTCAGGAATTTCTTCACAGTCAATCAAATATTTCCTCTCTATGTCCTCTATGGATTGACCTTCCAAAAAACCAAAATGCCGTTCCCGAAAAAAACGAGAAACGCTGACAGGAACTTGATGGACAGAACTAAAAATATCCGCCGATTGCCGTGCTCTTGCCAATGGACTGGAAATAATCCGCGATACCTGCCAAGGTTCCTTTGTCTCAACAGCTATTCGCTTAATTTGCTCTCTACCTGTTTGATTTAATTCCGTGTCTTGACATCCTTGGATTCTTCTTTGCACATTCCAATCTGTTTGTCCATGTCTGAGAAAAATAAGCTTCATAATGTTTCTCCTCGAAAAAGTCCTGTCTATTCCTGTAAAAAAACGGGAAGTGGCTCGTTCAACTTTTCCTCTTCAAACCATTTAAGCTGTTTTCTTAATTGAACAACATTTCCGACCAAAATGATAGCCGGGTTGGTTATTTGTTCTTTTTCCACTTTGGAGTGAATCGTCTCCAAGGTACCGGTTACCGTCCGTTGATATTCCGTTGTCCCCCATTCAATCACGGCTGTCGGCGTGTCTGCCTTTCTTCCGTTGTTTATCAGTTGTTCACATATATAGTCAAGATTTCGAATCCCCATATAAAAGGCAAGCGTGTCAATTCCCGTCGCAAGGGCCCGCCAATTGATCTTATCCGGCTCCTTATAAAGACGACCATGCCCGGTAATCATAGCAAAAGAAGAGGCATACCCCCGATGGGTAACCGGAATCCCGGCATAGGCGGAAGCGGCAATACTCGAGGTGACACCGGGAACAATCTCATATGGAATTGAGTTCTCGGCTAAAATTGCCGCCTCTTCACCCCCTCGGCCGAAAACAAATGGGTCACCCCCTTTTAACCGTGTAACGATGTTCCCTTCACATGCCTTCTTGACTAATATACTATTAATTCGATCCTGAACCATCGTATGATTTCCCGGGAATTTCCCACAAAAGATTAACTCAACTGTTGGCTTTGCAAAATGTAATAGTTCCTCTTTAATCAGGCGGTCATAGACGATGACATCCGCTTTCTTGATACATTCCAAACCGTAAACTGTGATAAGCTTAGCATCCCCGGGTCCGGCCCCGACTAAAAATACTTTTCCGCTCTTCATCCGACCTTTTCCTTTCTATTAAAAAATGCAGTAAAATGTTGTTTTTGTCTTCATCCGCTAACTTTCCCGCTGCTGAAATTGTTTCATTTTTTGAGTAATGAATTCCATTTTTACATGCTGCCTTACATGCTCTGCAAGACGATCGAAGGCATCCTCCCGTAGTTGGCTGAAAGCAACACGTTCCGTTAAAGGTGCCAAACCTTTGCTTTCCCTTACCTTATTTAAGAAATAGGCACGAAATTCATCATTATGGAAGATTCCATGAAAATAAGAACCGAGTACCTTTTCGGATGAATGCTTGCACCCATCGCATCCCTTTTCCATTTTAATGAACGGGACGGCATTACCTTTCAAGTGAGTTTGTCCCATATGAATCTCGTACCCGTTAATCGTAAATTGCTTATTTTGATAGGTCACAACCCCTTTAGATAGAACGGTTGTCTTTTCCGTGGTCATAACGGTATGAATCGGAAGAAGGGCCAACCCCGCCATTTTTTCACAGGTTGTTTCTATATGATCCGGGTCGAGAATCTCCTCCCCAAGCATTTGAAAGCCACCGCAAATTCCAAATACAATGGTATTCCCTTTTGCTTGTAAAGCTAAAATGGCTTCTTTCAACCCACTTTGCTCGAGGAATTGCAAATCCTCAATCGTATTTTTACTCCCCGGCAGAATAATGATATCCGGGCTTTTCAGCTGATCTTGTTTGCTCACAAACCTTACATCACAGTCTGATTCTGCGAAGAACGGATCGATATCAATGAAATTGGATATTTTCGGATAGCGAATCACGGCAATATCAAGATCTTTCGTCAAATCTTGCTGCGCCGTATAGCTATCGAGAATCAAGGAATCCTCCGCCTCGATAGTTAAATTAGGAAGATAAGGAACAACACCAAGAACTGGTACACCTGTATACTGTTCGAACCAATCAAGGCCCGGCTGCAATAGAGCGATGTCACCGCGAAATTTATTAATCACCACACCGATAATTCGCCGCCGATCTTCCTCTGACAGTAATTGCAATGTACCTACTAAACTGGCAAATACCCCGCCCTTTTCAATATCCCCTACGAGGATGACCGGAGCGTTGGCCAGCTTAGCTACCCGCATATTAACTAATTCACGATCATTTAAGTTGATTTCGGCAGGACTCCCGGCGCCTTCAATGATAATTCGTTGATATTGTTGGTCCAGTCTCTCCAGAGATGCCTTTATGAGTTCCAACCCTTTGTAAAAAAAATCCTCGCGATATTCAAAAGCAGCCATATTTCTATATGGTTTGCCATTGACAACAATTTGGGATTCGTTTTCCCGGCTCGGCTTGATTAAAATCGGGTTCATGTCTGTCGTTGCCAAAATCCCGGCAGCCTCCGCCTGAACACCCTGGGCACGGCCGATTTCAAAACCATCAACAGTAATGTAGGAATTTAATGCCATGTTCTGAGATTTATAAGGCGCTGTTTTATAACCATCTTGGGCAAAGATCCGACAAAACGCGGTAACTAATACGCTCTTGCCAGCATCGGAATTGGTCGCTTGAATCATTAACCGCTGGGCATTCGTCATCTGCTGTTCCACTCCTTACACTTGTTAATCCAATTTTCCACCATTTTCGGACAGGAGGCAAAGTAAAAATGGCTATACCCGGCAACGAGGTTCCCATTCATGTATCCTTCCGGCTGGGATTTTCTCCTGCTTATTGTTTCGTAGGCATACGGCGTCTCTGCCTGCGATACATAAACAGAATAATGGAATTCATGTCCTTTGGCTGACATCCCCTGAGATAAAAAGGGATTCCCGGATCTTCCCGTAATTTCACGGTATCCAAGGGCAACTAAATGGCCTTGCATCACTACTTTTCCTGGGATGGTACCGACCATATCAAAGCTTTTCCCATCTTTCGTTTCGATCGCTTCGGTAAGATACATAAATCCGCCACACTCGGCAATCGTAGGCAGACCATTCTTAATCGCAGTCCGTATAGACGCCTTCACGTCTGACCTCATTGATAAAATTTCTGCAAATTCTTCCGGAAACCCGCCGCCTAGGTACAGCCCGGCAGCCTCATTTGGAAGCGGTTCATCATTTAATGGTGAAAAAAAAGATAATTCCGCTCCGAACGCCGACAGCAAGTCAAGATTTTCCTGATAATAAAAATTAAACGCTGCATCCTGTGCCACCGCAATCTTTACAGTTTGCTTCTGTCTCCGTGCAAAAATGGACGGGGTGGTTGTAACGATCGGCGGTGCCTCCGATAAGGCCATTAATTGATCAAGATCAATGGTTTCTGCCACTAGTTCTCCAAGTTTTTCAAAGAAGGGGTCCAATTCACCACGCTCAATGGAAGGAATAAGTCCCAAATGCCGTTCTGGTATTTTAACAGCCGTATCTGCCTTTAAGTACCCAATAACAGGGATGTGACACTCCTGTTCCACCGCGGTTTTTACCAGCTGGTAGTGTCCCTCGCTCCCCGCCTTGTTGGCGATAACAGCCACAATATTTACCTTAGGGGCGAAAGATTGAAACCCTTTGACAATCGCAGCTACACTGCGGGCCATGCTGGCACAATTAACAACCAGGATGACAGGACTTTGGGTAATGACACTAATTTCCGCTGTACTTCCGACATTTGAGGTGGGGGCTTTTCCATCAAAGAGTCCCATGACGCCCTCAATGATCGAAATATCAGCATCCGCACTGGATCGCCGGATAATGTCTTTCACCAAGTCATGTTCCTGCATCCAGCTGTCCAAATTTCGTGAAGGTCTGCCTGTGACCGCTGTATGATAGGAGGGATCAATATAATCAGGTCCACATTTATACCCTTGTACTTGCAAGCTTTTCTTTCTCAGGGCCGCCATTAAGCCGATTGTAAGGGTTGTTTTGCCTACCCCGCTTCCGGTTCCGGCAATGACTAATCTATTTGAACTCAACAATTTCACCCCTTTTCTGGCATGTTTCAAAAAAACTTCCGACTTTATTTGCTCTGACAGCAACTGAGATGGTCACATTACCAGATTTCTTTTTTACTACCGCGAGGCTTGCAGCACCACTATATAATTTGGCCGCCGGCTCGCTGACTCCATATGCTCCCGTATAGTGAAAGACAGTCGTCGATGGCGCCTCCAGCTTGACTGAATTTAATTCTTCCGAGGTGTAATAATGAAATTCCCAGCCATGATTATGAACGATTTTCCATAACCCCGGCTCATCTTTTTTTATATCAATGGTACATATGGCTTTAACACTATTAATTGAGAACTTTAACTCAGCCAGTGTTTCCTTAATAACAGCTTCAATTTCCTGCTCGGAAGTACCCCGGTTACAGCCCATCCCTAAAACAAGCACTTTCGGACGATAGATGATGGAAACAGGGAAGGCCGCTAATTCCTGATGACTGATTAAGCGGTGCGTGATCCAAATGACTGCATCAGGCTTTGCGGCCAAGGCAGTGCTAAAATCCCCAACGAGCTTAAGATTTGCTGGCAATTCCACTTTTTCCGGCCACCAGTTTCTTTCCCCAGATTCTTGAATAATGACAACACGCTCTCCATTTACAACGGCAGCGCTGACCGCCGTTAAATTTTCCGGTGATTCCCACGTCCAGCCGAATTCTTTTCCCAATAAATCGACCGCAATGGTTTTTTGCCGGTCAGATGCAGTGGTAATGACTGAATGGGCCTGAAGTATTTCGGCCACACGCTCCGTTAATTGGTTGGCCCCGCCAAGATGTCCGGAAGCCACGCTGATGGCATATTTTCCTTGTTCATCAACGACAACGACCGCCGGGTCAGTCTTCTTATCTTTTAAATACGGAGCAATCAAACGGACAGCCGCACCTAATGAAAAGAGCAGGATCAAGCCTTTATAGGATTGAAAAAGTCTTCCGATCAATTCGCTCGCACTTCCATCAAAGGCAAATGCGGCAGCATTGCTCTCTGATTCTTTCAAAAACTTTCTTTTCACATAAATATCAGTATTGCCCAACGAATTCTGTAATTTCCCGGCAAGTTCTGCTCCGTTTTTGGTAATCGCTACAACGGCATATGGACCAAGCTGCAGATTCATCCTTTCACACCCCGATATCCATGGGGAAAAGCCTTATCATAAAGTTTGGAACGATATTCCTGCTCCAAAATACGTTCATCCAGTGCCCATCCTGCCAAAATCATCGCCTGCTTACGGACGCCTTCAGCCTTCATCGCCTGCTCCAATTGCGCCAGTGTTGTCCGGATAATCTTTTGGTCAGGCCAGGTTGCCCGGTATACGACAGCAACAGGCGTATCATCGCGCCAACCGGCTGCAATAAATTCTGACACAACTACTTTCGTTAAAGCAGCACTTAAAAACAAGCCAATGGTACAATGGTGTGCAGCCAATTCCCGCAATTTTTCACGTTCCGGGACCGGAGTCCGTCCTTCCACTCTTGTCAAGATCACCGTTTGGGTAAGGTCCGGAATCGTCAACTCTGCACCAACAGCCGCTGCCGAAGCAAATACGGAGCTCACACCAGGGACAATTTCAACGTCGATATTCCTTTCCTTCAGGAGCGCCATTTGTTCCATTATGGCACCATACATCGCCGGATCCCCTGTATGTAGGCGAACAACCTTTTTTCCCTCCAGCAAACGCCCTTCCATCCTATCTACGATTTCTTCCAGATGAAGCGGAGCTGTTTTAATAATTTCCGCTTGTGGCTTGACTTCTGTCAGCAGCGCATCATTTACAAGCGAATCAGCATAAAAAATGGCATCTGCTTCCTTTAGAAGCTTTAACCCCTTGACGGTAATTAAATCCGGATCCCCGGGACCAGCTCCAACAATAAATAGCTTCATTACTTTCTCACCACCATCAGCGATAAATATTCCAACTCCACTCCTGCGAGTTCATTGGTTTTCCAAATGATCTCATCTTCAGAGGTCACTTTTGTGACGACATATGCCCGATCCAGTAAGTTCAGGTCTTTCAGCACCTGTAACATCAGGTCTTTTACTTTGGCTACTTTTATAAATACGATGCAATCATGATCATTGATGGCCTTTTTCATCGTATCGTAGTCATCGCAAGCTGGAATAATCGCCACATGGTCTTCACCGTCAGCGAGCGGGATACCGAGCCTTGCCGCGGCTCCACCCATGGAAGTAATCCCCGGTACTATTTCAATAACCGCTTCCGGGTGTCTGTCTCTCATTAGATTCATCATAAAGATAAAGGTACTAAACAGGAGAGGATCTCCTTCAGTTACAAAAGCCACATCTTTCCCTGCGGCCAGCTTCTCCCAAATTTGTTCAACAGAATGTGACCACTTCTGATTCAGTTCTTCAGGGTCTTTAGTCATTGGAAAAATCAACCCCAACATTTCCTTTTCCTCTTGGTCTATATATGTGTCGACAATATAATAGGCATAGCTGTTGTGACCGTCTCGTTTCTTTGGGAAAGCAATCACAGAAGATTCCTGTAAAATTCTCGCTGCTTTAACCGTAATCAATTCCGGATCTCCCGGTCCAACTCCCAATCCATATAACCTGCCAAGCATATTATGATTCTCCCTCCCGAGTACCGGTAATAATGTAAATAGGGTTAAAGGCTGCAAATCTTGTTAACTGCAGTACCGGCTTGCTTTTTGATATTTGTGCAAGGGTGATGCTCACGGAAAATTTTCGTTCTTTCAACATTGTGACGGCATCATATAGTTTTTCAATAGTGGCCGCATTGATAACAATTTTTCCTCCAGGTCTCAGCCGATCATAGCAAACATCCAATATTGGCGAAAGAGCATCTGAAGCCCCACCAATAAAGACAGCATCAGGGTCAGCGAATGGTGACAGCCCATCTGGTGCCTTCCCATGGACAAGCGTTAGATCGGTGCGAAATTTCATCATGTTTTTTTGGCAATTCGCCAAGTCATTGTTGTTTTTCTCAATGGCATAAACCATGCCTTCTCTGGCAATTCTTGCAGCTTCGATTGCGAGTGAACCGGTACAGGTTCCGATATCCCAAACGATACTGTCCGCTTGTAAACCGAGTGCGGCCAAAGAAAGAATTCGCACTTCCTTTTTGGTTATTAGGCCTTTTTCCGGCTTTCGCTGGAAAAACTCTTCATCATCTATCCCGACCGGCCAACGTGGTGCTAATCCTGACTTTTTCAGAACCACAATATTTAAGGGGGAAAATTCCTTTTTTCTTGCTTCTTCAAGGTTATACCAGCCAGCCTTTTCCGTTTCACCGCCAAGGTTTTCAGCAACAAAAAGACGGTACTCGTTCATCCCAAATGATAATAAGTAGTCGGCCAGGGCCGCGGGGGTGTTTACCTTATCCGTCAAGACAGCGACCTTTGATTTTCCATCAATCCGCTGTGCCAATCCTTTCATCGATCGTCCATGAATACTGGTGACATAAGCATCATGCCAAGGCTCACCTATTTTAGCAAAAGCAAGCTGAATCGAACTGACATGGGGATATATTTCCAACTCTATACTGCTTGAGAGCTTGTTACCAATACCGTAAAACAAGGGATCCCCGGAAGCCAGGATGACTGTATTTTTCGGTTCCTTTTGCAACCGTTCCAGAAGCTGTTCCAATTTGCCCTTGATCGCTACTATTTCACCTTTATATTGGGGGAAAAAAGCTAAATGGCGCTCCCCGCCTACTAATCTCTCACTTTCATCAATCCATCTCTGATAAATGGGCAATAAGCTTTCCTGGCCGCCGTCTCCAATTCCGATTAATTTAACTGACTGGTTCACTGTCGTTCCGCCTTTCCTAAGAAGTCACCTGAAAGGGTATAAAGGCTTGTTTCCACCTTCAGTCCTCCACCAATTTCAGCCAAAGCTGATTGGCAGCAGTATTCACATATTAACTGAAAGAACTGGTAATTTCCGATCCCGATCATGATTTCAGCCACTTTTGCGGCTGTATTCGCCCGGACAATGTCCGGCAGAATGGTTTCTTTTACTCCTGCTTCTTTGGCAATTTGGGCAAGAAAGGAAAAATTTATATCAATCTTTCTCGCATGGACGTTCATTTTCCCTTGTGCAATTTTGGAAAACTTGCCAACCATTCCGACCAGCGATACCTGCTTGATCCCTTGCTGCTTACATTCTTCAAGGGCAAATCCAACAACGTCACCCATTTCAATAAAAGCCACTTGCGGCAGGTAGGAATACTGTTTCATCGCATATTTTTCACTACGTCCTCCAGTCGTTAAGACGACATGCTCACAGCCTGCTTTTCTAGCTACCTTGATCGCCAAGGAAATACTTGCTGTATAGGCCTCTGCTGAAAAAGGGACGACGATTCCACGGGTCCCCAATATCGAGATACCGTCAATAATCCCCAATCTTCCATTAAGAGTTTTTTTGGCAATTTCCTCGCCTTTTGGAACAGAAATCATAATCGATACACCGTTCCCCACACCATACTGCCGCAAGATCTCTCCCGCCACTGCTTCAATCATTTGTCTTGGGACGGGATTGATCGCCGCCTCTCCTACAGGAATTGGAAGACCTTCTTTCGTGACGCGGCCTACACCCTTGCCTCCATCTAAAGCAATTCTGTCATCTTTCCTCCAGGAAACGGTTGATTGAATGAGCGCACCATGTGTGGCATCAGGATCATCACCGCCATCCTTAATAATTCCTGCGGTTACTTGGCCCTTGGAAATGACCATTTCCTCAATGGTGAATTTCACCTGGTTACCGGCAGGAATCAAAATCGTCACTTCTTCTTGGCTTTCCCCGGTAATCAAGGCGATTAAAGCTACCTTCGTCGCTGCGGTTGCACAGGCTCCCGTTGTATATCCAAATCTAAGTGGCTGGGTCTGTTGATCTAACATCATTCCACCCTTTCTGCCATAATGGCAATGGCATTTACGGCTGCTACAGCAACCGTACTCCCGCCTTTCCTCCCTTTATTGGTAATAAACGGAATATCTAATTTCATCAGCTCTTCCTTTGATTCTGTTGCCGAGACAAAGCCGACAGGAAACCCAATGATCAATCCCGGCTTTGGTGCCCCCTGTTTTATCAGACGGATTAATTCCAGCAAGGCAGTTGGGGCATTTCCGATTGCAAAAATACCACCTTCCGCTTCCTTTATCCCTTTTCGCATGGCGATAATGGATCTGGTAACATTTAAAGCACGTGCTTCCTTGACAACTTCTTCATCGGTAATATATTCATGGATCGTACAGCCAAATTTTTCAATTCGGCGTTTGTTAATCCCGACACTTACCATCTTGATATCGGTAACAATTTTTTTCCCCGTTTTGATCGCATGGATCCCGGCCTGAATGGCATCGAGATGAAATCGTAAGCTTTTCCCCAGTTCAAAATCGGCTGAGGAATGAATGACCCTTTGAACGATCGGGTATTGTTCCGCTGTATAGGAGTGACTGCCAATTTCCTCGTCAATTATTTCAAAGCTCCGGCCCTCAATTTTTTGTGGTTGAATGGTATATGGTTTAAACTCCGTTTTAAAATCAATCATGGTTCCCTTC
Organism: Neobacillus paridis; assembly: GCF_016765675.1. Classification (GTDB taxonomy): domain Bacteria; phylum Bacillota; class Bacilli; order Bacillales; family Cytobacillaceae; genus Neobacillus; species Neobacillus paridis. Next base: position 71,706 of record NZ_JAESWB010000165.1, read on the forward strand.
CCTTTCTACACCTTTTAAATGATGAATCACGTCTTCAAACGTCCAATATACGGTTCCATAATCGACAGTAGGGCGTTTGATGATGATCGCATCAATTCCCAGCTCCAAAGCAGCTGTCAGTTTCTCTTCTAAAGACCCGACTTTTCCGCTTTCTTTTGTAATCATCACCGTTGTCTTATATAACGCAAACAAGGCTTTGTTAAATTCCTTCGTAAATGGTCCTTGCATCGCCACGATATTCTTCTGGGGAATGTGTAGCCTTTCACATGTTTCCAAGTTCTCTTTTTGCGGAAGGAGACGGATTATCATTCTGACATCTGGCAATGGAAGAAGCTTATCGGCGAACACTGGAAGCGTCTTGCTTCCGGTTGTCAAAAATACCACCCCTTTTTTCCCTGCAGCAAGTTCTGCTGCTTCTTGATAACTATCGACATAGGAGATGGAGGGGTTGTTTATCCTTACTGATTCCCGCTCAAAGCGGATATAAGGAATCCCACAATGCTTGGCAGCCGCAATCGCATTTATACTGGCTTCATCCGCAAAGGGATGACTGGCATCGACAATGGCGGTGATCTGATTTTGGGCAATAATATCTTTCATTTTCTCCGCCGTTAACCTGCCAACCCGTACGGAAATTTCAGCATCGCGCCATTCTTTTGCCGCATTGGGCGATACCACCGTTGCGATTTGGGAAAAGCCTCTTGCTTTTATTTGGAGACCCAGATCCCGAGCATCACTTGTACCGGCAATCAGTAGAATCATCGGTTGCCTCAGATGCCTTTTTGACCATCATGTCCATCGTGATGTTGGCTTTCGCCATGTTGACAATGATCATGGCAGTGATGATCGTCCCTGTCATGATGGTTTTCAGTGTTATGGTGGTGATCATGATGGTGTCCTGGTTCATGATGATGATGGTGGTGCCCCGTATGCTTGCTTGCTTCAAAACGATATTGACAGGTATCACAATTCATTCTGACATCTTCCTTAAGTGCCTCATTGATTCGTTCTTTTAAAATAACTTCCAAGTTTGGATGAAAGCCAAAAAAACCCGCAAGTTTAAACTGACAATCAGGATATTTTATTTTTAATTGCTCTACCATTCTTTCAAGTTCCTTGATTAATACCCCCGTAAATAAGAAGTAGGGAAGAATGATAATCTTTTTGGCTTCAAGCTTTATTAAGCGGTTAATTCCCTCTTCTACTGACGGATCTGTCACGGCAAAAAAGGCGGTTTCAACCCATTTATAATCGAGCTGTTCCCATAATAATCGGGAAATTTTGTATAAATCACTATTGGCATCAGGATCACTTCCGCCTCTGCCAACGACAAGCACAGCGGCTTTGGGATCTGGATTTCTTAGTTCCTCACCACACTCCTCAAGCCGTGTCTGACATATTTCGAGCGCAGCCGGATGGATTCCAATCGGTCTGCCGTAGCTAAAATGAATATTAGGATATTTCTTTTTTGCCTGATCAATGGCATTTGGAATATGGATTTTCGAATGACTGGCCTGCAGCAGCATGATGGGAATCAGCGCAACTTCTTCCGCTCCCTTGGCCACGCAATTTGCAATGCCTTGGTCAATCCCTGGTGCCTCAAGCTCCAAAAAACAGAGTTCCAGCAGAAGTGCCGGATCTAATGAATGGTTCAAATTATGTATAACTCGGCGGACTTGATCATTTGCCTCTTGGTCGCGGCTTCCGTGGGCCACCATTAAAACAGCTTTCACGATAATTCCTCCCCAAAATAACTTTCTTTGTGACCACTTTACTTAATCGGCTTGTCCTTGATGAAGTGCCCATGGTTCATGTTCAGATTTCAGTCTTTCATGTTTAACTAGAGCTTGCTCCGCATCAGTTAGGGAGTATTTTTTTTCATAACCTCTTGGGGTAATCATCTTGTTATCATGAACAAAGGTTGCAGAGTTTCCAATAATGACGGTGGTAAGCATGCCAATTTCATGGTCCAGCATTTCCTTTAAATTGGTGATCACAATTTGTTGCTTTTGCCGATAAGCACTTTTCACCAATCCCACTGGTGTATCAGGTGATTTATATTTTAATAGAATTCTTTGTGCCTCTTCGATTTGACGTGTCCTTTTCCCGCTTTTGGGATTATAAAGCGCAATAACAAAATCGGACATTGCCGCGGCCTCTAAACGTTTTTCAATGATCTCCCACGGGGTTAAGTGATCGCTTAAACTTACGGTGCAGGAATCATGCATGATCGGGGCTCCCAATAAGGACGCACTTGAGTGAATCGCGGAAACACCTGGAATAATTTCTACTTCAACTCCTGTCTTGCCAGACCACCCTTGCTGGGTCAGCACCTCATATACCAGACCGGCCATTCCATACACACCGGCATCACCACTTGAAACCACAGCTACCTTTTTCCCGGTTTTGGCCAACTTGACAGCTTCTTGTGCCCGTTCCACTTCCTCCGACATTCCCGTACTGACGATTTCCTGTGTGGTAATTAAGTCTTTAATAAGGTTCACATAGGTTTTATAACCAACGATGAAATCACTCTCTCTTACGGCATCTATCGCTCGTTTTGTCAAATGCTCCATACTTCCCGGACCGCAGCCAATCACAAATAATTTTCCCTTCATCATTTCCCCTCCATCTTTTCCTTTCAATACAAAAAAGCCTTAGTCCATCGGAGGTGGCTAAGGCTTTTTAACAGTAGCGAATGATACACGTCTTTAACTGCAACGCTATCACTATTCTTCCCTCCGAAGAACAAGATACAACGTAAAAGCAGGTTTCCTGGCTTCGCTTCATCCTACTCTTGTCCCTTCCCGGTTTTCCAGTGGAATTCTACAATTTCGTTTGCGTTACAGTAGCGGGGGCTGCATCGGTTTCTAACCGATTTCCCTTTTATCTCCTTAAAACGGAGCACTTTTACGTATTACCTATTCACTTTTTTAAAGGTCAGTATCATTAAACAGCAACATTTGACAATTAACAAGTGAACAATTTTTGTCAAAAAATTCACAACTGGCTAGAACTTAGATATGACTTGTTATCGAGGGATTTTTGAACTTTCTGTCACAAATATTCCATGGACAACTCGAAAAACACAAGGCTATACTTAGTGATAACAATTTAATCATGGGAAAACGGGTGTTGATTAATTAATCAACGTAAAAGGGAAGCTGGTTAAATTCCAGCACGGTTCCCGCCACTGTAATTTGGAGCAGTCCGCAAGAAGGCCACTTAGTCAATTTAAAACCTTGACTAGGGAAGGCGCGGTTCTGCGATGACAATGAGTCAGGAAACCTGCCTGTTTTTCAAGTTTTAACTGCCTACGGGATATAGGTATGTTCAAAATGTCACAAAGCCAAAGCATTCTGAACTAACCTAACGTTCAGAATGCTTTTTTTTACAATTTAAAGGAGTGAGAGAAGTGAAGAAAAAACCTTTTCGGAGGACTGTCCCCATTTTAGTATTAGCGGCTACGATCTATTTTTGGCTTAATTCGTATCAATCGGCTTATGCCATGCATATTGCTGAAGGATTTCTGCCATTGAAGTGGGTGATCATCTGGTGGGCTATTTACCTTCCTTTCCTTTTTGCCGGAATGAAAAAAATTCACAAGCTTGTTGCCGATGCACCTGAAGTGAAAATGATGCTAGGTCTGTCCGGCGCCTTTGTCTTTGTGCTCTCGGCCTTAAAATTGCCCTCTGTTACCGGGAGCAGCTCCCATCCGACAGGAACGGGTTTAGGCACAGCCTTATTCGGTCCCATTGTCATGAGCGTACTTGGATTCATTGTTCTGTTATTTCAAGCTCTTCTGCTTGCTCATGGAGGGTTAACAACGCTCGGTGCAAACGGGTTCTCTATGGCGGTTGCCGGTCCGTTTGTTGCCTATTGGATCATACAGCTAGGAAAACGTCTCGGCCTGTCTTTCCGTGTCTCTCTTTTTACGGGAGCCTTGTTAGGTGATTTGGCTACTTATTCTGTTACTTCGTTCCAATTGGCATTAGCCTTTCCTGCGGCAACGGGTGGAGTGGCAGCGTCTTTTTTGAAATTCTCCAGCATTTTCTTAGTTACACAGCTGCCGCTTGCTATAAGTGAAGCTATCTTGACGGTCATCGTGATGAATTTACTATTTAAATACAATACTCAAGTATTAAAACTATTAAAAGTTCCTTTCAGAGAGGAAGCTAACCTATGAAAAATAATGCGTTTTTAATTCTTGTTTTTATCTTCATTACTGCTATTCCGTTTTTCATCCATGGTCAAGCGGATTTTTCCGGGACGGATGGACGAGCAACCGATATTGTCCATTCTCTGAAGCCAAATTATAAACCGTGGGTCAATTACCTTTGGGCCCCGGCAAGCAGTGAAGTTGAAAGTTTCTTATTTGCCGGTCAAGCTGCTATAGGTGCCGGTGCCATCGGTTTTATTATCGGGACCTATCGAGAGCGCAAAATTCATGACAAGGATATGAAGTGATATATAGCGATGTTGTTAATTGACCAGTACGCCTACCATAACCGTTTCAGCGATATTCACGCCTTTGACAAAGTTACTTTTTCGCTGTTTATGCTTTTGTTCTCTTTATTCGCAAGAGACATGAAGGTAAGTTTCACAGTTTTTCTGATTTCGAGTATCATGATCCTTCTGGCAAGGATTCCTATAAAATATTACATAAAATTATTAGTTCTTCCGATTACTTTTATTCTCTTGGGATTAATTCCTCTAATGGTTAATTTCTCCCTGAATGCGATACCCGGCAGCGAAATTATTTTTGATATTTCAATGGGGAAACTGTTCATCTATGTAGATATGTCGAGTGTAAGGGCAGCCTTTCAACTATTTATGGTTTCTATTGGCAGCATTAGTTGTTTATACCTGCTCATTTTAACCACGCCACTCGTGGAAATTCTATATTTATTAAAAAAGTGGCGGATCTCTCCGCTTTTCATTGAAATGATTGCGATCACTTACCGTTTTTTATTTACACTAATTGAAACGGCTGCGGAAATTTACCATTCGCAGTCTTCCAGGCTGGGGTATACTTCGTTTAGAACTGGCTTAACCTCTTTGGGATACTTAACGACTGCCTTATTTTTAAAAAGCTTTCAGAAAGCGGCTAAGCTACATCAAGCTGTCGAATCCCGTGGCGGATATGGAGAGTTTATCGGCAGTGAAAGAGAGTACAGCCTTTCCTTACTAAATTTGGGTGTTTTTATGATTGTCCTGTTATTGCTCGTTTTGCTATTCACCTTTTAAGGAGGAACCCCTTATATGACAACACCTATTATCACAACTAACAATCTTATTTATCGTTATGGGGATGGTACGGAAGCATTAAAGGGGATTTCCCTCACCTTAAACCAAGGAAAAAAAATAGCCATCCTCGGGAACAATGGAGCAGGAAAATCCACTTTCTTTTTACATTTGAACGGAATTCTTAAGCCTTTATCAGGGTCAATTACCTTTAAAGGGGAGAGGATCCAGTATACGAAGAAGTATTTACAGGCGCTAAGACAAAAGGTAGGAATCATTTTTCAAAATCCGGATGAGCTATTATTTTCTCCAACTGTATTTGAAGATATCTCCTATGGGCCGCGAAATTTGGGACTGACCAAAGATGCCATCGAACGCTTGGTTCACTGGGCGATGAAAGAAACTGGAACTTTAGAACTGCAAAAAAAAGCCACTCATTCCTTAAGTATTGGCCAAAAAAAGCGTGTTTCCATTGCCTGTGTGCTTTCCATGGACCCCGAACTCCTAATCTTGGATGAACCAACTGCCGGTCTGGACAGCTATTATGCGAAAAAGATTATTAATCTTTTAAATCAAATTAACCGTGATGGAAAAACCATTGTCCTCTCGACCCATGATATCAATTTTGCTTTCGAATGGGCGGATGAGATTATTATCTTACATGATGGCAAAGTTCTTGGAAATGGGGGAAGGGAGGAAATATTTCTCCAGAAAGACCTTTTTCAAAAGGCAAACCTAGAGCGGCCGATGATTCTCGACCTTTATCAATTTCTTATTGACAATGATTACTTTCCTACACAAAAACAAATCCCGCGGACAAAAGAAGATCTTTTGAAGCTGTTGTCAATCAGTACAAGTCGTATCTTGAAGAATGGTCAATAATCACAAAATACCCACCCCTCATAAAATAATCTAAACCAACTTTTGCTGTTCAGTTTATAAAAGGAACAACCCCCTCTATCCAGGCGTATTATCGGAGGGGGCTGTTATTCATTAGAAATGATTCTAAATAAAATTTTAATAAACAATTCGCATTACCCAAGGTTCATTTTGACAATGACTTCTACACTCTTCAGCTAGTTTTCTCCAGTGATTGAATCCGCCTTAGCATCTCATTTCTCAATGGTTCTTCTGTCCGATAGCGGTCATTAAGAACCTCTTCCAAAAGCTCATTTTTTTGCTCAAACGGAATTGCCATCTTTTTTAATTTGCTCCTGCATTGCGAAAGGAACCTAATGTATGTTTCCCATGACCTGTCAAATTGCTGTTCTAAATCTAGTTTTATTTTTCTTGTCAATTTGGGACTCGCCCCATTGGTTGTGACGGCAATTTGCAGTTGCCCCCGCCGAAGAGTTGATGGGAAAATTACATTTCCTTCCTCCGCAGGGTCAACCACACATACTAACTGATTCGGGGAAAGCTGTTTCGACAATATCCTATTTATTTTTGGATCATTAGTTGCCAAGATAACGAAAAATGCATCACTAAAGTCAGTTGGTTTGGCTTCTCGATGGATTAAGGTGTAGCCCTTTTCTTCGGATAATATTAGGACATCGTTACAAAAGTCGGGTGCAATAAAAGTGATCTCCGGTTCCTCCGCCTCCAGATTCCTTGCCTTCCTGGCAGCAATCTTTCCTCCGCCTGCGATGACGATTTTTTTCTTTGTTAAATTGATGAATAACGGTAACATACTAACACCTCTTACAACCATTCTTACCTATTTTGTTGCTTGGTGCACAGCTTCGATTACTTGACTCGTGGTTTGCATTTGCAGCACGGTCTTGGTAAGCTCCTCCATAGCCGTTTTTTTCAATTTGCGAATTTGTGAACGTGCTCTCAGAATCGATGTAGCACTCATTGAAAATTCGTCAAGACCGAGACCAAGAAGAAGTGGAATGGCGGTTTCATCGCCGGCCATTTCGCCGCACATACCTGCCCATTTTCCTTCAGCATGGGCTGCATCAATTACCATCTTTACCAATCTTAAAATCGATGGGCTGTATGGCTGATACAGGTAAGATACACCCTGATTCATGCGGTCCGCAGCCATCGTGTATTGAATCAAGTCGTTGGTACCGATGCTGAAGAAATCAACCTCTTTAGCAAATTGATCAGCTAACACGGCTGTAGAAGGGATTTCCACCATGATTCCCAGTTCAATCTGGTCGGAAACCTGCTGCCCGTCCGCAAGCAGTTTCTGTTTTTCCTCGGTAAATATTTTCTTTGCCTCCCGGAACTCATCAAGGGTTGCAATCATCGGGAACATAATTTTTAAATTGCCATAATTGCTGGCCCGCAGCAAGGCACGCAGCTGTGTCCGAAAAATATCCTGTTCGATTAAACATAAACGGATCGCCCGAACCCCCAAAAACGGATTCAGTTCTTCCGGCAAACTCAAGTAAGGAAGTTTTTTGTCACCGCCGATGTCCAATGTCCGAATGACAACCGGCTTGCCATTTAAGCCTTCAAGAACAGCTTTATAGGCATTAAATTGCTCCTCCTCCGAAGGTAGTTGATCCCTGCCCATGTAGAGGAATTCTGTTCTGAAAAGCCCGACTCCTTCGCCACCATTTTCGATGACCGCCTTTAAATCGTTGGGTGAACCAATGTTGGCCACTAGTTCAACATGGTGATTATCCGCAGAAATCGTTTTTTCGTTTACTAGCTTGGCCCATTCTGCTTTTTGCAGCTCATATTGTTCAGAGATTTTACCGTACTCCTCAACCAGGTCAGCTGCAGGGTTAATATGCACTTCCCCCTTTAGACCATCGACAATGACCAAATCGCCATTTTTTATTTCGGCTGTTGCTGTTTTTGTTCCAACGACTGCAGGAATTTCCAGTGAACGGGCCATAATCGCCGAATGCGAGGTCCGACCGCCAATATCGGTTGCAAATCCTTTTACAAACTGACGGTTTAATTGTGCAGTATCAGATGGTGTTAAGTCATTGGCAATCACCACAACTTCTTCAGAAATCATGCTTGGATTCGGTATTTGAACCCCCAGCAGGTGGGACAGAACACGCTTCGTCACATCACGGATATCCGCTGCCCGTTCCTTCATATAGTCGTTATCCATTTGCTCGAACATGCTGACAAACATGTCTGCTGTTTCTTTGAGGGCGGCTTCTGCATTCGTCTTTTCTCCAGTTATTTTTTCTTCGATCGGTCCAGTTAGCTCAGGATCGCTTAAAACGAGCAAATGTGCCTCAAAAATCGCTGCCTTATCGGCGCCCAATTTTTCTGCAGCATGACTTTGAATTAATTTTAACTCTTCCTTTGATTTTTCCAGTGCCGTACGAAACCGTTCTACTTCTGCATTTCCATCGTCAACGGTCTGTTTTTCAAAAGACAGATCAGGTTCAACCAGCAGGTAGGCTTTGGCAATCGCAATTCCGTTAGAGGCAGCTATTCCTTTTAAAGATTCCATTATTTCGCAATACCTTCTTTCATCATCATTTCCTCCAGAGCTTTTAAGGCATCATTAGCATCACTGCCTTCAGCCGAGATGATAATGTCTGCCCCCTTGCTAATGCCTAAAGACATGACGCCCATAATCGATTTTAAATTGACGGTTTTTTCCTTATATTGTAAATTGATATTCGAATTAAATTTACTGGCCGTTTGAACTAATAATGATGCCGGACGTGCATGAATACCTGTATCTGAAGTTACGTTAAATTGTTTTTCTGCCATTTTATCTCATTCTCCTATTGTTTATTTAATTTTTTACACGGGATAGGGCCTCTTCATCAGCAATGATCGTAACAGAGGGATGTTTTTGCAAAATAGAAGCCGGGAAGCCTTCGTTGACCTCGAGATTTAACAAGTTAAACAACGCCTCACTTTTTTTGCTTCCCGAAGCCAAAAGCAAGATTTCCTTACTCTTCATGATGGTTGCAATCCCCATCGTTATCGCTTTAGTTGGAACCTCATCCTTATTGGCGAAGAACCTGGAGTTAGCATTGATTGTACTTTGCGTCAGATTAACAACATGAGTTTTCGACTCAAATGAAGCCCCTGGTTCATTAAAACCAATATGTCCGTTGCTGCCAATCCCCAACAGCTGTAAATCAATTCCGCCGTGTCTTTCAATACATTCTTCATATCGAAGACACTCTTTTTGAATATCTGCGGCATCTCCGCGCGGTATAAACGTTCTTTCAGGATTAATATCAATATGCTTAAACAACTGATCATTCATAAAATAATGATAGCTATTTTTATTGGATGCAGCAAGACCAATGTACTCATCTAAGTTAAAGGTGGTCACATCCCGGTAAGACGTACCATTTTTTTGATGATCTTCAATTAAATTTTGATAGGTTCCAATCGGTGTACCCCCAGTAGCTAACCCAAGGTTACAATTTGGAAATTGGACGACCTTTTGAATGATATATTCGGCCGCTTTATTACTCATTTCCTGATAATTTTTCACTTTAATGATTTGCATTTAGTTGTCCTCCTTTACAAAAGCTTCCACCCCTCTGCAATAGGTCATCTTCACATCCAAGTTTTCGTTAAGCAGAACGATATCTGCATCCTTTCCTGCAGCTATGCTTCCTTTGCGGTGAAAAATATCCAGTTGCTTAGCAGGGTTAACAGATGCCATTTCAATCACATCTTCAAGTGAACATCCGGTAAAGTCGATAATATTTTTTACTGCATGTCCCAGCTTCAAAATACTCCCGGCAAGAGTCCCGTCTTTAAGCACTGCCTTGCCGTCCTTTACGGTTACATCCTGTCCGCCAAGATCATACTGACCATTTTTCAGGCATTTTGCCCGCATTGAATCGGTGATTAATATCAGGCCGGCTTTTCCTTTCAGCTTATAAGCCAACCTCACCATCTCGGGGCGTACATGGATGCCATCGACAATCAGTTCAGCCATTAATTTTTCTTCTAAAAGCGCTGCACCTGCGACACCCGGCTCACGGTGATGCAGCCCTCTCATTTGGTTAAACAGATGTGTTACGTGATTAGCCCCCATCGCAACAGCGGCAATGACTTCTGAATACGATGCATCCGTATGACCAATGGAAGCTATAACGTCATGATCGGTTAAATATTTAATCATTTCCATGCCGCCCGGTCTTTCAGGAGCAAGGGTCACTAACTTAATCCAACCGTTTGCTAATCTTTGCCACTTTTTAAACACCTCTAGATCAGGGTCAATAATATATTGGCTTGGCTGGGCACCTGCCCTCTTTGCATTTACGAATGGCCCTTCTAAATGAATCCCTAGTATCTCAGACTTTCCTAGTGCTTGTTCGCTGCTGATATAATTCGCTGCATTTACAATCGCAGATTCTATCTGATTATTTTCTTGTGTAATGGTGGTAGCTAAAAATGCCGTGGTCCCTTCCTTTGGAAGTGCCGATACGATCGTGTCTAATGCTTCTTTTGTGGCATCCATCGTATCCGCACCATTCACACCATGAATATGAACATCGATAAAACCAGGAATAGCCTTGTATTCTGAAGGAAGCTTAACAATCCTATATCCTTCCTTATTTGGAAGATTAGCGATAGACCCAACTTCTTCGATTTGCTGATTTTTTATTTTGATATATCCATTTTCAATCATTTCATGCTCTGAGTAAATTTGCGGACCTATTAATAACACAGGATCATCTTTTGCTGTCACGTTCATTCCTTCCTTTCTGGCCCCAATCAACTCGTCAAAGAATTGATTTCCCCATAGTATCGTGTAAAAGATAATGTCCAGACCGCTTCCATATGATTCTTTTGGCTATTGAATATTTTTATGTATTCTAACTTTTTCTACGTCCTAATGTTCGAGAAGATGGTTTAGAATACTCTCCAAATCCTCAACCCGTTTTACAGGTAAAAGAAGCCGGCGGCGGTCCGTATCAACAACCAGGTATCCATCCTCAGACAGTTTCATCTCTTTAATCCTATCATATTCTGTATAGAACAACCCGTAAAAGAAGCCTTTATCCTTAAAATGGGCCTTTGGAGAACGGATAAACACGTAATAGATAAAGAGAAATGAGGCAATGAGCAACAGATAATTGTCCCATCCTTTCACCCCACGAAAATAATTCGAAATATACAGGATGATCAGCATTGCGGCAAAAATGAGTTGATCAGCCAGCAGACGTTTTCTCAACGGAACAACAAGCTCTGTTTTTCCCTTTAATGAGGGAATAACAGCTGACTCATAGATTAAATATCCTGCCATGACTATGATAAATACCAATAAGATTATACCTGTAATGGACATGGTTTGCACCCTTCCATTTTATCCATGTTAATAAGGGAATCGGATAAAGGTCGATTCCCATTGAAATGTTGTGTTCCTTTATCTTAAAATATTTGCCCAATAGCCTAAAATCCCGACTGCAAAGAAGCCTAAAATAATCACAAGCGGGTTAACCTTTTTGCGTAATAACCACATGCATAGGAAGGTTAGTGCTAGTGGAACTAGTCCAGGCATTAACTGATCGAGTACGCTTTGAACTGTTGTGATATCAGTTTTTCCAGTCGTAGGGTTCTTCACTTTGGAAATGACAAACGGAATATTGACCTTCGTCCATTTATTGACTAGTGCCCCCATGACAAATAGTCCGAGGATCGATGCACCTTCTGTTAATTTTTGCAGCACATTGCCAGCCATATCTGACACAATATCGGACCCTTTACGGTAACCGTAGGAAACACCCCACCATCTCATGCCAAGGCGGACGGCATTAAAGAGTATAAAGAATAATAGCGGCCCTAAAATACTTCCACTTAATGCAATGGATGCTCCAAGTGCAGCAAATACTGGACGGAGTGTTCCCCAGAAAATTGGGTCGCCAACACCGGCAAGCGGTCCCATTAGACCAACTTTAATCCCGTTAATAGCTGCATCGTCAATTTCTGCTCCGTTGGCTCGTTCTTCTTCCATCGCCAGGGTTACGCCGACAATGGGTGCAGCCATAAATGGGTGAGTATTAAAGAATTCATTATGACGTTTCATCGCTTGCTTGCGTTCTTCGCTGCCTTTTGGATATAACCGTCTAATCGCCGGGGTCATCCCGAAAGCAAAACCTAAGGCCTGCATCCGTTCAAAGTTCCAAGAGCCTTGAAGAAAATTCGAGCGAACAAAGACCCAAAATAAATCTTTTTTCGTTAATTTCTTTTGACCTGTTGTCATTTCAGTACTCATTCCTCAGCCCTCCTTTACTTAATCCAATTCGTCGTCTAAATCGTCATCTAAGCCGGAATCACCTGCAGGAGCAGCTGCTGCATATTGAGTATTATATTTAGGATGTAGTTGAATAAAGATTAGAGCTAGAACTAAACCAATAACACCTAATGCAACAAGATTAAAGTTCGTAAAGGCCGCGACAACGAAACCTAAGAAGAAGAATGGCATTAAATATCCAGCACGCATCATATTAATAACCATCGCATAACCAACAACTACGATCATCCCGCCGGCAACGTTTAAGCCGCCTGTGACTACTTCAGGAATCGCATCCAACATATTTCTTACAGCAGACGTTCCAACAGTTAGAGCAACGACAAGGGCCGGAATAGCAATCCGCATGGCTTGTAATAATAAAGCCGACATATGTAGCCAGTCCATCATCCGCAGGTTGCCTTCTTTTGCGGCTCTATCGGCACCATGTTGGAAACCAACCGTGATCGTGCGAACAAGAATGGTTAATACTTGGCCGGCAGCAGCAAGTGGAATCGCCAACGCAATACCTGCACCAATTTGTTGATGTCCGGCAACAACCAGAATCGTTGAAATAATGGAAGCGAGCGCTGCGTCTGGGGCAACGGCGGCACCAATGTTCATCCAACCGAGAGCAATCATTTCCAGCGTACCGCCGATGATAATCCCGGTTTTCATATCACCTAAGACTAACCCAATCAGCGTACAGGCGATCAATGGTCTATGAGTCTGGAATTCATCCAGGATGGATCCCATACCAGAAATACATGCAACAATAAAGATAAGAACAATTTGAACCCCTGAAATATCCATTGATATTCCCCCCCAAAAAAGGTTATTTATTAAAAATTTGCTGAAGTCACAGAATGGGATTAGTCATTAAGTTTTTTTAGAAGTGGCATGAGATCCACTTTGCTATCCGCAATAACTTTGCGGATTTCTAATTCAATACCGCGTTCATTCAGTTTGTTGAATGCTTCAAGATCCTTCTTGTCTACGGAAACGGCATTGGTGATCATTGTTTTTCCTTCTTTATAGGACATGCCGCCAATATTTACACTCTTAATTTCCACCCCTTCCTCAACAACTCGTACGACATCAGTTGGGTTGGTAAATAGTAGCATAACACGGTCGTTTGCATACTTCGGATTGTTATAAACACGAACAGCTTTATCCACGTCAACTACACTTGCTTTAACCCCTGGAGGTGCGACTTGGGTTAATAATGTTTTTCGCACGGTATCCTTCGCAACCTCATCACTGACCACGATAATTCGGCTGACTCCAGTTTCCTTTGTCCAAACTGTTGCTACCTGTCCATGGATAAGACGATCATCAATCCTTGCTAGAGCAATAATCATTTTTATAAATCCTCCTCATCTTCACTTTGCTGTAGCGTTTTCTTTAAAGATTTGACACCATTGACAGCCGTTTGAGAAATGGTATCGACTAAAGCTTCAAGTTTACTTCCCCCCCGCTGGGTGAAGCATTCAATTAGCATAGGAAGGTTAACACCTGTAATTATATCCATATTTTCCTCTTGGGAAATTAAATTAGCTGCAGCATTAAATGGGCTTCCCCCAAATAAGTCGACGAGAAAGAGTACCCCATCTTGAGTATCAAGTTCTCCGATTGCTTTTTGATATTTATTCTGAAGATCATTCAAACCTTCTCCAGGTTTAAATGTAATAATAGCAACATTTTCCTGCTCGCCAAAGATCATTTCCGCAGATTTGACAATTTCCCGCGAAAATTGACCGTGGGTTGCGACAACGAGCGCAATCATTCATAAGCCTCCTTCTTGGCTTAACTGCCAGTCTTCATCATTTTATTATGCATAAACCATGCCAAACTATGTAGTGAAATTAATAGACGCCGTTATCACTCCTTAGAAAACCTTGCTAAGCCGCGATTTTGCTAGTTTTTAAGCTTCTTAAAGAACTCTCTTCAGTAGAACTGTTTCAATTAATTTTTACATTTTTCGACATAAACAATACACTTTTCTGCAAAAAAGAAAGCGCCAACACGCATCATCGGCACTTTTTAATACACTACTTTTAATAATTTTATATTTGATACACTTCGTCTGTTTTGTAGATAATATCTAATACACTTTTTTCATAATCAAAAATAAATAATAAAACAGTGTATTAATCTTCTTTAATTGACTTACTGCCAATTTCATCTAAAAGAAGATCTACAATATACCAGAGTTCATTATTCGATAAAGTTACATTCAGATTTTTATCAATCACATCGGCAGCATCTTTCACTTTTTTCAATAGGGCGGTTCCCTTGTCTGTCGGTTCCCCTTTGTAGACAAGCTCCGCTCTGGTAATTGCACGTTCTATTGCAAAAGCAGTGTGCACGATAATCCGAATGACGGTTGTATTTTTAAAATAAACATCTAGTTGTTTTTGTAATTGGCCACAGAACTTCAGAAGAACCGAAATTGCCCGGGTAGGATTAAGATAAACCAAAAGGGATTTAAGGGTATCCTCACACAATGCACGGATAATAACATCTGATTCACTGTTCTTCACCGTCATATGGCCGCTTTTAATAATTTGCTCAATTAATTTCTGGCCTTCTCCCTCGATAAACTTTTCCAGAGAGATAAAAGGCACATCCAATTGCGGCTTCTTGACGCCTACTGCAGCGAGAATGTCATATATTTTGGAGATTCTCTCCACTTCAGCGTTCAGACCAATCGTTGACAGCGGAATAATCGTAATATTTTCAGTAGTAATATCATTAATAAAAAGCTCAGTCATTTCTTCCAATTTAATCGCTGTTCCTTGACCGGAAGAGCAAATCGTCAATATTGCTTTTGGTTTTCCCGACTCCTTCGGTTTTTCAGGAACTTCCTCTTCGCTTTTATAATAAGATTTTTGAACTGACTGATATATGCTGTTTAAATCCATATCTAAAAAATTGGAGCGGCGGACAGCATCAAGAACCATCGGCATGGAAACCATATCAATCGCCTTTACAGCCACCCCTGATTTTTCATGAATTTGTTCCTCGAAGTAATAAAGTGATCCCATATCAACCAGCATGAGAACCCCTTCACCGCGATCCACTTCGCGGACAGCAGCAACAATATCATCTAAAATGTCATAAAAGCCAACATCCAGCGGCATATCCACTGCCACGATGTTGTAATCACCAAGTAATTCCTTGGCAACTTCCACCATAGAAGAGGCGGTACTATTTCCGTGAGTAGCCACCACAATCCCGACTTTCCCTTTTTGGTTCAGCTCATTGATGGATACAAGCAGCATTGCCAAATAGGTCGTTTCAAATTCCGGCAGCGTAATTTGAAGTCTTTCTTCAATAATTTCTTTCATTTTAGAAGCAACTTGATATTCTTTTTCGATTTCTTTTATGGTCTCATCAAGTGCAGGCGGTGCTGTTCGCTGATCGTGGTTTTTTCCTTGCAAAAAGCCATCAATATGAAGACTGATGAAATAAATAAACTTATCATTAAAAGTCCGGTTTAAAACACTTTCAGCAAAGGACCGCAGTTCTTCGGCAAGTTCAAGTACCTGTTTATTAACTAATTTGGCCAGCTCCATATTATGATATTTCGATACTTGCTGGTAAAAACTCTTAATATGGATTTTAATATCTGTTTCGACAAATTTATTTATTTCTTCATCCTCAACCCCTTCTTCCTTAAGAAGCCGTGCCTTATCCTCAATAATTTTATACATATCAAAAGGCAGATCGTAAACATCATCCTCAACCAGTTCCTTACTGCCTTCCCCCGTAATGATCGTGACCGTATTAATCAATTTCGTGATTTTCTCATTTTCATTGACATTTCGGGATACCCGTGATAAGCCCTCTTTAATTTCCTGTGGAAGCGTTTTTAGTGATAACGTTATATAGGGCTTGTTCATACTTTCAAGGAATCCTTGGGCACAAACAAGTTGAATATGGGATTTCAGCTGTCCGACATTACCAAAAGTAACAGCCCCAATCAATGCTTTAATGACATCTGCGTGAACTCTGAGCTCTTTATTGACCCGCTTCGCCTCCTTAGCCAGCAGGTACTTACAAAGTTCAACCTTCTCCTCTACTTTTCTGCCATGAAATGAAGGAATGGTGATCGTTATCGGAATCCGCCGCAAAAAGGTATTTAAAAAGGAAGATGAAGGATCCTCCGTTGTCGCCCCAATAATTAAAACATTCGATGTATGATTCCGTTCGACTTCTCCCAATTTATTGAATCGCCCGGTATCCATAAAATAAAAGATCATTTCCTGCCCCTCAGGAGGAAGCCGATGGACTTCATCCAAGAAGAGTATTCCGCCATCGGCTTTTTCGACAAGCCCCTGTTTGTTACCGGTGGCACCGGTAAAGGCACCGCTGACATGCCCAAAAAGTTGGGATAACAGCAACTGAGGATTATTATAATAATCCGCACAGTTAAATACGATAAATGGTGAATGTTCGTTCATTCTTCCGACATATTTTGCGTATTCATGCATCATATGGGCAAACAACGTCTTTCCAGAACCCGTTGGCCCAAGGATCAGGGTATGAAGTCCATTTGGCGGATAAACAACTGCTGCTTTGGCCTGATCAATTAACTTTGTCAAACTTCCCTCCGCACCGATCATCAGGTTAAAAGGATCTTCATTTTTATGGATCGCAGGTTTTTCCTTTTCCTGATACAAAGCTGTTAAGGAAGGGATTTCCAATACAGTCCTGTCGACGATATTACCGAAAAACTTCTGTATCACATCGCGGGGGATATAACGGACGGGTCGTTTTTTAATTTTTACCACTCTGCCATCACGGACAAGATTATTGAGTTCAAGGCTTACATTATTTCGCAGCATCTCCAATTCCTTAGCCATGTCGCTGGCAGTAAATCCTTCGATCTCCAATATCTGTTCTTTCGTTAATTCATTGGACTTATCTTGCAAATATTGATAAATACGTTCAATACGTTTCATACCTATCTCAACCTCAACTTTATAATGGAAACTCCAAGAAACCTGTTAATGTTTGGACAGGGGATCGACTCATTTTTCGGATGCAAAGATTATATTGTTTTGTTTTCGAGCCTCCTCTGTAATTTGAAGAACCGTTGTGCTCAAATTCCGCCACTTTTCATATTCGCGCTGATTATTTGTATTGATAATCGCAGCAAAATCCCGGCATTCATAGACCATATCTTGTTCCTCCTGCGGAACACCTAAGTTTTCGCTCTCCTTCGTATGATTATCAACAAACTCCAATTTAGAAATTGGTGCGACATCCTCTAAAATAAACGTCCCCTTTTCCCCATGAATCTCGGGCGACATGGAGGAATGAGAAATTTTCGAGCAGATCACCGTGCAGACAAAACCGTCATACTCTAACACCAGTGTTCCGGCCCCGTCAATTCCACTTCTCAACATTACAGGATGATAGCTGACTTTCTTTGGCGCCCCAAACAATCCCGCTGCCAACGAAACCGAGTATACGCCTAAGTCAACCAGTGCACCACCTGAAAAAGAAGCGGAAAACACGTTAGGCTCTTCCCCTTGTAAAAAGGCATCATAGCGTGAGGAATATTGAATATATGGTAAGACCGCGCTTCTTAATTGCCCTGCCATTCCCAGCTTTTCTTTAAGAGTGTTAAAATTAGGAGTATGAATATTACGGGTAGCTTCAAATAAGAATACCCCATTTTCATCTGCCGTTTTAAACGCTTCATCCAGTTCCTTTGTGTTTGAAAATATCGGTTTTTCACAGACGACATGCTTTTTATTTTTTAAAAATAATAAAGCCTGCTCAAAATGGAGTGAGTTCGGTGAAGCAATATAGACCATATCAATATCATTGCATTTTGCCATCGCTTCGATATCGGTAAAAACATCGTTGACATTGAATTCTTCTATGAAACTTTTTGCTTTTTTCTCTGAACGGGAATAAACCGCAGTTAAATTGAATTCCCCACTAAGCTGTGCAGCTTTAATAAACGATTTAGTAATCCAACTTGTACCAATGGTGCCGAAATTTATCATATCTCTTGTCTCCTTTATACTTTTTCTCTTTCAAGTTTCTATTTTACGCTAATATTGATTAAATTTGAAATCACATCTTCCGGAAGTTTGAGTCAAGTATTTGTGGGCAGTTTTTTTATCTCCACAGAAGTGAAAGCGGATTCACTTATTTAGAGTGCTCTCTTGATAGAAAATTTGTCTTTTTTAAAAACCGGCCAACTCTTTTAATGCT
>NZ_JAESWB010000166.1 GCF_016765675.1 Neobacillus paridis
AGCAACCGCGATCCCCTGGCCGGCATCGATCTGAAACAGGACTTCGAACGGCTCTACACCGTCATCGTCAGCATCACGCCGGCGCCGTGGGGATTGGGTCCGGCGCTGTGATGGATGAATGAAAGGCAAAGCGCCGCGCCGCCGTGGCGGACGCGGCGCTCTTGCTTGCCTGTCAATGCGACATCAGCACCGGCAGCGTCATCGACTCCAGCACCGTGCGCGTGGCGCCGCCCAGCAGCATCTCGCGGAAACGCGAATGCGCATAGCAGCCCATCACCAGCAGGTCGGCATTCACGTCAGCCGCCAGCGACAGCAGCGCATTGCCGCTGTCCTGCTCGGTGGTTTCCTGCAGCACATCCACCTTCACGCCGTGGCGCGCGAGATAGAGCGCAAGGTCGGCGCCTGGCTGTTGGCCATGCACATTGACCTGCTGCTCGGCGTTGAACACCACCACCTTCACTTCCTGCGCCTGGCGCAGCATCGGCATGGCGCCGTTGATGGCGCGGCTGGCTTCCATGCTGC
Source organism: Neobacillus paridis (assembly GCF_016765675.1). Classification (GTDB taxonomy): domain Bacteria; phylum Bacillota; class Bacilli; order Bacillales; family Cytobacillaceae; genus Neobacillus; species Neobacillus paridis. Next base: position 523 of record NZ_JAESWB010000166.1, read on the forward strand.
CATCCCATGCCAGC
>NZ_JAESWB010000167.1 GCF_016765675.1 Neobacillus paridis
TATGAGTCGATGAGCGAAAAACAGGTCAGCAAGGAAATCAAGCGCCTGGAAAAAGCGATGATCGACCATGCCAAGAACCTGGAATTCGAGAAGGCGGCGCAGGTGCGCGACCAGTTGCGTATCCTGAAAGAGCAGTTATTCGGGGCCGGCGGCAGCGACAACGTTGTTCCCATCGCCCGCGGTTAATCACCGGACAACGTAGAATCGCGATTTTGCCTGCGGGTGCAGCCGATGTCCGACGCGATTCCTTCCTTGTTCACCGATGCGCTGAAGCTGGCGCATGCCTCCTGGCGGCCAGTGCTGCATGAGGGCCTGGCCGCCGTTTCCAGAGCCAACCCGAATTATCTGCCTGAACTGGCCGCAGACACCTTTTTGCCGACCGAAGGCCGGATTTTCGCGGCCTTTTCCCAGCCTTTGCCGTCAGTACGTTATGTTCTGGTCGGCGAAGGGCCTTATCCACGGGCCGAAAGCGCCACCGGCTATTGCTTCATGGNACTTCGCTGCGCAACTTCATGAAAATGCTGCTGGTGACCAGCGGCCACCTGAAAAAAGGACAGACCAGCGGCGCAGCCCTGGAACCGATTGCGGCCCAGGCCAGCGCTGCCGGTTCGCCATGGATACAGACCCGGGAAGAATTGCAGGACAAGCTGCTCCGGCAAGGTTTCCTGCTGCTGAATGCGGCGCTGGTGTTTCGTCCGCACGTGCCGCCGCTGAAGGAAGCAAAGGCTTGGCAGCCACTGATGCAGGCAGTGCTGGCCGCACTGGCCGCGCAGGCTGAAAAAGACAAGGCGACATTGCCTACCATGGTGCTATGGGGCAAGGCCGCCGAACTGCTGAGTGGCCTGCC
>NZ_JAESWB010000168.1 GCF_016765675.1 Neobacillus paridis
CATTAAAAGAGTTGGCCGGTTTTTAAAAAAGACAAATTTTCTATCAAGAGAGCACTCTAAATAAGTGAATCCGCTTTCACTTCTGTGGGGATAAAAAAACTGCCCACAAATACTTGACTCAAACATTTTATCTATTTTACTTGAATAGATAAAATTCATTCAATATAATATATTTAGAAAATTTAAACTAAAAATGAATGAGTATTCATTCAACAAAGGGGAGCGAGTTATGAATCTTTCTTCACAACTTCACGAAACGGCCAAGGCTTCAGCTGAAAAGATTGCTTATTACTTTTTGGATAAGCCTTGTACCTATGCTGAATTGGATGGGGCAATCACGAAGTTTGCATCAGGTCTTGAGAAACTGGGGGTAAAACAAGGGGACCATATTGCACTATTGCTGGGGAACTCACCACATTTTGTCATCAGCTTATACGGGGCATTACGGGCAGGGGCAACTGTAATTCCGGTAAATCCAATCTATACGGCAGATGAAATCGGCTATATCTTACACAATGGAGACGTCAAAGTAGTGGTTGGACTTGATATGATGATTCCGTTGGCAGAAAAGGTCCATAGCCAATTGCCGAAAGTCGAGCATTATATTATCTGTGAAACGGAGCATAATGGATTAGGGCAGCCTGGGGTAGAGCAGCTTTCAATCTACCCAAAAGTGAAATCGTTTACAGCAGTCGTTGACTCCGGTGATTTGAGCTACCAAGGACCTGAGCTCCAAGATGAGGATACAGCGCTCATCCTTTATACCTCGGGGACGACTGGAAAACCGAAGGGAGCCATGCTGACCCATAAAAATTTATTCAGCAATGCCCAGGATGTTGGTCATTATCTGAGGATGAACAATGATGATCGCGTTATTACAACTTTGCCAATGTTCCATGTATTTTGTTTAACGGTGGCATTAAATGCACCATTGTTAAGCGGGGCAACGATATTAATCGTTCCGAAATTTAGTCCTAGAGAAATTTTTCGTATCACGAAGAAATATGAAGCTACTGTTTTTGCCGGCGTACCAACCATGTATAATTTTCTGTATCAATATCCTGATGGGAATGCCGAGGATTTAAAAACGTTCCGCTTATGTATTTCCGGTGGGGCATCCCTTCCAGTCGCCTTATTAAAGAATTTCGAAGCAAAATTCAATGTTGTGATTTCCGAAGGGTATGGTTTATCTGAGGCATCGCCAGTAACTTGTTTTAATCCGTTAGATCGCCCGCGAAAGCCTGGATCGATTGGAACGTCGATTCTTCATGTCGAGAATAAAGTCGTCAATGAACTTGGCGAAGAGGTCCCTGTAGGGGAAGTGGGCGAACTCATTGTGCGCGGTCCCAATGTGATGAAGGGTTATTATAAAATGCCGGAAGAAACGCAAGCAGCCATAAAAGACGGATGGCTCTATACTGGTGATATGGCGAGAATGGATGAGGAAGGCTATTTCTATATCGTTGACCGAAAGAAAGATTTAATCATTGTCGGCGGATATAATGTCTATCCACGTGAAGTAGAAGAAGTGATCTATAATCATAAGGACGTCGTGGAGGTAGCTGTTCTTGGTGTTCCCGACCCCAATCAGGGGGAGGTAGTCAGTGCCTATGTTGTCAGTAAAAACCCAGATTTGACTTCAGATCAACTGTTGGAATACTGTAGGGAACATCTGGCAAAATACAAGGTTCCATCCACCATTGAGTTTTTGGAAGAGCTCCCGAAAAATACTACCGGGAAAATTCTCAGACGCGCCCTAAAGAAACAGGTAACCCATACTGTTGGAAACTAATTAAATTTTTTAAAAGGCTTGCCTTTTTTGAAAGAAGTATAAAATTTTGCCACACCACAGTCCTTGATACTGTGGTGCTTTTTTGTTCCTTTTATTCTGAAAATTTGTTAAAATTTATTTTTAAATGAGACAGAAGAAAAGGGGGGAGTAGATTGGCCGATTTGGTCATGGAAAAAGACTCGTCTCAATTTAAAAAAGGGCTTCAATCAGGTATTAGTATCGGAATCGGTTACTTTCCGATAGCCTTGACGTTTGGATTGCTCGCGAAAACTTCCGGACTTTCGCTTACGGAAACGGTTTTAATGAGCATGATTGTCTTTGCCGGTGCATCCCAATACATATCACTAAGCCTTATTGCCTACGGGACAGGAGTTTTTGAAATTATTTTAACGACTTTTATTGTAAATATTAGACATTTTTTAATGAGCGCAACCTTAAATGAGAAATCTGATGATGATCCACTCATAAATAAGATTATTTATGCCTTCGGGATTACTGATGAAACATTTTCTGTTGCGGCGACAAAAGATGGGCCAATTACCACTGGCTTTATGCTGGGTCTTAACTTTGTCGCCTACTCTAGCTGGGTGGTTTTTTCGGGTGTAGGCCATTTGATTGGGGCAAGCCTGCCGCAAACCTTACAGGAAAGTATGGGAGTGGCATTATATGCGATGTTTATTGGTCTTTTGGTACCATCGATGAAAGTAAGCATGAAAGTGGTCTTTTTGGCTGTGCTTGGCGCCGTCTTTAATTCTATTTTGACAATAAACGAGATCATGGCTCAAGGCTGGGCAATTGTCACAGCGACGCTTTTATCAAGTATTATCATCGAAATCGCAGAAGTGCTCAAAAAACGCTATCGGGGGGTTGACGATGAAGAGTGAAATCATTTGGATGATCATTGGTATGGGACTTGTTACCTATATTCCCCGGATGCTGCCGTTCCTGCTGTTTAAAGGAAAAGAACTGCCGCCGTTTGTTCAAGGAGTGCTAAAAAATGTGCCTTATGCTACGCTTGGCGCACTTATTTTTCCCGCCATTATTTTTATCCAAAAGGACGATCTCTGGTATGGCGTTTTAGGCGCATGCACCGCATTCCTTGCTTCTTATTTAGGTGCTAATGTTATCTTTGTTGTTTTGAGTTCAATCACTGTTCTAACAGTATATTCCTATTTCATGTAAGCCAGAATTTTCACTGGCTTTTTTTATGTTCTAATTCTTGGTTTTTTAACTAAACTAAGTATAAAGAGGTTGTACAAAAGGGGGGACAAAGCATGGTGCGAAAAATGGGAGTTTTCGCCGTTCTGGGATATGTCCTATACGGACTGTTTTTTTATTGGTATTTATTTTATTTTGCCGAGCCTAAGCTGCCATTTGAATATCAAGGCACAAAAGCAGATCCAGCCACTTTTTTAAATGGCCGGGAACTTAGCTTAAGTGAAGAGTATTCGAAAATAAAAAATCTGCTGTTTTTCTTAAGTACCCCGTTCGAATGGGTATTGTACTTTCTGATTTTATTATTCGGCTTCTCAAGGGTGTTTAAGCGCTGGGCTGCCAGTTCAGCCAAGTATAAGATTGTTCAGACAGCCATTTATCTTTTTTGGCTATCGCTTTTTGCTTTTATGGCCACGTTCCCACTGAACTATATCAGTTATTCTTTCTCAAAAACCTATCATATTTCAACTCAAAGCTTCCCTTCTTGGATGAAAGATGAATTAATCGATTTTTGGATTCATTTTGGAACATGGTTAATAATTGTGCCGGTATTGTACTGGTTGATGAAAAAGAGCAACAAACGCTGGTGGCTGTACGGATGGCTTCTTTCGGTGCCATTTACCATTTTTATGATGTTTGTTCAGCCGGTGTTAATCGACCCATTATATAATGATTTCTATCCATTGAAAAACAAGGAACTGGAAGCAAAGATATTAACACTTGCGCATAAGGCTCAGATTCCTGCAGAGCATGTTTTTGAAGTCAACATGGCAGAAAAAACAAATGCGATGAATGCTTATGTCACCGGTATTGGCGGGAACGCTAGAATAGTGCTTTGGGATACTACTTTAAATAAGCTGTCAGATAATCAAATTTTATTTATCATGGCTCATGAAATATGCCATTATGTGGAAAAGCATATCTATTGGGGGATGGGCGGCTATCTGTTGCTTTCCTTGCTGGGCTTGTATTTAATCTATAGGATTATGAATTGGGCTGTTGACCGCTGGGGTAAAGAATTAAAAATTAACGATGTCGGTGATATCCAGTCACTGCCATTATTTTTTATGATTCTCTCCATCCTGTTATTTACAGCCAGCCCGTTTACGAACCTGGCCTCACGCTATCAGGAAACAAGGGCCGACCGATACGCCATTGAGATGACGAAAAATCCAAATGCCGCGATTACCTCATTTCAGGAATTAACCCGCTCGGGATTAAGTCAAGTGAACCCGCCGCTGCTGGTGAAAATTTTCCGCTATACCCATCCGCCGATGCTTGACCGCATTGCTAAGCTGGAGGAATATGAGATCCAACAACGGAATAAAGAACAATAGGCTGAAGACGTTTTTGTCTTCAGCTTGTTTTCTGTTTGTTTCGGGTAAAAAGTCAAAAAACGGACTTTTAGGATAGAAGAACATTTGCTTGTCGGGGATGACCACTAAGGAAAGCTACTGAGAGAATAAGCCTCGTAAGAACAAGCTGGGCTTGTTCCGAAGGCGCTTGCGCTTTTCTATTAACAAACCAAAACCGTCATGTCGACGGTTTCAGGTTCCAAATCTTTTGTTAATTTCTTTGAGCTGATCGGTTAATTGCAGAAATGATTTTTTGTCCCGGTTGTCAATGGCCGCGTCAATTTTCTGTAATATCCTTTCTCTTTCACTGGTAAGCTGAATTTCTGATAGGAGTATTTCGATGTAAAGATTTTGGACAAAATTATCCTTTTTCTGGTTGCGTTTCATAGCAGCAATTTTCATTAATTCGCCATATGACTTTTCTTTCATGAAAATCACCTCTGTTGCTTTTTTAAATTATATGGGGTTTTTGAAATTTTAGGATTAATATTTCAAATTTTGCAAAAATCAATTTGTGAATAATTTAGCAACAAAAAGAAATCAGGAGGAAATGAATAGGTAATAGTGGTAAGATATGGTCGATGGATAAAGAAAAAGGAGCTGAAAAGGTTGAATCGGATTGAGGATTATGAAATTAATTCCTGCACGTTATTTATTTTGCCTGTTGAGTATGGCAGCAAACTGTATTCTAAGGTGATGGAAGTTGACGATGAATATTTATCTCCTTTTAAACCGCTCGATCTTATTAAGAAAAACTGTAACTATTTTGGGGTTAGCTATGAGAGCAGAAAGAAAGGTACCAGTCTATTAATTGGTTATAATCGAAAAATTCCAATTGCAATAGAGCCAACAAACCATCTTTTCTTTTTCCCAACGACATCACCAACCCGTCCCGAATGTATTTGGATTGCTCATAAGCATGTTGAGAATTACCGCCGTCTTGGACCACATCAAACGCTCATTACTTTCCAAAACAAACAATCGCATATTTTTCCGGTTTCCTTTGGGACAATTGAAACGCAAATGCTGCGAACAGCTTTATTAGAGACAAAGCTGTTGCAAAGAATTGAAAACAATCAGAAAAAGTCATTTTATTTATTGCATGGCCCAAAATCATCGCAGGCATCGGAAAGCTCCAGCCTGTACAGGGAAGATATTTTTTCAAAGGGGCAATAATTCTTACCTTGCGGGACAGATGTTTTTTCAGAAAATAGGCCTCCATTAACTCTTGAACCTTATTGCGGATTCTTGGATTAAAGTAATTGTGATTTTCCTTCGTAGCCTTGATCAATAAACAAATACATAGTAAAAGCATCGTCCCGTTTTGTTTCGATCACTTTCATCTTATGTTTTTTCATGTATTGTTTTGCCTCAGCTAATTCCCTCTAAACCCCCCTGCTGCCAGTTAAAAGAGAGCACCTCCCTAATTATTGTCCGCTTAATAGCGGGCATTTTTAATTTTATCCAATTATTTCATTAGGATGCTGCCATAAATAGCGGGATACTAAAAAGGGAAAAATGAAAAAAAAGAAACCTTGCAAGCCTAAATATAGTCAAATATATAGTAAAATAAAATTACGTTGGACGGATAGGTGATTAATCATGAGATCGGATAAACATCAAGTAAAGAAAAAAGGGCGATGGACCAAAATTTTGCTCATTTTCTTACTGTTGCTTGGTGTGGGAATTGGGTATTCCTATTTTCAATACAAGCAAGGAGTAAACCAATCATTAAAACAATTGCAGACTAATCCTTCAAAGGTTAATTATTCCTTCAATGGTCAAAAGGATCAATATGGGGATACCAATATCCTGCTGCTTGGAAGTGATGCACGGGGAAAAGAAACATCCCGCTCTGACACCATCATGATTGCGCATTTTAATCAGAAGAAAGGAACATTTAAACTTACTTCCATTATGAGGGATTGCTATGTCGAGATTCCGGGACACGGCAAACATAAAATTAATGCTGCTTTTGCCTATGGAGGACCGGACTTACTTAGACAAACGATTAAGCAAAATTTTGATCTTGATTCGCAGTACTATGCAATTGTTGACTTTCGAGGGTTTGAGCAGCTGATTGACGAAGCATTCCCGAATGGTGTCGAAATCGATGTGGAGAAAGAAATGAAGAGAAACATCGGTGTAACGTTAGAACCCGGCCGGCAAAGACTAAACGGAAAACAATTACTTGGTTATGTTCGTTTTCGTCACGATGCCATGAGTGATTTTGGTCGTGTTGAACGTCAGCAAAAGACGGTGAGAGCAATAAAAGACCAATTAAGCGGCTTCAAAACGATTGCCAAGCTTCCAAAATTAATTGGTGTTGTTACTCCTTACGTCAATACAAATATGAAGACCTCGGATATTTTATTTATGGGTAAAGATTTCTTATCTGACAAAAGCGGAAAAGTAGATACGCTGAGGATTCCTATTGACAATAGCTTTACCGAGCCGCGGGTACCAGGGGAAGGGCTAGTCCTTGATATAAATGTTGAAAAAAATAAACAAGCTCTTCACCAATTTATTACAAAATAATCGCAAGGTTGTCTTTAAAATAGAGTTAAAAAGAGGAGAAAACGGATGGATTTTGAAATCTTAAAGGATTGGTTTACACTAGAAAATATCATGAATCTCATACAGGAATATCGTACTCTTGGACCACTACCGGGAATATTGCTGCCAGTGCTTGAAGCCTTTTTTCCGTTTCTCCCTTTGTTTGTTTTTGTAATGGCAAATGCCAATGCCTTCGGGCTCTGGTTAGGATTTTTATATTCCTGGCTCGGGGCCTGTATTGGGGCTGTGCTTGTTTTCTCACTGGTCAGGCAGTACGGACAAAAAAGGCTTTTGGCCTTTTTGCGAAGACATCCGAAAGTCTCCAAGCTTATGGATTGGGTGGAACGCCATGGCTTTGGTCCGCTATTTTTATTGCTATGTTTTCCGTTTACTCCTTCAGCTGTGGTAAACATTGTCGCCGGTCTCTCCAAAATTAGCCGCGCCCAGTACATACTCGCAGTCTGTATTGGAAAAATGGTGATGATTTTTACCATCAGTTATATCGGCTATGATATTCGTGCTTTGATCACCCAGCCGCTGCAAACAGCTAAAGTATTGGTGGTGATATTTATTCTTTGGTTTGTTGGAAAAAGAATCGAAGCCAGATTAAATCGGAATTATTCAGGAGGACAAAATGGGGAAACAGAGAAAAACAATGAGATCGCGAAACGGAGGGGGCTTTGATGAAGAGTAAATGGAAAAGAGAAGGATGGGAATGGCTAAAAGCATTCGCCATTGGAATTATTATTTTTATCTTTATTCGTGCATTTTTCTTTTCCAATTATGTTGTCGAAGGCGAATCGATGATGCCGACGCTGCAAGACGGTAACAAGCTGGTGGTGAACAAGTTTGGTTATCAAGTCAGCGACCTTAAACGTTTTGATGTAATTGTTTTTCACGCAAATGCAAAAGAAGATTTTGTTAAACGGATTATTGGGCTGCCGGGTGATAAATTGGAATATCGTCATGATCAATTGTATATTAATGGCCGGAAAATAAATGAGCCATATTTAAATGCTTATAAACAAAAATCTCCTGGTGTAAAGATAACGGGTGATTTCAGTTTGAAGGAAATTACCGGTGAGGATACGGTTCCTGAGGGGAAATTATTTGTCCTCGGTGATAATCGTTTAGGAAGCTGGGATAGTCGTCACTTCGGTTTTATCTCTATCAGCCAAGTGGTTGGTAAAGTCGACCTCCGCTACTGGCCGCTAAATGAAATGGATGTTCATTTTTAAACAATATCACGATAGCAATATCGTGTTTTTTTTTGCGCATTTGGGTTGTAAAAAATTAAGTTTAAAAGAATTTTTCCAGTTCTGGCTATAATCTATTTCGCACAAATCCAAACATTTGTGCTTATTTGTGTTAAAATGAAAGGTAGACAATTGATGAAGGGAAAGTGAGGTTTGCACATGTCATTAAGGATGGTAATCGGGCGTACCGGAAGTGGTAAAACCACGATGTTCCACAACGAGATCCGCAGGAAACTAATTGAAAATCCGGAGGGTCCGCCACTAATTTATATCGTTCCAGAACAGATGACATTTCAATCAGAATACCTTCTGGCAACCGATCCGTCCATCGCTGGTATGATTCGGGCACAGGTGTACAGCTTTTCACGGCTGGCATGGCGAATTCTCCAGGAAACTGGCGGCATAAGCAGGCTGCATCTAAGCAGTGTTGGGATAAATATGCTGCTCCGCAAAATTATTGACGAGCGGAAAGAGGAATTGAAGCTCTTTCAACGGGCTGTCGACAAGACCGGATTTATCGAACAATTAGAGCAAATGGTGACGGAATTCAAGCGTTATTGTATCAGACCGGAGGAACTGACCGGTGGGTTAGAATTTTCTGAAGAACATTTTGCTTCCAAGGCATTGGAAGATAAACTGCATGATTTAGAATTAATTTATCGAGAATTTGAAGATCAAATCTTTGGAAAATATGTTGATTCCGAAGATTATTTTCGCCTGCTTGCTGAAAAAATAGCAGCCTCTCTTTACTTACGTGATGCAGAAATTTATCTCGATGGTTTCGATCATTTTTCACCGCAAGAATATCAAATCATTGGCGAGCTGGCCAAGCATTGCAACAGAGTATCCATTGCCATGACCACAGATGAATCAGCTTTTGCCAGGATCCAGGATGAACTGGATTTATTTCGGGCATCAAATGAAACTTGTCATATCCTTTTTGACATCGCCCATGAATTTGAGATTGAACTGGAACAGCCAGTATTTTTACAACAACCAAAAAAATGGAACAGTCCATCACTAAGGCATTTAGAGCAGAAATTTGATGATCGTCCTGTTCAAGCCTTTCATGGTGAAACTGACATCCATCTTTGTCAAGCGGTTAACCGGCGTGCCGAAATCGAGGGAATTGCCCGCGAGATGCGTCAATTAGTTCGGACAAAAGGGTACCGCTACCGTGATATTGCAATACTAATCAGGAATGGCGGCGATTATCATGAGATTGTCGAGCCTGTTTTTAATGATTATCAAATCCCTTATTTTATCGATCAAAAAAGAACGATGCTTAATCACCCGTTAATTGAATTAATCCGTTCCAGTCTTGAAGTAATTTATTCTTATTGGCGCTATGAACCGATATTTCGGATGATCAAAACGGAATTAATTTATCCGCTTGATGGAACTATCGGGGATATGCGTGAGAAAATGGACAAGCTTGAAAACTATGTTTTGGCTTACGGAATAAATGGCCGCAAATGGACAAGCAAGGATCGCTGGGTATATCGGAACATCAGAGGCCTGGAAATGGAAGCAAAAGTCCAGACAGATGCGGAAAAAGCATGGGAACAAGAGTTAAATGAATTAAAACTGATGATTACGGCACCGTTAATGCGGTTATCACGACGCCTGAAACGGGCCGATACAGGGCGAAAACTTTGTGAAGCCATTTATTTATTTTTAGAGGAATTAGATATTCCGACAAAATTGGAAAGCTGGAAAATGGCTGCTGAAGAGTCTGGCAATCTGATTAAAGCCCGGGAGCATGAACAAGTTTGGAATGCTGTCATCGATCTTCTCGATCAATATGTGGAGGTTTTAGGAGATGACCAGGTGTCATTAAAGTCATTTGCCGACATCCTTGAGGCCGGGTTTGAATCATTACATTTTTCCCTTATTCCACCTGCCCTTGACCAGGTATTAGTCGGTGATTTAGAAAAATCAAGGCTAAATGAGATGAAAGTTGTCTTTGTGGTGGGCATCAATGAGGGAGTTTTGCCGGCAAAGGTTTCCGATGAAGGAATATTATCAGACGAAGATCGTGAAATGCTGTTAATCAATGGCATTACCCTTGCTCCGAGCAGCAAAATTCGCTTATTGGATGAAAACTTTTTAGCCTATAAAGCCTTTACGGCACCGTCTGAATTACTGTATGTCAGTTATCCGCTTGCAAATGAAGAAGGAAAATCATTAATACCCTCATCTTATATTAAAAGATTAAAAGACATGTTTCCCGATGCAGTCGAGCATTTTTATGTTACCGACCCTTCGGAACTTTCAGAGGCAGAGCAGCTAAGCTTTGTCGCTAATGAAACCACTACACTCGCTTATTTAAATGCACAGCTGCAATTGAAAAAGCGAAATTACCCTATTTCTGATTTGTGGTGGGATGTGTACAACTATTACATCGCAAGTCCAGGGGGAAAACAGGCACAAAAAGTATTCTCAAGTCTTTTTTACACGAATCAGACTGTTAAGCTTTCCCAAAAAACAGCAGAAGAATTATATGGAGAAACAATCCAAGCAAGTGTTTCAAGGATGGAACTCTATAACTCCTGTGCCTTCTCCCATTTTGCTCAGCATGGCCTGAAGTTAAGGGAGAGACAAGTATTTCGACTGCAAGCCCCTGATATCGGGGAATTATTTCATGCCGCCTTGAAGCAAATTGCCGATATCGTCAATGAGCAGAAGCTGTCCTGGGCGGGACTCACTAGACAGCAATGCGAGGAATTGGCCAAAGAAGCGGTTAAAACACTGGCGCCAAAGCTGCAAAATGAAATTCTCCTAAGCTCTCAGCGCCATCATTATATTAGACTGAAGCTTGAACAAATTATTACCCGTGCCTCGCTCGTCCTAAGTGAACATGCGAAGGTAAGCGGCTTTTCACCAATTGGGTTGGAATTAAGCTTTGGTCCAAAAGGGAAACTGCCGCCGTTATCCTTTGCTTTGAAAAATGGAAAGAAGATGGAATTAGCCGGCAGGATTGACAGGGTTGACCAGGCCAAGGCAGAGGATAATAATATCTATTTACGGGTCGTTGACTATAAATCAAGTGAAAAGGATGTCAATTTAACCGAGGTCTATTATGGGCTGGCTCTGCAAATGTTGACCTATCTTGATATTGTCATAACTCATTCAAAAGAATTGGTAGAGATAAAGGCAAATCCGGCCGGTGTCCTATATTTTCATGTTCACAATCCGTTTGTGAATGCGACCAAAATGTTGACAAACGATGAAATTGAAACGGAGATTCTGAAAAAATTTAAAATGAACGGCTTAATGGTGAGTGACCCTGATGTTATTCGGTTAATGGATCAATCCCTGGATTCCGGGGATTCACAGGTTATTGCTGCCGGGATCAAAAAGGATGGACAGTTATCGAAAAAATCAAAGGTTGCCACACTAGAGGAATTTGCCGATCTTAGGAAGTATGTACGAGGAATCTATCAGAAAACTGGGAATGCCATCATTGACGGAGAGACGAATATTTCCCCGTATAAATTGAAAAACAAAACACCTTGTACCTTCTGCCCTTTCAAATCGGTATGCCAATTTGATGAATCGATTGAACCCAATCATTACCGAATCCTCACGGCGCATTCTAAGGATAGCGTTATAGAGAAGATAAGAAAGGAGGCCGCACAGCATGAGTAATATGGTTATTCCGGCAAAGCCTGAAAATGTAACCTGGACGGACGACCAATGGAAAGCGATTATGGCAAAAGATAAAGATATTCTTGTCGCTGCTGCTGCCGGCTCTGGAAAAACGGCAGTTCTTGTCGAAAGAATTATCCAAAAAATCCTTTCTCAAGCCGACCCGATCGATGTGGATGAATTGTTAGTCGTTACCTTTACGAACGCCTCGGCGGCAGAAATGCGAAACCGGATCGGTGAGGCGCTGGAAAAAGCGATTGACAATGATCCCCATTCCCGTCATTTGAGAAAGCAGCTGAGTTTATTAAATAAGGCCTCTATTTCTACCCTTCACTCTTTTTGCATGGAGGTCATTCGCAAGTATTATTATTTAATAGATGTTGATCCGGGATTTCGGATTGCTGATGTCACAGAGGCACAACTCATGAGAGATGAAGTTATCGATGAGCTGTTTGAAGCTGAATATGGGAAGCAGGATAACGAGGCATTTTTCAGCTTGGTGGATGCTTTCACGAACGATCGCAGTGATGCCGCTTTAGAGACGATTGTTCAGACGATATATGATTTTGCCCAAGCGAACCCGGAGCCGCAAAAATATTTAAACAAAATGGCAGAAATGTATAATGTTTCTAACATTAAAAATATGGAAGAACTGCCATTTACTCAAGCCCTCCGGTTTGATATTGGATTACAGCTGGAAGCTACCCGGGAAATGATCATCCAGGGCTTAGAAATCACCAAGCTTCCGGACGGACCGGCACCAAGGGCGGAAAACTTCTTGGATGATCTGCATATTATTGATACGTTAATCAAAGCCAAACAGGACTCTTGGGAAACCCTTTATCAAGCGATGCAAAGCGTGACCTTTTCGACGGCAAAAAGGTTAAAAAAAGGGGAGTATCATGAAGAACTGACAGCAAAGGCACAGAAGCTGCGAGAGCAGGCAAAGAAAAAAGTTCAGATGCTACAGACGGAATTATTTTCCCGCAAACCGGAAAGCTTTTTGCGCGACATGACAGAGATGTACCCGTTAATCGCAACGCTAACGAATCTGGTGAAAGAATTTTCCAAGCGCTTTGAAAGCGCCAAAAAGGAAAAGGGGCTTGTCGATTACGCTGATTTGGAGCATTATTGCCTTGAGATTTTAACAAAAGAAGTTACCTCCGAGGGGGAATTTATCCCATCAGAGGCTGCCCTTTCGTATCGGCGGCAATTTAAAGAAGTGTTTGTTGATGAATATCAGGATACGAACATGGTTCAGGAAACAATCTTAAAACTAATTGCGAAAGATGAGGAGGCAGCAGGAAATCTTTTCATGGTCGGGGACGTGAAACAGTCAATTTATCGCTTCCGTTTGGCCGAACCGAATTTATTTTTATCGAAATATAATCGCTTCCGGCCTGATGGGGATGCATCAGGGCTAAGAATTGATTTAGCACGTAATTTCCGCAGCCGTAAAGAAGTACTCGAAGGCGTCAATTACTTGTTTAAACAAATAATGGGCGTAAAAGTGGGCGAAATCGAATATGACGAAGCGGCAGAATTGCGAAATGGGGCGCCATATCCTGAAGCCGAACAATTTCCAATTGAGCTTATTTTGATTGATCAGAAAGAGGAGGATACGCTGGAAGAGACAGAGAACGAATCGGAAGCCGAAGCGGCACAAGATGTGTTTGATAAGGCTGATCTTGAACAGTCCCAACTGGAAGCAAGGGTAATTGCGGCAAAAATAAAGGATTTGGTGGCGGATGGGGCCCCTGTTTATAATCCGAAAACAAAGTCGGAAAGGCCGCTGAAATATCGTGACATCGTGATTCTACTTCGCTCATTTACCTGGGCGCCGCAAATGATCGAAGAGTTTAAGCAGCAAGGTATCCCGGTTTATGCTGATTTATCAACCGGATATTTTCAAGCGACTGAAGTTGCCATCATGCTGTCATTATTGAGAGTCATAGATAATCCATTTCAGGATATTCCGCTGGCTTCCGTTCTGCGTTCGCCCATTGTCGGTTTAAATGAGGAAGAGCTGGCAAGAATCCGGCTTTATCAAAAGCGCGGTTCATTTTGGGATGCGGTCGCTTCCTTTTGCCTTGATAAAACGAATGAAGCAGAACAAGCCTTTTATGATAAGGTCTGCCAATTCTATACAGCTTTACAACAATGGCGTACCATGGCCCGTCAAGGTTCACTTTCAGAATTAATTTGGCAGCTGTATCGAGATACGAAATTTTATGATTTTGTCGGAGGGCTCCCAGGTGGAAAACAGCGCCAGGCAAACTTACGGGCTCTGTATGACAGGGCGAGAGCCTATGAACAAACATCATTTCGGGGCTTATTCCGTTTTTTAAGATTTATCGAACGCATGATTGATAGAGGCGATGATCTTGGGGCGGCTCGTGCCTTAGGGGAGCAAGAAGATGTAGTCCGGATCATGACCATTCATAGCAGTAAGGGTCTGGAATTTCCGGTTGTATTTATTGCAGGAATGGCGCGGAAATTTAACATGATGGATTTAAAGCAACCGTATTTGCTTGATAAAGAGTACGGCTTTGCCGCCAAGTATGTAAATGTGGAAAAGCGGATCTCCTACCCATCGTTACCGCAACTTGCTTTTAAACGTAAAAAGAAAATCGAGATGCTGGCCGAGGAAATGCGTGTTTTATATGTGGCGCTGACCAGGGCGAAGGAAAAACTCTATTTGACTGCAACGCTTAAAGATGCCGCAAAAACGATGGGGCAATGGAATGAGGATGTCAATCATCAAGAATGGCTGCTGAAGGATTACAGGCGCGCAGCTGTTGCCAGTTATCTTGATTGGATTGGCCCTGCATTGGTGCGTCATCAAGACTGTGAGGTATTAAGAATTACTGAAAAAATGTATGAGCGTGTTCCGGAAGAGATTAGAAAGCATCCTTCATCCTGGAAAATTATTATGACGGCGGCCAGCGAGATTAAGGAACAGGAAATGGAGGATGACTTACAGGAGAATGATTTTATTCGCTTAGTAAAGGAAGAACAAACAATCCCGCTGACCTCACCGTTTGCCAAGGAAATAAACGAAAGACTTTCGTGGAAATATCCTTTTCGTAGTGCGGCAACGCATCGGTCGAAGCAATCTGTTTCCGAAATAAAACGTCAACGGGAAATGGCAGACGAACAGAGTGGGACAGATCTTATTAGAAAGTATAAAAAGCCGATTCTCAAACGTCCCAAATTTATGCAGGAAAAGACCTTGAGTCCGGCTGAACGGGGAACAGCCATGCATATGGTGATGCAGCATCTTGATTTGACCAGACCTGTAAATGAAGCGGCCATTTCCGCACAGATCAGGGCAATGGTGGATCGAGAATTATTAACTGAGGAGCAGGCTCAAGTTATTGATAGCAAATTAATCGAGCAATTTTTCCAAACAGATTTAGGAAAAAGATACTTATCCGCTCATGCGGTTCATCGTGAAGTGCCGTTTACATTGTCTCTAAAGGCTGATGAGGTGTACCATGATTGGCAGGAAGATGATGAATCCATTTTTGTTCAAGGGATTATCGATTGTCTGATTGAGGATGAACAAGGTCTTGTGATCATCGATTATAAATCGGATAGCATTACCGACAGATTTAAGGGTGGCTTTGACCAGGCAAAATCGATTTTGGAAGCGCGCTATAAGGTGCAAATTGACTTATATACAAAAGCTATCGAGAAAATTTGGAAACGAAATGTGACGGAAAGGTATTTATTCTTCTTTGACGGAGCCCACATCATTAAACTCGATTCTAAAGACAAGCTAAAGAAGACTGACTCTTGAGCCAGTCTTCTTTTGTTGTTTAATTATTTCCCGCTATTGGCTGGTCAATTACATTTGCATCAAGTACATTTGTTGCACTTAATCCGTTATTCGCCACGATCACCCCGCCGGTATTAAAGCCTCCGGACCCAGCAGACGTTTTAGTTGACGTTTTTGGTGAAATATATAAGGTATCGCCGAATTGAACCACTCCACCGCTAACATTCACAATTTGTACAGGACCGATTATTGCTGGCATAAAACAACATCCTTTTTGGATAAAGTGAAACTTCCATCAGTGGGGTTTTCTTCATCCCCCACTGATGGTTAGTTGAACCAATCGGACCTTTACGGGCAGTTGATCCCCCGCCTAGATTCCTTGTAACTGGGATTCTCGAGGTAGGGGTCTTACTGCCCGTTAAGGCGGGATAAAATCCGATATAAGCCATACAGTAACATATGCGGTTACCCGATATCCTGTTCATGCCCAGTAGGTAAAAGCTGGCGTATATGCTTAATTCTTGCTTCCATTGCAACATGATGACTATTGCCGATATTAAGCATTGAGGCAGAAGAAATTCCGATGATATTGATATTGTTAACCTTGATGATCGGAGATAAGTGATGGTGAGCAATTGAAATAGGTTCATCAATGGGAGGCGGGGAAATGGGGCGGGTAAAGGTTTGAAAGGCTGCAAAATTGCCTTCATCTCCAAAAAATATTTCAGCCTCCCGTTGAACCGCTAGTGCACGTGATAGTTTATAGATATAATGAGAGTCGCCAATTTGAAAAATGGAAGAATAAGAAACAATAAATACTTTGGCCTTGTCAACAACGGATGTTCTACCGGGCATACTTATCTCACTTCCGGCGCGAGCGGAACAAATGGTCCAATAATTAAGGATTCCGGCGGAGTGTCAAAAATGGAAGCGAGTTGAATCGTGTCAGTATCCCCCACAAAGACCATCGAGGAGCTGGCAACCCCGGTAATATTAATGTTATCGACACAAAGATTGCGGTTGTAAACTTCAAAGATCATTCATTTTTCATTCCTTTCACATGATTTGGCAGATTATTTAGAAATACAAAGACGCCATTCTCAATTTCCTGTTTTAATAATTCAATAATTTGCTCATCAGTCACTTGCTGCTCACTTGCTTGACTAGCTTTCAGATGATAATCAATTCTGGCGGGAAGCTGTTTAATAATATCCTGTTTAATGAAGGATAAATAGGATTCGTTCGGTGGAATGGATAATTTTCTTTGATTATTTTCAATCATTTGCGGTAATTCCGTCTCTAAATATTGATAAATCGCTTCTTCTATTTTCATCGATTTTCGCATGTTTGTTTCAGGTGAAAAGGGGGTGGCTAGTGTTTGATTTTGTACGGCAAAGTCTTCAATTGCTGACATATCATTTGGATTAAGGCCAATATTCAACGTTCCTTCTAGTGTTTCTACCTTTAATTGATCAAATTTATACTCGATTCTGTCTACGTGGATGGCCTTTTTCTCATCTAAATTCTTGATTTGTTGTTGAAGTTTAAGAATAGTTTGTTCAAGTGCTGAAATTCTTTGTTCCTGTGTTTGCATGCACATCTGCAGCCATTGAAGGTATTGGTAAAGATCCTGAGTCATGTCGATCACCCCATTCACGATCTATTTTCGGGCCGTTTCGTGGCGCTTAACTGCTGTTTACCTTTCCTGCAGTCCTTACAGGTGCCTGCAATGGAACAGAAGGTATTTCTTGTAGGGTGGGAGGGGTCAGCCCAAACTGTTTAATAGCAGTCGGTGCTGATTTGAGAAAGCCGCCGGTATTAAACAGGTTTGCTTGCGGTTTAATGATGCCGGCACTGCCAATTTGAATGACAGAAGAGTTTGTAACACCGCCAATTTTTATGGTATTAATATGAATCGACTGCTGGATATAAAAATTCATTTTCAGCCCACCCAGAAATTACATATTGAAAGCATTATTTTGGTCCATCATATCCGGGTCAAATGTGTTGGTCGAGCTCAAGTTATTATCGACGCGCAAACGTTCACCAGTATTAAAGGAACCTGCGCCCGAAAATGTCTTTGCATTTGAGAAAGGCATAATTTTATAGACATCGCCAATATGAAAAACCGAACTGTTGCCAAGAGTGATCACCTGAGCTACCCCTACAATGGCTGGCATAAATAACACCCTTCCCTTATATTTCTATTCATATCCTATGTATGGGCGAAAGTAATGTGATTAATTAGCCCAAAAAATATATTTGTTAGATTGTCTCATATCCTTTATTCTAAATAAGAAGCTATTTTATCGAGGGGGATTCATATGAAGTTTGTAACGGCAAAAAAAGAGGCAGAAATTTTTGTTGGCTTACTTGATGACGATCTGCAGAAGATCCTCGTGCTACATCAAGCAGAGGCGGCGAGAACGGGGAAAAAGCGTTTCCCAGCATCAATGCTTGACTGTATTGCCGCTGGAGAAGAGTTTATTAATCAGGTCAGTCAACTGCTCGATTGGGTACAAACACAGGAAGGAGCAGCTCACTTTTATCTCCCAATTGAGGAGGTAACATTACTTGCCCCGATTCCAAGACCAGCGAAAAATATTTTTTGTGTAGGTAAAAATTATGCTGAGCATGCGATTGAATTGGGAAGCGCAGCTGATATCCCTGAACATGTCATGGTCTTTACAAAGGCACCGACGACAGTCATCGGTCCGAATGCAGTAGTGTTAAACCATCAACATCTGACATCACAGCTTGATTATGAGGGTGAATTGGCTGTTATCATTGGTAAAAAAGGAGGGGCTATTAAACGCGAAGAAGCATTGGACCACGTTTTTGGCTATACCATTCTAAATGATGTGACCGCCAGAGACCTGCAATCAAGGCATAAGCAATTTTTTATCGGTAAGAGTTTGGACACAACTGCGCCCCTGGGACCGTGGATTGTTCATAAAAATATGATTGATAATCCTAATGATTTAAACATCGAAACCAAAATAAACGGAGAAGTAAGACAGAGTTCCAATACAAAGCATTTCATTTTTCCGGTTGAAGAAATTATTTCTGTCTTATCAGCAGGAATGACGCTTGAACCAGGAGATATCATCGCAACTGGTACTCCTGCCGGTGTAGGGAAAGGCTTTAAACCGCCAAAGTTTTTACAACCAGGGGATAAAATGGAAATTACAATTGAAAAAATCGGAACCCTCGTAAATGAGATTGAAAATTAATTAATATCATTAATAGCATTATCACTGTAATTAATTGCTTTTTCTTCGAAATTTTTAGAATCCTATGATATGATAGTCTCGAACTATTACATAGGAGGAAAATATATGATACATGGACATGTCACTGCATGGGCGTTAGCGCTTATATTATTTATTGTTGCCCTTATTCTCCTGTCTAACGGAAAGACGAAGGGGGCAAAAATGGTGCAAATGATTTTACGGGTTCTTTATCTGATTATTGTTGCTACAGGTGTTGGGCTTCTCTTCAAATTAACTAATATCAATGCGATGTATATATTAAAAGCAGTCGTGGGTTTATGGATTATCGGTCTGTTTGAAGTCATTCTCAGTCGAGTTGCCAATAAGCGCAGGACCTCCGTTTTTTGGTTCCAATTTGTGATTGCCTGGGCGCTTGTATTATATTTAGGCTTTGTGAAGCTGCCAATGTCCATTTTTTATCCTGTATAAAAAACAAAAAGCTGTCAAATGGAGGTTCCCATCTGACAGCTTCTCTTTTTAGGAAATTAATTTTTCAATAATCAATCGTTTACCTGTATTAATTGTGAATTCAAAGCGGTCATTTATTTTTTCATAATAACAAAAATGGTGCTGTACATTACAAATTTCATTTTGATTATCGAAGACCATAAAATTTACTCCATCCTTACGATTTTCATCAGATAGAAAAGATAAATGGTTGTAACAATAAATACAATCAAAAATGGAAAAATTCAATGAATTTAACGTTGTGACGAATTGGATAAACGCATCATCGTTGATTCCTTCTAAAAGCCTTTCTAGTGAATAGATTAAATGCTTTCTAATTCTAACACGATCATGATCACGAAGCATCATAACCTCATTACCAATGCGGATTTTTCCTGCTTCATATAAAATACCCTTTTTCCAACGATTCAGCCGGTATATTTCCATTTCCTGCTGGAGAAAATCTTCCAACATGACAGCTTCTTCCGTTTCCTCATCAAAAAAAATCCACTGATCATTTATTTGTTCAACAGTTCCTTCTGTATAGGCCCTGTTTTGTATATCATAAAGGTGCATTCGGTGTTGTCGATTCATCGTTAACCTCCATGTCAGATGTTTCATTTTTCTTTTTAGACATCTTCCTGGAATTTTATAACTCATCATAGTTGGAAAATTTTGTTTGTGACAAGTGTAAAGGAGGGGCAGCAACTGTCAACCGATTGATCAAATCTCATTTGAATGTTTAAGATTCAAGTTAATTTCCCCTATCTTAAAATATTCCGATTTTCGCCATTCTGATACTTTGTTATGGTAGTAGCCTATTAAAATGGGCAGTTTGGAGAAAAGAAGATAAAATTTGGAATAACTACTTTCATAGATTAAAATGGTTGTAGGGAAGAGGGGGTAAATGAATGTTCAAACGAATGATTCCTATTTTCATATGCTTGTTATTAGTTTCAGCCATTCCTGCTAAGGCGGAAATGAACAAAGGAAACCGCCTGTGGCAAGATGAATCGATTTATTCCATTATGATTGACCGCTTTAATGATGGTGATACGAAAAATGATCTCGGAGTTAATACAAGAGAACCGTTAGCGTATAATGGCGGCGATTTACAGGGAATTATTGATAAACTAGATTACATACAAAGCATGGGCTTTACGGCCATTCGCTTAACACCCATTTTCGCTAATGCCCAAAATGGCTATCACGGATATTGGGTCACGGATTTTTATAAAGTGGACGAGCATTTCGGGTCACTTGAAACGTTCAAGCAGCTTGTAAAGGAAGCTCATAAGCG
Organism: Neobacillus paridis; assembly: GCF_016765675.1. GTDB lineage: Bacteria > Bacillota > Bacilli > Bacillales > Cytobacillaceae > Neobacillus > Neobacillus paridis. Next base: position 20,626 of record NZ_JAESWB010000168.1, read on the forward strand.
GAAAATGAAAGTTTTACTTGATTTTGTCACCAATAATGTTGCTAAAAGCCATCCATGGGTGAGTGATGCGGGGAAACAGAATTGGTTCCATCCGAAAAAAAGTACTGTAAACTGGAATAATCAGCAAGAGGCGGAAAATGGCTGGGTTGATGGGTTACCTGATTTAAATCAGGAAAATCCGGAGGTCAAACAATATTTGCTCGATGCGGCGAAATGGTGGATGAAAGAAACAAATATTGACGGCTATACCCTCCCTGAGGTAAATTATGTGCCGTTAAGCTTTTGGAAGGATTTCTCGGCTGCCATGAAACAAGAAAAAGCGGATTTCTTTCTAATGGGAATTCCTGCAAAAGCAACGGTTATCGATGTAAAAAGCTATCGAAACGCCGGCTTGGATACGGTATTAGATTTTACTCGCAGTCAAGAGCTCCGCAAAGTTTTTGCTGCGACTAATCAGCCGCTACCGGAAGAATATACAGATGCTGTAAATGACCAATCAGTCAATGTTACAGTAAATTTTTTGGATACCGAAAATACGGCGAGATTTACCCGCGATATTGTCAAAAAGCGGCAGTTTCCAGGTACCCGTTGGAAAACGGCGTTAACCTATTTATTTTCAACGCCTGGTATTCCGTTCATTTATTATGGGACGGATATTGCATTAAATGGTGGTGAAGTTCCCGATAATCGACAACCGATGAATTTTCGGGCAGAAAAAGAACTGATCGATTACATCAGTAAAATTAGTGAATTGCGAAATCAGCTGCCCTCTTTAACGCGGGGAACGTTTGAAATGCTTTATAACCAAAATGGAATGATGATTTATAAGAGAATTTATAAAGGGGAAACAACTGTCATTGCGATCAATAATACGACTAAATCACAAAAGGTTACCTTGACGACTGATCAGCTTGAAGGTGGTAAAGAACTGCGCGGTTTGTTGAATGGGGACCTAGTGCGCAGCCATAATGATCAGTATGTGCTCATTATCGATCGGGACATTTCCGAGCTTTACGTCCTTGCCGAAAAAACAGGGATAAATATACCATTTATTGCATCATTAATGCTGGTTGTCGTCTTATTCCTAGTATTTTTATTATTTATTCTTAAAAGAAGAAATCGAACGATAGTTGATTAAAAAAAGGCAGTGGTGAACTTTCACCGCTGCCAATTTTAGCTAATGCTTGCGCTTTTCTTATCGATAATTGATAAATTGAACATCGATACTTAAGTCGGCATCACGAACTAAGGAAATAATTTTTTGCAGATCATCGCGGCTTTTGCCACTGACACGGATTTGATCATCCTGCAGTTGGCTTTTCACTTTTAGGCCGCTGTTTTTAATGATTGTATTAATTTTCTTGGCATTCTCTTTGTCAATCCCTTGGACAAGCTTTGCCCGCTGCCGGACTGTGCCTCCGGAAGCTTTCTCGATTTTGCCATAATCAAGGTTTTTGATGGGCACGCCTCTTTTAATTAATTTACTAAGAAGAACGTCCTTTAGCTGCTCCATTTTGTATTCATCATCGGAAATCAGAACAAGCTCCTCTTTATCAAGTGAAACTTCACTTTTACTGCCTTTAAAATCATAACGGGTAGTAATTTCCTTCATCGTTTGTGTGATTGCATTGGTGACTTCGGAAAAATCCACTTTCGATACAATATCAAATGAACTATCTTTTGCCATGGCCAGCCCTCCATTTTTTAGCACATTATAAGAACTTTCATCCGTAAAAGTTTCCCTTCATGGCTTCATTATAGTAAAATAAGCACTAGTTTTACAACCTAAAGGAAGCTCCAAAAGGAAAGGGGAGTTATCATTGACATTAAAAGAATTAGTCGGTCAAACTACCATTTTAACCGTGGCACGTAAAGCGCCCTTCGGCTATTTTTTAACAGATGGAAAGGAAGATGTTTTATTACATAAAAATGAAACGGATCAACAATTGGAAGAGGGGGAACAAGTTGAGGTTTTTCTTTATGTCGATTCTGAAGGGAGACCTACAGCTTCAACTGTGATTCCTGAGGTCTCCATCGGACACTATGCATGGGTGAAGGTGACGGATGTAAAACCGGATATTGGTGTGTTTTTGAATATTGGTTTGCAAAAGGATATTTTGCTGGGGAAGGATGATCTTCCGGTCCATAAATCAGTCTGGCCGGAAACGGGCGATATGCTCTACATCACACTTCGGGTAAACCGCAGTTATCTCTTATATGCAAAGCTTGCCAGTGATCAAGTGATTCAGTCGATTTCCACAAAAGCAACGCGGTCAAGCTTTAATAAAAATATTCAGGGGTATATTTACCGAACAGCTAAAGTAGGCAGCTGGATCTATACCCTTGAAGGCTTTAAGGGCTTCATTCATGAATCACAACGAAACCAAGAACCTCGTCTCGGTGAAAAGGTGGAGGGGCGAATTATTGATATTAAAGAGGATGGAACGATTAATGTGTCACTCCTTGCCCGTAAACAGGATTCGCTGGAATTGGATGCCGCCCGTATTTATGAATATTTGATAAGCAGAAATGGAGCCATGCCGTATACGGATAAAAGTATGCCGGAGGATATAAAGGAACGTTTTGGTTTAAGCAAGGCAGCTTTCAAACGGGCATTGGGAAAATTGATGAAAGAGGGAAAGGTATATCAAGAAGGCAGCTGGACATATGAAAAGAAAAATAGTTAAAGTCTGGCACATATCCTTTTTCAAAATGACAGACACTAATATTGACAGCATTTGAAAGGGGTAGGTCGTTTTGCCACATACGTCAGATAATGATAAGAAGGCACAGGACAACAACGCATTACGTCATGAAAAAAATATGATTCGCGAAAGAAACCGCCAAGCCGGGAAAAATCAGTACTCGAAAAAGACCGACCATAAGTAAAGGAGTGAGGTACCGCCTCACTCCTTTACTTGTCGCCCTTAATTTAATCGAGGCGCCTCCGCTTTTTTCTTCTTATGGCAATTGGTTTAGAAAGAATATCGAAACCGTACCTGCACCGGTATGAGCACCGATGGCAGCGCCAATCGAGGAAACATAAACTTCTTTAGGATGAAATTCCGCTTCAATCATCGCTTTTACTTCAAGCGCTGTTTCCTCGGTATCAGCATGGCTGATGCCGATTATTTGTTGATCAAGGTTGCTGCCGCGTTCTTTCATCAGTTCAATGATCCGGCGAAACACCTTCTTTTGACCACGAATTTTTTCAATCGGAACAAGCTTTCCATCTTCGACATTTAAGATGGGCTTAATATTCAATAAACCTCCCAGAAAGGCCGATGCTTTTGAGAGTCTGCCCCCCTTTGCCAAATAATCTAAATCCTCCACGGTAAAGAGATGTTCCATATGAAGGGCTCTAAATTTTATATCCTCGACAATCTCTTCTTTCGGGACATTGGCGGCTGCCTGTCTTGCCGCTTCCATAACAATAAGTCCCTGTCCCAATGAGGCACATTTTGTATCAATAATGGTTAAGTGAAAGTTCGGATATTTTTCCTTGACTTGGTCAAGAATCATAACAGCGGTAGAATATGTTCCCGACAATTGTGAGGAAAAAGCAATATAGATACCATCTTCATTTTTTTCCGCCATCTCTGTAAAAACTTGTTCGAATAAGAGTGGAGAGGCTTGCGATGTTTTCGGGACGATCCCATTGCGAATCGCAGTATAAACGGTTTTAGGATCAATGTTTTTAACATCTTCATATTCTTCACCATTTATGTGGACATTTAATGGAATAAGTGTAACATTATGTTGTTGGTAAAAACTTTTGGGTAAATCACATGCGCTGTCAGCTAGAATTTTAACTTGCATGTTGCTCACCTGCTTTCAACGAAATTTCTATAATTTTAAGTTTATCGGTTTCAGGTAAAAAAAACAATTATCTAACTAACATCTCAGAAAATAAAGGGGGAATTTCATATGTGGCTGGAAATAAAAAAAATCGCCATTGTGATCACCGGTGCTTTTTTAACGGCGCTGGCAATGAACTTATTTCTTATACCTGCAAATGTATATTCTAGTGGTTTTACCGGAATTGCCCAATTACTCTCAAAAATTTTATCCGATTACACGCCAATACATTTATCAATTGGCTTACTATTAGTCCTGCTGAACATTCCAGTTGCGATCCTCGGCTGGAAAAAGGTTGGCAAATCATTTACGATTTATAGTATTATTAGTGTTGCCCTGTCGTCGATCTTTATCGACTTGATTCCGGTCAAGCAAATGTCACATGATATTTTGCTAAATGCTGTTTTTGGCGGGGTCATTCTTGCAGTCGGAGTAGGGATTACATTAAAATGGGGGGCATCAACTGGCGGACTTGATATTATCGCATTGGTATTATCGAGATCGAAAGATAAACCGATAGGACCTTATATGTTTGCCTTAAATGGCGTTATTATTGTCACGGCAGGATTTGTTTACGGTTGGGAAAAAGCACTTTATACGCTTGTTTTCTTATACGCTTCAACAAGAGTGGTCGATGCTATTCATACAAGTCATGCCAAACTGACGGCCTTTATTATTACGAAAAAGGCGGAAGAGATGAAAAAGGCGATCCATGCCAAACTTGTCCGCGGAATCACGATGATTCCGGCTAAGGGAGCCTTTTCAAACGAAACAAGAGATATGCTGATGATTGTCATTACACGTTACGAGCTGTTTGATTTGGAAAGGGTGATCCACGAAGTGGACCCAAATGCCTTTACCAACATTGTCCAAACAACAGGAGTTTACGGATTCTTCCGAAAGGAATAATAGAAGAAAAGCAGGTGCACCATGTTTTAGGGTGTACCTGCTTTTCTCTTTAAGTGATTTGATCAAGCTCTTGTTGCATTTCTTGGAGCTGTCTTTGTTCCGCAAAAGTGGAGTTGGCAAAAGCAGAACGCAGAGCATTTTTTGCTTTTGACACAGCACTCTCACGGTCGGCAGGGTCGGCAGATTTTGCCATCTCAACAAATCTTCGGGCATCTTGGAATAATTGGTTACCCATTGTTAAAATCCTCCAAATGAGGAGTTATCTTCATTGGCCATTTTCCGAGCCTCAGCTTCAGCATAGGTCATTTTGTAAGGAATCCTTTCAGCATGCTTGGTAACGGAATCCTTTCCCTGCTGGACAAAGCGTCGCGATTTGTTCGATCTACCCATTCGAATCCCTCCAATATGCTTAAAAGCTCTTTTGAAACAGCGCTGCTGTCTCAAGTCTAGTATGCACGATTAAAGGACGATTCATTTAGGTAAACAATGGCGACCAACTAGTTATTTTAGCTTTAACAAATCTTCAAGGTATGACGCAACCCCATCATCTTCGTTTGGCAAGGTGACGTCATTAGCGATATTTTTCAGTTGATCAATCGCGTTTCCCATCGCAATTCCATGGCCGGCATATTCAATCATTTCTAAATCATTGTCTTCGTCACCAAAAGCAATCACTCTTTCTGCCGGAATTCCATAGTAATCAGCAGCTTTTTTTAATCCGACCGCCTTATTTAAACCAGCTTTAATAATTTCAATCACATTCCATGGCGTTGCCCAGCTGCGCTGTTCAATTACTTCTGCATGAACACTTGACAAGTGGTCACGAATTTTTTGCAGTTGATCCTCTTCTGTATGGATCAGCATGCTCGTCGGTGAGTCATGGAGATAACGTATTAAATCTCCGGTAGTAATTTTCGGATTGCCATAACTAAAAATTTCCAGCAATTTCTCGTCATGATAGTGAAAATAAACATCGTCGATGACCTCGGCAATAATGTTATGCAATTGAAAGCTGCTGCATGCCTCAACGATGTCTTTAGCCACCTTTACATCTAGCGGTTCATGATAAAATCCCCAGTTTGCCTGCTGCGGATGATGGGTAAAGGCACCGTTAAAGTTGACAATTGGCGTATCCAATTGCAATTCCCGATAATACATTTCGCTTGAACGATATGGTCTTCCGGTTGCAATCATCACCAAATGACCTTCTTCTTTTGCTTTTTGCAGTACCTTTTTGGTTTTCGGCGAAATGGTTTTATCATTTTTCAATAATGTTCCATCTAAATCTAAGGCAATTAAGTGTCTTTGTACCATTAGAAGACTCCCTCACTTTTAGTCCATTATGCATTGCTTTAGGAAAAAACGCAATTTCATGTTAAACTACTGACAGGAAATTTATTTTCCTTTAAACACTATGTTAACAATTTTATATCGGGACTGTAAAAAAATTCACACTCAGCTGCTAGGAAACCGTATCTGTGTGATGGAAAAAAGTTCTTTTGATATAATAGGATATATAGATATAAAAGGAGTGAAGAAAACATGAATGAGGAATTAAAAGAGAATATAATGGGGGCTCTGGAGCTTGTTATTGATCCTGAGCTTGGCATAGATATTGTTAACTTAGGTTTGGTTTACAACCTGGAAATGGATGACGAAGGCATTTTGACTGTTACAATGACGTTAACAGCAATGGGTTGTCCGCTTGCTGGAACAATCGTAGATCAAGTGAAAAGGGCATTGGCGGATATCCCCGAAATTAAAGATGTGGATGTCAACATTGTTTGGAATCCGCCATGGAATAAGGACATGATGTCACGCTATGCAAAAATTGCTTTAGGAATTCGCTAAGGAGTTACAGTTACATGAATAATAAAGTGATCTTAGTCAGCTCCAATCAGCTTGGCGGGGGCGATCAAATCTTAGGAGAAAACATTTTAGAAACATTTTTCACGATTTTAAAGCAAAGGGACGACCTTCCTGCGGCTGTTTTTTGCATGAACAGCGGGGTCTTGACGATGACAGAAGAGTCACTCGTTTCCGTCCACTTAAAAGAACTTGAGCAAAAGGGTGTCGCTATTTTAGCGTGTAAAACATGTGCCGACCATTATGGGGTCAGTGAAAAATTAACCGTCGGTAAGATAAGCGGCATGGGAGATTTTATTGAACTGGCCGCAAAATATGAGGTATTAACCATTTCCTAAACAGCAGTTTCTACTGCTGTTTTTACTTAATTCCTTCCTTGTCTACTTAACGGTTTCCATGAACATGAACCGCTTTACAAACTCGCAGATAGCAGATTTTGGCGGGAATTCCCAATCTGGCGAAAGTGTGAGATAGTTCACTTTTCCCAAGCATAAACAGCTTTATAATATTGGATATTAAGGCAATTTTGGCCGAAATAGCCGTATTAGGAGGCGTTTGAAATGGATTTTAGCCGGGACTTTAATAAAGATCCGTTTATTGTCATTTGGGAATTGACCCGGGCTTGTCAATTAAAGTGTCTGCATTGTCGTGCCGATGCACAATATACAAGAGATCCCAGGGAGTTAACCTTTGAAGAAGGAAAAAACTTAATCGATCAAATATATGAAATGAATAATCCGCTGCTTGTGTTTACTGGTGGTGACCCGCTGATGCGGCAGGATGTATTCGACATTGCTAAATACGCGGTCGATAAAGGGGTACGGGTTTCGATGACACCTAGTGCAACCCCAAATGTGACGCTTGAAGCGATGCGTAAAGCGAAAGAGGTTGGTCTTTCTCGCTGGGCCTTTAGTCTAGATGGACCCACTGCCGAGATCCATGACCATTTTCGCGGGACAGCTGGCTCGTTTGACCTGACGATCGAAAGGATAAAGTATTTACATGAGCTGGAAATGCCAATTCAGATCAATACCGTTGTCTCCAGGTATAATTATGAGCATCTGGAGGAAATGGCAAAATTAGTGGAAGAGTTAAATTGCGTCCTTTGGAGCGTTTTTTTCCTCGTACCAACAGGGAGAGGGCAGGTATCTGACATGATATCTCCGGTAGAGCATGAAAAGGTGCTGCGCTGGCTGTATGATCTTAGTAAGCAAGTTTCGTTTGATATTAAAACAACCGAAGCAATGCACTATCGTCGAGTTGTCATTCAGCAGAAAATGCGGGAAGCGAAAGCGAAGACTAACGAAATCGATTATCTAGCGGCATTAACCGAAAAAGGGCTGACCGGATCGATTGATGGCTTAGGCAGGGCACCGAAAGGCGTTAATGATGGGAACGGCTTTGTATTTATTTCCCACATTGGCGATGTTTATCCGAGTGGTTTGCTCCCGGTTAAGGCTGGAAATGTTCGGGAAACTCCGCTTGCGGAAATTTATCGGGAGTCCCCCATTTTCAAGGCACTAAGAAATCCGGATGGCTTTAAGGGCAAATGCGGTGTTTGTGAATTCCGCTATGTCTGCGGCGGGTCAAGGTCAAGAGCCTACGCCATGACCGGAGACTACCTCGAAAGTGAACCATTCTGCGTTTATATTCCTAAGGCATTAAGGGAAAAGCAAGGACAATAAAGAGAAATATCATGAATAAAAGATGGTCGGGCGCTCAAGAACCCACCATCTTTTATCATAAGTCAATAAAAATATTATCATAGTGTTTAAAGTATTAGTCTTTTTTTTGTCATCATTTGATACAATAGTGATAACACGTTTCTTTAATATAACGGAGTTGAATTCAATGGAAAAAACCATTATCAAGGATAAATTAACCAGACCTTTACGGGACTTAAGAATCTCAGTTATTGACCGCTGTAATTTTCGCTGTCAATATTGTATGCCTGCTGATCAGTTTGGTCCTGATTTTGAATTCTTACCTCGAAGTGCTTTGCTGACATATGAAGAGATTGTGAGAGTTGCCAATATATTTGTTCAATTGGGGGTCGAAAAAATCCGCCTGACCGGTGGTGAACCGCTGTTAAGACGGGATTTACCAACTCTGGTAGAAAAGCTTGCCCAAATAGACGGATTAGCTGACCTTGCCTTAACGACGAATGGTGTCCTTTTACCAAAATTAGCCTGGGAGTTAAAGAAGGCTGGTTTACAGCGAGTAAATATTAGTCTGGACAGCTTGGATGACAAGCTTTTTGGAAAAATAAACGGGCGAGGAGTCGCAATTGGTCCGGTACTTGCCGGTATAGAAGCAGCAAAGCAAGCAGGACTTCGAATCAAAATTAATATGGTGGTTAAGAAAGGGTTAAATGAATCAGAAATTATTCCGATGGCAAAATATTGCAAAGCGAACGGCTTAGAACTTCGTTATATTGAATTTATGGATGTCGGTTCGACAAATGGCTGGAAAATGGATGATGTTGTCACCAAACGGCAAATCTATGAACTGTTAGAACAACATTTCGAGCTGGAGCCTGTTACTCCTGCTTATTATGGAGAAGTTGCCAAACTTTACCGCTACAAGGATCAGAACATCAATGTAGGGTTTATTACTTCAGTGTCTGAATCTTTTTGCTCAAGCTGTACTCGTGCCAGACTGTCTGCCAATGGACAAATTTTTACTTGTCTATTTAACGGAAATGGCCATGATATCCGCAATTTTATGCGGAATGGCGCTACGGATGAACAATTATCTGAGCGGATTAGCACCATTTGGAATGGACGCGATGACCGATATTCCGATGAACGAACTGCTGGGATTAACAACGACCGCAAGAAAATTGAAATGTCTTACATTGGCGGCTAAAAACAGAATTCACTATCATTTTAGTTAAAAAATGAGCCTGCAGATATACTGGCAGGCTCATTATTCACTACATATATCTCGGAAACAAAATATTATTTTCGAGATGGACATGCATAAAGGTTAATCCTTCTAATGCCTCCAACCGGGCATAAACTAAACGATAGGTACCGCAAGCGTCAAGCGGTAAAGCATAGTCGGAAGTAATGGAGCGGATTTGTCTTAAAATCTCACCGCATTGGTCATGTTCTTTTTCAAGCTCAACAATCTGATTGATTGCTTCTTGACGATTTTCAATTGTTCCCTTTTCAAGCTGTCTAATTAACGGAAAGACGGTTGCCTCTTCTTTTTCCATATGCTCAAGCAACTCTTTCTTGAATTCATTAAAAAGCTCATAGACCTTTAAAAGCTCTGGATGATTATCACCATGAACGCGGGAAACCTTCGTCACATAGGGGCTAAGGTTCTTTAATTCTTCTTCAGATACTCGATGATAATTTTCAATCACATAATCGATAATGGTGTCAGAATTAGAATCGGTCCAAACGGTTACATCTTTTTCTTCATCTTGGTATTTTTCGAAAACTTCTTTTAATTCTTCCAGCACTGTATCGATATCAAGCCCACGTTGGGAAACTGCCTGTGATAAAGGGATATTTCCGCCACAGCAAAAATCGATGCGCTTCTTTTTAAAGATATCGCTTGTTTTAGGTAATTCATTCACTATATCTCTAACTAAAGAATCAGCTGTAAATGGAAAAGACATTAGGAAATCCTCCTTTGAATCGTAAAGTTTAATAATTACTAACATAATCATAATCCAAACGAGTAAAAAACAAGGTGACCGGCATCACACTTTTGCTATGTTTTTTTCTTCTTTGTGAAATCCATTAGCGTTTTCAAATTATAGGGTTATAATGAATATTGAGATTTTGAACTGTTGAGATAGGAGCCGATGAAATTGTTTGAAAGAAGACAACCCATTCCAATTGCAGATGCAGTAAAAAAAATTATTGCTTTTCCACACCAAGCAGTAATTGAGCATGTTCCCATTGAGGAAAGTTATGGTCGTTTTTTGGCTGCGGATTTAACAGCCACCCATGATGTTCCCCATTTTGACCGATCACCGTATGATGGGTTTGCTATCCGTTCGATCGACACTGAAGGGGCGGGCATATCCAACCCGGTTGAATTCGAAGTGATTGATCACATTGGTGCAGGAGCAGTTTCTGCAAAAATAGTCAGCAGGAACCAGGCAGTCCGGATTATGACCGGTGCGATGATGCCTGAAGGAGCCGATGCGGTCGTTATGTTTGAAGTGGCACATACGTACGAAAAAAACGAAGTTCCTTTTATGTCTATTAAGCGCAGCATTAAAAAGGGCGAAAACGTTTCTTTCAGAGGAGAGGATGCCAAGGAGGGAGAGGTACTTGTCAAAAAAGGAATATCGATTAACCCAGGAATTCAAGCTATGCTTGCGACTTTTGGCTACAACCAAGTACCAGTGGCTAAAAAGCCGCTTGTTGGTCTATTTGCTACCGGTACCGAATTACTGGAAGTTGATGAGCCTTTAGTGCCCGGAAAAATTCGTAATAGTAACTCCTATATGATTGCAGCACAAATTGCCAGATCCGGGGGAACCTGTCGTTACTTCGGTAAACTTCCGGATGAATTTGATACGTGTTTTACGGCAGTGAAGAATGCAATCGATAAAGTAGATTTTCTGATTACGACAGGAGGAGTGTCTGTTGGCGATTATGACTTTCTTCCGGAAATTTATCAAAAATTAGGCGCTGAAGTCCTTTTTAATAAAGTAGCCATGCGTCCTGGCAGTGTGACAACCGTTGCCCGTCATAACGGCAAGCTGTTATTTGGACTTTCCGGCAATCCATCAGCATGTTATGTCGGGTTTGAATTGTTTGTTAGACCCGTTATTCGAATCGCCCTTTGTTCGCCAAAGCCACATCTAAGAAAGGAAAAAGCAATCCTTGAAGTAGACTTTCCAAAGGCGAATCCATTTACAAGATTGGTCCGCAGCACCGTCTATTTGGAGGATGGAAGATTAAAGGTGGTCCCTAGCGGATTAGATAAATCAAATATTATTATGAGCCTTTCTGGGGCTAATGCTTTGACGATACTGCCTGGGGGGACGAGAGGTTTTACCGCGGGCAGTGAAGTTACGGTACTCTTGCTTGAAGATCAGACTGGTAGTGAATGGCCTTGGTAAATGCTGTTGTATTTCAAGTTGTTGGTTTTCAAAATAGCGGGAAAACAACGTTTATTAGGAAATTAATAGCAACCCTAGCTAATAATGGGGTAAAAACAGCAGTCATCAAACATCACGGTCATGGAGGAAAACCGGATGTCCTGGAACACAAGGATTCCAGTAAACATGTCAGTGCCGGTGCTATAGCAGCGATCACAGCTGGTGATGGCCGCTTGCTTCTTCAGGCAGAAGGACAGGAATTAAGTTTGCCAGAGCAAATACAACTGTTAGATTTCTTCCATCCCGATTTGATTTTGATTGAAGGTCATAAGTTTTCGGGATATCCGAAGGTGGTATTACTAAAAGAAATCGGCGATGTCGATTTATTGCATAGGTTGACAAACATTAAGGCGGTCATATACTGGCAGGAAGAAATAAAGGATTTGGTCAAAGGATGGTTCGATCTTCCATGCTTTTCCATAAATGATCGATCTGCCGAACAATTTATTGTCGAGAGATGTACCGATGCTGTACATAAGAATAAGTAGCAGAATACTAAATCAGGTAAAGGAAAAAATCGGCCACTCGGGCCGATTTTTTATATAAAAAGGTTAATCAATCTTACAAATTTCTACTGGGCAATCCTCACAGTCAACTTCTTGTTTTAAATACTCTACATCGTGAACTGTAATCGTACCCTTTGCAATCGAGATAATTTCATGTTTTTTCAAATCACTGAGCAGCCGGTTTACTACCTCCCTCGAGGTACCGCAGAAATTGGCTAATTCCTGATTCGTCAACGGCAAGTCAATGACTATCCCATTGCTGGCAGTGATTCCATAGCTGTTGCAAAGACGTATTAAGGTTGAGTATAAGGCCCCTTTTTTTCCGTACAAAACAAGATCACGAAACTTTGTTTGTGTTTTTCGCGATTGCAGGCTCATCCATTGGATGAATTCAAAAGAAAGGGGAAGATCCTCTGATAATTTTTTCTCGAGTTCCTCTCTCATAATAACCGCTACTTCACCACTCTCGGCGACACGAGCACTTAATAAATACCGCGGCGAAGAAGAGAACAAGTTTAACTCGCCGATAAAATCACCATGGCTGCACATTCTTAAAGTAAGCTCCCGGCCATCGGGGATAATTTTACTCAGTTGAAGGACACCGCTTTGGACAATAAATAGTTCCTCAGCATGACTTCCCTCCCGGAATAAGAAGTCCCCTTTTTTCATTTTTTTAACGTAGTGAACCAGTTCAAAAAGACGTGAGAGTGTAACTGGAATTTCATTGATTGACTGTTGCATAATTTTAACCACCTTTACAGGTACGAATCAGGCCTGAAAATGAAACTGTTCGGTGAAATTAACATGATATTACCATAAGTATATTGTTTACAAGGAATAAATAGCAATAATTGTAGAATAAATTCATATAATCTTCATAAAAAGTATTTCTTAGGAAATAATGTCGATTCGTTAGTCAAATTGAAAGAAATTCCTTTATTGGACCGATATTAAAAGGTAATACTACAAATGTTAATAATAAGGAGGGATGAAAATGGGACAAAATCGACAATTTAAACCGGGAGACAAGGCACCGAATAACGGTGTCTATATTGAAGTCGGAGATACAGGGAGCAATGTGATTAACCCTAAAAAAATAAAGCTTAAAGCCGGAGATCCATTTCCAGAAAACTCGAATGATGAGAGGGTTTGGACCTATCAAAGGAAACCATGATAGAAAAAGATAAAGTCATCCCAAAATGGATGGCTTTATCTTTTACTTTTAATGGAGGATTTTCTATAATAAAGTTAATAGGTCAAAAAAGGTCAAAGGATGTGAAAAATGTGGATATAAACCGGATGACAGAGCGGCTGCAACAAGGGATTATGGACGCACAGACATTAGCAATTAAAAAGAATCACCAAGAAATTGATGAGGCCCATTTATTCTTGTGCTTAATCGATCAAGAGGATAGCTTGATTTCCATGATATTGGAACGAACTGGAGTCCCTTCGCAAGAAGTGAAGGAACGTTTATTAAAGTCACTAGCGAAAAAGCCTGAAGTTAGCGGGAGTGGAGCTGAGCAGGGAAAACTTTATATCACTAATAAAATGCAAAAGTTATTGGTTAATGCTGAGGAATTTGCCAAAAATTTCTCCGATGAGTATATTTCCGTCGAACATATTCTGTTAGCTGCTGTTAATGCAAGTGAATCCGAATTAAAAAAAATCATCCAATCCTATGGCCGTTCTGCCGAAGACATTCTCAAAACAATAAAAGAGATAAGGGGGAATCAAAGGGTGACATCACAAAATCCGGAATCTGGATACGATGCGTTGAAAAAGTACGGAAGGGATCTTGTCGCAGAGGTAAAGGCGGGTAAGCTGGATCCGGTGATCGGCAGGGATGCGGAAATCCGTAATGTGATTCGAATTTTATCACGGAAGACAAAAAATAATCCTGTGTTAATCGGTGAACCTGGCGTTGGAAAAACGGCCATTGTCGAGGGCTTGGCGCAAAGAATTGTTAGAAAAGATGTACCTGAAGGATTAAAAGATAAAACCATTTTTGCGCTTGATATGAGTTCACTCATTGCCGGTGCAAAGTTTAGAGGGGAATTTGAAGAAAGGTTAAAAGCTGTTTTAAATGAAATTAAAAAAAGCGAAGGGCAAATATTGTTGTTCATTGATGAAATTCATACAATTGTTGGCGCCGGACGAACAGACGGGGCAATGGATGCCGGAAATATGCTAAAGCCGATGCTCGCTCGTGGTGAGCTGCATTGTATTGGTGCCACAACGCTGGATGAACATCGAAAATATATTGAAAAAGACCCGGCATTAGAGCGGAGATTTCAACAGGTATTAGTCCAAGAACCGACGGTGGAAGATACAATCTCGATTTTAAGGGGCTTAAAGGAACGATTTGAGGTGCATCATGGGGTAAAAATTCATGACCATGCCTTAGTCGCAGCGGCAACTTTATCTGACCGTTATATCAGCGATCGCTTTTTACCGGATAAAGCCATCGACCTCGTTGATGAAGCATGTGCGATGATCCGTACCGAGATTGATTCGATGCCGACAGAGTTGGATGAAGTAACACGCCGGGTGATGCAGTTGGAAATTGAAGAAGCGGCCTTAAAAAAGGAACAAGATGAGGTTAGTAAACAACGGCTGGTGAGTTTGCAAAAAGAACTGGCGGATTTAAAAGAACAGGCCAATACAATGAAGGCAAAATGGCTGGAGGAGAAACAAAATATTACGAAATTACAGGAAAAACGTGAGCAAATTGAAAAACTCCGCCGCGAACTTGAACAAGCGGAAGATAAATATGATTTAAATCGGGCTGCCGAGCTCCGTCACGGCCTGATTCCAACAGCCGAGAAAGAACTTAAAGAGCTGGAAACGGCTGCGCAAAAGGATGATAAGCTGCTGCGGGAAGAGGTTACTGGTGAGGAAATTTCCAATATTGTTTCAAGATGGACAGGTATCCCGCTCGCAAAATTAGTGGAAGGGGAACGAGAAAAACTGTTGAGATTGGAATCGATTCTCCATGAAAGGGTAATTGGTCAAGATGAGGCCGTCAATCTTGTTGCCGATGCCGTATTGCGGGCTCGGGCCGGAATTAAAGATCCAAACCGGCCAATCGGTTCCTTCTTATTTCTCGGACCGACAGGGGTAGGAAAAACAGAATTGGCCAAAGCGTTAGCTGAATCTTTATTTGACAGTGAGGAGCACATCATCAGGATTGATATGTCTGAATATATGGAGAAGCACGCCGTTTCCCGGTTAATCGGCGCACCACCTGGTTATGTGGGATATGAAGAAGGTGGGCAGTTGACAGAAGCTGTCAGAAGAAGACCTTATTCCGTTATCTTAATGGACGAAATTGAGAAGGCTCATCCGGAAGTATTTAATATCCTCCTGCAGGCTTTAGATGATGGCCGTATTACCGACTCGCAAGGGCGGGTGGTAGATTTTAAAAATACGGTTATTATTATGACATCTAACATTGGTTCACAATTTTTACTCGAGCGAACAGAAAATGAAATTGAGATTTCGGAAGCGGCAAGGGCACAGGTGATGAGTCAATTAAGAGCCCATTTCCGGCCAGAGTTCTTAAATCGGGTTGATGAGACCATCCTGTTCAAACCATTAGCCTTAACGGAAATTAAGAAAATTGTTGTCAAGATGTTAAAGGAGCTCGAAAACAGATTAAAAGAACAGCAAATTCATATTTCGGTTGCCGAGGATGCAAAGGAATTTATTGCTGTAAATGGATTTGATCCAAATTATGGAGCGAGACCATTGAAGCGTTATATTCAACGAAATATTGAAACAATGCTTGCCCGTGAAATAATTGCCGGAAATGTCTACGATGGGTCGCAAGTTGAGATTATTACTGAAAATGGTAAACTGGCAATCCAAATTAATAAATGAAAACTCGCCGATTGGCGAATCTTTTAGGACGGTTCATGAGGCGTAGTTGAATTTATGCTTTCTTATTAGCTAAAAAATAATCAATTAAAAAGGTCTTCCATCATAAAATGGAAGACCTTTTTGTTCAATGTTTTTCTACCGGCTGATTTGGAATAACTGCACCCACAATGAAAACAAAGATCGAAACGACTACAGAGATGACAGCTGCAGTTACAAAGTCAAATTCGGCACCTTTCATCGAACTAACTACGTATGCAAGCATTTCAACTAGAAAAAACGACCAAAAGAATGTCCAAAAATAACGCAAGATTTTTCACCTACCTATTTCAATCCTTTATAATATTACCATATCCATTCAAAATAATAAACATATAGATCCAACGGTTTATCCTAAAAATTAGGCTAACTCCCTTACATCTTTTGTGAACCAACATACAATATGGTGAGGAAATATGTAAAAGGAGATTTACCGATGGAAAGTCGAGCGTTTATGATGGATACCCAATGGAATATTATTTATTACCCTGAAAGACCTACTGGATTTGCGGTTTTCATCATTGGTGACGAAAGACATTTTGTTGAAGAGAGCAAATGCTTTTGGACGCAAAATGAAGGTAAACAAGCTATCTTAAATGAGCTGAAAGATGCAGGGTACACCATTTTTTCCTCGAATCTGTATGGTCGGCACTGGGGAAGCCAACATGCTGTTGATCTGGCCCAGCGGGTTTATGAGAAAGTCATTCGCAGCGAGATTCTTAATACCAAGATTCATATTTTAGCAGAAGGAATGGGAGCACTTGTTGCACTAAAGCTTATTGAAAAAATGGGTGAATCAATAAGGTCGATCATCCTCATTAACCCGATCTTATCTTTAAAACACCAACTTGAGCAGGAAAAAGAGCATAAATTTTTTTATAAAAAACTCATTAGAGAACTAACGGCAGCTTATCAAATGGAGCAAAAAGAGCTTGAAGCTAAAATTGCCCAGTTGAGTGACCAGATTCAACTCCCTGAAAAAATATCGGTAAAGGTTATTCATGTCCTCGCAGGGGGCAGATCTTATAATCAGGCTAAACAATATAAGAACCTCTTGCAATCATTAACAACTAACCCAACCTTTATCGTTCCTGAAAAAAAACAACGGATCGGAAAAATTTGCATCGACTTTTATCAACTAAATGAATCAGAACTATAATCCCACCTCCTCAGTAGAAATAATTCCTTCGTGAGTCGCATACGATACACTAAGGTTAGATTGAGGAGGTAAAACTTATGGACAAGGCCGTAATTGTCGGTAGTTATCATTTTGTAGGCTTTGAGCTCTGTCAATCATTATTGAATAAAGGAATTGAAGTTACCGGCATTCCTCTTGCAGCAAAGTCCGATCCATTTCTGGAGGATAAAAAACTGGAAATTGGCCGAAATGCAAATTTTACCGAAATTTCCATCTCACAGTTAAACATTCATATGGATGAGGATATTAATAAGGAACAAATAGTTATTTTTTCACTATATGATCTTTACATGGAGCAGGAAGAGTCACTATTACAAGTTGTTTTTGAGCCAGTAACGCAATATGTAAAACAGAATAAAGATCATACAAAAATGGTGATCCTCATCCCAATACAGAAATTGTGCGAAAATATCCGTTATATAGATGAGTTTCTTGAACAAACGCGGGAGTGCGTTAATCATACACTATATATTTATCTTCCGGCGGTTTTCGGTCCGTGGCAGCCGCCGGTATTTCTATTTCACCAAGCGATTATCTCCTCATCGCAGGAAGGGACTATTTCATTATCGGAACGGGAATGGACTGAAGATACTTTATATGTTACCGATGTTGCGGAGGCTATTTTTGACCTGATTGAATCAGGTGAACCAGGTCATTTTCTACTGGAAAGCGGCAGCAAACAATATCAGGAACAATGCGCCGCGTATGTAAAAGAAAAAATAGCGTTAACCGTTAACCCTCGTTCCCTGCCAATTGATGCCCAAATTCGCAAAGTTTCTTTGAAAAACTTAACCCCATTTCCTGAGGCCATTACCAAACAAGAGGAGCATGTGAAATATTATTATAAAAACCAAGTTTAACCTTGTACTCCAAAGCTAGTTGAATGATATAACAACATAAAGCTGCCCGCTCAAAAATAGGGCAGCTTTATTTCTTTTTCCAGAACTTTTCAATATGCGGGTACACCTGTTGAAATAAAGGCTTTAATCCGCGGACAGACTCGATTAGTGTATCGATATTAACGATTAAGGCTTCCAGGTCAATATCATTTTGCTTAGTTGGAGGAAGGTCTATTGGCTGCTGAGCGGGGAACTGTCTTGATAACTGTTCTGCTCTCTTTGGACCAAACATTAAAGTAGTAAAGGGGTCGGCAACATCCTGTTGTCGATCTGGTTTATCATATTGATCATTCGATTCCTCCAGGCCTGCAAAATTCTCTGGCTCAATCTGCTCCTCAAGATCATTTATTTCCTTGTCATCCATCAAAAGTCCTCCTTTTCACTGCATCCTACTCATTAAAATATGAACGAATGACTCAATCGGAATGTACATTAGCGGAAATAGGAGAGTGGAAACAGTTGCGAAATGAATGTTTAATTTGATAAAATTAGTACCAAGTCATAATAATTGATGTTAAATCTTAGAATATGATCTGTTTTTAAATTTAAAGGAGTTGGAAAAATGAAAGCAGGTATTGTCGGTATGGGCAGGTATTTACCTGAAAAAGTACTTACTAATCATGATTTGGAAAAAATGATGGACACCACCGACGAGTGGATTCGAACACGAACAGGCATTGAAGAGCGGCGGATCGCAGCTGACGATATTAATACCTCGGATATGGCCTTTTTCGCGGCCCAACAGGCGATTGAAAATGCAGCTATAACGCCTGAAGAAATCGATTTAATTTTGGTTGCGACGGTTACACCTGATTCGCCTTTCCCATCAGTTGCCTGTAGAATTCAAGAGCGGCTGGGAGCAAAAAAAGCGGCTGCAATGGATATTAGTGCCGCCTGTGCCGGTTTTATGTATGGATTGGTAACCGCCAAACAATTCATTGAATCCGGCGTTTATAAGTATATTTTGGTTGTCGGTGTTGAGAAGCTTTCGAAAATCACCGATTGGACAGACCGCAATACTGCCGTTCTATTTGGCGATGCTGCCGGAGCCGCGATCGTTGGTCCTGTTTCGGAAAATCGCGGCATCCTGGCTTTTGAATTAGGGGCCGATGGAACGGGAGGAAAACATTTATACCAAGACGAATATATCATTATGAACGGTCGCGAAGTATTTAAATTTGCCGTAAGACAAATGGGTGAGAGTTGTATTCATGTATTGGAAAAAGCGGGATTGAAAAAAGAAGATGTTGATTTTCTGATCCCTCACCAAGCTAACATAAGGATCATGGAGGCTTCACGACAAAGATTAGAGCTTCCGGAAGAAAAAATGTCCAAAACTGTAAATAAATACGGCAATACATCAGCTGCATCCATCCCGGTTTCACTCATTGAAGATTTGGAAGCAGGTAGAATTAAAGATGATGACATTATTGTGATGGTCGGATTTGGCGGCGGCCTAACCTGGGGAGCCATTGCCATCCGCTGGGGTAAATAGTAAAGTTCAACTACTTTGTGAAATTCAACTTTTTGTAAATGCTTGGTAAAGGAGATGCACAAATGGAAAAACGTAGAGTTGTCGTAACAGGCGTTGGAGCGGTAACACCACTTGGAAACGATGTTGAAACAACTTGGAAAGGAATTTTGGCCGGTAAATCGGGGGTTGGTCCTTTAACAAGGGTTAATGCTGATGAATATCCGGCTAAGGTTGCGGCCGAAGTAAAAGATTTTAATCCGGAACTGTTTATGGAAAAAAAAGACGCTAGAAAAATGGATCGATTTACGCAATTTGCTGTTGCCAGCGCAATTATGGCAGTTAAGGATGCCACCTTAACGATTAATGAAGAGAATGCTCATCGTGTCGGAGTATGGATTGGTTCCGGCATTGGTGGGATGGAGACGTTTGAACAGCAATTTGAAATCTTTCAAAAAAGAGGGTATAAGCGTGTCAGTCCATTCTTCGTACCCATGTTAATTCCAGACATGGCCACCGGTCAGGTTTCAATCACCCTTGGAGCAAAAGGCTTTAATTCCTGCACCGTGACCGCCTGTGCAACGGGAACAAATTCGATTGGAGACGCCTTTAAAGTAATTCAGCGTGGAGACGCTGATGTTATGATTACAGGCGGGGCGGAGGCACCAATCACTCGGATGTCTGTCGCCGGTTTCTGTGCCAATACGGCACTTTCCACCAATCCGGATCCACAAACCGCAAGCAGACCATTCGATAAAAACCGTGATGGCTTTGTGATTGGAGAGGGTGCAGGGATTGTCGTTCTTGAAGAATTAGAGCATGCCTTAGCCCGTGGTGCTAAAATTTACGCTGAAATTGTTGGCTATGGAGCCACTGGAGATGCCTATCATATAACAGCTCCAGCTCCAAATGGCGAGGGAGGTGCCCGGGCGATGAGAATGGCAATTACCGATTCAGGATTAAATCCAGAGGATATTGATTACATTAATGCCCATGGTACAAGTACGGAATATAATGATAAATTTGAAACCCTTGCTGTAAAAGAAGTATTAGGTGACCATGCCTATAAAGTTGCAATGAGCTCAACGAAATCAATGACTGGCCATTTGCTCGGTGCGGCGGGGGGAGTAGAAGCAATTTTTACTGTCTTGGCGATGAAGGATGGTATCCTGCCGCCAACGATTAATTATCAAACCCCTGATCCGGATTGTGATCTTGACTATGTAACAAATGCAGCCCGTCCGAAGGAAATTAAGGCAGCGATGAGTAACTCATTAGGCTTCGGCGGCCATAACGCAACAATCGTATTTAAAAAATATGAATAAAAAAATCCCCACCAAAAGGCTCACACACGCCATGGGTGGGGATTTTTTTCAGGAGTTCAATCTATACCGTTAAATCTCCGTCTTCCCGAACATCCCTTTAACTCAGTCATAAACTAAAAATAGTTAACTAAACGTAAATGGGGTGCTCAAAATGGGGATTATCCGGACAGATGAATGGTTGAAAGAGGACTTCGACCGTCCGGTCAAAATCTGTGAATCGCTCCTTCCCTACTTTAAAGGGCTGAAAGCAAATGAGATATACAATCTGCTGTTAAAATACGGGATGTACCGACCAGGTTGGCGGACACAGAAAAATTTGGAATCAATGATTGAAAATAATATCTGGAATCAGGTCGAGAAAATATTTTTTAAATATAAAACCAAGTGGTCAGGAACTAATATACCTATATTTATCTTTCCCTTGGAGCAAAAAGGGGGGATTTTTTTCAGACAGGAAGTAAGAAATAAAGCAGGGGTTTCATTTCCGGATAAAATGTTCCTGTTTTTGTCGCATTATGATGATCCAAAGGAACTTGAAGCACTCATTGTTCATGAATATCATCATGTATGCAGACTTCGGGCATTAAATAAAAAGATGGAAGATTATACATTACTGGACTCGATTATCATTGAAGGGCTGGCTGAATATGCCGTCTTAAAAAATTGCGGCAAAGAGTATGTAGCTAATTGGTGTCATATTTATTCGGAAAGAGAATTATCCTTATTTTGGAATCATTTTCTAAAGAAACAACTGGGTAAGAAAAAAACAGAAAGGATTCATGATGAGCTCCTCTATGGCGGTGGAAGGATACCAGCATTGCTTGGATATGCTGCCGGGTATAATATTGTAAGGAATTTTTTTAAATCAGAAAATTATTCTACAAAACTATCTTTTAACATTCCAGCAGCGAATTTTATCGAAAAAATGGAAATATAACAGTAGAGAAGCCCATAAAATGGGGCTTTTTTATTTATTTGAAGTTTTGCAATTGCTGTTGTTATAAAAAAAGTCTTGCAATTGTAATAATTCCGTAATAAAATTCTATTTAAATATAAGAATTATCAAACAAAAAATAAAAAGTGGAATTTTTTTCTGAGAAAAATTTTATAGAATAACCGTTTAGGGGGATTCACATTGAGTAATCAACCACTATTACAAATTCAAAATCTCCGTACTTCCTTTCGAATCGGAGACGATTATTTTGCAGCAGTTGATGATGTCTCGTTGACAGTTAATGAGAATGAAGTGGTTGCAATTGTGGGAGAATCAGGATGCGGAAAAAGTGCATTGGCTATGTCTATTATGGGATTGCATCCACAAGAAAGAACAAAGCTTGAAGGAAAGATCAATTTCAAAGGAAAAAATTTACTATCTCTTTCCACTAATGAGATGAATAAGGTTAGAGGAAAAGAAATTGGGATGATTTTCCAAGATCCGCTAACTGCCCTTAATCCATTAATGACCTGTGGAAAACAAATAGAAGAGAGTATGACGGTACATACCAATATGTCCAGTGAAGCAAAAAGGAAACGTACAATTGAGCTTTTGAAAAAAGTAGGAATACCGAATCCGGAACGAACTTATAAACAATATCCTCATGAGTTATCCGGTGGTATGCGTCAGCGTGTAGTAATTGCGATCGCAGTTGCCTGTGATCCGCTGCTGGTCATTGCCGATGAGCCTACCACTGCTTTGGATGTAACTATCCAGGCACAAATTATGGATTTACTGAAGGATCTGCAAAACCAGACTAAAACCGGGATCATCCTTATCACCCACGACCTTGGTGTTGTCGCAGAAATGGCCGATCGTGTTGCCGTCATGTATGCCGGGGAAATAGTCGAAATAGCAGATGTTCATACTTTGTTTAAAAATCCATTACATCCTTATACAAGGTCTCTATTCAATTCTATTCCATCATCGACATCAACCAAAGATCGACTGCATGTGATTCAAGGAATTGTTCCTTCCCTAAAAAATTTGCCAAGATCAGGGTGCCGATTTAAAGATCGTATTAAATGGATTGGCGACAAGGAACATGAAGTAAACCCACTATTGCGCGAAGTTAGTCCAAATCATTATGTAAGATGTACATGTTATAAAAATTTCCACTTTTCAGATGAAGATGTAGGAGATATGAACTATGGCATTTCTTAAAGTGAACAATCTAAAAGTCTATTATCCAATCCGCGGTGGTTTTTTTCGAAGAGTAGTAGCCCATGTAAAAGCAGTTGATGACATCAGCTTTGAATTAAATCAGGGAGAAACCTATGGCCTCGTTGGCGAATCGGGCTGCGGCAAAACCACAACCGGCAGAACGATTATGGGACTGATCAAAGCTACTTCCGGGGAAGTTCTATTTGAAAACCAGGATCTTTTAAAGATGAATCGCCGTGATTTCAATCAGCATCGCAAGGACATTCAAATGATCTTTCAAGATCCCTATTCTTCTTTAAATCCAAGGAAACGGGTACTGGATATTGTTGCTGAACCTCTACGCAACTTTGAAAGACTATCTCCGGCAGAAGAAAAGAAAAAAGTGCAGTTTTATTTAGAAAAAGTAGGTTTAAACCCCGAAGCTATCTATAATTATCCGCATGAATTTTCCGGCGGGCAAAGGCAGAGAATTGGTATCGCTCGAGCTTTAACATTAAAGCCAAAGCTGATCATTGCTGATGAACCCGTTTCGGCTCTTGACGTCTCCGTACAGGCTCAAGTGTTAAATTTTATGCAGGATATTCAGAAAGAGTTCAATTTAACCTATCTTTTCATAAGTCATGATTTAGGCATTATTCAGCATATGTGTGACCGTATTGGAATCATGTACCGCGGTCAGTTTGTCGAGGAAGGCACGAGCCGGGATATTTATACGAATCCACAGCATATCTATACAAAGAGATTAATCTCGGCGATCCCGGATATAAATCCCGAAAACAGGGAAAATCAAATGAAATTACGCCAGGAAATTAATTCTGAATATAAAAATTCCTATGATAAATATTTTAATGCTGAGGGAAAAGTATATAATCTTAAACCAATATCGGATACACATTTAGTCGCATTACCGTAGAGAGGGGATTATA
The DNA here is from genome assembly GCF_016765675.1 of Neobacillus paridis. Taxonomy (GTDB): domain Bacteria; phylum Bacillota; class Bacilli; order Bacillales; family Cytobacillaceae; genus Neobacillus; species Neobacillus paridis. The sequence goes on from NZ_JAESWB010000168.1 coordinate 44,791, forward strand.
ATATGTTGAAATTTATACTGCGCAGAATCTTGGTTATGATCCCTCAGCTGTTTATTTTAAGTATTCTAATTTTTCTTTTAGCAAAAGCGATGCCTGGCGATGCCTTAACAGGTCAGCTGGCAAGCAACCCGAAAATGGATGCCCAAACACTACATGAATTGAAACAAAAACTCGGCATGTATGATCCGTATTATGTTCAATATGCAAGATGGATTAAAGGGCTGCTTCACGGTAATTTAGGAATGTCGATCATCCATCAAACACCAGTAACTTCATTAATAGCCGGTAAAATGTGGAATACCGTTTTATTAGGTGCAGCTGTTTTAATCCTTAGCTATCTGATTGCCATCCCGCTTGGAATCATTGGGGGCAGATGGACAGATACATGGGCCGATAAAATGATTGTTGGCTACAATTATTTAACCTATGCAACTCCACTGTTTATTTTTGCCTTGTTGATGTTATTTATTTTCGGTTTTGTGCTTGGATGGTTTCCAACAAGCGGCAGTGTTGATATCCGTGTTGAAAATGGCACCTTTGCTTACTATATGAGCAAGCTAAATCACCTGATTTTACCAGCATTGTCCGGTGCGATTGTCAGTACAACGGTTACCATTCAGTATCTACGTAATGAAATTATTGATACGAAGATTAAAGATTTTGTTAAAACGGCAAGAGCTAAAGGTGTTAGTGAATCTAAAGTTTATACGCGCCATATTTTTAGAAACTCGTTATTGCCGATTGCTGCTTTTCTTGGCTACGATATTGTATCGTTAATTGGCGGCTCCGTCTTTTTGGAATCTATTTATGGATATCCAGGAATTGGACAGTTGTTCCTCACCTCCATTATGCAACGCGATTTTAGTGTTGTTACTGCACTGGTCATGATATCTGGTTTAGCGACATTAATCGGTACTTTGCTGTCAGATATCATATTAAGTGCGGTTGATCCACGAATCAGGATTGAATAGCAAACGAGGAGGGGACAAAAATGAAAGCTGAACTAACAGATCAAAAGCAGCCAAAAGTTAAAAAGCAGAAGAAGCAACATGGCGTACTTTCGATAATGTGGCGGGAGATTGTCAAAGATAAATTGGCGTTAGGAGCGTTAATTCTATTAGGACTTATCCTGATTATCGTTTATGGAGTATCCCTCCTGTTAGATCAGGATAAAATTGTCACAGTTGATTTTCTCTCCATTTATTCACCGCCATCAGCTGAACACTGGCTGGGAACAGATTATGGCGGCAGGGATATTTTAGGTCAGTTGATCATCGGTGCGAAAAATTCCTTTACGATTGGGTTATGTATTACCTTGTTGACAGGATTAATCGGACTTACCGTCGGTTTAATTGCAGGTTATTTTGGCGGCCGCACCGACAATATTATCATGCGGATCATCGACTTTTTCCTAATTTTGCCAACATTAATGTTAATCATCGTTTTTGTTACGATTGCACCTAAATATAATGTATTTTATTTTATTCTGATTATGAGTTTATTCTTATGGACGGGTAAGGCGCGGTTAATCAGGTCGAAAACTCTGGCAGAAAGAGAACTGGATTATGTCAGTGCCTCGAAAACGCTTGGCACGCCAGATTGGAAAATCATCATCCGCGAAGTGCTGCCAAACCTTAGTTCGATTATTATTGTAAACTTAACTTTAAATTTGGCAGGAAATATTGGGATTGAATCCGGTTTAACCTATCTGGGATTTGGGTTACCGGAAAGTACACCAAGTTTAGGAACACTTGTCAGCTATGCAACTAATCCGGATGTACTGGAAAACAAGTGGTGGATATGGTTACCTGCATCATTGCTGATTTTAGTCATGATGTTGTGTATAAATTATATTGGCCAAGCGTTAAAACGTGCGGCTGATGCAAGACAAAGACTAGGATAAAAGAAGGGGGAAAGTATTGATGAAGAAAAAGCATCTGTTTAAGTTCTTCAGTCTCTTGGTTGTTTTAGGCCTGCTGTTATCAGCATGTTCTTCTAACTCATCAGGCGGCAAAAAGGACGGCAAAAAGTCAACAACATCAACTGAAAAAGCAAAAGAAGACATCGGGCAGTTCCCGAAGGAAGTGAAAAATGATAACAAAGTAGTAGAGGATGGAACCTTGAATTATGGGTTAGTTTATGATACTCCATTTGAGGGTACATTAAACTATGCATTCTATCAAGGGGATGAAGATGCCAAGGTTTTGCAATTCTTTGATATCCCATTGTTTACTATTAATGAGGACTACGAAATGACCAATGATGGCCCGGCCACATATGAATTATCCAAGGATCATAAAACGATCACAGTAAAAATCAAAGATAATGTCAATTGGTCTGATGGCAAGCCTGTAACGGCTGAAGACTATGAATATTCATTTCTGGTTATCGGTAATAAAGATTACACCGGTGTCCGCTATGGAGATGCTCTCATGCAAAGCATCGTGGGGATGAAAGAATACCATGCCGGTAAAGCGAAAAGAATTTCCGGTATCAAAATTATTGATGACAAGACACTTTCAATTACGTTTGAAAAAGCAAATCCAGCCTTGTTAACGGGCCTTTGGTCATATGCAATGCCTAAGCATTACTTAGGGGATGTTCCGATTAAAGACTTGGCCAAATCTGATAAAATCCACAAAAAACCAATTGGTTTCGGACCATTTAAGATTAAAAAGATTGTTCCAGGGGAATCAGTTGAGTTTGAACGCAACGATGACTTCTATGCCGGCAAACCAAAGTTAAAAAGCATTGTGTTAAAAGTAGTGAACCCAAAGGTTATTCTCCAAGCAATGAAGAAGGGTGAAGTGGATGTTGCCGAATTCCCAACAGACCAATATGCGGCAGCAAAGGGTTCGAAAAATTTCCAATTCATTGGAAAAATCGATTTAGCTTACAACTATATCGGCTTTAAACTTGGCCACTGGGATGCAAAAAAAGGCGAAAACGTGATGGATAATCCGAAATTCCAAGACAAACGCCTGCGCCAAGCAATGGCATATGCTTTAGATAATAAAACGGTTGGTGAAAAGCTATATCACGGGCTTCGTTTCCCAGCTACATCTTTAATTCCGCCTTCCTTCCCAAGCTGGTATGATGAAAATGCCAATGGTGCTACTTATGATCCGGAAAAGGCGAAGAAATTATTAGATGAAGCAGGCTATAAGGACGTAGATAAGGACGGCCTTCGTGAAGATCCAAAAGGCAAGAAGTTCAAAATTAACTTCCTATCTATGAGTGGCGGCGATATTGCCGAGCCGCTTGCTAAATTCTATATCCAATGCTGGAAAGATGTTGGTTTAGATGTACAGCTGGTTGATGGCCGTTTGGCTGAATTTAACTCATTCTACAAAATGGTTCAAGAAGATAACCCTAAAGTGGATGTTTTTGCCGCTGCATGGGGAACTGGTACAGATGTGGACCCTTATGGATTATATGGCAGAGATGCCAACTTTAACTATTCCCGCTTTGTAAGCGAGAAGAACGATCAATTATTAGCTGATGGTCATTCAGAACAAGCATTTGACCATAACTATCGTAAGAAAGTATACGATGAGTGGCAAGCCTATATGAATGATGAGATGCCGGTTATTCCAACATTGTTCCGTTCAATTATTTATTCTGTAAACAATCGGGTAACAGGTCTTAATGCTGATCATGAGATTGACGCACTTGGCTGGTTTAATGTTGGTGTAACAAGCGAAACACCTGAAGTTAATTAATCATTAAGAAGAGATGGTCACCATGATCATCTCTTTTTTGCCTTGAAACGATTCCGATTATAGTAACTGGTTCAATTTTACCGGAAATTATATCAAGAGGAATATTTTAACTCCCCTCTGCCCATACTTAGTGACAAATAGTTACTTGAAGTGAGGGGTTGTTTGATGTTGTATCTCCATGATGTATGGGTAAATTGGTTTGAAGGGGAAGAGAATGGTTATAATGTCTGCCATTTCCATGAATGGCGCAAAGAAGATGGTGTTGAACTGCTGGATCAAGTACCACTGCTAAAAGTTGAAGCAGATCTTTTCCACTATATTGAGAATGATCTGGCAGAATTACCACAGCAGCTATTAGATGATATTTATCAAAAAGCTTATCTTCGAAAAAATCATGAAAGAGTTCAACTGGATTATTGTTTTATTGTGACGGACGGTGTCGGTATTTTAGCTGTCGATACGATTGGTTACAATATTCCGATTCGGAAAAGCCGGTTAATCCCGAGGCAGGAACAGCTGGTTTATGAAATGATTGCAACTCATGAAACAAAGAAATATTCATTTTATCAGCAGCAAAAACAGAAAAACTTTCATATTTTATCGCCGGAACCGGAACTCATGCGCGGGTTAACAAGAAAAGAGAGACAATTAAAGCAATTATTATTTATGGCACTTGATCAATTGTTCTCATCAAATAATGAGGCAGAAGTGCGGTATTGGTTTACGGAATGGTGTCCAGAGCGTTATTCCCACATCCAAGCAATGAATTTTGCAGAGGCCTGGGATCAGCTTTTTGAGGAAATCAAATACGGCTGGTCTGAAAAACACGAAATCTTTTGTGAAAACATTATTAAAGGACAGCCATTTTTCGAAAAGCTTTGGGAAATGGAGCAGGGTTCAAAAGTAAACTAAAAGCCTGAGTCAAAAGGTATGCTCCATACCTTTTGAGATCAGGCTTTTTTTTAACGTTTCTTTCTTCCAAGACCGATGGCATTTTCCATTTTTTTAAGTGTTTTATTGGCCACAGCCTTGGCCTTTTCAGCGCCACGATCCAATATTTCATCCAGCTCACTAGAATCTACAAGCTGATAGTATCTATCCTGAATAGGTTTTAAATAGTTTACCACAATCTCTGCCAAATCAGCTTTAAAATCACCGTAGCCTTTTCCTGTATACATTTCTTCAATTTCTGCAATTGGTTTATCTCCCAAAATAGAATAAATCGAAAGTAAATTGGAAACACCAGGTTTATTTTCTACATCATATTTAATAATTCCCTCAGAATCGGTAACAGCACTTTTAATTTTCTTGATAATTTGATTTGGTTCATCCAACAGCGAAATAAATGCCTTTTGATTCGGATCGGATTTACTCATTTTTTTCGTTGGCTCTTGCAGCGACATGATCCGGGCACCAACTTTTGGCAGGCTGATGTCAGGAATTGTGAGGACATTATTATATTTTTTATTAAATCTTTCAGCAAGGTCCCGGGTTAATTCCATATGCTGCTTTTGATCTTCACCAACGGGAACAAGGTCAGCATTATAAAGTAATATATCTGCGGCCATTAATGGCGGGTATGTTAATAAACTGGCAGAAACCGCCTCTTTTCCGGCAGATTTATCTTTAAATTGGGTCATTCGTTCCAATTCACCAATATAAGAAATGCATTGCATAATCCAGCCGGCCTGAGCATGTGCCGGTACCTCTGACTGAATGAATAAGGTTGCTTTCTCCGGGTCCAGGCCAACCGCAAGATACAAAGCCGCTAAACTGCGGATATTTTTCCTGAGTGTTTGCGGATCCTGCGGAACTGTAATCGCATGCTGATCAACGATACAAAAAAAGCAATTAAAATCTTCCTGCAGCTCAACGAATTGTTTCAGAGCACCAATATAGTTGCCAAGCGTAATGGTTCCGCTCGGCTGAATTCCTGAAAAGATTGTTTTCATCCTCTGTTTCCTCCTAAAGAAATATAAAAAGCCATTCATCCCGTTCATCTAGGGACGAATGGCTCGCGGTACCACCCTAATTACTCGAAATTCGAGTCGCTTTGTCCTACATTACTGTAGGATCCTTGTAACGTAAGGAACACGTCTTCACCTACTGCCTTCTTCATGTGCAGGGTTCAGCAAAGCAGCTCAAAAGTCCATTCCGCATCCCAAACATGTTTGTTTCCACCAGCCACAAACTCTCTACGATGTTGGCAAATACGTACTCCTCTTTATCATCGCTATTATTTCAAAAATATAATTGGTTCTATTATAAATGAAGCACATATTTAATTTCAAGTGGATAAAAATTATTGTTGAACGAGCAAAGGAAATGGTATATTGAAATAGCAATTATAGGGAAGATTTTAATGGATAACAGCATAAAAGGAAAAAATCCAAGTTTTTGTAAACGCTACCAATCTCTCCTTTTGTTTGCTGTGTATGAGGGAATAATCGCTTTGAAACGTTGATTTATAGGGAATTTTCCGAATTTTCAATTGGCGAATTTAATATAGTATGGGGATTTTTGTAAATCTCCTTAACAATTTAACTGCTGCATCCCAAATTAATTTTCAAAAAGTAATGTACAAAAAATTTTAAAATATGTATAATAGGGAATGTAATATATTTTCAGAAAATAGAAAAGGGAGGTCTACTAGTGAAAAAATCAAAACTTTCACTGCTATTAGTACTATCGCTTGTGCTAAGCATGTTCTTGGCAGCATGTTCCGGCAAGGACAACTCTACTGGCGATAAAAACAAAAAAGGAGATTCTGGTAAGAAGACATCACAAGTTCTTAATATTAATATTAAGACCGAGCCGTTTTCCTTACATCCAGGACTGGCTAATGATTCCACTTCAGGCGGTGTTATTAGACAAACATTTGAAGGCTTAACACGTATTGATAAAGATGGTAAGCCACAGCCTGCTGCAGCAGAAAACATCACCACTTCAAAAGATCTAAAAACCTACACATTTAAACTTCGCGATGCTAAATGGTCTAATGGTGATCCGGTTACTGCAGAGGACTTCGTATATGCTTGGAAATGGGCAATTGATCCAAAAAATAAGTCACAATATGCATATCAATTGTACTACATCAAGAATGGTGAAGCGATCAACACAGGTAAAGCAAAAGTCGATACACTAGGTGTAAAGGCTGTTGATGATAAAACATTGGAAGTTACGTTGCAAAACCCAACTCCATATTTCCTAGAATTAACGGCTTTCTATACTTACTCACCAATTAACAGCAAGATTGCTAAAGCAAATCCAAATTGGTACAAAGATGCCGGTGATCAATACACATCGAACGGTCCATTTAAAATGGTTGAATGGAAGCATAACAGTAAGATCGTGCTTGAAAAGAACGAAAACTACTGGGATGCCAATACTGTTAAGTTAACAAAAATTAATATGGACATGATCAACGACAACAATACAGAATTAAATATGTTTAAAAATGGTGAGCTCGATTGGGCTGGTATGCCGCTTGGACAGCTGCCTAATGATCTTCTGCCACAATTAAAGAAAGATGGTTCGCTCCATACTCAACCAATCGCAGGTACCTATTGGTATAAGTTTAATACTGAAAAGCCGCCATTAAATAATGTTAATATCCGCAAAGCACTTTCTTATGCAATTAACCGTAAGGCAATTGTTGAGAATGTAGCCCAAGGTGGGCAAATTCCAGCAATGGCTGCTGTACCGCCAACCATGATTAAAGAAAATGAACAAGGATATTTCAAGGATAATGATGTAGCAAAAGCAAAAGAATATTTAGCTAAAGGCTTAAAAGAACTTGGCTTAAGCGATGCTTCCAAGCTGCCGACCATTACGCTATCTTATAACACTGATGAAGGACATCAAAAGATTGCTCAAGCAGTTCAAGATATGTGGAAAAAAGAACTCGGTATCAATGTAAAACTTGAAAACGAAGAATGGAAAGTTTACATTACGAAGCTTCATACTGGAGATTATCAAATTGGCCGTATGGGCTGGTTAGGTGACTTTAACGATCCAATTAACTTCCTAGAATTGTTCCGCGACAAAAAGGGCGGAAACAATGATACAAACTGGGAAAATCCGGAATTCAAGAAATTATTAAATGCTTCGCAAACAGAAGCAGATCCTGCAAAACGTTTACAATTGTTAAAAGATGCCGAAGCCATCTTTATGGATGAAATGCCGGTTGCACCAGTATATTTCTACACAAATACTTGGGTTCAAGATGAAAACTTAAAGGATGTCGTTATTTCTGGTCTTGGCGACGTACAATTTAAGTGGGCTCATTTTGAATAATCTAATGGCCAAATTGTAAAGTTAGAACAAAGGTATATGGGAAATTTCCCGTATACCTTCGTTTCTTTCTTGGTTCTATTAGCAAATTATGGAGGTGTGCCATTTGGTAAAATATATTAGCAAACGTTTGCTGTATATGGTGCTGTCTTTATTTCTCATCATTACTGCAACGTTTTTCCTTATGAGGATTGCACCAGGAAACCCATTTACATCTGAAAAAAAGTTACCTCCGGAAATTGAGGCCAGCCTAAATGCACATTATGGTCTGAACAAACCTTGGTATGCTCAATATGGAGATTATTTAGTCAGGATTGCGCAATGGGATTTTGGTCCGTCTTTTAAATATGAATCACGAACCGTTAATGACCTAATTAATGACGGCTTTCCGGTTTCCTTAGCTCTAGGGGCTGAAGCGATTCTATTTGCGGTTGCAATTGGGATTCTGTTAGGGGTTATTGCGGCCTTACGGCATAATAAATGGCAGGATTATACAGCGATGATTATTGCCGTTTTCGGGATATCAGTTCCTTCCTTTATCATGGCAACATTTTTACAATATATATTTGCAATCAAATTGGGTTTGCTCCCCGTTGCCCGTTGGGATAATTTCTCTAACACAATTTTGCCGGCATTAGCCCTTGGAGCAACGCCTATGGCATTTATTGCCCGCTTAACGCGCTCTAGCATGCTGGAGGTCTTAAGCAATGATTATATTAAAACGGCGAAAGCAAAGGGATTGAGCCGTGGAGCAATGATAATGAAGCATACAATACGAAATGCCCTAATGCCGGTGGTTTCCTATATGGGTCCATTGTCTGCCGGTATTATTACGGGAAGTTTTGTTATTGAAAAAATATTTGGTATTCCAGGATTAGGCTCACACTTTGTTTTAAGTATTTCTAACCGGGATTATACAGTAATTATGGGCGTTACAGTATTTTATAGTATCTTATTATTGGTGTCCATTCTCCTTGTCGATATTGCCTATGGACTCATTGATCCGCGCATTAAACTGGCTGGCGGGAAGAAAGGAGAATAATGAATGGAGCAAATTGCTAAAGAAAAATTCCAAGTTGTTGGTGCAAAAGCATCTGATGCGGAAAAAATATCAAAGCCGAGTCTTTCCTTTTGGAAGGATGTAAGAATTCGTTTTCGAAAAAACAAGCTTGCTATGTTTGGGATTATTATTCTGATTCTCCTAATCATCATGGCAATCTTTGGACCATATATGACAAAATTTGATTATGCGACGAACGACTTAATGAATACCAATAAGGAGCCTTCCGGAACCCACTGGTTTGGGACCGATGACTTAGGGCGTGATATGTTTGCCCGGACTTGGCAAGGGGCGCGTATTTCATTGCTGATTGGTGTGATGGCCGCTTTAATTGACTTTGTTATCGGCGTAACCTGGGGTGGAATTGCCGGTTTCAAGGGCGGTCGCGTTGATGAATTTATGATGCGGATTGCTGATATTTTATATGGTGTTCCGTATTTACTGCTGGTAATCTTGTTTATGGTTGTATTAGGAGCAAATTTAACCACCATGATCTTAGCGATGACGATTACCGGATGGATTAATATGGCAAGGATCGTTCGCGGTGAGGTATTATCACTCAAGAACCAGGAATATGTGCTGGCCGCAAAAACCCTTGGGGCAAGTGTCACAAGGATTATGGCACGTCACTTAATCCCTAATGCAATGGGCTCGATATTGGTTACGATGACGTTAACAATCCCAAACGCCATTTTTACTGAAGCTTTTTTAAGTTTCCTTGGTCTTGGGTTAACACCACCATTAGCCAGTTGGGGAACGATGGCCAATGACGGTTTAGCAGCGATTCAATATTATCCGTGGCGATTATTCTTCCCGGCAGTACTGATTGCATTGACAATTTTTGCCTTTAACGTTATAGGTGATGGATTGCGCGATGCGTTAGATCCACGGTTACGGAATAAGGAGTGAGAACATGGAAAAGATACTCGAAGTAAAAGATTTAAAAGTCTCATTCCATGTGTATGGAGGAGAAGTCCAAGCTGTCCGCGGTGTAAGCTTTGATCTTTTTAAAGGCGAAACTTTAGCGATCGTAGGAGAATCTGGGTCGGGAAAATCCGTTTTGAATCAAACGATTATGAAATTGATTCCAATGCCTCCTGGTAAAATTACCGGTGGTCAGATTTTATTCCATGGTGAGGATATTGTTCATAAATCAGATAAGGAAATGGAAAAAATTCGTGGAAAAGATATTAGTATGATTTTCCAAGATCCGATGACATCATTAAATCCAACCATGAAGGTCGGACATCAGATCATGGAGGTTCTACACAAACATCAAAATATGAAGTCCTCACAAGCAAAAGAAAGAGCAATTGAATTGCTTCGACTTGTTGGGATTCCGATGCCGGAGAAACGAGTGAATCAATACCCGCATGAATTTTCCGGAGGTATGAGGCAACGGGCCATGATTGCGATTGCGCTTGCCGCAAATCCAAGCCTGCTCATTGCTGATGAACCAACAACAGCGCTCGATGTTACCATTCAAGCACAGATTTTGGAGTTAATGAAAGATTTACAGAAGAAAATGGACACGTCAATTATCTTTATTACTCACGACTTGGGAGTCGTCGCCAATGTGGCCGACCGTGTCGCGGTTATGTATGCAGGTCAAATCGTCGAGATTGGCACAGTTGATGAAATTTTTTACGACCCACGCCATCCATATACTTGGGGATTATTAGCATCAATGCCAAGTTTGGACAGTGACCATAAGGCGGAGCTCGCTGCTATTCCGGGTACGCCGCCGGATTTAACAAATCCGCCAAAAGGGGATGCCTTTGCTCCAAGAAATCAATATGCATTAGCAATCGATTTTGAGCAAGAGCCACCGATGTTCCAAGTTTCGGAAACCCATTTTGCCAAGACCTGGCTGTTGCATCCAGATGCTCCTAAAGTAGAACCGCCGGAAGCAGTAAAGCTGAAGATGCGGAAATTATCCTCTACCTTTGAAAAACCGATCCTTGTGAAGGAGGGGAAATAAATGGCGGAAAAACTTCTGGAAATTAAACATTTAAAGCAATATTTTAATATTGGCCGTCCCAATCAGGTAAAAGCAGTAGACGATGTCACTTTTGATATTTATAAGGGTGAAACTTTGGGGCTTGTTGGTGAATCCGGCTGCGGGAAATCTACAACCGGACGGACGATTATTCGCTTATACGATGCTACTGGGGGACAAGTTCTATTTAACGGAGAAAATGTCCATGGGAGAAAGTCAAAAGCAGAATTAAAAAAATTTAACCGCAAGATGCAAATGATCTTCCAGGATCCATACGCATCATTAAATCCAAGAATGACCGTGGCAGACATTATTGCCGAGGGTATTGATATCCATGGACTGGCTAAAAGCAAGAAAGAGCGGATGGAACGAGTCTATGAGCTGCTTGAAACTGTTGGTCTTAATAAAGAGCATGCCAATCGTTATCCGCACGAATTCTCCGGTGGTCAAAGACAAAGAATTGGTATTGCCAGAGCTCTGGCAGTTGAACCTGAATTTATTATAGCCGATGAACCAATCTCTGCCTTGGACGTTTCGATTCAAGCTCAGGTTGTCAACTTAATGAAACGGTTGCAGCGTGAAAAAGGGCTCACATATTTGTTTATCGCTCATGATTTATCAATGGTTAAATACATCAGTGACCGGATTGGAGTCATGTATTTCGGAAAGCTGGTGGAATTGGCTCCAGCTGATGATCTTTATCAAAATGCCATGCATCCATATACTAAATCACTGTTGTCGGCCATACCACTTCCGGACCCTGAATCCGAAAGAACACGGCGGCGGATCATGTATGATCCAAGCTCTCATCATTATGAAGAAAACGAAAAAGTGGAAATGCGTGAAATTGCACCTGGACATTTAGTATACTGTTCTGAAAAAGAATTTGAACAATATAAAGCTCAATATAAATGAAAACTTGCCGATTGGAGAGTCCGTTAAGGCGGTTCATAAGGCAAAGTTGAAATTTATTGCGACATTGGAAAGCATAAAATCGGGTGGAAATTTTATCCTATTCCTAATAGCTATAAAATAAGACGGTCCTTATTCAAGACCGTTTTATTTTATACAATTTAAGGGTTTTTAAATATTTCGAGAATTATTGACAATATTGTAGTAAAACGGGAGAATAAAAAGGTAGCAAAATATAGCAAAAAAGTTAGGCAAGGTGGGACAAGGATGAGAATTATTCAACAAGCTATTTTTATTTTCTTATTGATCATCCTTCTTGCTGCCATACCCTCAATTCTCATAGTAAACCCTTATGAGCTAAATATTTACTTAGATTTTAGCCAGCTTGGACATTTATATGGTCAGTTTATGAAGGAGCTTGCCAGCGGAAGTTTAGGAACATATCAGCTTGGAGATCAGGTAAGATTCATTTCAGCAGATATTAAGAGCAATTTTCTAATCAGCTTGTTTACATTATTAATTGGGGTACTGTCGGCCGTAGTAATAGGGTTATTATTTGGGATTTTTTTAAGCCGCTTTATCGTAACGCGATTTTTTAATATGCTGTTAAATATTTTATCCACCATACCTGATTTTATTTTAATAGTGTTTTCATTAGTATTGGCAATAAAAATTTATGAAGTTTCTGGTGTCAGAGTAATTTCTTTAAGACCTGATGGCGGAGCGCTGAATATATGGTATCCGATGGTATTAACGGCAATAGCACCAACTCTTTATATGTTTAAATTACTGGCCGTACAATACTATCAGACAAGTGGAGAAGATTATATCCGTACGGCGGTTTCTAAAGGAATGCGTGTAAATTACATAAACTTTCAACATGTTTATAAAAACATTGAACCGTTTATTATTGCGGATCTAACAAAAGTGGTTTCCTTGGCAATTGGTAACCTCTTCATTATTGAATATCTGCTAAACGTCCCTGGAATAACGAAATTTATATTTCAAAGCAATCAGTTTCAACCCATTACTATCGGTCTTTTTTCTATGCTGTTGATTTCGTTAATCGTTTATTTTTCTATTAGATTAGTACTTTATATTTTTAAACGAGGATTTATTTATGAATAGATTATTTTCTATTAATTATTCATTATATACAGGTATATTATTGACAGCTATTCTTATTTTTCTTGCGATATTTGGACCCTCAATGGCCCCGCATACGCTGACGGAGACACTAAGAACAAGCTATGAAAATGGAACAATCTTGGCACCGCCGCTTCCACCTTTTACGTCAAAGGAGTTCCTGCTGGGGACAGACCGTTCGGGATATGACATATTGTCGATGATTCTATACGGAATACGCTACACACTTTTTATCTCGTTCGCTGTGACGCTTATCAAAATGACAACAGGATCGCTTATTGGTTTATATGTCGGGACTTGGAAGAAAACACCGCAATTGCTTGAAGCATTTGAAAACGCCTGGAGTTATGTACCGCTCTTTCTTATCTTGTATTTCTTTCTTGGCCCAATCACTTTTGCTGAAAATGCCGATCCTAATGTTCTAGTTTTCTACTTTATTATCGTTGCATCCATCGTTAGTATCCCAAGTATTGTATCTTCGGTTCGAAAAAAGTCGAAAGAAATCTCAACATCAACTTTCATTGAAGCTGCCCGGCTTTTAGGGGCAAATCGCCATCGCCTTGTGTGGAGGCATATTTTTCCGCAGCTAAAGGAATCTCTCTTGGTGATGTTTATCTTAGAAATTGTCCAGGTAATTGCGCTGATGGGACAGCTTGCCTTAATGAACATCTTTATTGGTGGCACCATTTACAGACGCGATTCACAAATTTATCTATCCATTACGAAAGAAATCTCCGGGTTAGTAGGTGCTGCCCGGGGAAATATTTACAGCGATACAACTTATATTTTATACATACCATTGATATTGTTATTAATCATCACCAGCTCCTTTAGCTTGTTGGCTAATGGTTTAAAAAATCGCTTTCAGTCAACATATCAACGAACACCATGGGTCAAAACTGGGTTTGAGCCAAGGGTAAGACCTGTTAGAAAGGTTATGAAAAAAAGTGAATAGGAAAAAGAAAAAGGACAAAATCGTTTGGATTTTGTCCTTTAGCTTATTTTTTCTTTCCGCCAACCGCTTTCCAGCCGGTTTGGAAGCGGGCGTTTTGATCAACATATTCACTGCGGTGTTTACCGCCAAATAGTCTATTCCCCAGCCCATTTGTGATGTCACCCATAAATGCAGTAATTCCGATAATTAATAAGGCGACCACTATTAAATCAGTTATATAAGCAGCCATTGCAGTCCCTCCATTTATTCTCGTCAGTTGCTCTACAATTTATTGACTAAGTCCATACTCTTATTTTAAAAGAACTTGCTCTTTATTGAAAGAGAAAAGTTTTTTAGTTTTAAACAGATTGAAGGCGTTTTCATTTTGGGATTTTAATTGAGAATAGGTTTGCAGCCGTGTTTAATTGTATTTAACAATGAGGTAAAAAGAAGTTTTCAAATGGAAGGCCTAACAAGGACCCTCAAAAAATGTTGATTAAGAAACGAACATTATAGAAAGATTGGTCAATAAACATAAAAATTTTTACGATAAAGTTAGAAAAAAAGTGAAACTTTTGCGTTAAATATTCGTTAAATATAATGTAATGATTGAACCTCATTCATCTGCTAGTTTGTGAATATTTTTTGAAAAAAAGATACCCTTTTCTGAAACAGTGGTGTATAATAAATAATATAAATTACTTATTTAAAATGATTTTAATTAACTTATTGCTTATAATGGATTGTAAATAAAAGAGGAGTGTGAAGACGATATGGTAACATTATACACTTCACCTAGTTGTACATCGTGTCGAAAAGCAAAATCTTGGCTGGAAGAGCATGAAATTCCATACAAAGAAAGAAATATTTTCTCCGAACCTTTATCAATGGAAGAAATTAAAGAGATTCTCCGCATGACGGAGGATGGGACCGATGAGATTATTTCAACCAGATCAAAAACATTCCAAAAATTAAACATTAATTTGGATTCGATGCCGCTCCAAGATTTATTTAAATTGATTAAAGAAAACCCTGGCCTATTAAGACGTCCGATTATTATCGATGAAAAGCGCCTGCAGGTTGGATACAATGAAGATGAAATTCGCCGGTTCCTGCCTAGAAAGGTTAGGACATATCAATTACGTGAAGCACAACGGATGGTAAATTAATTCATCAAGCCTTCTTTATAAAAGAAGGCTGTTTTTAGTTTGTAGTTTCTCTTTTTTTTTGCTAAAATGTATAGAATATCTATAATTGATATTTCTTCAGAAAGGGCAGCAAATAGGCTAATTAATCGTTTTTATCTATTTTGATTTTTTATTTCCCTTAAAAGCGATTTTGTCATAAAATGAAAGTACAGGGGTATTAATTTTTTCGAAGGGGAATGCCCCTATTGGAATAACCCTCTTTGCGGGAGTATATACTAATAAGCATTATCTGCCTGGGGGTTTTGTCCCTTCAATTTGGATGATGGAGGGGGAGAGGTAAAGATGGAAATTGAACGGATCAATGAATATACGGTAAAATTTTATATTTCCTATGTTGATATAGAAGAAAGAGGTTTTGACCGCGAGGAAATTTGGTATAATCGCGAACGAAGCGAAGAACTCTTTTGGGAAATGATGGATGAAGTACATGAGGAAGAGGAGTTCTCTGTTGAAGGACCACTGTGGATTCAAGTTCAAGCGCTTGATAAAGGGTTGGAAATACTTGTAACAAAGGCTCAGCTTTCAAAGGATGGTCAAAAGTTTGAACTGCCTATTCCAAATGGCAAAATGAAAGACTTTCCTGCAGATGATAAAATTGAAGAATTATTGGAGCAGCATTTTAGTCCCGGTTATTCTGAAGATGACTTTGCGATGGATGATACGTTGGAATTCATCATTGCCTTTAGAGACTTTGAGGATCTAATAAGCTTAAGCTCGCGGCCAGGCTTAGACAGTTTGGTGACGAAGCTGTTCCATTTTGAAGGCAACTACTATCTATATGTCGATTTTCCGGAGGATCAATTTGAGGAAGAAGAAATCGACGATATTTTAAGCGTCCTTTTGGAATATGGGTATGAAACTCAGCTTACGATTCATCGAATTCAAGAATATGGGAAAGAAATAATTGCTGACAATGTTTTTGCTGAGTTACGTAAATATTTTAGTTAATGAAAGTGCCGATTTCAGTGTTTGAAATCGGTATTTTAAATATTTTATAAATATACAGTTTTTTGGTAGGTGAGGGCATGAAAAACACAGTAAGGGTAATCCTTTTTTTGGTAGCACTATCCATACTATTGTTTTTCTTTCGGGACCGGTTGGAGAGTGGAATTTTAGGATTTCTAAGCGTCTTAATCTCGTTGTCGGTGATTTTTATTGGTTTTGTCATCTTTTTAGAAAACCGGCACCCATCCCAAACGATTACTTGGCTCGTCGTGCTTGGCAGTTTTCCCCTTGTTGGATTTATTTTTTATCTCCTTTTTGGTCGGAATTACCGTAAAGAAAAAATGTTTCGCAAAAAATATTTTCTTGATAAACAGGCCTTTCTGACTGTGGAAGGGGAAGAAGACCCGAGAAGTGAAGAGAAAAGAGCTTTAATGGGGGAACATCATGGGCAGTTATTTACTCTAGCCCAGAAGCTGGGAAATAGTCCAATTTCCTTCGACACGGCTACAAAGGTATTAACAAATGGTGAAGAAACGTTTCAGCATATTATCCAACAATTGAAAAGGGCGAGACATCATATCCATCTTGAATATTATATCGTCCGTCATGATCATATCGGTCAGGAAATAAAAAATATTTTAATTGAAAAAGCCAGCCAAGGGGTCAAAGTGCGTTTTATGTTTGATGCGGTTGGTTCCTGGCAGCTTTCAAAGGCCTACATAAATGAACTAAAAAATGCCGGTGTTGAGACGGTTCCCTTTGGTCCTGTTCGATTGCCATTTTTAAATAATAAATTTAATTTTCGTAACCATCGGAAGATTATTGTTATCGACGGTACGGTCGGTTTTGTCGGCGGATTAAATATCGGCGACGAATATTTAGGGAGAGATAAAGAAATTGGTTTTTGGCGGGATACACATCTAATGCTGAGAGGAGAGGCCGTTAGAAGCTTGCAGCTTATTTTTCTCCAAGATTGGTATTATATGACGAATCACAGTTTTTTAACGGCTGAATATTTATCACCGCAAATCGATCATGAAAGTCATGGTGGGGTTCAATTGATTGCCGGAGGACCCGATAATGAATGGAGTGTCATAAAGAACATCTTTTTCTCGATGATTGCTTCCGCGAAGGAATCGGTTTGGATTGCTTCTCCTTATTTTATTCCTGATGAGGATATTTTCTCCGCTTTAAAAGTGGCAGCATTAAGTGGAATTGATGTCAGGCTCCTTGTGCCAAACCGTCCGGATAAACGAATTGTTTTTCATGCCTCACGATCGTATTTCCCGGAGATGCTAGAGGCTGGGGTGAAAATTTATGAATACGAGCGCGGCTTTATGCATAGTAAAATCGTGATTGTTGATAATGAGCTGGCATCAATTGGAACTTCTAATATGGATATGCGGAGCTTCCATTTAAATTTTGAGGTCAATGCCTTTTTATTTCGAACCAAAAGTACGGAAAAGCTTGTTCAAGAATATATAAATGACCTAAAATACTCAAAACAAATAGATTTAAAAACCTTCGAGCAGCGACATATAGGCTTTCGTTTGCTGGAATCAACTGCACGGCTGCTTTCACCGCTTCTCTAAAAACCTGTCAATTATTTTGATGGGTTTTTTTCAATGGCAGGGATTTTGTTGACTTTTGTCGAATTGCTTAAACAGAAAGGAGGAAGTTGTATTTGTTAACCGCACGTACCAAAACGGGTAAAATTATTTGCCTTGGAAATGAATACAAGAAGGAAACATTATTGGCATTCCGAAATCAAGAGGAGTTTATCTGTCCGGTTTGTGGTGAGGCTGTTATCCTAAAATTAGGCGAACAGCGAATTTTTCACTTTGCTCATAAACGCGGGGGAAGTTGCCTGGAATTTTCTGAGGGGGAAACCGAAAACCATCTAAAGGGCAAACTGCAGCTATATCGCTGGTTAGTTTCACAGAATATCCCGGCAATTTTAGAGTATTATGATCGTGAAATTGCCCAGCGGCCTGACATCATGTTCAAGTTTCAAGGACAAAGGTATGCCTTAGAATTTCAATGCTCCCCAATACCCGAACGCATTTTTATCAAACGAACCAGAACATATCGCGATAATGGCTATGAACCGCTTTGGATCCTCTCACATCAGCATCTTCATTTTAAAAAGAGGAATGTCCTTTCTTTATCGAATTTTCACTATTTATTTTTACGGACTGCCAAGACTGGAAAGTTTTATCTTCCTTCCTATTGTCCTGATGAGCGGCTTTTTCACCTCGCGGATTCGATTATTCCCTACTCTGTAAAGCAGGCCTTTGTCCAACACTCGATTTATCCCATTGAGAAACTAACCTTATCTTCCCTGCTGAATCCCCCGACTGCATTTAAGAAACTGTGGTTACCGGGCTGGGAAAGAGAGTTGGAAAAATTTAAAATGCAATGGAGCTTACATCCAAGGGCAAATACAAATCATTTTTTACGAGAAATCTATTCCCAAAATATGAATCTGTTTTTATTACCTGCAGAGATTGGCCTCCCTGTCCCGCATTCACTCTTCATTCAAACCTCAGCAATCGTTTGGCAAACTTATATACTTCTTGATGTTCTAAAAGAAAAAAAGCCCGGAGATCTCTTGAAGCTTAACGAAATAAGAGGAAAACTAAATAGAAGAATTGCGAGGAAGAATATCATGATTCGTCATTTGCCTCAGCTTGATTCGGTAGATTATATGGTACCGGTGAAGGAATATCTTTATGTCCTGGAACGATTCGGGATTTTACTGCAACAAGATATTGACAGCTTCCAGCTGCTGCACACAATAATCATTCCTAGGTCAAATCGCGAGAAGGAAGAGTTGAGGTCAGCCTTTTATCAAAAAGTGATGACATTTTCACAAAACAATAAATGAAAATGAAGCAATGGGCATAATATGAAAGGATGAATCATTTTTTCTTCCAATAAAAAGAGGAAAAAAGACGTAAAAAACAGAATATATGTAATTGGAATACATTTCGAATTCCGAATTATTTTTGAATGGAGGATGAACGATGGCCAATGAATCTAATGTAAAATCACTGCCGTCAAGAAATGAACTTCCTGTTGAAGAGACATGGAGATTGGAGGACATTTTTGCAAGCGACGAGGAATGGGAGAAAGAATACCAAGCAGTAAAGGGTCTCATTCCGTCAATTAAAGACTTTGAGGGCAAATTAGCTGAAAGTGCCGATACACTTTACAAAGCCCTTCAGGTTGAGGATCAATTGCTTGAAAGAATCGGCAAGCTATATACATATTCACATATGCGATATGATCAGGATACGACTAACTCCTTTTATCAAGGATTGGATGATCGGATGAAAAATCTCTATTCCCAGGTTGGCAGTGCGCTGGCCTTTATTGTTCCGGAGATTCTTTCGATTGACGAGGACAAATTAAAAGGCTTTTTGAATGAAAAACAGGAGTTAAAACTATATGAGCATGCCATTGAGGAAATTAATCTGCAGCGGCCTCATGTGCTAAGTGCCGAGCAGGAAGCGCTATTAGCTGAAGCAGGAGAAGTGATGGATGCCTCAAGCAATACATTTGGGACATTGAATAATGCCGATCTACAATTCCCTTCCATTAAAGATGAGAACGGTGAAGAAGTAGAAGTCACCCACGGCCGCTATATACGCTTTCTGGAAAGCAGCGACCGCCGGGTAAGGCATGATGCGTTTAAAGCGGTTTACAAGACGTATGGTGATTTCAAAAACACATTTGCCAGTACATTAAGCGGCAATGTGAAAAAGAATAATTTCAATGCCCGCGTAAGAAAATATCAGTCAGCAAGACATGCAGCGCTTTCGGCCAATAATATTCCCGAAAGTGTCTATGATAACCTAGTCAATACGGTGAATAAAAATCTCTCTTTATTGCATCGCTATGTAAAGCTGCGTAAAAAAGTATTAGGAATAAACGAGCTTCATATGTACGATTTATATACACCGTTAGTAAAAGATGTAAAAATGGAGATTACGTATGACGAGGCAAAGGATATTGTTCTTAAAGGTTTGGCGCCGTTAGGCGAGGATTATGCCAAGGTGCTGAAAGAGGGGTTTGAAAACCGCTGGGTCGATGTCCATGAAAATAAAGGGAAGCGAAGCGGTGCCTATTCTTCAGGTGCATATGGAACCAATCCATATATTTTGTTGAACTGGCAGGATAACGTCAATAATTTGTTCACCTTAGCTCATGAATTCGGCCACTCAGTTCATAGCTACTATACAAGGAAATCGCAGCCATATCCGTATGGAAATTATTCGATCTTCGTTGCTGAAGTCGCTTCTACATGTAACGAGGCATTGCTTAATGATTTTTTATTAAAAACGATGGAGGATGACGGAAAGCGGATTTATCTGTTAAACCATTATTTAGAAGGTTTCCGTGGCACTGTCTTCCGCCAAACAATGTTTGCTGAATTTGAGCATTTAATTCATCAAAAAGCACAGAATAACGAAGCGTTAACAGCCGATGCTTTAACAGAAATCTACTATGATTTAAATAAAAAGTATTTTGGGGACGAGATTGTGATTGATGAGGAAATCGGACTTGAATGGGCGAGAATTCCGCATTTTTATTACAATTATTATGTCTACCAATATGCTACTGGATTTAGCGCGGCGACAGCCTTAAGCAAGCAAATTTTAGAAGAAGGCGAATCGGCGGTGAAACGGTATATCAATTTCTTAAGTGCCGGAAGCTCCGATTATCCGATTGAAGTCTTGAAGAAAGCCGGAGTCGATATGACCAGTGCAGCTCCAATCCAAGATGCCCTTCAGGTGTTTGAAGAAAAACTTGCTGAGCTGGAACAGTTATTAACAGAGAAATAAACCAAAGGGCCGGGTGTGAGCTATTATCCCGGCCCCTTCGTTAAAACCCCCTAAATCGTTTACTGTTGTTCAGGGACATGATTAATATGAATATCGATAGAAATAACAGGGGGACACTGATAACCAAAGAGAAAACTTTCAACAGAGCCAGCAGGTGAAGAAAAAAGGCAATAACAAAAAATAGAATCATGATAACATAAGGTACCTTCTTCAAGGCTGAAATGCCACCTTTTAAATGATTTTATAACTGTTTATTATCATGTCTATTGTCCATCTCGTGAAATTATGACTTTTTGACAATTATGTGAAACATGGCACATACTTATTGTTCTAAGCTTGTCATCGTGTTATAGTAAACATGTGAAGTTGATCACCAACAAACATATACCCCTTTGTTTGACCGTGAAAAATTTCTCCCATCCCCTTTGTTCGTATTTATAAAAAAATGCCTTGCAGGATAACAACTGCAAGGTATTTTTTTTACCTAAAAAAAATGTCAGTTTTGTAACCGACATTTGATTAATCTTCAATATAGCGCCAAAACGTACCATATTTTGCAGGGATTTGTTCCACTACTTGTTTAAGCAGCAGTTTTTTCATTTCTCTTTCAATTTGGGTAATCGGTAGATTATAAACAATAGCAATCTCCTTTGAAGCAACAAATTTAAAAATCTTTAAAAATGTTTCCAAAGGCGGTGGTAAATCTTTTTCTGGTTTTTCTAAAAGCATTTCCTCTAGGATCTGAACGTATACTTCATAAGGGTAGGAACCGGTAATCTTAATTCCTTCGTCCTCAACATTCTCATTAAAAAACACGAGTGTGGGTATTTCAGTAACATCCATTTCGGTTGTTATTTGTAAGTCACATTGGAAAGCCTTCGCGGCACTTTCCGAATGCATATCATGTATGAATTCTTTTACATCCAATCCGACACTTTTGGCACATTCCTCAAGTACTTTTATATCCGAAATGTTTTGTTTCTCTAAAAATAAAACTTCCTGCAGCTTACGCAGAAATTTTATACCAACGCGTCTGCCCTGAAGTTCAGCCGCCTTAATAGCAAGGGAAACATTATATGGGGCATCAATTGGGTTTTCATGCCATAGACTGCCATCACAAGACATTCCCGACCTGCTTGCCGTTTTTTCCCATACCCTGGCCATATGTTCATAATTCTTTTTGCTGCTTAGGTTTAAAGTTGCCAATCGTCCACTAAGAACATGCTTAATGGAAAAGTAACGTCCATATTCAATTCGCAGCTTTTTAATAATCGGCTCTAACCCCCAGCACTCCGGACAGAGCGGGTCAATAAACATGTATACTTCGATCGGCTTTTTATCGTGGCTGTAACAATTCTTCTTCGAGTCAGGATACCATGTGTTATTCACGAGTGTCACCATCATTTTCCTCACCCGCATCTGGGGTGTTAATCATATGTTGGGCAGTAAAATAAAGGCGGGAATAAAGATCATCCCGAAGAGTTCCTGTTATTCCAACTTTGTCCATCGCTTGATTCATGCAAGACAGCCAGGCCTTTGCCCTTGTTGGTGTTACAGGGTGCGGCATATGTCTTGCGCGCAGCATTGGATGACCGTGTTCTTCTGTATATAAAGGGGGCCCGCCTAAATACTGTGTTAAAAACTGCTTCTGCTTCCTTGCGGTTTCGGATAAATCCTTTGGAAATATCGGAGCGAGATCAGGATGTTGTGCAACAAGACCATAAAAAGTATCTACTAGTCGATGAAGATTTTTTTCGCCTAGACTCTCGAATGGTGTTGGATTATCTTTGAACACGTTGACAACTCCTTTTTGATTCGTTCTAAGTTTTATTGTAGCAATGCCTTTTTCATATCACAAATTAATTGCCTAGAAAGGCCTATAATCAAGATATTAATGAGTAAAAAGCGATCGTTTAGAAAAGAAAAAAGTATGATTTATTTGTTTTGAGCCAGCTTTTCCTGATAAAAGCGGTGGATTTTGTTTTCCGATTTGCGTTTCGGAATTTTAAATTCCTGGAGGATTTTTTGAAACATCTCTTCCCCTTTTGAATGGTCTTCCACCTCATATTCCAGTTCGTAATCTTCTTTACCCAGATAAAAGCTGTGGTCAAGAACGAGCAGCCCAATTTCATACTTCAGTTCGACGCGTTTCGTTATAGTTGAGCCAAAGTAATGTAATTGTGAAAAAGCTATTCCCATCTCTTCAATCATTTTCTTAATATCTCCCAAGGGCAGCAGCCCAAATTGGATTGCTTTTGAAGCTTCCTCTTTTGTTAACGTTTGATTGGTTTCAAGAAGACCAATTGGCGCTGGCTGTTTTAATGTCATTTCAAACTGATTATTTTTTTGGCGGATTCGCAATGCTGAGCCCATGTTTTTTAAGGCAAACTCCGGGGTATCAAAGTAATGATTTTCCTGGGAGAAAATCTGCCCTTTATCAACTTGGAATGTTTGTAGCAATTTTTCATATTCTTGTTTTGTTAACATATTTTTAAATTCAATTTCAAGATTTTGCGTCACGATTGATCCATTCCTTTCACAAAAGTTTTCCCCCTTGCCTGGCTGCAAATCTTGGGGGAATTGGTGGAATTATGCTAAAATAAACATGTTCAATGTTGGAGGGAAGAGGATGACAAAGAGTACCTGTCCTACATGCCAGTATAACCGAAACAATGCTTCAATTAGAAGTTTCTAATATGAAAGGTATTAGTCATGCTGGGAAAGAAATGGTGAAAAAAGTAGAAGAAATCTTTAAATGATAGACATCGAGGTGGATTCAATGGAGCATTGGGAACAATTTTTAGCCCCTTATAAACAAGCAGTGGATGAACTGAAAGTAAAATTTAGGGGAATGAGAGGGCAATTTGAGCTCGACTCGGATCATTCACCAATTGAATTTGTAACGGGAAGAGTTAAACCAATTGCCAGCATTCTTGATAAGGCAAATCAAAAAGGAATCTCACTGGATAAATTAGAAGAGGAAATGCAGGATATTGCCGGGCTTCGAATTATGTGTCAGTTTGTTGAAGATATCTATCTTGTTGTGAATTTATTAAGAAATCGCAATGATTTTGAAATTATCGAAGAAAGGGATTATATTTCTCATAAAAAAACAAGCGGTTATCGCTCTTATCATGTGGTTATACAGTATCCTGTCCAAACTATTCGTGGAGAAAAGAAAATTCTTTGTGAAATTCAAATTAGAACGCTGGCGATGAATTTCTGGGCAACGATTGAACATTCACTTAACTATAAGTATAAAGGTGATTTTCCTACCGATATTCAAATGCGGCTTCAGCGTGCGGCCGAGGCAGCTTTCCGTCTTGATGAGGAAATGTCGTTAATCCGCGGAGAAATTAAAGAAGCTCAGGCCTTTTTTACCAGAAAGAAAGAAATGCAACAACAAGAGAAAAGCTAGTTGAAAGTTTTTTCATATGAGGAGAATCTGACAATGAAATTTGCAATTACGTCAAAAGGGGATCAAAAATCTAATACATTGATGCACAAAATAAGGACATATTTACTTGACTTTGATCTTACATACGATGAGGACCAACCGGATATCGTTATTTCGATTGGCGGTGATGGTACGCTGTTGTATGCCTTTCACCGCTACAGCAGCCGGTTAAGTAAAACAGCTTTCGTTGGGATTCATACGGGTCATCTTGGTTTCTATGCCGATTGGACCCCTGACGAAATCGAAAAACTCGTTATTGCGATTGCAAAAACGCCTTTTCAAGTGGTTGAATATCCTCTGCTTGAGGTCATTATCCGCTACTCTCATGCCGGCAAAGAAGCGAGGTATTTGGCCTTAAATGAATCCACTGTAAAAAGTATCGATAGTACGCTTGTTATGGATGTTGAAATCCGCGGTCAGCATTTTGAAAGGTTCCGGGGTGACGGACTTTGTGTGTCTACACCTTCCGGCAGTACAGCCTATAATAAAGCACTTGGAGGAGCCATTATTCATCCGTCGATTGCCGCAATTCAAGTCGCTGAAATGGCCTCGATTAATAATAGGGTATTTAGAACAGTGGGCTCGCCGCTGATTTTACCGGCGCATCATACATGCATGCTCAAACCCGTCAACCGCTCCGATTTCCAAGTAACGATTGACCATTTGACGCTGTTGCATAAAGACGTGAAATCAATTCAATTTAGAGTCCCGGAAGAAAAAATTCGCTTTGCCCGCTTCCGCCCGTTCCCGTTCTGGAAAAGGGTGCATGATTCCTTTATTTCTGATTAAGGCTGCTTAGGAGGCAATAGAATGACATCACAGTTTCAACTAAAGTGGGTAATGGAAGAAAACGGCGCGGGCCTCTTGATCAAAGAATTCTTAAAAAATGAAGAAATTTCCCGGACGGCTCTGACTGATATTAAATTTAAAGGCGGCAGTATCCTTGTTAATGGGGAAACGGTAAATGTCAGATACAAGCTCCAAAAAGGTGACGAATTAACCGTCATTTTTCCCCCTGAAGCTCCAAGTGAAGGGGCGAAAGGAGAGGATCTGCCGCTTGACATTTTATACGAGGATGAATTTCTCCTGATCGTGAATAAACGGCCAGAAATGAATACGATCCCTTCAAGGGAGCATCCCACAGGAAGCCTGGCAAATGCCATCGTTGGTTATTATGAACAACAAGGCCTTCGCGCTGCTCCACATATCGTTACACGGCTAGACCGCAATACATCAGGAATAGTCTTAGTGGCAAAGCATCGTCATGTTCATCATTTATTTAGTTTAATGCAGCGAAAAGGACAGCTGAAAAGGGCGTATGAGGCCATTGCTAACGGTTTGTTTGTTAGTGACAGCGGAACGATTATCGCACCGATTGGCCGAAAAGAAGAGAGCATTATTGAACGGGAAGTTCGTGAAGATGGGCAATATGCCTGTACCCATTACCAGGTAATCAGGAGATATCGTTCTTTTACCCGTGTTGAACTAAAGCTTGAGACCGGCCGCACCCATCAGATTCGAGTGCACTTGGCTTATCTCGGGCATCCGCTCATTGGCGATGATTTATATGGCGGCCCGGTTTCCGCTGGAATCAAAAGACAGGCACTTCATTGTAAAAAAATCACATTTACACATCCCTTCAGACGGGAGAGAATGACCTTCTCGGCTCCGCTTCCTTCTGATATGACGGGGTGTTTAGAGGCTGAAGAAATCTAGTCA
Source organism: Neobacillus paridis (assembly GCF_016765675.1). Lineage (GTDB taxonomy): Bacteria > Bacillota > Bacilli > Bacillales > Cytobacillaceae > Neobacillus > Neobacillus paridis. The sequence continues at coordinate 71,033 of NZ_JAESWB010000168.1, forward strand.
GCCTCTATTTTTTCAATCAAATTGTTTAAATTTTTCTGCAATGTATGGCATAGTAGAAGAAACAGAAATTAGTTCCATTTCCGGATATCTTAAAGCCGTCAATTTACCGCCAAAAACGGCACCAGTATCAATATTATACGTGTTGTTGATTACCCTTGGTTCATTCACCGGGGTATGCCCATAGACAATAACAGCTTTTCCCTGATAGTTTTTCGCCCAATCCCTTCTGACTGGTGAGCCGTCAGGATGTTTTTCTCCGGTAATGTCTCCATACAGGACAAACTGCTTAACCCTGGCATGATGTTTTCCGATATACTCCTGTTTAATTCCGGCGTGTGCAATAACCAGCTTTTGCTGATCAAGGATTGCATAAAGCGGGGCGTTTTCATACAATTGGATAAATTGTTTACGAATGGACTGCTGCTCCTGTTTAGTTAATGAGTCATATTCTGCGACTGTTGTTTCCAATCCATGGGTAATCTGCACCTTGTTGCCAAGGAAAAAACGATAGAGCTTATTGCAGTGATTTCCCGGTGTATATATGCCCCTTTTCTGTTCCATAACAAGCTGCCAAACCACGTCGATTACTTGTAGGGATTCCGGTCCGCGGTCCGTTAAATCACCTACAAAGCCTAACATTCTATTGTTCGGATGAAGAGGGATGCCTTGTTCCCATTCGTAACCAAGGCGATGGGTAAGTTCTTTGAATTCCTGAAAACAGCCGTGAATATCGCCGATAATATCAATTTTCATGTCATAACCACCTTTTTTCTCATCATACTCTTTTTATCATTCTGAAGGAGGAGGATCTATGGAACAGCAAGTTTCCATCATTTCATTGCTTATTGTCGTCACAATGGCTTTTTTAACACCAATTATTTTACATCGCTTGAAATTAAATTTCATTCCCGTTGTTGTAGCGGAAATTATCATGGGTTTAATTATTGGTAAAAGCGGCATCAATATTGTCCATGAGGATATCTGGCTTTCTACTTTATCAACACTCGGCTTAATATTTCTGATGTTTTTAAGCGGTCTCGAAATTGATTTTTCGGCCTTCGCAGGCAGAAAAAAACGAGATGTTCTGCCAAATGGTAAAACAGAACCGAATTCATTTGCTGTTTCTTCGATTATCTTTTCCGGGATATTTGTATTATCCCTTGGCTTATCCTATTTGTTTGTCTTGGCAGGCTTTATTGATAATGCCTTCTTAATGACATTAATTATTTCGACGATCTCATTGGGTGTGGTGGTGCCGACCTTAAAAGAAGCACACTTAATGAAGACAGTTATCGGGCAGATTATTCTCCTGGTTGCGGTGATTGCCGATCTGGTGACAATGATTTTATTAACTGTTTTCGTTTCGTTAAATGAACCAAAGCATGAAAACACATGGCTTTTGTTAATTTTGTTTGCAGCGGGGATTGTGCTGTATTTTGTCGGTAAACGCTTTAAAAACCGAACCTTCATCGAGACGCTGTCAACCGGTACTGTGCAAATTGGTACACGGGCGGTGTTTACCTTAATCATTGTTTTAGTGGGATTGTCCGAATCGGTTGGGGCAGAAAATATTTTAGGTGCCTTCTTGGCCGGTGTTCTTGTTTCCCTGTTATCACCCAATCAAGAGCTTGTCCATAAACTCGATTCATTTGGCTATGGCTTTTTAATACCAATTTTTTTCGTAATGGTAGGAGTGGAACTTGATATTTGGTCCTTATTTAGTGAAAAAAAATTGTTGCAGTTAATTCCGCTTTTACTTATCAGTTTATTACTTTCTAAGCTAATTCCAGTATATTTCTTAAAAATTTGGTATGATACAAAAACAGTCATTTCCTCTGCCTTTTTATTAACATCGACATTGTCGTTAGTAATAGCGGCGGCGACTATTGGCGAACGGATAGGAGCTATCACGGAACAAATGAAAGGAACATTGATTCTGGTGGCAGTGATTTCCTCCATCTTCACGCCGATCGTTTTTAAAAAGCTATTTCCAAAAGAGGTGCTGGCAAAGAAAAAAATACCAGTTGCCTTTTTAGGTGCAAATCAGGTTACACTACCTGTATCGAGAGAATTAAAATCGGGCTTGTATGAACCGATTCTCTATCACCAAAAAATGGAGAAGGTAGAAATGCCAACTTCAAGTTCTCTGTTTGAAATCGAGGAAATCCCGGATTATTCTTTGGATTCGCTTGAAAACACGGAGGTCTTTCAGGCAGAGATCGTTGTCATTTCAACTGGTGATGAAGAACTCAACGCGAAGCTTGCTATTTCAGCAAAGGAAAAAGGAGTCCCGCGAGTGATTGTTCGAATTGAAAGCCCTGAATTGGATCAGTCATTACGTGAACATCATGTTGAGGTGTTTTCCTCGTTTATGTCTACAAAAGTATTGCTCAGGGCTCTAATTGAGTCGCCCAATGTGATGAATATACTAACAAACCAAGAAACCGGACTTTATGAAATTGTGATGAAGAATAAACAATTTGACGGAATGTCATTACGAAGATTTCCATTTACCGGAGATGTGATCATTGTCCGAATCTTTCGCGGCAAGGATTCGCTTGTACCGCATGGCGATACCGAGTTGCAGCTGTATGACCGCTTAATTGTTACCGGTTCAAAAGAATATGTTGATGAACTGAAGCGAGAATTGGAATTTAGCGAATCTTCCAGAAGCTTTTATTAAAGCCATTGTTCCTGCTCGATCTTTTGCAAAACAAGACAGCTTCTAAACCCTGCACTTTTCATTTTTTAATAATTGGTGTAGAATTAGTACCAAGTACTAATATCAGTTGATAACCTAGGAGGATTTTTCACTATGAACTTTTCTTTAGCTGGAAAAACATTCGTTGTCATGGGAGTAGCCAATAAACGCAGCATTGCTTGGGGGATTGCCCGCTCTTTGCACAATGCTGGAGCCCGTCTTGTTTTTACATATGCTGGCGAGCGGCTGGAGTCGAGCGTCCGTGAGTTAGCTGATTCTTTGGGGGCTGAAGGAACCCTTGTTCTCCCATGTGATGTAACGAGTGATGAAGACATCACAACTTGTTTCGCTCAAATTAAAGAAGCAGTTGGAACGATCCACGGTGTCGCCCATTGCATTGCCTTTGCCAAAACAGAAGAACTGAAAGGCGAGTATCTGAATACGACCAGAGATGGTTTCCTGCTTGCTCATAATATCAGTTCCTATTCATTGACAGCAGTTGCTAAAGAAGCAAGGGGGTTAATGACAGAGGGGGGCAGCATCGTAACCTTGACTTATCTTGGCGGTGAACGTGCTATTAAGAATTATAATGTAATGGGTGTGGCGAAAGCGTCACTTGATGCCAGTGTCCGCTATTTGGCAGCTGATCTTGGCAAAGATGGGATTCGTGTGAACTCTATCTCTGCCGGACCGATTAGAACTTTATCTGCCAAGGTAATTGGTGAATTCAATACTATTTTAAAAGAAATTGAAGAAAATGCCCCGCTTAGAAGAACAACAACCCCTGAAGAGGTCGGTGATACCGCCGTATTTCTGTTTAGTGACATGTCCCGCGGAATTACCGGGGAAAATATTCATGTCGATTCCGGATACCATATTTTATAATGGTAAAGAGCTGTCCCCTTTTGCTTTTTGTGGCATATATCCATTAACGTGATTAGGCAATTTGCATACATATAGAGTGTAGGCAGACGCAATTGGAGGTGATGCAGATGGCAAAAAAGAGAACAAAAGGCCCATTACTTTATATCAATCAGACTTTTACCAGAACACCGTTTAGTCCAAACAATCAGGAGATATATACAAGTAAGCGGGAAATAGAAGAGTTTGTCGAGGGGGAAGCGGCAGTTCAGGGGAAAGAAAGCAAAGAGTTAAAAACAGGGATCTTCCGCGAGCCAATACCAATAGAGATTGAACAAACGGATCAGAAACAGAATCAGGTTCCGGACGGTTCTCTGCCAAACGAAAAAGTTGTTTCCCATTTAAAAAGGGTAAAGCCATTTAATGAAATGGATGTAAAAGAAAGGATTGATTACTTACTCAATATCCCGAAAGTGCTCCCACCAATTCCATGTGTATTTTACACCACAACTGAAAATTACCAAGGATATCTTGCTGGTTTTGTCGACAACGAGATAACGATACAATTTCACAATAAATCGACAAAAACGATCCCCCTTGATCAACTCAAAAATATCATCATGATTGGGTTAAAAAAATAAAATGAAATGGCCAGCGGATTTCCCGGCTGGCCATTTCATTAGTGACAAATTCCCAAGTCGACATCAGCGATGCATTGGATGGCGCAGAAGCAGTTTAAGTCTACGGTCACACAGTCGTTTGTAGCTTGGAAGGCTGTTACATCACATACTGCTCCAAGATTAATGCAGCAGCCGCTTTCCCCTTTACCGGAAGTAGAAACGAGATTTACTGGGTGAAAGTTCCCGTGAGCGTCAGTTTTTCCAGGTGCTAACACCCGAAGTGTGGCACAGCAGTTATCAAAAACATCTTCTACGCGGAAGTAGATTGATACGCATGTAGGATTGTTGTTTTCAAAAAAGAATGCATTAAACGGCGTTCCGTCTGCTGTTTTTAATACAAACACCCGTGTATCTACAGTGGTTGAAGTAGGCGATACAAGCGAACCCAGCGGCTCGTTAAAACAGCTGGTACATGGCTGACATTCTTCAGCAGCAACGGCTTGTTGGAGATCATTAATTGCCCGGACTACTTGGCAAACACAGTTTCCACTGCTAAATTCGTGGTGAGATTTTCCACAACCCATTTATTTTTCCTCCTTAATCCGTAATATATCTTACATTACTAACATATTTCATGACCGCACTTTGGGTTACGGACAATTGCCTTATTTAGCAAAATTAGGCGGTTTTCCTAACGGTGGTGTGGGCAGAGTTCGAGTTTTCCGCATAGCTTGGCCGATTTTTTTAGTGGAGCAGCATGTCTCTTTGGTGAAAGGAAGGATATCTTTAATGGAAAACGTATCGTTTTTTCAGTTAATGATTTTATCTTTGGCCAGTTTTAGACTAACAAGGTTGCTGGTATTTGATAAGATTACAGAGTTTATCCGCCATCCCTTTTTCGATGAAGTGGAGGAGGAAAATGCGGCCGGAGAAAGGGAAATTTATTATATTCCTAAGCTTTCGGGGCCAAAACGTTTTTTTGGGGAACTACTTAGCTGCTACTGGTGTACTGGGATCTGGACGGCAGTTATCGTTGTTGGCTCATATTTTCTATTTCCGGGATACTCCTGGCCAATTTTTGTGATTCTGGCCGTAGCGGCCATGGCTTCTATTTTAGAAACAATTCTTCAATATTTTATGGAGAATTAAGGAGGATGCCTTATCCATCACCAGCGATTTTTCATAATCTAACAAGAGAAAAGGAACTGTCAAAAAAGGAGAGAAGGGTAATGAAAAGGAAACAGACAGGCGTAAAGACTGCCAAGATTCGTCAATCAGCAAACTCACTGAGGAAACAAGGCTGTGGCTGTGGAAAAAAAACATCTAAATAAGCGGAAAAACTGTCAGGATCTCTCTGGCAGTTTTTATATTTTCCATAATCGTTAGTCATAATTTTAAACAATCTCGAAAAAACTATATGGTAGCGATAGCTGAATTTGTCGAAGAGGGGAAGAAATTGTTATGCTCATGATCCGTAATTTGCTAGTAGTATCTTGTATATTCCTGCTTACCTCCTGTAATCAAAACAACGAGGTAAAGAACAGTCAGCTGGCATTAATAAAAACAACCAATCCCGGCCCCGTCATTACCGATAATCAGGAACGAAGCTTAGGAGAAAATATTAAAGATGATGTTAGTTCTTTGCCTGAGCTTTATGATGTAGCAGTGGTTAAAGGTAAAAAAAATATCCTTGTAGTGTACAAGGTTAAACATTTACAGCGTTTCCGGATGAAACAAATCGAAAAGAATGTCACCGAGATGCTGAAAAGGAAATACCCAAATGAAACATTTACCGTTTCCAGTGACTATAAAATTTTTCTTGAGGCAGTCAGATTGGAGGAAAAAATAAAAGCAAAGAAATTTTCTGAAAAGAGAGCAGAAAAGCGCCTTCAGGATATTGTCGATATGACGGATAATACGAAGTAAGAAAGGAAGAAAAAGATGGCAAGCAAGCAAAAGAAAATGACGCCACAACAGCAGAATTACCAACAATTACAACAAAAACATGAACTGAAAAGACCAGTGTTAAAAAATTGTCTAAAGGCCTTCATTGTCGGCGGATTGTTTTGCGTTGTCGGACAGGCAGTAAGTTATTTTTACATATATTTTTTTAATTTTACCGAGCAGAGCGTTGGGAATCCGACCGTTGCGACAATGGTATTCTTCTCGATGCTATTAACCGGCTTTGGGGTATATGACCGGATTGGCCAGTTTGCTGGTGCAGGCAGTGCTGTACCCGTAACCGGATTTGGCAATGCTGTGATTTCGGCATGCATAGAGCATCGAACGGAAGGTTTTGTTCTCGGTGTTGGTGGAAATATGTTTAAGCTTGCCGGCTCCGTCATTCTTTTTGGGGTTTTCTCAGCATTTGTTGTCGCTCTGATAAAGACGATACTGAAAATCTGGGGGGGATTGTAATTGTTAAAGGGGCATCAAACATGGGTCTTTGACAAACGTCCAATGATTACGGCAACGGGGGTAACCGGAGGTCCATTTGAAGCGAACGGAAAACTGGCAAATGATTTTGATCTTTTGTTTGAAGACCTTTGGATTGGGCAGGACTCCTATGAAAAGGCACATCGGGTATTAATTGAAGAGGCAGCGAAAATTACCTTAAAAAAGGCCAATTTAGAAAAAGAACAAGTCCAATTTTTATTTGCCGGGGATTTGATTAATCAAATTACCCCAACAAATTTTGCAGCAAGAACCTTACAGATACCATACTTTGGCTTATTTGGTGCTTGTTCGACTTCAATGGAAGGCTTAGCCTTAGCATCCTTCGTCGTGAATTACCAAGGGGCAAAATATGTCTTGACGGGTGCCGCCAGTCATAATGCTGCTGCTGAACGACAGTTCCGTTACCCGACGGAATATGGCGGACAGAAGCCGCCGACCGCCCAATGGACGGTAACTGGATCCGGAATGGCTCTCGTTCAGGCAAATGAGCCGGAGAAGAACGTTCCGGTAACGATCTCAGCAACGATCGGTAAAGTAGTTGATATGGGATTAACCGACCCATTTAATATGGGTGGGGCAATGGCTCCTGCAGCAGCCGATACAATTATGGCTCATTTCCGTGATTTGCAATTGGACCCTTCCCATTATGATTTGATTATCACCGGCGACCTTGGCAGAATTGGTCATGATACAGCCTTTGAATTGATTAACAAAAGCGGTCTCAAGCTGGAGCGAAGACAATTCCAGGATTGCGGTCTGCTGATTTATAAAGAAGATCAGCCAGTACAAGCTGGAGCAAGCGGTGCCGCCTGTTCAGCAACCGTTCTTTATGGGCACTTACTTAAAGAGCTGAAAAAAGGCACATATAAGCGAATTTTGGTTGTGGCAACAGGTGCCTTATTATCGCCGCTTAGCTTTCAACAGAATGAATCAATACCATGTATCGCTCACGCTGTAGCGATTGAAATGAATCATTAAGGGGTGAATCGCTTGTTTGCAATGTTTTTTTGGGCATTTATTGTTGGAGGTCTCATTTGTGTCATAGGTCAGCTGTTATTTGATGTCGCTAAATTAACTCCAGGGCATACGTTAAGCTTGCTGGTGGTAGTTGGAGCAGTACTGGACGGATTCGGTTTGTATGAGCCGTTAATGGATTTTGCCGGAGCAGGTGCAACCATCCCGATTACAAGCTTTGGCAATTCACTCGTTCACGGAGCGCTCCAGGATGCCAATAAACACGGAATCATTGGAGTCTTAACGGGAATGTTCCAAGTAACCAGTTCAGGTATTTCAGCTGCCATTGTCTTCGGCTTTCTTGGTGCCCTTCTGTTTAAGCCTAAAGGATAAATGCTCATTTTTTATTCTATCGTTTGAGAAGCTTGCCCGTGCCTATACACATTATTTAGTGATTTCATATGTTATAAATGAGATTACTAAAGTGAGGTGACTATTCTATGTTTGGATACGGCGGCTGCGGTTTCGGTTATGGCGGTGGTTTTGGATACGGCGGCAGTTTCGTGTTAATCGTTGTATTGTTTATTCTATTAATTATTGTCGGCGCAAGCTGGTATTAATGAATTCTGAACGATTAATCGGGGAAGGGTTGTCCAAAAAGGGCTGCCCTTTCTTTGTTGGTGATTCACCAATTTTCACTTCCTTCATAAAATAAAGTAGTTTATGAAGGAGTGTGATTTTCGAACATGGATAATGGTTTCTTTAAAAACATAGAAAAGAAAACCGGCGTAAATATGAAAGATGTTTTTGAATTAGCAAATTCTTTGCAGCATGCAAATTTTAAGGATGAAAAAACAGTCCGAAGTGTAATCAAGAGGGTTTCTCGGCTTGCTAACAAACCTGTCAGCAGAGAACTGGAAGACCAGATTGTTAAAACGATCATCAACGACGGCAGTAAGCTTAATTTTGATACGATTTCCAATATGCTGAATAAAAAATAAGCAAAAAGGCCATTTCCCTGTTGGAAATAGGCCTTTTGGATCTTTGTAAAAAAGCTTGCTGCGTAAACGAAGGGTGTTATAGTTTTTTCATCATGGTTTTATGAGGAATTCCCGCATCCATAAATTCGTCGGATATGACTTCATAGCCCAATCCCTCATAAAATGAGATAGCATGAGTCTGCGCATTTAATTTTAACTTCTCAATTCCATTGTCCATGGCATACGCCTCAATACAATTCATAATTGCTTTTCCAGCACCGTGTTTACGGTCTTCTTTTAACACGCAAATTCTTTCCACCTTACCAACTTGATCGACAAGGCGAAATCTTCCCGCACCGATTGGTGTCTCATCATGATACATCACAAAATGAACCGCTTCATCATCGTATTGATCAAGTTCCTCTTCAATTGGTACAAGCTGTTCCTCAACAAAGACAATTTTTCTTACTTTAAGGGCATCTTCAAGTTCTTTCTGAGTTTCGACTACTTTAACTGTCACTTGAATCTATTCCTTTCCAAGGCGAAATGTTTCATAAACGGTCCACGAACCATTTTCTAATTGATAGAGAAGATGAAAGCGGTCAACCATTTCTTCATGGTTAAATTTGGTCATACGCAACGCTCCAAATACATCCGAATGCTCATCATTTGAGAGCTTTTGACCGATAGTAATATGGGGAACAAAGGCATATTCGTTTTTTTGTTCGGCCCATTGTTTATTTATTTCCGCATGCAAATTCATCAGTTCGTCAACCGGTTCTACTTTTAAATATATAACATTATTTACAGGATAAAAAGAGCTAATTTTTGAAGTTTTTAATATAAATGGGTGATTATTGCGGGCGGTTTGCTGCAATTTTTCGGCAAATTGTGCTGCATCCTCTTCAGTCGCTTCAAAAGCACTCATTAAGGTGAGATGCGGGGGAATCAAGGCATAATGCGGGTCATACCGTTTACGATAAGAATTAGCAAAGTCTTGAAGAGATTTGGATGGGAAAATAACAACACCAAATTTCATTGAAATACCTCCAATAGAATAGATTTTTATACATTGCTGGAAATCCTGGAAAGAAAAAGGCAAACAAAATTGTAAAATGTTTCTTGATATTATAACAAATTTTTCAATTATTAGAAATAACTATCTGAGACCTGGCAACAACTGCTGCAGCCAGGTTATCGAACATCCAAATTTGAAATTGATTTACGAATTTCTGTAAAGAGGATAGGATCTTAAAAACTAAATTTTGTGTCATTTCTTCAACAAATGACTATATTGTAAATTTAAAAAAATACAAAATGGTACAATATACCTATAATAGAATGGAGGTTTTAGCGATGAAACCCGGACGACTTTTGTTACTTCTTTTCATAATGTTGATCATTACTGGATGTAGTTCCTCTAAATCAACCGGTAATGAAAAAGATGTGCAACCTGCATTGCCTTCCATTTCCATTATTGCTGATTCTGAGCAAGCTTTAGCCTTATTTAAAATGGAGGAAAAAAATATTGAAAAAAAATTCGGTGTGCGTTTGGAATACCATTACCCAGATAGATTAAATGATAACCTCGAAGATTTTTTGTTTGCCAGTGATAAAACGTATGATATTTATATGTTATTTCCGGCCAAATTACCCGAGTATGTTGAACGAAATATGCTTTTGCCATTGGATACATACATACAACAGACGGAAGGAATCGAAGACATCTTACCGGTTTATCGCAATCTCTATATGAAATTTGGCGGTCATGACTATGGTATGGTTTATGACGGAGATACACATCTGTTGTTTTACCGCAAAGATGTGTTTGAAAAATATAACGATGAATATAAAAAAACCTATGGTAAAGATTTAACTCCGCCTAAAACCTGGAAGGAATATGATCAAATTGCCAAATTCCTGACCAGGGATATTGATGGGGACGGTAAAATCGATTTGTTTGGCACGGCCATTTTTGGAGGTGACGCAAAACGATATATTTGGTTTGCTGAGCGCTATTTATCTATGGGTGGAAAATATTTTGATTCTAAAATGCATCCCCAAATTCAAAGTGAATTGGGAATGAAGGCATTACAGGATTTAATTAATTTGAATGACAGTGGAGCGACACCACCAAATTCCATGTATGACTGGATTGATTTAAATACAGCGTTTCTTCATGGAAAGTTGGCGATGGTGGTTCAATGGAGTGATACCTCACGCTTCTCTTACGATAAAAAAAATTGGGGCTCGAAAGTCCAAAATAAGGTTGGCTGGACGCTCGTTCCCGCAGCCGCCCCTAACAATCCTCGAGGCGGGGTCTGGATTGGCCGTGTGTTAGGGATTTCCAAACAATCTGCCAATCCTGATAAGGCATGGAAAATTATTAGTTATATTACATCAAAAGAAATAAGCAAGAAAGCATTTTTATCAAAGGATACGATAAATGATCCATTTCGTTACAGCCATTTTTCAATCGCTGGCAAAGGAGCTTTTCCAACTGAAGAAATGAATCAGAACTTCTTAGAAACCGTCAAATCCAGTTTAAACAATCCTAATGCGGATTTAATGATTCCAGGCGGATGGGACTATATGCAGGCACTCGATCAAAACATTTACTTGGCCCTGATTCATAAGAAAACAGCTGCTGAAGCACTAAAACAGACGGCTGATGAATGGAATAACATAACGAAAAAATATGGACAAGCACGGCAGGCCGCTCACTATCAAGAGTGGCAGAACCTCCTTAAGGAGGTAGGAAATCATGAAATTCATCAATAAATTAAGTTTTCGTATTTGGTTTGCGATCAATACCATTGTTCTTACCGGGGTGCTTACCCTTAGCGGTCTCTATCTTCATCGTGAGTCCTCACAACTGGAAAATAGTTTGAAAAACGAAGGGATTACCTCCGCAAATACGTTAAATGCGGCTATTGGCTTGTATATGCTCAGAGGCGAATATTCGAAAATTAGTCCGCTGACCTATTCACTACAATCACGGCCAAATATTGCTTATGTCATTGTTCGCGATAAGGAAGGTACCACGATTAATCAAAAGGGTGAAACAAGCATTGATAAACAGCATCTTATGATTACGAAAGTACCACTTGAATATTTTCAAGAGCATGTTGGGGAAGTGGAGATTGGTTTAAAAACGAAAGCTCTTGAAGAACAACAAGACAGGTTGTTGCGCGATACATTTTTTACTGCGGTTGTTTATTCCCTTTTGTCGCTGATTATTTCTTTTTTGATATCGAGTAAATTGACTGCGCCAATTCAAAAATTAATAGTAGCAACAAAAAAATTAACAGCTGGTGAGCGTAATGTTGAGGTATGGGCTAAACACGAAATTGTTGAAATACAAGAATTATCCACAGAATTTAATAAAATGGCCCAGACGATTAATGATCACGAAAAAATTTTAGTGAATGAGATTGAAAAAGCAACCAGGAACCTGTCGGAAAAGGTGGAAATCCTTGAGGTTCTGGCAAGTATATCAAACTCCGTATTGGAGGATGATATCCAAAGTATTGAGGTTATGAAACGAACATTAATCAGTATTAAAAATTATATAAAAGCCGACCAAATTTCTTTTACGCTGATTAATAATAATGAAAGGTTGGAAGTATTTGGACTTGAGCAAAATGAGAATTTATCTTCTTTGGAATTGAAAATGGGCGATAAGACGATCAATGCTGCAATTCATAAAAGGGAAGTTATTGTTCGAAATCGTCTTCATGCAAACAACATGTCCTATTATGAACAGTTACTTTATTATGATGGACTGCGTTCGTTATTAATTCTTCCGATTATTGCAAAAAATAAAGTCCTGGGAACATTAAATATTGCCAGTCAACAACAGGATTATTTTTCCCCGAATGTGATCGAGAAATTATCAGTCTTCACAAATCAGATTGCACTTGCCTTTGACCGGGTTGCTGCCTATGAATCTTTACAAAAATCGGCCTATTATGATTATTTAACGGGACTGCCAAATTTCCGATTATATAAAAATAGTATCCAGGAGGCATTGGAACAGGCAAATAAACAAAACAAAATGGTTGGGGTTATGTTTCTCGACCTCGACCGTTTCAAAATGGTTAATGACACATTTGGTCATGCGGCAGGAGACTTTTTATTGCAGCATATTGGCAAACTGTTAATATCATGCTTGTCTGAGAAAGATGTAGTTTCCCGAATCGGCGGGGATGAGTTTTCTGTTTTATTGGCAAATATCAGTGGGCAGGAAGAAGCGATTGACATTGCTAAAAAGATCATGAAAGCATTAGCGGCACCCGTTATTATTCAGGGCTGCAAACTTCACATCTCGGCAAGTATTGGAATTTCTTTCTTCCCTCAAGATGGTACAGATGTTGAAAGTTTAATCAGACATGCTGACCGGGCGATGTACCGAATTAAAAAGCAAGGTAAGAATAATTATGGCATTTACTCAACTTATGAAGATGACAACATGGCCAACCCAATTGTGCTTGAGAATGATTTGCGGAAGGCTTTAGAAAGAAATGAGTTTGTCGTCTATTATCAGCCCAAAATTGACGTAGAGCGAGAAATGATATCAGGGGTTGAGGCATTAGTAAGATGGGAGCATCCGAAAAAAGGCCTGATTACACCGATTCATTTTATTCCGTTAGCTGAAGAAACGGGTCTAATTCTGCAGATTGGGGAATATGTTCTCCGCCAAGCTTGTCAACAATGTGTTCAGTGGCAGCGTCTGGGCTTACCGCCAATACCTGTTTCTGTTAATTTATCAATCGGGCAGTTTATGCAGTCAAACCTGATTAGCAATATTCAAAGAATTATGAATGAGACGGGGATTCAACCGGAATTGTTAGAGTTTGAAATTACCGAAAGTATGTCGATGAATTTAGAACGCTCAATTGAAATTTTATCGGAGTTGCAAAAGCTGGGTGTTCATATTAGCGTTGATGATTTTGGCACTGGTTATAGTTCATTGAATTATTTGCGGCAACTGCCGATTGATACGGTAAAAATTGATAAGTCGTTTATGAAGGGAATACCAAATGACCGAAACAACGAGGCTATTGTCGCTACGATTATCAATATGGCTCATAATTTAAATTTAACGGTTACCGCTGAAGGTGTCGAAACGTTTGACCAAGTTCAATACTTGCGTAAGCATAATTGCGACAATATTCAAGGCTTTTACTTTAGAAGACCGCTGCCGGCAGAAGTTTTCGAACAAGAATTTCAACATATTTTAAATGATATTCAAAAGGTAACCAAGATCCCGATTTAGCAGTTATAGGTTGATACTTAAGGCTTTCAGATCTCTTATTTTCTGTTTAAAAAATGGAACGATTATAATTCTACTTGGCAAAATGGATAAAAACATATTGACATTGTACGGAAATTAAATATAATTAGAAATGTACTTAATAAGAGATCTGTTAGCTCAGCTGGGAGAGCGCAACCTTGACAGGGTTGAGGTCGGGGGTTCGAACCCCTCACAGGTCATCAAGACGGTAGAATCGTTGATATAAAGCGGTTTCTACCGTCTTTTATTTCCATAGATTTTGCTAATATCTCTTACAGAAAAGTAGAGAAACTAATTCGGGAAAATATAGTAAGGAGAAATTTACTTATCGTGAGCAAGTCCGAGTGAAAAGAGTTGACGGGTAAATTTTGAAAATGGACGGGTAAAGGACCAAAATCGACGGGTAAAGTTCCAATTTTGACGGGTAAAATTAGAAAAATGACGAGTAAACAAAGCTTTACTCTTGTATAATTAGTTTGGTTTTGTTATTATTTATTCAATTCAATAGGATTTCCTTCGGGGTCGGGTGCAATTCCCAACCGGCGGTGATGAGGCATGCCTCTTAGTCCGTGACCCGGATTCATAGATCATATGAAAACGGTGGATTTGGTGAAATTCCAAAGCCGACAGTAAAAGTCTGGATGGGAGAAGGAAAAGCAAATTGTACAAAAATGCTATTTTTTGACGTTTATTTTTTATGCGCTTTTTTCTCCCTTGCCGAAATAGGTAAGGGAGATTTGTTTGTTTGGAGAGATTTATTATGAAAGGGGAACATTTTTTTTGAAATGAATGATCATGAATATATGAACCTTGCTCTTTCACTTGCACGCGCCACTTTAGGTCAAACAAGTCCTAACCCGAGTGTAGGGGCAGTGTTAGTGAAGAATGGTCAATTGGTGGGAACTGGTGCACATTTGAAATCCGGCACTCCCCATGCAGAAGTTCACGCTATCCATGAAGCTGGAAGTTCTGCTGAGGGGGCCATTATGTATGTTACACTTGAACCATGTAGCCACCAAGGGAAAACACCTCCATGTGCTGACCTCATTATCAATACAGGCATTCGTAAGGTCTTTGTAGCAACTCTAGATCCAAATCCTCTTGTCGCAGGCAAAGGCGTTGAGAAGCTAACAAAAGCGGGTATCGAGGTTGAGGTGGGATTATGCCAAGAAGAAGCGATCCAGCTCAATGAAAAGTTTTTTCATTTTATTCAAACAAACACTCCATTCATAACAATTAAAGCAGGCATTTCATTAGACGGTAAAATAGCAGCGAAATCAGGAGACAGTAAGTGGATTACCTCTCCTGAGTCACGACAAGATGTCCATCATCTTCGTCATGAGCATGATGGAATACTAGTAGGAATCAACACCATCTTACAGGATAACCCTCTCTTAACCACCAGAAGACCCCAAGGTGGAATTAATCCCATTCGAATTGTATTGGACACGAAATTAAAAATTCCAGTGTCTGCAAATGTCGTCCAAGATCGCTCTGCGAGAACCATCATTTTTACAGGAAACCAGATTGATTTAGAAAAGAAAAAAGAACTTGAAAGGCTTGATGTAACCATTATTTCTCAAGAAAGCTCCACTCTTTCTTTGAAGGAAGTACTGAAGACATTAGGGGAGCAGCAGATTATATCCGTACTTGTAGAAGGCGGGTCGGAAATTCATGCTTCATTCATCGAGGAAAATGCTTTTCAACAAATCATTACCTATGTTGCTCCAAAAATTATTGGCGGCAGAGATGCTTTTTCTTTTGTTGGAGGAATTGGTCCTGAACTTGTGAAGTTAGGAAAACAACTACGCTTTACAGAGATTAAACAGCTGGGACCAGATATAAAAATAACGGCAAAACCTCTTAAAGGGGAGGAAAGCGAAGAATGTTTACCGGAATCATTGAAGAATTAGGAACCATTCAAGGGATAAAGTCCCAAGGGAGCACACTCGTCCTAAATATTAAGGCAAAGAAGGTCTTAGAAGATATAAAGCTTGGAGATAGTATCTCAGTAAATGGTGTCTGCTTGACCGTAACGGAGTTTACCCATGCTTCATTTTTTTTGGATGTGATGCCCGAAACCTTTCACAGCACTTCTCTAGCTCACCTGCAGCAAGGCTCACTCGTTAATCTAGAAAGGGCCATGAGTTCCAATGGACGTTTTGGAGGTCACTTTGTTACGGGCCATGTTGACACGGTTGGACAAATTGTTAAAAGAGAACGAAAAGAAAATGCGATATATATTGACATTCAATATCCTAATGAATTCAATCATCTTGCTCTGTATAAAGGTTCTATTGCACTTGATGGCACTTCCTTAACTATATTTGGGACATCCGATAATCAATTGACCGTGTCGATCATCCCTCATACGGCAAAGGAAAGTGTCCTTGGTATGAAAAAGGTTGGGGACAAGGTTAATATCGAATTTGATATGATCGGCAAGTATCTACATTCCTTTTTTGAAAGGAAAAACCCGCACAATCATAAAGATCGTATTTCAGTTGATTTTCTCAAAGAAAATGGATTTATGTAAATCGGAAGGAGTAATAGCATGATATTCCATAAAATAGAGGATGCATTAGAAGATTTAAAGGCAGGAAAGGTGATTATTGTTTGTGATGATGAGGATCGTGAAAACGAGGGAGATTTTGTGGGGCTGGGTGAGTTTGCGACGCCAGACATGATTAACTTTATGGCTAAAGAGGGCAGAGGACTTATTTGTGTTCCCATTTCTGAGTCATTTGCAGACAGACTTGAACTAAAGCCAATGGTCGAAGTCAACACAGAAAGTCACGAGACAGCCTTTACTGTTAGTATTGATCATATTGAAACGACCACAGGTATTAGTGCATTTGAGAGAGCATTGACCGTTCAAAAATTACTTGATGAAGACGCTCTTCCAAGTGATTTCAGACGACCTGGGCATATTTTTCCGCTTGTGTCGAAGGAAGGCGGAGTGTTACGGCGTGCTGGTCATACAGAAGCTGCCATCGATTTAGCTAGATTAGCAGAATCAAAAGCAGTAGCTGTGATTTGTGAGGTCATGAATGATGATGGAACAATGGCGCGAGTGGACGACTTAATAGAGGTTGCGAGAAAGTTTGATTTAAAAATGATTACAATCAAAGATTTAATTGAGTATCGACTTGAGCATGACACATTAATAGATAGGGAAGTGGAAATCAGTCTTCCTACTGAATACGGGGACTTTAGAGCTATCGGGTTTACGAGTAAAAGTGATGGCAAAGAGCATGTTGCCCTTGTAAAAGGGGAGATTCGTGCAGAAGAGCCTATCCTTTTAAGAGTACATTCAGAATGCTTAACGGGGGATGTGTTTGGCTCTAATCGTTGTGATTGTGGCCCCCAGCTTCATGCAGCTCTTTCTCAAATTAATAAGGAAGGGAAAGGCATCCTTCTGTATATGAGACAAGAAGGAAGAGGGATTGGTCTCATCAATAAATTAAAAGCGTATAAACTTCAAGAAGAAGGTTACGACACGGTTGAAGCGAACCATAAACTAGGTTTCAAAGCCGATTTACGTGATTATGGAGTTGGTGCTCAAATCTTACGAAATCTTGGAGTGAAAAAGATGCGTTTATTAACCAATAACCCGCGAAAAATAACAGGTCTTGCCGGGTACGGTTTAGAGGTAGTCGAACGTGTTCCTCTGCAAATGCCACCCAAAAAAGAAAATGAACAATATTTAAAAACAAAACAAGAAAAACTTGGACATTTATTAACTTTTTAAAGGAGTGGAATATAATGATGAAAAAAGTATTGGAAGGAAACTTAATTGGTACAGGTCTGAAAATTGGGATTGTGGTTTCGCGATTCAATGAGTTTATTACGAGCAAATTACTGGCTGGAGCAGAAGATGCCCTTAAGAGACATGGGGTCAATGAGGACGATGTGACAGTCGTGTGGGTACCAGGAGCTTTTGAAATTCCTCTTGCAGCAAAAAAATTAGCAGACCAAGGTGGCTTTGATGCAATTATTACACTAGGAACAGTCATAAGAGGAGCTACGCCGCATTTTGAATATGTAAGCAGTGAAGTAGCCAAAGGTGTAGCAAATATAGGGATGCAAACTGGAATCCCGATTATGTTTGGTGTCCTAACCACTGAGTCAATCGAACAAGCTATCGAACGTGCAGGGACAAAAGCAGGAAATAAAGGCTACGAAGCAGCTGTTGGAGCAATAGAAATGGGTAATCTTTATAAAAACTTCAACTAAGGTTACTACATATATTTTAGCTGTCAACTCAGTTTAAATTCCGAACGTGTCAAAAAATTAGTATTACTTGCACCGGTTATGAGTTTCGCAACATTAAATTGGAAATTCCCGTTTAAATTATTTCCGGCATTATGGTTTAAAAATTCAATTGCAATACGGAATTTATATAACTGGATGTTTGCAAAGCAAAATAGTCCCAATGAAATATTATATGAGCAATTTTTGTTAGGCTATAAATATGGAAAAATTCATCTTCGTGTAGTGCCAAAAGTCTTTACTAAAGAAGAACTTGCAAGTTTAAAGGCGGAAACATTACTATTAATTGGTGAGCAAGAAGTGGTTTATTCGTCCATAAAAAAGGCAATCGATCATGCTACTGCTATTCCGCAAATCACAGCAAAATTAATCCCAAATTGTTCACATTGTCTTCCCGCTGAGCAACAGGAAATGGTTAATATTTGGTCAATGAATTTTTATCATAAAAATGATCCTATCCTAAGCGGCTTTAGCTCTTTACTCCATAGGGCGCTAAGGTCGTTTTATCGTTTTTGACGTTTTAGTATCTAATTTTAATATCTTTTACCGTAATAAGTGTACTTTTCTTATTGATTCAGCCTTTTAAAGGATATGTATATGACCCTTGCTGTGGCTGCGGAGGGATGTTTGTCCAATCTTATGAAGATTAGCCCCCATGTTATTCAAAAAGCCTTCAACAAAGAATGACAATTTTGTAGTTTTGCAGTAATCGTAGACATTGTTTTCACCACCTTTCATTAACTATATATTACCATATTTTTAGTGAAAGCTTAAATGACCAAAAAAATAGAGTAAGGAGGGGCAGGGTGGAAGTTTCAGATACTTGATATGGTACAAAATCTTACGATTTTAAATGTACCACCGTATCTGACGGCAATTCCTCCCCCATTTATCGTATGGTTTATTTATCTCAAGGAGCAATGCTGGAAATTGAAGATTTGGACAAGTTAAAACAAGTGTTTATTGATCACGGTTAGACCTGGTTAACGGCGTTAAATATGATGTTGTTTTCGTTATTACACTATCCGTGCGGAACTACCCTATTAAATATTTATAAAGAAACCAAAAGTAAGAAGTGGACGTTTATGTCATTTGCGATTCCAACAGTGATTGCCATTGGCATCACGTTCCTGACAGCTACTATTGCCCGGCTATCTGGGTGGGTTTAGGAAACTAAAAACATTTTGAACATTTGAAAGCTGCCATAGGATTGGCAGCTTTCAAAAATTCTATTGGCTTGAATCATTTGGGCTGAAATATTCACAATTCAACCTCTTTCATTGCAAAACGAAGTTCGTTATTATTATTTAATAGTTTTAAATTCCTCCATAGTTTTATCAATTTTTACTTGGGTTTCTTCAACTATTTTTTGTAAGATTTCCGTAATTTGGGTAACCTTAGATACTTCGTTTGTAATATTTTTTATATTAGAATTTACTCCTTCTATGGCCTCATTGGAGTTATTAGCTAATTTACGAACTTCATCTGCGACAACTGCAAACCCCCGTCCGTGGACCCCGGCTCTTGCTGCTTCAATAGCTGCAATATTCATTAGCTGACCTTAAAGTGAATATCATTTTAAAACGTTTTTAAAATGACATTCTAGTTCATTCTATTTAAATGTTAGTCTTAATGCAACTGTTTAGTATGTTGTCCGGCGCCATTTGAAATGGCGCCGGACATAATTTTAGTTTTGGCAAGGCTGAAAGACTATTAATCTCTATATCTGTGTTTACCCAACTTTTTAAAAGTATATGGGATCGGTAAAAATGTTTTGTTATCTCAAAAGAAGAGTATTTATTTCTCAGCGGTTCCTACCCTCGAACCTCCAAAAACTCGATTTTTCCAAAGTATTTTTTCTACTTTGAATTTGTGTAGTGACAAATGAAGGCGGTGATACGCAAGGAACACTTAGAGGAATCAATTGTAAAATGGTTGATTCAACAAGAATAATATGAACAGTATAAGGAAACCTAAAAACATAGGGAGGTGCTTTAAATGGATTCTGTACATAATGCAAAACTAACTTCAGCTGAAATCTCAGCTCTATGGTCGCAATACCTAAATGAAACCGCAAGCCTTTGTATTCACAATCACATGATGGAACATCTGGAGGATAGAGATATTAGGGGTGCTTTTGAATACGCTATTTCCCTTAGTCTCAAACATTTAGACAAAATTAAGGAGTTCTTAACAGGTGAAGGTTTTCCCATTCCTGTAGGATTTTCTGAAAAGGACTGGACACCAAACGCTCCACGTCTGTTTTCAGATGTATTATGTTTGAATTATTTGAACATTATGTCTATCCATGGTTGTCATGGATACGCCGGAGCTATCACAACAAGCACCCGATATGATATACGTGAATATTTTACAGGGTGCAACGCATCTGCAGTCGAGCTATGCAACAAGACAAAAGATATTCTATTAGAAAAGGGACTTTACTATCGCCCTCCAGTGCTTACACCACCTAAACAAGCTGAATTTGTGAAAAATGATAACTTTTTGGCAGGTGGATGGTTAGAGGAAAAAAGACCTTTAAGTTGCATTGAAATTACAGATATTTACTTTAATTTAAAGAAAAGTATACTAGGAAAAGCCATCGGAGTTGCCTTTTCTCAAGTCGCTCAGTCGAAACAGGTTCAAAAGTTTTTGCACCCGGCAGTGAATATGACTACCAAACACATTGATATGTTTGTTGACCTTTTAAACAAAGAAAGCTTGCCTGCCCCTTCTATCTTGGATGCCAAGGTCGACGGTTTATTTTACAATCATTTTCTCTGCAAACTGCTAATCAGCTGAAAACCTTTTTGAAGACAGGCTTCGACTAACTTTTTACTTGTATACCAGCTGTTGACCAGGACATAAACTTGTTCATCATCACTAGCTGGAGCGCTGTTGTGAGCGAAGGGATAACGCTGGTTTTACCCCAATCTCCGATCACAAATACTCGCTAATGGGCATCCATCACAAATAGGGGCTTTTTTGCAATGCTCTTTCGCATGTTCAACGAGTAAAGCATGAAATTCGTTAAACATCGCCAAATCCCTTGGTAATGCCCGTTCAACCTCTAATCTGAACGAGTCATATGATTTTGGCAGATTAATACCAAGACGAAAAAATATCCGTCTGGCATAGGCATCTGCCACAAATACAGGTTGGTCAAATGCATAGAGCAGGATTACATCGGCTGTTTCCGAACCAATCCCTTTAACAGCTAAAAGTTCATCACGCAGTTCATTACAATCTTTCATTTTTATCTGACTGAGATCATATTCATAGGCCTTCAACCATTCCATAAATGCTTTTATCCGCTGTGCTTTCATTTTGAAAAAACCGCTCGGTCTAATTAGTTCAGCAAGTTCATCAAATGATAGTTTTTCAATTTTAGCAGGAGATAAGAACGGCTTTAAATTACTCAGTGCTTTCTCCACATTACGCCAACTTGTGTTTTGGACCAAAATCGCCCCAATCATCATTTCAAAGGCAGTCTTTGCCGGCCACCAGCCTTGTGGGCCGTAGTATCGATATAATTTCTCGTAAATTATTTGATAATCGTGAACCATTTCATCACCATTCCAGCATGTGTAGAAATATCTTAAACTGCTCATATAAAATAGTATAATGGAAATAAGAAAAAATTAAATGGAGGATGTTATGAAATCACAAGAGAAAACTCTCATTTATTGGTCAATTATGAACTATAAAGATTGGAATCTATATCTGGCGGCAACGCCAAAAGGCCTCTGCTATGTCGGTTCTCCGAACAAACCATTTGAAGAATTAGCAGAGTGGATAAAAAAGCATATCCCCAATAGTACACTTATAGAGGATAGCGATAGATTGCAACCATATGCGCGTGAACTTAGTGAATATCTTGAGGGAAAGCGAAAGGACTTTACGATTAAAAGTGATTACCATGGAACCAAGTTTCAACAGGCTGTCTGGAATGCACTATGTGAAATTCCCTATGGAGAAACGAAATCATATTCCGATATCGCCAACCTGATCAATAAGCCCTCTGCAGTTCGGGCAGTTGGTGCAGCCATTGGCGCGAATCCAGTATTAATGACCGTTCCATGTCATCGTGTTATTGGAAAGGATGGAAAACTGACAGGTTTTCGCGGCGGCCTGAATATGAAGGAACGACTATTAAATTTAGAGCGGCAGAGCAAATAAACTTGATTTCGGTCAAGTTTATTTTTCTATATTCAAGGTCAGACATCAAACATTTATTAAAAAAATGAAACTATTAGGTATTTTTATCGTATAATCATGTTGTAACGATTTACATAAATGGAATTAGGGGTGTTGTTAAATGGAAATACAAAAAGAGATACAAAAAAAGAAAGAAAGCCCTTCGTTATTTGGTATGTTTACCAGCCCTGGGATTCAGTTTGAAAGAATTAGAGAGAATCCTAAAAAATGGCTGCCACTTACCATTGTTAGCATTCTTTATGCAGTGGGAATGTTTTTTATGGCGGCAACCATGGATGTGCAAATGTTAATCGACCAAGGACTTACGAAAGAACAGGCGGAAATAGCATTGGGAGTTACGAAAATAACCGTTGTGGTAACAGGAGTATTAACGCCGGTCATCACGATTTTAGTCAGCAGTGTCATTCAGTTGCTTATTTCCAAATTTGGCAGTTCTTCGGTCTCATTTAAACAGCTATTTTCGATGAACACCTATATCATGATAATCGGTGCTGTTGGGGTTATCTTAAATACGGCCATCAGGTATGCCGTTGGCGGAAATCCGGAAATATATATTACCAGTTTGGCAGGTTTATTGAATTCTGAAAAAGCCGGTGTACTTGGGTCTATAGAAGTGTTTTCGATTTGGTCGACCATTTTAACGGCAATCGGGCTTCATAAAACAGCAGGGCTTTCCAAAGGGCTGGCTTGGACTATTGCGATCATTTTCTTCTTGGTTGGCATTGGGTTCGCCTTAGTCGGAACTGCTCTCCAAGGAGCGCCGAAACTATAATGAAAAAGAAACTTTGGATTGGCATCAGTGTTGTCAGTGTCATTATTATTATGATTGCAATTAGTGTCTATCGGCAGGTTTTTGCCGATGGGCCCGCCGTTAAAACAGTCAAGCTTAAGCAGGAGGAAATTTCTTCGCTGCTAATGATTCCCGGAACCGTAAAGCTGGAGGAAGAGCAAGTGATTTATCCTTCACCTGATAAAGGAGAAATAAAGAAACTGCTAATTAAAGAGGGACAGAAAGTAAAGAAGGGAACAGTTTTGGCAGAGCTGGAGAACCCACAGCTTGAACTCGAAAGGGAACAAAATAAAATATCGATAGAATCAGCTTATTTAAAAATAGACCGGATTGAAAAACAAATTGACCAATTAAACGATAAAGAAGAAACATTGAGTAAACAAGTTGGTAAAAAGGAAGCTAAAAAACAGTTAAAGCCAGAATATGATCAATTAGATATGGATAAGAAGCTGGCTGAACTAGATTTGAAGCAAGCAGAGATTCAGCAGGATTTACTTAATAAAAAGCAAAATGATTTGGAACTGAAAAGTACGATGGATGGTATCGTGTTAACAGCAGAAAAAACGGAGCCAAATTCCAGCCAAGGTAGTGCCGCTCAACCAATCATACATATTGGAAAACTGGAGGGAATGACTGTCACTGGGCTCTTGTCAGAGTACGATACATTAAAAGTTCAAAAAGGTCAAAACGTTTCCTTGCGTTCAGATGCCGTCCCTGATAAAAAGTGGCAAGGAAAAATTACTGAAATCTCTATTTTGCCAGAGAAGGATCAAGCAAGTACGCAAGGAGGCAGTCAAGCCGTCCAATACCCGGTTAAAGTGAAAATTGATGGTGACGTTAGCGGGTTAAAGCCAGGATTCCAACTTATTATGGAAATTGAAACAGAGAAAAAATCCGCGTTTGTTCTTCCTAGTGATGCCGTTCAGGATGATGGCGATCAGCCGTTTGTTTTTCTGATTAAGGATGGCAAAGCCCAAAAGCAAACGGTCAAGACAGGGATTATCTCGGGAAATAAAATCGAAATTCTTAGCGGGGTATCCAAGGATGACCTTGTGATTTTGAGCGGTTCGAAAAAATTAAAGGATGGGATGGAAGTGACGGTAAAATGATTCAGCTTGAATCCATCACCAGATCCTTTGCCCTTGGAAAAGAACAAATCCGCGTATTAAATGATATTAGTCTCACGATTGCCGAGGGCGAATTTGTCGCCATTATGGGCCCCTCTGGTTCAGGTAAGTCAACATTAATGAATATTATCGGCTGCTTGGACAAACCCAGCTCGGGCGAATATTATTTAGGCGGTGAAAATGTATCCGGCTATAGCGAAAATGAGCTGGCAAGGGTTCGAAATCAATCGATTGGTTTTGTTTTTCAACAATTTCATCTGCTGCCGCGGCTGACCGCATTAAAAAATGTCGAACTTCCGATGATCTACGCCGGAGTGAGCAAAGCTGAAAGGCAAGAAAGGGCCGAAGAGGCGTTAACCAAAATGGGCTTGCGAGATCGAATGGATCACCTGCCAAATGCTTTATCCGGCGGGCAAAAACAGCGTGTCGCGATTGCCAGAGCAATCGTCAATAAACCAAAGCTTATTTTGGCGGATGAGCCTACAGGAGCACTAGATACAAAAACAAGCATATCGATTATGGAGCAATTTCAGGAATTGAACAGTGAGGGTGTTACGATCGTTGTTGTTACCCATGAACCTGAAGTAGCAGAATATGCAAATCGGACGATTATGGTAAGAGACGGAAGGCTTCAGTCCGCTTCAGCGGCAGATGGGAGGTAGACCATATGAGTTTTTTTGAAAATCTTATGATGGCATTGAGTTCCCTAAAAGCTCATAAAATGCGCAGTATTTTAACAATGTTAGGGATTATCATTGGTGTCGGTGCCGTCATTATCGTTGTCGCGATTGGACAGGGCGGGGAAGCGATGCTAAAGACTCAAATTACCGGATCAGGTAATACAATGGAAATGTTCTACCAGCCATCTGATGAAGAAATGCGTGCCAATCCGAATATATTTTTGGAGGCCCCATTTAAACAGGAAGATATTCGTGCTTTGGAACAAATTCCAGAAGTGAAAAGGGTCGTGGCCTCCAGTACCAAAATGTCTGCAGCAAAGTTCAAGGAAAAATCAGTAGATATTTCTTCGACAGGGATTAACAAGGCCTATTTGCAAATAAATGAATTGAATGTAGCAAAAGGAAGAAGTTTTTCGGCAGCTGATTTTCTTGGAGGCAGCCGAGTTGGTCTGATTAGCAATAAATTACAAGAAGAACTGTTTAAAGGGAAAAATGCTGTTGGAAAAATCATTTTGGTCGCTAATCAGCCGATTGAGATCATTGGTGTTTTAGAAAAGCCGACTGGTCTCCTTGCTTTTGGCTCGATGGAGATTTATCTGCCGTTTCAAACATGGAAAATTATCTATGGCAGCAGTGATTATACTCAAGTCACTCTTCAGGCGGCATCTGCGGAACAGCTGCAAACTGCTGGAAAGAAGGCCGCTAATCTTTTGAATAAAATGCATAATACGGAAAAATCGTATCAGGTTATTAATATGGAGGAAATTGCTCAAGGAATTGGTCAGGTGACTAGAATTATGACCTTGATCATCGGCAGTATTGCCGGTATTTCTCTATTTGTAGGCGGAATTGGTGTCATGAACATCATGCTCGTGTCGGTAACAGAACGCACGCGGGAGATTGGTATCCGCATGGCACTTGGTGCGACGAGAGGTCAGGTGCTAACTCAATTCCTTATCGAATCAATGACACTTACTCTTATTGGCGGGATGATTGGGATATTGCTTGGCTGGGGAGTATCAGAAGTGGTAAGTCTCTTCGCCGGCTGGCCGTCCTTAATATCCTGGGAAGTCGTTGTCGGCGGCGTCCTGTTTTCGATGGTGATCGGAGTCGTCTTTGGCATTTTACCGGCAAACAAAGCGGCTAAACTTGATCCGATTGAATCACTAAGATATGAATAAGCAAGAAAAGCGCAGGCGCTAGGTGCACCTCGAAAAAGCTGCCGCTTTTCCTTCGTGCGATGTCTATGCTGCCGAAGCGTTCCTTGGGGAGCTAGATACAAAACTCTTGACCAAAGATAACGAGTTTACGTTATGTTTGGTTTTTTTCATTTCTTAATCTACCTTCGAAATGTATATTGCAGGAATAAGTTACAAAATCTAAATTTTAACGGAGGTGAAATGGATGAAAAAACTGTTATATGGTGCAATTTGTATGATATTATTTGTTTCTCTGACCGCTTGTGGAGGGGGGACAGATAAAGACACGACTAAAAATAATGACACCACCACCAATAAAACGGAACAGAATGATTCGGCAACAAATACGGCTGCAGATGGAGAGAAAGTATTTCAAGGGACCTGTGCTGCTTGTCATGGGAATGATCTAAAAAGCGGATATGCCCCTGACTTGGACAAAATTGGCTCAAAATTATCAAAAAATGATATTGTTAAAATCATTCACAATGGAAAAGGACAAATGCCTAAGCAAAATCTTTCAGATGCCGACGCTAATGCCGTGGCAGCCTGGCTTGCAGCCAAAAAATAAGTGAATGAAAAACCAGATTAGCTAAAATATCTGGTTTTTTCATTTTCTTGGTTGTTAAGAAAATTATAAAAACTATTAGGTGTAGATAACTTGGACAAGGGTTTCTGAATCATTAAGCGAAAATATTGAACATTTTGGGAAAAATGTAGAACCGGCTTGAAAACCGTTGAAAAGAATGAGATGGTTTGTATAAATAACATGATAAAGTGTGGTCAATATGATAAAGAAACGAATTCGCCATTTAGGCCGGTTACGTGAAATTGTAAATGCCTTTACCCGTCATGGCTTCGGTTATTTAATGAAGGAATTGGGGCTTCTGGACCTTTTATCCGTACCGAAAAGGCTGTTTCTCCAAGGAAGCGAGACAATCGAGGTACTCTCGACAGGTGAACGGATTAGAATGTTTTTAGAAGAACTTGGGCCAACCTTTATTAAAATTGGCCAAATTGCCAGTACAAGACCAGATATTATTCCCTTAGACATTATTCAAGAACTGGTAAAGCTGCAGGATAAGGTCTCCGCATTTCCTTTTTCTGAAGTAAAAAAAATTATTGAAGAAGAGTTAGCTGATTCCTTGGAGAATTCATTCAGGGAATTTCAGGAAACCCCCATTGCCGCAGCATCGATTGGGCAGGTTCATTATGCCGTGCTACCCGCAGGGGAACAAGTCGCAGTTAAGGTTCAACGCCCGAAGCTGAAACACTTGATTGAAACGGATTTGGAAATTTTAAAGGAATTGGCCAGGCTGGCTGATTCTCGTTTAGAATGGGCAAGAAGATATCAAGTTCGTGACATTGTTGACGAGTTGGCCATGTCGATTAGGCGGGAATTGGACTTTGAAATGGAAGCACGCAATACTGAAAAAATAGCTGCCAAGTTCAAAGACAATCCAAAAGTGGTCATTCCCAAGGTTTTCTGGGATTATACCTCAGCGAAAGTTTTAACTATGGAATTTATCGACGGAATTACCCTAAATGAGGAGGAAAAGCTTCAAAAACTAGGTTACGACAGCAAGGTCTTAGGAGAAACAGTGGTCAATACCATCCTTCAACAAATATTAATTGATGGCTTTTTCCACGGTGACCCGCATCCCGGAAATTTATTAGTATTACCAAATGGAGCCATTGCCTTTTTGGATTTTGGCATTGTCGGCCGATTAAGTCCGGAAATGCGGGACCATGTCGCCTCATTTGTTATTGCGTTGATGAGACAAAATACCGATGAAGTCCTTCAGGCAATATCATCCATGGGGGTGGTGCCTGATGATGTCAATTACGAGCAATTAAGAATGGATGTTGACCTTTTACGAGAAAAATATAGCGATCTATCTTTTAAGAATATGAAAATTGGTCAGACGATAACAGATTTATTTTCAGTTGCTTTTCAATATAAAATTAAATTGCCGACAGACTTAACGATATTAGGTAAAACCCTGTTAACGATGGAGGGTGTGGTCGAAAAGCTAGATCCTGATTTAAGTATTATCAAAATTGCCGAACCGTTTGGGAAGCGGTTAATAATGGAACGATATCGGCCTAAAACGATTATCGACAAAGTCTGGAGACGAATCAATGAGTATGGAGAAATGATCCTCGAATGGCCGAAAACCATTAATGAAATATCCGCTATAATGAAAAAAGGTAGAGTAAAAATTGAACTGACAACTCCAGAACTGAATCAATTTATTCAAAGACTGAACATCATTAGTAACCGGATTTCTTTTAGTATCACGTTACTGTCTTTTAGTATTATTATGGCCGGGGTCATTATCGGGACCTCATTGTCAGGACAAACCCCAATATTACTAAACAAAATACCGGTGGTAGAAATCGGTTTTGTGATTGCCACAGGAATGTTTCTCTGGCTTTTATTTTCTATTTTCAAGTCGGGGAAATTCTGAATTTGATTCTCCAGCTAATAAAGTAAGCTGCTTGAGATGGTTTCTTACAACTATGATATTTGTCATAGTTGGGACATGACAAGTATGTCTGCAAATTTTGCTTTCTTTTTTTTATAATGTGAGTTATCAAATAGAGGAAGGAAAATTGTTAAAGATGAATGAAAAACAAAAATTATTAAGGAAGCAAATGGCTCCTTATGAGAAGTCAAATATACTGGCGAGCGTCTGGCAGATCCTTAATACAATTGTGCCCTTTTTTGTTTTATGGTTTTTGAGTTACAAAAGTCTCTCCATTTCGTATCTACTCACTTTTTCATTGGCTGTTGTCGCAGCAGGGTTTCTCGTGCGGACCTTTATCATTTTTCATGATTGCTGTCACTATTCATTTTTTAAAAATCGTACTGCCAATAAAATACTTGGAACATTAACAGGGATCCTCACATTCTTTCCTTTTAGTCAATGGCAGCATGACCACTCTGTCCATCATGCTACAAGCAGCAATTTAGATAAACGGGGAACCGGTGACATTTGGATGCTTACGGTGGAGGAATATTTGCAAGCTTCCCCTTTGAAAAAATGGCAATATCGCTTGTACCGTAATCCATTGGTGATGTTTGTACTTGGTCCGATTTATGTGTTTTTGCTTAAAAACCGCTTTAATCGGAAGGGAGCACGGTCGAAGGAGCGCTGGAATACGTATCTTATTAATATGGCCATTGTCATCATTATCAGCAGTATGTGTTGGGCGATTGGCTGGAAACCGTTTCTTTTAGTAGAAGGTCCGATTTTTTTAATCTCAGGTTCTGCCGGCATTTGGCTGTTTTACATTCAGCATACGTTTGAAGATTCTTATTTTGAAGGAGATCAAGAATGGGAATATGTAAGAGCTGCTGTGGAAGGCAGTTCCTTTTATAAATTGCCTAAGCTGCTGCAATGGTTAACTGGCAATATCGGTTACCATCACGTCCATCATTTGAGTCCCAGGGTGCCCAATTATAAACTAGAAGAAGCGCATAATCAGACACCACCATTGCAAACTGTACCGACGATCACCTTGAAAACCAGCATAAATTCATTGAAATTCCACCTTTGGGATGAACAGCAAAAAAGGTTTATCGGCTTTAAAGATGCAGTGTTTTTCAGTAAAATAAAATAACATGGAAGCTTGTGCTAGGATTGTACCGACAAAAGATGAAGGGGATTAGTGTGATCAAAGAAGCGGTGCCAAAGTTTAAAAAGTATATTACCTTTCAGAAAAGCAATGGAATTGCTCCGTATTTATGGACGGTGCTTTGCATTTTACCGTTTTACTTTATTTTTCAGGCACCATCAACCGTCCATATCATCCTGGGAATTTTGCTGACTTTAACCTTTTTCATCATCTATCGGATTGCTTTTATCTCCAGAGGCTGGCCCGTATATTTATGGACCTTGATCTTAATTGCCATTTCCATCACAGCGACAAACCTTTTCAGTTATGTTTACTTTGCTTTTTTTCTAGCTTATTTTCTTGGAAATATTAAAGAGCGGGTTGCTTTTTTTACCCTTTATTTTATTCATCTCCTGTCTACCTCGGTATCCATAAACTATGGGATTGTCATGCATGAAAAATTATTTTTGCAGCAATTGCCCTTTATTATTATTATTTGGATAAGTGTCATTCTGCTTCCTTTCAGCATTTATAACCGCAAGGAGCGCGGGCAGCTGGAAGAGAAGCTCGAAGATGCCAATAAGCGGATCGCGGAACTGGTGAAACTGGAGGAACGGCAGCGAATTGCCCGCGACCTTCATGATACTTTAGGCCAAAAGCTTTCACTAATTGGGTTAAAGGCGGATTTAGCTAGAAAATTAATCACGAAAGATCCGGATCAGGCGAAATATGAATTGAAGGATGTCCAGCAAACGGCACGAACTGCCTTAAGTGAGGTAAGAAAAATGGTATCTTCGATGCGGGGAATTCGCTTGAAGGATGAACTGCAGCGAGTTAAACAAATGATGAAAGCTGCGCAAATAAGCTTGGCGGTTGAAGATGAATCTGCTCCTAAAAATATATCGCTTTTAACCGAGAATATTTTAAGTATGTGTTTAAAAGAAGCCGTCAATAACGTCGTTAAACATAGCGGGGCGGATCATTGTGTGATTACTTTTGAGCAGTCCTGGAAGGAAGTTGTGATGAGGGTCAGCGATAATGGGAGTTTTTCCAAAAAAGACGGAAAAGTGGAAGAAGGCAATGGACTTATCGGAATGCGTGAACGGTTAGAGTTCATTAATGGCAGTCTTGAACTGCAAACCACCAAAGGAACGACTTTAATTATTAAAGTTCCTAATGATGTAAAACCGGGTGAGGAGGAGGGAGAAAATGATTAGAATTGTTATTGCTGAGGATCAGCAAATGCTGCTGGGAGCTTTTGGCTCACTGCTTAATTTGGAAGACGATATGGAGGTTGTCGGCCAGGCTACAAATGGAGAAGAGGCAGTAGCCCTGGTTAAAGCGCTAAATCCGGATGTTTGTATCATGGATATTGAAATGCCTGGAAAAAGTGGACTTGAAGCAGCCGAAGAGCTGAAAGGACTCAGCTGTAAGCTGATTATTTTGACGACCTTCGCCCGCTCGGGCTACTTCCAACGGGCTTTAAAGGCTGGGGTCAGCGGTTATTTGTTAAAGGACAGCCCAAGTGATGAATTGGCTAAAGCAATCCGAAGTGTCATGGCTGGCCGGCGTATTTATGCACCGGAGTTGATGGATGATGTATACGGTGAAGAAAATCCATTGACGGACCGTGAAAAGGAAGTACTTGAACTGATTGCCGATGGAAAAAATACGAAGGAAATAGCCGAAGAACTGAAAATTAAGACCGGCACGGTTCGCAACTATATTTCTATCATTCTTGATAAGCTTGAAGTTAAAAATCGCATTGAAGCCATTACCCATTTTAAAGAAAAGGGCTGGTTTAAATAAAGGAGGCTGTCCCGATCATTTTTGGGACAGCCATTTTAATACTTAGCCAGTCTGATTGTTTGCTAAAAATCCTTTTATATAATGATATACCTCGATTGGCCGTTCTTCTGGGAGGGCGTGCCCGGTTTTTTCTAATACAATTAATTTTGAATTGGTTAAATCCTTGCTCAGTTTTTCGCCAATTTTCAACGGGACTGACTTGTCATGGTCGCCCCAAATTAATAAACAAGGTGTTTTGATTTGTTTCAATATTTTTGCCGGGAGATCCCCTTCGCGGTCGCGGATCATTCGCGTTAGCGCCACGAATATTTCATCTTGTAAAAATGGCTCCAAGTAGCCGTTGATCATTTCCTCATTAATAATGGAGTGATTATATAATGATGCTTGAAGATTTTTTTCTACTCCGGTTCTGGCAAACCAATATTTCACGAAGCGATGGAAATACGGGAGATAGCTTGAAAGGATAAGCGGCATTTTTGAGCGCTTTAAATAAGCGGAACTGCAGAGCAGGATCGCTTTTTCGGCAATTTCTTGTTTCAAGTGTAAGATATTGAGGACGATTTGACCGCCCATGGAATGCCCGATTAAGATCATTTTTTGCAATCCGAATGACTCAGTCAGCTTAATAACGGTTTGGGCAATATTTTGGTAGGAATATTTATATCGGCTGCATTTTGCGCTTTTTCCAAATGGGGGAAGGTCAACCGACAAAACTTGGAATTCCTTTTTTAGTAAAGGGATCATATGTCGGAATGTAAATGTCGATGAAAGAAAACCATGCAGCAGAACAATCGTCTGTTCGGATGCTTGATTAGGATAAAATTCATAATAAACATCTATGTTATTTACCGGTTTATAACCGGATACAACATTTTGTTCCATTCATCGCTTCACTCCTAGTTCAATCTCTAAAATGATGAAATTAATATTCCCAAAAATTTAATTCTTACACATAAACATGACCAAAATGAACAATTTTTAAAAATCAAGATGTTTTTCTAAAAAAATTATTAATTTTTTTTGAACAAAATGTTTGAATTTTTAAAAAACCATTAGTATAATAAAAAAAAGCTTAAGGAGTTGATTTCCATGGAAAAGAAATTACTTAATTCACCCCAACAGCCAAATGATTATACCGATTCTGAATTTGCCGAAATGTTTTTGAACCATGTTCTTGTCCAGTTCCAAAAGGAGAAGATCCTAAAGGAAATCGACCGAACACTTCAAGAAGGAAATAAAGAATTATTCCTTCAGTTAACGGATGAATTAAAGAAAATTTCTTAGTTGCAGGTAAACATTTGCCATTGGTTAATAAGAGACCCTATCCAGCTGGATAGGGTCTCTTGGACTTTTTATTTGGATTTCAACCAATTAAAAAGCCCGAACTTTTCATTAGCAGTCCGGGCTTTGCAATATTATAATACAATACTTTCTTGTGCTTTGTTTTTCTTCTTTTTCACTAATTCGACAATTTTCTTAAAAAACTTTAATGCTTGTTGAAAGACAGGACTTTGAATAAAAGTATAAACGAAAGTCACAATAAAGACCGGACCCCCTAATAAAAATCCGAGAACAAGCACGAGGCTTTCAACGATGACTCGTGCTTGGCTGACTGATAATCGGGTTCTATCCGAGAGGGATAGCATAAAACCATCCCGCGGCCCCGCTCCTATACCAGCGGCAACGTACATACCTCCGCCAATTCCGGTAATAATAATTCCGGCTAATAGGATGAGGTAATCAATCCAGGTATTTGTCGACTTTGGTAAGATATCCAACCAAAGAAAAAAATCCATGATCGGGCCGATGGATACAGCATTTAAAAATGTCCCAATATTAATGTAACGGCGGTCTACAAACAATGAAATGATAATCAGGACGAGGCCGCAAATTACTCCCCAGGTGCCAATTGATAGCCCAAAATGTTGATACAGCGCAACATTTAGAACCTCCCAAGGATGGAGTCCGAGATATTTTACGTTCACAGCAATGGCGTTGCCTAAACCAAAAAAAGTAAGACCAAGGAAAAATAAAACGTATTGGAACAGTCTCAACCTAAGCTACCCCCATAAACACAGCTGACTTATCTGAATTTTCAAACCTATTTACCTATCTTAATTTATCACTTTAAAATAATCAATGGTAAATTTGGTGCAATACTTATAGTTTAGTGAGTGATATAATCAGAAATATGGTAAAATATAAAATATTATTATTAGGAACCATTTGGTAAATATTTTTCGAATGCGGGGAAAAGATGATGAAAATCGATGTAGCAAAAAAGATTCAAAAATTGTCTTCAAGTATTTTTCAAGAAATTGTCGACCGTAAACTGGCAGCTATTCATAATGGTCTGGATGTTATTGATTTAAGTGTCGGCAGTCCTGATTTTCAACCACCGGAATTTGTGGTTGAAACGTTATCCGAATATGCAAAGGATCCAAGCAAATATGGTTATACATTAAGAGGTATACCCGAATTTTATGAGGCAGTAAGCTATTTTTATAAGCAACGGTATAACGTTGATCTAGATCCGTCAAAAGAAATCCTTCAGTTAATGGGCTCCCAAGACGGTCTGGCCCATTTAGCAATGGCCATTATTAATCCAGGGGATTATGTGTTAGTTCCAGACCCTGGCTACCCGATTTATGAAGCAAGTGTTACGATTGCCGGGGGCCAGGTTTATCCAATGCGATTATTGGAGGAAAATAACTTTTTGCCAAAACTTGATGAAATCCCCTTGGAAGTATTACAGAAAACCAAGATGATGATCATCAGCTATCCCGGAAATCCGGTAACTGCCCTTGCCAATCGTGAGTTTTTTGAAGAGGTAGTGGAATTTGCAAAGCTACATAATATTTTAGTCGTTCATGATTTTGCCTATTCTGAATTAATTTTTGACCATAACCCGCAGATTAGTTTTTTGTCGGTACCTGGTGCGAAGGAAGTCGGTATCGAATTTAACTCTTTGTCTAAAACCTTTAACATGGCAGGCTGTCGTATTGCTTATGTTAGCGGCAACGAGCAGGCGGTGGCAGCTTTAGCTTCGTTTAAATCACATATTGATTATGGGATTTTCTACCCAATACAAGCAGCTGCAGTAAAGGCGCTGACATCTGATTTCAGCTTCTTTAAATCTCAGGTAAGCGAGTATGAAAGACGGCGGGATGCCTTAATTGCTGGTTTGGAAAAAAGCGGTTGGCATGTCGCAAAATCTCCCGCAACTATGTTCGTTTGGGCGAAAATACCTGCTGGCTTTAGTTCGCGCAGATTTGCCTTTGAGCTGATTGACCGGGCGGGGGTGGCTGTAGTTCCGGGTGATGCCTTTGGCAAGTTGGGGGAAGGCTATGTTCGAATTGCTTTGGTACAGCCGCCAGAACGTCTCTCTGAAGCTGCTGAACGGATTCAGTCGTATTTAATGGAAGCGGTAATAACGAAGTAAAGATTTTCCTTCTAAAACTACGGGAACAATCATATATATGTTAAAAAGACCTTCACTTATTGGAAGGTCTTTTATCTTTGAAAAGGAAAGAGGTAAATTATGCCGAGCGGGAAACATCAAGTTGAAGTCGACTTACCAATCGAAGTGATTTGGGATTTCGTCAAGGATATGGACAATTGGGCGCCCCTTGTTCCCAACTACATCCATCATGAAAAACTAAACGAGCAACAGTCCACCTGGGAATTTAAAAGTGATCTTGGTTTGATCAGAAAGAAAATCAGTTTATTGATTGATATTAAAGAGTGGATTGAACCAACAAGGGTGAGTTTTGCATTAAAGGGCAAGAGTGAAAAATACTTCGGTCAAGGCTATTTTGAAGCTAAGGCAATTCATCTGAATCGAACGAGATTGACCGGCTATCTTGAAGTAAATGCAATTGGTAAAATGGGAAATGCCATCAATACCAAGCTGGAAACCGTTCTTCCAGAAGCAGTTACAGACATGGCCTTAGCGATTTGTGAAAAACTCGGGCAATTAAAAAGCGTATAGCTCATCCAATTTTAATAGCATGTGGGCATAAAAAAAGCGATGTTAATGCACATCGCTTTTTCCTTATGGCTGTTCACTCTGAGAAGCATTATCCTGAACCACTGGCTTGTTGGCACCATTTCCAGTTTGAGAATCAGGATCTTTACCGTTTTCATTTGGTTTAAGCAAATTTTTTAACAATGCCTCCATCTCTTTAAGCTCTTGTTCGCTTTTTGGTTCCAGTTCAACATTCCCGCCTTGATTAAATGTTAACTGAAATTGCGGCAGTGCTGCCTCACCGGTTGTAATCGAATGTGCCAGCAGTTTCACATTTTTAAGACCAATATTGCCATTTTCGGGCTTGTATGTGTCATTGTCGAAAGTAGCGTTGGTCACTTTTACTTTTAAACTTTTAAATTGAACATTACCTTCCGAACCTATATTGGTTGTGAGCGTACTTCCTCCGATTTGAACCAGTTTTTTTATTTTTAACCCTTCAGCTTTCAGATTGACGAAATTCATTTCCAACATTGGACGGTCTGTTTCGTTTATTGTTTCTCCAGTAACTAATTCAAGCCCCTGGATGGTACCTTCCATTCGACTTGCTTCAATAATGAACCCAATCACAACCGAATTAACAGCTAAACTATTTTTGGGCGGAATGACTAGCCAACTAAAGGCAAAAATGATAATAATAACGAATTTAATAGGATTTTTTTTCTGTTTCAAAGCTACCACCGTTTCTGCGTACTATGCTCTTTCAAGTATTATTGTTACAATTACAACTAGTGCCAATGATTATTCTAAAGATAATTCTTTTCCTGAGGCAACTTCCTTCTCGGCTTCCGGTTTTTGCTCCGGATGTTCTCCAGAATCAGCGCTCGCGATGACCGGTTTCCAGGCAATCTGCATTGCTCCCCCGACAATTCCTAGTAGGGTCCCAACAAGGAAACCGCCTAATGCTCCTAAAATCGATAAAACAGCGGAAAATATTGTAATAATCCCAAGCAAAGTCGATAACTTTGGGAAAATAAGGGCTAGAATGCCCATTAGTAACGGCAGTCCTCCTAATAGCAGGCCAACCACGACCATACTTCCGGGTACCGCAGCAATTTCATAAAGCTGTACCGGTACCGATAAAATGACAATCCCAGCTAAAATGGACAAGGTCGCCCCCCAGAAAGGGCGCCTTGCTCGCCAATTTTTAAACTTTTCGCGTTTTGAAGGGGTTGAGTTCATACAAATCATCCTTATATGATATACTTGATGCCGAAATTATTTGGCCGGTTCAAAGGAAACCTTCATTCCGTTAAGACTAACGGTTTTTTGGAAAAGATAGACTGTTTCCAGCACGCCATTAGTGAGTGTAATAGTATCGGCGGTTTGAGAAAAATGTTCAGCGGCGGCTCCAGCAAGGGTGGCAGGATTACTTAGATCACGGTCCCCAACGTATTTTTCTTTCATAGTCATCTCTGAAAATGAAGCATTACCATTTATTAGCGTTGCCTTTTGTTGAAGTCCGGTGATCTCAACCGGTTGACTAGCGGAAATAACCGCATTAATGCCAAGAAACGGGATTTTTTTGGTGATTTTTAAATTGGTAATCGTTGCTTTGTCAATTTCATTAACAGCAACAGGATTTTTTTCAGCCGTGGCACTTTCGGCAACACTGCCATACATTTTAAAACCTTTGCCTTCCATCTTATCAAAGCTGACGGTGAAGCCGCCTACTAATGGTAGACCTGCGGCCATTCCGGTAAGCCCGAAAGTTCCCAAGAGCGCCCCTAAAAATAAAAACCCTCCAAGCAAAGCAATGATGAGTTTTTTCTTGACTGTCTGTCCTCCGATGATCACTGATTCTGCTGTCATCCTTTGTCCTCCATTTCTTGATAATTTTGAATAGCGGTAGCCATTTTGGCAAATCACGAACTATTCGTCATAATTTTATGATAAATCAGAAAATAGGTTAACCCCTACATTTGTAGTGAAATTATCTTTAAAATAGGGAAATTTTAGGAGAACTCGTGCAAGATGAACGATAATTTGTGAAGAGAGCAGGAATTTTGCGGGATATTGGCGAATTAAGATTTCCATGAAATGACTACCAGTGAAAAGGAGGGAATCATCATATGTCTAAGTCACTGAATGCCCATTTAAACCATTTGCTAAATGATGCCGTTTCCCTGCTTAGTGACTATCAAGGGGATCTTTTACACGAATGGGAGTTAACCCTTCAATCGCTCAATAATACGAAAAAGAAAACCATTGCTGTATTTGAATTTGCCAGTGACTTTCTCGTGAACTTTTTAGATACTTTTCACAAAGGTAAAGCTGATATTCATGAATTGTTGAAGGAAATTCAGTCAAGATGGTTTGCTGTTTTTAAGCGGTCGCCAGAGCCGGAATCACTCATTTTTCATCTGAACTTATTAGAAAATTCAGTGCATAGGGTGTTGAAAAGAAGGATTAAATATTCCTCAAAATTACATCCTTCGGTCCATTATTTATTTTCGAAAATTAGTGAGGTCATGTTGTTTCAAACAGGGCTGGAGATGAAAAGCGCCTGGAAAGATGCCGTTATCCTTTTCAATGAATGGATTATTCGCTCGCAAAACTTTCAGGAATCTGTTGAAAATATTTGTTTCGGATTCGGTTATTTTTTGCCATTTGATCGGTGTGCTCTGTTTAAATTTGCAAATGAGGAAAGTGTCGGGGTTGGTTTATTTGGCCATCATTTAAATAATGACGAAATTCAAGCGATTGCTGAAAAAATTACCAATATTCCCGTCCTTAATGAAAGTATTGTGAAATTAAAATCCCAAGGGCATGAAATGAAAAATTTCCAGCCGATTTATATTCCGGATGCCAAACACGAGTTTCCTGAACAATATGTTAAAAAGTTTGAACTAACTTCTTTAATCATTGTCCCAGTCTATGTTCCAGAAGAAGGGAAAATTATTGGCGGAATTGTGTTAGACCAAGGACCGGGCAAATATTTTACGGTAGATACAAGCCTTTTCCCGGCATTGATGAAATTTGGCCAAAGCTCAGGGGAGTTATTACTAAGATTTATTGATGCGCGGATAAAAAAACAGGATAAATTCGAGGAAGCTATTAATCTAACACCGAGGGAAATTGAAATCATTAAACTGTTAGCGGAAGGCGCCTCCACTCAAGAAGCCGCCTCGAGGCTTTATTTAAGTGAATACACCGTTAGAGACTATATCTCAAATATCATGAAAAGATTAAAAGCGCAAAATCGCACAGAAGTGGCTGTCAAAGCGATCCGCATGGGAATTATCGAATAAGAAAACGAACTTAATAGGCGAAAAATTAATCCTGTAAAGCCCCAACAAGAAAGTTGGGTTTTTTATTTGTGATCGTCGCATGTTCATATTGAAAAGAAGGATGTTTATTGATGAAAGAAATGAAATATATGTAAGGTGCCTATACCATCTAATGTGAATCGAATACTCTAAAATAAGGTAATGTGCGGAGCAATGGGGAAGGGGGAAAAGACATGAATAAGCATACCGAGAGTTGCTTTTGTCACGATTTGCAGCAATTGTTGGAGGAGCAGGAAAAACTGTCATTGAAAGGTTTTCGCTTTGTTTGTGAATCAATCGGATATGATACGATACCGTTTATCATTTCCAATCAGGAATGTCGCTTTGAAGCTTTCGGGAGATCAGTAACCGGGAACTGTTTCATTACACCAGTATTTAGATTGGAGAAACTTGACATAAATCATTGCTGCGCAGTCCTTTCATTGCTTGAACCTGTAGATATCGATGGCTGTCCAATGGAATTTTGTGATGAAGTGTATTCACTAATCAAAACGCAAGAATGTATCATTGTCGATTTAAGCTGTTTTTGTGCTCTTGAACCATTGTCCCCCAAATTAGTCGATCGGCCCCTGCCAATTATCGAACCAAAATGAACAAATAATTTTGTGCAACGATCGGCTGATTTAATTTGAGAATCGGGATAATTGGGATAAGTGTCTATTGCACTTTTTTTCTTTCCTGAATAGGATATATAGACTTTAATAAAGGAGGTAATGGAAATGACTGCAGCAGGTGGATACGGAGCCGGTTTTGCCTTAATTGTTGTATTGTTCATTTTACTAATCATTGTAGGTACAGCTTTTGTTGGTGGCTTTTTCTATTAAAATATAAAAGGAGGAAATGACATGTTTGGTTATGGTGGATTTGGCGGTTGTGGTGGATTTGGTTATGGTGGTGGCTTTGGCTGGGGAGGCTACGGCGGTTTTACATTAATCGTCGTATTATTTATCCTCTTAATTATTGTAGGCGCAGCTTGCTACTATTAAGCGAACAAAACGGGGCCCGCTTGGCTAATCAAGCGGGCCTTGTTTTGTTCATATTTAAAACAATGCTTTCTACTTCGGAACCCTCTAATGTTTCTTTTTTAAATAATGCATCGACTAATTGTTGATACTGGACATGATAGGTTTTGATCAGATTTTCTGCTTTTTTCAAGCCTTCGGCAAACAATTCTTGCATTTTTGTCTCTTTGTCCTTGCTATTAAACGTTAAGGTAAAACCGTCTTGCAGCATGCCCGTATCAACCATTTGCTCAATGATCTGTTTAGCCTGCTGCACATCGCCGCTGACACCAATGCTATGTTCACCCAAGTGGATTCTCTCGGCAACACCGCCGGCTAAAATCATCGCGACACGATCAAGCAGGTCACTTGTCGTGGACAAATGAAGTTCGTTTGGAATTGGTGCCACATAGCCAAGTGCCTCACCCCGAGGAATGATCGTTGCTTTCCGAACAGAGCCTGGTTTTGTGATCGAGGCTACAAGTGCATGACCTGCTTCATGAATGGCAACACGATGTTTTGTTTCATAATCCTGCAAGGTTCGTGAGGCACTGCCGAGGATGGTCCTGTCTAAGGCATAATCGAGATCTTCCTTTTCAATGGTATCATGCCCATTTCGCAAAGCTCTTCGGCTCGCTGTTTCAAACAATGAATGCAGTTCAGCTCCGGAGAAACCTGAGGTGCTTTCGGCTAATTCATTTAAAGAGGCATAAACCGCGGGAGCCAAAGATTTTCCTTTTGTATGGATTTCAATAATTTCCCGTCTTCCCTTTGTATCAGGCAGCGGTACTTGAAAGCTAAAATCAATTCTTCCGGGGCGCAGAAATGCCTCATCGAGCATATCTTTTCGGTTTGTAGCCGCAATAAACAGAATCCCGTCATTGGAATGACCGCCATCAAGCTGAACTAATAGCTCGGTTAACGTCTTTTCTGCTTCTTCACCGCCATGAGCTTTTCTCTTTCCAGCAAGAGCATCGACCTCATCGATAAAAATAACTGCTGGTGTTTGCTTCCTTGCGGCTTGGAACAAAGACCGAACACGGCTCGCACCCACTCCGACAAAAAGTTCATTAAACGCGGAACCGCTGGCCGAAAAGAAGGCTGCATTTAGTTCATGAGCAATGGCTTGAGCCAGCAATGTTTTTCCAGTTCCCGGAGGGCCATATAAAAGAATTCCTTTCGGGGGCTTGATCCCTAATTTCATTGCCTGTTCCGGCTCTTTTAAAGTTGAAAGTGTCTGTAATATTTCTTCCTTCATTTCTTCACCGAGGCCGCCAACATCCTTTAAGCTGATGGCTGGCAGCGGGCTTGCTTTTGCAACACTATTTTTCATTGTATTGAGGCCAACGCTGCCCTTTCTTTTTTGTAAGACAAAGCCGGCACCGGCGAGAAGAACAAGGACACCAGCCAATGCCCATTTTCCATAACGGCTGCTTGTTGTGTAAGAGTAATCAATATTATATTTTTCTACTAATTTATTTACCATTTGGCTATTTGGGGGAATATGGGAGACATATTGTGACTTCCCAGTATCTATTTCAAGACTGCCATCTTCATGTTCTGTAAGAATTACTTTTTTCCCTTGCTGCTCTTGAATTACTTTTTCAACAGAGGAGAATGGAATGGAAATCTCATGATTTGTTGATTGAATCGCCCAAATGGTTCCTGAAACTACTATGATAAACGCGACAAAAAGCGGAATAAACTTGGAGATTACTATTTTGCTTCGATTCAATAGGATCATCCTCCATCTCAAAGTCTTCTCCTATTATAAAACAATTTCCAGAAAAATAGGCATGGTAATCACTGGAAGATGAGAACAAAAACACCTATCTTTTTCAAGATAGGTGACGAATTTTTAGGAGAGCATCCGTAAATGCGGGATGATCGGCGCTAGCACACTTTGTGCCAAAACACCAATGCTTACATCAACACATGCGGCCTTCTTCCATTTAAAAACATGAACCTTGCCATTTTTTGCCTCATACAAAAAAGCGAATTGATCGGCCTCTTCGACAATCCCAATTTTTTTATAAGGCACCTTATTTTGTTCAAGGACAATTTCAAATGCCTTTTGTAATAAATTTAGCGTTGCTTGGTCAAGTTTATCAATATCCATCAAATTCCTCCGAGAAATTTCAGTTTAGTTCCATATACTACTATTATATTCTTTTCTGTATAAGGATAAAAGAAAGAATCCTGAACATTCAATGAGATATTGCAAAGTTACCATTTGCGAGATAAGATAAAAATTATGGAAAAAATTTATTGCTGTTTAAAGAGAGGAAACCATAAATGGAAAACGATTTTATAAAAGAAGTATTATCGCGCCGGACGTTTGCAATTATTTCTCACCCGGATGCCGGTAAAACGACACTGACAGAAAAGCTGCTGCTTTTTGGTGGTGCTATTCGCGATGCCGGAACAGTAAAGGCTAAAAAGACGGGCAAATTTGCTACGAGTGACTGGATGGAAATTGAAAAGCAAAGAGGAATTTCCGTCACATCCAGCGTGATGCAGTTTAAATATAATGGATTTCAAGTGAATATCCTTGATACTCCCGGACACCAAGACTTCAGTGAAGACACGTACCGAACGCTAATGGCTGTTGATAGTGCCGTGATGATTATCGATTCGGCCAAAGGGATTGAGGAACAGACAATAAAATTATTTAAAGTTTGCCGGATGCGCGGAATTCCCATTTTTACTTTTATCAACAAGCTGGATCGTCAAGGAAAACCGCCGCTCGAACTCTTGGCTGAATTAGAAGAAGTCCTGGGAATTGAATCATATCCAATGAATTGGCCGATCGGTATGGGCAAAGAGTTTCTGGGAATTTATGACCGCTATTATCATCGGGTTGAACAGTTCCGGGGCAGCGAGGAAGAACGCTTTATTCCGTTAAATGAAGCGGGTGAAATAGAGGGAGAGCATAAGCTGAAATCAACTGGTCTTTATGATCAAACCCTTGAAGAAATTATGCTTTTAAATGAAGCAGGAAATGAATTTTCCGAAGAACGGGTGGCAAATGGGACGTTGACTCCTGTTTTCTTTGGCAGCGCCTTAACGGCTTTTGGAGTCCAAACATTTCTAGAGACTTATTTGCGCTTCGCCCCTTCACCGAAAGCTAGAAATTCCTCTATTGGAGAAATTGACCCGCTTTCAGACGAGTTTTCCGGCTTTGTGTTTAAAATTCAGGCCAACATGAATCCAGCACACCGTGACCGAATCGCTTTTGTCCGCATTTGTTCCGGCAAATTTGAACGGGGGATGACCGTTAATATTCCCCGCCTAGGGAAGCAGCTAAAGTTGTCGCAATCAACGGCTTTTATGGCGGAAGAACGCAGCACTATAGAAGAAGCAGTCAGTGGAGATATCATTGGCTTATATGATACCGGAACCTATCAGATTGGTGATACCCTGACAACTGGAAAAAACGATTTTCAGTTTGAAAAATTACCACAGTTTACGCCGGAACTATTTGTAAGAGTCTCAGCCAAAAATGTTATGAAACAAAAATCGTTTTACAAAGGGATTGAGCAGCTCGTTCAGGAAGGAGCAATCCAGCTGTATAAAACAGTCAAGACAGACGAATATTTATTAGGTGCTGTTGGCCAGTTGCAATTTGAAGTATTTGAGCACCGGATGAAAAATGAATACAATGCCGAGGTTCTAATGGAACGCTTGGGGTCGAAAATTGCCCGTTGGATTGAAAACGACGTGGTTGATGAAAATCTGTCAAGCTCCAGAAGCTTATTAGTAAAAGATCGTTATGATCATTATGTATTTTTATTTGAAAATGATTTCGCACTTAGATGGTTTCAAGATAAGAATCCTAATATTAAACTGTATAATCCAATGGATCAACATGATTAAGGCGGGGAATGTCCCTGCCTTTTTATATGAAAAAAATTTTTTGCTTGCAACCCCCCAGAAATGAAACAAGCAAACGTACCGTTTAGTGACAAGCAGCTAGCTT
The DNA here is from genome assembly GCF_016765675.1 of Neobacillus paridis. GTDB lineage: Bacteria > Bacillota > Bacilli > Bacillales > Cytobacillaceae > Neobacillus > Neobacillus paridis. Next base: position 114,912 of record NZ_JAESWB010000168.1, read on the forward strand.
ACCTCCGCAAAATGACCGAAACGTATGATATAATTGGTCGAATAGAGGTGAGCATATGCTAGGTTTATTGTTTATGGCCAAGAAAAAAAAGCTGACTTTAGAAGAAACTGTAGCCTTAATTCAACAAGGAAACTCTTCTCTTCTTAACGAGCTGATCGATGCATATAAACCATTTATCGCTAAGACTGTTTCTTCTGTGTGTAAACGATATATATATGAGACCGATGATGAATTTAGCATAGGGCTTATTGCATTTCATGAGGCGATTGAAAAATACTCGCCGGAACGGGGAAGTTCCCTGTTAAGTTTTGCCGAAGTTATCATTAAAAGAAGAATAATCGACTATATTCGTAAACAAACAAAGAACCAACATTTAAGTATGGACTTAATGAACCACCCCAACGAGGAGGATTCTCCCGGAGATGTAATTGTAAATGAGCTATCTCTGGAGGATTATCATAAAAAGAATGATGAGCAATTAAGAAAAGAAGAGATTATCCGGTTTCAAGGCTTATTGGTGGATTTTGACCTTAATCTCAGTGATTTATTGGAGAATTCCCCGAAGCATGCCGATGCTAGAAAAAATGCCATTTTAGTAGCAAAAACATTAGTGGAAGACCAAGAATTAAAATGGTTATTGCTCGAAAAAAAGCGTCTGCCGATTAAGCAATTAGAAAAAAAGGTTAGTGTAAGCCGTAAAACAATTGAACGGAATCGTAAATACATCATTGCGATTGCACTAATTTTATCCGGTGATTTTATCTATATGAAGGATTATTTAAAGGGGGTGTTGGAAACTTGAAAAAAGGAATTGTCATGCACATAGACGATGCTTTTCTAATCCTTTTGACCCCCGAAGGAGAGTTTTTGCGGGCCAGGAAGCTGGAGCAAACCTATACCCTTGGCGAGGAAATTTATTTTTATCCAATCGCAAATACTGATAAAAATCCGTTTTTAAAGCGTTTGAATCAATTTGTCAAACTGAAGCCAATGTGGCTTGCAGCCATTGCCCTTATTATCATTTTAGGATCTTTATTACCCATGTTTCAAGCTGACAAAGCATATGCTTATTTGTCCATTGACGTAAATCCCAGCATTGAGCTTGGCGTAAACGTAAAAATGCAAGTTATTGAACTAAAGGGCTTTAATCCGGAAGGGAAAAAGGTGGTTGCCCAGCTAAAAAATTGGAAGAAGCATAGTGCTGCTGAAGTAACAAAAGTTCTGTTAATAAACATGCAAAAAAAGGGTTTATTGGAGAACCATAAACATGTCATTTTCTCAACTGTTCGGATTGAAAAAATGGAGGAAGAGGCGGAAAAAAAGCTTCAAAAAAATATTTCTGAGATTAAAGATGCCATTTATTCTCAGCACCTGGAACTGACTGTTCTCTCTTGTACAAAAAAAGAACTAAAAAAAGCTCACGAGCTAGGGGTAACAGCTGGGAAATACCAGGCTAATTATCGTAATGAAAAGGATAAGGCAAAATCAAATGAGCAACGAAATAATCGAAAAAATGGAGGGAAGATTCAGCGCGATTTCCAGGAAACCCAGCGGCCAGGACCAATCAAGAAACAAGCTATGGATGCAAACGGTGATCATAAAGGCAAAATTGTGTTAAACAATAAGGCTGAAAAGAAGCTGCCGCCAGGACAATTAAAAAAGGCCGACAAAACGCGATTCAACAGTCCTATACAAAAACAGCAAAAGGTGGCACAGAGCGGACAATCAAAAAAATATTCCAATCAAAAAAGTAAGAAGAACAAAAATTCCCCTGCAAAAAAAGATAAACAAAGAAAAAATCACCCAAAAAGTAAAGTAAAACAGTGGGAGCCAGCGAAAAGTAACGGAAAAAAACAACAGCATTCAAAAAATAACTCGAAACAGCCAGTTCAGCATAAAAACAAGAAGAAGCAAAAGGAGCATCGCCAAAGCAATCCAAAGCACCCCAGTGTAAAGCAGCCCAATCATCCAAAAAATAAAACGAAGCCAAATGATCGTTCAAAACATCATGGCAAACAAGTTCATTCAAAAAACAAAAGCCATCGGCAACAGAAAAATAAGTCCGGCAGTAACCGGACTTTTTCCATGTTTATTTGTGTTTAGCGGTTGTGTTGTCCTGACAGCTGGGATTGGGCTTGCTGTACTAATCGTTTCGTAATTTCTCCGCCTACCGAACCATTGGCTCTGGAAACCGTATCGGAACCTAATTGAACCCCAAATTCTTGGGCTATTTCATATTTAATCTGGTCCAAGTATTGTTCAATGCCTGGTACCAATAATTTATTGCTGCTATTAGCCATCTTCGTTCAACTCCTTTTCATTCAGAGAATGGTTATCTCTGTATACATATTATTGATTGGTTGTGCCCTTTTCATTAATGGAAATGTTTTTCGAAGTTGGATATTTAGTCCGTCCCCTTACTGACATCTATTGTCGGGTGCATAAACGGAACAGCCTGAGGCTTTCGTTTGCTTTCTAATAATTCATGATTTTCGGTTGTATTCCAGCCGATATCATTTGTGGGATGAACCCATTCGTCCCCTGACATAATCGCCGGATCCGTCTCAACTGTCCAATTTTCAAGTGGCGAATTGGCCGACGAATAGTGGCTGTCACCAATGATTACTCCATGTTGATTGACAAAGGGAGCCTCCATTTTGATGCCTGTTCCTTTGAAACTCGGGGCGTTAATTTGATGTGGCAATGTTTCGTCGATACTTAATGGTATCTCAAGCTGAGTCTCTTTCTTCTTTTTCACCTACGTCACCTCTTTTTCGGTTATTTTTCTCCAGTACTTCTTTTTTATGAATGAAAAATTAGCCAACGCATATAAACTGGATTTTATCCTACAATATAAATGTAATTTCATTAAGAAAGGGGAGCAGCTTCAATGGCTAAGCGAAAGGCAGAGTTTAATGCAGTAGAAAAATACACAAAAACCCCTCGGAAAAATATTCAAGAAAGTGAATTTTCGGCTGAATTTACCGACAATAATAACGCGATTCGGTTTCAAAATCGCAATTCTAAGCAGGGGAAAAAGGGGAGAAGTGACAATGAAGGGACGTCGAAAAGCTCCGCCACGTATACCGATTGAAGAATTTTCGATAGAATACGGTGATGTGAATAATAAACCTCTAGCGGAAAATAAGAGGCGGACTAAAAAGGAAAAAAGGTTCAGAGAAAATAAGCCGGAGTAATTCTCCGGCCTATAGTATGTTTATTGACGAGAAAATGTCTGTCCGTTCCTTTGCGGGGTCAAAGTAAGCTAACAAACATGAAGGCTGTTTAGCAATTTCACCGGTGGATAAAAATTTCTCTAAATCAAATGATATTTTCTCCAGCATTGTGTGCTTATATAGCTCTTTTTCTTCCAGCCGAAGATTTGTGAAGTTTTGCCCCAATTTCTCCGGAGATTGAGCAATCTGTTTATATATAGCTGCCCTGTCATCCTTATTAAATGTTGGGGTCCACCATGGTTTTCTTGGTTTGTATTTGTGATTTCTTAAATAATCGTACTTCATTAATCCCTCAACAATCTCTAATTGCTCAATTCCCTTCATTTCAAGGAAAGAATGAAGCCGCCGGTATAAGTCCTCCAGCTGATGGCCAATTCTCGACCAGCCTTGTTGATCCCAATAGGAACCAAATTCCTGAAAAAAGTCAAATGGTGTCAAAAAAACATTTGAAACTATGTATTCAATGGTCGTATCCATTCTGTGGTCATTCCAATATTTCTCCAGCACATCTTCAACTTGTTTAATCCGCACAATATCATCAAAGGAAAGGACTTTATTACTTAAAATTTCGTAAGGTGAATGATCCATAAATACATACTGATGTTCAGCAGCATTAATCCTAAGACCAGTCCCCCGCAGCATTTTAAGAAACCCCAATTGTAACTCTTCCGGGCGCATTTCAAACACATCGTTAAACGTTTTCCGAAAAGATGAATAGTCTTCTTCCGGCAGTCCGGCAATTAAATCAAGGTGCTGGTCAATTTTTTTCCCTTCTTTCACCATGGTGACGGTTCGTTTTAGTTTTTCGTAATTTTGCTTGCGTTTAACAAGTTCATTTGTGTAATCATTTGTGGATTGTACCCCAATTTCAAAACGGAACAATCCCTCCGGCGCCTCCTGATTAAGAAATTCAATCACTTCCGGCCGCATAATATCGGCTGTAATTTCAAATTGAAAAACTGTGCCGGGTAGATGTTCATCAATGAGAAAGCGGAACATTTCCATTGCATAGCTTCTGCTAATATTAAAGGTACGGTCAACAAACTTAATCGTTCTTGCCCCGTTAGCCATCAGGTAGCGAATATCGTTCTTGATTTTTTCCCTATCAAAATAGCGGACGCCCACTTCGATTGACGAGAGACAAAACTGACAGGTAAACGGGCAGCCGCGGCTTGTTTCAATATATGTAACCCGTTTTGCTAAATGCGGAAGATCTTCTGGAAAACGGTAAGGAGATGGAAGCTCCTTTAAGTCAAGTTTCTGTCCAGGTGAAGTAACAGTAATTTGTCCCGCTTTACGATAGGCAATCCCCGGAACCTGATCGAATTCTTGCGTTGTTGCGATTTCCATCAGCAGGCGTTTAAAGGTCTGTTCCCCTTCACCAATGACAATAAAGTCGACATCGGCATTCGTTTCCATCCACCATACAGTATCATAGGTCACTTCCGGTCCCCCCAGGACAATAGAAATGGAGGGGTTAATTTTTTTTAGCATATTAACGACTTTTAATGTTTCTTCGATGTTCCAAATATAGCAGCTGAAGCCGATCACATCAGGATTTTGCTGATAGAGATCAGAAACAATGTTCAAAACCGGATCTTTAATCGTGTATTCTTTGAGGTGGATGTCAAATTGTGGGGCTGCGTAGGCTTTTAAGTAGCGAATGGCAAGATTCGTATGGATATACTTGGCATTTAAGGTTGCACAGATCACATTCATAGAAAAGCTCCTTTGTCATGATTCAAACCATTTAGATTATAGCTCATTTTGATGAGAAAAGACAAAAACACATCTGTTATAGTGTAAATCAATCTGTTATAATACAATGATTTTTCTGTTCCATAATAATTGTAAGCGTATAAAATCAATAAAACAAAGCTTTTTCAAAGGATTAAACAAAGTGTTTTAAAAAAATCTCATAAGTGTTTGATTTTTGTCACAGATTTATAAAATAAAATGTCTTAGAATAATATTTGAACAAATTTCAAACTTTTTTTAGAAGTTTTTTGAACGAAAGTGGGGGAGATGTGATTATGTCAATTTTGCCGAAAAAAAATGAGCTTGGATTTTTTGAAATTCGCCTAGAGTCTATCGGTGGGCTTGGGGCAAATTTGGCCGGAAAGATGCTTGCAGAGGCAGGGGTATTAAGTCTAGGTTTAAAGGGATCCAATTTCTCATCATATGGCTCGGAGAAAAAAGGCTCTCCGGTAAAAAGTTTTATCCGTTTTTGTGATCCGGATGTTGAAATTCGTGATCACAGCCCAATTGAACAGCCTCATATTGTTGGTGTTTTTCATGAAGCTTTATACCGCACCGTTGATGTGGTCAGCGGCTTGAATGCCGATGGGATTGTTCTCGTTAATACGACAAGAGATTTTGACGAAGTAAGAAAAGATTTGCGTCTCGAATATGGCACTTTAGCAATCGTTGATGCTTTAGGGATTGCCGTTGAGGAAAAAACGAAAGTTAATACGGCAATGCTTGGAGCGCTTTATCGGATTTGTGATTTTCTCGATCCTGAGTCAATGAGAGATGTAATTCGAAAAACCTTCACAAAAAAATACCCACATTTAGTGGAACCAAATATTCGCACATTTGACCGTGGTTATCATGAAGTTCAATTTAAAACTTACTCTGTTCCTGAAGGAGCCGTGGGAAAAGCCTTTTCTCGTCCTAAGCCGTTGCTTGGTTATGAGACCCAGGAGCTTGGCGGTGTGATTACGGCGCAGGCTAACAGTATTTTAAAAGATTTAAGCGGATCACGGCAAGGCTTTATGCCGGAATTTAAACAAGAAAAATGTATTAACTGTGCTGCCTGTGACAATGTCTGCCCGGATTTTTGCTTTGTTTGGGAAGAGGGCGAGGACAAGAAAGGCCGAAAACAAATGTTTCTTAAAGGAATTGATTATCAATACTGTAAAGGCTGCTTAAAATGTGTCGAAGCATGCCCAACCGATGCGCTTAGTGATCTGCGTGAAATACTCGGTTATGCGGATGAACATCGAGTTAAGCAAAACTTTCCATATGTAGCAGGGGGGAGTTACTAATGGCAATTTTGGAAGATCAATTAACGACAAAAGGGGCAGCTGAACAGATTTCAACCTTTGAATCAGGGAATGAAATGGCAGCGATGGCGGCAGCCCAAATTAATTATCATATCATGGGATATTTCCCAATCACTCCTTCAACTGAAGTGGCACAATACTTGGATCAAATGAAAGCGCGAGGCGAACATGATATTAAGCTGATTCCGGCCGATGGCGAGCATGGATCAGCAGGGATTTGCTACGGTGCTGCCGCAACTGGTGCACGTGTTATTAATGCGACAAGCGCAAATGGTTTCTTATACATGATTGAACAGCTGCCTGTTCAGTCTGGTACCCGTTTCCCAATGGTATTAAACCTTGTAACTCGTGCAGTCAGCGGTCCGCTTGATATCAGGGGCGACCACTCAGACCTTTATTATGGCTTAAATACCGGGTGGGTGATTTTAACTGCAAGAACGCCGCAGGCCGTATATGATATGAATATCATGGCGCTTAAAGTGGCAGAACATTCCAAAGTCCGCCTTCCAGTCATCGTGGCTTATGACGGGTTCTGGACATCACACCAAAAACGCCGTGTTGAATACTTCAAGGACCGCCGCGTCGTTCAAGAGTTTGTTGGCGAACCGCAAATTGAGGGTTACAATTTTATCAGAGATCTGAAAAAACCAGTTACGATCGGTGCTCATATGCTCGGCGATGATATTATTAACAATCACTTCCAGCAATCAGAAGCGATTTACAATGCGAAAGAGGTTTTTGAAGAAGTTGCTGCCGAATATGCCAAGCTTTCCGGCAGAGAATATAACGTATTAGACTTGTATAAAATGGAAGATGCCGAAGTGGCCTTATTCTTATTAAACTCTGCGGCTGAGTCAGCTAAGGATGTTGTTGATCAGCTCCGTGCCAAAGGGATTAAGGCTGGCGTTATCAGTCCAAATATGATTCGTCCATTCCCGGCAAAGGAAATCCGTGAAGCCCTAAAGAATGTTAAAGCATTGCTTGTTGGGGAACGTGCCGACTCTTACGGTGCGCAAGGGGCAAATTTAACCCATGAGGTGAAATCTGCACTTCAGGAAGATTATCATAATAAAACAATCGTGTTAAGCCGTGTCTTTGGTTTGGGTGGCAAAGACTTTTACGAAACTGATGCCAAGGCTTTCTTTGATATGGCGATTGACGCAATGGAAAAAGGTTATGCCGAAAAACCATTCGATTATTTTGGCCATGTTCCCGGTGATCCGGAAAAAGCACTTAAGCCTGTAATTGAACCACAGTATGGTGATGTCTATAAATCAGGGTTAATTGAAGTTAAAATGGATGAAGCAACCAATAAATTAAAGGTTAAAATTCCGCCGCTTCGTGCTTTAACCGGGAAGCCAAAACGGATTGCTTCCGGGCACGGCGCATGCCCAGGCTGTGGTATCTTTGCCGGCCTTGAATTATTCTTTAAAGGAATCGAAGGCGATATCGTCACATTGTTCCAAACAGGCTGTGCCTATGTAACAACAACAGGGTATCCCAATACATCCCACAAGCAAACGATGATGCATAATTTGTTCCAAAATGGTGCGGCCACATTATCCGGTACGGTTGAAGCATTTATGGAACTAAAACGCCGCGGAGAAATTCAGGTCTCCGATGACGCTACCTTTGTGATGGTAACCGGAGACGGCGGTATGGACATTGGGATGGGATCAGCGATTGGAACAGCGCTGCGTGGACATAAATTGATCATGCTGGAATATGATAATGAAGGCTATATGAATACCGGGTCGCAAATGTCTTATTCCACACCGATTGGCCATATGACAAGCACTTCAGGCGTTGGCAAAGCCCAGCGCGGTAAAGCTTTCCATCATAAAGACACAGCCCAAATTATGGCAGCAACCAATATACCATATGTATTTACCGGTTCCGAAGCATTTCCGCAGGATTTAGTTAAAAAAGGTGCTAAAGCACAATGGTATGCGCAAAATGTTGGAACGGTGTATGGAAAAATCTTGATAACATGTCCATTAAACTGGAAATCTGATGATCGTTATGGGACAAAAATTGTTGAAGCTGCTGTTAATTCTTGTTTCTTCCCGCTGTATGAAATAGAGCAAGGTGTAACGACAATTACCTACAATCCGGAAGACAAAAATAAACGAATTCCTCTCACGGAATGGCTAAAATATATGGGTAAAACGAAACACCTTCTAAAAGAAGAAAACAAGCAATTATTAGAGGAATTCGAGCAAGAAGTTGAGAAAAGATGGCAGCGCCTTAAAGCAAAACACGAAAACCCATTACTGTAAACCTTATTGAAACGCAAAGCTGATTATTGCTTTGCGTTTTTGTTTATACATGAAAAATAAGAAAAATGCGCTTGTGAAAAAATGCCAGCAACGAAAAGGAATTTTCTCGCTATATGTAGAATATACGTAATATTATTGCTTGACATGGATAAAGTGGGGTGGAAATGGGTGAAAAGATGTGATGCTCATGAGCATACAATACTTCAAGGTGTCGATACGAAGCGGAATAAAAAATGGTATTTGAAAGGGGATCAACAAAGATACAAACGAGTCTTTGAATATTCAATGGATGGCCTTATTCTATGGGATCATCAGGGGAGAATTGTCGACATAAATCTTGCTGGGGAGAAACTTTTTTGTCTTTCGAAAAACCAGTTAATTGGGAAATTTGTCTATGAACCCTTTATAAAACAAGAACATTTAATACAGGAGATTATCTATCATATCGAAAAAACGCTGAAGGATCACTTTTACACCTCAACGTTTGTGATCGAAGGTAAGGATGGAAATAATAGATATATTGAGTGCAATTCAACCATTAACATAACAGACGGGTTAAATTTTACTGTTTTTAAGGAAATTACCGACAAAATCGAGATGCAGGAACAACTCCTAAAATCAGAAACCTTGAATGTAATCGGTGAACTTGCGGCAGGAATAGCCCATGAAATAAAGAATCCAATGACTGCTTTAAAAGGCTTTATCCAATTGCTTGAAGGCAGTATTAAGGCAAATCATGAGATGTATTATCAAGTAATAACCACGGAACTCGAGCGTATTGAATCGATTATTAATGAATTTTTGCTGTTAGCCAAGCCTCAGTCAATTAAATTTCAAGAAAAAGATATCAATCAAATTATGCAGGAGACAGTTGGTTTACTATACGCCCATGCCGTCCTTCATAACGTACAGATTGATATTACATATGAAGAAGGGCCGATACTGGCTTTCTGCGAGCCCAACCAATTGAAAAAAGTGTTTATCAATTTAATTAAAAATGCAATTGAAGTTATGCCGAATGGCGGAACCATCTCGATTACCGTTAAAAGAATTGAAAATAATCAAATCTATATTTCGATCAAGGATGAGGGGAGCGGAATCGCTAAGGAAAAACTTAGTAAACTTGGTCAACCGTTCTATACAACGAAAGAAAAGGGAACAGGACTTGGTTTAATGGTGAGCTATAAAATTATTGAAGAACATAATGGAACAATAGTAATCGAAAGTGAAGAAGGAAAGGGCAGTATTTTTCATATTAAATTCCCACTAGATCCAACTAACGAAAAAAGCGGACGTTAAAAATTAACCTTTAGAAAAACAATAGTGTCTTGTACGGGTTCTAAGGAAGAGGTGCTGAGGGCATCTCTTTTTTTGATAGTTAATGTCGAAAAAAACATAAAATAGCTTAAAGAATTTGTCGAAAAACGAAAGAAATAGAATGTTTTGTCTGCTTTTGCGAAGCTATTTACTTTTAGAAAAAATCTGTCATAATTCTTCAAGTAATCTAATTTTTTGCGAATACAAAAGGAAAAAAAGAGGTAGGGATTAAATTGTATAGATATAGTAATAGTCAAGCAGAAATGATCGAAGAGATAAAGGTGAAAAGAGAACTAATGATTAAAAGTGCCAATACCTTTGGATTTACCAGTGACGAAACGATCAAATACAGCCAAGAACTGGATGAATTAATCAATAAATATCATAGGATGATGGGACAAGCTGCAGAACCAGATGAAGAAGTAAAATTTGCGATTAAAAAATCCATTATGATTTGGCCAAAAGCACTAGTATGATTGAATGTACCATTAATGTTTTTCAGAAAGATGTATTGAACGAACGCATACAATTTATCCGCGAGATCTATGCAGTAGTCAGGCCTTCGTAATAGATTCTTAGTCATTACCCATTATGAAGGCCTTGTCAATTGCATAGCAAATTTCCCCTTTAGTTGACCTCAAAATACATAATATATCGAAATTACTACTCTTCTAAAATTTTATCGATAATTTTTTATATTATTGTGATTTTTATCATTGTTTATATCTTGATATTTTCTATATTTAAAATAGGAGAATTTTAGCATATTACGAAGCAATTTTTGCTTACAACATTAAAACGGCTGACATTGTTTATAAGGAGGTAATGCCTTTTCCCGGATGAAATAAAAAGAAATCTCTTTCCAGTGGTATATGCTTTTATAGCGACTCATATATCGTTAATAAAAGCTTTTTTAAACCTAATTAAGCAAACGCTTACACCTATTTATCTCTTAGAGGGAGGGAAGTTTATGCACATCGTCGTATGTGTCAAACAAGTACCGGATACAAAAATCATCAAAATTAATCCTAAAACAAACACACTTGACCGCCGCAGTGCTCCAGCCATCTTGAATCCTTACGATGCTCATGCCGTTCAAGAGGCAGTAAAAATTAAGAGGAAAACCGGTGGTACGATTACGGTACTGTCAATGGGACCGCCACAGGCAACTGCCGTCATTAAGAAAAGTATTGAGATTGGGGCTGACCGCGGGGTGTTATTAACCGACCGTGCCTTTGCAGGTGCCGATACTCTCGCAACAAGTTATGCCTTATCGAAAGCGCTGGAACGGATTAATATGGATCTGCCAATTGATCTGGTCATTTGCGGTAAGCATGCTATTGATGGTGATACAGGACAAGTTGGACCGGGCATTGCGCGGCGCATGGATATTCCACCGATTACAAGCGTTATTGAAGTAACAGAAGTTAATCAAGAGGAAAAAACGGTTTTAATTAAAAGAAAATTAACCAGTGGTTATGAACTCATACAGTCTGAGATGCCCTGCCTGTTAACCGTTGAAAAGGAAATAAATGATATTGAATATTCCCCCATGCCGAATATGATAAAAGCAGCAAGGTACGAACCGATTATCTGGTCGGTTAATGACTTGGAAAATGTCGACCGCACTCAGCTTGGACTGAAAGGCTCACCAACCATTGTAGGTAAAATGTTTACACCTCCACGTCCTGAAGGCGGCAAAAAACTGGAAGGATCTGTATCTGAACAAGTAAGTCAGTTAATGGAAATCTTGATGGAGAAAAAAGACTTATTTACGTTAACGTCATCAAGGTAAAAGGTTAGTTTAGAAAAAGCCATGTTTTTTAGGAGGAGTATACGTGAATTTAGACGATTACCGTGGAGTCTGGGTATTCATCGAACAAAATGATGGTAAGATTGAAGGGGTCTCATTTGAATTGCTTGGTGCCGGCAGAAAGCTTGCCGATAAATTAGATGTTCCCTTAGCCGGCTTTTTGCTTGGAGACGGGATCAAATCATTGGCTAACCAGACAATAGCTTATGGGGCTGATCAAGTATATGTTATCGATCATCCGGTATTAAAACATTATCGGACTGAATCGTATATGAAAGGTGTCATTTACCTTGCGCAAACCTACAAGCCGGAAATCATTCTTTATGGGGCAACGCCAAATGGGAAGGACTTGGCAAGTGCTGTTGCCACCGATTTAAGCACCGGTTTAACAGCCGATACGACAATGCTCGATGCCGATGTCGAAAAACGGCTGCTTGAGGCCAGCAGACCAGCATTTGGCGGAAATATCATGGCCACCATTCTATGCAAAAAGCACCGCCCACAAATGGCGACTGTCAGACCGAAAGTGATGAAAGCATTAGCGCCCGATTATGAAAGATCCGGTCAAGTCATTGAAGAGAAAATCTCACTGAAAGAAGAAGAAATGCGGACAAAAGTACTACAAATTGTGAATGACGTAACAAAAAAGACGAATTTAGCGGATGCCCATGTCATTGTTTGCGGTGGAAAAGGAATGGGCGATTTGCAAAACTTTCAGCTCATTCATGAATTGGCGGAAACCATTGGGGCCAGTGTTGGCGGTACACGCGATGTTGTTGAGGCCGGATGGCTGCCGCATGAACAGCAAATTGGTCAAACCGGGGAAACCGTAACACCTAAAATCTATTTTGCGATTGGTGTATCGGGAGCGATTCAGCACGTTGTCGGGATGAAAAACTCTGAATTGATTATCGCAATTAATAAGGATCCTAATGCACCGATTTTTGATGTTGCCACATATGGAATTGTTGGAGATGCGATGGAGATTGTTCCTCAATTAATTGCACAATTTAAAAGCTTGAGGACGGAAAAAGGCGGTGAAGTAAGCTATGCCTGAAAAATTTGATGTAATCGTTGTTGGCGCAGGACCGGCCGGTACAGCATGTGCACTTACCTGTGCACGGAATGGCTTAAATGTCTTGCTCATTGAAAGAGGAGAATACCCAGGGGCTAAAAACGTAATGGGCGGGGTATTATACCGCCAGCAATTGGAAGACCTGATACCGGAATTTTGGAAAGAAGCGCCGCTGGAAAGACCGGTGATTGAACAACGTTTCTGGATGATGGATAAAGAATCAGTCATTTCGTTTGGGTATAAAGGACTTGAGTGGGCTGTAGAGCCATATAATAATTTTACTGTTTTACGGGCGAAATTTGATCAATGGTTTGCTCAAAAGGCTGTAGAGGCGGGTGCGCTGCTCATAAATGAAACGGTTGTCACAGAATGTCTGGTTGAAAACGGCAAGGTTGTCGGCGTACGCACGGACCGGCCAGATGGTGAGGTGTTTGCTGATGTTGTCGTTCTCGCTGATGGCGTAAACTCTCTGTTATCCAAGCAATTAGGGTTTCATAAAGAATTTCGCCCGGATGAAGTAGCCCTGACGGTCATGGAAGTGATCAATCTGCCAAAGGACAAAATCAATGATCGCTTTAACTTGGAAGATAATCAAGGGTGTACGATCGAAATATTCGGTGACTCCACAAAAGGGAACCTGGGAACCGCTTTTCTTTATACCAATAAAGAAAGTCTCAATATCGGTGTGGGAACAACGCTATCAAGTATGATTAAAGCAAAGCTAAAACCTTATGAATTGCTGGACTATTTGAAAAATCATCCGATGGTAAAGCCATTGGTTGCAGGCGGAGAATCGGCTGAGTACCTAGCCCACTTAATTCCGGAAGGTGGATTGCGCTCTGTTCCGAAAGTGGCCGGAAATGGTGTGGTCGTCGTCGGAGATGCGGCACAACTGGTAAATGCGATCCATCGTGAAGGTTCGAACATGGCAATGCATTCCGGACTATTAGCCGCTGAGGCGGTAATCGAAGCGAAAAAACGTGGAGACTTTAGTGAGACCAGTTTAAACAGTTATCGAGAAGCACTATATAATAGTTTTATTATTAAAGATTTAGAGAAATATAAGGATGCCGCTCATACGTTTGAAAAGTACCCGCAATATTTTAAAGAGTACTTACCAATGATGAATCGGGCTGCCAGCAAATTCTTCACGGTTGACGGGACACCAAAACGCGATAAACAAAAGGAAATTATTAAGAGTGTGACAGCGGAAAGAGGAACTTTAAGGGTAATACAAGATCTTTATCGCGCGTGGAAGGCGGTGAAATAAATGTCAACGAAGAATATTGAAGAAAAACAGTATCTTCTACGATTCAAGTGTGATACGAAGTCTCATTTAACTGTACTTGATCATGACATTTGCATGACTAAATGCCCAGATAAAATTTGTACCATCTTTTGTCCTGCTGAAGTTTATAAATGGGAAGGTACGCGGATGCAGGTCGGCTATGAAGGCTGCCACGAATGCGGCAGCTGTCGGATCGGCTGTCCATACCAGAACATTAAATGGGAATATCCCAAGGGTGGACATGGAATCGTGTTCCGGTTGGCATAATGCTAGTTTTTATCTACTCATTTGCTTATCAAAGAACTCGTCAAAATGACGAGTTCTTTATTTTAGGTGTGCTTTGTTTAAATTTTCATAAATAGTTCAAATACCCATTCAATGATTGAAATTGCCATATGTTAAAATTAATTTGGCCTATCTATGTCTTGATAAGTAGTGTTTTTTCCAGCAACATTTTTATTACTCTGAATTTCAAATCAAGTAGAGAGGAGTAAATAAAATAATGGAGAAAATCATCGTTCATTTTTTTGGTAACTATAGGACAACTGTCGATAATAAAAGAATAATTTTTCCCTATGGAAAAGCGGAAGCGCTTTTTTATTATTTGGTTGTTAATAAATATGCTTCAAGAGACCAGTTGGCCAATTTACTATGGGCTGATATGGAAGATAAAATTGCTAAAAAGAATTTAAGAAACGCCTTGTATACTTTGAAGAAGCTGTTTAAAGATATAGAGGTATTTTCTTATAATGGACTTTCTGCCGTATGTTTGAATCCCGATGTAATAATTGAATCGGATTATGATGAGTTTATTCAGAATGATCACAATGTCGAAGTATTTAAAGGTGAATTTTTACAGGGGATGACCGTAAAAGATGCTGTTGAGTTTGAACGGTGGATGTATAAGGTTAGGGATGAATGTAATTTTATTTATAGCGAGCGACTATGGAATCAGTTAACTGAACATAAACAAAATAAAAATTACTTTCAACTAGAAAATATTTGCCGGAAGATTATCGAGTTAGACGAATATGATGAAAGTGGTTATATTGAATTGATGAATTGTTATAAAGAACAGCAAAAATACTCGAATGCGATTGTTATTTATAATGACTTGTCAGATTTACTACTCCGTGAATTAGATATTGCCCCCAACGATGAAACTCAAAAAGTTTACAATGAAATCCTTGATTTAATGAATGAAAGAGAAAAAGTTAAAATCTCCCAAAAATTCTTTATTGGCCGAGACCAAGAAAAAAGACTATTAAAAAATATCTACGATAGTTTTATTAAAAATGAACCTTATCATTCCATTTTGATTCGTAGTGCCATGGGTGTCGGGAAAACACGCTTAAAAGAGTATTTTGTAACAGAAATAACAAATAAAACTGTGAATATCGTGGAAGCCAACTGTTATAAATTTGAAGAAAATTATGTTTTGCGGCCATGGAAAACCATTTTAGTCAATATTTTAAAAGTGGTTAAAGCAGAAAAAATGACATTACCACTTTCTTTATTGGACGTACTTGGAACTTTTGCTCCCGAATTTGAAAGTTATAAGAAAGAATTGCTTAATAGACCAACGCATGACAGTGAAGCACATAAATTGTTTGAAATTGAAGACGTGATTGTTGAAGTACTGAAAGTTGTCTCGAGTCGAAAAAAGTTAATACTGGTCTTTGAAGATATTCATTGGATGGATGCAAGGAGTATGCGTCTATTGGATAGTTTGCTGGTAAATGATGAAATGAATAATTGTTTATTCTTTTTAACAACAAGAAATGAAATGAATTCTGAACTGGAAAAATTCCTTGTTTATATCAATCATTATGCAAAAGTGAAAATGATCGAACTTAACGCTTTTAATGAAGATGAAGTAAAAAGATTTATAGATCGGGCATTGCCACAAGAAAAAATTACCCGTAATTTGTTGGAAGAAATATATCATGAAACGGAAGGAAATGCCTTTTTCTTAACTGAATATATCCATGCCATCATGAATCATCAGTCTAATGATGGGCTGACACCGCGAATGCAGGATGTACTGAAGTTTAGGTTCATTGACTTAAATGAGATTGAAAAAAAATTAGTAGAAATTGCTTCACTCTTCTATGATGAGGTTTCTATTTCTGTTTTAAAGGAGTTTATCGATTTAGATGAATTGGAAATTATTGAAGTCGCCGAAGGATTGGTTGAGAAAGGATTTTTAAAGGAAATAACGTATCAGCGGGATATTTGTTATTCATTTGTCCATCAAAAATTACGGGAGTTTCAATATATGCAAATTCCCACTGGTAAAAAAAGGATATTGCATAACCGCATTGGAAAATTGCTTGAATGTAATTTAAAGAATAATTTGAGTGACAATAATATATATCATAAACTTATTTATCATTTTGAAAGGGCTTGCAATGATATTGAATTATTAAGATATAGAATAAAAAGCTTGAGTACGTTTCTTAATTTTATTCATGAACGTTTTCCAACAATAAATTTCGATAATGAGTCTTTTAGTAAGTTGTATATTGGGGAAGAACATATCGAGCAAAACTTAACGAGTTTAATGGCTCTGCTCGAAAAGGTTAAGGACGACTTTCCTTTAAATGAGGAAATTCCAATCTTTGAAATGAATGTGTTGTTTTTAAATGGTCGATTTAATATTCGCAGAGGCTACTATGAGAGAGGTTTAATCGAGATCGAGCAGGTTATTAAATTGGCTGCCAAATTAAAGCAATATGATTTTGTGTTAAAAGGTTATGAACAAAAAATTATTTATGCCATTCAAACTTGTGATACGAAAGTACTGGGACAGGTATTGGCGCAGGCAGAACCGATAATGCAACAAAACTCTACAGAAAAATATAAAAATGGGATTTGGCTCCGATATTGGGGGATGTATGAGTTTTTAAAGAGGAATTTCAAACAAGCAGAAGAATATTTCCGTGAAAGTATCTCGATTCATACACAGGATATCGAAACATATGAGAAATATCGCTTGAATATAGCTGCTTGTTATCGTAATATCGGTGTTATTCGCATGGAACATGGAGATTATGCAGGAGCTCTCCATTATTTTGAGAGAGCAATTTCTATTTGCGATGAAAAAAATTTATGGATTAGCCTCTCCTTATTTAAAACAAATGCCGGTGTAGCGTGTTATTATTTGAAGGATTACTCGCAAGCGAAAGAGCACTTGCAAAGCGCATTAAGTATTTACAATAAGCTAGCTTATAATTTAAGTCAGCCAATTGCTGAAATATATATGTGTTTATTACTTTTAATGGAAAAAGATTATCAAAACGCTTTATCTTATTTAATGAAAGCAGAGGAACATGCACAAATACTGCGGAATCCGCAAGAATTAATCAGTCTTCTTGAACTGAAGAAATCAATTGTAAATGCAATGGAAACGGATAAAGGGCTATTTAATACCTTCGAAAAATATTTATCTGACTTTGATTGTGCAACATGTGAAGAGAAAAAAAGAAAATTAATGGAGCAGCCCTCTTTGGTTAGCTAGAAGCAGGGATGCATCAAGCCTTAAATCAACGGATTTAAGGCTTATTTTTTTTCTTGGCATCCTTTTGACGTTCTATGGATGGCAACGTCTTAAACTGGAAGTAAATAAAAGTTTATTAAAGAATGAGGGTGAAGCAATGACTGTTTTAATGGTGGGGAAAAAAGTAGCCAAATATAAAATGGAGTATCTACAGGACGAGATGAATTATTTGAGAAGCAAAGGGATTGTTCCCAATGTAGAGATTATTAGAGTAGGTGGGAAGGGAGACGCAAGAACATATGAAAATTCGATTAAAAAGAAATTTGATTACCTAGGAATTCGCCATCATGAATCAATTTTTCCGGAAGAAATTACAGATAAAGTATTTTTAAATTTTATGAAGAAAAAAAATGAGGATGATAACATCCATGGTATTCTTTTATTTCGTCCGCTTCCAAGCCATTTAACAGATCATAATCTGATAGTTCCCGAGAAGGACATTGAAGGAACTGCGCCATTTAATGTGGGAAAAATTATGAATGGCAAAATGAATGGCTTACTTGCCTGTACACCTTTGGCAGTGATGGAACTTTTATCCTATTATCGAATAGTCCTTCAGGGGGCTCATGTTGTCATTGTCGGTCATAGTGCAGTTGTTGGAAAACCATTATCCATCATGCTGCTTAATCATGGAGCGACCGTAACGATAGCTCATATTTATACGAAAAATCTTGAAGAAATCACCCGGGAAGCAGATATAGTCATTTCCGCAACTGGCAAAAGAGGTTTAATAACGAAAAACCATATTAAGAATGGAGCGGTTGTCGTCGATGTCGGCATATCAGTCGATGAATCCGGTAAAGTGCATGGTGATGTACTTTTCGATGAAGTCATTGAAAAAGCCAGTTATATTACACCAGTACCTGGAGGAGTGGGGGATGTAACTACTACCATGTTAGCCAGCCAGGTACTAAAGGCAACCAAATTAGCAATGTCCAAATCTAGAGAATATCAACTACAATAAAGTCGTTGAATTGCGATAGGACAATAGAAAGCGAGGATTTCAGGATGAACGGTTGTAGTCCGGATGAGATTTTGAATGTTACTGTAAAAAAAGGAATTGAAAAGTCGCAAATGTCATATAAAAAAATTATGATTTTAGCCTTTTTAGGCGGTGCTTTTATTGCACTTGGTTACTTGGCGTATATAAGGGTTGCTGGAAATATGCCGCATGAATGGGGGAGTTTGCCGCATTTAATTGGAGCAAGTGTATTCCCAATTGGCCTTATTCTTATTTTACTCGGGGGAGGTGAACTAATAACCGGTAATATGATGGTAGTTGGTACTGCTTGGTTTGCCAGGAAAGTTTCATTTGTAAACTTGGCAATAAATTGGCTGTTGGTCACTTTCTTTAACCTCTTAGGCGCCATTTTTGTTGCTTATTTATTCGGGCATGTAATTGGTTTAACAGAAGGTGTTTTTACTGAAAAAACCGTTATGACGGCACAGGCAAAAGTTGATGCTAGTTTTATTCAGGCGTTTATCTCTGGTATAGGCTGTAACTGGCTTGTAGGGATCAGTGTATGGCTATCCTTAGGCGCCAAAGATTTTGCCGGAAAAATCTTAGCCATTTGGTTTCCTGTCATGATCTTTGTTTTAATTGGTTTTCAGCACGTTGTCGCTAATTTTTTCGTTATTCCGGCTGCCATTTTCCTTGGAAAATTAACATGGATTGATTTCTTGTTCAATGTCATCCCGGTATGGTTGGGTAATGCAGCAGGGGGAGCAATTCTTGTAGGTGGATTATATTCACTT
The DNA here is from genome assembly GCF_016765675.1 of Neobacillus paridis. Lineage (GTDB taxonomy): Bacteria > Bacillota > Bacilli > Bacillales > Cytobacillaceae > Neobacillus > Neobacillus paridis. The sequence continues at coordinate 134,299 of NZ_JAESWB010000168.1, forward strand.
GCTTATTACCAAAAAAATGATGAAGAACAGCGTGTAAGCTCAACTGAAGAAAAATTCTTTCACCAAGCTATCAGTAAACGAGCAAACTAAATAAATTTCACAAAAAGAAGAAGGGAACATTATTATGCGTGTAGAGAGACAAATATCCACAACTTATAGCAAAATATCGACGAAGAAACTGACAACAATGGGATTATTAGTTGCCCTAAATTTAGTATTAAACCAAATGACGCTTTCGTTGGGGCCTACTATGGAAATTGGTTTTGCCTTTTTACCTATCGCCTTATTAGCTTATTTATATGGACCGATCAATGCGGGCATTGCGGCATCAATTGCCGATGTGATTGGCTTCCTATTAAGACCAAATGGGTTCTTTTTCCCAGGCTTCACGTTAAATGCCTTAGTGATGGGGGGTATTTACGGGTTAGTTCTGCATAAAAAAAACATCACTTTATTAAGAGTAGCCGCAGCCGTTTTACTAGAGGCGATCGTTGTTAGTTTAATAATGACACCAATTTGGCTCAATATCATGTATGGCAGTCCTTTATTCGCTGTGCCAAGAATCATAAAAAACGTTATTTTATTCCCAATTGATGTAGGTCTTTTATACATGCTGCTTATGAATTATATTAAATTTGAATCGAGGAAAGAACATGGAGGAAAAATTTAACGAAGCGATGAATTACATTCGCTCCCGGGAACAATTTGGTTCCCGGCCGGGTCTCTTTAGAATTCGGTATTTATTAGATCAATTAGGAAACCCTCAAGATGATGTAAAGTTCGTTCATATCGCCGGTACGAATGGCAAGGGATCGACTGTCACCTATTTAAAGGAACTTTTTATGAACAGCGGCTTCAAAGTTGGAACCTATACTTCCCCGTATATCGAAAGGTTTAACGAAAGAATTTGTATAAATGGTCGTCACATTCCCGATGAAGACATTGTTTATTTAATAAATGTGCTTCGGCCTATTGTCGATAAAATGGATAAAACTGAAGATTTATTTGGACTGACAGAGTTTGAACTTGTTACGGCAATGATGTTCTATTATTTTCACGAGAAAAAAGTGGACGTTGCTGTAATTGAGGTAGGACTTGGAGGGTTATTGGACAGTACAAATGTTGGACATCCGCTTGTATCCGGAATTACGACGATTGGATTGGATCACATGCAGATTTTGGGACAGACCATCGAACAAATTGCCGAGCAAAAAGCGGGAATTATTAAGCAGAATGGTACGGTAGTCACGGGCAATCTCCCAGAAAATGCATTACATGTCATTGAAAAAAAGGTCCGTAGTACTGGAGCGAAAATTTACCGCTACAATAAAGAGTATTATGTAGATTATATCATGTCCAAACAATTGACTAATGAATATTTTTCCTTTAACAACGCCGGACATTCATTTCCGATTTTGAGTACTTCCATGATAGGTTCACATCAAGTCGAAAATGCCGGGACGGCTCTCCAAATGTATCTATTATACATGGAAAAATGTCAATTGTCTGTAGAACCGAAAATAGTCGCTGAAAGTTTGAATAATGCCTTTATTCCAGGGAGAATGGAAATACTTTCTGAGAGACCTTTAGTCATCGTGGATGGAGCCCATAATGTACCGGGAATGGAAAGATTGCATGACAACTTACAAGGAATGTTATTAAATAGGTCGGCAGAAAGTAAACTTTTTATTCTATTTTCCGCCATTCATACTAAAGATGTTTCAGGAATGATTCGTTTACTGGAAGACATCAAGCAGGCAGAGATCACGATTACTTCATTTGAATATGACTCTGCCTTAAGTGCAGTGGAAATAGCCCGGCACTGTCATAGAAAAATAGCAGTCATCAACAACTGGGAAAGAGCCATCTCAGAGCTTTTGGATCAAATGACTAATGATGACTTTTTGATTATTACTGGTTCTTTATATTTTATTTCTACCGTTAGACAAAAAGTGCGAAGATTACTTAGAAGAGAGAATGAAATAGTTGGATTTTACTAAATTTTTATAAGACTAAAAGGCTGCCTCAGGCAGTCTTTTACTATTTAGAGGTTTTGCTCCTTATAGTGATGAAATTCATATCCATACAAAATTATTTCCAGTATAAAAGGAATAAAACCTGCAAGTTTCTTGCTGCCACAAAATTGTCACTGAATATCTCCCCAATTTAAGTTGTCTATAGCTGCATTTAGACGTTTTGTTGACGCTTACAAATTAGACTCAAGGTGTAAGCAATAAACCTTAAGGAGGAAGTTACATTATGGGCAAGAAACTTTTATTAGCTGTTCCAAACTTTAGTGAAGGTCAAAAGCTTGATGTTGTTAACGAAGTTGTCAATGCGGTAAGACAGGTTGAATCGGTTAAGATCGTCGGGGTTGAACCAGAGCATAATTTCAACAGAACCGTTTTAACCTATATCGTTGATACGGACCATGTCGAGGAATCCATGTTAAAAATGGCCGAAAAAGTTTTTAAACATGTAAATATGGAAGTTCAAAAAGGTGATCACCCACGTATTGGGGCACTGGATACATTCCCAATTTTCCCATTGGAAAATGTCACAATCGAAGAAACGATCGCATTGGCTGAAAAATTAGGACAATCTTTATTCGATCATTATAAGGTTCCGGTATACTTCTCCGGATTAAATGCGCGCACGGAATACAAAAAATCAAATACCAATATCCGCCGTGGTCAATACGAAGGGTTAAAAGCAATTTTGGAAGATAAAAACCATCCAGATTATGAAACAAGAAAACCCGATTTATCTGTTAATGGCGAATTAGATGCAAAAATGGGTGCTTGTACCGTTACTGCTGACTATGAAGGCTTAGTAGCATACAACGTGTTCGTAGAATCTGAAGATGTCAGCATTGCCAAAGAAATTGCTAAATTAGTGAAGAGTGAAGAGCACGGATGGTTATCAATAAAGAGCGTCGGCTTTAAAGATGAAGGTAAACCTGGCACTGCTGTTTCCATGAATGTATTTAACTGCACGGAAACACCACTTGTTATGTTACGTGACTATGTAGCTAAAAAAGCCGAAGAACGCGACACAAAAGTAATTGGTACAGAAATTGTGGGACCAGTTAAACAAGTTTATGTCGAAGAAGCTGCAAGAGCATTCGGTTATGAATTTGATGGCAAAGACTATGTGAAATTAGTGAAAGTATTAGAAGAAAACATGGGATTAATTGGCTTTGATGCTGAACAAATTATTGAATATCACCTTCAACCTGCAACATTGTAATGATTTCAGCCGGGGCATTTTGATCAGAAGCCATTCTACAAGATGCCCCTTTTTGAGGAATTTTCCTAATAAATTGGGAAGGGGAACTATTTATGTTCATTAAAGTGCTTTTAGGTGTGTTGGTGTTATTATTCCTTAATTACTTAGTTATCTTCATGAAAGATTATGCAAAAGCGAAAAAAGAGGGCACCCTTGAAAATGAGTCAAGAGGCAAATTCTATACATTTGGGATTTTAGGGGCTATTTTTAACTTTTTCGATACACTCGGAATCGGCAGCTTTGCAACATCAACCGCAACGTTTAAGCTTGGAAAAATGATGCCGGATAAAAAAATTCCTGGTACTTTGAATGTAGGAACAACCGCATCTGTTTTTTTGGAAGCATTTGTTTTTATCAGCATTGTAAAAGTAGACTACTTAACGCTCGTTGTTTTAATTGGTGCCACAATGCTGGGGGCTTACTTTGGTGCGGCAATCGTGTCAAAATTACCTGAAATCAAAATCCAATGGGGAATGGGCATCGCTCTATTTATCGTTGCATTTCTTATGTTTGCCGGCTTTATTAACCTATTCACCATGAACGGAGTAGCGATCGGATTACGCGGAGTTAAATTAATTATCGGATTTGTTTGGTGTTTTGTTGTAGGTGTAGCGGCTTGTCTCGGAATCGGTCAGTATGCACCAATTATGGCAATGTCTTTCGTATTAGGCTTATCTCCATTAACTGCATACCCGCTGATGACAGGAGCAACAGCGTTCATGCAAACCATCTCCGGTGCAAAATATGTTAAAGAAGGCCAATATCACCGTAAAGCATCATTAGCTTATCTCATTTGCGGACCAATTGGGGTGGCTATTGCGGCCTTACTGGTTAAAAATATGCCAATTGATTTATTGAAGAAGGTCATTTTCGTAGTAGTTATCTATACAGCCATTCAAATGATCCGTTCTGGACTAAAATCACGTAGAGAAGCTACTTTGGTTAAAAATGAAGCAGTTGCCGAAACTGCTAACGCCGGTCAAACACATTAATATTTTTAATAGATTAGGAGAATTGTTATGGATAAATTAGTAGATTTAACAATTACTGACTTTGTTGCGAAACTTGGTTCTGATGAACCTGCTCCAGGAGGCGGCTCTGCTTCCGCTCTTGCTGGCAGCGTGGGAGCTGCCTTAACAAGAATGGTATGCGAATTAACCATTGGGAAAAAGAAATATGCCGAATATGACGAAGAAATGAAAGCATTATTAGTAGAGTTGAAAGAGCTTAATGATAAGCTGCTGGCTGCCATTGATGCTGACACTGAAGCGTTTAATAAAGTATCTGCCGTATTTGCTTTACCTAAAGAAACAGAACAGGATAAAGAAAAAAGAAAAGCAGCAATGCAAGATGCCTTAAAATATGCAACCAAAGTTCCTTTCCATACAATGGAATTAATTCTTGAAGGGCTTGAATTAACTTCAAAAGCTGTTGGTAAATCCAATACAAACGCTGCCAGCGATTTAGGTGTAGCCGCCCTTACAATGAAAGCAGGTCTTTATGGCAGCTGGTTAAATGTTCTGATTAATATCGGCGGCGTTAAAGATGATAGATTCAGAAATGAATACGCTGAAAATGGTAAAGCTCTTTTAGTAAAAGGTACGGAACTTGCAGATTATATTTATCAACAAATTGAAAATTCGCTATAATGGAAGTAGCACAAATAAAGGAGAATGAAGATGGCATTTTTATCGGATATTGAAATTGCTAACCAAAATAAGATGCTGCCGATTACTGATATCGCCAAAAGCATAGGAATCGATGAACAATCTATCGATTTATATGGGAGGTATAAAGCAAAATTAGATATCAATGAATTGGAGCGCATGAAAGACCAGCCAAACGGGAAATTGATCCTGGTAACGGCAATAACCCCAACGGCAGCCGGAGAAGGGAAAACAACAACATCGGTTGGTTTAGCTGACGCATTGCATGAACAAGGAGAAAAAGTGGTCGTTGCCCTGCGCGAACCATCACTGGGACCGGTATTTGGTGTAAAAGGTGGAGCAGCCGGCGGCGGCTATTCCCAAGTAGTCCCAATGGAAGATATCAATTTACACTTCACCGGTGATTTTCATGCCATTGGTGCTGCCAATAACTTGCTAGCTGCGATGATTGATAACCATATTTTCCACGGCAATGAGTTAGGAATTGATAATCGTCGGATTACCTGGAAACGTGTTGTTGATATGAATGACCGGCAGCTGCGTTACATTGTCAATGGTTTAAATGGCAAAACAAATGGTGTGCCCAGAGAAGACGGTTATGATATCACTGTAGCATCAGAAATTATGGCAATCCTTTGTTTATCTAGTGATTTGGATGATTTGAAAGACAGAATCAGACGAATTGTGATCGGCTATTCCTATGATGGAAGAGCCATAACGGCTGGAGACTTGAAGGCTGAAGGAGCAATGACTGTATTATTGAAAGATGCGATTCGCCCTAACCTGGTTCAAACATTGGCTAAAACACCGGCGATTATTCATGGTGGCCCATTCGCCAATATTGCCCACGGCTGTAACAGTGTAATTGCCACAAAATTGGCGTTAAAATATGCTGATTATGTTGTAACAGAAGCTGGTTTTGGTGCAGACTTGGGCGCTGAAAAATTCATTGACATTAAGTGCAGAATAGCAGGTATCCAACCAGATGCAGTCGTTTTAGTGGCGACGATTCGTGCATTGAAACTTCACGGCGGAGTAAATAAGACAGAATTAAGCAAAGAAAACGTAGAAGCAGTTGTCAAAGGTATGCCTAACTTATTGAAGCATATTGAAAATATTCAAGAACATTATGGCCTGCCATTAGTTGTAGCCATTAATAAATTCCCGACAGACACAGAGGAAGAAATTGAAGCAGTGAAGCGGGCTTGTGCAGCTGTTGGGGTTGAAGCGATTCTGGCAGATGTTTGGGCTAAAGGCGGTAAAGGCGGCTTGGAATTAGCAACAAAGGTAAAACAGATTGTCGATGAAGCGAATCATTTCCAATTTGTCTATGATGATGAAGATTCGATTGCCGAAAAACTAACAAAGATTGCTTCGAAAATTTATGGCGCTGACGGGGTCGATTTTACTAACGAAGCAAAAAAAGAACTAAAAGTATTAACTGAAATGGGCTTTGGAAAATTACCGATTTGTGTTGCCAAAACTCAGTATTCTTTCTCGGATAATAAAGAATTACTATGCAGACCACAGGGCTTCCATATTACCGTCCGAAATTTGAAAGTATCTGCCGGAGCCGGTTTTATTGTGGCTATCACCGGTACGATGATGACAATGCCTGGATTGCCGAAAGTGCCGGCTGCGGAAAGAATTGATATCAATAGTAATGGTGAAATAACAGGCTTATTCTAGTAGAATATGTAACGGAAAGTGTTGTTTGTGAAAATAGCAAACAACACTTTTTGGTTAATACTATATGTACTTATTTTCACAAGGAATGGGAAAAAGAAAGGTCAAGCAGCGAGGGGATTGGAGGCAGGGATTAGCTGATTTTCTCTAATAATGCAGCTTCAGTCAAGTTGCCTTTTTTGGCTGAAACGATAAATAAAGAGGCAAGTACAATCGCGTTGTCGATCTCTTCCATATTTTCTGAGCTGTAAAAAGGTGTTTGCCAATTGAAGTCGGCATCACTGGTAGCTGGATAAATCGTAACCTTCCAGTGAAAATATATTTTTGCCTGCGGGAGCTGTACCCCTTCAACGGCAATAAGCCAATGGGTGATGGGCGATTCTGGTTTTGCAGCGTCAGATTCAATTAGTGCTGTCTTGTCTCTTTTACCTATTGGAATTAAGGCCATTTGATAAAAGTCATGGTAATTTGGAGTTTTCATTTATGGTCCTCCTTATTTTTTATGGTGTATCTTTATTATATGAAATGGTGTACGGTAATTGAGCGATTAATTATTAAAATTTTTCGAAAGTTTTTCAAAGATGAAAAAAGGAAGGGCAGTGCCCTTCAACTTATGATGATTTTCTATTAAATTCTGCCACCTTGCGATCAGAAGGTAGAAGGAAGGCCGTTAAACCTAATATTGGCAGCATTCCCAGCCAGGTGATCATCGTTTGTAAGCTTATTAAATCGGCAAGATAACCTAATCCAACCGAACCAATTGCCCCCATTCCGAACGCCAGCCCGACAGTCAGACCAGACATCGTTCCGATTTTCCCTGGTACTAGTTCTTGAGCATAAACAACCGTTACTGAAAAACTGGTCATTAAAATAAATCCAGTAAGCATGAGGATGATGAATGCTACCAGCGGTGGAACATATGGCAGTAAAATGGATAACGGCAGTGTCCCCAGCATTGAGAATGAAATGACCGTTTTCTTACCGAATCGGTCGGCCAATGGGCCACCAAGAAATGTTCCCAACGCACCTGATACTAAAAAGGCAAATAAGAAAATTTGCGATTGTTTAATCGTCAGGGCATACTCCTTTATGGCGTAGAAGGCATAGAAGTTTGTCATCCCGGAGATATACCAGGATCGGGCAAAGATTAACAGCAAAATGAATCCCAATGCTTTTTTAACATCCGATGATAACCGCTCCTGCTGACTATTGCTTGAACTGTTTCTCTGTTTGCGGGCAGGGAATACCGCCAATCTTTCACTATACCATTTGGCAATATAAATTAATAAAATGACTGCCAGTGCTGCCACAATCGTAAACCACGATGCCCCAATTTGTCCTAGCGGAACCAAAATAAGGGCGGTAATCAAAGGTGCCAAAGCCTGTCCCGTGTTTCCGCCCACCTGATAAATCGATTGGGCCAGTCCCCGCCGGGTTCCCGCCGCCATGTAGGCAACCCTTGATCCTTCAGGATGAAACACTGCAGAACCGAGACCAATCAACAAAACAGATAGGACGATCAATGCAAAATTCGGAGCTAAGCCGATCCCTAATACCCCTACCAATGTAAAGCTAAGACCGACTGGCAAGGCGAAGGGCATTGGCTTTTTGTCAGTAAAATAGCCGACTAACGGCTGCATTACCGAAGAGACCATATTTAACGAGAAAGCAATAATCCCTAACTGTGTGAAGGACAGCCCCATCGATTTTTCCAAGATTGGAAACATCGCCGGAACGACAGCTTGAATCGCATCATTGAGTAGATGGCACAGCCCGATCACAAAAAGTATTTTAAATATAGTTGCTTCAGATGTATTTGGTGTTTTCTGGCGGGGTAAAACCGCTTGTTGGCTCATAATAGTCTCCTTTTCAACTCACTTATCTGAATTTTCTTTTACTATATCTTACTACTATACTATTAATTTGAAAAATATTTATTTCGCCTTTGAAAATAAAAAAACCGAAACCCCTGTGGACCAGTCGCTACACAAAATAACTGTCCTGATCAGGCATCCTTATATGGTAAATTGACAGTCCTGCGAAAATTTTTTATAATAATTTTGAAATCGAGATATTTAAAACTTGTTTCATTTCAATACGACTTTTCAAAAATTTTAAAGGATGCGTTACGATGGAAAATGAATCAACAGCAACATCTTTAAAGCTATTTATTGTCCTTTCCAGAGCCTATAAAGCGATCAATGAGCATGTAAATAAAGTGATTCAAGCGGCTGGGTTAAATCCCACTGAATTCGCCGTTTTGGAACTTCTCTATCATAAAGGGGATCAGCCGCTGCAGCAAATTGGCGCAAAAATTTTGCTTGCCAGCGGAAGTATTACTTATGTCGTCGATAAACTTGAACATAAGGGACTATTGAATAGAATCGCTTGTCCAAAAGATCGAAGAGTCATCTATGCTCATATTTCCGATGACGGGAAAAAACTGATCCAGGATATTTTTCCAGAACATGCAGAACAAATTGACAAGTTGATGTCCAGTTTAACTGAAGAAGAGAAGACAGCTGCAATTGAATTGTTGAAAAAATTAGGATTATCCGCAGGGAAATTTTAATACGGCCGTCCGGTCGTATTTTTTTTGTAAGGATCCGTTTTGGATAGTATAATAAGATAGATTCGAAAATTAAAAAAATTTAAAAGGAGGCTAAATTCATGAGCTTTGAAAATTTTACATATGTACGTCCTGACTTGGAGGAAGTGAAAGCTAAATTTAATGCAGCATTAGCACGTTTTGAAAACGCCCCTTCTGTTGAAGAACAAAGCAACGCCATGAATGAAATTAATCAGATTAGAAATAATCTTGAAACGATGTTTACCCTTTGCAGCATTCGTCATTCCATAGACACAAATGATGAGTTTTACAAGGCAGAGCAGGATTATATGGATGAGATTGGCCCAGAGGTAGAAGGTTTAGTAACCAAGTACTATCAAGCATTGGTTGATTCTAAGTTTCGCCCTGAATTAGAAGCCAAATGGGGAACTCAGCTTTTTGCCCTGGCAGAAAGTCAGCTGAAAACCTTTAAGCCTGAAATTGTTCCGCAGCTGCAAAAAGAGAACCGCCTTGTAACCGAGTACACAAAACTGATTGCTTCAGCCAAGATTGAGTTTGAAGGTGAGGAACGTACACTTGCTCAAATTGACCCGTTTATCGAATCAAAGGATCGGGAAATGCGCAAGCGGGCTAGTGAAGCTAAATTCGGCTTTTTTGCCGAACATGAGGCTGAACTTGATCGGATTTACGACGAACTTGTCAAGGTAAGAACGGAAATTGCCCAGACACTTGGTTACAAAAACTTTGTTGAACTTGCCTACCATCGCATGATGCGGACAGATTACAATGCTGAAATGGTGGCGAATTTCCGCCAGCAGGTAAAGGATTATATTGTTCCCATCGCCACAAAGCTGAAGAAGAGGCAGCAGGAACGTTTAGGCTTGGATACATTAAAATATTATGACGAAAATTTAAATTACTTAACGGGGAATGCCGTGCCGAAAGGAAGTCCTGAATGGATCATTGAGAACGGCCAGAAGATGTATCAGGAGCTTTCAAAGGAAACCGGCGAATTTTTTGCTTTTATGCGGGAAAACAACTTAATGGATCTTCTCGCCAAGAAAGGCAAGGCAAGCGGCGGTTATTGTACCTACATTGAAAAATATAAGGCGCCATTTATCTTTTCTAATTTTAACGGAACGTCAGGGGATATTGATGTCTTGACACATGAAGCAGGCCATGCCTTCCAAGTGTATTCAAGCCGCCAGTTTGAAATTCCTGAATATTATTGGCCTACGTATGAAGCATGTGAAATTCATTCGATGAGTATGGAATTTTTTACTTGGCCTTGGATGGATCTATTCTTTAAAGAGGATACGGAAAAGTATAAGTTTTCACACTTAAGTGAAGCATTGCTATTCCTGCCATACGGTGTGTCAGTTGATGAGTTCCAGCATTGGGTGTATGAACATCCTCAAAGCTCACCGCAAGAGCGTAAGCAGGCATGGAAAGAGATTGAAAATAAATATTTGCCGCATAAAGATTATGATGGCTTTGAGTATTTAGAAAATGGCGGCTTCTGGCAACGCCAAGGTCATATTTATAACTCACCATTTTACTATATTGATTATACCCTTGCGCAAATTTGCGCCTTCCAATTCTGGAAACGTTCCAGAGAAAATATGGAAGAAGCTTGGGCCGATTATTTGAAGCTTTGCAAGCTTGGCGGCAGTATGTCATTTACCAAACTGGTAGAGGCTGCAAATTTGATTTCACCATTTGAAGATGGCTGCATCGAGTCTGTGGTTGGGGTAATTGAAGATTATCTAAATTCTGTAGATGATAAAAATCTATAAAGAAAAAGCGAAGCCATGATCTTTATGGCTTCGCTTCGTTTTTATTGAACAACTGCAGCTTTGGCAGTGACTTTTAATTCCCCATTTTCCACAATCGCGGCCAGCTGCTTGATGTCAGGTTGGTCTAAGATAAAGTCTGCAATTTTATCTTCAAGCTGTTCCTGAATAACCCGACGGAGCGGACGAGCACCAAATGCAGGATGGTAGCCAAGTTCTGCTAATTTTTCTTTTGCTTCGGCGGTAATCGTGAATTCGATATTTTGCTCAGCTAATGTTTCCATTAATTCGTTGATCATCAGGTCAACAATTTGCAAGATATGCTCCTTATCAAGTGCGTTAAATTCAATGATACTATCGAAGCGGTTTAAAAATTCCGGCTTAAAGAATCCGCCTAATGAATCAAGAATACTTGCTTCCTCTACAGCCTCGCTGACGCCAAAGCCAACATGAATCGGTTTAAACGAGCTGCCGGCGTTACTTGTCATAATAATAACAGTATCCTTAAAGCTTACGACTCGTCCCTGACTGTCGGTGAGGCGGCCGTCCTCGAGAATTTGCAGAAACATATGCTGTACATCCGGATGTGCCTTTTCAATTTCATCCAACAAAATGATGCTATAAGGATTTCGGCGCACCTTTTCAGTCAATTGTCCTGCTTCTTCATGGCCTACATAACCTGGAGGGGAACCGATTAATTTGGATACGCTGTGTTTTTCCATGTATTCGCTCATATCGAGGCGAATCATCGAATCCTTTGTGCCAAATAGTTCTTCCGCCAGCGTTTTGGTTAACTCGGTTTTACCAACCCCTGTAGGACCGACAAAGAGGAAGGATCCGATTGGACGGTTTTTCGCCTTTAAACCGGCACGGCTGCGGCGGATTGCCTTGGCTATTTTTTGGACCGCTTTTTCCTGGCCAATAACCTTTTTGTTGAGATTGTCTTCCAGCTGTTTCATTTTAAGCTGTTCATCCTGTTGTAGTTTGCCAACCGGAATACCGGTTTTTTCTTCAACGATTTCTTGAATATGGGAAACTGTGACAACAGGTCTTTCAGAACTGAAATCATGATTTAATGCTTTTTCTAATTTTGCTTCTTCATCACGAAGTTTTGCTGCTTTTTCATAGTTTTCTTGTTTGAGGGCTGCTTCTTTTTCTTTAGCAATCTCTTTTAAGCGTCCTTCAATTTGGTCTTTACTATGATAATCAGATGTTAAATTTAATTTAGAGCCGGCTTCATCCAATAGATCGATTGCCTTATCCGGTAAGTATCGGTCTTGAATATAGCGTTGTGATAGCATGACACAGGCTCGGATTGCTTCATCTGTGTAGCTGACTTCATGATAATCCTCATATTTTTTCTGGATCCCTTTTAAAATCTCAATTGCTGCTTCGATGCTTGGTTCTTGGACTTGGATCGGTTGGAAGCGGCGCTCTAATGCAGCATCCTTTTCAATCTGACGGTATTCCTTTAATGTTGTTGCGCCGACTACTTGCAGCTCGCCGCGAGCAAGAGCCGGTTTTAAGATATTTCCGGCATCCATTGAACCCTCGGCTGAACCGGCACCTACGAGCAAGTGAATTTCATCAATGAACAGAATAATATTTTTTCGTTCTTTTAACTCCGAAATCAGCTGCTTCATCCGTTCTTCAAATTGTCCACGGATGCCGGTATTGGCAACAAGTGAAGCAACATCGAGTAAATAAATTTCTTTATTTTGCAGCTTGACCGGAACGTTACCTTCAGCAATTTTTAAGGCAAGGCCTTCGGCAATCGCGGTTTTCCCGACACCGGGTTCACCGATTAAGACCGGATTATTTTTATTTCGGCGATTTAAGATTTCAATCACCCGTTTTACTTCTTCATCTCGGCCAATGACCGGGTCGATTAGACCCGCTTTAGCCATTTGCGTCAAGTTTTGACCAAAGTGATCGATAAAACCACCGCCATGTTGCGGCGCTCTCGTGTCTGTTTCTGGAATAAATTGACTATTCATATCTTGGCTTAGTGGAGCAAAGTTAAAAATATTTTCGAATGGAAAGCCTTCAAATGGATTCATTTTCATGCCAAAACCTGCTCCTAATGCTTGACGTTCTTTTACATAACATTCATGACAAAGTTTCATATTTTTTTGTTGTCCATTTACATTAATAGTTAATTGTACATTTGCTTGATTTTGTTTGCATTTTTGACAAAGCATATAAAATAACCTCCTCGTTATTTTGACTTTGACTATATTTGACCTTACGACTTTAGTATACTCTGACCTTTTTTGACTTTCAAGTTATTTGTCTTAAGAAAATGTTAACAAAAAAGGAAAAATGTCCGTCATTGTTTGTCCCTTTATTCATATATTTGATGTTAAGGGGGAGATGGTGTGAAGGCTAATAGAAACTGGAGTCAAGCCTTTCAAATAGCGGCAGTTTATATTGGAACTGTTGTTGGAGCAGGTTTTGCCACAGGAAAAGAAATTGTGGAATTTTTTTCGCGATTTGGATTCTTTGGCTTTATTAGTATATTAATGAGCGGTTACTTATTTATCATGATTGGTTCAAAACTGATGCGTATGGCGGCGCAAATTGAAGCAAAATCTTACCAGGAATTTAATGAGCATCTGTTCGGAAAATGGCCAAGCAGAATCATCAATTTTTCGATGCTTTTTATGCTCCTGGGTGTTAGTGCGGTAATGCTGGCCGGTGCTGGTGCAGTATTTGAAGAACAGCTGGGTTTGCCGAAAAACGTCGGTGTATTCATAACGATTTTTCTGTCCTATGTTGTCATGCTTATCGGTACGAAAGGACTATTTGCGGTAAACACATTTGTTGTCCCGATTATGATCAGTTTCAGCCTGATTTTAATGTTTTTATCAGTTCGCATGCCGAATTTTATTGAGCAATTTTTATTCATCCCGCATGCAGCAGATGGTTGGAAAAGTGTCATCGCTCCTTTTTCCTATACCGCCTTAAATCTTGGATTGGCACAAGCTGTGTTAGTTCCGGTGGCAACAGAGGTCAAGGATGATTGGACGATTAAATGGGGAGGAATTCTTGGCGGTTTGGGCTTAACAGTTATTTTAATTGCCAGTCATTTTACCTTAATTATGCTTCCAAATTTGGAGTTGTATGAGATTCCAATGGCGATTATTATGAAGAACCTGGCCCCATTTTTTTATTGGATTTTTATTCTAGTTATATATGGGGAGATTTTTACTTCGGTCATCGGGAACATTTTTGGTCTTGATCGTCAATTAAAACAATATATTGAAATCCCTACGATGATGTCAGTTACAGCTATTTTTGCTGTTTCCTACCTGATTAGTCTGGTTAATTATGGGACACTCCTTTCCCATTTGTACCCGTTATTTGGCTATATTTGTATGTCCATTTTTATCTTATTGTGGATAAAACCGTTTGAACCAATTTTTAAAAAATAAAAAACAGCTGTTTGTACAGCTGTTTTTTTAGAAAGGGAAAATGATAAAGATCAAGATATCAAAAACAATGTGAGAAACAATAACCAACGGCATGCTTTTTTTCCAAAAATACAGACTGCCCCAAGCAATCCCTGAAATGAGCGAGGTGATAATTAATAAAAATGAGCCAGAATAAATATTGACGGATGCATATAAACATGCCCCTAAAAGGATACTGGCAGCAGGTTTTAAATAGAGCATCAACCGTTTTTGGATGAAGCCGCGCCAAAATAGTTCTTCCCCTGGCGCAGCAACCAAAATTAGGGCAAGGTATTGCCAAAAATAAGATGGTCCATACCATTTATACAGCGTCTGTATTTTCCTATCAATATGAAGGGGAAAAAGGCTGACTAATTGATATCCCAGCCAGATCACCCCATATAAAACCAATCCGGAAAACAACCCGAAAACAAAATATTTTAGAAACGACGACTCGTCGTCAACATCACCTTGAAACATCGAATAAGTGATTAATACAAGAATGGATCCGGTAAAAATATACCAAAAAATCACTTTATCATGGAATGAGAAATAAATAAGGATATGAGCAATAATGAGTCCAAAAATAAGTCGAAGGTCAAATAACAGTTTTTTAATCATGGCTAACTCCCTACCTAATACAATAACAAGTATTTTACCAAATTATTTTTAAAAAGGATATGACATCAATCATTATAACCAATTCTTTTCATAAGAACAGCCAAACAGGAAAAAATAGTGGGGAAAGGAGTGAGACGATGAGTCAATCTAAAAGTCAACAAGAACGGCAATGGACTGTAAGAAAACAGGATCAAAATCCCCATGGGAAGGTGAAATCATTAAAGCAGCTTGCTGAAGAAACGGGTAAGGGAAAGTAAAAACCAATAAAGAAAGGCAGACTGTTATCTGCCTTTTTAACTGGATTTTAATAAGCGCTTTCTTTTATGACCTTATAATTTTTATGATTTACAACTGTTCGCTGATCCAGTTCTAAATCACGGTAATTATCCATATATGTTAAGTCAACAATTACTGAGTTTTCATTTACCTTTTCAACAACGCCCTGCAGACCGCCACGAAATTCGATAATATTACCAACCTCTGCTTTTTTCATTCTGTCTCTCTCCTTTTTCTACCATATATCTTATTTAAATAACAGTTTGCACCATTTTTAAGTATTCGTAAAGAATTTTATTTGACAAATTCGTTAATTATTCTAGATATTACTGATTATATGTTGGAAAACTTATAAAATAAAAGAAAACGTTATCAAGTACAAAATCTTTTTGAATCATTTTTCATTGATAGGAAATTAAGATAAAATGAAGGAGCAAAGGTGGTGGTAATCATGAACGAAGACTTTGTGAATGATATTTTAAATCGCTTAAAGACTGGGGAACTATCTGAATATTATGTTAAAAATGAAGACTTTATGGACTTTCGCCGTGTTCTTGTGAAAAGGGAAGATTTTAAACATTTCCGTGGAATTGGGCAGCGGGGTGGCGATGTTTTATTTCAATATTTAAAAGAGCCGAGGAGCTAGCTCCGGAAGGTGTGATGCAATTGAACCAAATGAAATATAACAATTTAAGCCAGGTGATTTTATGAGACAAAGTATTTTACCAGCTTCGACGAATATGAAGGAATTTGAACATTTTTTACAAAGTACATATGAAATCGGCGTTTTTTTAGATATGCACATTTCTCAAATAAAGAATATTAATCAAATGGCTAAGGAAAAAGGAAAGAAAATGATTTACCATGTTGATTTAATTCATGGTATTAAAAGTGACGAATATGGAACTGAGTACTTGTGCCAAGAATATAAGCCCTTTGCTTTGATTTCAACGAAAGCAGCTGTCATTCAAAAGGCGAAACAAAAAGGGGTACGTGCTGTTCAAAGGATATTTTTAATTGACAGCACTGCACTTGAAAAAAGTTATAAATTAGTTGATAAAACGCAGCCGGATTATATTGAAGTCCTTCCCGGAGCAATTCCCTCGCTCATAACAGAAGTGAAAGAGCGAGTGAAAACTCCCATTTTAGCAGGAGGGTTAATACGAACTGCTGAAGATGTAAATAAGGCAATCCAAGCCGGAGCCACGGCCATTACAACATCAAATCGAGAACTTTGGAAATTATTTGAAAAGTAATCAAGATTTGCTGATTTTTTCGAGGTAGGGACGGCTGCCTTCTTTGCAGGATAACGGATGTTTAATAAGATAATTATAGTATTTAACATAAAAAAGTTTTTAAGCAATTTTAGTTATTTTCAATTAAATAAATTTATGATATGCTGTTATTAAGTTAATAGCGAACGGTAGAGAAATTGGAGAGACCGCAAATGCATTATTCATTTTTTGGGTAATGTTCATTGCGGTCTCTTTTCTTTTTGGCCTACTATAAACTATTTCAATTTTCTTTATCGAGAACTATTTAATCAAAAGGATAAGGGAAGTTTAATATTGTAAGATTGACTTCTCGAGGAGGAAGGACAATGAACTTTTCAAATTTAAATCGTCAAGAGATTAAAAATAAATTAAAAGAAAAAGAATATGATGTCCTTGTCATCGGCGGTGGTATTACTGGGGCCGGTATTGCTCTTGATGGACAAACAAGAGGACTGGAAATGGCTGTCGTTGAAATGCAGGATTTTGCCGCAGGAACATCAAGCCGCTCAACGAAATTGGTTCACGGCGGACTCCGCTATTTAAAACAATTTGAGGTTAAAATGGTGGCAGAAGTCGGCAGAGAGCGGGCGATTGTTTATGAAAACGGCCCCCACGTTACGACTCCTGAATGGATGCTCCTCCCGATGCACCAAGGCGGTACCTTTGGCAAGTTCACCACTTCAATTGGTTTAAGGCTGTATGACTTCTTGGCAGGAGTAAAAAAATCAGAACGGCGTACGATGCTGTCGGCCGAAGAAACTTTAAATAAAGAGCCCTTAGTTAAAAAGAATGGTTTAAAAGGCGGCGGTTATTACGTTGAGTACCGGACAGATGATGCCCGGTTGACAATCGAAGTGATGAAGGCTGCTGTTGAAAAAGGGACAATCGCTTGCAATTATACGAAGGTCATAAACTTGATTTATGATAAAGGGAAAGTTGTCGGAGCGCTTGTGGAAGATCAGCTATCCGGTGAAACATTTGAAGTGTATGCAAAGAAGATTGTCAATGCTGCCGGGCCGTGGGTAGATCATCTTCGAGAAATGGATCACTCCAAAAAAGGGAAGAAGTTGCAGCTGTCAAAAGGTGTTCATCTTGTAATTGATCAATCTCGTTTTCCATTAAAGCAAGCTATTTACTTTGATACCCCTGATGGCCGGATGGTGTTTGCGATTCCGAGAGACGGAAAGACATATGTGGGAACAACTGATACCTTTTATAATGAAGATGCCGTAAATCCGAAAGTGACGGTAAGTGATCGAAGCTATATTATTAAAGCGATCAACTATATGTTCCCTGACGTGCACATAAAGGAAGCAGATATTGAATCCAGTTGGGCCGGAGTCCGCCCGTTAATATATGAAGAGGGTAAACATGCTTCGGAAATCTCACGAAAAGATGAAATTTGGGAATCTAATTCAGGTCTTATTACCATTGCCGGCGGAAAACTAACCGGATATCGAAAAATGGCCGAAACGGTCGTCGATCGGCTTGCCACGAAGTTTCACTCGGAAGAAGGCAGAGAACTTTCTCCATGTCAAACAAGAAATCTGCCTATTTCCGGCGGGGATGTAGGTGGATCAAAAAATTTCCCGTCTTTTGTAGCTGCCCATATCAATAAAGGTATGAAAATTGGACTGACAAAACAAGAGGCTGAAAAATTGGTAAAAATCTACGGATCTAATATTGATACGGTTTACGGCCTTTTAGAGATAAATAAAGCGGATGCTGAAAAATACGGGCTTCCCTTGGAGTTATTTGCAAAACTTGTTTACGGACTGGAGCATGAAATGATTGCTACTCCGATTGACTTTTTAAACCGTCGTACAGGTGCGGTCTTGTTTGATATTCAAACAGCAAAAAGATGGAAAGATCAAGTTATTGCCTATATGGCAGATAAATTAAGATGGTCCGAAACGACGGAAAATGATTATACATTAGCGGTGGAAGAAGCTTTGAAAGACGCTGTCACCCCAATAGATGAAAAGATTGAGTAGCAGCCGGCACAATGTTCAAAGGATCGTTTTCTCTTTGGAAAAAATGATATTGTGGCGTTTTTTTGAAAATTTTATTTTCGTAGAAGTATTAGTATTAAAAATAAGGTACAATACAAAAATGGGATAGACATTGGTTCATTACTCGCTGCTAAATGTTTATTGGTTGTCTAGTCTTAATAAAAAGTGCTATCCTATCCTTCGTTAAGGATTAAAATATATTTTCAAAGGCAAAATATGAGAAATGGTTATCTTACTATTTATGAAAAGGAGTTTGATTTATGATGGTCGAAAAACAGTTCAAAGTAATTGCCGATACAGGGATTCATGCAAGGCCTGCAACATTATTGGTACAAACATCAAGTAAATTTAATTCAGAGATCATGTTGGAATATAAAGGTAAAAAGGTTAATCTAAAATCAATCATGGGTGTTATGTCTCTGGGCATTCCAAAGGGAGCCGATATCAAAATTTCCGCTGAAGGCAGTGATGCTGAAACAGCAATCGCCAGTTTAGAAGAAACATTAAGAAAAGAAGGCTTGGTAGAGTAATGCCCTTTAATATGGAATTGCTGCTTCAGGTATAAAATCACGGTTGAACAGATCGACTTATAACAGGTCGATCTGTTTATTTTTTTTAATCACTTTCGAGGAATTCTCCGGATGAATCCTGTATAATCTAAGTAGATATGAGACAAGGAGTGATAAGTGTGGAGTTAAATTTAAGCGGAAAAACTGCAGTCGTCTTAGCCTCAAGCCAGGGACTGGGATTTGCAATTGCTGAACGGCTGGTTAGAGAAGGAGCAAATGTCGTCATTTCCGGCCGGGAAGAGGAAAAGTTAAAAGAAAAGTGTAACAGGCTTGAAGCAATCGGAACCGGTAAAGCAGCCTACCAAAAAACTGATATTACGATTCCTTCAGATATTAAACAGCTCGTAGCATTTGCTGTTGAAACCTTCGGCACAATCGATCTGCTTGTAAATAATGCTGGAGGTCCCCCGGCTGGTGCCTTTGAAGAATTAACCGATGAAGCGTGGCAGGCATCCTTCGAACTCAATTTGCTTTCCTATGTACGAACCATTCGTGAAGCATTACCATACTTAAAAAAACAGGGAGGAAAGATTCTCAACATTGCTTCCTCTTCCATAAAAGAGCCTATTCCAGGATTGATTTTATCAAATACTTTTCGAACAGGAATCATTGGACTTTCGAAGACCTTAGCTTCCGAATTAGCACCATATGATATTCTGATTAATACAATCGCTCCCGGAAGAATCGCAACAGACCGGGTTAAACATTTAGATCAAGTTAATGCAGACAAGCAAGGGCTTGATATTGAAACAATTGAAAAACATATGAAAGCTCAGATTCCTTTAAAAAGATATGGAACCCCGGAAGAGTTTGCCAATGTTGCAGCCTTTCTTCTATCAGAGGCGAATACCTATATAACAGGTAGTGCAATATTGGTAGATGGTGGTATGGTCAAAGCTATTTAACATCATATGATGAATGACAGCAGGAGATCTCCATTTACGTTTATGACCAAATTGATTTGGTTATTGTAAAAGTATAAAGGAGTGTTTTTTTATGCAAAAAAATATTCATAAGGTATTTGTCCTGCTGATAGTTATAATAGGCACCAGTCTGTTAAGCGGCTGCGGTGCTTTCATTTCCGATGAATCGATTGTAAGCCGATATGCGGATGCCCTCCTGACCAAAAATAATGAACTCCAGTTTCGCTTTCGGATCAATAATGAGATTATTCAAGATCAGCAATTATACAAGGTCAAGGTATTGATTCATGATGACAGGTTAGCGGCCGCGATTGGCAAACGGGAAATCGTTTATGGCGAGGACCTGGTTCTAAATGGGGAATATTTGGACGTAAAGGACAAACGTGAAAAATATATTTTTATGGATCCGATTCCGTTGAAAGAGGATTTGCATATCCAAGAGCTGCAAAACATGATAGAACAGAATCATGCGGTGTCCATAGAAGTCTTTAATAATAAGGAAGTTTTGGCACGGGCCTATTTAACTAATTTTTCGTCAGAACTTTAGAAAAACATATGTTGTGAGGGGAATATAAATGCTTAAAACAGAAAATGTCACGATCGGTTTCATTGGAACAGGCGTAATGGGAAAAAGTATGGCATCCCATTTAATCAATGCAGGGTATCCATTGATCGTTTATTCCAGAACGAAAGCAAAAGCACAAGATCTAATAGAAAAAGGAGCATTATGGGTGGACACACCCAAGGATGTAGCAGAGCGGGCTTCAGTCATTTTTACGATGGTAGGTTATCCCGCGGATGTAGAAGAAATATATCTCGGGAAAAATGGATTAATTTCGAATGGAGTTTCCGGAAGCTATTTGATTGATATGACTACTTCAGCCCCTTCATTGGCAATTAAAATTTACCAAGAGGCTAAGAAAATGGGGATTCATGCGATCGATGCACCAGTTTCCGGAGGCGATGTAGGGGCAAGGGAAGCAAAGTTATCGATCATGGTCGGCGGCGATTATGAGTCGTTTGAGGCAGTCCACCCATTCCTCGAGCTTTTAGGAACAAATATTGTCTATCAAGGAAAGGCAGGAGCCGGGCAGCATACCAAAATGTGCAATCAAATTGCGATTGCTTCCAATATGATTGGTGTCTGTGAAGCGATCATTTACGCCGAAAAAGCAGGATTAAACCCGGAAACAGTCCTCAAAAGCATTTCAACCGGGGCAGCCGGGAGCTGGTCATTATCAAACCTGGCCCCAAGAATGTTAAATGGCGATTTTGCACCGGGATTTTACATTAAGCATTTTATTAAAGACATGAAAATTGCCCTAAACGAAGCCGAGCAAATGAATATGGAAGTACCTGGACTTGCTTTGGCAAAATCGTTGTACGATCAATTAGTAGAAAGTGGCGAAGAAAATAGCGGCACCCAAGCACTGTATAAGTATTGGAAAAGTGAACAAAAATGATTGGCCTTATCTGGCAGACATAAAATCCCTCCTTCCATCTGACACTAATTTTAGATGGATGACAAGGAGGTTGGATAATGGCCAAAAGGACAAAAAAGAATGACCCGCAGCAAAAAAATAAAAAAGGCTTTGATTCAGCAGTGCTAAACGAAGAGTTTGCGCACGAAATGGGTTCAGCCGATACGAACAAAATCCATAAAGATAAAGCGAAGAAGGTAAAGGCAGCAAAAAATAATGGAAAATATAAAGGACAATAAAGCTGTCTTACAAAGACACCCCGCTCAAGATAATCGCTCCTGAGCGGGGTTCTTTATTCCTATTGCCGGATTTGCAGGTACTGTTCCAATCGGTTTAACCCGGGCTCTAATGTTTCCATCGAGCAGGCAAAAGATAAGCGGAAATAGCCCTCGCCAAACTCTGAAAAGGCACTTCCCGGAACGACGGCAACCTTTGTTTTCTTCACGAGATCAAGGGCAAAATCGAAGCTGTTTAAACAAAGCGATCCAGGGATTTTTACAAAAAAGTAGAAAGCCCCCTCCGGTTTGACCGTCTCGAGTTTCATCGATTGTAATCGCTGATATACGTAATCTCTTCTTGCCTGATATTCATTCCTCATTAGTTGGGCATCATCAAAACCTGCAGTCAACGCTTCAAATGCAGCCTTTTGGGCAATTGAATTTGCACATGATACATTGTATTGATGGACTTTAAGAATATGCTTGGCGATATTCTCCGGCGCGAATAAAAATCCAATCCGCCAGCCGGTCATCGAATGAGACTTTGACAGCCCGTTTATCACAATCGTTTTTTCTTTTAAAAAGCAGCCAATCGACTTATGTTGATAGTCATATGTGAGTTCACTGTAAATTTCATCCGCCAATATAAAGATGTCTCTGTCCTTGAGATAGGCGGCGATTTCCTTTAGTTCTTCCTCGGTCAAACTGACACCGGTGGGATTTGACGGATAAGGTAATACGATGCAGCGGGTTTTTTCCGTAATATATGGTTTTATCAGCTCGATTGTAAAGCGAAAATGATTGTCCCGGGTATCAACATGTACTGGAATCGCACCCATCATGCGAATAACCGGTTCATAGCCAGGATAGATCGGCCCTGGCAATATCACCTCAGAGCCTTCCGTCAAAATCGTTCGAAAAGCAATATCGATCGCTTCACTGGCCCCTATCGTGACAATCACTTCTGATTCAGGCTGATAGTGCAATCCATATTTTGCAGCAGCGAATTGACTGGCTGCTGTTCTTAATTCGATGGTCCCCGCATTATGCGTATAGGAAGTAAAATCAGTATTTATTGCTTCAATCCCGGCATTTTTTATATGCTCAGGTGTTGGAAAATCCGGCTGTCCAATAGTAAAGGAAACGAGATCATCGATATTGGCAACCATATTAGAAAATTTCCTGATACCAGAAATTTCGATCGCTTTGACCCGTTGATTAATTAAATGTTCCAATTTGTCCATCCTTCCATTATTTAAGCCAGGAAATTGTCCTGGCTGCTAAAATATTGAATTAATATCTTTCACCCAGTTTTTTAAACACAGGTTTTTGGTATGTTCGATGATTTTTTCGCGGGAGATTTGGTGAATTCTCTTGATCCATGATTCCGGTATAGGATTGTAAGATTGCTTTCGCTGTATTAAGCGACATCACAGCCTTTGGATTCCTTACCCGTCCATCGAGCTTTCCTAAGTGGGGGAGGTTGATAAAGTCTGTTTTGGTTGGAGGGATGTGGAATAAGTACCTGCCACACTGGACCAGGCAATCAGATTGCTGTTGACTATTTTTGGGATTTTCGGAAAAATGAAGCCCCAGCTTTTTGGCTTTCCCTTCATCGATTAATTTCTTTAATGATTCCTGTTTCAGTTTGTACAGATATTTGGGATTAATGGCAGTTTTAGCATGACGATTAACAATAAAGACAGCTTGGGCGAGGTTTTCGATGGTTAGATTATCACTTTTCAGAGGGTGTTTCTGATCGGGATTCAAAGTTTGTTCTCCTTTCTATTATATCAAACAAGTATATTATACCTTTTTTTCGTGAAAATAGAAATATGGATTGCCTATTCCGTATGAATTTTTATAATCATTTGTTTCATTCGTTCTGTATATCGGAATCAACTGCAAAAGTTTTCGTAAAATAATCAATATTTTAGCCAAACTACTTTTCAAGCTTCATTTTCAATGTAAAATAGAATTATGTCAGAACGATATAACCCGAGGTTGATGAAATGAGCCAATTTAACCATTTAACAAATGAATTAGAGATAGATATGGTTGATACAAAAATCCAAAAAATTATATTTGATATCATCTTTCAACATATCAAAGATATGGTGTATGTGATGAAGGTTGAAGATGGTCCCAAATTTCGCTATTTGTTTATTAATGAGTCAGGAATGAGGCAGGCCAGACTATCCATCGAATGTATCGGAAAGACCTTTCAAGAAGTTCTTCCGGATGAGATTGCCGGTTTCCTCCATCGAAAATATGAAAAATTATTACAGACAAAGGATATTATGATCTTTGACGATCATTTTGACCTTGAGGGCGGCGGCTATTATTATGGGGAAACGATCCTAACCCCAATTTATAACGATCAGAACCGTATTTGTTATATTGTCGGTATTACAAGAGATGTTACAGAATGGACGATGGAGAAAAAAAGAATTGTTGAAAACGAACAAAGATATCGTTCGATTGTAGACCATAATTTGGATGCTATTTTTATCATAAGTCCTGAAGGAAAAATTCTTGAGGCAAATCCGGCTGCCGCATCATTAACAGGATATATTGAGGAAAGTATCATCAACAGGTCTATTTATGATTTTATCAATGACCGTGATATTGAGAATTTCAAGGAATTATTAGAAAGAACCTGCTCCGGTTATGCTCTGGAGTCTTTTGACTGTAAATTTAGTCACTGTAATGGTCAGCTGCTCACTGTCCAAATGAAGACTGTACCTATTATTGTTTATCATGAAATAACAGGTCTTTATGTTATTTTGAAGGATTTATCAGAGCAGGAAAAAAATATCGAACTGATAAAATTTATGGCTTTCCATGATCAATTAACAGGATTATATAACCGAAGAGCGTTGCTTGAAGACTTGAATGAAAATATTTATCGTGCTGCTAAGCGAACAAAAGAATTTGCGCTGCTCTCAATTGATTTGGATCGCTTTAAATATTTAAACGATACCCTTGGGCATTTGGCTGGTGATGAAATATTAAAGCGGGTTGCTGAGAGAATGTCACAATTCCAAAATGATCGCTGCACCATTTATCGGCTTGGGGGCGATGAATTTAGTATTCTCTTACTAAATACTAACCGCCAGGAAGTAAGCAAGTTTGTCGCCAAATTGTTTGCTGCATTTTCGAAGTCGCTCTACTTTAACTCACAAGAATATTTCATTTCACCTAGTGTCGGCATTAGCATGTATCCCAATGACGGCAAGGACGCCGAGATGTTGATCAAAAATGCCGATGAGGCTCTTTTTCGGGTGAAGGAGAGAGGGAAAGCCCATTATCAATTTTACCGGACTGACATGAATTCAGCTTTCACCAATGTTGTTACTTTGGAGACACACCTGCGCAGGGCGATTGAAAAAAATGAACTGATGGTATATTATCAACCGCAAATTGATATGAAATCCGGTAAAGCCAAAAGTTTTGAGGCACTTTTAAGATGGAAAGATACTGAATTTGGTTTTATCTCACCTGGGGTATTTATCCCGCTGGCAGAAGATACCGGTCTGATTCTTTCCATTGGCTATTGGGTTATTGAAACAGTCTGTCAGCAAATTAAGTACTGGACTGATAAGGGTTATAGTGATTATCGGGTCGCCATTAATATTTCACCCAAGCAATTCCAACATCCCAATTTGGTTCCTTTCATTCAATTTATGATCGAACAGTACAACATTAAGGCATCTTCGATCGAAATTGAAATTACCGAAGGAGTCATGAATGATACGAAAGAAACGATTCCTATATTAAAGAAATTGAAGCAGTTGGGACTTTCGATTTCTATTGATGATTTTGGAACAGGATACTCATCGCTCAATTATATTAAACAGTTTCCGATCGACGGCTTAAAGATTGATCAATCATTTATTAGGGATATTATGGATGATAAGAAAAATGCTGCGATTACCTCGACCATTATTCACCTGGGGAAAAGTTTAGGCCTTGAAGTCATTGCCGAAGGTGTTGAAAATAAGCGGCAAGTGGACTTTCTTTTAAAGGAAGAATGTCATAAAATCCAAGGATTTTTTTATTCCAGGCCAATCCCTGCTTTTGAACTGGAAAAACAATTTTTAACAAAAAATTAGCAGAAAGGAAGCATAAAAATTATGCTTCCTTTGATTTCATGGTATAAACTGTTAATTCCGGTTTGGCTAGAAAACGAAAGGGGAGTCTTGTCGTTCCTATTCCCCGATTAACATATAAAGTCAGCTCGTTCTCATTCCCTACTCTGTATAGTCCTTCGGGATATTTCTGGCCAAATGGCGGGGTGATTAGAGCACCGTAAAAGGGAATTTTTACTTGACCGCCATGGCTGTGTCCACTTATTTGCCAGTGCACCGGATATCGAAGCGCTTGATCGGCCAGATCGGGAGCATGAGATAACAACAGGTTAAAATGATGATGGGGAACATCTTTTAACGCTTGTGGTAAATCAGGTTTGCCCAGCATGGCATCGTCAATTCCCAGTACATAAATTCTGCTCCCATCCTTTTGCTTAATAGGTGCTGCTTGATTTAGTAGGACAGTAAACTCGGCTGCCTCCATAATATTTCGATAGAGATCGGACCCATAGCCGCCGTGATCATGATTACCGAAAATACAGAATTTGCCCATTGGAGCATGCAGTTTTTTTAAAATGGGTACGAGTTTATTTATGTCAGTAAATTTATTAGGTTCGTCCATTAAATCGCCGGTAAAACAAATCAAATCCGGCTCTAGCATGCTAATTTTGTTTACCAGTGAGTTTAATTGCTCAAGAGTATATTGAAAGCCGAGATGTGTATCACTGAATTGAACAATTTTTACCCCATCAAAGCTTTTGGGGATCAGAGGATGGGTCATCTTTATCTCTTCGATGTCAAGCAGTGAAGGTTCGATTTTGTTTGCATATAAATATCCTCCTGAACTTAAGCCGAACATCGTTAATATAAAACCAAATGTTCGTTTTAAAAATGTTCTCCGCGTTGTTTTTTTTGACATTTTGTCTACCAGCCTGTTTATTATTCGCACTTTAATACAACCTATTTGTATTGTCTTTAATTACGGAAAATTTTTCAACTAAAAAGTTTTCTATATGTATATGTGACTGATGATAGAAATAGCCTCCTTTGCGGCGCTTTTTGGTTAAGAACGAGAACGATTACGAATGCGTATGGTATAATGAAAAAGATCTTTTTTGGGGAGGTACTATAATGGATGCTTTGGAAATTGTTTCAAATTTGGAGAATGTTTTTCCTTATTTCCAGCCGATTTTTAGTGCCGATGAGCAGCTTATCATTGCTTATGAAGTATTGGGAAGATATCAATCCGAAGATGATATTATCAGCCTGGGACCTTTTTTTCACGACGATCAGGTTCCTGATGAATATAAATTTGAAGTGGATTTGTTGATCGTTCATAAGGCCCTTGAAAAAGCACTGGAGCTCGACGAGAATATCAGCATATTTTTAAATCGTAATCCACAAATTTTAATGTATGAGAATGGCGAACCGTTTCTAGAGGAGCTATTGGCCTTTGAAAAAAAAGGATTTCAGTTAAAGCGGATTGTGCTTGATATTTCTGATCGCAATTATGAAGGGGATTTCGATCAATTTGATCACCTGCTGCAATATTATCGAACATACGGCTTGAAAGTAGCACTTTCCGGTATCGAAAGAGCCGGTCATTTTGAACGGATTGCGCAAATTGAGCCAGATATCTTGAAAATCAATTTGCAGTTATTAAAATCTAAGGCCTCTGGGATGAACTTTAATGATGTCTTGTTTACGATTTCACTCCTGGCCAGAAAAATTGGCGCAACCTTATTATTTGAATATATCGAAATGAGCTATCAACTACAGTTTGCCTGGAAAAATGGCGGGCAATATTATCAGGGTTTTTATTTGCATCCCCCGGATGCCCATTTTGTAGCACGAGATTTGTTAAGCGGCCGTCTTAAAGAAAAATTCCATGATTTTATTACGTATGAGAAAAGAAAACTGGAGGCTGTCTTTTTTACAGCTGAATTTTTTCAAGCAAAGGTTCAGGAAATTGTGACAAAAAATAAAAAATTGGGTCATGAAGGTCTTTTTCAAGCAATTGTTAAAGAAATGGATGAGGCTGCTTTTCGCATGTATATTTGTGACGAGGATGGCTTCCAAAAATCGGCTAATTTTTTCAAAGGTAAGAATGGCTGGTATATGCAGGAAGAATATATCAATAAAAACTGGAGCTGGCGCCCTTACTTTTTGGAAAATATTATCAAGATGCGAAATGATCGTAAGGGAATTTTGTCTGACTTATATTGTGATATTGAAACAGGTGAAACGATTCGCACTTTCTCTTTCCCGATGAGCGGAACCGAATACTTGTTTATTGATATTTCCTACCACTATCTATTTGAACATGATCAATTATTGTAAGAATACACCTGTATAGAATGATTCATGGAGTGGAACTGTAAACATAAATATTGTGAAGGAGAAGGAGCTGCTCATGAATCTATTTGAAATCACCATAGCGATTCTGATTGTTGGAATACTCGCTTATTCACTCATCTATACATTGGTTGTTGGCAGACAGCATAAAGTGGCAGAAGGTGATTTTGATTCACCAATAGCGGATCATGTTCAAAAAAATGTGTATATAAAAAATCCAATCTTTTTAGCATATGGGATTTTTTTTGCGTTACTTTTATTTATCATTTTGTTCATTGCGCTTACATTTTTTTAGGTCTTCAAATATTTGGGGATCTTTTTTTGTTGATTTTAGGAAAAAAATATCTGTTTTACTTAATTTTGTTTGGACAAATTCAAGGTGTTATTTTATTCTTTTAATATTGGCATGTGATGAAAATAAATCCATCAGGATAGAATCATGTCGAATGCAGAACATAACAAATAGAAAGTTTGTTTGTGTTTGAAAGGAGTCGAAGTTATGTCACAGCTTCAAGGTATATTGACAAGATTAAAAAATCTGCAAGAACAGTCTATTAATGGGGAACCAGCACAGCGTTATTTTGAGGTGAACGGCGAAAGAAAGTGCCAGGTAACGTTTCATCCTAAAACAGAGACATTTGAACTAGAAGTCTACCATGAAAAGGATAAGCCCAAACGTTATCAATTTGATAATATCGATATGATTACAATTGAAATTTTTGACTTAATTCAATAGGAGCCTCCTGAGGTTCCTTTTTTATCGTTTTTAGAGTAATCTTTTCACAGACATCCGCTAACTATGATAGAATAAGGCTGTGAAATCAAATGTTGAGGAGTTTTCGACGATGATTAGTCTTCCCAGCGGAGAATTTTTAGAATTAACGATTAAAGAATTAATGATTCCATCTGAACGGGTGGCCCATGTACAAATTGGCAATAATCTTGAACACGCGCTTTTGGTATTAACGAAAAGCGGATATACCGCAATTCCTGTGCTAGATCCACATTATAAGCTTCATGGGTTAATCAGTACACCGATCATTATGGATTCCATCCTCGGATTAGAGAGAATCGAATTTGAACAACTGGAGAAAAAACGGGTAGAAGAGGTTATGAAAAAATCTATCCCAAGGATTAAAATTTCTGCTCCATTAAAAACATGTCTTGATTTACTTGTGAATCACCCATTTCTCTGTGTAGAGACAGAAGATGGTTACTTCGAGGGAATTTTGCCTAGGAGTACAGTATTGAATCAATTAAATAAAATGGTGAAAAGATTTAAATTGTACGAAAAATATTAGGCTCCCAATGTAAGGGAGCCGTAATTTTTGGCGGGAATTTGGAGGTGTTATCATGGAAGCGTCTCGAGATCAATCGATGCAAAATAAAAAAATGACCAAAAAACCTCTGGTATTAGCTGCTGTAATGCTGGCAATGTTTATGGGGGCGATTGAAGCAACCATTGTCTCAACGGCTATGCCGGCAATTGTTGCCGATTTAGGTGGATTTACTTTATATAGCTGGGTGTTTTCAGCCTACTTATTAATGAATTCTGTTACTGTCTTGATTTATGGCAAATTATCTGATCTATTTGGGCGCAAACCTATTCTTACTGTAGGGATCATTTTATTTTTAATCGGTTCCATCCTTTGTGGTTTCGCCAGTTCGATGCAGATGTTAATTATTTTTCGTTTGATTCAAGGATTGGGCGCCGGTGCCGTTACCCCAATCGCCACTACGATAGTTGGCGATATATATACGCCCGAGGAAAGGGCAAAGGTTCAAGGATATCTTTCCAGTGTTTGGGGCATTTCAGCGATTACCGGTCCGGCAATTGGCGGGCTGTTGGTTCAGTATGTCAGTTGGAAGTATGTTTTTTGGATCAATATTCCGCTTGGAATTCTATCGTTGGTCGGATTATGGCTGTTTCTCCATGAAAATATTCATCGGAAAAAGCATGAAATTGATTATAGCGGGGCTGTCTTATTAACGATCACGATATCTTCTATCATGTTTTTGTTGGTGGAAGGCGGGAGCCGTTGGACATGGGGATCTTGGCAGGCTTTAAGTTTATTTACTGTTGCAGCTGTCTCCATGCTTGGTTTTATTTTTCGGGAAAAGCAGGCTGCAGAACCCGTGATGCCATTTTCAATCTGGAAAGAGAGATCCATTTTTATTGCTAATATCGTGTCGCTGACAACGGGGATTATGCTAATTGGGATTTCCAGTTTTCTGCCGACATTTGTTCAAGGCGTGATGGAACAAACCCCTATTATTGCTGGGTTTACTTTAACAACGATGTCGATTGGCTGGCCGATTGCCTCAACGCTTTCGGGACGGCTGCTCTTAAACATAGGCTACCGAAAGACTTCCATCATTGGCGGTTTATTTCTAATTTTTGGCGGTATCATGTTTGTAACAATGTTGCCATCTTCAGGTCCGCTATGGGCTGCAATTGGCTCTTTTTTAATCGGTTGTGGCATGGGGTTAACGTCAACAGCATTTATCGTTTCGATTCAGAGCACTGTCGGCTGGGAACAGCGGGGAATTGCAACAGCGGCAAATATGTTTATGCGAAATCTGGGAAATACCATTGGGGCAGCTCTTTTAGGTGGAATCCTGAATAATCGGATGATGAATTTTTTCCATGAACGAAACGTTTCATTAACAGTTAATGATGCAAATAAGCTGTTGAAAGTGGAGGAACGTGGGAAATTATCCAGTTCTGTTCGCGCAATCTTACAGGAAGGGCTGACGCATTCGTTACATACCGTTTATGATGTTGTTCTGATTTTTGCGGTCATCAGTATGTTATTTATCTTGTTTATACCGAAAAATGGCGACCGTTCCGTATAGTTTACTAAACTTTTGCAAAGGGGTGTGGAATCAATGTCCTCATTATCGGAATTTCAATTACTGGCGGTTTTGGCGCAAGAGATGAATATGCGCAAGGCGTCTGACCGGTTATTTGTGTCACAGCCGGCCTTGTCACAGCGGCTGCAATCAATTGAAAAGGAATGGGGGACAAAGTTATTTATTCGCTCACAAAAGGGGTTATCATTGACTCCTGCTGGTGAATTAGTGATTGATTTTGTCAACGACGTACTGAAAAAGGAAGAAAAGGTACGCGAAACGATTTACTCCCTTCAAGAAGGTGTATCCGGCACCCTGAGAATTGCCGTAGCTTCGATCGTTGGACAGAACTGGCTGCCGGAAGTGCTAAAAAAGTATGTCGATAAATTTCCCCAGGTTAAAATATCACTGATTACGGGATGGAGCAGCGAAATATTAAGATGTTTGTACGATGACCAAGTACATATCGGCATTATCAGAGGAACGCCGGATTGGAAGGGCGCCAAAATCCATCTTTTTAACGATCCACTATATTTGGTTGATCGGGAAATTACCAGGCCTGAACAAGTATTGGAAACAGACCGTCCCTTTATTCAATTTAAAAGTGATTCGAATTATTACCAGGAAATCCAGGATTGGTGGCTGCGAAATTTTAAAACATCACCGAAAAGAACGGTTGTCGTCGATCAAATCGAAACGTGCAAACAAATGGCCTTTAATGGGATAGGGTATGCCATTTTACCTTCGATCACTTTAACGAAGGCTGGATCAAGTATCTTTAAAATTCCCCTTGTTGATGAAAATAACAATCCTGTTGCCAGGGATACATGGTTGTTAGGATACGAATCTGCCTTTCAATTAAAACAGGTTCAAGCGTTTGTCGATGTTGTCAAAGAACATATTAGGGAATCTAACCATCACTAGGATGATTTTTTCTTGTTTTCACAGCTTTTGTTTGTTAAAGTATTTTTTAGTACGGAATAGGGGGACAGAGCAGTATGGATGCACATGAAATTATTTCTTTTATCCAAAATAGTAAAAAATCGACACCGGTTAAAGTCTATCTTAAAGGGGATTTAGCAGGAATTGATTTTGGCAGCAATGCAAAAACCTTTATTAATGGACCCACTGGAATTGTATTTGGTGAATGGTCTGAAATTGAAGCCGTAATTGACGCCAATAAAGCCAAAATTGAAGATTATGTCATTGAGAGCGACCGCCGCAATTCTGCGATTCCATTATTAGATACTAAGCATATTAATGCCCGTATTGAGCCGGGGGTCATTATCCGCGACCAAGTTGAAATTGGTGATAATGCTGTCATCATGATGGGAGCAGTTATCAATATTGGGGCTGTCATTGGCGAAAATACAATGATTGACATGGGTGTTGTTCTTGGCGGTAGAGCAACCGTTGGAAAGAAATGTCATATTGGTGCCGGAACAGTGTTAGCCGGAGTTATTGAACCACCGTCGGCTAAGCCGGTAGTCATTGAGGATGAAGTCATGATCGGTGCCAATGCTGTGGTGCTTGAAGGTGTAACCGTGGGTAAAGGGGCAGTTGTCGCTGCTGGTGCCGTGGTTACCCAGGATGTTGAACCATATACGGTAGTTGCCGGAATACCAGCAAGAAAAATAAAAGACATTGACGAAAAAACAAAATCCAAAACCGAAATCATGCAGGAACTTCGTCAGTTATAAAATCACTTTACTTTAAAGCGTGGAATATTCCACGCTTCTTTTTAAAGGAGAGAAATTATGAATCCATTCATTCAAATTCGCCGAGAGCTTCACCGAATACCTGAGCTGGGATTTCAGGAATTTAAAACGCAGGCTTATTTATTAAAATACATCCAATCCTTACCGCAACAACGTCTTCTAATAAAAAAATGGAAGACCGGTTTACTGGTAAAGGTCCCCGGTAGGAATCCGAGTAAAATGGTTGGCTACAGGACCGATATTGATGGATTGCCGATACCAGAAGAAACTGGGCTGCCGTTTTCCTCGATACATCCAGAAAATATGCATGCTTGTGGGCATGATTTCCACATGACGATTGCTTTAGGATTGCTTACGCATTTTGTCCATAATCCGATTGCCGATGATCTTTTGTTTGTTTTTCAACCGGCAGAGGAGGGACCGGGTGGTGCCGAGCCGATGCTGCATTCGAAAGAAATGCAGGAATGGATGCCAGATATGATCTTTGCCTTGCATATCGCTCCGGAGTATCCGGTGGGGACAATAGCTGTTAAAGAAGGCTTATTATTTGCAAATACATCAGAATTGTTTATCGACCTCCAAGGCAGGGGGGGGCATGCCGCATTTCCCCATCAAACAAATGATATGGTGATTGCCGCCTGTAACCTTGTCACACAGTTGCAGACGATCGTTTCCCGAAATATAAATCCGTTAGATAGCGCAGTGATTACAATTGGAAAAATTACCGGGGGAACCGTACAAAATAGTATCGCGGAAAAGGCAAGGCTTGAGGGCACAATTCGCACTTTGTCACCGGAAACAATGGGGAAAGTCAAACAGCGAATTGAAGCAATAGTCAGAGGAATTGAGGCAGGCTTTGAGTGTGGGGCGAAAATCGACTATGGATCCATGTATTATCAGGTCTATAATCATGAAGAATTGACCAAAGATTTTATCGACTTTATAAGGCAGGATCCCCATATTACCTTGGTTGAATGCAGAGAGGCCATGACTGGGGAGGATTTTGGCTACATGTTAAAAGAAATTCCCGGCTTTATGTTTTGGCTTGGTGTCGATACCCCATTCGGCTTGCATAATGCCAAACTAAACCCAAAAGAGGAAGCAATCGGGGTGGCTGTACGAATGATGACCGACTATTTAACATATAAGGGCAATTAAACGGGTTTGAAAATGTTATTGTTTTGATGGTTTGGTTCATTATGCTAAAATGATCGTGAATAAAGCGAAATTTGGTAAAATTCCGTTGCCTATTAAAATATATTTGGAGGGATTTAAAATGCCGGAACGTATGGTAGGTAAACAAGCTCCTCGCTTTGAAATGGAAGCGGTCATGCCCAACAAAGAATTTGGAAAAGTTAGTCTCGAAGAAAATATGAAGAATGACAAATGGACAGTACTGTTCTTCTATCCAATGGATTTCACCTTTGTATGCCCAACGGAAATTATCGCAATGTCAGATCGTTTTGAAGAATTTGATGATCTTGACGCAGTTGTTATCGGCGTTTCAACTGATACAATTCATACCCACCTTGCCTGGATTAATACCGATCGGAAAGATAATGGGATTGGTCAATTAAATTATCCATTAGCAGCTGACCATAATCAACAAGTGACACGGGATTACGGCATCTTAATTGAAGAAGAGGGTGTTGCACTTCGCGGGTTGTTCATTATCGATCCTGAAGGTGAATTAAAGTATGCTGTTGTTCATGATAATAATATCGGACGCAGTGTAGATGAAACCTTGCGTGTGCTCCAAGCATTGCAAACCGGTGGTCTTTGCCCGGCTAACTGGAAACCTGGACAGGCTACCTTAAAAGTTTAATTTTGTTACTAACCGGATAGACCTAACTGGATTGTGTTAGGTCTATTCTAGCATAAGGGGGGCTAACTATGAAGTTACGTGAGCCAATGCCGGAACTAACCGGGGCTGCTGAATGGTTGAATGGCCAAGTGACAAGGGAGGAACTGGTCGGTGAAAAACCAACCCTTATTCATTTTTGGTCGATCAGCTGTCATTTATGTAAAGAAGCAATGCCGCAGGTCAATCAATTTCGCGATCAATATAAGGATAAATTGAATGTCGTGGCTGTCCATATGCCTAGATCAGAAAATGATCTAAATATTGAAGAGATTAAGAAAGCTGCCGAAGAACACGGGATCACCCAGCCAATTTTTGTTGATAGTGAACATAAATTAACAGATGCCTTTGAAAATCAGTACGTTCCTGCTTATTATGTATTTGACAAAGATGGCCTGCTCCGTCACTTCCAAGCAGGTGGCAGCGGTATGAAGATGCTGGAAAAACGAGTAAACCGGGTTTTAGCTGAAATGGAAAAAGCAGAATAAGCACAAAGTTCTTAAACTGTTCGTTTTTATTAAACGAGCAGTTTTTTTGCTTATAAATATGGGATTTCTCCAAAACTGTAACTTCGCTATGGTTTTTATTTTTGGCAATCTGCCAATTCTTGCGCTGCTATTTCTGCTGATTATTGCAGTCGTATTTGTATACAAAAAACGCAAGAATAGACCTAAAGGTTGATCGTTAATTCCTTTGGTTTTCGGTAAAAAGGTGCTAAAATGATAACATTATGAAGGATAGAAACGGTTGGGGGAGTTCTTGTGAAAAAGAGTTTTGCAGTGATTGGTCTCGGACGATTTGGAGGAAGTATTTGCCGTACTTTAACGGATGAAGGGATGGAAGTATTGGCAATTGATATTAATGAAGAACGGGTAAATGAGTTTTCGATGATTGCCTCCCATGCTGTGGTTGGCGATACAACCGATGAAGCAGTATTGAAAAGCTTGGGGATCCGCAATTTTGATCATGTCATTGTCGCCATTGGTGATGATATCCAATCAAGCATTTTAACAACATTAATCCTTAAAGAGTTGGGAGTGCCTTTTGTTACCGCAAAGGCCCAAAATGATTACCATGAAAAGGTATTAAGAAAAATCGGTGCCGACTACGTTGTCCACCCGGAGAGAGATATGGGCCGAAGGATTGCCCATAATATGATCTCAAGCAATATTGTCGATTATCTCGAGCTGTCAGAAGAACATAGCATTGTTGAGATCGTGGCAAACGCAAAACTTGGCGGCCATACCATTATGGATATGGACATTCGCAAGAAATATGGGTTAAACATTGTGGCCATTAAAAGAGGCGGAGATATTATTGTTTCACCACAGGCCTCTGAAATGATTCAAGTCAATGATGTCCTAATTGTCATTGGGACGGATACTGACATTGATCGCTTTGAGAAAAAAGTTATGGAATAATAAAGAGAAGCGTGGTCACGCTTCTCTTTTTAATAGTAATTTTTAGCGCTGTCTCTTCAGGTTAAAAGGAACAGACCTTTAGTGCGAGGCGCTCACGCTTGTACTATTTTAAACTTCCATGATAATTGGCAAAATCATCGGTCTCCGTTTTGTTTTTTCATAGAGGAAAGGGGCTAATGTATCGGTAATTTCGTTTTTGATTTCCGACCATTGGCTTGTTTTTCGTTCCATTATTTTATTTAAGTGTTTGGTAATCAAAGTTTGTGCGTCATTGATTAAATCACCGGATTCGCGCATATAGACAAATCCGCGGGAAATGAGGTCCGGCCCGGAGGCGATTTTGAATTCTTTCATGTTGATACTTACAACAACAACAACTAAACCTTCTTCAGAAAGAATTCTGCGGTCGCGAAGGACAATATTCCCGATATCTCCGATTCCGCTTCCATCGATGTAAACAGACCCGGATGGAATTTTTCCGGCTACTTGTGCGGTTGAATCGGAAAGAGCTAAAACTTCGCCATTATCCATAATAAAGCAATTTTCTTCTTCGACACCACAGTCGACTGCCAATTTAGCATGCATCTTTTGCATCCGGTATTCCCCATGGATTGGCATGAAAAACTTTGGTTTGAGTAAACGCAGCATCAGTTTCTGCTCTTCCTGTCCGCCATGACCGGATGTATGAATATTACTTAATTTGCCATGAATAACATCTGCACCTGCTCGATACAGCATATTAATCGTTCTGCTGACGCTAATGGTATTTCCCGGTATAGGTGATGATGAAAAGACAACTGTATCACCAGGGATGATTTGGATTTGGCGGTGGGTTCCATTGGCAATTCTTGATAGAGCCGCCATCGGTTCACCCTGACTTCCTGTACATAGAATGGTAACCTTTTCGGCGGGTAGGCGATTAATTTGCGTTGCATCGATAAAGGTATCTTTCGGTGCTCTTATATAGCCCAAATCAAGCCCGATATTTATTGACGCTTCCATGCTTCGTCCAAATACGGCAATCTTCCGGCCATTTGTAATGGCTGCTTCCGTGACTTGTTGAAGGCGATGAATATTTG
Source organism: Neobacillus paridis (assembly GCF_016765675.1). GTDB lineage: Bacteria > Bacillota > Bacilli > Bacillales > Cytobacillaceae > Neobacillus > Neobacillus paridis. The sequence continues at coordinate 171,506 of NZ_JAESWB010000168.1, forward strand.
AGGCAAAAGTTGCAAAAATAATTCGTCCAGTTACCTTACGGAAAATATCCTGAATACTTTCTCCAACACGACGCTCAGACATGGTAAAATCAGGAATTTCGCTATTCGTACTATCTGATAGTAAACAAAGGACACCGTCTTTTCCGATTTCAGCCATTTTTGTCAGATTTGCTGGTTCCCCAACCGGGGTAAAATCAAATTTAAAATCGCCAGTGTGAACAATTTGTCCCGGTGGCGTTTTTACAACAATCCCATAAGAATCAGGGATACTGTGAGTGGTTCGGAAAAAGGTAACAGAAGTTTTGCGGAACTTTATAACATCGTCTTCTTTAATTTCGATCAATTTCGTGTTACGTAACAAACCATGCTCTTCCAATTTGTTTTTTATTAATCCAAGAGCAAGCTTGCCGCCATAAATAGGGATATTTATTTCCCGTAGTAAATAAGGAATGCCCCCAATATGATCTTCGTGCCCATGGGTTACGAATAGGCCTTTTATTTTATCTTCGTTCTTGATTAAATAAGTATAGTCAGGAATTACGTAATCGATACCTAATAATTCATCTTCGGGGAATTTGATTCCAGCATCGATTAAAATAATTTCATCCTGGAATTGTACTCCATACGTGTTCTTGCCAATTTCACCTAACCCTCCCAAGGCAAAAACAGCAGCTTGATCATTCTTTACAAATTTCATATATTATCAAATCTCCAATACTTTAAAGTCTTCGTTTTGTTGTTCATACTGTAAATAAGCTCCCTTCACTTCTTGTATATATTCGATGTTATAACCGCGGTCTCCAATTTTAGCGTAAACATCTCTTACAGATTCAGCCTCAATGAAAAAGGTTTTTGTTTTTTCTCGAACTGGTACCTCATTAATTGATTCTTGGTAATAAACTTTAAAAATCATGGCAATCCCGCTCCTTAATCATATAACTTTTTCTATTATATAAAACATTTTCATCTTTTTCATTTATTTTCTTTGAATTCCTCAAACTGAGCAGAAAACGATCTGAAAAGAATCACTGAATATCAATTTACAATAAGGAAGGAGCCCTTCGCAACTTGAAGGGCTCAAAATTTTTTAGGCAATTGATTTTTTTCGTAATAAATCTTTCCACTGTTTCAAGAGCTTCTTTCTTAGCTTCTTTAACATAGTGGGTCATCTCCTTACTTTTATTTTAAACCATCCTTGTCCAAAGTAAAGCGAGCAATCATAAAAATGTTGAAAATTTTTAACAGAAATAAATGGACGTTTTTTATTCCTTGTGGAAAGAAGTGTGTACCGTGCTTTTTTATTAGATAGTATATGAGGAATTAGCGGATTTTTTCATGGTTAATCATGGAATTTAACGTAGGGCCAATTGACAATTTGGTAAATGTAGTTTAGGGTTTAAGGGAAAAAATAGATACTGGATCAAGATTGAAGGGGACCTGTATGAAGAAAATTGTTTTTTTCGATATAGATGGAACATTGCTCGATCAACAAAAAAGCCTTCCTAATAGTACAAAGAAAGCAATCCAGAAATTAAAAGAGAACGGTATTTTTGTGGCGATTGCAACTGGAAGAGCTCCGTTTATGTTTGAACATTTGCGTGAGGAATTGGAGATAGACTCGTTTGTAAGTTTTAATGGCCAATACGTAGTTTTTGAAAACCAGGTTATTTATGAAAATCCTTTATCGGAAGGGGGATTAGAAGAATTATTATCCGATACCAAGAATAATAACCACCCGCTTGTGTTCATGAATGAGAAAACCATGAAGGCGAGTATCAGCAAGCATCGTTTTATTCAAGAAAGTTTGGCTACGCTGGGTTTTCCTCATCCAAATAAAGATGATCAATTTTATTCAAAGCGAAAAATTTATCAAACACTGCTTTTTTGCCAAGAAGGTGACGAGCAGCAATATTTAACGAAGTACGATCACTTTCATTTCATTCGTTGGCACCCATTGGCAGTTGATGTACTGCCCAAAGGCGGCTCAAAGGCAGAAGGAATAAAAAAATTGATAAAGGAACTGGGGTTTGCTTTACAAGATGTGTATGCTTTTGGAGACGGACTTAATGATTTGGAAATGCTGAAAACAGTCGGAATTGGCGTTGCTATGGGCAATGGGGTTCCACAGGCGAAGGAACTTGCTGATTTTGTTACAAGTGATGTGTCCGAAGATGGCATTTGGAACGGTTTAAAGGAATTGAAACTTATTTAAAGAAGGTGTAAGGCTGTCTAAAAAGAGAGGGTGTCAGACCCCATAAAATTTAATGGAACCTGACACCGGTTGGGACAGTCTCTTTTTAAATTGTCTAGCTGTCAATCTCAATTGCGCCTTCGATTGGCTTTAATGGGTTGTTTTTATCGATATGATCATAAAACATGATCCCGTTTAAATGGTCAATCTCATGCTGAAAGCAAACGGCTGGCAGTCCTTTTAGGCGAAGTTTTATTTCTTTTCCGTCTACATCGAATCCTTTTACAGTTATTCTTGCGTACCGAGGAACATAGCCTGGAATGGATTCATCTACGGAGAGACAGCCCTCCCCCGATTTTAAATAGGCTCTTTCAACAGAGTGGCTGATAATTTTGGGATTAAAGAGGGCATAGCTATAAAGCTCACCTTTATCACCGACGATATGAACAGCAATCATTCGTTTGGATACATTGATTTGTGGTGCTGCCAGCCCAATTCCCGGGCGGAGACCATATTTTTCTGCAACTTCTGGATTTTGGCTATTAATGAGAAATTCCAAAAGCTCAGTTAGTATTTGTTTATCTTCGTCAGACGGTGGCATTACAACCTCCTCAGCTGTTTTCCGAAGTGTTGGATGGCCATCTCGAATAATATTATCCATTGTTATCATGACGTTCACTCCTGTAATTCCATTTATTATGAATTAGTCTACTAAACAATTTTATAAATTCTCTTTTAATATTTTGGGATGGCAATGTTATTGTTGATTTTTAAATCAGCAGGTTGCTTAACACGGCCATTGTAAAAAAACCGGACATCGCTATAGTAAAAAAGTGATTAGGAGGGATTAAAGTGCAAACTATCAGAAAAAGTCACTTTATTATAACGGTTATTGCAATTTTTGTCATGTTATCAGGCTGTGCCAAGAAAAATACAACCGTCGAGGAAATATATCATGTCTTAGAGAAGACCGTTACAAAGGAAAAGGTATTTGAACAGCAGCAAAAACCACTTGTCACATTAGAAAAAAAGGAAAAAAATCTTTATAATCAAATCATTCGCCTAGGATTGAAACAGTATGATCAGATTGTTAAACTTTCCAATGAAGCCATTGCTTCCGTCAACCAGAGGAAAAAACTGATGGATAAAGAAACTAAAAGCATAGAGGAATCAGAGCAGGAATTTAAAAAAATTAAACCGCTTATCGGAAAATTAGAAGACCCAGATTTAAGAAAAATTACGAGTGAGTTAGCTGATATTATGTCAAAACGGTATAAGGCCCACGAAAAACTGAGTCTTGAATATAATGATGCCTTAAAAAACGATAAAAAGTTATACGAAATGTTTAAAAATAAGAACCTTCCCCTGCAGGAGCTTGAGGGACAAGTCAATAAACTGAACAAAATTTATAAGACAATCTCGGCTACCAATGAAGAATTCAATCAACTTACAGAACAATACAACAAGAAAAAGCTTAGTTTTTACAAAAAAGCAGGCTTAGCGACAAATAAATAATTAGCTTAAAAAATCGGCTCATCATGAGCCGATTTTTCTATATTATAACAATGGGAGAAATTAATACGTTTTTATATAACAGTTTTCATTCAAAAAATGAAACAGTAATTAAAAGAACTATTTTTATTTAATAAGATAAACGTAGTGAAAAATTATAATGCTAAGTGTTTGACGATGATAAATGAATATTGTAAACTCGATATTGAGATCGATAGTTGTATTATTTTTTTAGGTATAAAAAATAATACAGAACAATCCGCTGGAAGAAAATGATTCTTGTGTTTTAACTTGTATTTTTTGTGAAAGGTTAACTATAGTTAATTTTCGAAAATGCAGTGAATTTTAAAAGGAGCTCAAATGAATGCATTATTACATGCTTACAGATATTTTTTGGGCATCCTATTAAGGTGGATTTCATCAATTATTAAATTGAAATAGAAAGGAAGATGTGAACAAGATGGCTTCAAAAACGGATGCAAGAAAGGCGTTGGAAATAGTTGAAGAACAATTTCCAACATTGCAGATTCTTAATGAGGATGGGGAAATTGTAAATAAAGCAGCAATGCCGGCTTTAACGGATGAACAGCTTCAAGAATTAATGCGTCGGATGGTGTATACCCGTATTCTTGATCAAAGATCAATTTCTTTGAATCGGCAAGGAAGATTAGGTTTCTATGCACCAACTGCCGGACAGGAAGCTTCACAATTGGCCTCTCAGTTTGCACTTGAAAAAGAAGACTTTATTTTACCGGGGTACCGTGATGTGCCACAATTAATTTGGCATGGACTGCCATTATATCAAGCATTCCTATTTTCCCGTGGACATTTCCAAGGAAACCAAATTCCCGATGGTGTTAATGTTTTGTCTCCACAAATCATAATCGGGGCCCAGTATGTACAAGCCGCAGGTGTTGCTTTAGGAATGAAAAAGAACGGTAAAAAGTCTGTCGCAATTACGTATACCGGTGACGGTGGTACTTCGCAAGGGGACTTCTATGAAGGAATGAACTTTGCAGGTGCTTTTAAGGCGCCAGCCATTTTTGTTGTCCAAAATAATCGTTTTGCGATTTCGACTCCTGTTGCAAAACAATCAGCTGCCAAAACATTGGCACAAAAAGCGGTGGCAGCTGGAATCCCGGGAATTCAAGTTGATGGAATGGATCCATTGGCTGTTTATGCTGCTACTCATGAAGCTCGCGAACGTGCGATTAATGGTGAAGGTCCAAGTTTAATTGAAACCCTGACCTACCGTTACGGTCCACATACGATGTCAGGTGATGACCCTACTCGTTATCGTACTGCTGAACTGGATAACGAATGGGAAAAGAAAGACCCGCTTGTCCGATTCCGTAAATTCCTTGAAAACAAAGGTTTATGGAGTGAGGCGAAGGAAAACGAAGTAATTGAACAGGCTAAGGAAGAAATTAAGGAGGCCATCAAAAAAGCGGATGCTGCTCCAAAACAAAAGGTGACCGATTTAATTTCGATCATGTTTGAAGAAATGCCTTATAACCTAAAAGAACAATATGAAATTTATCAAGCAAAGGAGTCGAAGTAAGCCATGGCTCAAATGACAATGATTCAAGCAATTACAGATGCATTGCGCACTGAACTGAAAAATGATCCGAATACTTTAGTGTTTGGCGAAGATGTTGGCGTTAATGGCGGAGTATTCCGGGCAACTGAGGGGCTTCAAAAGGAATTTGGTGAGGAGCGTGTATTCGATACCCCACTTGCCGAGTCCGGTATTGGCGGTTTGTCAATTGGACTTGCACTGCAAGGATTCCGTCCAATTCCAGAAATCCAATTCTTTGGTTTCGTCTTTGAAGCGATGGATTCCATTGCTGGTCAAATGTCGCGGATGCGTTACCGTTCGGGCGGCCATTACCATATGCCGATCACTGTCCGTTCCCCATTTGGCGGCGGTGTTCATACTCCCGAATTGCATTCAGACAGCTTAGAAGGATTAATGGCCCAAACACCTGGACTAAAAGTGGTTGTTCCTTCGACTCCTTATGATGCCAAAGGACTATTACTTTCAGCTATCCGCGATAATGATCCGGTAATTTTCCTTGAACATTTAAAGTTATACCGGGCATTCCGTGAAGAGGTCCCGGAAGAGGAGTATACAATTCCACTTGGGAAAGCGGATGTTAAACGTGAAGGTTCAGATTTGTCGATTATCACTTATGGTGCAATGGTGCATGAGTCACTTAAAGCGGCAACTGAACTGGAAAAAGAAGGATATTCTGTTGAAGTCGTTGATTTAAGAACGATTAGTCCGCTGGATGTTGAAACGATCATCGCTTCTGTTGAAAAAACAGGCCGAGCCATCGTCGTTCAGGAAGCTCAAAAACAAGCAGGTGTTGCGGCAAATGTGGTAGCGGAAATTAATGAGCGGGCTATTTTAAGCTTGGAAGCACCGGTATTACGTGTTACGGCACCAGATACAGTCTATCCGTTCTCACAAGCAGAATCAGTATGGCTGCCAAATTACAAAGACGTAATGGAAACAGCAAAAAAAGTACTAACATTTTAATGAAACAGGGAAATGGACAGCTGTTCTATTTCCCTATTGCTACTAAAAAATGACCTCAAAATATTTGATAAAACTAGGAGGATGAAACACTGTGTCATTTCAATTTAAAATGCCTGATATCGGTGAAGGACTGCATGAAGGCGAAATTGTGAAATGGTTTATTAAGCCAGGCGATAAAGTAAATGAAGATGATGTTCTTTGTGAAATCCAAAATGATAAATCGGTTGTTGAAATTCCATCTCCAGTTGAAGGAACCGTACTAGAAGTTTTAGTGGAAGAAGGAACGGTCGCCACGGTAGGGCAGGTACTTGTTACCTTTGATGCACCTGGATATGAGGATCTTCAATTTAAAGGGGACCAGGGTGAGGAAGAGGCAAAGCCAGAAGAGCCAGCAACACCTGAAGTGGCGCCAACACCTGAAACTAAATCTGAAAATGCTCCACAAGCTGCAGTACAGCAAGTTGAAGTAGATCCAAACCGCCGTGTTATTGCCATGCCATCCGTAAGAAAATATGCCCGTGAAAAAGGTGTAGATATCCACTTAGTGGCAGGAACCGGTAATAACGGCCGAATTATGAAAAATGACATTGATGCATTTCTAAACGGTGGTGCTCAAGCGGTTCAACCAGCTGCATCTGCTGTTCAAGAAGCTGTCGTCGATGCTGTTGAAGCCGCACCAGCTTCCGCCATTCCGCAAGGACAATATCCAGAAACACGTGAGAAATTAAGCGGTATCCGTAAGGCAATTGCCAAAGCAATGGTAAATTCAAAGCATACTGCGCCTCATGTCACATTGATGGATGAAGTCGATGTCACAAAACTGGTTGCTCATCGGAAGAAATTTAAAGAAGTGGCAGCACAAAAAGGCATTAAGCTGACATTCCTGCCATATGTCGTAAAAGCTTTAACTAGTGCTTTGCGCGAGTACCCAGTACTTAACACCTCTATCGATGATGCTGCAGGTGAAATTGTTCATAAGCACTACTATAATATAGGTATTGCCGCAGACACAGAAAGAGGCTTATTAGTACCGGTTGTGAAAGACGCCGACCGCAAGTCAGTATTTACAATTTCCCAAGAAATTAATGAATTGGCCGACAAAGCCCGCAACGGTAAGCTGGCTCTGGATGAAATGAAAGGCGGTTCATGTACCATCAGTAACATTGGTTCGGCTGGCGGTCAATGGTTTACTCCGGTTATTAATCATCCGGAAGTTGCGATTTTGGGAATCGGTCGTATCGCCGAAAAGCCAATTGTCAGAGATGGTGAAATCGTCGCAGCTCCTGTGTTGGCGGTCAGCTTAAGCTTTGACCACCGGATGATTGATGGAGCGACAGCGCAAAATGCTTTGAATCATATTAAGCGCTTATTAAACGACCCAGAACTATTACTAATGGAGGCATAATAAAATGGTAGTTGGAGATTTCCCAATTGAAACAGATACTATAGTCATCGGTGCGGGACCTGGGGGATATGTTGCCGCCATCCGTGCGGCACAGCTCGGACAGAAAGTGACCGTTGTTGAAAGAGAATACGTGGGCGGTGTTTGTCTAAATGTTGGCTGTATCCCTTCTAAAGCCATCATTGCGGCTGGCCACCGTTATGAAACGGCAAAACACTCGGATGCATTTGGAATTTCAGCGGAAAATGTAACAGTGGATTTTTCAAAGGTTCAGCAATTTAAAGCTAGTGTTGTCAAAAAATTAACCGGCGGTGTTGAAGGTCTTTTAAAAGGAAATAAAGTAAACATTGTTCGTGGGGAAGCGTATTTTGTTGACAGCCATTCATTACGGGTCATTAACGGTGATTCGGCTCAAACTTATTCATTTAAAAATGCCATTATTGCTACCGGGTCACGGCCGATTGAACTTCCTACCTTTAAGTATTCAAAACGTGTTCTGGATTCAACTGGTGCACTCAATTTACCAGAGATTCCGAAAAAGCTGGTCGTCATCGGCGGCGGCGTGATTGGCGTGGAACTTGGTGGTGCATATGCTAACTTTGGTACTCAGGTTACGATTTTAGAAGGTGCTGAAGAAATCTTAGGCATGGGTGTATTCGATAAGCAAATGGCATCCCTGGTTAAGCGCAGCTTGAAGAAAAAGGGTGCCGAGATTGTTACGAAAGCGTTCGCTAAAGGGGTCGAAGAAACCGAAAATGGTGTTGTCGTAACATACGAAGCCAAAGGTGAAGAAAAGAAAGTAGAAGCAGATTATGTCTTTGTTATGGTTGGCCGCCGTCCGAATACAGATGAAATGGGACTTGAACAGGCGGGTGTAAAAGTGAATGAGCGCGGACTTGTTGAAATTGACAAACAATGCCGGACCAACGTAAGTAATATTTATGCGATTGGTGATATTGTTCCCGGCCCGCAGCTTGCACATAAAGCATCATATGAAGCCAAAATTGCTGCTGAGGCCATTTCTGGTCTTCCTTCTGAGATTGATTATTTAGGTATTCCAGCTGTCGTATTCTCTGATCCAGAACTGGCATCTGTTGGCTATACTGAACAGCAGGCCAAAGAAGAGGGAATTGATGTAACGGCAGCAAAATTTCCGTTTGCAGCAAATGGCCGTGCGTTATCACTTGCTAGCTCTGATGGTTTTTTAAGGTTAATTACGCGTAAAGAGGATGGGCTTGTAATCGGGGCACAAATTGCAGGTGCCAATGCATCTGATATGATAGCCGAGCTTGGACTGGCAATTGAGGCAGGAATGACTGCTGAGGATCTTGCTTTGACTATCCATGCTCATCCTACTTTAGGTGAAATTACCATGGAAGCCGCAGAAGTAGCACTGGGAACACCGATTCACATTCTTAAATAAGTAAATGAAAGTCCTTTTCACAAATAAAGTGGAAAGGACTTTTTTTTGTCCATAAATAGAATAAATTTTTCTTTTAGACAGGAATTATTTTCTCTCTTAATAAAAACACTAAAGTGGAAAATAAGACACAAGTCAAACATATATATCAAAATAATATGTTTTTTAAGTGGTGATGAAGTTGAGGATTTATGTGGTAATACTGCTGCAATTTATGATTTGGAGCGGCTATACATTTATTGAATGGCTGTCGCAGCATGATCAATTGATATATAAAGTGATGATGTTTTTTGTCTTTTTTTATTTGGCATTTATTATTGGCAATAAGGTTACACAATCGCTAAGAAAAACATTTTTTATCACAACCTTTAGTTTGGTTGTCTATTCCTCTATCCATTATACAATGGCATTATTTATCCATTAAAAAAAGCCCCTATTCGGAGCTTATAAGATTATTTTCTTGGATAAAAGTACATGATCCTCTTGTTAAATAAATGAAGTTCTCCTTGCAGCTTTTTAGCAAGAAATTTACAAAATTCATTGGCCTTGCCTTTGTCTCCATGTGTTGCTTGGTCTGGAAGGCCAACCTGTATGTACATTTGTTCTCTTTCTTCCCCCTCTTCATTGCGAACGGTTTCCTTATCAATCCCGAGGAGAATAACATTGTATCTTTCGTGATCAGAATATAAATAAAACCACTTTCCTTTTCCTTCCTCCGTTTCTTTGATTTCGTAAGGAAAAGCCGCATCCTCGTATTGCCAATCCAGTTGGGTTCCGGTTTTTGAAGTAATATTTTTATAGTAATGGAATAATTCCTTTACTTCTTCAATTGTAATGGTTTGTTTTGCAGATGAAGGCACAAGTTTTATATAGGCATTAACAGTCATCATCAATCCCCTCTCCAGCAGATAGTTTATTCATTTTTATTCTAGCATTGAATAAAATAACGTACAACTCATAGTAAAAAAATTGAAATATGATTATGACTAAAAAAGGCTATTAAGGTCTTTTTTAATTTATTTTTTAAATGTGACATACAAATTAGGCTTGATAAATAAAATGTGATATATTATTATGTTTTTAAAGGATGTTTAAACGCTTTCATGTAGTGGGATTATTTTCATATGAAAAGGAGATCGGGACTGATGGGTACGCTAGTCTGTCAAATTTGTAATTCAACTATCGATCATTTTGAAGATGAAAAGGTAACCGTTCTTTATTCAAAATGCAATTGTTGTTGTGACCATCATACAGAAGAAGAAGCGTAATAAATTTAGTCAGTATTCAATAAAAACAGGATCCCCATTAGGAATCCTGTTCTTTTTTTTGCTGGTAAAACGGTTATTGAATGGCTTTATATTCTTTAATAACATGAATTGTTTTTAACTCGTCATCTTCTGGTCCTTGGACCGGAAGACCGGCCTCGAGATTCTTCTTAATATAATGGAGGTTTTCCTTTGTAATAATTTCACCAGGGATAAAGATTGGTATTCCTGGGGGATAAACCATTACGAATTCGGCAATAATTCTTCCTTCTGATTCATCAAAGGGAATCACTTCAGTTTCTGCATAAAAGGCATCCCGGGGTGTCAGTGCCAGCACAGGGATTTCTGGAAGCAGAACTTCTGCCGGCTTGATTTTTTCTGCACGTTGTCCAACTTGTTTCGACAAGTCTGCTAAGGCCTTAACTAAAAGATCCCCTTCATATTCAGTATCACCAAATGTAATGATACAAAGGATATTGTATAAGTCAGACAGTTCAACCTCAATATTATGATTTTCTCTGAGCCATTTCTCAACCTCATAGCCTGATAATCCCAGGTCTTTCACCGAAATAATCAGCTTCGTCGGGTCATAATCATAGGCAGCTTTTGAACCTAATATTTCTTCACCCACACAATAAAGGTGATCAATTTCGTTAATTCTTTTGCGGATCGAGTTTGCCAAGTCGATGGTTCGATCAATCAGTTCTTTTCCTTTTGTCGCTAATTGTTTTCGGGCTACATCAAGCGAAGCCAGCAATAAATAAGATGTCGATGTTGTTGTCAGCATACTGAGGACGGATTGCACATGTTTAACTGACACTAGTCCTTCTTTAACATTTAAAACAGAACTTTGGGTCATCGAACCACCGAGCTTATGGACACTTGTTGCGGCCATATCGGCCCCTGCCTGCATCGCTGATAATGGAAGATCTTCATGAAAATGTATATGGATACCATGTGCTTCATCAACAAGAACTGGAACATGGTAGGAATGGGCAATATCCACAATTTTTTTCAAATCGGCTGAAATCCCAAAATATGTAGGATTGATTACTAATACAGCCTTGGCATCAGGGTGTTGTTCCAACGCTTTTTCAACCGATTCGGTCGTAATCCCATGGGAAATTCCTAAATTTTTGTCAATTTCCGGGTGAATGAAAACGGGAATGGCCCCGGAAAAAACGACCGCCGACATGACTGATTTATGAACATTTCTTGGGACGATTATTTTCTCACCTGGGCCGCATACAGACATCACCATGGTCATAATCGCACCGCTCGTACCTTGTACGGAAAAAAAGGTATGGTCCGCTCCAAAGGCTTGGGCTGCTAAATCCTGGGCACGCATGATCATGCCCTTCGGATGATGCAAGTCGTCGAGCGGCCCAATATTTATCAAGTCGATCGATAGCGCATTGTCACCGATAAACGAGCGAAACTCCGGATCCATTCCAGCACCTTTTTTGTGTCCGGGGATATGAAATTGAACTGGATTCTTTTTTGCATGCTCCAGCAAACCGCTAAATAACGGTGTTTGATTTTGAGACAATTTTACACCACACCTCTTAATTTTTACATTATTTTTTTGGTAAAAAACAAGTGAAATTATAGCATTATTCTTTGATAATGCATAGATCATTTTAAGAGAAAATTCCACTATAAAATGATGCTCAAACTTGGAAAGTCTCAAATTAGTTTTCCTTACTAACAGGAAAAATAACCATTCATCCCGAAATAATAGTTATTGAAATTAAGGGGGATTGACATGAACTGGAACACTAGGGTTACAGAAATTTTAGGTATTCGGTATCCTATTATACAAGGGGGATTGGCCTATTTAGCTTATTCGGATTTAGCTGCAGCTGTTTCGAATGCTGGCGGGTTGGGACAGATTACAGCGATGTCGTTGGGAAGCCCAGAATTGCTGAGAGAGGAAATCAAGAAGGTCAGAAAACTGACAAGGAACCCGTTTGGTGTAAATTTTGCGATTGGACAGCATGGCAGACCGTTTAGAGAGTTTTTACAAGTTGTCATTGAGGAGGAGGTCCCGGTAGTTTCGATGACCGGAGGAAATCCGGCTCCTATTTTTGACCAATTAGAAGGAACAGCTATAAAAAAACTGGTCTTGGTGGCAGCCAGAAGACAGGCAATAAAAGCTGAAGAACTTGGTGCTGATGCCGTTATGGTAGTTGGTCAGGAAGGAGGCGGACACTTAGGGCGCGATGATATAGGAACTATTGTCTTAATTCCTCAAGTGGTAGATGCTGTTTCAATTCCTGTTATTGCATCAGGAGGAATTGGTGATGGCCGCGGACTTATGGCAGCACTTAGTTTAGGTGCTGAAGGAATTGAAATGGGGACAAGATTTATTGCAACAAAGGAATGTGTGCACGCAAATGAGGTATATAAACAGGCATTAATTGAAGGAGGGGAATCCGATACGGTTGTGATCAAACGAACTCTCGGTGCTCCGGCAAGAGCGATTGCCAACAGTTGGACTGAAAAAATATTAGAAATTGAAAAAAACAATGGCGGTTATGAAGAACTAAAAGAGTTGATCAGCGGAGAAGCGAATAAACAGTACATATATAACGGAAAGGTGAATGAAGGCTTTGCTTGGGCAGGGCAGGTAATGGGATTGATTAAAGATGTCCCAACGGTAGCCGAATTATTTAACAGAATCATTTCCGAGGCGGAACAAATTCGTACAAAATGGGGAAAATAACCGTCATAGTAAACCAAAATTAGCAGGTGGCATATATGGAATATCAATATCCAATTGATTACAGCTGGTCAACAGCGGAAATTGTCGATGTTATTAAATTTTTTGAAGCAATTGAAAAGGCCTACGAATCGGGGATTGAACGCGACACAATCATGAAGGCCTATCGCCGTTTTAAAGAAATAGTTCCCAGTAAAGCAGAGGAAAAGAAAATTTGCGGGGAATTTGAGGAAATCAGCGGCTATTCGTCGTATCGGACGATCAAAAAGGCAAAAGAAGCTCAATCAGGAGATACAATTGCGATGCATTCATAAGAAATAGAAATGGCTGTCTAAATGCTGTCAGTCACCGCTGGTATTGCATAAATTATTGCTGTGGTACCTGACACGAAAGCTTTTTAGACAGCCTTTTTCCGTCTATTAGCTGATCGCCATTTTGTATAGTGGGGCAATTTTTTGAAAAACCTCATCAATTTGTTGAATTAATGGTTGCGAGCCAAGCTTAATCGTTTCCTCTCGGTCAATTGTATAGCCGGATAGCAGTTCTGCCTTCTTTACTGATTGCAGCCTCCCCAACATCTTAATTAAGTCATCATTTGATAATTGCTGATGCTTGATCACTTCGGGTTTTGTATGATCGACTGACCAGACAAAATCTTTGGGAATTTCGCGATAAATTTGCTCAGCCCTTTTAAGCAGTTTTTCGGCAATCTCACTTTTTTGCGGTGCTTCATAAATGACGGCGAACCAAATAAATAAATGTGTTTTCCAAAGTCCGATTTGGAAATGTGGGAGCATTTTATAGCCGCGGCGATTATTGGCAAACGCTACCCAAGTATCTTTTGGGGGATTAATCGTTCGTCTGGTGTGCTTAGCAACATGCACAAACATTTCTTCCCCTGTTAGCACTGAGATGGTTGGTGCAAAATATTGACCTAAAGATTCTAACTTTGGACGAATTCGCTCTTTTAAAGCGTCCATCCGCGGCTCAAGGCCTTCTACTAAAAAAACATCAAAATCCTCTCTCGTAAATCCTGAAAATTCCATTTCGTCAACCTCCCGTTCAGGTATATGTCAATAATTGTAGCATACGAAAAAATATAGACGAAATGAATTGCTTTTCTAGGTTAATGCACATATTTGTTCCCACAATTCAAAATGGCTCATATTATACAGTAAATAATCATATAAAAGGCCAGTAAAGTTGGGAAGGGGAGGAGAAATGTGAAGCAACTGATGAACACTTCTTTGAAAAAAGTTAGTGAAAGAGAACGAACTGCGGTGTTAAGATTAGAAATGGATTATGAATTAGCTACATTATTTGAAGCAATCGAGGAAAAGGATGAAAAGAAAATTAAATTGTGTAAACAAAAGCTCGAAAAAATCAGGCTGGAATTAGTTCGCTTAAAAGCTTTTTGAGTTATTATTTAAAAGTATTATTCAGCTAAGGAGCAGCAAAATAGAATGAAGCGGGAGATCATTTTGATGATATAAACGAACTCCATTAAATGAGGGGGAGTTCGTTTATTATTGACGCTTGGGCCGCCTGTTTCGTGTGAAAAAAAACGAGAAAAAATTTGCTGTCAGCTTTATTTTTGATTAAGCTATAAGTATGTATTATTTGCAGGGCCTCAAATTACATAGATGGAAAAAGTCAGGAAAATTTTCATTGGAGGATCATTTATGAATTGGGAAGAAGTTTATACTAGCGCAAAGCAATGGGTAATCGAAGCTGGCGAGATCATTCGTGCCTCTTTTAAACGGACTTTAACGATTCGGACAAAATCAAATCCTAATGATTTGGTAACAGATATCGACCAACAAATAGAGCAATTTTTCATCAGCAAAATAAGAGAGAGATATCCTGAACATAAAATAATGGGCGAAGAAGGATTTGCTGACAGGATCGAACAATTGGATGGAATTGTTTGGCTAATTGATCCGATCGATGGGACAATGAATTTTATCCATCAGCAACGGAACTTTGCCATCTCAATTGGAATATATGAACACGGTATTGGGAAGGTAGGAATCATCTACGATGTTGTCCACGATGAATTATATCATGCGGTTCGCGGAAATGGTGCCTATTTAAATGATCAGCCTCTTCAGCCTTTAAAGGAACGAGCGGTGAAGGAATCGATTATTGCTCTAAATGCCACGTGGGTGATGGAGAATCATCGGATTAATCATCAGCTATTAATTCCGCTCGTAAGGGATGCACGGGGAACAAGGTCTTATGGTTCAGCAGCCCTTGAGTTGGTTTATGTTGCGACTGGTAGAGTGGATGCCTATCTCTCGATGCGGTTATCGCCTTGGGATGTTGCAGCGGGAGCAGTACTGGTAGAAGAACTCGGAGGAGTGGTCACAAATTTAAAGGGAGAAAAATTGGATTTTATTTCAAGGAATTCTCTTTTTGCAGCTAAACCGGGATTGCATCAAGTGATTTTAGAAAAATATTTAAAAAAAGGGAATTGGTAAAAAGAAGCCTTGAATTTTAGGCTTCTTTTTCCAATTCCCCATTTTCCCGCATCCTTTTTTTGGTTTTAAAGCCCATTCCCATAATAAAAATAACTGCTACAATACAGCTGATGACTCCGATAAGACTTTTTTCTGCAATCGCAATCCCAATCCCGATAATGCTGGCCGCTGCAAGAATTGCATAAAATAGTAATGGCCATTTTACACGCTTCATTTTATGTTTACTCCTTATTTTGCTTTTTGCTTTTTATTTTACATAAAAATTTTTTTATTTTCCACTATTATGTGGTATAATGTTTCAGTTGTGCATGAAACTAAGCTAACTGACAAGTTTTTTATAAATAGGAGTGGAACATCGTTGAAAATTAGAGAAGATATTCGGAATATAGCGATTATTGCTCACGTTGACCATGGAAAAACAACTTTAGTCGATCAATTGTTAAGACAATCAGGGATATTTCGATCGAATGAACATGTAGAAGAACGTGCAATGGATTCGAATGATTTGGAAAGAGAACGCGGGATTACCATTCTAGCAAAAAATACCGCAATTCAATATAAAAATACACGGATTAATATCCTTGACACACCTGGACACGCCGATTTTGGCGGCGAGGTTGAGAGGATTATGAAAATGGTCGATGGTGTTTTATTGGTGGTGGATGCCTATGAAGGCTGTATGCCACAGACCCGGTTTGTTCTTAAAAAGGCATTGGAGCAAAATCTAACTCCAATTGTCGTCGTAAATAAAATCGACCGTGAATTTGCCCGTCCTGCTGAAGTAATCGATGAGGTTATCGATTTATTTATTGAACTTGATGCGACAGAAGAACAATTGGAGTTCCCGGTTATCTACGCATCTGCCATTAATGGAACGGCCAGCCTTAATCCGGATAAACAAGATGAAAACATGCAGGTATTGTATGAGGCTATCATTGAGCATATCCCGGCACCGGTGGATAATAGCGATGAACCGTTGCAATTCCAAGTGGCTCTACTTGATTATAATGAGTATGTCGGCAGAATCGGCATTGGCCGGGTTTTCCGCGGAACCATGCATGTTGGCCAGCAGGTAGCTTTAATGAAATTGGATGGATCCGTTAAACCATTCAGAGTGACAAAGATACTTGGATTCTTTGGGTTAAAGCGCCAAGAAGTACAGGAAGCAAAAGCTGGAGATTTGGTGGCTGTTTCTGGGATGGAGGATATTAATGTCGGCGAAACCGTCTGCCCGTTTGAACATCAAGAAGCATTGCCAATTTTGAGAATTGATGAACCAACATTGCAAATGACTTTTGCCGTAAATAATAGTCCCTTTGCCGGCCGTGAAGGAAAATTTGTGACGGCGAGAAAAATTGAAGAGCGACTGCAAGAACAGTTACACACAGATGTAAGTTTGCGCGTTGAAAATACGGATTCACCTGATGCCTGGATTGTTTCTGGACGTGGGGAACTGCATCTATCTATTTTAATTGAAAATATGCGTCGTGAAGGCTTTGAATTGCAAGTCTCAAAACCAGAGGTAATTGTTAAGGAAATTGATGGTGTCCGCTGTGAGCCTGTCGAAAGAGTCCAAATTGACGTTCCGGAGGAGCATACCGGAGCTGTCATGGAATCGATTGGTGCCCGGAAAGGGGAACTATTGGACATGGTGAATAACGGTAATGGCCAAGTTAGGTTAATCTTTAATGTCCCGGCAAGAGGTTTAATTGGATACACGACTGAATTTTTAACACTCACCCGCGGCTACGGAATTATTAATCATACCTTTGACAGCTATCAGCCGATGTTATCCGGCCAAGTCGGCGGCAGACGCAATGGCGTGCTTGTTTCAATGGAAACCGGAAAAGCCTCCACTTATGGTATAATGCAGGTTGAAGACCGTGGTACCATTTTTGTTGAACCAGGAACGGAAATCTATGAAGGGATGATTGTAGGTGAGAACACGAGGGAAAACGATATTAGTGTTAATATTACCAAGGTGAAGCATGCCACTAACGTCCGCTCTGCCACCAAAGATCAAACGGCTGTCATTAAAAAGCCAAGGATTATGACACTTGAGGAATCATTGGAGTATTTAAATGATGATGAGTATTGTGAAGTAACACCAAAATCCATTCGTTTAAGAAAGAAAATTTTGGACAAAAGTGAACGTGAAAAATTGGCCAGAAAGAAAAAATATGCTGAAATGAGCTAATTAATTAAGGGGTTGCACGCTGTGGATGAATTAAAGTCCTTCTCTCCAAGCCTGAGATTTTTCATCGAGCTTGTTGCCGGTAATTCACCTGTAACAAAAAGTGATATTGAAACGGGGGTATTGTTACAATACTTCTTTATTGTCATTTTATCGGTTATCGTCTATCGCTTAGGGTTTGCCAAAAAATTACCGATCTTAAAAAATATCATTATCTACACTTGCCTGGTCGTTGGCTGTTTGGTGTTGTTATTTTTCTCCTATGCCTTGCCAATTGCGGAAGGTTTGTTAGTGGCAGCGGTGATATTAATTATTTACCGGATTCGCCGTCACCAATCGGAAAAACAACAGACTGAGGCAAAGTAACGGAGGAAATGGGAAATGAGATCAGTACAGGATGTTTTGTATAATTGGCTAACCATTAAAGTGGTTTGTGATGCTCGTCCGGACGATACTGCTGCCCAGGAAACAAAGAGTCACTTTGATGAGATATTAGCATCGGAATATAAAGTCAGCCATATTGAAGTAACGAAAGATGATGTGATGTACTTTATCACATACGAACTGGAAAACGAAAGTAAAAAAACGCGGTTTCCCCGGGAGTTAATTGAAATTATGCTGAACCAAATTAATCATGAGCCCGAGAAATATGCGAACTACCCAATTGAGGAATAAAAAACCTCAAGCTCCTGCAGTGGGAGCTTGGGGTTTTTGCATAATAAGAATTTATCTTGTCCAACTTTGAGAATTGTCTAGCTCCAGCGCGCTTCCGCATTTCTATTCACCATTCATCTTTATCAGGCCGGGAACGGTAAAAACGGAAATTTCCTGTTTCCAGTCTGGCATTCGTTTTCTCGCTGATCCGGTCATGACAATCTTTACACATATATGTATGTATGGGTCGGTTACGAAGCCGTTTCGCCATCAGCGATTCGTCATCAATTGTTTCGATTTTATCACAAATTACGCATTTTACTCGCATTAGCGGCACCTCTTTGAAAAATTTGCTTAAAGGAATATCTATAATATATCATGGGAACACGGGCAATGGTAACTTCATTTGTTTAAGTTGCTGAAAAAACGCCATAGTAGTAATATGAGTATAACTGTTTTAAACAGAAAGAAGAACAGGAAAAGGGAGTAATTTCAAATGGTTAACCAAGTAGAGCCAAGGCTGATCAAGCCTTTGTTTGATGAATTACAAAAAGAAAAATTCGTAACATTAGCAACGATTGATCACGAAACAGGGGGACCTAATGTTCGTGCCATATCCTGGGTATTAGCAAAAAATGACTGCATTATTTATTTTGCGGTAGATAATCGTTCGAAAATTTTAGAAAATATATCCAGAAACAATCAAGTCGTTATTAATTTGATCGCAAATGAATCAGTATATTCGATTCAAGGAGTTGCAGCCATTAAAGTTGACAGGCTGCCGGATGTTCCGTTAAAACTTGCCCTAGTGGAAGTTTCCATAAACGAAGTAAGAGATGTCATGTTTTATGGCTCCAAAATTATTTCGGAAGTCCAATATGATAAAACGTATGATAAAAAAGCCGCAGAACGGTTAGATCGGCAAGTCATGGAAGCAATGAAAAAAGCTTAGTACACAAACTAAGCTTTTTATTGTCTAGCCCCTCGAGGTCAAATAACCTTCTCCCCAAAAAGTCAAAAAGCGGACTTTTAGGGTAGAAGAACATTTGCTTGTCGGGGCTGACCGAGGCGCTTCTGCTTTTCTAATTACTTATAGTAATTTGATTGTCTTTCTTGTTCTTTTTCCAACTTATTTTCTTCATTGGCAGGAAGTTTTTTGTCAGGTTTGTCCGTTGCTTTTTTTGGATTTGGCGTAATTAAGTCACCGGGTATTTCCGGCATCAGGCGACCGGCAACATCCGCAAGCTCTTCCATTATACCGCGGATTGGACGCCCGTTTTTTATATCCGTTTGGATTTCTTTCAATCGCTCGGTAGTATCGGCATCAGCAACAACGATGGCGTTGGCACCGTAGGGATCTTTCCTTAAGCTTTCAGCGACAGAGTATTTTATCGAACCTACTTGTGAACGGTCAATTTTTGCATTTACATCAATACCTACAATTGCATACCTTCCCAGGACGACGGCTGTTGCATCATTTACATTAGGAATACTTGTCGCCAGTTCCACTAACCTTTTGGAAATTTCCTGGCCAGATTTACGGTCAACACTTTCTATATAACTGTTTTTAACATTCACTAATGATGGGTGCTCAGTTTCCGCAATCTGTTGATGTCGATCGTTATTACATCCTGAAAGGAAAAAACAGCCAATCATAGCTATTATCCATTTTTTCACCTTAGCACCAACCTCCAACATCTGTAATCAATCGATCAAGTTCATTTAATTATTCCCCGCTCACATTTAATGTGCGGAATACCTTCTATCTTTATTCCGATAAACATATATTTTTATCAATGTCCTATTAATCAAGGATCGATTTGTAGCTGGTAACAAGCCTACACCATGTAAAGCAGGAGGCGGCGCTTTGAGTAAAATATACGTCTTAGATACAAATGTATTATTACAAGATCCGTATTCCATTTTTTCCTTTGAAGATAATGAGGTTGTCATCCCAGCAGTAGTCCTGGAGGAAGTGGACTCAAAGAAAAGATACATGGATGAAATAGGGAGGAATGCCAGGCATGTATCAAGACTAATTGATGGTCTTAGGACCGCTGGTAAGCTTCATGAAAAAATTCCGCTTGAAAATGGCGGCACCGTTAGAATTGAACTTAATCACCGTTCGTTTCATGATCTACAAGATATTTTTGTGGAAAAAACAAATGATAACCGGATTCTCGCGGTTGCGAGAAATTTATCTTTGGAGGAGCAAAAAAAGCCAAATGGAAAGCCTGTCATCCTGGTGAGCAAGGATGCGCTTGTAAGGGTTAAAGCGGATGCACTGGGACTTACAGCGGAAGATTTTTTAAATGACCGGGTTGTTGATTTTGAGCAAATCTACACTGGATATCTGATCATATTTATTTCCCTCGAAAAATTAAAAAAATTTTACGAAACAGGGGAAATGCCATTATCGGAAATTGCCAGTCATTCCTTTTACCCTCATCAATTTTTAATCATGAAGGATGTGATGGGCAGTTCAGCATCAGCCATCGGTATCGTTGACCATAGGAACAAAAAGGTAAGAAAACTAGCGCTTAATCAAGAACATATATGGGGAATTCACCCGCGAAATGCCCAGCAAACAATGGCAATCGAATTGTTACTGCGTAAAGAGATCCCGCTTGTTACTTTAATTGGCAAGGCAGGAACAGGGAAGACCTTACTTGCCCTTGCTGCCGGGTTAATGCAAACAGAGGATTTTCACGAGTATAAAAAATTATTAGTGGCGAGACCGATCGTCCCGGTTGGTAAGGATTTAGGATTTTTACCCGGTGAGAAACAGGAGAAGCTGAGACCTTGGATGCAGCCCATCTATGATAACTTGGAATATCTTTTTAATACGAAAAAGCCAGGCGAGCTTGATGCGATTTTGGCGGGGATGGGATCAATTGAAGTCGAAGCGTTAACGTATATCCGCGGCAGAAGCCTGCCTAAGCAATTTATCATTATTGATGAAGCGCAAAATCTGACAAAGCATGAGGTAAAAACAATTATCACCAGGGTTGGCGAGGGGAGTAAGATTGTCTTAATGGGCGACCCCGAACAGATTGATCACCCATATCTTGATGCCTACAACAATGGCTTAACCTATGTAGTTGAAAAATTCAAGGACCAGTTGATTGCGGGGCATGTAAAGTTAATCAAAGGCGAACGGTCAGGTTTAGCCAGATTAGCAGCAGATTTACTTTGATTCAAAAAAAGAAACGGGCGCTAAACGCACCCGTTTCGAGTATTTAGCATTTTCGGTCAATTATTAGGCAACCTTATTTCACAAGAAAACCGCGAACATTTTTTATCGGGTTCTTTTGATTGGAACCGTCCCCGTAATAAACATGTACAGGTCCAGTGGAAGTCAATGGTTTACCGTTATCGGAAAATTTCAAAATAACTTCATATGCTTCTTCTATTGGAAGTTCCGTTTCCCCATCGTCTGTCATGATCACTAATGCAGTGGCAGTTTCTTCGGGTTCGGCATTTTCCAGAAATGGTTTGAAAAGCATGCCAAAGGTTCCGGTTAGGACCTTTTCCTTTTCAAATTTCTTTTCTGTCTTTAATGTCGGCGGAAAGACGGCACCTTCCATAATTTCACGATCCCAATGTTTCGAAACCGCTTTTGTATATTCTGCTAACGTATCCTTTTCTTCTTCTCCCTTTGTGAAATAAGTAGTTAAATCAATCCGGCGATCGTCAAAAATCCAGGTGCTTGGATCAAGCGTAATGGTATATTTTACCTTTCCGGAAATCATCAAAATATCTGCCATATGTATCCCCCCTATTAGATAACCATTATAAGTATAGCTTTTTTTCAAACAAATTCAAAATCCTGAACTGTTTTCGCTCGGGTAGCCTCATAATTTCTTGCAATTTTCGCTTGTAGACGGTAAAATTTATAGATAAGTTGAATAATCGCTCTGAAATGGGGGGATCAATGTTGGCGTCTGAAATGATCGTGAATCACCAAGAAAAAGCCTATGCCTTGCTGCAGGCTGACGCTGAGAAAATTTTAAAGCTTATCAAAGTGCAAATGGACAATCTCACGATGCCTCAATGCCCTCTTTATGAAGAGGTATTGGATACACAAATGTTTGGCTTGTCTCGAGAAATAGACTTTGCTGTTCGATTAGGCTTAATAGAAAGTAAGGATGGTAAAGCGATTATCGATACATTAGAAAAGGAATTATCTGCGCTGCACGATGCATTTTTAAAAAAATAAATAGGAAAACTCAAACAATTGTCGAGGAGTTGTTTGAGTTTTTTTATTTTTTACTTTACTCTACAGGATAGTCTATATTAAAATGTTGTAACAAATCAATTATTAACCAAGCCACAGCGTTCTTTTTCTATTATAATAGAATGGTAAATCAATATTGAAAATGAGGACGTCTTATATGGGTAAAAAAATATTGAAATCATATGATTATTCTTTAATCATCGCCATTTTTTTATTATGTGCGTTTGGTTTAGTCATGATCTACAGCTCCAGTATGGCTTGGGCGGTTCAAAGATATGACTATCCGCCCGACTATTTCTATCAAAAACAAAAACTGTGGCTGATGGGGTTTTTCCTTATCTTTATTGTGACTGCTGCTATTCCATATAAGATTATGAAATTCACAAACGTTTTAGTTGTTATTGTGGCAGCCTCCATTGTGACTTTGTTAGGTTTGTTTGTGTTTGGCTATGAAGCCGGTGGTGCCGTAAGCTGGTATAAATTCGGTTCATTTAAAATTCAACCGTCTGAGTTTGTTAAGTTGGGTATGATTATCTATTTGTCGGCTGTCTATGCCAAAAAGCAGACATACATCAATCAATTTAATACAGGTGTCCTTCCACCGCTCGCCTATTTATTGATTATCTGCTTCTTGATTATTCTGCAGCCTGACTATGGAACCGCCAGTATTATTGCTGCAATTGCCGCTACGATCATTCTTTGCTCAGGGATGAATTTCAAAAATATCACAAAGCTCGTCATCATGATGCTGATTGTCATTTTACCGCTTGCCTATGTTTTAAGGGACCATATTTTTTCTGAGAAGCGTGCCAGTCGTTTTGCTGTGTTGAGCAACCCATTCGCCGAAGAATATGTCCAAGGTGCCGGGTTCCACCTGGCAAACTCTTATATTGCCATTGGTTCCGGTGGCATTAATGGACTAGGGCTGGGAAAAAGTATTCAAAAGCTCGGCTATCTGCCAGAGTCGCACACAGACTTTATTATGGCTGTCATTGCTGAGGAGCTGGGAATCTGGGGAGTCGGCTTTGTGATTCTATTACTTTCATACATCGTCTTAAGAGGAATTTATATCGGGCTCCAATGTAAGGATCCGTTTGGCAGCCTGCTGGCGATCGGAATCTCCAGTATGATTGGCATTCAATCGTTTATCAATCTTGCCGGTGTATCAGGACTAATCCCGCTCACTGGTGTAACACTTCCTTTTGTAAGTTATGGAGGTTCTTCATTGTTTATGCTAGCAGCAGCTTCAGGAATACTTGTGAATGTTTCTATGTTTGTAAAGTTTGAAAAAAAATACAAAAACCAACAGGGACAAGCTAATAAAGGCTTACAGCAGCGAGATGGGAAAGTTTATTATATTTGATTAACCACCAGGACCTTTGTAAAGGTCCTGTGCGGTATTACATATAAAAAGAGGTGTTTTAAAGGTGACTAGAAAAATTAATAAAGTATTAGTTGCTAACAGGGGTGAAATAGCAATCAGGGTTTTTCGCGCCTGTACTGAACTGAATATTCGAACTGTTGCGATATATTCCAAAGAAGATTCCGGTTCATATCATCGCTATAAGGCGGATGAAGCATATATCGTCGGCGAAGGAAAAAAACCAATTGATGCCTATTTAGATATTGACGGGATCATCGCCATCGCCAAAAAATGTGGAGCTGATGCGATTCATCCGGGTTATGGTTTTTTATCTGAAAACATTCATTTTGCCAAGCGCTGCGTTGAGGAAGGGATCATATTCATTGGACCTGAAACGAAGCACTTGGATATGTTTGGTGATAAGGTAAAAGCAAGACATCAGGCAGTACAAGCCGGCATTCCGGTCATTCCCGGAAGTGACGGTCCGGTCCAAACCCTTCAAGACGTGTTGGAATTTACAGATTCATATGGCTTTCCCATCATTATTAAAGCAGCACTTGGCGGCGGCGGAAGAGGCATGCGCATCGTCAGAAACCGCGATGAAGTGGAAGAAGCATTTGCACGGGCAAAATCGGAAGCCAAAGCAGCATTTGGCAATGATGAAGTTTATGTGGAAAAATTAATTGAGAAGCCAAAACATATAGAAGTTCAAATCATCGGTGATAGACAAGGGAACATTGTTCATCTTTATGAACGGGACTGTTCAGTACAGCGACGGCATCAAAAGGTCGTTGAAGTTGCCCCAAGTGTTTCTCTTTCAGATGGACTAAGAAAGCAAATTTGTGATGCTGCGGTTAAGCTGATGAAGAACGTGGGATATGTGAATGCTGGGACAGTTGAATTTCTTGTATCTGGAAATGATTTCTATTTTATCGAAGTTAATCCCCGTATCCAGGTAGAGCATACTGTTACTGAAATGGTAACCGGCATTGATATCGTGCAAACCCAAATTTTCGTTGCTGAGGGCCATGATTTACACGGAGCAATTATTGGCATTCCAGCCCAGGAAAAAATTCAGTTAAATGGCTATGCAATCCAATCGAGGGTGACTACAGAAGATCCACTAAACCAATTTATGCCTGATACCGGGAAAATCATGGCCTATCGTTCCGGGGGCGGGTTTGGTGTCCGTCTTGATGCTGGAAATGGGTTCCAAGGAGCCGTAATTACGCCCTATTACGACTCGTTATTGGTAAAGCTGTCAACCTGGGCGTTAACGTTTGAGCATGCAGCAGCCAAAATGGTCCGTAATTTGCAAGAGTTTCGAATCAGGGGAATAAAAACGAATATTCCATTTTTAGAGAACGTTGTTAAGCATGAAAAGTTCTTAAAAGGGGAGTATGATACTTCATTTATTGATTCGACTCCGGAATTATTTAAATTTCCTGTCCGCAAAGACCGCGGAACAAAAATGCTGAATTATATCGGAAACGTAACCATTAATGGCTTTCCAGGAATCGAAAAAAAGAAGCGGCCGGTTTTCGAAAAACCAAGAATGCCGAAATTACCATATGATTATCCAACAAAAGAAGGAACCAAACAAATTCTCGATAAGCATGGTGCCACAGGACTCGTTGACTGGGTGAAACAGCAAAAACAGGTGTTGTTAACAGATACTACTTTCCGCGATGCACACCAATCATTGCTGGCAACAAGAATGAGAACGACGGATATCACCCATATTGCCGAACCTACCGCGAAATTGTTACCGGATTTATTTTCTTTTGAAATGTGGGGCGGGGCTACATTTGATGTTGCCTATCGCTTTTTGAAAGAAGATCCATGGGAAAGATTATTAACATTAAGGGAAAAAATCCCTAATGTTTTGTTTCAAATGTTGTTCCGTGGTGCGAATGCGGTTGGTTATAAAAACTATCCGGATAATGTCATCAGAGAATTTGTTAATCACTCTGCCTCAGCGGGCATTGACGTTTTTCGAATCTTCGACAGCTTAAACTGGGTAAAAGGAATGGAAACAGCGATTGATGCTGTCAGGCAGACTGGCAAGATTGCCGAGGCTGCGATTTGTTATACAGGCGATATTTTAGATCCATCAAGGCCGAAATATAACTTGGAATACTATAAAAATCTTGCGAAAGAGCTTGAAAATCAAGGTGCACATATTTTGGGAATCAAAGATATGGCTGGCTTATTGAAGCCAGAAGCAGCTTATCGGCTGATATCTGAATTAAAAGCTACTGTCGACATTCCCATTCACCTTCATACACATGATACGAGTGGTAACGGAATCTTCACTTATGCCCGTGCCATTGACGGTGGCGTGGATATTGTTGATACAGCTTTAAGTACGATGGCAGGACTAACATCCCAGCCGAGTGCCAATTCTTTATATTATGCCCTGGAAGGCAGTGAGCGAAAACCTGTTGTAAACATCGATGCGCTTGAAAAACTGTCATATTATTGGGAGGATATTAGGAAATATTACTCCGATTTTGAAAGCGGTATGGTGGCGCCTCATTCGGAAGTATATCAGCATGAGATGCCGGGAGGACAGTACAGCAATCTGCAGCAACAGGCTAAGGCGGTTGGTTTAGGGGAGCAGTGGGATGACGTGAAAGAAATGTATTCCCGCGTAAACCAAATGTTTGGCGATATTGTCAAGGTAACACCTTCCTCGAAGGTGGTTGGTGATATGGCACTATTTATGGTTCAGAATCAGTTATCAGAGCAGGATGTGCTGGAAAAAGGTACTTCACTAGATTTTCCTGATTCCGTTGTAGAATTATTTGAAGGATACCTTGGTCAGCCATATGGTGGATTTCCTGAAGAACTGCAAAAGGTTATTCTTAAAGGGAAGAAGCCGCTGGAAGTTCGGCCTGGAGAATTGCTTGAACCGGTGGATTTTGAAAAACTAAAGGAAGAACTATATCATGAATTGAACCGGCAGGTAACCGACTTTGAAGTAATCTCCTATGCTCTGTATCCAAAGGTTTTCCTGGAATATATAAAAACGGTCGAACAGTTTGGAAATGTGTCTGTTCTGGATACCCCAACATTCCTTTATGGGATGAGATTGGGTGAGGAAATTGAAGTGGAAATTGAAACCGGGAAAACATTAATTGTGAAACTTGTTTCCATTGGGCAACCACAGGCAGACGGAACCAGGGTCGTTTATTTTGAATTGAACGGCCAGCCGCGTGAGGTTATCATCAAAGACGAAAGTATTAAAGCTACGGTTGTCTCCCGCCTAAAAGGTGATCCGAAAAATGAAACTCATATTTCTGCTTCTATGCCTGGTACCGTCATTAAGGTGGTTGTGGAAAAAGGTGAAAAGGTTGAGCGTGGTGACCACTTAATGATCACAGAGGCAATGAAAATGGAAACGACGGTGCAAGCACCATTTTCCGGTGTGGTAAAAGATATTTATGTATCTAGCGGTGATGCGATTCAAACCGGAGATTTAATGATTGAACTGGTAAGGGAATAGAAAGAAGGCTGCCGGGGATAACTCGGCAGCCTTTTTTAGTATCTTTTTGCTCTTGAAAAGAGGAGAAGAAAATAACTGAGAATACCAAAAAGAAAAGTAATAAATAGGGCATGTAATAAAGCTATATACAAATTCAGCCTTGAGAAAATAATCAATGCCCCTGCAATAACTTGCAGTGAGACAAGGGTAAATGCAATAATCCAGCCCCAATATATAACCTTTTGGTCTTTATAATAGCGGATTGCTAGATAAGTAACATAGGCAATCCAGAGAAAAAGTATTGCTGCAGCTGTCCGATGTCCCATCTGCACCCATTGATACATATTGTCAGGAAGGCCGGGGCTATCATTTAGGCATAACGGCCAGTCGCGGCAAACTAAGCTAGATTTTGTATGACGGACAAGTGCCCCAGTATAAATGACTAGATAACTGTAAATGGAAATGGCAATAATATGAAACTTCATTCTCTTGTCAATCATCACATTTTCGGCATCAAACTTTTTATCAATCTCAAAAATGAGCAGTGTTAACAAAAACACGGCAGCAAAAGAGATAAGCGATATGCCGAAGTGGAGCGCAAGGACAAAGTCGGATTGCCCCCAAACAACAGCGGCAGCGCCAATTAATCCTTGCAACACTAAGAAAAAAACTGAAAGAAACGATAAAAACTTCGTTTCTCTTATATGTCCGATGGCTTTCCAAGACCATATCGATAGAATTAAAACCATGAACCCGCCTGCCCCGGATACGAGGCGGTGAGCCAGTTCAATCACTAATTCAGAGTTGATATCAGTGGGTATAAACCTACCATTGCATAAAGGCCAAGAACGGCCGCAGCCCATTCCGGAACCAGTTTTTGTAACTAATGCTCCACCAATTAAAATAAAGATCATCACTATTGTGGTAGTAACCGCCAACCATTTTAAAGATCGCTGCAAAAAATTCACCTTCTTACCAATAATTCAAAAATTTGTATTTAGTTAATGTTGAAAGTATAATAATTCAGAAAGCATCAGAAAACTCCTATTCATCATAACGAATTCCTCGGGAAAAGAACAGAATTTCAATCGCCCTTTTTTATAATTTTTAAAAAAAAGGATAATAAATAAATAATTTTCTATTTTAACTATTATTATAGTGAAAATAGTTGCAACTTTGCTAGGAGTTTGTTAGAAATATAAGTAGGATGCTTAATTAGAATAATTATTTTTTAAAGCTCAAAAGAAGCTGCTCATAAATTGCCATATTCTTCTTCTAAGTTTACATTTAGTGTAAATTAGGTTTAAAAGAGTAAAAATTCACTATTTTTATAACAGAAATCATTTCGTTCACAAATTAGACAAAAATTATTCAAAAAAAGTTCACAAAAATATCAAAAAATGTGATTTAATATACAGAGAAAGTGTTAAAATTATGACCTTATTTTTTAAAAATACATACACAGACAGTAGGATGATTAAAGGTATTGGTTGCCAGTGAAATGAGAATATTGTTATTAACATGAGGAGGAGAAATGGATGTCTAACTCAAAGGCTGCCACCCCGAATGGAGCAGCAAGTATTTCTGCAGACACATATAAAACATCTGCCTGGAAAGATTTTATGGCATTGATAAAAATTGGAATTGTGAATTCTAACCTTATTACCACCTTTACAGGTCTATGGCTGGCGCTTCATTTTACCGGGCAAAGCTTTTTAGAAAACTTGGATCTTGTTCTTTTTACCGTAGCGGGCTCCTCACTCATCATTGCAGGCTCCTGTGTTATTAATAATTATGTGGATCGCGATATTGATCATTTAATGGAAAGAACAAAATCAAGACCAACTGTAACGGGTAAAGTGGCCGCAGTTAAAGTATTGGGACTTGGTATTTTATTTATCGGACTGGGAACGCTGTCATTATTATTTACTTCCGTAACTGCAACAGTAATTGGACTGCTTGGGGTTTTTAGCTATGTTTTCCTTTATACCCTGTGGTCGAAACGGCAATTAGTTTCTAATACAATCATCGGAAGCATTTCAGGAGCAGTCCCGCCGCTGATTGGTTGGGCAGCTGTCGATCCCAATCTTGATATTATGGCGTGGGCCTTATTTATCTTAATGTTTGCTTGGCAGCCGCCGCATTTTTATGCGCTTGCGATGAGACGGGTAGAAGAGTACCGAGCTGCCGGAATACCGATGCTCCCGGTTGTGAAAGGGTTTAAAACAACGAAATTACACATTTTATTTTGGGTGGCGCTATTATTGCCGCTTCCATTTTTTTTCGTTAAGTTGGGAATCCCATTTCTAATTCTGGCCACCTTGTTAAATTTAGGCTGGCTCGTTTTAGGGATTTTTGGATATAAGATCAAAGATGACATAAAGTGGGCAAAACTAATGTTTGTTTACTCATTGCAATATTTAACTATTATTTTTGTAGCGATGGTTCTTGTTACATTAATTTAGTTTTGCTTAAGCGCCTTTCGTGAATATGGAGAAGGTACATTCTTCATATTATATTAAGCAGTTTTTTAGAAAAATCTAAGAAACTGCAAGGGGTATTAATAGGGAAAGAGAGGCAGCATACTTCTTTGATCAAGCATTTATAAAGAATTTATGAGCGAAAGAGGGGTTTGATGGGTTATGAAAAGGTTTGCAAAATGGCGTCTAATTTCATTATTCGCGATTTTAGCGCTCGTACTTTCCGGATGTGGTCGACCATATCTTTCTTCGTTGCGGCCTGCCGGTGAAGTAGCAGACATCCAATATGATCTAATGAAGTTAAGTACATGGATCATGGTTGGGGTAATTATCGTTGTATTGATCATTTTTACAATTGTCTTTTTTCGTTTTAGAAGAAAAGATGACAGAATTCCTAAACAAGTGGAAGGAAGTCATACATTAGAAATTATTTGGACAGTTATTCCAATTCTTTTACTATTAATTTTAGCTGTTCCAACAGTTGCGGCTACCTTTAAGCTCGCTGATGTGAAAGAAATGGATAAGAAAAATTCAAAGGCACTTGTTATTAATGTTCGTTCGCATCTATACTGGTGGGATTTTGAATATCCGAATGAAAAAATTGTTACCAGTCAAGACCTTGTGGTTCCAACAAATGAGAAAGTGTATTTTAATTTGAAGTCGTTGGATGTTAAACACTCTTTTTGGATTCCTGCTGTAGGCGGCAAACTGGACACAAACACTGATAATATCAATAGGTTCTGGTTAGTGTTTGACGACAAGCGGGCGAATGAAGCAGGGAATTTGTTCTACGGCAAATGCGCCGAGCTTTGCGGACCATCACATGCTTTAATGGATTTCAAAGTAAAAGCGATGAGCCGTGCCGACTTTGATACTTGGGTCAAGGATATGCAGGCTGTGAAACAACCTGAAAAAGCACAAACAGATTTGGCTGCCCAAGGGCAAGAAATTTTCAATAAGAGCTGTATTGGCTGTCATGCTGTTACACCTGAAGATAAACCTGAAGCTGCGCGACTTGCACCAAATTTAACAAATTTTGGTGAGAGATCCAGGATTGCAGGTATTTTAGACCATAATAAAGAAGAATTAAAGAATTGGATTAAAAATCCTGAAACCTATAAACCAGGTAACGAAATGACCAATAAGTATCCGGCTATGACGGATGAACAACTCGATGCGTTAGCAGAATATTTAATGGGGCTTAAGGTTCAGGATTAAAGGGGAATTGGATAGAAAGGGAGGTTAAATTGTGAGTACCATTGCTCAAAAAAAGGGGTTTGGGGCAGTTTTATGGGATTACTTAACAACGGTAGACCATAAAAAGATTGCCCATCTTTATCTCATCGCAGGTGGATTATTTTTCATAATGGGTGGGATTGAAGCAGTATTAATCCGTATCCAGCTGGCGGTTCCAAATAATGATTTTGTCAGTGCCGGAGCCTTTAATGAAATTATCACCATGCACGGAACGACGATGATTTTCTTGGCTGCGATGCCGCTGTTATTTGCTTTTATGAACGCGGTAATGCCATTGCAAATTGGGGCACGCGATGTTGCATTTCCATTTGTAAATGCATTAGGTTTTTGGTTATTCTTTTTCGGAGGTCTGTTCTTAAACCTGTCTTGGTTTTTAGGCGGTGCACCTGATGCTGGGTGGACTTCATATGCATCATTGTCTCTTCACTCAAAAGGACACGGAATTGACTTTTATGTTTTAGGGCTGCAGATCGCTGGTCTTGGAACATTAATTGGGGGAATCAACTTCCTTGTCACGATCATCAACATGCGGGCACCTGGAATGACATATATGCGGATGCCGTTATTTACTTGGACAACGTTTGTAGCTTCCGCAATGATTCTCTTTGCTTTCCCTCCGTTAACGGTTGGACTGACATTAATGATGTTTGACCGTTTGTTTGGCGCTAATTTCTTTGATGTCACCATGGGTGGGAATACGATTATTTGGGAGCATTTATTCTGGGTGTTCGGACACCCTGAAGTATATATTTTAATACTTCCAGCTTTTGGTATTTTCTCCGAAATCTTTTCGACTTTTTCAAGAAAACGGCTGTTTGGATATTCATCCATGGTCTTTGCAACAGTGCTAATTGGCTTCTTAGGCTTCATGGTATGGGCACATCACATGTTTACAACTGGTTTAGGGCCTGTCGCAAACGCAATTTTCGCTGTTGCCACGATGGCAATAGGAGTTCCTACAGGTATTAAAATTTTTAACTGGCTGTTTACAATGTGGGGCGGAAGCGTGAAGTTTACAACTCCAATGTATTATGCGTTTGCCTTTATTCCTTCCTTTGTCATGGGAGGGGTAACCGGGGTCATGGTTGCAACAGCTGCTGCCGATTATCAATATCATGATACCTATTTTGTTGTGGCTCACTTCCACTATGTAATCGTTGGTGGGGTTGTCTTGGCCCTTCTTGCCGGCACTCATTACTGGTGGCCAAAAATGTTCGGTACGATGTTAAATGAAACATTAGGAAAAATTACGTTCTGGCTGTTCTTCATTGGTTTCCATTTAACATTCTTTATCCAGCATTTCTTGGGTTTATGGGGAATGCCGCGCCGTGTCTTCACTTTCTTGCCTGGTCAAGGATTAGACGCTGGGAACCTGATCAGTTCTGTCGGGGCAGCCTTTATGTCAGCTGGAGTGATGATCCTTTTAATCAATATTGTCGTGACCCAAGTGAAGAATGTTAAGGTAGGCAACGATCCCTGGGGAGATGGAAGAACTCTTGAATGGGCTATTGCTTCACCGCCGCCATATTACAACTTTAAACAGCTCCCACTTGTACGCGGCTTGGATGCTTATTGGTTAGAAAAAATGGAAGGGAAAAAAGGCATGACACCGGCTGAACCAATTGGTGACATTCATATGCCAAATTCTTCATTCATCCCATTTATGATTACCTTAGGGCTATTTATTGCCGCATTCGGTGCAATGTACCATGTCAATGATAAGCCTTGGGCAATCCCGCTGTTAATTTTCGGTTTAGCTGTAACTTTTGGATCGATGTTAGTGCGTTCATTCAAGGACGATCATGGGTACCATATTCATAAAGAGGAATTAACTCAAGATGAAAAGGGGGCTAAGGCATAATGCAAGCTGAAGAAAAATTAACGTATGAAACATGGCCTGCTGCGCCTGAAAGGGCCACCCTTGAGGCGAAAAACAAATTTTTAGGTTTTTGGTTATTTCTGGGGGGAGAGACAGTTCTATTCTCCTCTTTATTCGCTACCTATCTTGCATTAAAAGATAAGGTGCCGGATACGAGTCAACCTTTAGCAAAGGATTTATTTGAATTACCGTTAACGCTTGTCGCCACGATGCTGCTATTAACAAGCTCTTTAACAAGTGTATATGCAATGTATCATATGAAAAATTTTGCCTTTAAGAAAATGATGCTTTGGCTTGGTGTAACGGTGTTATTGGGGCTAGGGTTCTTAGGCTTAGAGGTTTATGAGTTTAACATGTATGTGCATGAAGGCCATAAATTTACAAGCAGTGCTTTCGGTTCAGCTTTTTATTCACTTGTTGGTTTTCACGGTGCGCACGTCACCTTTGGTCTCGGCTGGATTCTCGCTTTAATGATCCGGAACTACAAGCGTGGTTTAAACCTCTACAACGCGCCGAAATTTTATGTTGCCAGTCTTTATTGGCACTTTATCGACGTTGTTTGGGTATTTATCTTTACGGTAGTATATTTAATGGGGATGGTGGGATAACATGACAAATCAGCCATTAAGCTCAAATCGTTCAAGAGTTGACCTTGAATATCGCCGCAAGACAAACGCGGAGGAAATGCGTTATCAAATTGTTTCCTTTACTCTGATGATTTTCTTAACATTACTTGCCTTTGCTGCAGTGGCTATTAAAGGATTTACTTCATGGTTTACGATCCCGTTTATTGTTCTTTTGGCTGCTGTTCAGGTTGTCTTTCAGCTTTATTACTTCATGCATATGAGCCATAAAGGGCATGAAGCACCGAGTATGTTTTTGTTTACTGGTCTGTTTATGGGATTAATCATAGTATTGGCGTTTATGACTATTATATGGTGGTAAATCGACCTTCTAAATATAGTGGGCGTTACGGTATTGAGAGATAATGAGAGAATCGGCTATTTGCCGATTTTCTTTTTAACTTACAATGAATCGAGGTGAAATGAGAGTGCCGCTAAATATTTTTGGATTTAAAGCCCTGTGGAGTCCATATTTTTTAGTTATATTGGTTATACTGACGGCTTTATTTTTTCTAACAACGACCAAGTTTCGTGGAAAGTTTGAAAAAAGTGAACCACTCACTATAAAACAGGCTGTGCTGTTTTCATTAACGATTATCATTCTATACGCAATCAAGGGATCTCCATTAGACCTAATGGGACATTTAATGTTTTATGTTCATGGGATTACGATGGTCATCTTTGTACTACTGCTCCCACCATTATTTATAAAAGCGATCCCGCCTTGGCTATGGGAAAGTCTTTTGAAAATGAGAGTGGTAAAGGCCGTTTTTACCGTTTTAACAAAACCGGTAATTGCGATCATTGTATTTAACGGTTTGTTTTCCTTTTATCACATTCCCGCCGTCTT
Organism: Neobacillus paridis; assembly: GCF_016765675.1. GTDB lineage: Bacteria > Bacillota > Bacilli > Bacillales > Cytobacillaceae > Neobacillus > Neobacillus paridis. The sequence continues at coordinate 206,064 of NZ_JAESWB010000168.1, forward strand.
TGATCTCGTGATGCAGAATCGTTTTTATCATGGAAGTTACTCCATTCTATTATTTGTCGCTGCGGTGTGTATGTGGTGGTCTTTATTAAGTCCAATATCCGATTACCGTCCATTAAGCGGCATCAAAAAGGTGGCGTTTTTATTTGCTAACGGTATGTTAATGACGCCGGCTTGCGCAATGATTATTTTTGCCAATACACCGCTTTATGCTACTTATTCGGATCCGGAGATTTGGGCGAAGGTAATGAGTCTTTGTGTCGGATCGGATGCGTTTGCAAATTTGAATCTAAGCGGTCCGGAATTGTTCAGTTCAATGAACGTTCTTGACGATCAGCGTCTAGGCGGCGTTGTGATGAAGATGATTCAGGAGATTATTTATGCTGTCGTTTTGGCTCAAGTATTTTTCGAATGGTATCGAAAAGATCAGGAAGAATCGGAAAAGGAAGTCAAGCAAATATTGGATCCAACTCCTGTCAGATAAACTCCCGACATTCAGGGAGTTTTTTTACGCAGCATTCAGAATTTATATCATTCGACTTTTAGAATTGTCCAGCTCCAGCGCCTATCGCCTAGCAAACTTCCGGTCTTCTCCCTACGATAAGTCAACAAAGCAGCTTCTATGAAAAAACATCATGTAGCTTTGCGACGAGCTGAACATTGCTTCCTCGAATCTCCCTTGGCGCAGGAGCATCGTGTTTCCTTTATCTCAGTCGAAGCCCCTCCACAAGGGACGCTTCGTCAGAATCAACATCGCACGAAGGAAAAGCGTTAGCTTTTTCGAGGAGTTTGTACAGCGATGACCAAGGCGCTTGCGCTTTTCTTTGAATCATTTGAAAAAGTTCGGGAACTACATTACAATAATTTTAGAAAATATGAAAAGAGAGGACAAAATATGAATTCTTTGCCGATTTTACCAACGATTAGTACGTTATTTATTGTTTTAAGCGGTCTTACAGTTGCCTTGGGATGGTGGCAAATAAAACAGAGAAAACTAGAATCGCATAGAAAAACTATGTTTTTGGCCGCTGTTTTTGCCCTTATTTTCTTTCTTATTTATGCATCACGGACTATTTTTATTGGGAATACTTCGTTTGGCGGACCGGATGAGATAAAAATTTACTACACGATCTTTTTGATTTTTCATATTAGTTTAGCAACGATCGGCGCAGTATTAGGAATTATTTCATTATATACTGGCTACAAAAATAAACTGTCTTTTCACCGTAAGCTCGGCCCAGTTACCAGCATTGTTTGGTTCTTTACAGCTATAACCGGAGTTGCCGTTTATCTTTTGTTATACGTCTTTTATCATGGCGGAGAAACGACTTCTGTTATAAAAGCGATACTAGGGTTTTAAATTTGAATGCTAAAAGACGCATGGAAAACCATGCGTCTTTGTCTTTAAAGTGTAAATTTTTCTACTTCAGCTTTAACTTCTTCAATAATTTTTTTACACTGGCTTACAAGAGAAGCAGGGTAGTTTTCATCGTCACCATATTCAACCCCGTGTGGATAATAATGTTTCCCCAATATTGGAGTCATGAGTTGGATGGTGGCTTTGAACGTGTCGACATCGCCATCAAGTGCATAGCCTTGAATACGAAGATAGTAAGTTCCTTCCCTCATTTCAAATTTTCGATCGTATGTAACCCGCTCGTAATCCCATTGACCGGCACGAACTAAACCGTGTTCTTGCATTACTTCATCTAAACGGTTTAAATCAGCTTTGAATTTTTCAATACCGGTATTTTCAAATTTCATAAAAAAATCCCTCCCATTAACAATGCTAATACCCTAAGTTTTGGTTATGTAGCAAAATTATATCAATTTAATAATAGATGAAAATACCTTAACTTGCAATGAAATCCTTTTACGAATAATTCAATCTTGTTTGGAAATGCTAAAAGCGTGAAAATATTATTAAAAAGGGATGATTTAGTTGGAGAAAATCCGTGATATCATGACAGATGAGGTGGAGTGCTGCACTCTATTAGATAATGTATACGAAGTGGCAGTGAAAATGAAAGAATTAAATGTTGGTGCCATTCCAATTGTTGATAACGAAAAATTAGTCGGAATGATTACTGATCGTGATATTGTCATAAGAGGTGTCGCCGAAAAGAACCCACCATCATCAAAAGTTGAGAAGGTTATGAGTGATCAATTGATTACGATTTCACCGGAGGCATCAACAAGAGAGGCAGCCCGATTAATGGCTGATCATCAAATACGCCGGCTTCCTGTTGTCGAGAATGGAAAATTAATTGGAATCGTTTCACTAGGAGATTTTGCCATTCGTGAGTTAACCGATGATCAGGCAAAAGCAGCGCTTACACAGATTTCCGAGCAAAACTCGCAGGCGTCTCCGCCACAAATGTAAAATTGGTCTATGGGCAACAGGTACAGCTCTGTACCTGTTTTCTAATTTCAAGGATATCGCTATAGCTATCAGTACTAGAAATGATATAATTATCTTATCTATACAATATAATAGATTAAGAAGTATAGAGGGGATGATCGCCTCTGAAAGCCTTATTTAGAATTTTAATTCTTTCGACAGTATTCTTGATTGTTGGTTTTTACATTAGCAGTAATGAAAAAACGGAAGATAAAGTATTAATTAAAGAAGACCATACGTTGGAAATGCCTTCATCTTTGCCACAAAAACCTGATTATAAACAAAATAAAAAAGCGGCCAATGAGAGACCAAAAGAAGGCCTGTCCTTATTAATGGGCAAAAATGTTTCATATGTAAAAAAAGAATTAGGTATGCCGCAGCGAATAGATGAAACGATGTATGGCTATCAATGGTATATTTACAATCGTGAGAATCAACGTTATCTACAGGTAGGCATAGAAAATAATCGTGTTGTAACCTTATTCGTGCTCGGGGAAGACTTGGATGTGTCACCATTTGAAATCGGCCAGCCAGTTGAAGAAATCTTTAACACGCAATATATTGATACGAATATTAATATCACAATGAAAGGGAGCACTTATCGTTTTGAACTAAATGATACAGACTTGAATCTTCGTCCGATGGTTCAGCTCGGAAACATTTATGTCCAATTATACATTGATAAATTTACCGGGGTACTTTCAAGTATTCGCTATCTGGATGCTGAAACAATGATTAAACAGCGGCCTTATGAGTTGGTTTACAGCGGTCAATTGATTGAAGCTGAACCTCCAAGTTTAAATAAGTGGAGCTTAATTGAACGAGGAACGGAACAGGAAATTTTTGATATCACGAATATTTTAAGGATTAGATATCAATTAACACCGTTAATTTGGGATGAAAACGCCGCAGCGGCTGCTTATGAACATAGTAAGGATATGGCCGAGAACAACGATTTCTCCCATAATTCTAAAAAGCTTGGCAGTCTTAGTGATCGGCTTAAAAATGCAAAGGTTGTGTATCGGTCTGCCGGGGAAAACATCGCGGCAAACTATACGGACGGCCCTGCTGCAGTGGAAGGATGGCTAAACAGTAAAAGTCATCGGGAATCCCTATTAAATGAAGATTATACCCATCTAGGAGTAGGAGTTTTTCAGCAATACTATACGCAAAACTTTATCCAAAAACAAGAGCAGTAATAAGAGACTTCCTTTGTTAGGAGGTCTCTTAAGATGTTACCTGTTTTTCTTTGGTGGAATCATAAAAAAGGTGCCGGTTGCATAGGCAATTTGTTTTCCGTCACTCCGATATGCTTCGCCGGCGATGACTAAAGTTTGTTTTCCCTGGTGAATGACTTCAGCCCGGCAGCGAAGGTGATCGCCGAAGCCCGGAGCAATATAGTGGATATTTAATTGATTAGTAACCGCTTCGAACCCGTCAGGCAATAAAGAATTAGCTAATATACCCATGGCACTATCAAGCAGGGTGGCTGTCACACCCCCATGAAGTATTTGTAAACTGTTATTATATACTGGACGGAGAGGAATGGTAACTTCGCATGATTGGTTATCAATTTTAATATCCATCTGAAGTAAATTCCTTAGATAATTGCTATTTGGCTGTTCAATCTTTTGTTTAACAGCCTCCAACAAGAATTTAATCGTATTAAGCTCGGTTTCACTGCCACTTTCGATACATGATTCAAGCAGCTGACGCAATTCGTCTTTCATACATTTACCTCTTTCATTACTTTTTCTTTTCACATCTTACCACTTAGCAGAAAAATAATAAATATTTGTATATATAAGATTTTCACCTTTCTGACTTTTTTTCATATTGTATCGTAGGTACGAATACGGCAGAGGTGAGAATAATGACGCAAAAAAAATTACACCCATCCGTCCTTAAATTTAAAGAGTTTGTCAAAAATAATCCCCATATTATTCAAGAGGTAAGGAAAGGTAAAGCAACGTGGCAGGAATTATATGAAGATTGGTATCTATTAGGGGAAGATGATGGCCGCTGGGAAACGCTAGGAGCGGAGACAGAAAATGAGTCGAAAAAAAATTCTGAGTCTAAAGGCGACTTTATGACCAATATTCTCGAGGCTATTAAGAAAATGGATGCCAATCAAATGCAGTCCCATCTAAACAACCTGAGCCAGGCTGTCGGAGCAGTCCAAGGATTGCTTGCTCAATTTCAAGGAACCGCTGGCGGAGGGACACCAGTAAAACCGCCTGAAGCACCAAAGAATCCATTTTCATTCCGGCAGGATTAGTTTAATGAAGTAGAAAGGAACAGGAAGGTACGTAAACATATGAGAAGAGAGATTTACGAGTATATCAACCAACAAAATGATTTAAAACAATTTGTTCGAGAACAACCGCAATGGTACCGTAAACTATCGAGAAATCCTTACGATCTGCAAGCTCTGGAAATTTCCTCATTACATTATTATAAAAAAACCATTCCGCATCAGGTGGAGAAGTTTACTAACGGGGTACAAATGGCTTCGATGATGTATTCGATGTTTCAAGCAATGAAAAATCAAAATTAGAGAAAGGGCGCATTTTCGGTAATGTGGCCTTTTTTATTTGCCCATAGACTAAAATTGGAAAGGGAGGCGAACAATACATCCATAAGGGGTGATAAACTTGAAGATAAGATTACTTATTATGTTAATTGGATTTATTGCAGCTTTTCAACATGAAACAGAAAACGTCAAAGGATCCGTAAAAGTTATAAGCATGAAACCAATAATGAATCGGGACATAGAAATGGTCGAAGGCTATCATCTAAAGATGCGGGAAAATTCCTTTCCAACCATATTTGCGCAGCACAAAATTAACGGGAATAATGTTTTCGTTGAGTGTATTGTGACTGGTATTACTTTTCGGCAGTCGGAAGATCGTCACCAAAAAGTTGGGAAAATCGTTGTTTGGATAGATGGAAAACGGCATTCCGAGGTCGATTCTCCCATCTTTATCATTAGAGGGTTAAAACAGGGAAGTCATCGAGTAAAACTTGGAGTTGTCAATTTAAACAATATTTCATATGGTCTGGAAAAAGAGTTTGTGGTCACGATCCGTTAATAATCGGGCACTCGCATTCTCCCATTTTTCATGTTAAAATGAGGTTGGAGGTGGACAATAGTGCTTGCAACGTTAGAAAGAGTGCAATTATTAGAATTTGCTGAAAACCTAGCCCAAATGGTTCTCGAGTCTGATCTTGTCGAACAATACAAAATCTGTTTAGCTAAAATGCAAAATGATCAAGAAACCCAGAAGAAGATTCAGCGCTTTGTCAGCCTAAAGGAGCTTTATGAAGAAGTACAACGATTTGGCCAATACCATCCAGATTATAAAAGGGTAATGCGCGAAATTCGTCAATATAAACGGGAAATGGACTTAGACCCAAATGTTGCCGAGTTTAAATTGGCAGAAAATGATCTCCAAGCTTTGCTGGACGAAATCAGCAAAGCAATAGGCGGGGCCGTTTCTCAGCAAATTATGGTCCCAACTGGCAACCCATTTTTTGATACTGGTCAAGGCAGCGGCTGTGGCAGCGGCGGATGCAGCTGCAGCTAAGTTAATCAGTAGAGAAGAGTCGGCGCTAAGCCGATTTCTTTTGTTTAGATAAAATGTTAATTGAAATAGAATATTCCAATGTGCTAGACTAATGAAAAATGATGGTGATTTGAAGGGGAAACTGGTATGTTTATACAAAGACAAGGATTGGTGGTTTGGCTTTATTCTTTAAAGCATGCTAAAATGCTTAGACGTTTTGGCAATGTCCATTATGTCTCAAAGAAGCTTAAATATGTTGTATTATATTGTAATCAGGACGATATTGCTGAAATAATGGAAAAGCTGAACTCATTCTCTTTTGTCAAAAAGGTTGAGCCGTCTTATAAACCTTTTTTAAAAGTGGAATATGAGAATGCCATCCCTGATAAAGCAAAAGAATATGATTATAAAATGGGAATTTAAAGGTGAGGTGAATCCTCATCTTTTTATAAATTAAAAAAACCCTGTAGACATCTACAGGGTCCTTCTATATCCTTTTTCGGATAGAAGGCAAAGGGAGAGGAGAAACCGGAGGAAGAACTTATGGGGAAACGTAAGTCTTCTCCGCGGTTGGCAACAACATCCTCGAATTGATGTTGTTACTATCAGTATCTCCATAACCTAAAAGCTTATACGTCTTTTCGATATTTTCTCTGCAAAAAATAAGACCTCATTTTTATCAGTTTGGTTCCATTTATTGATTTATGGTAGGATGTTAAAGAAAGGCAATATTGTAAAAAAACGTGGTGGTATTCATGAGAGTAGTTTCCGGTCTTTGTAAAGGCAGACCTCTTAAGGCAGTTCCGGGGAATTCAACAAGACCAACAACTGATAAGGTCAAAGAAGCGATTTTTAATATGATTGGCCCTTATTTTGAAGGCGGCAGCGGCCTGGATCTTTTTGCCGGCAGCGGCGGGTTAGGGATTGAGGCGCTTAGCAGAGGGCTGGAGAAAGTCATTTTTATTGACAGGGATGCAAAAGCCATCCATATCATCTATGACAATATCAAAACATGTGGATTTGAAAACGCCACAGAGGTTTATCGAACGGATGCCGACCGTGCTCTAAAGGCATTGATAAAAAGAAACATGAAGTTTGATTATATTTTTTTAGATCCGCCTTATAAAAAACAACAGCTTGTTTCTTTAATGGAAAATATGGACAAACACAATATTATCAATGATAATGGAATAGTCATATGTGAGCATAGCTTTGATATAAAATTACCTCATACAGTCGGTTCATTGGCACAAATAAAACATGAGCAATATGGGATAATTGCTGTGACGATTTATTCAAAATAAGCGGGGAGTAAGGAGGAAATCATTTGGCGAGCATTGCTGTTTGTCCTGGTAGTTTTGACCCAATTACATACGGTCATTTAGATATTATTCGCAGGGGCGCAAAGGTATTCGAAAAAGTATATGTTGTGGTGTTAAATAACTCATCCAAACATCCATTGTTTACCGTAGAGGAAAGAATAAACCTTATTAAAGAAGTAACTAAGGAGATTCCTAATGTATCGGTAGATCAATTTTCCGGACTCTTGGTCGATTACGCCAAAAGTGTAAAGGCAACGGCGATTTTGAGAGGCTTACGGGCCGTTTCCGATTTTGAATATGAAATGCAAATAACATCAATGAATCGATATTTGAATGACCATGTTGAGACTTTTTTTATGATGACCAACAATCAATATTCGTTCCTAAGTTCCAGTATTGTCAAAGAAGTAGCCCAATACAATGGAGACATTTCAGCATTAGTCCCGCCTATTGTTGAACAAGAAATGAGAAAAAAATTTGCCGGAACCGTGTGAAAAGAGCTCATGGGCAGTTGTCCACGGGCTCTTTTCTTTAATTGGTTTGTTTTTTTAAGCGAATGAATAAAATCCATACATAAAGAGTAAGCGTAAAGATTGTGACCAAAGGTCCGATTTCGGTCATTTTTTGAAATGCTTGATGTACCCAGGACCCGTCTAAAAAAATATCTGCGGGGGCGGCATTTACCGGTTGTTCATTTTTGCTCAGGCGAATATAAATTGGTTTCCATAACAAAAGGGTAAACAAGCTGGCGAAGATTCCCTGCAAAATTCTTGCAATAAAGAATGGTTTAAAGCGGATATCTGTCTGTGCAAGGATGCTTGCGACTTGGGCATGGATGCTTAAACCACTAAAACCAAGGATTAAACTTGTAATCATGGCTTGCTGCAAAAGTGTTGCGCCTTTAACATCGCTAATTAATTGACTGCCTAATGTAATTTCAAATAGGCCTGAAATAAAGGGAATGCTTATCTTTTCAGGAAAAGAGAAATTGGCAAAAATGATAGACACTACATTTCCTAACATTTCAGTAATGTGCAGAAGGTATAGAATTTTATTAATAACCGAAAACAAGATAATAAAGCCCCCAACCATTAGCAATGTCTGAATTGAGGTGTTAACGGCATCACCAAGTAGTTTGCCGATTGGTCGATTATCTTTCATTCTTGTTTGATGGAGAGCCGTAAGAGCGGCTTTAATGCTGGTTTTCTCTCCCTGCCTTTTTTGCTTGCTTGATGTTTCCTTTCCATGAAACCGCATCAACAATCCGACACATATATTTCCTAAATAATGGGCCACAGCAAGAATGAATCCCAATTGCGGATTTTTAAAAAAACCGACAGCAACTGCTCCGAAAATAAACAGTGGATTAGAAGAATTGGTAAACGAAACAAGCCTCTCTGCCTCTATTTGTGAAATTACGCCTTCATCACGTAATCTCGCCGTGAATTTTGCTCCGGCGGGAAAACCGGAAGCGAGGCCCATCGCCCAAACGAATCCTCCTACACCGGGGACGCGAAAAAAAGGCCTCATTAATGGCTCTAGTAAGACACCGATAAATTTGACGACGCCAAAACCAATGAGTAATTCTGAAACAATAAAAAACGGCAGAAGGGAAGGAAAGACAATTTTCCACCACATATTGAGTCCTCGTTTAGAGGCTTCCAGCGACTCCTGCGGGTAAAAAATCAGCGATGCTGCCAGAATCGTAACCGATATCGCTAAAATTGCGGTTTTCATTTTTGAACGAAGCAAGCTAATCCCTCCCCCATTATAATGAGGTGTGTAACTAGAATTTTAAATCAACGGAATGGTAAAATAGAGGATATTTCAGACAAAAATGCCTGTCCCCCATATAAAAGAAATATACTCATAGAAGATTATTTTAGACCATAAGATTGAACAAGATTTCCTAAATATAGCAGTATATTGGATAAGGATGCGTTAGGAGGTTGCTCATGTGGAGCCGAAAATAGGTTTAGCGCTTGGTTCCGGCGGTGCTCGTGGATTTGCTCATTTAGGCGTTATAAAGGTATTAAGTGATGCAGGAATACCGATACATTTAATTGCTGGAAGCAGTATGGGGGCCCTTGTCGCTTGTTTTTACGGGGCAGGAATCGACCTTGATCGGTTATATAAATTTTCCACTGCCTTTAAGAGAAAGTATTTCTTAGATTTCACTGTTCCCAAAATGGGTTTTATTACAGGCAAGAAGGTCAAAGAACTGATTAGGTTTTTTACCCATGGAAAAAATATTGAGGAACTTTCAATCCCGATTGCGGTTGTTGCCACTGATTTAATCACAGGGGAAAAAGTTGTGTTTACCGAGGGCCCTGCTGCAGAAGCGGTAAGAGCCAGCATCTCGATTCCGGGGATTTTTGTTCCGGAAAAATATCAGGGCAGACTTCTGGTTGACGGCGGGGTGACCGATCGTGTTCCGATATCCGTTGCCAAAGAAATGGGAGCCGACATTGTGATTGCCGTTGATGTTTCGAGAGTAAAGCAAAATGCAGAAATTACTTCTATATATGATGTAATCATGCAAAGTATTGACATTATGCAAACCGAAATTATCAATAACCAGGAAAGTACTGCTAATATCATGATCCGGCCGCCTGTTGAGGAATTTAGTTCAAGGGCGTTTACGAATATCGAAGAAATTATTAAACTTGGGGAGGAAGAAACGAAAAAACTGCTTACTCAAATCAAAGCGATCATCGAACAGTGGAAGGGAAGAACTTAGTTTGCGAAAAAAAATATCGATTACTTCTTTTTTGGTCCTTGTCCTAGTTTTAATTGGCGGTATGTATTTTTCTTTACCTTATTACGTTTCAAAACCGGGCATGGCAAAGGAGCTGGCTCCTATTATTACAGTTGAAAATGGCTATAAGGAACAGGGAAACTTTATGCTGACCACTGTTCGAATGGGCAGGGCAAATATATACTCGTATCTGGAAGCGAAACTGAGAAAATACGAAGAAATTTACCCGATTGACACGATACTGGACAAACAAGAAACAGAGGAAGAATATAATGTCCGGCAGCTTCAACTAATGGCCGCTTCAAAGCTGAATGCCATTGATGTTGCCTATCGCAAAGCCGGTTTGCCGGTTCATTACAAATATAAAGGAATTTATGTTATTCAAGTATATCCGGGAATGCCTGCTGACGGAGTTCTCAAAACAGGTGACCGCATCTTTAAAATAGACGGGCAGCGCTTTTCTTCGTCGGCTCAGTTTATTAAGTATCTTGAAGCGAAGCATGCCGGCGATCAGGTGAAAATCACCTATTCACGGAAAAAAACCGTGAAGACCGTTTCCTTAACCCTAAAGACTTTTAAAGAGGATCCGAAAAGGGCGGGAATTGGGATTGCATTAGTCGATGACAAACAAATCATTGTTGAGCCAAAAGTGAAAGTGAAGACAGATGATATTGGCGGGCCATCTGCAGGCCTGATGTTTTCATTGGAAATATACAATCAGTTGACCAAAGAAGACTTAACAAAAGGGTACAATATAGCTGGAACTGGTACCATTGATATCGATGGAACTGTCGGTCCGATTGGCGGGATTGAGCAAAAAATTGTTGCTGCCGATAAAGCCGGAGCGGAGCTCTTTTTTGCTCCCAATGAAAAAGGTTCAAAGGACTCCAACTATCGGATAGCTGTGAAAACGGCCCGCGATATTAAAACCAAAATGAAAATTATCCCAATTGATACTTTTGATCAGGCAGTTGATTACTTAGAGAAACTCTCTCCCAAAAAATAAGATGGTGTCTCCTCACCATCTTATTTTTGGATGAAAATCGGTGGCTGCTTAAATTCCTGCTGCAGCATTTTATTTCTTTGCCTACTTGGATAAACCATCGCATAGACACGTGCCGCTTTAATATCTTGCTGAATCTCCGTTCCATTATAGGTTGATAGTTTCGTAACCAGTGGTAAGGAAAATTGTTTTTTCATTTTGTTTAAATATTCCTTTCCTGCAGCAGTCATTCCTAACAGTCTTACATAAGCCGCTTTTTCAGAGTTGCGTTTCAATTCTTCTTTTTTTGCATTTGTTAAAATATGAACAGCTAATCTTTGCAGTCTTGTCCACGTATACCGTTTTGTTTTGACTGCTTCCATGTATTCTTGAAAGCTGCTGGATTCAATTGCCGCTTTCGTCAATCTGTTTTCCAACCCTTCTTCCATTTCGTATATTTCTTTAAGTTCTCCGGGTGAGGATGTGATAAGCTGATATTGGAGAAGCTCCCAATAATTTTCCCAGCGATGAAAGCCTCCGTAATGATGTTTATACTCCTGCAATATTTGGTAAGTTGGTTCCGGTACATATTGCTTGATATTCGCCGATTTTGATTCCTCCGCGAATATAGCCTTTCGGATACTGGTTGCGCTAGCAATCGTTTCGGAGGCAAAATGCTCATCGTGATAATCTGCATTTTTTCTGGAAATTGTCAATGGCCGTAGCTTGCTTTTTTGCCGGTTGATTGCCTGTATATACTGGAAACCGAGAATATTATTTGGTTTCGCCAAATCCAAAAAGTTTTCTGAGTCAGCCAGCTCCTGGTAGGAAAGGGCCGTAGCCTTTGGGTAGCTGACACCTGTTTTGATAAAATGTTTGATTTTTTCATTAAAAGGCTGCTGTTTTTCATCTAGAAAAGTAACTGTTCGCAAAAAGGCAGCGATATCACCATTTTCACTGCCGAAACATAAAGATTCACAGCCAGCCGCCTCCAAGATTGAAATGGCGCCATTTGCAAATGTTTCAGCCTTTTGAACGGCGAAACTGTATGGCAATTCAAAAACAAGATCGACTCCGTTAAGTAACGCCATCCGGGTTCGATACCACTTAGAAACAAGAGCGGGTTCACCACGCTGGAGGAAATTTCCGCTCATTACCGCGATGACAACATCTGCATTTGCCGCTTCCTTGGATGCCTGCAAATGAAAGGCGTGACCATTATGAAAAGGATTATATTCAACAATCAAACCAACAGATTTCAAATAGTTTCGCTCCTTTATAAAATAATAATCATTATAACAAATTTTTAATGGGAACGGAGAACGACTGGAAGCGTTTGTAAACAAGCAAGATGGATAGACTATAGTTATCTTATTAAGGCGTCTGCGCTTTTTGTTCTGTAAAGAAATAATATTGACAAAAATTTTATCGAAGGCTATAATTACCTTTGTTGCCTTGGGGTGATTCAAGTGAAATGGACAGTCAGTCAATTACAGAAATATCGTAATAAGGAATTTTTGTTCGATGAAACGATTCAGTTTGATGATCTTAAGCAGGATGATCCAACGATTCGTGAAGTATCGCCAATCCATATCAGTGGACATGGTGATATGGATTCGACGAAAGTTACCTTTCATTTTAAAATTGACGGATATTTAATCCTTCCTTGTTCTCGTACATTAGTGGATGTTAAGTTCCCGATCAATGTCGAAACAACTGAAACCTTCCTTTTTCAAGACTCGTTTGATCGAACTGAAGAGGAAGTTCATCAAGTAAAAGGAGAAGTGATTGATTTAAAACCAATCATCAGAGAAATTCTTTTACTTGAAATACCGATGCAAGTCTTTTGTGACGACGTGGAGACTGAGGAAGCCGCACCACAATCCGGAAAGGATTGGGAGGTTATTTCAGAGGACGCGGAATCAACTAAAATTGACCCAAGACTAGCTGGACTTGCTAAGTTTTTTGATAATAACAATCAAGGAAAAAAGTAAAGAAACATAACCCTGTTTCTTTATGCTTTCTTTATACTCTTTAAGGAGGTGTTGGAAATGGCTGTACCTTTTAGAAGAACTTCTAAAACGGCAAAAAGAAAACGTCGCACTCATTTTAAATTGAATGTTCCTGGTATGGTAGAATGCCCAAACTGCGGTGAAATGAAACTTGCTCACCGCGTTTGCAAAGCTTGTGGAACATACAAAGGAAAAGAAGTAGTTAATGATTAATAACAACTTCGTTTGCAAAGCACAAGGAACTTTTGTCCTTGTGCTTTTGTTGTAAGAAAAACAACTTTTTCCATAAAAAATCTACGATTCTGGAAGGGATGGATGAGGAGAATTGGCTTACACAATTGAAAAAAAGGACAAGGGATATTTATTATTTACAATCACCAGAAGTGAAAAACGTAATGCGATTAATTATGACGTCATGGACGGGCTGGCTCAAGCAATTAGCGAAGCAGTGCGGCCTGACATTAAGGCGCTAGTGATTACGGGTGCCGGGGAACAGGCCTTTTGTTCTGGAGGAGATTTATCCATTTTTCATTCACTTCATACTAAAGAGGAAGCGCTGCCAATGCTTTTAAAAATGGGTAATATTCTCTATTCATTGTTGACTTTACCTAAGCCAACAATTGCTTTAATAAATGGAACAGCCATTGGTGGAGGCTGTGAACTGGCAGCCGCCTGTGACTTTCGCTTGGCAAAGAAAGGAATCAAGGCAGGGTTTGTCCAAGGGAAACAAGCGATAACGACCGGCTGGGGTGGAGGTTCCATCTTAGCCGAAAAATTACCGGCCGCAATTGCTATGAAACTGTTAATAGATGCAGAACTAAATACGGCAGAGTATTTATATGAAGCGGGATTTATCCATTATCTATACGATGGGGATTCAGTTGAAGCTTGTGAATTTTATTTAGAAAAAATGTTAGCGAAAGAGCAAGCTGTATTAGAAGCGTATAAGAAAATCTGGATTGAAAAGTGGCAAGAATCTAAACTGCATGAAAGAATGATGCAAGAGATCAATCGATGTGCCGTATTGTGGGAGAGCGAAGCTCATCACCAATATGTTAAAACATTTATGGAAAAAAAAGTACATAAAGATTGAAAACATGACTTTTCCTTAAGTCTATCTTTTCTAGTAGGAGCATATGTATGATAAAAACACTACTAGGAGGGATATTCCTTATGTCTCAAACCCGACAAGATGCGTGGTCCCAAGACGAGGATTTGTTACTCGCAGAAGTTGTCTTAAGGCATATCCGTGAAGGCGGCACCCAGCTGCAGGCTTTTGAAGAAGTAGGAAAGCAGCTAACCCGAACTGCGGCGGCTTGTGGCTTTCGCTGGAATTCTTATGTGAGAAAGCAATATAAATCAGCTATTGATCTTGCTAAAAAACAACGAAAACGATTGAAACAGCCAGTTTTTGCAAATGAAACTGAAGCCGGCCCAGAAAATGAAAAGGTAAAGCCAGAATTAACAACAGTAATCGAAGAACAAAATAAGGCGGCAATAACCTTTCAGGAGGTAATGGATTTCCTAGAAGAATTACATCGGAAAGCAGAATCACAAGCGATCGTTGCAGGAGAACGAGAAGATTTTGTTGCGAAAATAAAAGACTTGGAAGAGAAAACTTACTATTTGGCTGCTGAAAATGAAAGACTAACAAAAAATCTCAAGGCGATTGAAGAGGATTACCGTTCCTTAATAGAAATTATGGAAAGAGCGAGAAAAATGGTTGTTCTTCAGGAAGATGACAGGCAACAGAAGGTAAAATTCCAAATGGACAAAAACGGTAATCTTGAAAGAATCGAAAAATAGTCAAAAGCGGACGAAAAGTCCGCTTTTAGTTATGTCCAGCTCCACAAGGAATGCTACGGCAGAATAGACATCGCACGAAGGAAAGCGTTAGCTTTTCGAGGAGCGTCTAGCCCCTCGAGGTCAAATAACCTTCTACCCAAAAAGTCAAAATACGAACTTTTAGGGTAGAAGAACATTTGCTTGTCGGGGCTGATCACTAAGGAAAGCTACTGAGAGAATAAGCTTCGCAGGAACAAGCTGTGCTTGTTCCGAAGACGCTTGCGCTTTTCTAATGATGTTGCGCCTCCACACCCTCAGGGTACCAGACAAGCGGATTTTCCCCACGGTCCCGCTCCATTTCATAATCAACACTGGCAAACCCCATCTTTTCCCAGAAACCTCGTGATTGCATTCGTGGATTTGTCTTGATTGGCATTCCAAAGCTTTTAGCAAACTCAACCAGCTGTTTGCCGAAACCTTTTCCCTGATAATCAGGTAAGACCTCAAGTTTCCATAATTCCAGATAATTTTGTGGTGGATAAAAATAACGATCAAATTTTGCATCGATTTGATATAAACTCATGCGGGCGACAAGCTTGTCACCAAAGTAGATTCCGTAAAAGGGGGATTCATTATCGTTGTCAATCATATTTGCTTCAAGATCTTCCAGCATTGAAAGTTCCTGAATTCCATATTCTTTAAATTTTTTAAATTCTTCCAGTGTTTTAAAGTTAATTTTTAATTTTTCCACATTTGTCCCCATATTACCCCTCCTGTAACCTCGCGTATTGTTTGAATATCTTTACTTTCTGTTGAATACCATGAAGTGAATCATGTTCACATTATTCAAAATGGAGTAATTTAATTATATAACAATAGCACAGAAATTTCCTCTAGGAACATCGGAAACGTTTTCAAAAAAATGCAGGAAATTATTGTGAGTGTGTAGAAATTTATTATCTGAAGAGCAACGGGGAAAAGAAAGGGGAAAAAGAATGCAGAAAATTCTAATAGCCAATCGGGGAGAAATTGCCCTTCGAATTATCAAGACTTGTCAAGCGATGGGAATAGAAACGGTTGCTGTATACTCTGAAGCCGATAAAGATATGCCCTTCGTAAAGGCAGCCACTAAGGCAGTATGTATTGGTGAACCGCCAGTTAACAAATCCTATCTACAAGCTGATAAAATATTGCAAGCTGCCATCGCTGAAGGAGCGGACGCCATTCATCCGGGTTACGGCTTTTTATCGGAAAACGCAGCATTTGCAAGACAAGTGATTGAGGCAGGACTTATTTTTATTGGCCCAAGTCCTGCAACAATTGAATTAATGGGTGATAAAATTATTTCCAGAAAAACGATGGAACAGGCCGGAGTTCCAGTAGTGCCTGGCAGCGGTGAGGGATTAAAATCAATGGAGGAGGCAATAAACTTAGCCGAAACCATTGGTTATCCGATTATGCTAAAGGCAAGCGGGGGAGGCGGCGGCATCGGTATGGTTCTTTGTGAAAATGAGCAGGCACTTAAGAATTCATATGCGTCAACGAAATCTAGAGCCCTGACTTATTTCGGCTCGGATGAGGTATTTATCGAAAAATATATCGCTAATGCCAGACACATAGAAGTTCAGATATTTGGTGATCAGCAGGGAAATATTGTTCACCTGTTTGAAAGAGACTGTTCTATTCAAAGAAGACATCAAAAGGTCATTGAGGAGTCGCCGTCCCCATTTCTTTCTGACTCTGTCCGCCGGAGAATGTATGATACAGCAGTAAAAGCAGCACAAGCTGTAAAGTACTCAAATGCTGGTACGATTGAATTTATTGTAGATGAACAAGAAAACTTCTATTTTCTTGAAATGAATACGAGATTGCAAGTAGAGCATCCTGTCACAGAAATGATTACTGGGCTGGATTTGGTTAAATGGCAAATTCTCGCTGCAAGAGGAGAATGTTTACCATTATTACAGCCGGAGATTTTTTCAGCGGGCCATGCGATAGAATTTCGACTCTATGCAGAAGATCCGGTTCGTTTCTTCCCTTCGCCCGGTAAAATGACTACTTTTAAGTGGGAAGAGGGACCTGGCATCCGGATTGATTTCGGTTACCAGGAAGGTGGAACGGTTACGCCATTTTATGATCCAATGATTGCAAAATGTATTTTTTATGGTGAGACAAGAAAACAAGCATTAGCAGCAGCGGAAGGCTTTTTTCACAAGTTGAAAATAGAAGGGATTAAAACAAATGCCCCGTTATTCCTAGCGGTACTTTCAAATAATGACTTTCTTAATGGGCAGTATACTACAAGTTTTTTAGCTAATAGGAGAGTATAAAATTTTTCCAAATTTTATACTCCTATGTCGCATAAATTCAACTCCGCCTCTGTCTTCGTCCATATGGACTTGTCAGTCGGCGAGTTTTCATTTAACGAAAAAATTCGTGAACTAGGGGAGTGGAAGATAATGAAAGAAATCACAGCGTCAATGGCTGGCACAGTATTGAAGGTTTTTGTCAAGACAGGCGATGATGTCCTTCCGGGCCAAGAGGTGTTAATGTTGGAATCAATGAAAATGGAAATTCCAATTGAAAGCAGCACGGAGGGAGTAGTGAAAGAGTTAAAGGTGAATATTGGTGATTTTGTCAATGAAGGAGATACTTTAATCGTATTGGTGTAGGAGCTAAGCAAGCGCTTGGCTTTGAAGGATCGCAAGTAGACGAAAAGAAAATAGAAATCCCTTGTCAAGTGAATTTGGCAAGGGATTTTTTCCTGAACCATTCAACATACTGATATATTTTGGTAAAATACGTTTATAACAAGCTATTAAAAGAGGGATCCAAATGAAGGTTGGCGTGGTTGGAGCAGGATCTATTGGTTTATTATTTGCTGCCTATTTAAGTAGAAAATTTGATGTCACTGTTTATACGAGAACAAAAGCGCAGGCGAAAGAAATAAATACACATGGTATTTTAGTGAAAAAAGGGGCTGGCAGGAAGGAATATCTTGTTAACGCATTACCTTTTGGAGAGTGGCAAGCCAGAGAGGATTTATCGATTATCACTGTCAAGCAGTATCAGCTTGCCGGGATTTTAGCAAAAATAAATCAATGGTCAGCTTTACCAAAAAATCTTTTATTTTTGCAAAATGGAATGGCCCATTTACAACAGATCGAGACAATCTTGAACGGTAATCTATTTGTCGGTTCCGTTGAACATGGGGCGACCAGAGAAAATTTCAATACGGTGAGCCATAATGGAATGGGGGTTACCAATGTTGCTGTTTTTAGAGGTGATTTGCAGCCGTTAAGGCAGTTTATTGCTGCCGCTCCCAAAGACTTTCCCTTTGTATATCAGGAGCAGTATAATCAGATGCTAGTAAAGAAACTAATTGTTAATGCCGTGATAAACCCCTTAACCGCCATTCTGGAGGTAAATAACGGCGCACTTATTGATAATTTCTATTATTATCAGGTGGCAGAAAAACTATTCAAGGAAATAACGTTGATTTTAGCGCTGAAAAACGAATCGGAATATTTCCAACAAGTACTGGATATTTGTCGGAAAACGGCTGACAACCGGTCCTCCATGTTAAAAGATATTGAGGCTAATAGAGTGACGGAAATCGACGCGATTTTAGGTTATATTTTAGCGGAAGCCAAAAAACAGAAAAAAGAAGCTCCACTGTGCCAAAGCCTATATTTACTCATTAAAGGTAAGGAAACGAATAAGGGAGGGATAGTAGCTTGACTGGTATCCTCTCAACCATTCTTACATTACTATTTTTCATCCCGATTTTAGGGTTTATTGTCATTTTTATCATTTATAAATTATTCTCTAAGAATACCCGCCATTCTGTACATAAAGCGCTTGATTTAACAACCATATTCTTTATCATCTCGGTTCATTTTTTACTTAAAACGATTTGGGGTCATTCATTTTTTGTCCTTATCATCTTGGTCATGATTGTGACTGCTATGGCTTTTGTGGTAGTCCACTGGAAGGTGAAAGGTGAAATTGATTTCACCAAGGTAATGAAGGGGTTCTGGAGGTTTACTTTTCTCTTTTTCTTTATTTTGTATGTTGGATTAACACTTTATGGATTAATGGAACGTGCGCTCTTCTTTACTTTTTCGTCCTAAAAAACGAAGCAAAGTTTTTTTTAAAATCGCGGCTAAATGGTATACTTCTATGGAGAATGAATTTGTTGACCAGAAAGGAAGTACATGAATGGAGATCCTGAATCTCTCTTTACCTGCAACCAACCGGTTTGCTTCGAATTATTTGCAACAATCAACGAGCGTTATGCCGTTTTTTCATTATTCGTATAATGATGCAAATGAAAGTCTAAACAGATTATCTGAATTAAGTGACCGCCCGTTTCCGCGGAACGAGGTGGCTCAACATATTGAACAGTTTATGAAGCCTTACCCATCTTCAAAGGCTGTTACCAACTCTCTTGACAAGCTTAAACAACAAAATAGCGTCGTTGTGATAGGCGGACAACAGGCGGGAATTTTGACAGGGCCACTTTATTCGATACATAAAATTATTTCCATTATCAAATTGGCAGAACAAAAGGAAAAAGAACTGGGTGTTCCTGTTATTCCCGTTTTTTGGATTGCTGGTGAGGATCATGATTTTCAAGAAGTAAATCACGTTTATATACCGGTCAATGAGAAAATCGATAAATGGACCTATCCGGAAAAAGTTTGGCAAAAGAAAATGGTGTCCGATATTCAGTTGGATAAGGAAGTTTGTCTCTCCTGGGTAGAAAAAGTGATCGAAATGTTCGGGGAAACAGATTATACCAATATGTTATTAGAATTTGCCATCGAGCAGCTTAATAGATCGACTACGTTTGTTGACTTCTTTGCCAATATTATCATGGAATTGTTTAAGGATGATGGACTCTTAATCGTTGATTCCGGAAATCCGGATTTTCGTCAACTGCAAAAAGAATTTCTCGTCAGGCAAATTGAACATCGTGAAGCGATTACCTCTTCATTATTAAAACAGCAACAGGAAATTGAAAAACAAGGGTTTCCGATTACGATCGATTCCAGTGAACACGCCGCAAACCTATTTTATTATGACACTAAACATCAGGAACGGATATTGCTCGAATATAATCATGATAACGATCGTTTCGTGGGGAAAAATGGTGCGATTTCTTTTTCAAAACAGGATTTAGTGGAACTGGCAAGCAGTAATCCTTCCGTTTTAAGTAATAATGTGGTAACGAGACCGTTAATGCAGGAGTGGTTATTTCCAACCATTGCCTTCATTGGGGGACCTGGAGAAATATCATATTGGGCAGAATTAAAACAGGTTTTTGAACATTTTCAAATCAAGATGCCGCCCATTGTACCTAGATTAAATATCACTTTCTTGGATCGATCGGTGGAAACAGATTTAGCGGAATTAAATTTAAGCCTATCTGCAGTGCTTCAGTCGGGCACAGATGATGCCAGAAACAAATTTCTCGAATCCATTGTTGATAAAGAGATTGATGGGTTATTTTCGGCTGCAAGGGATCAATTAGTAAAGCAGTACAAGGAAATTGAGGCGAAAACAGTTGAAGTAAACCGGGGACTGCTGCCGCTATTAAAGAAGAATGAAGCTTTTTTACTTAAGGAAATGACCTTCATGCAAACAAAACTTGAGGAAGCGGTTAAATTAAAACATGATGTCATATTGAAAAAATTCTCCCGTGTTGACTTAGCCTTGCGACCGAACGGACATCCGCAGGAAAGAGTATGGAATATCTTTGCCTACTTAAATCAATATGGATTAACTTTTATTAGAGATTTAATGAACTTAACCTATACCTTTGACGGCAGTCACAAGGTCATTAAATTATAGCCAAAACTCCACAATTGATGTGGGGTTTTTTATTTTTTTAAAGACACTCGTCCCCGTCAAAGATTCAAAAAAATATTATTTTAAAGAGGATTTTTTTATATACAAGGCGAATAGTTAAAAAAATGGGTGGTGGAAAGTGGGGGAATGTGGTACATTTTTATTAGAAAGTGGGGGTAGTGGGTATGTTTATGGGTGAATACCATCATAACATTGATAATAAAGGCAGACTGATAGTGCCCTCCAAATTCCGTGATGATCTTGGTGAAATGTTTATTATCACGAGAGGTTTGGACCAATGTTTGTTTGGTTACCCGATATCAGAGTGGAAGCTGATTGAAGAAAAGCTAAAAGCTTTACCTCTTACGAAAAAAGATGCCCGCGCCTTTACTCGTTTTTTCTTCTCAGGGGCAACTGAGAGCGAACTTGATAAACAGGGAAGAATTAATATCCCTGCACCACTTTTGCAATATGCGAAATTGGACAAGGAATGTGTGATTTTAGGTGTTTCCAATCGAATCGAAATTTGGAGCAAACAGATTTGGGAAGACTATTTTTCACAGTCTGAAGAGTCTTTTGCGGAAATTGCAGAAAATATGATTGGCTTTGATATTTAATGGGTAGGTTATGGAAATATATTTTCTGACAGATTTGATTGGAAAAGGTGGTACAAAAGATGTTCGATCATACAACTGTGTTACTTGAAGAAGCTGTAAATGGACTTAATATTAAAGCAGACGGGATTTATGTCGACTGTACATTAGGTGGAGCCGGACATAGCTCCTCGATTCTTTCAAAGCTTACGGCGGGTGGAAAGCTGTATGCTTTTGATCAAGATGAAACCGCAATTGAACATGCCAGAAAAAAACTGATGAATGTTGGGAATCCATTTGAAATTATTAAGAGCAATTTTATTCATTTGCAGGAAGAACTCGAAAGCCGAGGAGTTTTAAAAGTAGATGGTATTCTTTATGACCTCGGTGTTTCGTCACCGCAATTAGATACACCGGAAAGAGGCTTTAGTTACCATCATGATGCGCCCTTAGATATGAGGATGGACAAAGACGCACACTTTTCAGCTTATGATGTTATTAATGATTGGGCATATGAAGACTTGGTTCGCATTTTTTTTCGCTATGGTGAGGAAAAATTCTCTAAACAAATTGCCAGAAGGATTGAAGCAGCTAGAGAGAAAAAACCGATTGAATCGACCGGAGAACTGGTCGAATTGATTAAAGAAGCCATTCCTGCGCCTGCCAGAAGGAAAGGCGGTCACCCGGCAAAACGGATTTTTCAAGCGGTGAGAATAGCAGTGAATGATGAATTGGCCGTATTTGAACAATCTCTTCATCAAGCCATTGAACTTTTAAAACCAAATGGAAGAATTTGTGTGATTACTTTTCATTCTCTAGAGGATAAAATTTGTAAAGCGGCTTTTAAACATGCAAGCACTACTCCGGATTTGCCTCCAGGCCTTCCTGTTATTCCTGATGAATACAAGCCTATTTTGAAATTAATCACAAGAAAACCAATCCTCCCGTCCGAGGAAGAGCTGGAACGAAATAATCGAGCGAGATCGGCAAAGCTGCGGATTGCCGAAAAATTATAAAGAATAATCTGGAGGGGAAATATGTGAGTAATCTTGCCAGGGAAATTCAACAGCAACGGGTGGAACAAACAGTTCAAGAACAAAGACAAATAAAAATTAGAAAGTCTTGGCTGACACCAGGGGAAAAAATTATTGGTGTCGCCTTTGCCGGATTAGTTTGTTTTGGGGCTGTGCACATTATCTCCAATCAAACACAAATTTATCAGATTAACCAAGATATCCAAAAAGTTGAAGCAAAGATTAATGAACAGGAAAAACTTAATGGCGATTTGCAGGTTCAAGTAAAAAATTTAAGTAAATATGAACGAATTTATAAAGAGGCTAAAAAGATGGGTCTTGAAATAAACAATAACAACGTCAAGGTAGTGCCGGAAAAATGAACAAAAAGCAACCATATATTAATGTTGGAGCAGCGATATTGTTTGTAATATTCGGTCTGCTCTTTTTTGTAGTACTTTGCAGATATTTTTCTATTCAAATCACCGGGGAAGCAGCAGGACAGCCTCTTGCGGCAAAAGCACAACAAAAATACAGCCACAGTGAAATCTTGCAGGCGTCAAGAGGAGAAATCCTTGACCGCAATGGAGAAATTGTGGCTGAAGATACCTCATCCTATAAATTAGTAGCGATCTTAAGTAAAAAGATGACGACAGATTCGAAAAAGCCAAGACATGTCAAAGATCCGGAAAAAACAGCCAAAGAATTGGCGAAGGTTATCAAGATGAATGAAACAAAGATTTATCGCATCTTAACAAATGGGATTAAGAGAAACCAATTCCAGGTTGAATTTGGTAAAGCGGGAAAAGATATCAGCTTTGAAACAAAGACAAAGATTGAGAAACTGCATTTGCCAGGAATCATTTTTCAACGCGATTCGCAACGCTACTATCCCAATGGGGTGTTTGCTTCCCATGTGGTTGGTTATGTTGATCAGGTTCAACAAAAAGATAAAACTTATAAAACCATTGGCCAAATGGGAATTGAGAAATCATATGATAAGGTATTGGCCGGGAAGAACGGCAAAATGAATTATGAAAGCGACGTCTGGGGGTACCTGCTGCCGGATAAAAAAGAAACCATAACTCCGCCACAAAACGGAAAAGATATTTATCTAACGATTGATAAAAAAATACAGACATTTTTAGAAGATGCTATGGATAAGGTTGTTAACAAATATCAACCGCAAAAAATTATCGCGATTGTGGCCGATCCGAAAACCGGAGACATATTAGCGATGGGACAGCGGCCAACATTCGATCCAAAAACAAAGGATGGCATTAATCAAAGCTGGCATAATGAGGCGATTGAAACATCTTATGAACCAGGCTCAACGATGAAAATTTTTACGCTTGCTGCAGCTGTTCAGGAAAAAGTATTTAATCCAAATGAAACCTATCAGTCCGGTTCCTATCGGGTTACCAGTAAGGATCGACCTATCCATGATCACAACTATATAGGCTGGGGACCCATTACCTTTTTGGAAGGTGTCCAGCGGTCTTCCAATGTCGCATTTGCCAAAATTGCCAAAGAAAAACTAGGCTTTGACCGGCTTCGGGAGTATCTATCAAAATTTGGTTTTGATAAACCTACTGGTATTGAACTTCCTGATGAAACATCTGGGAAAATTCAATTTACCTATCCAATTGAGAAAATTACGACTGCCTATGGGCAAGGGACGGCGATTACCGCGATTCAGCAAATACAGGCAGCAACCGCGATTGCCAATGATGGAAAAATGGTAAAGCCACATATTGTCAAAAAAATTGTTGACCCTAGAACGCGAAAAACAGTTGAAGAAACCACCCCGGAAGTTGTTTCAACTCCGATCTCTGCGGAAACTGCCAAAACAGTTCGGGATTATCTGGAAACGGTTGTCACTTCTCCGAAAGGAACAGGGGGACGTTATAAACTCGACGGTTACAGCGTAGCCGGGAAAACGGGAACAGCCAATATTCCGGGCCCTAATGGCCGCTATTTATCCGGTGCTAACAATTATATTTTTTCATTTTTAGGAATGGCACCAAAAGAAGATCCCAAATTAATTGTTTATGTGGCTGTTCAACAACCAAGGTTAACGGGCATAGAAGCAGGTCAAGGGGCGATTCCGGTTTCCGCTATTTTTAATCCGGTGATGCAAAATAGCCTGCAATATTTTAACATTCAGCCATCCAATATTGAAAAGCCAGTCTTTAAAAAGCTGTCCGATTTTGATGGGAAATCGGTAGCAGAAACGGTAAAAACCTTAAAAGAAGAAGGTTATCAAGTGGAAGTACTTGGAAAGGGTGAGGATGTAACCGGTCAGCTTCCAAAGCCGGGAACCACTGTTTTAGAAGGGGAGAAGGTTATCCTTCGAACAAATGGTGCTTTGACTGTCCCGGATATGACGAATTGGTCATTAAGAGATGTAATGAAGGTAGCCCAATTAACGGGCTTAAAACTAAGCACAAAGGGTAAGGGGTATGTAACCGCCCAAAATATTAAACCAAAAGCACTTGTTCATCAAGGGGATTTCTTAATTGTTACCCTAAAGACTCCTGAAGAAGAGTGGCAAGCAGACAATAAGTCTGTCAAAAATAAAGCAAATTCCTCAGATGAAAATAAAGATGGAGTTATTCAGGATTGATGGAAATCCCGCTGAAACATGCGGGATTTTTTTGCTGTCATTCTTGATTCCGGTCTATAGGAAAAAGTACAAGCATATAAATGAACGATACTGTAAAGGAGGATCGTTCAAAATATGCGTGTTTCCAATGTAACTGTCCGTAAACGTCTGTTAATTGCATTGATTGTTGGGGTTCTTATTTTTTTAGTTATCGATGTTCGCTTAGGTTATGTACAATTTTATCTTGGCAATATGCTGACTGACCGGGCAAAAGACTCGTGGAGCCGAAATATTCCTTTTGAACCTGAGCGTGGACGAATCATTGACCGCAACGGGGTCCCATTGGCAACCAATATTAGTGCCCCAACCGTCTGGGTTGTCCCTAGGCAGATCAAAGATCCGGCTTCCACAGCTGAAAAGCTAGCCGAGGTGCTAAACATGTCCAAAGAGAAGGCTTACCGAGAGATTACCCAACAGGAAAGAATTGTTCGGATTAAGGAAGGGAGAAAAATTTCCCATCAAAAGGCTAAACAGATTAGGGCCCTTAGTCTTGACGGTGTTTATATCGGCGAAGACTCAAAGCGCCATTATCCCAATGGCAGCTATCTTTCCCATGTTCTTGGGTTCGCCGGAGTGGACAACCAGGGATTAATGGGTTTGGAGAAATATTATGATAAAGAGTTAAGCGGCAAACGTGGCTCGGTTAAATTTTATGCCAATGCAAAAGGGGAACGAATGAATGATATGGCCGATGATTATGACCGTCCGACAAACGGGCTTGATCTAAAGCTGACCATCGATTCTAAAATTCAAAAAATTATTGAAAGAGAGCTGGATATTGCGGAAGCGACCTATAATCCAGATGGCATTATTGCCATTGCCATGAACCCCAATAATGGTGAAATATTAGCGATGTCAAGCCGGCCAACTTTTGATCCTGCGAAATTTCAGAGTGTTCCGCAGGAAGTCTATAACCGCAATCTTCCGGTGTGGATGACCTACGAACCTGGTTCCACATTTAAAATAATTACCCTTGCCGCCGCATTGGAGGAGGGCAAAGTTAACCTGGAAAAAGAACATTTTCATGATTCCGGTTCCGTTCAAGTAGCAGGAGCGAGGTTAAAATGCTGGAAAAGAGGCGGCCATGGAGATCAAAGCTTTTTAGAGGTTGTCGAAAATTCCTGTAACCCGGGGTTTGTTGAGTTAGGAGAAAGATTAGGCAAGGAAAAATTGTTTAAATATATTAAAGATTTTGGCTTTGGTCAAAAAACAGGAATTGATTTACAAGGAGAAGGAACAGGAATACTATTTAATATGGATCGGGTTGGACCGGTAGAACTGGCGACGACTGCATTTGGACAGGGTGTTTCGGTAACGCCGATTCAGCAGGTGGCGGCGGTTGCCGCAGCCGTCAATGGCGGCACATTATATAAGCCGTTTATTGCAAAGGAGTTAATTGATCCTGTGACTGGGGAAATCGTTATGCGAAATACTCCGGTTGCAAAAAGGAAGGTTATCTCTGAAAAAACTTCCAAGGAAATCCGCCATGCCCTCGAAAGTGTAGTTGCTCAAGGAACGGGCGGTAACGCCTTTGTAGAATCCTATCGGGTCGGTGGAAAAACTGGTACAGCGCAAAAGGCACAAGGCGGAAGATATCTGGAAAATAACTTTATTGTCTCATTTATTGGCTTTGCCCCGGCTGATGATCCACAAATCGTTGTCTATGTGGCCGTTGATAATCCTAAAGGGGTAAGAGCGTTCGGGGGCACAATTAGTGCACCAATTGTCGGTAATATCATGAAGGATAGTTTGAACGCAATGGGTGTGAAGCCAAGGAAAGGCCAAATTAATAAAGAAATAAAGTATCCGAACACTCCTTTGATAGAACTGCCTGACTTTGTTGGACTAAAGAAGAATGAACTTCAGCAGCAGCTCGTTAATTTAAGAATAGATGCAAGTGGCGAGGGTGATATTGTGGTTAGGCAGTCTCCAGAGCCGGGGACAAAAGTAAAGCAAGGAGCAAAAATTCGCCTCTACTTTGGCAAAGCGGAGGAATGAAATGGTGAAGGGGGGAGGCGGCACAATTTAGGCCCTCCTTTTTTTATATACTCACCAATAAACAAAATAGCAAAAAAAGATTTTTTCATGTAAAATAAGGTGAAACTTTCGTCAGAAGTTATAAATTGAAATCTTTTGACAAAATGTAGGTCATGAGAGGATTTGAGGAAAAATGAAATTGCAACAGCTGCTTACCCATTTACATCCTTTAGTTCCCTTCACAGAAGAGAATCCGGAAATAACATCGATTGAAAACGATCATCGAAAGGTACAAAAGGGAAGCTTATTTGTTTGTATTAAAGGTTATACCGTTGATGGGCATCATTTTGCCGAATCAGCTGTAAAAAGCGGTGCAGTCGCTGTACTTGCGGAAAGGCCGCTTGAGCTTGCTGTACCGGTAATTACTGTAAAAGATACTCTCCGCGCCATCGCGGTTCTGGCAGATGTCTTTTACGGTCAGCCGACGCAACAGCTGCATTTAATCGGAATTACTGGAACGAATGGAAAAACGACCACAAGCCATTTAATTGAAAAAATATTTGCCGATCATGGGCAAAAAACAGGGCTTATTGGTACGATGTATACAAAAATAGCAGATAAAACAATTGAGACAAAAAATACTACTCCTGAGAGTCTGACGCTGCAAAAAACCTTCCGGCAAATGGTCGAAGAAGGTGTCGAGATGGCAGTTATGGAGGTGTCTTCCCATGCCTTGGATTTGGGGAGGGTACATCGCTGTGATTATGATGTTGCTGTTTTTACCAATTTAACCCAAGACCACCTTGATTATCATAAAACGATGGAAGAATACAAACGGGCCAAAAGCTTGTTATTTTCCCAGCTAGGAAATTCGTTTAACTTAAAAAAGCCCAAATTTGCCATTTTAAATGCCGATGACCCGGCTTCAGAGCTGTTTAAAAAATCCACCGCTGCCCATGTATATACATATGGAATTGATCATCCGGCCGATATTCAGGCTGTTAATATCGAAATGACGACAACAGGAACAGGCTTTGATTTACTCGTCGGAAAGGATAAATACCCTGTACATCTGCAGCTGCTGGGGAAATTTAGTGTCTACAATGTTTTGGCAGCTATCTCCGCTGCACTTGTTTCCGGAATACCTGTCCTTGAGGCGATTGCTTCGATTGAAAAAGTCAATGGTGTTGCAGGACGATTCGAACTTGTGAAGGCCGGCCAGGATTTTACCGTGATCGTCGATTATGCCCACACACCTGACAGCCTTGAGAATGTGTTAAAAACAATAGAGCATTTTGCCAAGAAAAAAGTATTTGTTGTTGTTGGCTGCGGCGGCGACAGGGACCGAACGAAACGTCCATTAATGGCGCAAATAGCTTGCAGGTATGCAACCAATCCAATCTTCACTTCTGATAATCCCAGAAGTGAAGACCCGATGGCCATTTTAAAGGAAATGGAAGCAGGGGTACAAGGCGAGGATTATTTAGTCATCCCTGATCGAAAGGAAGCCATCAACTATGCAGTGAAGCAGGCTGAAACGGGAGATGTCGTGTTAATAGCCGGGAAAGGACATGAAACATATCAGATTATTGGCAATGAGGTTCATGACTTTGATGATCGGCTTGTTGCCAGGGGAGCAATAGAGGAGAGATAAGAAAATGTATTTGGCACTTCTCGATTTAATGGATTTATTTCCTGAGAAACATGGGGTTGAAACGAATATTTTGTTTCAGACGGTTAGTGATCAGGCAAATATTCTCCAGCCAAAGGGTTTATTTATACCGATACCGCTTAATAATCAGCCAAATGAATTGTCATTGGCAATTGAAAATGGGGCTGTTGCCGCCCTCTGGGAGCAGGGGAAGAGCTTGCCCCGCTATACGCCAAATCAATTCCCAGTATTTTTTACCACGGATTTGGCTGA
The DNA here is from genome assembly GCF_016765675.1 of Neobacillus paridis. GTDB lineage: Bacteria > Bacillota > Bacilli > Bacillales > Cytobacillaceae > Neobacillus > Neobacillus paridis. Next base: position 234,912 of record NZ_JAESWB010000168.1, read on the forward strand.
AGCAACCAGAAAAATACTTTTACGCTATATAGAGAATTTAAACGGGGAAATAGATAATAAAATGGAACGAACAAACTTTAAATTTATCAACAAAAAACTTCTTAATAAAAATAATAAGACATATGATATTGCTGTAATGTTAAATAAAATTGCCAAAGTTCAAGCCCAAAATTCGGAAAGGAGGGGATAAAATGCTGGAGCAAGTTATTATTTTCACGATCATCATGGCTTTTCTCATTACGGTATTGCTTTCTCCGATTTTTATTCCCTTCCTTCGAAGATTAAAATTTGGACAAAGCATTCGTGAAGAAGGACCAAAATCGCATCAAAAAAAATCAGGTACGCCTACAATGGGTGGAATCATGATCTTATTTTCGATTGTGATCACAACGATTGTGATGACTGGAAAGTTTTCGGAACCAACCGTAAAAACATATTTGCTGCTATTCGTAACGCTCGGATTTGGATTATTAGGATTTTTGGATGATTTTATCAAGGTCGTGATGAAGCGTAACTTAGGGTTGACCTCAAAGCAAAAACTTTTAGGACAAATTATTATTTCGGTCATCTTTTATCTAGTTTATATCCAAAAAGGGTTTTCAACGGAAATCAGCATTCCTTTTACTGATTCAAGTATTGATTTAGGCTGGTTTTTCGTCTTTTTCATCGTTTTTTGGTTAGTTGGCTTTTCCAACGCTGTTAATTTAACCGATGGACTTGATGGTTTGGTGTCAGGCACCGCGGCGATTGCTTTTGGGGCATTTGCCGTCCTCGCCTGGAGTCAGCTCCAAATGGATATTGCGATTTTTTCTGTTGCTGTTGTTGGTGCTGTCCTTGGTTTTTTGGTTTTCAATGCACATCCGGCAAAGGTGTTTATGGGCGATACCGGATCGCTTGCGCTCGGAGGGGCAATTGCAGGGATTGCCATTTTAACGAAGCTCGAACTGTTACTCATTATTATTGGCGGTGTGTTTGTCATTGAAACACTGTCCGTTATTCTCCAAGTTGCCTCGTTTAAAATGACTGGCAAGCGTATTTTCCGAATGAGCCCGTTGCATCATCATTATGAACTTGTCGGCTGGTCGGAATGGAGAGTTGTGGTTACTTTTTGGTCAGTTGGATTAATCCTTGCTATTTTAGGAATCTATATCGAGGTGTGGTTGTAATTGAAGCAGATTAAGACGTATCATCATAAAAAAATTCTCGTATTAGGTTTAGCAAAAAGCGGCGTAACAGCTGCCGCTTTATTACATAGGCTTGGCGCTTTTGTTACGGTAAATGATAAAAAGCCTTTTTCGGAAAATCCCGAGGCTCAAGGGCTGCTGGAGCAAGGCATTAAGGTGATTTGCGGAGAACACCCAGTCGAGCTGCTCGACGAAGGGTTTGAGCTGATTGTTAAAAATCCTGGAATTCCCTATGAAAACCCAATGATCCAAACCGCTTTGGATAAGGGGATTCCGGTGATTACGGAAGTGGAGCTCAGCTTTCAAATATCCGAAGCGCCGTTTATCGGAATAACCGGCACAAATGGAAAAACAACAACGACAACGTTAATTTTTGAGATGTTGAAAGCCGGAAATAAAAAGCCATTAATTGCCGGTAATATCGGCACAGTTGCTTCTGGTGTTGCCGAAGAAGCAACAAGGGAAAATACCATTGTCATTGAATTATCATCCTTCCAATTGATGGGGGTTGCTGCCTTTAATCCGAAAATCGCCGTGATCACAAATATTTATGATGCCCACCTTGATTATCACGGAAGCAAAGAAGCTTATATAAAGGCAAAAGCAAATATTACTAAAAATCAGACAGAAGATGAATATTTAATTGTCAATGCGGACCAAAATGAAACGATCGAAATTGCCCGTCAATCAAAAGCACAAATTATTCCTTTTTCGACAAAGAAGATTGTCGACAATGGTGCCTATATACGTGAAGGATGGGTCTGGTTTCGCGGAGAAAAAGTGGTCGCGGTTGAAAAGGTAGCAACAAATATTGAAAATATTTTATGTGCTGTCGCTGCTGCAAAACTTTCAGGTGTAGAGAATAGTGCCATTTCACAAGTGCTTAAGTCATTTACAGGGGTGAAACACCGCCTGCAATTTGTCGCCGAACGAGCAGGTAGAAAATTTTATAATGACTCAAAGGCAACGAATATGATTGCTACCATCAATGCTCTTACCGCTTTTGACACTCCGGTGATCCTGCTTGCAGGGGGTCTTGACCGCGGTAATGAATTTGATGACCTGATCCCTTATTTGCAAGATGTTAAAGTACTGATAACCTTTGGGCAGACTGCCCCTAAGCTGGAACGGGTTGGGAAATTGGCCGGAATAAAAAAAATAGAGCGTGTCGATAATGTTGATAAGGCAGTACCTGTGGCGTTCGCCTACTCGGAGCCAGGTGATGTCATTTTGTTATCTCCTGCCTGCGCCAGCTGGGATCAATATAAAACTTTTGAAGTCCGGGGAGACATTTTTATTGAAGCGGTGCATAAGCTTAAGTAAGGGCTTGGCCCACTTTCTGTTCACAATGGTGGTGCGCTAGCCTGATAAACTTGTTAGTAGAGGTGTATAGTGTGCCGACAAAGAGAACAGCTCCCGACTTTATTTTAATACTTGTAACCTTTACACTGCTGGCCATAGGTCTTATTATGGTGTACAGCGCAAGCGCAATTTGGGCCGAATATAAGTTTCATGACTCCTTTTTCTTTGCCAAAAGGCAGACCCTTTTTGCTGTTATTGGTGTACTGGCGATGTTTTTTATCATGAATATTAACTACTGGACATGGCGAACATGGGCAAAGGCGATTTTAATTGTTTGTTTCGTGTTGTTGATTTTGGTGCTTATTCCCGGAATTGGCAATGTGCGAAATGGCTCGCGAAGTTGGATTGGGGTCGGTGCTTTTTCGATTCAGCCTTCAGAATTCATGAAGCTGGCGATGATTGCTTTTCTTGCCAAATTTCTGTCTGAACGGCAAAAGCAGATTACCTCGTTTAAGAACGGCCTCGTACCTTCTCTGGGAATTGCTTTTCTTGCATTCGCCATGATTATGCTGCAACCGGATTTGGGTACCGGCACGGTCATGATCGGAACATGTGTAGTGATGATTTTTATTGCTGGTGCCAGGATTAGCCACTTCGCATTTTTGGGATTATTGGGAGTGGCCGGTTTTGTTGCTCTCATTGTGTCGGCTCCTTATCGGATCAAACGAATTACCTCGTTTCTCGATCCGTGGTCAGACCCGCAGGACAGCGGCTTTCAAATTATTCAATCACTTTATGCGATTGGTCCGGGTGGTTTGTTTGGTCTAGGTCTCGGCGAGAGCAGGCAAAAGTTTTTTTATTTGCCGGAACCACAAACGGATTTTATCTTTGCGATTCTTTCTGAAGAATTAGGCTTCATCGGGGGATCGTTTATCATCCTGTTATTTGCCCTGCTTTTATGGCGGGGGATTCGCATCGCCTTAGGTGCTCCTGATTTATATGGCAGCTTTCTTGCGGTGGGGATTATTGCCATGGTTGCCATTCAAGTGATGATAAACATTGGTGTTGTTACCGGCCTGATGCCGGTTACCGGGATTACCCTGCCATTTTTAAGCTATGGAGGGTCATCGTTGACATTAATGTTAATGGCCATCGGCGTTCTCTTGAATATTAGCCGTTATTCCAGATATTGAAGAATACCCTGTTATTGGCAGGGTTCTTTTTAGCCGATAGGAAAGTATAAAAACTTTCCTATTAGGCATAAGTGCAACTACGCCTCTGTCTTCGCCCTTTAAGGCTCGCCAATCGGCGAGTTTTCTTTATGAAAAAAGGGACATTTAGATGTTTTTCATTAAAAATGAGTAACATTATTTTTTCATAGGCTTTTTTTCAATTCTTTTTATAGTAGAATGTGTTTAGAATAGTGGTGTAATGCGCCATATAGTTTTTGAGGTGAGGAAATGAAGATCGTTGTCAGCGGTGGGGGAACTGGTGGACATATTTATCCTGCACTCGCATTAATCAGGGAAATTCAAAAGGTAAATAAAAATGTAGAGTTTCTATATATAGGTACGCAGAATGGACTGGAAAGTAAGCTTGTACCACGTGAGAATATTCCGTTTAAGTCAATTCATATTACCGGTTTCAAACGAAAGCTCTCCTTTGAGAATGTTAAGACAGTCTTTCGATTTTTAAAAGGAGTTCAAGACAGTAAAAAAATGCTGAAGGATTTTAATCCGGACATTGTGATCGGAACCGGCGGTTATGTTTGCGGACCTGTAGTATATGCTGCAGCCAAGCGGCGAATTCCGACGGTTATCCATGAGCAAAACAGTGTTCCCGGTCTTACAAATAAGTTCTTAAGCCGTTATGTAAATAAGATTGCGATTTGCTTTGAGGAGGCAAAGGAGTTTTTTCCAAGCGAAAAAACGGTTTTCACCGGAAATCCCCGTGCTTCTGAAGTTACAGGAAAAGATGGAATGAAAGGACGGTTATCTGCCGGATTAAGTATAACAAAACCAGCAGTGTTAATTTTTGGCGGCAGCCGCGGTGCCAGGCCGATTAATGAGGCAGTTGTCAAGGCGCTGCCAGAATTTGCGAATAAAGCGTACCAGGTACTTTATGTAACCGGTGACGTCCACTATGAGGATGTTAAAAAGGAAGCTGAGCTTGTGGGCAATCCGAATAATGTCGTAATTAAGCCATTTATTCATAATATGCCTGAGGTGCTCGCGGGCATGGATTTAGTTGTCTCCCGGGCCGGGGCCACAACACTTGCCGAAATAACTTCACTTGGAATTCCCAGCATCTTAATTCCCAGTCCATATGTAACGAATAACCATCAGGAGAAAAATGCCCGCTCCCTCAGTGATCATGGAGCAGCGCAATTATTGCTGGAAAAAGAGTTAACCAGTAATACACTGGTTGGACATATTGAGAAGATATTACTAAATCAACAAACAATTGAGGAAATGAAGCAAAAGTCTAAAAAAATGGGTGTTCCTGATGCTGCCTCAAGGTTATATAAAGTGATGGAACAACTGATAAAAGAAAATAAAAAGTAGCCCAATTTCATTTCTTGCATAAATTAAATTATACGAATGGATGGAAAGTTAGGGTGATATATATGAACGAAATTATCGCTGAGTTACAGGCTTTAAATATTGGAAAAGTAAAAGAAAATGAACTACTAGCCAGCCATACCACGATAAAAATTGGTGGCCCGGCAGACTTGTTTATTGAACCAGCTTCGATTGATGAACTAAAAAAAGTAATGAATGTTATTAAAAAATATCATCTAAAATGGCGCGCCATTGGCCGGGGCTCTAATCTTTTAGTTTCCGATAAAGGGATAGAAGGGGTGGTCATTAAACTTGGTCACGGTTTGGACCATTTAGAGATAAACGACACTGAAATTACGGTTGGCGGGGGTCACTCGCTTGTCAGTTTATCCACGTTAATTAGTCGGAAGGGACTGTCGGGATTAGAATTTGCCAGCGGTATTCCTGGATCGGTAGGCGGGGCTGTTTATATGAATGCAGGTGCGCATGGATCGGATATTAGTAAAGTCCTAACAAAAGCTCACATTTTATTCAATGATGGCTCAATGGAATGGCTTAGCAATGAAGAAATGGAGTTCTCCTACAGAACGTCTATCCTGCAGAAGAAACGTCCTGGTATTGTGGTTGAAGCTGTGTTTCAACTTTCAGCTGGCGAGCGAAAGGAAATTGTTTCCATTATGCAAAAAAATAAAGATTATCGGAAAGTTACCCAGCCATGGAACTATCCATGTGCCGGAAGTATTTTTCGTAATCCGCTGCCAAATTATGCAGGAAAGTTAATTGAGGAGGCTGGGTTAAAAGGGTACAGAATCGGCGGAGCAGAAATTTCTGAGATGCACGGTAATTTTATCGTTAATGCCGGTAATGCTACCGCGGATGATGTTCTAGCGCTGATTCAATATGTTAAAGATACGATATACAGTAGATATCAAATAAAAATGGAAACTGAGGTCGAAATAATAGGGAGAAAGTAAAAGAAATAGTCCCGCGGATTACCAATTTTGTGTTATAATAACTGATATTATTAATGGTCGTATTCTGAAAAAATAGCTGGCGGCATGATCTATCGTGCCGTTGTTTTCTCTTTTTAGAACAGCTTTATTTATCATTTTGGACAAGCTTTTTTACAAGAAAATGTGCAACCACTTTTAGGGTGGAGGAATATAAATGGACAAAGGTAAAATCGTTGCACTTGAAGACCGAATACCCAAACTAAAGGAACAAAGGCGGCGTAAGGCGAATAGACGGCTCGTGATCCTATTACTATTGTTTTTTGTCATGATTGTGATCATCGCCTACACACAATCACCTTTGAGCCGCGTTAAATCAATTCTTGTCAAAGGGAATGAAGTATATTCCGATAAGGAGATCATTCAAAACAGCAGCTTATCAAATAGAACGAATATTTGGAATGTTAAACAGCAGGTTATTGCTGAAAAACTGGCGAAGTTGTCCGAAATTAAAAAAACAGAAATTACGATTCATTGGCCAAACACCATTATTATTACGGTAGAGGAATATAAGAGAACTGCTTACTTGAAACAAGAACAATATTATTTTCCTGTCATGGAAAACGGTAAGGTCCTTAAAGACAAAAAAACGGAAATTATTCCGACCAATTCTCCGATTCTTTTCGATTTTAATGAAGGTGCTGCCCTAAATGAAATGATAAAAAGTTTGGAAACTCTTCCTAAGGAAATTGTCAATTCTATTTCCGAAATCCATTATACTCCTACAAAAACAGACCCTTACCATATTTCCTTATACATGAATGATGGTTTCGAGGTAAGCGCCACGTTAAGAAGCTTTTCACAAAAAATGGCTCATTACCCTTCCATTATCAGTCAATTGGATATGAATAAAAAAGGAATTATTGACTTGGAAGTAGGTTCATACTTCAAGTCGTTTGATACCGAAATGGAGGAAAAAAAAGGTGAATAGGATAAAGGTAAAGGGCAATCATGTTATTTTGTCCCTTGTAAGCCTGGTTCTTGGGTTTATCATTGCTTTTTCCTACCATCTGACCCAATTGCAAAATACAAAACCAAAAATGACTGACCGGCAATATAAGCAAACTTTGGCACTTCGAAATCAATTAATTGAACAAGAAAAGACAAATCGCAAGCTGCAAAAAGAGTTAAACCAAAAGCAAGCGAAAGTTCAAAAATATGAAAAGGAGTTTGCCAAAGAGGCGAAAGTTTTTGCAAACTTGGCTGAGGATGCTGAAAAATACCGGTTATACATTGGAAAAGTAAAGGTAAAAGGAAATGGGATAAAAGTTACTCTGGCTGATGGAGCCTATGATCCAAAGGAAGGGAATGTTAACAACTATTTGGTGCATGAACATCATGTATTTAAAGTGATCAATGAACTATACATATCGGGAGCAGCGGCGGTGGGAATTAATGGACAGAGGCTGACAAGTCATTCTTATATCGTCTGTAATGGGCCGGTTATTACAGTTGATGGTGTTCCGCATCCTGCCCCATTTGTGATTACGGCTATCGGCGATCCGGATATTTTGTCCTCTTCCTTAAACTTAACGGGCGGCGTGAAGGACCAACTGGTAAATGATAATATTGTTTTTAAACTGGAGAAGGCTAATAACATTACATTTGGACCGATCATTGGCAGTTAATCCTTTGTCCACATATTAGACGATCAAACGGGTATCTGTTAGTGCGCTCTGTTTCTTATTCAATGAAGGTTAGGTGACAAATGTGGACAAGAAAAAGGGGAAGATTAGTTTTACATTCATTGCCACTGTTATTGGTTTTATGATTGCCGTCCAATTCCAAACTGTAAAAAAACCGGTTGAACGTGATACACGAGATATTTGGCAGCTTCGAGAAGCGTTATTAACAGAAAAAGAACTCCAAAGTAATTTGTTGACGGAAATGCGTTTAAACGAAGAAAAACTGGCAGCTTATGAATCCAAACGAAAGCAAAGCAAAGAACAGGCTTTACGGGATACATTGGAAGAATTAAAAAGTGAAGCAGGCTTAAAAGAGATGACCGGACCGGGAATTATCATCACTATTGAGCCCGTATTGGAAGGTATTAAGGTGGGGGAACCGATTTCAAATGTTGTTTCCCCTGAACTATTACAGAGATTATTAAATGAATTAAATATGTATGAGGCCAAGTATATCTCCATTGATGGGCAAAGAGTTGTTAATACGACAGTGATAAGAGACATTAATGGAGAAACGAAAATCGATGGACACGCAATTAAAAAGCTGCCGCTTGAAGTTAAGGCAGTTGTTGATGATCAGAATAAAGCTGAGACGCTTTACAATCGGATGAAAGTTTCAAAAGCCGGGGATGAATTTTTTATCGAAAACTTACGGCTTTTGATCAGTAAACCCACTTCCAATATTATTGTTCCGGCTTTTGAACAGCCGATTCGGGTCCACTATTTGGAACCGGTGAAAGAAGGGGGCGTTTCCTAATGTGGCTTCCATTTGTTGGATTAATTGTCGGCATAATTCTAGGTTTGCTAACAGAAATACGCATTCCTGTAGAATATTCCAATTATTTGTCGATAGCTGTCTTAGCGGCATTTGACACATTATTTGGCGGAATCAGAGCCTATTTACAAAATATTTATGATGAAAAAGTATTTGTCTCGGGTTTCTTTTTTAATATAATACTAGCTGCAAGTTTAGCTTTTCTCGGTGTTCATCTTGGTGTAGACTTGTATTTAGCGGCAGTATTTGCATTTGGTGTCAGACTGTTTCAAAATATTGCCGTAATTAGGCGAATATTATTGACAAAATGGTCAACGACCAAAGAAAAGTTAGAAAAAAGTTGAAAATTTTTAAAGGGAATCATTCAGTTGTGACGAATAATTTTATAAGATATACTTATGAACTTATCATTTAATTAAAAGCTATTGTTGTTCGACTGAAAGGAGATCTTAAGGAGGTGCCAAAGAATGAACAGCAATGAAATATACGTTAGTCTTGACATCGGTACATCCAGTGTAAAAGTAATCATTGGTGAAATGGTCAATGACTCGGGAAAAGGCTCTTTAAATATTATTGGTGTTGGAAATGTTGAATCAGAGGGCTTGCGTAAAGGTTCGATTGTCGATATGGACGATACCGTTCATTCGATTAAGCGGGCGATTGAGCAGGCGGAAAGAATGGTAGGCTTAGAGATTAACGAAGTGGTCGTCGGAATTCCCGGTCATAGTATAAGCTTGCAGCCTTGTCATGGAATTGTGGCTGTTTCCGGGCAAAACCGGGAAATCACCAATGAAGATGTTACGCGTGTAATCGAAGCCGCTTATGCGGGTTCCATACCACCAGAAAGAGTCAATATGGGGGTTATCCAAAGACAGTTCATCTTGGATGGAAAAGATGAAATTCATGATCCACGCGGAATGATTGGTGTTCGTTTGGAAATGGATGGCACACTCGTTACCGGCTCCCATTCTATTCTTGCCAACATCATTCGCTGTGTTGAACGCGCTGGATTAAATTTTTCGGACATTATTCTTCAGCCGCTTGCTGCCGGAGATTATGCGTTGTCGAGGGATGAAAAAAATCTTGGTGTCGCCCTGATCGATATCGGTGGTGGGTCAACAACGATTGCCGTTTTTGAAGAAGGATTTTTAAAAGCGACAAGTGTGATCCCAGTAGGGGGAGACTTGATTACGAATGATCTTTCAAAGGTTTTACATACTTCTACCGAGGATGCAGAAAATATAAAGGTAAAATATGGACATGCCTTCTATGATTATGCTTCGGAGGATGAGTTTTTTAGTGTCCCGATTATTGGAAGCGATCAGCATCAACAATTCAATCAGCTTTATGTTTCAGAAATAATAGAAGCAAGAATGGAAGAGATTTTTGAGTTGGTTGCCAAAGAGTTAAAACGTTTAGGGGTAAATGATTTACCGGGCGGCTTCGTTTTAACAGGCGGAACAGCCAACATGCAAGGGGTATTGGAGCTTGCTCAGGATATGTTTAAAAATCCTGTCCGCATTGCCAGACCGGATTATATTGGTGTAAGAGAACCTCAGTATACAACCGCGGTTGGTTTGATTAAATATGCCTACAAGAATGCTAGATTGCCAGGAGGAACAGTCAGTTCCCAAGCTAGCGTTTCTGAATCAACCGAAAAAAAATTGCCAAAACAACAACCTAAAGTAAAAGCAGAAAAACATCCAGAAGAAAAAATGTCATCAAAAGTAAAAAAATTCCTTGGTTACTTTTTCGAATAAGATGGGCGGAAAAGGAATATCGACGAATTAGGAGGATTTTTCATGTTGGAATTTGATACGAATTTAGATTCTCTTGCAACAATAAAAGTAATTGGAGTGGGCGGCGGCGGCAATAATGCGGTAAATCGAATGATTGAACATGGTGTTCAGGGTGTTGAATTTATTGCCGTGAATACCGATGCCCAGGCATTAAATTTGTCGAAAGCGGAAGTCAGGATGCAAATTGGGGCGAAAATCACACGTGGTCTTGGTGCCGGGGCCAATCCTGAGGTTGGCAAGAAAGCTGCCGAGGAAAGCAAGGAACAAATTGAAGAGGCTTTACGTGGAGCCGATATGGTTTTTGTAACCGCAGGTATGGGCGGCGGCACGGGGACAGGTGCGGCCCCGGTTATTGCGCAAATTGCGCGTGAACTTGGTGCCTTAACAGTTGGCGTTGTGACTCGTCCATTCACATTTGAAGGCAAGAAAAGGGCGAACCAAGCTTCTGGTGGTATTGGTGCAATGAAACAAGCGGTTGATACTTTAATCGTTATTCCTAATGACCGCCTTTTGGAGATTGTTGATAAGAGCACGCCGATGCTTGAAGCCTTCCGTGAAGCTGATAACGTTCTGCGCCAAGGGGTACAAGGTATTTCGGATCTAATCGCGGTTCCTGGTTTAATCAACCTAGACTTTGCTGATGTTAAAACAATTATGTCAAATAAAGGCTCGGCCTTGATGGGTATTGGGATGGCATCAGGCGAAAACCGGGCAACCGAGGCAGCTAAGAAAGCGATTAGTTCACCATTACTTGAAACCTCCATTGATGGAGCGCAAGGAGTATTGATGAATATTTCAGGAGGCGCTAATTTAAGCCTGTACGAAGTTCAGGAAGCTGCTGATATTGTTGCTTCCGCCTCAGACCAAGAAGTAAATATGATTTTTGGTTCGGTCATCAATGAAGACCTAAAGGATGAAATCATCGTAACAGTGATTGCGACCGGATTTAATGAAGAAGTCATCCAGCCTAAAGCAACACGGCCAACTTTTGTACAAACGAATAAGGCAGCAGCCGGTAATGTTAAGCGTGAACAGAAGCGGGAAGAAGCACCGCAAGAGCCAGTCCGCAATAATGCTAATAATAGCACTTTTCAGGAAGATACATTGGATATTCCAACCTTCTTACGCAATCGAAATCGTAGAAGATAAGGATAAGAATAGAAATTAAAAGGCATGGTCCAAAAACGGATCATGCCTTTTTGACGTGTGCGGGACATATTTCTGGAGTCCGTTTAACAGTACTTCCGCTTTTCGTTTGACAAAATACGTTTTGAATAGTGAAAATTTCTGTTTTTTTGTTTACAGAAAGTGACACACTTCCAGCCTGAAAGTAGGTTATACTTTTGCGTAACAGATAATAGTCGGTTATAGAGTGAGTTTAGGGAGGAAGCTGCTTGGTCGTTTATTTAGATATTATCTGGCTGCTAAATTTTTTCTTTGATAGTCTTCTTCTTTTTTTAACTGCTATTTTTTTGAAGAGAAAAATCAGATTATGGAGAGTTGCACTGGGGGGTTTTACAGGGTCATTAATCATTTTATTATCATTTACCCCATTAAATGTCTATTCAAGTCATCCGATTGCTAAATTGTTATGTTCGTTGATCATGGTGCTCCTCACTTTTGGTTATAAACGTTTTTCTTTCTTTATCAAAGCGTTAATGACATTGTATGTTTCAACGTTTTTAATTGGCGGATCATTAATCGGCGTGCATTATTTTCTGCAATATGATGCCGAACTTACGGAGCAGGTACTGCTCTCCAGTGTGAAGGGATTCGGCGATCCAATTAGCTGGCTGTTTGTGCTTATTGGCTTTCCGGTAGCCTGGCATTTTTCAAGAAAAAATATTGAAAGCATGGAAATGACGAAAATTCACTATGAACAAATCGTTGTTGTCCACCTAAAGATTGAAAATGAAACGTTTACTTTTAATGGGCTTGTTGATAGTGGGAATCAGCTCTATGACCCATTGTCAAGACTACCCGTGATGTTTGTCTCGATTAAACATCAATTGGAAACATTACCGGGACCGATCCGAAAATTGGCAGTTGAACCAGACTCTATCTTGATGGGCAGTGATCCATTACCTGATGAATGGCAGGACCGTTTGCGAATTGTGCCTTACAGTGTGGTTGGACAAGAGCATCAGCTGGTTGCGGCAATTAGACCTGATAACATCTTGATTGAACATAATGGTGAGATGGTATCTGCCAAAGGGCTGGTAACATTTACGCTGCAGCAGCTTTCTGGCGATGACACGTTCCAATGTATCGTTCATCCCAAAATGCTGACGGGACTCAAGCAGCGTAGGGAAAGTGAGAAAGTGGGTTAATATACTATACTCGGAAAAACAAATTTTAGAAGGGGGAGTAGAAATGATAAAGTGGAAATTTCGCCTATCCTACTATTGGTATAAAATTTTAATGAAATTGGGTCTGAAAACAGATGAAGTCTTTTACATCGGTGGAAGTGAAGCATTGCCTCCTCCTTTAAGTAAAGATGAAGAGGAATTGTTGTTAAAAAAACTTCCTGATGGTGATAAAGCAGCCAGATCGATTCTGATTGAACGCAATCTGCGACTGGTGGTCTATATTGCCCGCAAATTTGAAAATACTGGCATTAATATAGAGGATCTAATCAGCATTGGAACCATTGGTTTGATAAAGGCAGTGAATACGTTTAATCCCGAGAAGAAAATCAAACTGGCTACATATGCTTCGCGATGCATTGAAAATGAGATTCTGATGTATTTGCGAAGGAACAACAAAATACGCTCGGAAGTTTCCTTTGATGAACCATTAAACATTGATTGGGATGGAAATGAGTTATTATTATCCGATGTCTTGGGCACGGATGATGACATTATTACTAAGGACCTTGAAGCAAATGTAGACCGTAAGCTGCTATCGAAGGCTTTGCATCAACTTACCGATAGGGAAAAGCAAATTATGGAGCTTCGCTTCGGGCTGACAAATGGTGAAGAAAAAACGCAGAAAGATGTAGCCGATATGCTCGGGATTTCCCAATCGTATATTTCCCGGCTTGAAAAAAGAATTATAAAAAGGCTGCGCAAGGAATTTAATAAAATGGTGTGAGGCTAGACAAAGAAAAGAAAATTTTTCCCACAAAAAATACCTTATGATTTCATGATTTAACACTAATTTTGGTCGATCATGCACCTGTTCACCTGGTTGGACAGGTGCATATTTTTTTTCCCTGCGGAGATACTGTTTTTGTACAGCAGCTCCTGTGAGGAGGGAACAGAATTGACTCGAAATAAAGTTGAAATTTGCGGTGTAGACACATCAAAACTTCCAGTGTTAAAAAACGAAGAAATGAGAATACTCTTCAAGCAAATGCAAGAGGGTGATTTATCTGCCCGTGAAAAGCTTGTCAACGGTAATCTGCGCCTTGTCTTAAGCGTAATTCAAAGGTTTAATAACCGAGGAGAATTTGTTGATGATCTATTTCAGGTTGGCTGTATTGGACTGATGAAATCGATTGATAATTTCGATTTAGGCCAAAATGTAAAGTTTTCTACTTATGCTGTGCCGATGATAATTGGGGAAATACGGCGCTACTTACGAGATAATAACCCCATTCGCGTTTCTCGCAGTTTACGGGATATCGCCTATAAGGCCCTCCAAGTAAGGGAACGATTAATGAGTGAAACATCAAGAGAACCAACCGCAGAGGAGATTGCTAAAGTTTTAGAAGTGCCGCATGAAGAAATCGTCTTTGCCTTAGATGCGATTCAAGATCCGGTTTCTCTTTTCGAGCCAATTTATAATGATGGCGGCGACCCTATTTATGTAATGGATCAATTAAGTGATGAGCGCAACAAAGACATTCATTGGATTGAAGAGATTGCTTTAAAAGAAGGCATGCGAAGATTAAATGAACGTGAAAAATTAATATTGCGAAAACGATTCTTTCAAGGGAAAACACAAATGGAAGTGGCTGATGAAATCGGGATTTCGCAAGCACAAGTTTCCCGCTTGGAAAAAGCAGCCATCAGACAAATGAATAAAAACATTCAAAGCTAAAGCTGCCATTTGGGCAGCTTTTTTTCTATGCTATATTCCTGAAGCCAATCATATATTTTATTGAAAGTATCGGATTGGGGAGTGATGTAGATGGTTAAAATTTCAGAATTTCAAATAAAGGATGTTGTCAATGTATCGGATGGAAAGAGGCTTGGCAATATAGGCGATATTGAGATTAATCTTTCAACAGGAAAAATTGAAGCAGTTGTCATTTCCGGGAATGGCAGGATGCTCGGCTTTTTCGGAAAAGAGGATGAAGTCGTGATTCCTTGGAACAATATCATTAAAATTGGCCAGGATGTCATTTTAGTCAGATTTAAAGGTGCTGAAGAAAAATCAACCGATGAGGGATAGTGTGCACGAATCTTCTTTTCATGGTAAACTATAGAAAAACATAAGAGGGTACTTTAAATGGAACCTTTTGTTAGAGATAATCAATCCTATTTAACAATTGAACCTTGGATGCAGCAGTTTCCCGGACTCGTTGCCGGTTTTACAACCAAAACCGGCGGTGTCAGTCATGGAGAGTTCGCTTCGCTAAACCTGGGTTTTCATGTTGGCGATCAAGTAACTGATGTTTGTGCTAATCGCTTAATCGTTGCAAAAGAACTGGACTTCCCGTTAAACCGTTGGGTCGGGGCCGAACAAATCCATGATATTGTGGTCAAAAAAGTTACAAAAGCGGATTGTGGAAAAGGCGCGGACTTCTATGACCACTCGATTAAAGGAACGGATGGTTTTTATACAAATGAAACGGGAATCTTGTTGACGCTGTGCTATGCTGACTGTGTTCCGATTTACTTTATTGCCCCTGACTTTGGGATGATTGGGGTTCTTCATGCCGGCTGGAAAGGCACCGTTGCCCAAATAGCCAGACAAATGGTTGAAGCATGGAATAAAGATGGCATTAAGCCCGGCGATATTCATGTGACAATTGGTCCCTCCATTTGCGAAAAATGTTACATTGTCGATAATCGTGTCGTTAATTTAGTAGAAAATATACTAGAAGATGTCGATGGAAAACCATATAATTTAATTAATGATGGACAATATTCTTTAGATTTGCGTGCATTAAATCGGCAAATCCTGCTGAAGGCTGGGATTCCTGCCCAGCAAATTATGGTGACCAATCTATGTACCAGCTGTGATTCGGAGTTGTTTTTTTCGCATCGCCGTGATCAAGGGAAAACAGGCAGAATGTTAAGTTTCATTGGTTGGAAGGAGATCTGATTTCATTCATGAAAGTAACAGAAAAACTTGAACGTATTAAGCAGCAAATTGATCAGGCCTGTCAAAGAGTAAATCGTAAACCTGAAGAGATTCGGATCATTGCCGTTACAAAATATGTAACGGTTGAAAGAGCAAAAGAGGCATTAGATGCCGGGCTTACTGATTTCGGTGAAAATCGTGATGAAGGTCTCATAAGTAAGTGGGAGGTTCTAGGGGACAAGCCTGTTTGGCACTATATTGGTACGTTACAATCGCGAAAGGTAAAAAACATTATCGATAAAGTCGAATATATTCATTCGTTGGATCGCCTGTCATTGGCAAAGGAGATTAATAAACGGGCACAACGAAAGATAAAATGCCTTGTCCAAGTCAATGTCTCCGGGGAGGAATCAAAACACGGTCTGCCTCTTGAAGAGGTGATTTCCTTTATTGAATCACTTCGTCCATTTGAGAATATTCGTGTTGAAGGCTTAATGACGATGGCACCATTGACGAATGATGAACAGATCATACGGGATTGTTTTCGTAAGTTAAGCAAGCTTCGCAAACAGGTTCAAGCATTACATTTGGATTTTGCCCCCTGTACAGAACTTTCCATGGGAATGTCTAATGATTATTCAATCGCCATTGAAGAAGGAGCCACGATGGTCAGGATCGGCACGGCACTTGTTGGTGAAGATGATTAGGGGAGAAAAAGATGACGATAAAATCTAAATTAAAAACATTTTTCTTTTTAGATGATGAATATGAGGACAGCGAAAGTTTTGAAGAACGAACAGAACCAAAAAAAACCTCAAAGCCTGGTGGAAAAACGCAAAATGTAGTTAGTCTTCAAAGTATCCCAAAGCAATCAAATGGGCAAAAGGCTTCTAAAGTTATTCTGGCGGAGCCTGGAACATATGCTGAAGCAACAGAAATTGCCGACCATTTAAAGAATCACCGCGCTGTAGTCGTTAATTTACAGCGGATTGACCGCGAACAAGGACGGCAAATTATTGATTTTCTAAGTGGTGTTGTTTATACCCTTGGAGGAGATATGCAGAAGATTGGGACAAATATTTTCTTATGCACGCCGGATAATGTTGAGGTGTCGGGAAATATCACTGATCTTTTTCCAGAACAAGATATTCATAAAATGAGGTGGTAATGGGAATGTATTTTGTGATAAGTCTATTGCAGCAGCTAATTCAGATCTATTCATGGGCATTAATTATTTATATCTTAATGTCATGGTTTCCTAATGCGCGCGATACATCTGTCGGCAGGTTTTTAGCGAGGATTTGTGAGCCGTATCTGGAACCGTTTAGAAAAATAATTCCGCCAATTGGGATGATTGATATATCTCCAATTGTGGCGTTTCTTGTGTTAAACTTTGCCCAAAGAGGCTTAGTCAGCGTCTATCAAATGATTGGATAACTAATTTTCGTCCGGGTTGTGTATACACTTATGAGCATTTATCAACATTTTCGTCCAGAAGAAAGGGAATTTATTGATCAGGTAACCGATTGGAAGGAGAATGTCGAGCAGCAATATGCGTCCAAACTGACCGATTTTCTCGATCCGCGGGAGCAGCATATTTTAAAATCAATTATTGGTGAATCAGGTGATGTGAAGTATTCCTTCTTTGGCGGTATCGATAATGGGGAAAGAAAACGGGCATTACTGTATCCAGATTATCTCACACCCAATGAAGAAGATTTTCAAATCAGCCTATTTGAAATTGAATATCCAAAAAAATTTGTGACAATTGAACACCGTCAGGTTTTAGGAACGCTAATGTCCCTAGGTCTGAAACGCGGAAAGTTTGGTGATATTCTGATTGCAGATGAACGGGTTCAATTTTTAGCTGCAACGGAAGCAGCCAGTTTTATTATAAACCATGTTGAAACCATTGGCCGTGCAGGTGTAAAACTTGTTGAAAAACCGTTAGATCAAGCACTCGATTTAAAGGAAATATGGGATGAAAGCGAAATAACAGTATCTTCCCTGCGCCTGGATACTGTTATTTCTAGTGTTTTTCATCTATCAAGACAAAAATCGCAGCTTTTCATTCAACATGGGGTGGCCAAAGTAAATTGGACAATGATTGAAAATCCTTCATTTTCATGTGGGGAAGGCGACTTGATTTCCGTTCGCGGTTATGGAAGGTCGAAAATTCTTCGTATTGATGGAAAAACAAAAAAAGAAAAATGGCGAATGCTTATAGGAAAGCAAAAATAATTTATTTGTTGAAGGATTTTTAAAAACCTTGTCGAATAATTCCTAATACATACAGAGATTTGTTGGAGGTGGCAGCATGCCGTTAACGCCGTTAGATATTCATAATAAAGAATTTAATAAAGGATTCAGAGGATACGACGAGGACGAAGTAAATGAATTTTTGGACCAGGTGATTAAAGATTATGAAATGGTTCTCAGGGAAAAGAAGGAACTGGAAGAACGCTTAGCCGACATGAATGAGCGCTTGAGCCATTTTTTAAATATTGAAGAAACCCTAAATAAATCGATCGTAATTGCCCAAGAGGCCGGTGAAGAAGTAAGGCGGAATGCTCAAAAGGAAGCAAAACTTATTGTGAAGGAAGCCGAAAAAAATGCCGACCGCATTATCAATGAATCGCTTTCAAAGGCGAGAAAAATTGCGCTTGAAATTGAAGATTTGAAGAAACAATCAAAAGTATTTCGAACCCGTTTTAAAATGCTGATTGAAGCACAGCTAGACATGCTGAATACCGATGATTGGGATCATTTATTGGAATATGAAGTAGATGCATCAGAGTTGAATCTTCAGGAAGAAGAAGATTCACTGGCTTGACGAATGATGTAATTGTAGCATATAATTTCTTAACAGATTATTACGAATAGAATGGCTGACGATGATAGGGACAGTACAATTTTCAGGATGCTTTTATTAGCGAACCAGGGATGGTGGAAGCCTGGTAGAGCAGAATATTGGAAAATCACCCTTGAGTTCCGTGTTGAACATCTTTAAAAAAGGCTAGTAGACACTGGCGTGTTATTTACGTTACAAATAAGAAAAGCGGGTGGAACAATAGCTGTTCTGTCTATCAGGGTGGTACCGCGGGAAATAACCTTCTCGTCCCTCTATAGGGATGAGAGGGTTTTTTTTATCGTTGTAATTACTTATACTTTTCTGAAAAAGTGACCATTCTATTTTAATAGCAAGTATTGGAGGAAGAAAGATGGACTACAAAGATACGTTGTTAATGCCGAAAACGGAGTTTCCGATGCGCGGCAATCTCCCCAAACGTGAACCGGAAATCCAGGCGAAATGGGAAGAAATGAACATTTATCAAAAGGTACAGGAACGGACAAAAGGCCGGCCCATGTTTGTGCTTCATGATGGACCACCATATGCAAATGGGGATATCCATATGGGGCATGCCTTGAATAAAATTTTAAAGGATATTATTGTCCGCCATAAATCAATGACCGGTTACCATGCGCCATATGTACCAGGCTGGGATACGCACGGATTGCCAATCGAACAGGCATTAACGAATAAAGGCGTGAAAAGAAAAGAAATGTCTGTTGCTGATTTCCGTAAACTTTGTATGGAATATGCTTATGAACAAATTAATAACCAACGGACACAGTTTAAGCGTCTGGGGGTCAGAGGAGATTGGGAAAACCCATACATCACCTTAAAACCGGAATATGAAGCCCAGCAAATAAAGGTTTTCGGGGAAATGGCGAAAAAGGGCTATATTTATAAAGGTCTAAAGCCTGTATATTGGTCCCCATCCAGTGAGTCAGCTCTTGCTGAAGCAGAAATTGAATATAAAGATAAACGGTCACCATCGATTTACGTTGCCTTTAAGGTGAAAGATGGCAAAGGCGTTCTTGATCACGATACGGAAATCGTTATCTGGACAACCACACCATGGACTATCCCGGCAAACTTGGGGATTTCCGTCCATCCAGATTTAACTTATGTAGTCGCCGCCGTTAATGGTCATAAATATTTAGTGGCTGAAAGCCTGCTTGAATCAGCGGCAAAGGAAATCGGTTGGGAAGCACCGCAAATCGTCCAGAAGCTTAAAGGAACTGATTTAGAGTACATTGTGGCCAGCCACCCATTATATGATCGTGATTCCTTAGTGATGTTAGGCGAACATGTTACAACAGACGCTGGTACCGGCTGTGTCCATACAGCACCGGGACACGGGGAGGACGACTTTATTATAGGTCAAAAATACGGTCTGGATGTCCTCTGTCCTGTTGATGATAAAGGCTGTATGACGAGGGAAGCGCCGGGTTTTGAAGGGTTGTTTATCGAAGATGCCAATAAAGCGATTGGTCAAAAGCTGGAGGAAAAAGGAGCATTACTAAAACTGAGTTTTATCACCCATTCCTATCCGCATGACTGGCGGACGAAAAAACCGGTTATTTTCCGGGCAACGGCTCAATGGTTTGCTTCGATTAAAGATTTCCGCGAACAATTACTTGAGGCTGTGAAAGAGACAAAATGGGTTCCAGCTTGGGGAGAAACACGCCTTTTCAATATGGTCCGTGATCGCGGAGACTGGTGTATTTCCAGACAGCGTGTCTGGGGAGTGCCTATTCCAGTGTTTTATGCTGAAAATGGGCAAGAAATTATTACCGATGAAACGATTAATCATATTTCTAATCTTTTCCGTCAATACGGGTCGAATGTCTGGTTTGAACGGGAAGCAAAGGACCTGCTGCCGGAAGGCTTCACTCATCCGGGAAGCCCAAATGGAAAATTCACGAAAGAAACAGATATCATGGATGTTTGGTTTGACTCTGGCTCATCACACCAAGCCGTTTTGCTTGAAAGAGATGATTTAGTCCGTCCTGCCGACCTTTACCTGGAAGGCTCTGACCAATACCGCGGCTGGTTTAATTCATCGTTATCAACTGCCGTTGCGGTTACCGGAAAGGCACCATATAAAGGGGTATTAAGCCATGGTTTTGCCTTGGACGGTGAAGGACGAAAAATGAGTAAATCATTAGGAAATGTTGTCGTTCCTGCCAAGGTTATGAATCAACTAGGAGCAGATATTTTACGTCTGTGGGTGGCATCTGTTGATTACCAAGCTGATGTCCGCGTGTCTGACGCGATTCTAAAACAGGTAGCGGAGGTTTACCGCAAAATCCGCAATACCTTCCGTTTCTTATTAGGAAACCTGGCTGATTTTGATCCGGCAAAGGATAAACTTCCTTACGAAAAACTTCGCGAGGTAGACCAATTTATTCTGGTTAAATTAAATAAGTTGATTAAATTGGTTCGTAATGCTTATGAGAATTACGATTATTCCGGTATTTATCATGCGGTAAATAATTTCTGTACCCTTGATTTAAGTGCCTTCTATTTAGACTTTGCCAAAGATGTATTATATATCGAAGCACAAGATAACCATGCACGTCGGGCGATTCAGACGGTATTATATGAATCATTATTGGCACTAACAAAATTGGTTTCACCAATCCTGTCTCATACGGCCGACGAGGTGTGGCAATATATTCCTGGAGTTGATGAAGAAAGTGTTCAATTAACTGACATGCCGGAATATCAGGAGCTTCCTGGTGCTCAGGCTTTGGAGGAAAAGTGGACCGCCTTTATGAAGCTCCGTGATGATGTCTTAAAAGCATTGGAAGAGGCGCGTAATCAGAAGGTGATTGGAAAATCATTAACGGCTAAAGTTACGTTATACGTCAATGAGAAAACCAAGGATCTGTTAGAATCGATTGATGAAAGTCTAAATCAATTATTCATTGTATCAGGTTTTGAAGTTGCTGGTTTCTACGAGGCAGCGCCTGAGCATGCGCTAAAATTGGAAACAGCAGCGATTGTTGTCACAAAGGCTGAGGGGGAAACTTGCGAACGCTGCTGGGTCGTTACCCCTGAAATTGGTCATGATCATGACCTGCCAACCTTATGCCCGCGTTGTGCAAAAGTCGTAAAAGAAAATTATTCACATCTCGTTTAAACAGACTGAGAGAGGCTGCTCCAAAACAATCGGAAGCAGCCTCTTTAAATTTTTTCCTTGTCCGTTAAATGTTGTCCGTGATGTCAATTGTTTTGCAGTTTCTGCGGTAGTTTCCCGGAGAAAATAAAACAAATGATGAAACGGAGGTAAAACACATATGAATGCGATACAGGAAAAATTGTTTTTGGAACTCCGTCAAACGAAAATTGAACTTGAACAGTCATTAATGAGCAGACAGAATAGGGACTGGTTGACAAATCTTTTAGAATCAGAACTGAGAGATGTTAACGCTGCCATTTGTAAATTTGAACAAGGCCAATATGGTAAATGCGAAAGGACGGGCGAATGGCTCCCAGAAAATTTATTGCAAATTATTCCTACTGTTAAATCAGTGAATGACTCCGAAATAGTTAATCGCTATTATAAAAAAACGATCTCAACCTTAGACTTGTAACGTTACATTGTCGATTTGCCGTTAAATATGCTAAAATGCAGAAGAAACTAGGAAAGCACAAGCGTCTTCATAAGAGGTGCTTTAGCTTTTGGGATGTGGGGGTATTTCTTCGTGTATTATTATTTAATTGCAATTTTTGTGATCCTTTTAGATCAATTAACGAAATGGCTAGTCGAGCACAATATGTATTTAGGAGAAAGTATTCCAATCATTCATAACTTTTTATACATTACCTCTCATCGCAATCGTGGGGCTGCATGGGGCATTCTACAAGGGCAGATGTGGCTGTTTTATGTGATAACCGTTGTGGTCATCATCGCTATTATGTATTATCTGCATAAAGCTGCAAAGGGAAGACGATTGTTGGGAACAGCGCTTGCTTTAATGTTAGGCGGGGCGATCGGAAACTTTATCGACCGGATCATTCGTAAGGAAGTTGTTGATTTCATTCATACCTATATTTTTGGCTATAATTTTCCTGTATTTAATATTGCTGATTCTGCATTAGTCATTGGTGTTGGCTTACTAATGATCCAAATGCTGCTTGACGAAAGAGACTCAAAGGAGAAAACATATGGAGAAAATGGAACACATCGTCCTTGACGAACAGCATGGGGAGCGAATTGATAAGGTCATCGCGGGTTTAGATGCTGATTGGTCAAGAACACAGGTACAGCAATGGATTAAAGATGGACATGTGCTCGTGAACGAAAGACCCGTGAAGACAAACTATAAATGCAGTTTGGATGATCAAATTGAAATTTCTATTCCTGATCCGGAGGAACTTGATGTTATCCCCGAACAAATGGATTTGGACATTTATTTTGAAGATAAGGATGTCTTGGTGGTCAACAAACCAAGAGGGATGGTCGTCCATCCTGCTCCGGGACATATGACAGGAACTTTGGTCAACGGTCTAATGGCTCATTGTAACGATTTGTCCGGGATCAATGGAGTCTTAAGACCGGGTATCGTTCATCGCATCGATAAGGATACATCGGGATTATTAATGGTTGCAAAGAACGATATGGCCCATGAAAGCCTTGTTAACCAGTTAGTCGAAAAAACGGTTACCCGAAAATATAAAGCGATTGTGCATGGGATCATTCCTCATGATTATGGCACGATTGATGCCCCTTTGGGAAGAGATAGCAAGGACAGGCAAAGCATGGCCGTAGTCGACCAAGGAAAACATGCGGTTACCCACTTTCAGGTACTCGAGCGGTTTAGCCAATATACTTTTGTTGAGTGCGTGCTGGAAACAGGAAGAACGCACCAAATTCGAGTTCACATGAAATATATTGGTTACCCGCTTGCCGGAGATCCCAAATATGGTCCAAAGAAAACGTTAGCTATTAATGGACAGGCACTTCATGCCGATGTACTTGGTTTTATTCATCCGAGAACAAAAGAATATCTTGAATTTGAAGCACCGCTTCCAGAAGATATGGAACATCTTCTTCGTTTGCTTAGAAAAAAATAATTGACATTCTGTCTAATTTAAAGTAAGATTTCTATAGTTTAATAAGCCTTTAAAATCAGTCCCGTGAGGCTGAGAAGGAAACGGTTATCGGACATCTGTTCTGTTTTTGCAACCTCTGCATGTTTACCTCTCACCTGTAACGGTGGGAGGTATTTTTGTGATGTTAAAAGAAGAAGGTGATACAGTTTGAGCGAAAAAGCAATTGTGCTTGATGAACAGGCAATAGGTAGGGCCATGACCCGGATCGCCCATCAGATTATTGAGAAAAATAAGGGAATCACCGATTGTGTATTGGTCGGAGTAAGAACAAGAGGAATTTATTTGGCCAAGCGGCTTGCTGCCAAAATTGAAGAAATTGAAGGAAATCCAATTCCTGTCGGAGAACTGGATATAACCCTTTACCGCGATGATTTAACTATCAAAACGGATAATCATGAACCGCTTGTCAAAGGGTCCGATATCCCGTTTGAAATCAGTAATAAAAAAGTGATTCTCGTAGATGATGTTTTGTACACGGGAAGAACGGTCAGGGCAGGGATGGATGCGCTGATCGATATCGGCAGGCCGTCGGCAATCCAACTGGCTGTTTTGGTAGATCGTGGTCATCGTGAGCTTCCAATCAGGGCTGATTATGTTGGTAAAAATATTCCGACATCCAGCAGTGAGAAGATTGTTGTTGAACTGAATGAAGTCGACAATGTTGATCAAGTAAGTATCCATGATAAATAAATAATGACCCTTTTAAATGCAGTCCTGTGAGTCTGACAAAGGGAGAAGCGCTAATACATTCGATTGGTGCTCCATACCCTCTTTAGACCTTTTTGGACGAAGAGGGTTTTTTACTATAAAAGTGAAGAAAATAAATATACCTTATCATAACAGGGGAGATCAAAATGAGTAACAAGCCAATTTTAGACGTAAAAGATAAACCAAAAGCAGGTCAATGGTTTACACTAAGTATTCAGCATTTGTTCGCCATGTTTGGAGCAACCATTCTTGTTCCCTATTTGGTCGGACTAGATCCGGCAATCGCGCTTATATCCAGCGGTCTTGGAACTTTAGCCTTCCTGCTGATTACTAAATTTCAAGTTCCGGCCTATCTAGGTTCTTCCTTTGCCTATATTGTCCCGATTAAATTAATGAATGATACGATGGGTCCGGGGGCAGCAATGATTGGGACCTTCCTTGTTGGCCTTGTCTATGGTACCGTAGCTTTGATTATCAAGAAAGCCGGATACCGTTGGATTATGAATTTACTGCCGCCAATTGTTGTCGGACCGATTATTATCGTTATTGGTTTGTCGGTATCGGGAACAGCTGTCAATATGGCTACCCAAAATGCTGCGCAACATTATAGCATGCTTCACTTCTCGGTTGCCTTGGTAACCTTGGCTGCAACGATAATCTTTTCGATTTTTGCCAAAAAAATGCTGAGCATTATCCCGATCCTGGCGGGGATTGTCGTTGGCTATGTGTACGCCTTAATTGTCGGTGTAGTCGATTTTGCACCGGTTCTAAAAGCACACTGGTTTGAAATGCCGCAGTTTATTATTCCGTTTGTCAGCTACAAAGTAAATTTCACCTGGGACATCTTTTGGCTCATGGTTCCAGTAGCGATTGTCACAATTTCGGAACATATTGGTCACCAGCTTATTCTAAGTGATATTGTCGGCCGTAACTACATAAAAGAACCGGGGCTGCATCGCTCGATTCTTGGTGACGGAACAGGCTCAATTATCTCGGCTTTGATTGGCGGACCACCAAAAACAACCTATGGTGAAAATATTGGCGTTCTGGTGATTACCCGTGTTTATAGTGTTTACGTACTGGCAGGCGCTGCGATTTTTGCGATTCTGTTTGGCTTTATCGGAAAAATTACTGCGCTCATTCATAGTATTCCAACACCGGTAATGGGCGGTGTATCAATCCTTCTGTTTGGAATCATTGCGTCCTCAGGTTTAAGAATGCTGGTCGATAATAAAATTGATTTTGAAGACAAACGAAACCTGGTGATTGCCTCAGTCATACTTATTATCGGTGTGGGCGGAGCTATCTTAAAGCTGCCGTTTAAAGATATTCAAATTCAAGGAATGGCGTTGGCCGCGATTTTTGGAGTCATTTTAAACCTCATTCTTCCGGGCCGACCGGTGGTCAATGATGATTTGTTTGAAGAACGTACAGCTGAAAATAATAAACAAACTGCATAATCATGAACCTTTTAAATAAAGTCCAGTGAGGCTTTTAAGGGTGTAATTCCGATAAAGAGAGTTCTTTATCCGGATTTTTTCAAAAAAGGTTTTACACCCTGATCAATCGATCAGGGTTTTTTTTAGAAAAAACAAAAAACCGGGGGGATGTCAGATGCTAAATCATTTATTAACCACTAATGAGTTAAAGGTAGAGGAAATTTATCAAATTCTAGCAGATGCCAAAAGATTTGCCGAGGGGATGGAGTGGAGACCGGAACAAGCAACCTTTGCTGCAAATCTTTTCTTTGAAGCAAGTACACGGACCAAAAGCAGCTTTGAAGTCGCGGAACGAAAATTAGGATTAGAGGTTATTCCATTTGAAGTGGCAACCTCCAGTGTTCAAAAAGGGGAAACATTGTATGATACCGTTAAAACGTTGGAAGCAATCGGTGTTCATGCAGTTGTTATCCGCCATGGGCAAGACCGCTATTTTGATGAATTAGTTGGAAAAGTCGATATTCCGATCATCAATGGGGGAGATGGCTGCGGCCACCATCCAACCCAATCACTGCTTGACTTGATGACGATTTATCAGGAATTTGGCCGATTTGCCGGATTGAAGATTGCCATTGTCGGAGATATCCGTCATAGCAGGGTGGCCCGCTCGAATGCTGATGTGCTGACTAGACTTGGGGCTGAAGTATGTTTCTCCGGCCCGCGGGAATGGTATGATGCAAGTTTTAATTTAGCACAATATCAACCAATCGATGAAGTGATTGAGGATTCCGATGTCGTGATGCTTCTTCGGGTTCAGCATGAACGGCACTCGCTAAAGGGTAATTTTAGTGCAAGCGACTATCACCAACATTATGGACTGACGATTGAACGGGAGAAACGGATGAAGTCAGGCAGTATTATTATGCATCCAGCACCGGTCAATCGAAATGTAGAAATTGCTGATAGCCTAGTCGAATGTAGCAGGTCGAGAATATTTAAGCAAATGCAAAATGGTGTATATGTCAGAATGGCCGTTATCAAAAGGTCACTTGAAAGTCTTAAAGGAGGGTTCCATAATGAAACTGCTTATCAAAAACGCTTGTTACGCAGCGTCTGACGGTGAATGGAAAGAGTCTGATATTTTAATAGAAGATGGAACAATTTCCAAAATAGAAGCGAATTTACAGGTGGCCGTTGATCGTAAAGTCGATGCGGTAGGTCTCATTGTGGCCCCTGGATTCATTGACCTTCATGTTCATTTGCGCGAACCCGGCGGGGAGAAGAAGGAAACGATAGCGACTGGAACACTGGCGGCAGCCCGAGGCGGTTTTACAACCGTAGCGGCGATGCCGAATACTCGCCCAGTACCCGACACTAAAGAACAAATGGCCTGGCTTGTAGAAAGGGTAAAAGAAGTCGGCAAAGTTCGTGTCCTGCCATATGCCGCAATTACAACAAGGCAGCTTGGAAAAGAATTAACTGATTTTCATGCCTTAAAGCAGGCCGGTGCTTTCGCTTTTACGGATGATGGCGTAGGCGTTCAGTCGGCAGACATGATGCTGCAAGCGATGCAGCTGGCAGCCAAGGAAAATATGGCAATTGTGGCCCATTGCGAAGAAAATACACTGATTCATAACGGCTGTGTCCATGAAGGCAATTTTTCAAAAAAGCATGGACTTAACGGTATTCCTTCCGTTTGTGAATCAGTGCAAATTGCCAGGGATGTTTTACTGGCGGAGGCCGCGGGTTGTCATTATCATGTTTGTCATATCAGCACAAAGGAATCGGTTCGTGTTGTCAGAGATGCGAGACGGGCGGGGATTCGTGTGACAGCAGAAGTGACACCGCACCATTTATTATTAGCGGAAGACGATATCCCGGGTCTTGATCCAAACTACAAAATGAATCCGCCTTTGCGTTCAGCAGCTGACCGCGCAGCCTTAATCGAAGGGTTATTGGATGGCACGATCGATTTCATTGCGACCGACCATGCGCCGCATACGGTTGAAGAAAAAAATACCGGCATGGAACTGGCTCCATTTGGCATTGTCGGCTTAGAGACGGCATTCCCGCTGTTGTATAGCCATTTAGTCAAGAAAAATATTTTAACGCTTGAACAATTAATTGCCCTGTTAACAGCTAAACCAGCCCAAAGCTTTGGGCTCCCCTATGGAAAAATCGAGGTCGGGGAAGCGGCAGATTTGGTCTTAATTGATTTAAACGAGGAACAGGTCATTAATCCGGCAGAGTTTTTGTCCAAGGGGAAAAACACTCCATTTGCCGGTTGGAAATGCAGCGGCTGGCCAGTAATGACGATTGCAGCAGGCCAAATAGTTTGGAAAAAAGGTTGTGTAACCGTATGAAAAGACAATTAATTTTAGAAGATGGGACGATTTTTATTGGTGAGGGATTTGGCAGTAGCAATGAAACCATTGGCGAAGTCGTCTTTAACACCGGAATGACTGGCTACCAGGAAATACTCTCGGATCCTTCTTATTGCGGCCAAATAGTCACGCTTACTTATCCGTTAATCGGAAACTACGGGATTAACCGTGATGATTTTGAAACGATTCATCCAGCCGTAAAGGGTTTTATTGTCAAAGAAGCAGCTGATTTCCCGTCAAACTGGCGAAGTGAATTTACTGTCGGTGAATATTTTGAAATGAAAAAAATCCCCGGGATTGCCGGAATTGACACACGCAAACTAACCAGAATTATTCGTCAATATGGAACCTTAAAGGGGGCTATCTGCAGTATCGAAAAAGATCCTCAGGAAGTGATCGAAACATTGCGCACGATAAACCTGCCAATTGACCAAGTAAGACAAGTGTCGACGAAGAATGCCTATCCAAGTCCGGGCCGCGGGAAAAGAGTGGTCCTCGTTGATTTTGGTATGAAGCATGGCATCTTGAGGGAATTAAATAAACGCGGCTGTGACATTGTAGTCGTTCCTTATTATACATCGGCTGATGAAATTCTCCAGTTACGTCCAGATGGACTGATGCTGTCTAATGGACCAGGTAATCCGAAAGATGTTCCAGAAGCAGTAGATATGCTGAAAGGTGTATTAGGAAGGGTGCCGCTTTTCGGAATTTGTCTGGGCCATCAGTTATTTGCCCTCGCTTGCGGGGCCGAAACGGTTAAAATGAAATTTGGCCATCGCGGTTCCAATCATCCTGTAAAGGATTTGAATACAGGCAAAATAACGATTACCTCACAAAACCATGGCTACACCGTAGATTTGGAATCCATTCACAATACTAGATTAGTTGTCACCCATATTGCCTTGAATGACGGTACGGTTGAGGGGTTAAGGCATCTGGACTATCCGGCTTTTACCGTTCAGTATCATCCCGAGGCATCCCCTGGGCCGGAAGATGCGAACAATTTATTCGACCAGTTTCTTGAACTGATGGACGTAAATAAACGGGAGGTTGTAAGCCATGCCTAAACGCACAGATCTAAACTCCATCCTGGTAATCGGTTCGGGGCCGATTGTTATAGGTCAGGCGGCGGAATTTGACTATGCCGGCACCCAAGCCTGCTTAGCCCTTAAAGAAGAAGGCTATCGGGTGATTCTCGTAAACTCTAATCCAGCGACTATCATGACCGATACCGAGATTGCCGATGCCGTCTATATTGAGCCGTTAACGCTTGAGTTTGTCAGCAGCATCATTCGCAAAGAAAGACCGGATGCCATTTTAGGAACACTTGGGGGACAAACTGGCCTTAATTTAACGGTTGACTTGGCAAATTCCGGGATCCTTGAAGAATGCGGTGTGGAAATCCTCGGAACGAAACTGACGGCAATTCAACAAGCCGAGGATCGTGAACTGTTTCGCAGCCTAATGAATGATTTACAGGAACCGGTTCCCGACAGCGCCATCGTTCATGATTTAACAGAAGCAAAAGCATTCGTTGCAGCCATTGGCTACCCGGTTATCGTTCGTCCAGCCTATACACTTGGCGGCACGGGAGGAGGGATTTGCGCCAATGATAAGGAGCTTGAAGAAATTGTCACAAGCGGGTTGAAAAGCAGTCCTGTCCATCAATGCTTGCTTGAAAAAAGTATCGCCGGATATAAGGAAATTGAATATGAAGTAATGCGCGACTCCAATGATAATGCCATTGTTGTTTGTAATATGGAAAATATTGACCCGGTCGGTGTACATACCGGCGACTCCATTGTTGTTGCTCCCAGTCAAACATTAAGCGATCGGGAGTACCAGTTATTAAGGAATGTTTCCCTTAAAATCATCCACGCATTAGGTATCGAAGGCGGTTGTAATGTCCAATTGGCACTGGATCCATACAGCTTCAACTACTACATTATTGAAGTGAATCCCCGGGTAAGCCGTTCTTCTGCCTTGGCTTCAAAGGCTACAGGATATCCGATTGCCAAGCTGGCTGCGAAAATCGCTATCGGTCTGACTCTTGATGAGATGCTTAATCCTGTTACCGGAAAGACATATGCCAGTTTTGAACCGGCTCTCGACTATGTCGTAACGAAGATTCCAAGGTGGCCGTTTGACAAATTCGAATCGGGGAACCGCTCGCTTGGGACGCAAATGAAGGCAACCGGCGAAGTGATGGCAATCGGCCGGACGTTTGAAGAGTCGCTGTTAAAAGCGATCCGTTCGCTTGAAGCGGGTGTCTATCATTTCGAATTAAATGAAGCCGAGGCGATTGATGACGAGCTGCTTGAGAAGCGGATCAGAAAAGCAGGTGATGAACGCCTCTTTTATCTTGCCGAGGCCTTAAAACGGGGAATCACAATTGAAACGATTCATCAATGGAGTAAAATTGATAAATTTTATTTAAATAAGATGCAGGGGATTATTGCGCTAGAAAAACAGCTTGCGAAAAATCCATTCGATCCTGAAATCCTGACCGCTGCCAAGCGAAAAGGGTTTACCGATAAAAAAATTGCACAACTATGGGCAAGTTCAGAATCAGAAATCTACCAATTTCGGAAGCAAACTGGAATTGTCCCCGTTTACAAAATGGTTGATACATGCGCTGCTGAATTTGAGTCGGAAACGCCTTATTACTACGGAACTTATGAAGAAGAAAATGAATCGATTGTGACCAGCAAGGAAAGTGTCATTGTCCTTGGCTCAGGACCAATCCGTATTGGCCAGGGCATCGAGTTTGACTATGCCACGGTTCATTCCGTTAAAGCCATTAAAGAAGCGGGCTATGAAGCGATCATTATTAATAATAACCCGGAAACCGTTTCGACAGACTTCAGTATTTCTGACAAGCTTTATTTCGAACCGCTAACAATCGAAGATGTGATGCACATTATCGATTTAGAACAACCGCTAGGTGTCGTCGTTCAATTCGGCGGCCAAACGGCAATTAATCTTGCTGCGAAATTGGCGGAGCATGGCGTGAAAATTCTCGGAACAAGTCTGGAAGATTTAGACCGGGCCGAGAATCGGGATAAATTTGAACAGGCACTGGAGGAATTAAACATTCCCCAGCCAAATGGGAGAACGGCCTTATCGGTGGAAGAAGCACTGGTAATCGCTCAAGAGATTGGCTATCCGGTCCTTGTTCGGCCTTCATATGTACTCGGCGGCCGGGCGATGGAAATTGTTTACCATGAAGAAGAACTGCTACAATATATGGAAAATGCCGTAAAAATTAACCCCGAGCATCCAGTGTTAATTGACCATTATTTAATTGGTAAGGAAATTGAAGTGGATGCCATTTGTGACGGAACAAATGTCTTGATCCCGGGAATTATGGAGCATATCGAGCGGGCAGGAGTCCATTCGGGTGATTCCATCGCTGTTTACCCGCCGCAAACTCTGTCTGATAAGACGAAACAAACGCTGGTTGACTACACTGAAAAACTGGCAAAAGGGTTAAACATTGTGGGACTGTTAAATATTCAATACGTTTTATCAGAGGGACGAATTTTTGTATTGGAGGTCAATCCTCGTTCAAGCCGAACGGTACCTTTTTTAAGTAAAATAACGAATGTGCCGATGGCGAAAATTGCCACCAAAGCCATTCTTGGCGTACCAATTGAAAAGCAAGGCTACAAAAAAGGACTTGTTGACGAAAAACCAGGAGTTTATGTGAAGGTTCCAGTGTTCTCGTTTGCCAAGCTGAAAAGTGTCGATATTACTCTGGGACCGGAAATGAAGTCAACTGGTGAAGTAATGGGCAAAGATTTGATACTTGAGAAGGCCCTTTATAAGGGCTTAGTCGCCTCCGGCATGAATATCCAAAAGCACGGGACGGTTTTGTTTACGATTGCCGATAAGGATAAGGAAGAAGCTTTAAAGCTGGCTGCCAGATTCTCCGCCAACGGTTATCGTCTAATGGCGACAAAAGGCACAGCAGCATTTTTGCAAGCAGCAGGTCTTCCGGTAAAGAGTGTTGAAAAAATTGGTTCTGAGGGAAAGACCTTGATAGATGTTATTCATAATGGAGAAGCTCATTTTATCATCAATACATTAACAAAAGGAAAGCAGCCGGAACGGGACGGGTTTAGAATCCGCCGGGAAGCCGTGGAAAATGGTGTCCCATGCTTAACCTCGTTAGATACCGCCGAGGCGATCCTGAAGGTGATTGAATCGATGAATTTTCTAACGGAAGCGCTGAAAGCAGACAAAAAGGAGGCAGTTTTTTCTTGATTAGAAAAGAGTTATGCAAAATTCTTAGCCAGAAGGAAATCGCCGCCAATATTTATGAGTTAAGGGTGAAAGCAACATTAGTTGATGACATAAGGGCACCGGGACAATTTGTCCATGTTCGCGTTACCAATGGAATTGACCCGCTGTTGCGCAGACCAATCAGCATATCAGCTTACAATCAGCAAACGGAGCAAATGACATTGATTTACCGCAAGGAGGGACGTGGCACCTCCTTAATGGTACAATTGGAACCGGGAATGGAACTTGATATCCTTGGTCCATTGGGAAATGGTTTTCCAATTGAAGAAGTAAGTGTTGGTGAAACGGCGCTGCTCGTTGGCGGCGGCATCGGTGTTCCGCCTTTGTACGAACTTTCTAAGCAATTGGTTGCCAAAGGGGTGAATGTGATCCACATTCTTGGCTTTCAAACAAAGTCAGCGGTATTTTATGAAAAAGAGTTCTCGAAAAATGGTTTGACGTTCATTACCACGGCCGACGGTACGTACGGAAGAAAAGGCTTCGTGACCGATGTTATTAAAGAGGTGAGCTTTGACTGTTTGTACACATGCGGGCCAACGCCAATGTTAAGGGCAATTGAACAAGGTTTTCCCGACAAAAGAGTCTTTTTGTCATTGGAGGAACGAATGGCCTGTGGTGTCGGTGCTTGTTTTGCTTGTGTCTGCCAAAGCGGAGACGCGGCGGATACCTCCTATAAAAAGGTTTGTAGTGATGGACCCGTATTTCGCGCCGGGGAGGTCGTATTATGAATCGCTTGAATGTTGAGTTGCCAGGGCTGCGGTTGAAAAATCCAATCATGCCGGCATCAGGCTGCTTTGGGTTTGGCCGCGAGTTTAGTCAGTTTTACGATTTAAGTAAGCTTGGGGCGATCATGATCAAGGCCACCACCTTGGAACCGCGGTTTGGAAATCCAACACCAAGAGTTGCCGAAACAGCGGCAGGAATGCTTAATGCTATCGGATTACAAAATCCGGGGTTAGAAAAAGTAATAGCAGAGGAATTGCCGTGGCTGTCACAATTCGATGTCCCAATTATCGCCAATGTTGCTGGTTCCGTGGAAGAGGATTATGTTGCGGTGGCTAGGAAAATTTCCCAAGCCGCCA
This sequence comes from Neobacillus paridis, assembly GCF_016765675.1. Taxonomy (GTDB): domain Bacteria; phylum Bacillota; class Bacilli; order Bacillales; family Cytobacillaceae; genus Neobacillus; species Neobacillus paridis. The sequence goes on from NZ_JAESWB010000168.1 coordinate 268,368, forward strand.
ATGTTAAGGCGCTTGAATTAAATATCTCCTGTCCGAATGTCAAAACCGGCGGAATCGCCTTTGGAACAATTCCTGAGGTGGCCAAACAATTGACCCGTAAAGTGAAAGAGGTATCCGCTGTTCCGGTATATGTAAAGCTTTCCCCTAACGTCAGCAATATCGTGGAAATGGCGCAGGCGGTTGAAGCTGGTGGTGCTGACGGGATTACGATGATTAATACACTTGTTGGGATGCGGCTGGATATAAAGACAGGTAAGCCGATTTTAGCCAATCTTACCGGTGGACTATCCGGTCCGGCGATTAAGCCGATTGCCATCCGCATGATTTATGAAGTCAGTCAAGCGGTCTCGCTTCCGATCATCGGTATGGGAGGTGTTCAATCGGCAGAAGATGTAATTGAATTCTTATATGCTGGTGCCAGTGCCGTAGCGGTTGGTACCGCCAATCTTGTTGACCCATTGGTCTGCCCAGCGATTATTGATGATTTACCGGATGTCTTAGAGCGATTAGGCTATGAACACATCAAAGAATGTATCGGAAGGAGCTGGCAAAGGGATGGACAATTCGCTAATCATCGCGCTTGATTTTCCAGATGGAAAGGAAGTAGAGCAGTTTTTACAGCCATTTAAGGGACAAGAGCTGTTTGTCAAAGTAGGAATGGAGTTATTTTACCAGGAAGGCCCAGCGATTGTGAGACTGTTAAAAGAAGCAGGCCATCGGATTTTTCTTGATCTTAAGCTGCATGATATTCCGAATACGGTAAAAAGTGCCATGAAAGGACTGGCCCGCCTGCAATGTGATGTAGTTAATGTTCATGCTTCAGGGGGGAAGGAAATGATGGAGGCCGCGCTCGAAGGCTTGGAGGCGGGGACAGCAGCAGGAGAAAAGCGACCGCGATGCATTGCGGTAACCCAGTTAACTAGTACATCACAACAGCAGATGAATCAGGAACAGCTGATCCCTGTTTCTTTAACTGAATCCGTTTTACATTATGCTTCACTGACAAAAGCAGCCGGTTTGGATGGCGTTGTTTGTTCCGCTTTGGAGGCAGGACTAATTCGCCAAAATTTGGGACCCTCCTTTTTAACCGTTTGCCCAGGAATCCGCATGCAAACAGATCAAGTTCAGGATCAAAAGCGAATAGCGACACCAGAGTTTGCCAGGGAATCCGGGGTTAGTGCGATTGTCGTCGGTCGTTCAATTACGAGAGCGGCAGATCCGCTTGCTAGCTTTAAACAGTGGATGGAAGTATGGAAGGGTGTTAAACAATGAAACAGAAAATTGCTGACAGTTTATTAAATATTCAAGCTGTAACGTTAAAACCAAATGAACCATTTACCTGGACATCAGGGCTCCGCTCGCCAATTTACTGTGATAACCGCCTAACATTATCATATCCTGAAGTGAGAAGAGAGATTGCTAAAGGTTTAAAAACACTAATCGAGGAACGGTATTCAGACGTAGAAATGATTGCTGGCACTGCTACGGCAGGGATTCCTCATGCCGCATGGGTAAGTGAACTGATGAATCTGCCGATGTGCTATGTTCGTTCAAAAGCCAAAGGTCATGGGAAAGGTAATCAAATTGAAGGAAAGGTCGTACCTGGTCAGAAAGTTGTCGTTGTCGAAGATTTAATTTCCACCGGCGGCAGTGTCATTACCGCTGTTCAAGCTTTAAGGGAAGCAGGCTGTGAAGTCCTTGGAGCGGTTTCAATTTTCACCTATGAACTGGAAAAAGGAAAACAAGCCTTTGCCCAAGAAAACATAGCCAGCCAATCGCTAACTGATTTCTCTACCTTGGTTCAAGTTGCCATAGAAAAAGGCTATATTAGTGACAATGATCAAGAAAGCCTTATGTCCTGGAGCAAGGATCCGGAAGAGTGGAGTAAACACTATGAATAAGGAAAAAGCCCCAAAAAAATTAGGGGCTTTTCTTTAATTTCAGAACTAATTCTTCATCCGGGGTGACATAAACGGTCTGCTGCTGCTCATAAATAACAAACCCCGGTTTCGCCCCATTCGGTTTCTTCACATGTCTGACCTTTGTATAATCGACTGGAACGGAGCTGGAATTTCTCGCCTTGCTAAAATAAGCAGCCAGCATCGCTGCTTCTTTTATAGTTTGATCAGAAGGCTGTTTGCTGCGAATCACCACATGTGAACCAGGAATATCCTTCGTATGCAGCCAGATTTCATCTCTTGCTGCCAGCTTGTGCGTTAAATAATCATTTTGTTTATTATTTTTCCCAACAAGGATATCGGTATGATCAGATGATTGAAATTGATCAAGTACTGGCTTGGTAGGTTGCTTATTTCTATTGTTGCGTTTATGCCGTTCGCGGAGATAACCACCTTCAATCAACTCCTCGCGAATCTCTTGTAAATCCTTAGGCGAAGCCGATGAGACCTGTTGCAGTAAACTGTCAAAATACAGCACTTCTTCTTTGGCATGTGCAATTTGTTCACTAACGATAGAAATAGCATTTTTTGCCTTCTGGTATTTTGAAAAATATTTTTGGGCATTTTCAGCCGGCGTTTTTCGAGGGTCAAGCGGAATGATAACAGTACGGCCTGATTCATCATAATAATCGAGAACCTCGATTTCTTTCATGCCTTTTTTGACGGCATACAGATTGGCCGTCAAAAGCTCTCCATAACGTTGAAATTGCTCAGCTTCCTCGGCTTCTTTTAATGTGGCCTCAAGCTTTTCAATTTTCTTTTCGTTTTTTTCCTTCTCATTCATCATGAGTCTTTCAATATCATGGCCTTGCTGCTTGACCCGGTCTCGTTCGGCTTTACCAAAATAGAAGCGGTCAAGCATTTCACTTAATGAAGAAAATAGTTTTACTTCTCCTTTTACATGTTCAAGCGGAAACAAATAAAAGATTTCTTTGTCAGAAGTGGTCATGATTGCCGGGGAAAGTTTATCTTCTTCTATCCTAGCAATTAACCGAGTAAAAGCGGCCGGTACCGTCGTATGATTTGCCAGTCCGGCTGAAACTAGTACCTCTTTGGCAAACAGTGGAGAAATGCCAGCGAAGTGTTCGACTAACTGCTTATCCAGTTTCCCAGCATTAAAATCTAGCTTTCTGACGACATCTTCCTCACTTGCGAAAAAGGGATTTTGTTTATCCTGTGCCGGCGGGCAGATATAGGGCTGACCTGGTAAAATCGCCCGATGGCTGTTTACTGCAAAAGAGATATGTTTAATACTGTCTAAAATGAGATTTCGCACCTTATCTACTAATACAATATTGGAGTGTCTTCCCATTATTTCGATAATGAGCTGCTTGCAAGTGATATCCCCAATTTCGTTACGGCCTTTTATTTCAAAAATGATAATTCGATCATTATCAATCTGATACAAATTTTCTAAAATATGACCTTCAATATGCTTTCTTAATAGCATGCAGAACATCGGCGGTTCACTGGGATTTGCATAGACTTCTGTCGTTAACTGTGCTCTTGCATAGCTGGGATGGGCCGAGAGCAATAATTTATGGTTCACTCCGCCGGCACGGATTGTAATGATTACTTCATTTTTATAGGGCTGATGAATCTTGCTTATTCGGCCGCCCTTAAGCAGCCGGGAAAGCTCCTCAACCATTGCTTTTGTAAATAAACCATCGAATGACATCAAAAACATCCTTTTCTATTAGCTTTCATGACATCATTATATCCTACTTTTTTAAAATCTGTCTTATTTTACTCCGCCATGCTTAAGATATAGCATTTTTTTGGACGACCCTGAATAAGCTGTCTTTAGAGGTCAGTCTATAGGGATAAGGATGGCAAGCAAGGGATTATCCTAGAGTCGATACAAGGGGGAAGTGAGATGGTCGGATGAAGTTCCATGAGATGGAGATCAAACAAGTAGAAAAAGTCTTAGAAACCGACTTTTCAACAGGATTAACAGAAGAAGAAGTCAAGATGAGGATTGAACGTTACGGATTTAATGAGTTGGCGGAAGGGGAAAAACAATCTGCTTTACTGCTATTCTTCAGCCAATTTAAAGATTTTATGGTCTTGGTTTTGCTTGCGGCAACTTTAATTTCCGGCCTGCTGGGGGAATATATCGATGCGATTGCCATTATTGCGATCGTGATTTTAAACGGCATTCTCGGCTTTTATCAGGAAAGGCGGGCGGAAAAATCGCTTCAGGCGTTGAAAGAATTATCGGCACCACAGGTATCTGTGCTCAGGGATGGGCATTGGATTAAAGTGCCTTCGAAAGAAATTGTCATTGGTGACATCTTGAAATTTGCCAGTGGGGATCGGATTGGTGCCGATGTCCGCATCATTGAAGCGAATAGTTTGGAAATTGAAGAATCAGCATTGACAGGTGAATCCGTGCCGGTAGCAAAACATACCGATTGTTTAGCGAATCCGAATCTCGGTATTGGTGATATGGAAAATATCGCCTTCATGGGTACGATGGTGACAAGAGGAAGCGGTATCGGTGTTGTCATGGCAACGGGAATGAAATCGGCGATGGGACAAATTGCCGGTCTTCTGCAAGAGGCAGAGTCACAGGAGACCCCGCTGCAACGCCGGTTGGAACAATTAGGCAAGATTTTAATAGCGGTCGCCTTATTTCTCACTATTCTTGTTGTTGTCATCGGAGTGCTGCGCGGCCACGATATTTATACGATGTTTTTAGCTGGTGTATCGTTGGCAGTGGCAGCTATACCTGAAGGACTGCCAGCGATTGTCACGGTAGCACTTTCGCTTGGCGTCCAAAAAATGATCCGACAAAAAGCGATCGTTCGTAAACTACCGGCGGTTGAAACATTAGGTTGTGCATCGGTCATTTGTTCTGATAAGACAGGAACGATGACCCAAAATAAAATGACCGTTACCCATTTATGGAGTGGTGGAAATACTTGGACGGTTGATGGGATTGGGTATCAGCCGATCGGAAATTTTTATCGTAATAAACAAAAAGTCAATCCTAAAGAGGAAAAAGCATTACAACAAATGCTAATTTTTGGAATGCTGTGTAATCATTCTGATATCTACCAAGAGGAGGAACAATTTCATCTTGATGGTGACCCGACTGAAGGAGCATTACTGGTCAGTGCGATGAAAGCTGGTTTTACCCGACCAAAACTATTGGAGGAGTTCACCATTATCAAGGAGTTCCCGTTCGATTCTTCCCGAAAGATGATGAGCGTTCATGTAAAGGACAGGCAAGGACGTAACTTCATTATTACAAAGGGTGCTCCGGATGTCATCTTGGGAAATTGTGAATCGATTCTTTGGGAGGGGAGATCGCAATTTTTAAATCAGGAGAAGCAAGGCAAAGTTCAGGATGCAATTAATCATCTCGCATCTAATGCTCTTAGAACGATTGCCATAGCGTTTAAATCCATTCCCGCTAATACGATTATTTTAAGTGAACAAGAAGCGGAAAAGGCGCTCACTTTAATCGGAATCCAAGGAATGATCGACCCGCCTCGCCCAGAAGTAAAAGATGCTGTAAGAGAATGTAAAGAGGCAGGCATTAAAACGGTTATGATTACCGGTGACCATGTCATTACCGCTAAAGCAATTGCCGCTCAACTGGGAATATTAACAGAAAAAAGCAAAGTGCTAGATGGAAACGGCTTATCTCAAATGACCGTTGAAGAATTGGAAGCAGTTGTTGAAGATGTATCTGTGTTTGCGCGGGTATCACCCGAGCATAAATTAAAAATTGTTAAGGCTCTGCAAAATCGCGGTCATATCGTGGCGATGACGGGGGACGGGGTGAATGATGCTCCGGCAATTAAAGCAGCTGATATTGGTGTTGCTATGGGGATCACCGGCACGGATGTGGCCAAAGAGGCTTCCTCACTCGTATTAATGGATGATAATTTTGCCACCATTAAAGCGGCGATTAAAGAAGGCAGAAACATTTACGAAAATATCCGTAAGTTTGTCCGATATTTGCTTGCTTCCAATGTTGGTGAAATAATGGTGATGTTATTTGCGATGATCTTAGCCTTGCCGCTGCCATTGGTGCCGATTCAAATTCTTTGGGTCAATCTTGTTACAGATGGGCTGCCGGCGATGGCACTTGGACTCGATAAACCGGAAGAGAACGTGATGAAGCGGGCTCCCAGAAGCCCTAATGAAGGTGTCTTTTCACGTGGACTCGGCTGGAAAGTGGTTTCGCGGGGATTTTTGATTGGAATCGTCACTTTAATAGCATTTATGGTTGTTTACCACGATGATCCGGAGCAATTGGAATACGCTCAAACGGTTGCTTTCGCCACACTTGTTATGGCCCAACTGATCCATGTTTTTGATTGCCGCAGCGAAATTTCCATTTTGTCACGGAATCCATTTGGCAATCAATATCTGGTTTGGGCCGTCATCTCCTCTCTGGTTTTAATGTTGGTGGTCATTTATTATCCACCGTTGCAGCCGGTATTTCATACACTGCCGATTGAGGCAGACGATTGGTTGTTAATTCTTGGCTTATCCTCGATTCCAACTTTTTTATTAGCGGGTTCATTTTTATTAAGAAAAACAAAATAAAGTATGTTATAATCCAAAAGGTAATAGAATCCATTCTATTACCTTTTGGATTTTTCTTCTGAATATCCTTTTCAATGAATGGATGTGCGTGAATATGGTAAACAGTATGACGGGTTTTGGAAGAGGGAAGGCAGCATCTGATTCCTTTTCCGTAAATGTGGAGATTAAATCAGTGAACCACCGTTTTTGTGAAATGAATATTCGGATGCCAAGGCAACTGTTAAAAATTGAAGACAAAATTAAAAAAATCGTAAATCGGCATATTCATCGTGGAAGGGTTGAAGTGTTTATCGGCTTGGAAGGGGAAGGCATTATTTCCCGAAAAATTCAGGTTGACTGGAAGTTGATTGATGAATATATCCAATTTATTAAACAAGCCCAGACCAAATATGGGATGGAGGGGTCCATCACTCTGCATGATTTATTAAACCGTTCGGACCTAATACATATAGAAGAAAATGAAGTTGATAACGATGAATTGTCGGAATTAGTGATTCGTGCTGCCGGGGAGGCAATTGCCCAACTGAAGCAAATGCGAGTGGCTGAAGGAGAAACACTAAAAATGGATCTTGAGGCAATCATTGTTCAATTAGAAACAATTGTGACTGATCTGCAACAGGATGCCCCGATCGTTGTCCAATCTTATAAAGAGCGGATTTTAAAAAGAGTGCAGGAATATGTTAGCGGACAAATAGATGAGTCAAGGATTTTAACTGAGGTAGCCATTTTTGCTGAAAAAGCCGATATTAATGAAGAAATCATCAGATTAAAAAGTCATATCGGGCAATTTAAGCAAACCCTGAATGTTCATGAACCCATTGGCCGGAAGCTCGATTTCCTTGTGCAGGAAATGAATCGGGAGGCTAACACAATTGGGTCGAAGGCTAATGATGCCAATATAGCTAAAAAGGTAGTCGAAATGAAGAGTTTACTCGAAAAACTAAAGGAACAAGTTCAAAATATTGAATAGTAGTAGTTTACAAAAAGTTTGACGCGGCCAAAATATTATTAATGATGATTGGATGGTAATCATGGGGATTAAATTAGTTAATATTGGATTTGGGAATATCGTTTCTGCCAATCGGATCATATCAATAGTCGGTCCTGAATCTGCGCCAATAAAAAGAATTGTCCAGGACGCTCGGGACCGTGGGACATTGATTGATGCTACATATGGCAGACGTACTCGTGCGGTCATTGTGATGGACAGCGATCATGTTATTTTATCCGCAGTCCAGCCGGAAACGGTTGCCCACCGCTTATTGGACCGTGATGAGACTATCGAGGAAGGGTAGGATTTATGAAATGCAGGAAAAAGGATTACTCATAGTACTTTCTGGACCATCTGGTGTGGGAAAAGGGACGGTGCGGAAGGAAATCTTTTCGCAGCCTGATACCGCTTTTGAATACTCAATTTCTGTTACTACCCGCAAACCTCGTGAGGGTGAAGTGGATGGGGTTGATTATTTTTTCAAAACTAGAGAAGAATTTGAGAATTTAATTAAAAATGATAAACTATTGGAATATGCCGAATTTGTCGGGAACTACTACGGGACTCCTGTTGATTACGTTCAGCAAACATTGAATCAAGGAAAAGATGTCTTCTTAGAAATTGAGGTTAAGGGTGCCCGCCAAGTCCGTGAAAAATTCCCCGAAGGCTTGTTCATTTTTTTAATGCCCCCAAGTCTTTCCGAATTAAAGAAGCGAATTGTGACAAGAGGGACTGAGACAGAAGATATCATTCACAATCGGATGCTGACGGCACGAGAAGAAATCGAAATGATGGAATTGTACGATTATGTTGTTGTCAACGATGAGGTTACACTTGCTTGTGAACGGATCAAATCGATTGTTGTAGCAGAGCATTGCCGCAGGGAACGAGTTGAACATATCTACAAAAAATTGCTGGAGGTTGATTAAGATGTTATATCCATCGATAGATTCTTTATTAGAGAAAATTGATTCAAAATATTCACTGGTTTCAGTAGCTGCCAAGCGTGCCCGCCAAATGCAGCTTGAAAAGAATGAAAGATTACCCAAGTATGTTTCTTATAAACATGTGGGCAAGGCACTGGAGGAAATAAACAGCGGCATATTGACTTACCGGATTGCTAAAAAAGCGGAAACACCTGCCGAACAATAATTGCAATGAAACTAATAAAGGACCGAAACAAAGGCCTGACGATAAGGGGAATCCTTAAATGTCAGCCTTTTTTGTTTACAAAAAGGTTTAAAATAGCTTTCTGTATTATTGAGATTTTTGTCGATTAAAGAAGGAAAATAGTGAAAAAATTTTTCTATTCCAGCATAATAGATAATAAAGTTGATATCTGGGGGAATCCAAAGATGGTTATGAATAAAAAGATATTATTATGCGTAACTGGAGGGATAGCGGTTTACAAAGCAGCGGCGTTAACAAGCAAACTTGTCCAAGCCGGGGCAAGTGTAAAAGTCATTTTAAGTGAAGCTGCGGCACAATTTGTGACTCCGCTGACTTTTCAGGCATTATCCCGTAATGAAGTGTATACTGATACCTTTGATGAAAAAAATCCGCAAGTGATTGCTCATATAGACTTGGCAGACTGGGCCGATTTGATTCTGGTCGCTCCGGCAACAGCAAATACGATCGCAAAATTGGCGGGCGGGATTGCTGATAATATGATTACGACGACAGTGCTCGCTTCTACCGCACCTGTGTGGATCGCCCCGGCAATGAATGTTCATATGTATGAACATCCTGCGGTAAAAAGGAATCTTGCCAGATTGGATGAGTATGGTTACCAATTCATTGAACCTGGGGAAGGCTATTTGGCTTGCGGATATGTCGGAAAAGGCCGGCTGGAAGAACCAGAGAAAATAGTGGCATTAATGGAGCAATATTTTGTCAGCAGCAATACCGAGCCCTTAAAGGGAAAAACGGTGCTCATTACAGCAGGACCGACACGCGAAAAAATAGATCCGGTCCGGTTTATTTCCAATCATTCCAGCGGCAAAATGGGGTATGCCCTCGCTGAAGAAGCCAAGAAACAAGGTGCTCACGTCATTTTAGTGTCCGGACCGGTCCAGCTGCCAAAACCATCGGGGATTGACGTCGTCAGTGTCGAAAGTGCTGAAGACATGTATCAAGCCGTTCTGAACGTCTTTGATGAGGCGGATATTGTGATTAAAACAGCTGCTGTGGCTGACTATCGTCCCAGGGTTTCCTATGACCATAAAGTGAAAAAGCAAACGGGTAATGTCATGATCGAGCTTGAAAGAACAAAGGATATCTTGCTTGAATTAGGAAAAAGGAAAACAAAGCAAATCCTGGTCGGCTTTGCTGCTGAAACCAATAACCTAGCTGAATATGCCCAAGCAAAACTGAAGAAAAAAAATGCCGACATGATTGTTGCCAACAATGTAAAAGCAGAGGGGGCAGGTTTCGGCACCGACACAAACATTGTCACCTTGTTTAAACGGGATGGCACTGTTAGCGAATTACCCATTATGTCAAAAACGGCCGTTGCCCAAAAAATTATCGAAGAAATAACTGTTTTGTTGAAGGATCTGAATAAACATGAAAATTGCTAGTGTCATCGTTGATGTTCCGGCAAAACAAACAGATAAGCCATTCGATTATCTGATTCCCGAAGATTGGACGGAAACGATGCAACCAGGCATGAGAGTGATAGTTCCTTTTGGGCCGCGAAAAATTCAAGGCTTTGTGACGGAAATAAAGGACAAATCGGAGTTTAAGCAGTTAAAGGAAATTATTGCACCAATGGATCTGGAACCGGTTTTGAATAAGGAATTATTGCATCTGGGCGAATGGTTAACCGAAACCTCACTATGCTTTAAAATTTTTGCCTACCAGGCAATGCTCCCTGCTGCCCTGAAAGCAAAATATGAAAAAAAGGTACGACTGGCCCCTGGAAAGGAAGTGGCTGTTTTACCAAGTTCACTGCAAGCGATTTTTGCTGACAATAAAAAGCTTGAGTGGGAAGAGGTGTTAAAAAGCGGCTTAGTCCCCCTTTTACAGCGTGAGGCTGCCAAAGGTCATCTTGAAGTTGTTTATGAGGTAAAAGAAAGAGTTAAGAAAAAGCAGGTGAAGGTTATTCGACCGTTGTTTCCCCCTGCTGAAATTAAGGCAGAAATGGAGAGGCTGCCGGCCAATGCGGAAAAACAAAGGCAGGTGTTAGATTACTTTATCGAGCACCAAGATCCAGTCGAACAAAAACAGCTGCTGACGATCGTTCAAACTTCTCCTTCTACTGTAAAGGCGTTGGTTGAGAAGGGGCTGCTTTCCGAGGATGAAATGGAAGTATATCGCGACCCATTTGAAAATCGAGTTTTTGAGCATACTGCTCCATTGCCATTAACAAAGGCTCAAACTGCTGCAATCTCTCCTATTTTAAAGGCAATTGAGGCCAAACGGCATGAAGTATTTTTACTTTACGGGGTAACCGGGAGCGGAAAAACAGAAATATATTTACAAGCGATTCAGGATGTCATCGATAAAGGGAAAGAGGCTATCGTCCTCGTACCGGAAATTTCCTTAACACCGCAAATGGTGAACCGTTTCAAAGGAAGATTTGGAGATTTAGTGGCGGTCATGCACAGTGGACTATCTGCTGGGGAAAAGTATGATGAATGGCGCAAAATACAGCGGAAAGAGGTCAAGGTTGTTGTTGGAGCCAGGTCGGCCATTTTCGCCCCGTTTGAAAACATTGGCATCATCATTATCGATGAAGAGCATGAAACGAGCTATAAACAGGAAGATATGCCGCGTTATCATGCCCGAGATGTTGCGATAGAAAGGGCAAAAGTCTATAGCTGTCCCGTAGTCTTAGGAAGTGCCACTCCTTCATTGGAATCATTTGCCAGGGCGCAAAAAAAGGTATACCATCTGTTAACGCTGTCAAATAGGATGAACAATAAACCGCTGCCCCCGGTGGAAATTATTGATATGCGTGAAGAACTTCGTGCCGAAAACCGATCGATGTTTTCGCGCAAGCTGTTTTCAAAGCTTAAGGACCGGCTGGAAAAAAAACAACAGTCTGTCCTATTATTAAACAAGCGGGGGCACTCGTCATTTGTCATGTGCCGGGATTGCGGTTACGTTGTGAATTGTCCAAATTGCGATATCTCGCTGACCTATCATCGGGCCGGAAACCGGATGAAATGCCATTATTGCGGTTATGAAAGCAATATACCGAATGTGTGTCCGGAATGTTCAAGTGAATATATTCGCTATTTTGGCACTGGTACGCAAAAGGTTGAAGAGGAATTGGGAAAAATTCTTCCCGAAGCAAGGGTCATCCGGATGGACGTTGATACAACCGGAAGAAAAGGCTCCCACGAAAAATTATTAAAGGATTTTCGCGATGGCAAGGCCGATATTTTATTAGGCACGCAAATGATTGCTAAAGGACTCGATTTTCCTAACATTACCTTAGTCGGTGTTTTGTCCGCTGATACAATGCTGCATTTACCGGATTTTCGTTCTTCTGAAAAAACATTTCAATTATTGACACAGGTCAGCGGGCGGGCAGGAAGACATCAATTGCCTGGAGAAGTCGTAATTCAAACCTATACTCCGGAGCATTATAGCATCGAATTAGCAGGGATGCAGAATTATGATTATTTTTATCAACGGGAAATGATGATGCGAAAAATCCATCATTATCCGCCATTCTATTATTTAGTGTTGGTCACCGTTACCCATGAACAATTAATGAAGGCAGTTGCAGAAACGGAGAAAATTGTTAATTATCTAAGATCGCAAGTTTCCAATCAAGCCGTCATTCTTGGGCCGGCGGCATCACCGATACCCAGGATTAATAATAGATATCGCTATCAATGTCTGATAAAATACAAACGGGAACCGAATCTAACAAATGTTCTAAAGAAAATTCTTGATCAATACCAGAAAGAAGCCAGAAATGGACTACAGGTATCGATAGACGTCAACCCGTTTATCTTAATGTAATCTGGGTGAGAATGATAAGTAATTAATTTTATATATAGAGATCAATCTAGACGGAGGAACTATTTTGACGGTACGTAAAATTGTAAACTACCCAGCAGCGATCCTGGAACTGAAATGTAAAGAAGTTGTCAAGTTTGACAAAAAACTAGGAAAAGTGCTGGATGATATGTATGATACGATGATTGAATTTGATGGTGTTGGTCTTGCTGCCCCGCAAATTGGTTTAGATGCGCGAATTGCTATCGTTGATATTGATGATGATTCGGGAACAATTGAAATGATTAATCCCCGCATCGTTAAGCAAGAAGGGGAACAAACAGGACCTGAAGGCTGCTTAAGCTTTCCCGGATTATATGGCGAAGTAACGAGACCAAATTATGTAAAAATCGAAGCGTTTGATCGTAAAGGCAGACCATATACCCTTGAGGCAGAAGATTTTCTTGCCAGGGCGATTCAACATGAAATTGATCACCTGGATGGGATCTTATTTACCACAAAAGTTTCCCGATATTTAGAAGAAGATGAGCTGGAAGGAGCGGAATGTGAATGACGAGAATTGTTTTTATGGGTACTCCTGACTTCTCTGTCCCGGTATTAAAGCAAATCATTGAAGATGGCTATGATGTGATTGGAGTGGTGACCCAGCCAGACCGGCCGGTGGGAAGAAAAAGGGTTTTAACACCGCCACCGGTAAAAGCAGAAGCGTTGAAGCATGGAATTCCGATATTTCAGCCTGAAAAGATCCGGCAGCCGGATGAACTGCAGAAGATCCTGGAACTTAAGCCAGATTTAATTGTGACTGCTGCCTTTGGCCAAATCTTACCAAAGGAATTATTGGAAGCCCCTAAATATGGCTGCATTAATGTCCATGCCTCACTGCTCCCTGAGCTGCGCGGCGGGGCTCCGATTCATTATGCCATATTGCAAGGAAAGCAAAAAACCGGGATTACGATTATGTATATGGCTGAAAAATTGGATGCCGGGGATATCCTCACGACTGTGGAAGTTCCGATTGACGAGGAGGATAATGTTGGAACACTTCATGATAAATTAAGCGCTGCTGGTGCTAAACTTTTATCAGAGACATTGCCCAAACTATTGGCAGGACTTCTTACAGCCATTCCGCAAAAAGATGCGGATGCAACCTTTGCTCCCAATATTAAGAGAGAACAGGAAAAAATTGACTGGAACAAGACAGGAGAGGAGATCTACAATCACATTCGCGGTTTAAACCCATGGCCAGTTGCCTTTACCACTTTCAATGGTCAAGTATATAAAATTTGGAAGGCGCAAAAAGTGAACGGGGTAACAGGAAGTCAGCCGGGTGTCATTGTGAAAATCGAAAAAGATGGAATGATCGTTAGCAGTGGAAACGAAACAGCGATTAAAATTACCGAATTGCAACCCGCTGGAAAAACAAAAATGAAATGTGAACAATTTTTACGAGGAGCGGGGGATAAAATTACTATAGGCAGTAAATTAGGAGAATAATATGACAGCAAAAGCAAAAAAGAATGTCCGAGAAACAGCACTCGATCTCCTTATGGCGATTGAGAAGAATCAGTCATACAGCAATTTGCTCCTCAACAATGAAATAAACAAGCATCAGCTTCCCCAGAAAGATGTAGGGCTCTTGACAGAATTAATTTATGGGACATTGCAAAGAAAAATGACCTTAGATTTCTTTTTAGCGCCATTTTTAAAACAGGCGAAGAGACTCGAGAATTGGGTGTTGCAGCTTCTACGGCTGACGCTTTATCAAATGGTTTTTCTTGATAAAATTCCCGACCGTGCCGCGATCCATGAAGCAGTTGAAATTGCCAAGAAACGGGGGCATAAAGGGATTGCCGGATTGGTTAACGGCGTCTTAAGAACGATACAACGGGAAGGCCTGCCAGCTTTGGAGAAGATACCTGATTCATTGGAGCGGCTGGCAATCGAAACGAGTCACCCATTATGGCTTGTAAGAAGATGGGTTGGTCAATTTGGCTATGAAATAACGAAACAAATGTGCGAGACCAACTTGACAGCTCCGCTGCAAACAGCGCGGGTCAACTTGCTGAGAATTTCCCGGGATGAATGCGTCCGACTCCTTGAAGAAGAAGGTTTTCAAATTGAAAAAAGCCCGATTATTCCCGAGGCAATACGCTCTATAAAAGGAAATTTGGCCGCATCTCAAGCATTTAAAAGCGGCCTGTTTACGATTCAAGACGAGAGCTCGATGCTAACTGCCTATGCGCTTGACATCAAAGAAAACGAACAGGTTTTAGATGCCTGTGCTGCCCCTGGAGGAAAAAGTACCCATATCGCGGAAAAATTAAAGCAAACGGGACAAGTGTTTTCGCTTGATCTTCATGAACATAAGGTGAAATTAATTCACGATAATGCCGACCGTTTAGGTTTGACAAATATTCACCCCCGTGTATTAGACTCGCGAATGGCGGGCAGACATTTTGACGAGGAATCGTTTGACCGTGTGCTGCTTGATGCTCCTTGTTCCGGGCTGGGCGTAATGAGAAGAAAGCCGGATATCAAGTATACGAAGCGGGAGCAAGATGTTGAACGGTTAAGCCGCATTCAACAGGATTTGTTAGATTCAGTAGCTCCATTAGTTAAAATAGGCGGAATTCTTGTGTATAGTACCTGTACTGTGGACCAACAGGAAAATAACGGGACAATCGAAACTTTTTTACGGAATCATCCGGAATTTCGCTTGGACCCTTCGTTGAAACAGAGAATGCCCGAAGCAATCCAACCATTGGTGAAAGACTCCGGCTTGCAAATATTTCCGCAGAATTTTGGTTCTGATGGTTTTTATATTGCTGCCTTAACAAAGGAAAAAACAACCGTACAGGATAGAAAAGAGGTGTAACAGTTGGAACAACTTAAGACAACTGAGACAAATACTAGTGACGACAAGAAGCGATCGATTTATTCATTAAACCTCGATGATATGAAAAAATGGCTACAGGAGAACGGTGAAAAACCGTTTCGGGCTGAGCAGCTGTTTGATTGGCTTTATAAAAAAAGAGTAACTTCTTTCGAGGATATGAGCAACTTATCAAAAGCCTTAAGAGAGAAGCTTGCAAGTGAGTTCCAAATTACCACCTTAAATACTGTCGTGCAGCAAACTTCTTCGGATGGAACGATTAAATTTCTATTTGAACTCCATGACGGCTATTCAATTGAAACAGTTCTGATGCGGCATGACTATGGTAATTCCGTCTGCGTTACGACACAGGTTGGCTGCCGGATTGGCTGTACCTTTTGCGCTTCCACTCTCGGCGGCTTAAAGCGGCATCTGGAGGCTGGGGAAATTGTTGCCCAGGTGGTCAAGGTGCAAAAAGCATTGGATGAAACCGAGGAACGGGTAAGTTCAGTTGTCGTTATGGGAATTGGTGAGCCGTTTGATAATTATCAGAATTTGATTTCCTTTTTAAAAATCATCAATCATGAGAAAGGGCTTAATATTGGTGCACGTCATATTACTGTCTCAACGAGCGGCATCGTTCCCAAAGTCTATCAATTTGCTGATGAAAACATGCAGATTAACTTTGCTATTTCTTTACATGCTCCAAATACAGAATTAAGAACGAGATTAATGCCGATTAATAAAGCTTATAAACTTGATGACTTAATGAAAGCAGTACGGTATTATATCGATAAGACGGGGCGCCGGGTCAGCTTTGAATACGGTCTTTTCGGCGGTGTTAACGATTCAACCGACCATGCCGAGGAATTGGCTGATTTATTAAAGGATTTAAAATGCCATGTGAATCTGATACCAGTTAACTATGTGCCGGAAAGAGATTATGTGCGAACACCGCGAGAAAAGATTTTTGCGTTTGAAAAAACACTGAAAAATCGCGGTATTAATGTAACGATTCGCCGGGAGCATGGTCATGACATTGACGCAGCATGCGGTCAGCTTCGTGCAAAGGAGCGAAAAGAGGAGACGAGGTGAAGGTATGAAAGCAGTATTTAAAACAGATAAAGGGAAGGTACGGCTGCACAACGAGGATGCCGGTGGAATCTTTGTCAATAAGGATGGCAGTCTCCTTGCTATTGTTGCCGATGGGATGGGCGGTCACCGGGCAGGCGATGTCGCAAGTGAAATGAGCGTTTCCCATTTGAAAAAGGAATGGGAAACAACAGAGAAAATTTTGACTGCAGATACAGCTGAAAAGTGGTTGCAGGAGGAAATTACCGCTGTCAACAATATTCTTTTAGAACATGCTGCCAATAATTCAGAGTGTGATGGTATGGGGACAACAATCGTTGCCGCCATAACCACTGATCGGTTTGCAACCATAGCAAATATCGGAGATAGCCGCTGCTATATTTTAAATGAATCCGGATTTAAACAAATTACAGAGGATCATTCTCTTGTCAATGAACTTGTCCGTTCAGGGCAAATTTCCAAGGAGGATGCCGAACATCACCCAAGGAAAAATGTCCTATTAAGGGCATTAGGTACTGAAAAAAAAGTTGAAATGGATATTAAGACGATTATTTTTGAAGAAGGAGATATCCTGCTGCTGTGTTCCGACGGACTCTCTAACAAAGTAAGTGAAAATGAAATGGTGAAAATCCTTTTAAATGAAGAACCGCTTGAAGAGAAAGCCCAAACACTTATCTTACTCGCCAATGAAAACGGCGGAGAGGATAATATTACCTTGGGAATTGTGGAGTTTTCTGAGGGCAGTGAGGGGTGATGCCGGATGATGATTGGAAAAAGATTAAGCGGGCGCTATAAAATTTTAAATATTATTGGCGGCGGAGGCATGGCAAATGTCTACCTGGCCCATGATATGATTCTTGATCGTGATGTAGCCGTTAAAATGCTCAGGCTTGATTTTGCAAATGATGAAGAATTTATCAGGAGATTTCGCCGGGAAGCACAAGCAGCTACAAGTCTTGCGCATCCGAATATTGTTAATATTTATGATGTAGGCGAAGAAAATGATCTTTATTATATTGTGATGGAATACGTTGATGGGCAGACTCTTAAACAATACATACAGCAAAATTCTCCATTAAGAGTGGAAAAAGCAATCGAGATCATGAAACAGCTGACATCTGCCATTTCACATGCTCACCATAATCATATTATTCATCGTGATATTAAACCACATAATATTTTAATAGACCATGAAGGAAATGTGAAAGTGACTGATTTTGGGATTGCTACCGCTCTGAGCGCAACAGCGATAACGCAAACAAATTCAGTCTTAGGCTCGGTTCATTATTTATCACCTGAGCAGGCAAGAGGCGGCATGGCGAATCGAAAGTCGGATATTTATTCACTTGGGATCGTGATGTTTGAATTATTAACTGGCAGACTGCCGTTTTCGGGTGAATCAGCTGTATCCATCGCCTTAAAGCATCTGCAATCAGAGACTCCGTCGGTGCGGCGCTGGAATCCAAGTATTCCGCAAAGTGTCGAAAATATCGTCTTAAAGGCAACTGCGAAAGACCCATTTCATCGCTATAACAGCGTTGACGAAATGGAGGAGGACTTGCAGACTGCTCTAGATCCCGAACGGATGAATGAAGCCAAGTTTGCTATTCCTGTCGATGATGAAGCCACGAAAGCCATTCCGGTAATAACCAATGACAAACCATTAAAAAATCTGGAAGAAACCTTGGTTCATAGCACTGAAAACACAGCTGAAAAACCGACCGAAAAAACTAAGAAAGAGAAAAAGAAAGAGAAAAAAAATAAAAAAAGAAAAAAATGGCCGCTAGTTCTCGTTTCTATTTTTCTTTTTTTATGTGTCATAGGATTATTATCTGCTTTATTTTTGCCAGGAATACTTTCTGCTAAGGAGGTTAAAGTTCCTAATGTTAGCGGAATGGAACTGGACGATGCCGTTTCCAAATTAAAGCAAAGTGGATTAGGTATTGATAAAAAAATCAAGATCACAAGTGAAGAAGTAGAAGAAGGTCTCGTTATCAAAACGGACCCCGAAGCAGGAGAAACGGTTAAGGAAAAAGCAAAAGTCACGCTTTATATTAGTTCCGGGAAGAAAAAACTGGAATTATCCAACTATGTTGGCAGAAACTATGATGATGTCGTTCGTTTATTAGATGATAAATTTAAAGATATAAAGAAAATTGAAAAGCACGATGATAGTGCCCCGGGGACGATACTCAGCCAAAATCCGCCGGAAGGGGAACAAGTGGTTCCGGAAGATACCGTCTTAGAATTTGAAGTTAGCTTAGGTCCGGAAATTATTGTCTTAAAAGATTTAACCCAGTATAGTTTAAAAGGTGCCCAGGACTACTGTTCATTAGTTGGGCTAACTCTGGATGCATCACAGGAACAATATGATGAGAAAGTACCAGCAGGAATGGTCATCTCCCAATCACCTAAAGAAGGAACTGAGCTAAAAAAAGGCGATAAGGTTACGGTTGTCATCTCCAAAGGAGAGAAACCTCCAAAAAAGGTCGTCAAAGAGATCACTATTCCCTTTGAACCTGATCCGGAAAATCCTGATAAGGAACAAGTGGTACAGATTTATATTGATGATATGAATCGAAACATGACAGAACCAGCGGAAACATTTAACATCAATGCAACCAAAAAGGTTCAAATCGAGTTAACTATTCCGTATGGTAAAAAAGCCGGCTATAGGGTCATGAAGGACAACACGGTCTTTATGGAAGAAGTTATTAACTATTCGGATATAGATTAAACTGGAAATTAGTGATGGAATTATTAGGAAAAATAATGGTACACATGGAGGGGTGCTATGCCTGAAGGAAAAATTATTAAAGCATTAAGTGGCTTTTACTATGTACTCCATCAGGATCATGTCATTCAATGCCGTGGCAGAGGGGTTTTTCGAAAAAATAAAATCACCCCTCTTGTTGGCGATGAAGTTGTTTTTCAAGCTGAGAATAACCAGGAAGGCTACATTTTGGAAGTGAAAGAGCGAAAGAATGAATTGCAGCGGCCGCCGATTGCCAATGTAGACCAAGCTATTTTGGTTTTTTCAGCGGTAGAACCGGACTTCAGTCCGGGATTGCTGGATCGCTTTCTTGTGTTGGTTGAATTTAACCATATCAAACCGCTGATTTGTATTACAAAAATGGATCTTACTAATGATGACGAGCAGCAAAAGATTTCAACATATGCCGAGCATTATAACGGCGCCGGATATGAAGTGATTCTAACCTCATCCGAAACAGAAGCGGGGATAGATCGTTTGAATCCGCATCTTGAAAATAAAATTTCTGTCTTTGCTGGTCAATCGGGGGTAGGAAAGTCCTCTTTGTTAAATGTTTTGCGGCCCGATTTAGAGTTGAAAACGAATGATATTTCCGCTCATTTGGGAAGGGGCCGGCATACGACTAGGCATGTTGAATTAATAAAAGTAGGTAACGGCCTTGTGGCCGACACGCCCGGGTTTAGTTCATTGGAATTTACCAATATCGAAGCCGAGGATCTAACCCGTTGTTTTCCGGAATTTCTCCGGGCAAGTGAACAATGTAAATTTCGCGGCTGCCTTCATTTGAAAGAACCAAAATGCGGTGTCAAACTGAAAGTAGAGGCAGGAGAGATCCCGGTATACCGTTATGAACACTATGTTGATTTTTTACGAGAAATTAAAGAGAGAAAGCCGAGGTATTAGTAATGATAAAAATTGCTCCCTCCATTCTTTCCGCCGATTTTGCCAAGCTGGGGGAAGAAATTACAGCAGTTGAAAGAGCTGGAGCCGACTACATTCATGTTGATGTAATGGACGGACATTTTGTTCCCAATATCACTATTGGTCCGTTAATTGTCGAGGCCATCAGGCCCATTACCAAACTGCCGCTTGATGTCCATCTGATGATTGAAAACCCTGATCAGTATATTGACGCATTTGCCAAAGCAGGAGCTGACTATCTTACAGTTCATGTAGAAGCCTGCCGCCATTTGCACCGCACGATTCAAACGATTAAATCGTTTGGGGTCAAAGCGGGCGTTGTGTTAAATCCGGCAACTCCGGTCGATACGATTCAGCATATTATTGGTGACATTGACATGGTTTTATTAATGTCGGTTAATCCTGGATTTGGCGGACAAAAGTTCATTCCGGAAGTGCTTCCGAAAATTACTCAAGTCAAGCAAATGGCCGAAACAAAAGGGTTGGACATCGAAATTGAAGTAGATGGCGGCATTAATTCAGAAACGGCTGTTCAATGTGCCCAAGCAGGGGCAAATGTTCTCGTCGCAGGTTCAGCCATTTATAATCAAGAAAACTATGCGAATGCCATTGCGCAGCTAAAGAGCCGGCTTTAATGCCCGGCTTTTTGCTTAGGGGAGAGAGGTACTGTTATGGTTATCAATATCCTGGCAGGGGGCCCGGAAGACCTTTTGCCTAATTTGCAGCAATATAAAGGAGATGGGGCGATCTGGGTCGGTGTTGACCGCGGAGTTTTTCATTTGTTAAAAAGAAACATCACTCCGGAAATAGCTTTTGGTGATTTTGATTCCGTCTCACCGGAAGAATTAGCGTTGATTGAAACGAAAGTAGCAGAATTGAAACGATTTCAGCCGATAAAGAATGAAACAGATACGGAGCTTGCCCTTAATTGGGCATTAGCCCAGAGACCTAAAACAATCCGGCTGTTTGGAGCTACCGGTGGCCGGCTTGATCATTTATTTGCCAATGTTCAGCTGCTTGTTCAACCGTTAAAGACCAAGCAGGCAACAGATATTTATTTAATTGACAGATGTAACGAGATGTTTATCAAAGGACCAGGAATGTATGAATTAAAAAAACGGGAAACAGAAAAATACATTTCGTTTATTCCCCTGACGCTTGAGATCAGTAATCTCACACTTTCCGGCTTTAAATATCCCTTGAAAAATCGTCATATTTCTCTTGGTTCGACACTATGTATTAGTAATGAACTTATTAGTGAATATGGTACTTTTTCATTTTCCGAAGGCATATTAATAGTGGTAAGAAGCCATGATTAATAGGCTTGTTAGGTGGTACTGATTTCGTCAGTTTGAATAATATGATATTGACGTTTGCAAGTTAAAAGTGATAAGAGAAGCGACGTGAGATTGGTGAGGAGGGACAGTATGAAATTTTATACGATTAAACTGCCGAAGTTTCTAGGCGGCATTGTCCGGGCGATGATTGGTGTGTTTCATAAGAAAGAATAAAAAATTCAGCTCAAGGATGATTTAATACCTTTCGATAAACGTGAAGTACCCATAACTTTTGGGTGCTTTTTATTTTGTCAATTAGGAAATAATATATAATAGGATGGAATGAAAAAAGCATCCCAAAAGGATGCTCATGTTTCGCTAAATCATACGCGTTCAACTTTACCGGATCTTAACGCTCTTGCCGAAACCCAGACGCGTTTTGGCTTGCCATCAACAAGAATACGTACTTTTTGTAGGTTAGCACCCCATGTGCGCTTATTAGCGTTCATAGCGTGTGAACGTGCGTTACCAGTGGTTGTTTTCTTTCCAGTTACAACACATTTACGTGGCATAGATTATCCCTCCTTAACTACCAACAGCATAAACAGTAATGTTTAGAAACAAAGTACTATAGAAAAATGGCTCAGTCCAATTTTCTAGTCTTCACATACTTTAATAATTTACCATACAACGAATACGAATGCAATAGCGAAAAGCGAAAGTGCCACTCCCCTGGGACTATAGCTAGACAATAGCGAAAAGCGAAAATACCTAGATGTTTGAACCGGACAAAATGTATTCAAGAAAAAAACCTTGACAATACTTAATTAAAAATGCTCTCATAGTAAAAAGAAAGCTATGGCTTCCAATATCGCTTTCACTATAGTAAAATGACTGTAGCCTAGGAGCAAAAATCCAAAGGAGGAACGATTCATGTCCATCGAATTAAAAACGAAGTACGGACAAATTGATATTTCAAACGAAGTGATCGCTACGATTGCTGGAGGAGCGGCAATTGAATGCTACGGAATCGTCGGTATGGCCTCCAAAAATCAAATTAAAGATGGTATTACGGAAATATTGCGGAAAGAAAACTTCACCCGCGGTGTTATTGTTAGACAGGAAAATGAGGCAATACATATTGATATGTACATTATTGTCAGCTATGGAACGAAAATTTCCGAAATTGCTCACAACGTGCAATCAAAGGTAAAATACACCCTTGATAAGACTGTTGGACTTGCCGTTGACTCGGTAAATATTTACGTTCAGGGAGTTCGTGTGACTCAACCTTAATAAGGAGGAAGTTTTGTGTCAATTACAGCACTAGATGGAAAACGTTTTGCCGAGATGGTCATCCATGCTGCGAATCATCTGGCTGCAAATGCCAAGATGGTTGATGCTCTAAACGTTTTTCCAGTACCGGACGGCGATACGGGAACAAATATGAATTTATCCTTGACCTCCGGAGCAAGAGAAGTTAAAAATAATGTTCAAGAACATATTGGCAAGGTTGGTGTGGCCCTTTCAAAAGGGTTACTGATGGGAGCCCGAGGAAATTCCGGGGTCATTCTTTCCCAACTCTTTCGCGGCTTTGCAAAATCGATTGAAAATAAAGCGGTTATTTCAGGAAGTGATTTTGCCCAGGCCTTTGAGGCAGGGGTGGAAACTGCCTATAAAGCCGTCATGAAGCCAGTAGAAGGGACTATTTTAACTGTCGCCAAAGATGCAGCCAAAAAAGGTGTCCAAGCCTCTGAAAAATCCGATGATATCATTGTCATTATGGAAGCAGTTTTAAAGGAAGCAAAAGCCTCTTTAAAGCGAACGCCTGATCTTCTTCCGGTGTTAAAGGAAGTAGGAGTTGTTGATAGCGGCGGCCAAGGTCTTGTATGTGTGTATGAGGGATTTCTTGCCGAACTAAAGGGTGAAAAACTATCTGATAACGCCAATGTTCTTCCGTCGATGGATGAATTGGTAAATGCCGAACACCATAAAAGCGTTCAAAGTCATATGAACACAGAGGATATTGTTTATGGCTACTGTACTGAATTTATGGTTAAATTTGAGGACGCAAAGATTGCGAAAAACCCTTTCAAAGAGGAAGTATTCCGTAACGATCTAAGCAAGCTGGGTGATTCACTGCTTGTGATTGCCGACGATGAACTGGTAAAAGTTCATATTCATTCGGAACAGCCTGGAAATGTTTTAAATTATGGACAGCGTTATGGCAGTTTAATCAATATGAAAATTGAAAATATGCGCCAGCAACATTCCCAGATTGTTGGCGGAACCAAAAACACTTTAGAATCTGACCACCCTGTTGCACCAAAGGAACAGCAGGAATATGGAATTGTCACGGTTTCCATGGGTGCGGGCATTGCAGATTTATTTAAAAGCATCGGTGCCCATGCGGTTATTGAAGGCGGCCAGACAATGAATCCCAGTACGGAAGATATTGTCAAGGCCATCAAGGAAGTTAATGCGCGAAAGGTTTTTATCTTGCCAAATAACAAAAATATTATTATGGCGGCTGAACAGGCGGTTCAAGTAGCTGAAGAGGAAATTTATGTTATTCCTTCCAAAACGGTTCCCCAAGGGCTTTCAGCACTGCTTGCCTTCAATCCCAATGCCGATGCAAAAACAAATGAAGCGGCAATGAAGGAATCATTGAAGCATGTAAAGACAGGACAAATCACTTTTGCTGTCCGCGATACGCAAATAGATGGATTGGATATTGAAAAAGATGATTTCATGGGGATTGCTGAAGGAAAGATAGTCGTTAAAAATAAGGATAAAATGACGGCTGCCGAAGACTTGTTAGCACAAATGTTGGATGATGATTCAGAAATCTTGACGATCATTTATGGAGAAGGCGTAACCGAATCAGAAGTGAATCAGCTAAAGGAATTTATCGGGAAAAATTATGCGGATGTGGAAATTGAAATTCATAATGGTCAGCAGCCGTTGTATTCTTTTATCTTTTCAATTGAATAGGGAATCGATAAAATAGTAGGTGGGTCTCTAGGGGAGATCCACCATTATTTTTTTAAAATAGGTAGAGACATTTTTAAGCAAATGAATAGAGATGTATTAACAGCATTTGCTTTAGGGAGGAAAGGTTTGTGAAATATAGGAGTGTCTTTGATATTATCGGTCCTGTCATGATTGGACCATCAAGTTCACATACAGCTGGTGCCGCAAGAATAGGCCGGGTGGCCCGTAGTCTTTTTGGCCGAGAACCAAAATGGGCGAATATCTCTTTATATGGTTCATTTGCTAAAACATACAAAGGTCATGGTACAGATGTTGCCATTGTTGGCGGCTTATTAGATTTTGATACGGATGATCAAAGGATCATTCACGCTCTCGATATTGCCAAGGAGCGGGGGATTAAACTTAACTTTATCGAAGAAGATGCCGTAACAGACCACCCGAACACCGCCAGAGTGATGATGGGCGATCACAATGGGGAATTGGAATTGGTCGGAATTTCAATAGGCGGTGGTAAAATAGAAATAATCGAGTTGAATGGTTTTGAGCTGAAGCTTTCTGGTAACCATCCCGCGATTCTCGTCGTCCATAACGATCGTTTTGGAGCGATCGCCAGCGTTGCCAATACCCTTGCCAAATACGAAATCAATATTGGTCATATGGAAGTTGCCCGCAAAGATGTTGGGAAAATGGCACTCATGACTATTGAAGTAGATCAGAATATTGATGATCAGCTGCTTGTGGAACTTGAACAGCTTCCCAATATTTTAAAAGTAACGAAGATTGTAGATTAAGCATTAATGGCAGCTGAAGGAGGAATTTTATGTTTCGTAATGTAGCCGAATTAGTGGAATTGGCAGTCAGTCAAAATAAAAAAATCTCTGAAATCATGATTGAGCAGGAAGCAGCGGTAAGCGGCCGTTCAAAAGAAGAAGTCATGGCTCTCATGGAAAGAAATCTGACCGTGATGGAAGAAGCGGTTGAGCGAGGAATAAAAGGGGTGACATCCCATTCGGGTTTAACCGGCGGGGATGCGGTTCTGTTGCAAAAATATATTGAAAAAGGAAATTTCCTTACAGGTGAGACCATTCTTGATGCGGTAAGTAAAGCGGTTGCCACCAACGAAGTCAATGCGGCGATGGGAACCATTTGCGCAACTCCAACAGCCGGTTCTGCTGGCGTCGTACCGGGGACATTATTTGCAGTAAAGAAAAAGTTGAACCCGACTAGGGAGCAAATGATCTCATTTCTTTTTACCGCCGGGGCCTTTGGCTTTGTAGTTGCTAACAATGCTTCGATTTCAGGGGCCGCCGGGGGCTGTCAGGCAGAGGTCGGTTCAGCTGCCGGAATGGCGGCTGCCGCCATTGTTGAAATGGCAGGAGGAACGCCGCAGCAATGTGCTGAGGCGATGGCGATTACGTTGAAAAATATGCTTGGATTGGTCTGTGACCCGGTTGCTGGCCTGGTGGAAGTCCCCTGTGTGAA
This sequence comes from Neobacillus paridis, assembly GCF_016765675.1. Lineage (GTDB taxonomy): Bacteria > Bacillota > Bacilli > Bacillales > Cytobacillaceae > Neobacillus > Neobacillus paridis. The sequence goes on from NZ_JAESWB010000168.1 coordinate 294,265, forward strand.
GCGAAACGCCATGGGGGCAGCCAATGCTATGGTGGCAGCCGATATGGCCTTAGCCGGAATTACCAGCCGAATTCCATGTGATGAAGTTATTGATGCCATGTACAAAATAGGTCAATCGATGCCGACCGCATTAAAAGAAACTGCGCAGGGAGGGTTGGCGGCTACCCCGACAGGCCGTGCGCTTGCGGCAAAAATATTTGGAATGCCGCTCAAAGAAAAGTGAATCAATATCTAAACCAATCAGTAACGGTCATAAAAGGAATTGGTGAGGAAACGGCTGAAACATTAGCTGAAATGAAAATTGTTACGATTCAGGACTTATTAGAGTATTTTCCTTACCGTTATGAGGACTATCGCCTTCGCGACTTAGCAGAGGTCGACCATGAAGAAAAAGTGACAGTCGAAGGGAAGGTTCACAGTGAGCCTTCTCTTGCCTATTATGGCGGAAAAAAATCGAAACTGACATTTCGACTTTTGGTCGGACGCTATCTAATCAAGGTAGTCTTTTTTAACCAGCCTTATTTGAAAAAGAAACTTGCTATGAATGAAACAATAACGGTGACCGGAAAATGGGATGTCCATCGCCAGACCATTACGGCGAATGAACTGCAGCTTGGCTTTAACACGAAACAGCATGACTTTGAACCTGTTTATTCATTAAAAGGCAGATTAACAACAAAAGGTATGCGAAAATTTATCCGTCTTGCTTTTCAGCAATTTGGCCATTTTATTGAAGAAACCTTGCCTGTAACGATGCTTCAAAAGTATCGGCTTCAAGGCCGCCGGGAAGCTATCAGGGCAATGCATTTCCCACAGAATCAGGAGGATCTGAAGCAAGCCCGCAGGCGCTTTGTATATGAGGAATTTCTCTTGTTTCAATTAAAGATGCAGGGGTTAAGAAAGTTTGAACGGGAACATTCCCCTGGAATTAACCAGAATTTTCATCTTAAGAGCGTAGAGAGGTTCATTAGCAGTCTGCCATTTCCACTGACCAATGCCCAAAAACGGGTGGTCAATGAAATTTTAACAGATATGCGCTCTCCTTACCGGATGAATCGACTGTTACAGGGTGATGTGGGCTCCGGAAAGACAGTTGTAGCGGGCATCGGTCTATATGCCTCTGTGACAGCAGGATTTCAGGGTGCACTCATGGCACCAACGGAGATATTAGCCGAACAGCATGCCGCAGGCTTAAAGCAGCTTTTAGAGCCTTTTTCAGTCAGATGTGAGTTGTTAACAAGCTCGATTAAAGGAAAGCGGAGAGGGGAAATTCTTGAAGAATTGGCTAATGGAAACGTCGATATTTTAATCGGTACACATGCGCTGATTCAGGATGAGGTTTCTTTTAAACGGCTGGGGCTGGTAATCACGGATGAACAGCATCGTTTTGGCGTTGCGCAACGGCGGATTTTGCGGGAAAAAGGGGAAAATCCCGATGTTTTATTTATGACGGCAACACCGATTCCCCGCACGCTCGCGATCACGGTTTTTGGTGAAATGGACGTTTCCATTATTGATGAAATGCCAGCTGGAAGAAAAACTATCGAGACATATTGGGCGAAACCGGAAATGTTGGAACGGGTTCTTGCATTTGTTGAGAAGGAATTAGTCAAGGGGCACCAGGCTTACGTCATCTGTCCATTAATCGAAGAATCGGACAAGCTGGATGTTCAAAACGCGATTGATGTTCATGCAGCATTAAGTCAATATTTTCAACATCGATATCGTGTTGGTTTAATGCATGGCCGGCTAAACTCTGAGGAAAAGGATTCTGTTATGAAAGCCTTTAGCACGAATGAAGTGCAGGTCCTTGTTTCAACCACCGTGGTTGAAGTTGGAGTGAACGTGCCAAATGCGACGATCATGGTGGTTTATGATGCGGAAAGATTTGGCCTGTCACAGCTGCATCAACTCCGCGGCCGTGTTGGTCGGGGAAGTGATCAATCCTATTGTATTCTCCTGGCCAGTCCTAAATCGGAGGAAGGGCAGGAAAGAATGAGAATCATGACTGAGACAAATGATGGTTTTGTGCTTAGTGAAAAGGATCTGGAGTTGAGAGGACCGGGAGACTTTTTTGGAAAGAAACAAAGCGGTATACCAGAGTTCAAGGTAGCTGATATGGTTCACGATTATCGTGCCTTGGAAACTGCCCGCAATGATGCGGCCATTCTAATCCAATCGCAGTATTTTTGGTCCTCACCTGAGTATGGTTTCTTAAGAAAAAGGTTGGAGGAATCCGGTATCCTAGCCGGCGAAAAGCTGGATTGATCGAAAAGCGGAAAGCGAAGGCAGATTGCAAGAATAAAAGTTATTCTTGCAATCTGCCTTTTTAAATTTTATACTACTCTTAGTACCTAGTCATAAGATCTCGGACGGTGTATGAAATGCGACGAAACAAAAAAGAACGGCAGAAGTTATTAGCTGCCACAATTAATGAAAATCCTTTTGTAACGGATGAGGAGCTTGCTGAAACATTTAATGTCAGTGTCCAAACGATCCGTCTGGACCGATTGGAACTTTCTATTCCTGAGCTTCGTGAGCGGATAAAATCGGTGGCTGAAAAGCGGTTTGAAGATCAAGTCCGTTCCTTGCCGCTTGATGAAGTGATTGGTGAAATCATTGATATTGAGCCTGATCGAAGTGCCATTTCCATTTTGGATGTCAAGGAAGAGCATGTGTTTAGGCGAAATCAAATTGCCCGCGGGCATCATTTGTTTGCCCAGGCCAATTCACTGGCGGTAGCGGTTATCAATGATGAGTTAGCCCTGACAGCGAAGGCAAATATCCAGTTTAAACGGTCGGTTAAACTGAAGGAACGCGTTGTGGCCAAAGCCAGAGTTACCAAAATTGATGAGGCAATTGGCAGGACCTTTGTTGAAGTAATCAGTTATGTGAATAATGAACCAGTCTTTACCGGAGACTTTGAGATGTACCGTTCAAAAACTAGCTAAAGGATGAGACAGATGAAAATTGCAATCGATGCGATGGGCGGGGACAATGCCCCGAAGGAAATTGTTTTAGGAGCGATGAAGGCTGTTGAAGCCTTTTCAGATATTGAACTGATCCTTGTCGGAGACGAAGATAAAATAAATGAAACATTAACACCACATGAACGAATTTCTGCGATACATACAACAGAGGTCATCTTGGCCACTGATGAACCAGTCAGGGCGGTGCGCCGCAAAAAAGATGCTTCGATGGTGCTAGCGGCTCGTCAGGTAGCTGAAGGATTGGCGGATGCCTGCCTGTCTGCAGGAAATACCGGGGCTCTCATGGCAGCTGGGTTATTTGTGGTCGGAAGAATCGAAGGAATCGATCGGCCGGCATTAGCACCGACGCTGCCCACCATTGACGGCAAGGGATTTTTATTGTTAGACGTAGGGGCAAATGCCGATGCCAAGCCTGAACATTTGCTGCAGTATGCGATGATGGGCTCGATATATAGTGAGAAGGTCAGAGGCATTAAAGAACCGCGGGTTGGCCTCTTGAATATTGGAACGGAAGAAAAAAAAGGAAACGAACTGACGAAGCATGCTTTTGAACTGTTAAAAACCGCAGAAGTAAATTTTATCGGTAATGTGGAGGCGCGTGATTTGCTTTCTGGTGTCGCCGATGTTGTTGTTACTGATGGTTTTACCGGTAATATGGTCTTAAAAACGATTGAAGGCACTGCTCTGGGGATGTTTAAAATGTTAAAAACGGCTTTAATGAGCAGCGTTAAAAGCAAGCTGGCTGCAGCCGTTTTAAAACCCAACCTGAAGCAATTGAAAAATACCTTGGATTATTCTGAATACGGCGGGGCAGCGCTTTTTGGCTTAAAAGCTCCGGTCATCAAGGCACATGGTTCCTCAAATGCCCAGGCGCTTTTCAGTGCAGTAAAACAAACAAGAGAAATGGTTGCCAATAATGTTGTCGGCATGGTCAAACAAACGGTGGAAGAGAATAAACAATAGGGAGTGATCATATGGGAAAAATCGCTTTTGTGTTTCCTGGGCAAGGATCTCAAACTGTAGGGATGGGGAAAGAGCTTGCCGAGAAACATCCTGATATTATGGCCTATTTTCAAAAAGCTGATGAAACATTAAACAGTTCATTGAGCACATTAATTTTCGAAGGTCCCAAAGAGGAACTGACACTAACAGTGAACACTCAGCCTGCACTTTTAACCACAAGCATCGCGATTTTGCATTTTTTTCAAAAATCAGGAATAGTTCCAGATTTTGTCGCCGGTCACAGCCTTGGTGAATATACCGCACTTGTCGCTGCCGGAGTACTAAACTTTGAAGATGGGGTATATGCGGTCAGAAAAAGAGGCGAATTTATGGAAAATGCCGTACCGAATGGTGAAGGCTCCATGGCTGCTGTTTTAGGGCTGGAGCGTGATAAACTATTAGCCGTTACCGAAGAGGTTACAGCATCCGGGTCTCCTGTTGCACTGGCCAATTTAAATTGTCCTGGTCAAATTGTCATTTCCGGTTCAAAAACAGGCGTGGAATTGGCAGGAGGAAAGGCAAAAGAAGCTGGTGCAAAAAGGGTATTGCCGCTGGAAGTGAGCGGACCGTTCCATTCTCCATTAATGAAGCCGGCTGCAACCCAGCTGCGGGAAGTTTTAGATGGTCTAGAGATGCATGATGCCCGCATTCCGGTTGTCGCTAATGTGACTGCAGAACCAATTAATTCCGCAGCCGAAATCAAGGATCAATTAATCGAGCAACTGTATTCTCCCGTATTATGGGATGACTCGGTGCGAAAAATGATTGCCATGGGTGTGGACACTTTCATTGAAATCGGTCCGGGAAAGGTCCTTTCCGGGTTGATAAAAAAAATCGATAAGACAGTGACAGCCTATTCAGTTTCGGACGAAGCTAGCGCAGCGCAAGTAATCCATGCCTTAAAGGAGGAAAAATGATGAGTTTAACGGGAAAAACAGCACTGGTAACAGGAGCATCTCGGGGAATCGGCCGGGCAATTGCCCTTGAACTTGCAAGCCAGGGTGCCAATGTGGCCGTAAATTATGCCGGCAGTGAAGCGAAAGCAAATGAAGTAGTCGATGAAATCAAAGCTCTTGGCAGGGATGCTTTTGCGTATAAATGCAATGTTTCCGATTCAGCAAATGTTACTGAAATGGTAAAAAGTGTGATAGACCGTTTTGGCAGTCTGGATATTCTTGTGAATAATGCCGGCATAACAAAGGATAATTTAATCATGAGAATGAAGGAAGAAGAATGGGATGATGTCATTAATATTAACCTAAAAGGGGTTTTTTTAGTGACAAAAGCGGTCACAAGGCAAATGATGAAGCAGCGCAAAGGGCGGATTATTAATATTGCTTCGATCGTCGGTGTCAGCGGTAATCCCGGCCAGGCCAACTATGTAGCTGCAAAAGCGGGAGTGATTGGCTTGACAAAAACAACCGCAAAAGAGCTCGCTTCGCGGAATATCACTGTTAATGCGATCGCACCTGGTTTTATCACGACAGATATGACGGATCAACTGCCGGAAGAGATAAAAGCAGAAATGTTAAAACAAATTCCATTGGCACGTTTAGGGGAACCAAAAGATGTTGCTAAAGCGGCTGCCTTCCTGGCCTCGGACGATGCCGCCTATATCACCGGGCAAACATTAAATATCGACGGTGGAATGGTAATGTTATAGTTTATTCTCTGACAGAAATCCTTTATAATAGCTTGAGGGGAGGTGAAGAGCATGGCAGATGTATTAGAACGTGTAACAAAGATCATCGTTGATCGTTTAGGCGTCGACGAGTCCCAAGTGACCCTTGAGGCTTCATTTAAAGATGATCTTGGTGCTGATTCCCTTGATGTAGTGGAACTCGTTATGGAATTAGAAGATGAGTTCGATATGGAAATTTCTGACGAAGATGCTGAGAAGATTAGCACAGTAGGTGATGCTGTGAACTACATAAATAGCAAAAAGTAATTTCGTTAGAATCAAAACATCAAAGCTCCGTTTTCAAACGGGGCTTTCTTATGTAGAATAGAACTTGGCCGATGAAACGAAACTGCCAGGTTTTTTTGCTTTTTGTGGTAGTTTTTCTTAAACTAACAATAGCATATTCAAATTTATTGCAAGGTGGAGACGTTAATGCGTTGGAACGGGAAAGAAAATGAAGGTAATAATCGGACCATAGAAAGGCAATTTAAAAAATTTCAAGAGCAAATAGGGATTACCTTTACGAATGAAAAATTATTAAAACATGCTTTTACTCATTCATCATATGTGAATGAGCATCGAAGAAAGCCTTTTGAAGATAATGAAAGACTTGAATTTTTAGGAGATGCCGTCTTAGAACTAACCGTTTCTCAGTTCCTTTTCAAAAAATATCCGACAATGGCGGAAGGAGAGTTGACGAAACTAAGAGCTGCCATTGTATGTGAGCCGTCACTTGTTAAGTTTGCTAACGAACTTGAATTTGGAAAATTAATCTTACTTGGTAAAGGGGAAGAAATGACAGGTGGCAGAGAGCGTCCGGCCCTCTTGGCTGACGTCTTTGAAGCATTTATTGGCGCTCTTTATTTGGATCAAGGAATCGACAGCGTTATTAGTTTTTTGGAAAAGACTGTCTTTCCGAAAATTAATGCCGGTGCTTTTTCTCATGTGATGGATTTTAAAAGCCAATTGCAGGAGATCGTTCAGCGGGATGGTACAGGTATAATTGAATACCGGGTCCTGCAGGAAAAGGGACCTGCCCACAATAAAGAATTTGTCTCAAGGGTCACATTAAATGGAGAAGAATTAGGGGTGGGAACCGGCAGGTCCAAGAAAGAGGCCGAACAGCATGCCGCCCAAATGGCATTATCCCGCCTAAAATCGGCAGGAACCCCCCACTGATTGAGGTATCGCTTAATAAAGTTAAAAACAAAACAACATAGAATGGTCAAATGTTTTAAGAGGAGAAATCCCTAAGCATTTTTGGGAGGATTATTGAATGTTTTTAAAACGGTTGGATATTATTGGCTTTAAATCATTCGCTGACCGTATCAGTGTCGATTTTGTAACTGGAGTCACAGCGGTCGTTGGGCCGAATGGGAGCGGCAAAAGCAATATTACGGATGCCATCCGCTGGGTATTGGGGGAGCAATCAGCCAAGTCGCTCAGAGGCAGTAAAATGGAAGATATCATTTTCGCGGGCAGCGATACGCGAAAACCGCTGAATTTTGCTGAAGTGACCTTAACGCTTGATAACGAGGATCAAGGACTGGCGATTGATTACAATGAAGTAAGTGTTACACGAAGGGTATCCCGCTCAGGAGAGAGTGAATTTTTTATTAATAAACAGCCGTGCCGCTTAAAGGACATCGTTGACTTATTCATGGATTCCGGACTTGGCAGGGAAGCATTTTCGATCATCAGCCAAGGAAAAGTGGAAGAAATTTTAAATAGCAAGGCAGAGGACCGCCGAACCATTTTTGAAGAAGCAGCAGGAGTCTTAAAATATAAAAACCGCAAGAAAAAAGCAGAAGGAAAACTGGCGGAAACACAAGAAAATTTAAACCGTGTCCATGATATTCTTCACGAGTTGGAAAGCCAAATTGAGCCGCTGAAAATTCAAGCCTCGATGGCTAAAGACTATTTGGAGAAAAAAGAAGAGCTTGAAAAATTTGAAGTAGCTTTAACCGTCTATGAAATTGAAGAACTAAATCAGAAATGGGAAAACCTTACTAAACAGTTTGAAGACCATCAGCAGGAAGAATTGAAGCTATCTAGTGAGCTTCAATTAAAAGAAGCAAAAATTATTGAAACAAGAGAGCAAATTTCCGCTTTGGACGAGTCCATTACGGAACTGCAAAACGTCCTTCTTTATGCCAGCGAAGAGCTGGAAAAGCTGGAAGGGCGCAAGGAAGTATTGAAAGAGCGGCGGAAAAATGCAGCACAAAATAAAGAACAATTAAAAATGAACATGGCCGAATTAACGGATAAGATTACCGGATTAAAGGAGAATCGGGATTCTTTAGCGGTAACCGTCGGACAACTCGAGGAACAGGTAGGTAAACTAAAGGAGCTGTTAAAACAAAAACAGGAAAAGCTCCAGTTGTTTGCCGAAAACATTGATGAAAAAATTGATAGCTTAAAGGCTGAATATATTGAACTGTTGAATAAGCAGGCTGGTGCCAAAAACGAATTGAAATACATTGAGGAGCAATTTCAACAGCAGAAAAGAAAAATCGTCCGCCTCGACGAGGAAAACGCAAGGTTTCTGTCAGAGCGGCAAAAAGCCGAGAAGAAAAGGTCTGATATACAAACCCGGCTGGAAGAGGCCGGCCGGAAACTTGATGCTCAAGTAGCCGGCTTTCGTGAGCAACAACGGCAGCTAGAAGCCTTAAAAAAAACTTTCCAAAAGCAAGAAAAAACCTTGTATCAAGCCTATCAGCTGCTGCAACAGGCCAAATCGAAAAAGGACATGCTTGAAGAATTGGAGGAAGATTATTCGGGCTTCTTCCAGGGTGTTAAAGAAGTGCTGAAAGCCCGCGGCAACAAGCTGCAAGGAATTGCCGGCGCTGTTGCGGAGCTTATCCAAGTTCCGAAAGAATATGGAACAGCACTGGAGACTGCCCTTGGTGGCTCTTTGCAGCACATTGTCGTCGATACCGAGACGAACGCACGGGCGGCCATACAGTATTTAAAGCAGCATTCATTTGGCAGAGCGACCTTTTTACCACTGAGTGTTATTAAGGGGCGGTCTTTGTCTCAGACACAACTGTCATTGATTCAGAATCACCCCTCTTTCGTTGGCACGGCTGTCAGTCTTGTTCAGTTTGAAAAAAAATATTCCGATGTCATGAACAATCTATTAGGCAGTGTCGTCGTTACGACAGACCTAAAGGGTGCCAATGAATTGGCGAAAATTCTCCAGTATCGCATTCGCGTTGTGACGCTTGACGGCGATGTTGTCAATCCCGGCGGGTCGATGACCGGCGGTGCCGTTAAACAAAAAACATCTTCATTGTTAACAAGAAAAGGTGAGCTTGAAGAGCTGACAAAGAAACTTGCGATCATGGAGGAAAAGACTGCATCTCTTGAGCAAACTGTTAAGTCGTTAAAAGAGGAAATCCGTCTCGGTGAATTGCAGCTTGAAGCAATAAGAAAGTCCGGGGAGGAATTAAGACTTTCAGAACAAACCCTAAAAGGGGATCTTCGTGAAGCCGAGCTGGAAGAAAAAAATATTAATGAACGTCTAGCCATCTATGACCTTGAAAAAGAGCAATTTTCAGAAGAAATTAGCGAGTTAACCAAAAGAAAAGAAACCAATACCCAAGTATTGGCGATGTTTCAAACGCAAATTTCCGAACTTGATAAACAAATAGTCCAACTAACAGAGCAAAAGACGAGTGAACTGACATCAAAAGAAACACTTATCACGGAAATAAACGAGTTAAAGATTGAATTTACTTCAAAGAACGAGCAATATATCCATTCAAAAGAACGGCTTGCTGCAATCGAATCAGAGTTGCGGGAAAGTGAACAAAAACTGTCTGTTCTTACCGAGGATTTGGAGCTTTTATCGACAGAAATGTCGAGCAGTACCTCAGGTGAGGAGCAATTGGAGGCTGCAGCTAAAAGAAAACAGCAGGATAAAGAAGCAACCTTACAGTTAATTACGGCGAGAAGACAGGAGCGACTGGAACTCCAAGATACCTTGGAAAACTTGGAAATTGAAACTAGAGAAGTCAAGCGGCTTCATAAGGGCATGACGGTTGTATTAAAGGATGAGGAAGTAAAACTGAACCGCTTGGATGTAGAACTGGAAAACAGATTAGCCCGCTTAAGAGAAGAATATTTGTTGTCTTATGATGGTGCAAAGGAACAATACCCACTTACAATTCCTGTTGAGGAAGCGCGCAAGAAGGTTAAGCTGATTAAACTGGCCATTGATGAACTCGGCAATGTTAATCTGGGGGCGATTGAAGAATACGAGCGCGTTTCCGAACGCTATGAGTTTTTAATTGTCCAAAAGACAGATTTGCAGGAGGCAAAGGATACGCTTTTCCAAGTCATCGACGAGATGGATGAGGAAATGAAAAAACGTTTCAAGCAAACATTTGATGGGATTCGTGAACATTTTGAACCTGTTTTTCGCGCGCTTTTCGGCGGCGGTAGAGCAGACCTGATTCTTACGGAACCCGAGGATATTTTAAATACAGGTGTTGAAATTGTTGCTCAGCCGCCTGGTAAAAAGCTGCAGAATTTAGGGCTGCTGTCAGGAGGAGAACGGGCGTTAACAGCGATTGCCTTATTATTTTCGATTTTAAAGGTCCGACCTGTGCCTTTCTGTATTCTTGATGAAGTAGAGGCAGCCCTGGATGAAGCCAATGTCCAGCGTTTTAGTCAATATTTAAAACGGTATAGCAGCGAAACCCAGTTTATTGTCATCACTCATCGAAAGGGAACCATGGAGGAGGCCGATGTCCTCTACGGTGTAACCATGCAGGAATCAGGTGTTTCAAAGATGGTATCTGTTCGTCTGGAGGATACAAAAGAACTGGTAGAATCTTAATGTAAGGGAAGTGACGGGTATGAGTTTTTTTAAGAAATTAAAAGAGAAAATCACAAAATCTACTGATTCCGTGACCGAAAAGTTTAAAGACGGGCTGACCAAAACAAGGTCCAATTTTTCCGGGAAAGTAAATGATCTGATTGCCAGATATCGTAAAGTGGATGAAGACTTCTTTGAAGAATTGGAGGAAATTCTTATTCAGGCCGATGTCGGCTTTGCGACGGTAATGGAGCTAATTGATGAGTTAAAGCTGGAAGTCAAACGCCGGAATATTCAAGACCCTGCGGAGGTCCAAAGTGTCATTTCCGAAAAATTGGTGGAAATATATAATTCAGGTGAAGAACAATCCGCGCATTTAAATATTCAACAAGACGGGCTGACGGTCATTTTATTTGTCGGCGTCAATGGTGTTGGAAAAACGACAACCATTGGAAAGCTGGCACACAAGTTTAAGAACGAAGGAAAAAAAGTTCTGTTAGCAGCAGGAGATACGTTTCGTGCCGGTGCGATTGAACAGCTCGAGGTTTGGGGTGACAGAGTTGGGGTTGAGACGATCAAACAGGCAGAAGGTTCCGATCCTGCAGCGGTAATGTTTGATGCGATTCAGGCGGCAAAATCACGCAAGGTCGATATCCTCCTTTGTGATACCGCTGGCCGGCTGCAAAACAAAGTTAACCTAATGAAAGAGCTGGAAAAGGTAAAGCGGGTCATTGAACGGGAAATTCCTGGAGCACCGCATGAAGTCCTGCTTGTCCTTGATGCAACTACCGGACAAAATGCTTTAATCCAGGCGAAAACCTTTAAAGAAGCAACCGCTGTTAGCGGGATTGTCCTGTCAAAACTGGATGGTACCGCGAAAGGCGGGATTGTCCTGGCGATTCGAAAAGAGTTAAATATCCCGGTAAAATTTGTTGGTCTCGGTGAGAAAATGGATGACCTCCAGGAATTTGATGCCGAAAAATATGTTTACGGATTATTTGCCGATCAAGTGGAGAAAGCAGAATAATTGAAAAATATAAAGAAATTATTGTAAACGGGATTGTAAAGACATTTTCTTGACATAAACATTTTCGCTGTGTAAACTCTTTGTAAAGGCTTTTAACTTAACATAAAAGGGGGACCTGGGCATGATACTGGAAAAGACAACACGAATGAACTACTTGTTTGACTTCTATCACTCGTTGTTAACGCCCAAGCAGCAAAGCTATATGTCTCTCTACTATCTTGATGATTACTCTCTTGGTGAGATTGCCGAAGAGTATGATGTCAGCCGTCAAGCCGTTTATGACAATATTAAACGAACGGAAGCAATGCTCGAGGAATACGAAGAAAAGCTGTTATTACTGCAAAAATTTCACGAGCGTGCCGGACTTTTAAAAAAAATGAAAAGGCTGCTTCTGGAGGAAAACCCTTCAAAGCAGGAATTGCTTGATACAATAGTCGAGCTGGAGAATTTAGATTAGGAGGCGGCGCTGATGGCATTTGAAGGATTAGCCGACCGACTGCAAAGTACGATTCAAAAAATCCGTGGTAAGGGAAAGGTTTCAGAAGCGGATGTAAAAGAAATGATGCGAGAAGTTCGTCTTGCTCTTCTTGAGGCAGATGTTAACTTTAAGGTCGTCAAGGATTTTGTTAAGAAAGTCAGTGAACGTGCTGTCGGACAAGAGGTACTGAAGAGCTTAACCCCCGGACAGCAAATCATTAAGATTGTAAATGAAGAATTAACCTCGCTTATGGGCGGCGAACAGAGTAAAATTGCCGTTGCCAGCCGTCCGCCGACTGTTATCATGATGGTGGGTCTGCAGGGTGCCGGGAAAACAACGACAACTGGAAAGCTCGCCAATTTGCTGCGCAAGAAATACAATCGCAAACCATTGCTGGTCGCAGGAGACATTTATCGCCCAGCTGCAATAAAGCAGCTGGAAACTCTTGGTAAGCAATTGAACATGCCAGTTTTTTCATTAGGGGATCAAATAAGTCCGGTGGAAATAGCCAGAAAGGCGATTGAGAAAGCAAAAGAGGATCATAACGATTATGTTCTGATTGATACGGCAGGCCGGCTTCATGTTGATGCGGCATTGATGGATGAGTTAAAAGAAATCAAGGAATTAACAAAGCCTGATGAAATTTTTCTTGTCGTTGATGCCATGACAGGACAAGATGCCGTTAATGTTGCTCAAAGCTTTAACGAACAGCTCGGGATTACCGGGGTTGTATTAACAAAGCTTGATGGCGATACCCGCGGCGGGGCGGCTTTATCGATTCGGGCAGTGACGGAAAAGCCGATTAAATTTGTTGGTCTTGGCGAGAAATTGGATGCCCTTGAGCCGTTTCACCCGGAAAGAATGGCATCGAGAATTTTGGGCATGGGCGATGTCCTGACACTAATTGAAAAAGCGCAGTCCAATATTGACGAACAAAAGGCCAAAGAACTAGAGCAGAAAATGCGGACAGCAACATTCACCCTTGATGATTTTTTAGATCAGCTTGCTCAAGTCCGCAAAATGGGTCCGCTTGATGAATTGTTAAAAATGATGCCAGGCGCAAATAGAATCAAAGGTTTAAATAATATTCAAATCGATGAAAAACAAATCGCTCATGTAGAGGCAATCATTAAATCGATGACGAAGGATGAAAAGCTTCGCCCTGAGCTCATGAACTCGAGCCGCAAGCGGAGGATTGCCAAGGGAAGCGGCCGGACTGTAGCTGAAGTAAACCGGTTGCTCAAGCAATTTGAAGAAATGAAAAAAATGATGAAGCAAATGTCGGGCATGCAGCAAAAAGTAAAGAAAAAAGGCGGCTTTAAATTCCCGTTCAAGCCTTTTTAAAAAAGTAATTTTTGGAAATAATGAGCGTAAAGAAAAAAACCTTTACAACATAATACCTATCTGTTAATATTATTTCTTGTGTGAAACTATTCGGAGGTGCTATTAATTATGGCAGTAAAAATTCGTTTAAAACGTATGGGAGCAAAGAAAACTCCTTTCTATCGTATCGTTGTGGCTGATTCTCGTTCTCCTCGTGATGGACGTTTCATTGAAACAGTTGGTACCTACAATCCGGTTGCAGAACCAGTTCAACTTGAAATCAATGAGGAACTCGCTCTTAAGTGGCTGCAAAATGGTGCGAAACCATCTGATACAGTCCGTAATCTGTTCTCAAAACAAGGTATTATGGAAAAATTCCATAATGCAAAATTGAGTAAGTAATTGAGCAGCCATGAAAGAATTGATTGAGACGATTGTTAAGCCCCTTGTCGATTTTCCTGAAGAAGTACATGTTGATGTTGAAGAGGAAGATACCCGGATTACTTACCATTTATGGGTAAATAAGGCCGATATGGGTAAAGTGATTGGTAAACAAGGGCGGGTTGCAAAGGCCATTAGGACTGTTGTTTATGCAGCAGGATCATCACAACAAAAGAAAATATTTTTGGAAATTGGTGAGTAGCTATTTGCATCTTGGCGAAAGGGAGGGATTGATTCCTCCCTTTTTTGCTACAGGAAATGCCCCAGTTTAGAGGAGGACTCAAAATGCAGCTAATCCAGACGGTTGTCGTCAAGCAAATATTAACCGAAAGCAGCAAGCAGCAGCTTTTTGATCAATATCAAGCCCACAAACAGCAGCTTCAAAAAGAATGTGATCAACTTCATTTTGAATTAAAACGATTAGAACGAACAAAAACCTTTTCGCCTCAAACACTCAAAAAACATTTTGAAAAAGAGATTCAAATGCGAAAGGAAAAAATAAAGCTGATTGAGTTTCAAATAGAACAGCTGCATATCCTACCTTTAGGAAGCGAATTAAAGGAAAAGGAAGTTCAAGCGCTCATAGAAGTTAAAATAGGAGATGTCTGGAGTACTTCAGGAACCCAACCGACGATTGTGATTAAAGATGGAATTATCGAGGATATAAGATAGAAGGTGAAGTACATATGGAAAAATGGTTTAATGTTGGCAAGGTGGTTAATACCCATGGCATAAAGGGGGAAGTTCGTGTCATTTCCAAGACAGATTTCCCCGAGGAGCGCTATAAAGCGGGAAATAAATTATATTTGTTTTTGCCTAAATCCACTGAACCGCTTGAATTAACGGTTCAAAACCATCGTACACATAAAAATTTTGATTTACTCACTTTTGAAGGGTACGAAGATATAAATTTAGTGGAGAAATTCCGTGAGGGCATTTTGAAGGTGCCTGAATCGCAGTTAACGGAATTGGAAGAGGATGAGTATTATTTTCACGAAATTATTGGCTGCCATGTTCTCCTCCCCTCTGGCGAAGAAATTGGAAAAATTAGTGAAATTCTTACGCCTGGGGCAAATGATGTCTGGGTGGTGAAATCCAAGAGTGGGCAAGAGATTTTAATTCCTTATATTGAAGATGTCGTCAAACAGGTAGATGTCGAAAATAAAACGGTCACAATTGAACCGATGGAAGGGTTATTATCATGATGCAGATTGATATTTTAACTCTTTTTCCCGAAATGTTTTCCGGAGTGCTGGGGCATTCCATGTTACAAAAAGCAGTGGAAAAGTCAGCTGTAACCTACAATGTTGTCAATTTCCGGAAATACGCTGATAATAAACATTCTCAGGTCGATGATTACCCTTATGGCGGCGGTGCAGGTATGGTGCTGATGCCACAGCCAATTTTTGCTGCTGTTGCCGACCTAAAAGAAAAGGCAGCCTGTAAAAAACCAAGAGTGATTCTTCTTTGTCCTCAAGGGACCAGATATGATCAGAAAAAGGCGGAGGAACTAGCCAAGGAAGAACATCTTATTTTTATTTGCGGTCATTACGAAGGATATGATGAACGAATCCGAAAGCATATCGTGACTGACGAGATCTCGATTGGCGATTATGTGTTAACCGGCGGTGAGCTTGCGGCTATGGTGGTAGTCGACAGCGTTGTCCGCCTATTGCCAGAAGTGTTGGGAAATGCTGAATCACATATAAAGGATTCCTTTAGTACTGGATTGTTAGAACATCCTCATTATACAAGACCGGCTGATTTTCACGGTATGAAAGTACCGGATGTGCTCCTTTCCGGGAACCATAAATTAATCGAAGAGTGGCGCAATAAAGAAGCATTGCGGCGAACCTTGGAAAGGCGGCCGGATTTATTAGAAAAAATAGAACTGACCCCACAGCAGAAAAAATGGCTCCAAGAAGTTGAAAAAGAAGTCAACTAGTATTGCGGGGCAGTCATTATTATGGTATTATACATCTTGTGACTTTAGCTGAATTTATTCAGTCTGGTCTTATAACGATGTTCCGCTGTACGGTTGATTCTTATTTTTGTGCATGAGCATCTGTTGGAAGGAGTTGAAAACGATGCATCAATTAATTGAAGAAATCACAAAAGAACAATTGCGTTCTGACCTGCCTGCGTTCCGTCCTGGCGATACTGTACGTGTTCACGTAAAAGTTATCGAGGGTACCCGCGAACGTATTCAGATTTTTGAAGGTGTTGTGATAAAGCGTCGTGGTGGTGGAATCAGTGAAACTTTCACAGTTCGTAAAGTTTCTTATGGAGTAGGCGTTGAGCGTACATTTCCATTACACACCCCAAAAATTGCGAAGCTTGAAGTAATTCGCCGCGGTAAAGTTCGCCGTGCAAAACTTTACTACTTACGTAATCTTCGCGGTAAGAAGGCTCGTATTAAAGAAATTCGCTAATATGAAAAAGAAAGGAGCTTGCCGGGCAAGCTCTTTTTTCATACATATCATTCTCCCGCCATATGTTGAGGGTGACGAAACATTAAATTTTGATTAAAAATTTAAGCCCGTTGTGTTAAATGAACAAAGTTATGTACAATAATCTCAATAATATTTTTTTGTAGGAATGGTGGGTTATGTATGACGAAAAAGAAAAATGAACTCTGGGAATGGACAAAGGCACTGTTAATAGCGGTAGCCTTAGCAGCAGTTATTCGCTATTTTCTTTTTGCTCCGATTGTAGTGGATGGTCTGTCAATGATGCCGACACTAAAGGATCAAGATCGGATGATTGTAAATAAATTAAGCTATCGGATTGGTGAACCAAAACGCTTTGATATTATCGTCTTTCATGCACCCGAAAAGAAAGATTACATTAAACGTGTGATCGGGCTCCCGGGTGATCGAATCGAATACAAAAATGATACTTTATATGTTAATGGGAAAGCTTACAAAGAACCGTATTTGGATCAATACAAGAGCGAAGTGGCGGATGGTCCGCTTACCGATGATTTCAAGTTGGAAGAAACAGCAGTAGGCAGCAAAACGGTTCCAAAGGGCGAATTATTTGTCATGGGTGATAATCGCCGCTATAGTAAAGACTCGCGTCATATTGGTGCCATTCCAATGAGCAAAGTAATTGGAAAGGCTACGATTGTTTTTTGGCCGATAAGTGATGCCCATATTGTAAAATTGAAATAGACGGGAGGATGTGATTCGCTTGACGATCCAATGGTTTCCTGGTCATATGGCAAAGGCTAGGAGAGAGGTCACAGAAAAATTAAAGCTAGTTGATATTATTTTTGAATTGGTTGATGCACGAATCCCGTATTCTTCACGAAACCCGATGATTGATGAGATTATTCAACATAAACCAAGACTAGTTCTATTAAATAAGGCTGATATGGCAGATAAAGAGACAACAAAGGAGTGGGTAGTTTTTTTTGCGGAAAAAGGACTCCAGTCTCTTACAATTAATTCATTGACCGGCGAAGGTTTAAAGCAGCTAACCGCTGCTTCTCGGGAAATTCTCAAGGAAAAATTTGACCGGATGAAAGCCAAAGGTGTAAAACCACGGGCAATACGAGCGATGATCGTAGGAATTCCGAATGTTGGAAAGTCTACACTGATTAACCGTTTGGCGAAAAAGAATATTGCTAAAACCGGCAATACCCCTGGTGTGACAAAAGCGCAGCAATGGATAAAGGTTGGCAAAGAAATGGAACTGCTTGATACCCCCGGGATTCTATGGCCGAAGTTTGAAGACCAGGAGGTTGGGATGAAATTGGCGATAACCGGGGCGATAAAGGATACGTTATTAAATTTGCATGATTTATCCATCTATGCTTTGAAATTCTTAGAACGAGCGTACCCCGAGCGCTTAAAGGATCGCTATCATCTTCTGGAATTGCCGGATGACCCTGTTGAGCTGTTCGAACATATAGGCAGGCTCAGAGGCTGCTTGATGGGTGGCGGGATGGTCGATTATGATAAAGTGGCCGAACTTGTCATCCGGGAAATCCGCTCTGAAAAATTTGGACCGATCTCGTTTGAAAAACCAGGCGATTTTGAGATAACAACTCTGTAAATCTGAAAAGTTAAGGTGACGAATATGAAACGACCGTCGATTGCAGAAATCGAAAAGAATCTGACAGCTATTACGGATGAGCTTCATCCCTATATCCTTGAACTTGAAAAAGATAGCCGGATTGGTGTTCAAAAAAGCCTGAATAAATGGCGGAAATTACGGGAAGAAGAACAGTTTCTTAAAGCCAAATTTCATGAGATGACTCAATATGAACGAAAATTCTGGTTCCAGGGATATCAACTAATTGCCGGTGTGGACGAGGTAGGAAGGGGCCCCCTCGCTGGTCCGGTAATGGCCGCTGCCGTTATTTTGCCGGATAATTTCTACTTGCCGGGGATCGATGACTCCAAAAAGCTATCAGAAAAAAAGCGCGAGGAATATGCGGAAATTATTAAACGAGAAGCTGTTTCAGTCAGTATAGCCCAGATTCAAGCTGATGAAATCGACGAAATCAATATATATGAAGCGACGAAGAAGGCGATGAAATCAGCAATCGCCTCATTACATATCCAGCCTGACTTTCTATTGATCGATGCGATGCCGCTCATGACTCCTTATCCGTCAGAATCAATTATTAAAGGAGATGCCCAGAGTATTTCGATTGCCGCAGCCTCTATTGTTGCTAAAACAACAAGAGATAAGCTAATGAAGGAAATTTCCCTGAGCTATCCCGAATATGGTTTTGAACATAATATGGGATACGGGACAAAGGAGCATTTACAGGCCATTAAGAAATACGGAATAACCCCCTATCACCGGAAATCTTTTTCACCAATAAAAGAAATCTATATGCCAAATCTATTCTCATAAATATATTTTTAAAACAGGCTATTATGCCTGTTTTTTGTTATAGTAAAAAAATAATAATTTCTTATTTTAAAATAATTTTTGGGGTATATACGATTATTGAAGATAAAAAATCTAGAGTAATATAATTTATTGCTTAATGGTAGACAAGGTTAAACTCATTCATATAAAATGAAAACGGAGTCAATTTTTGCAAACAGTAAAATTGAGGAGGATGGGAAATGAATATCCATGAGTATCAGGGGAAAGAGATCCTCAGAAAATATGGAGTTACGGTTCCAAATGGTAAAGTAGCTTTCACGGTAGAAGAAGCCGTTGAAGCGGCCAAAGAATTAGGCACGGAAGTTTGTGTCGTAAAAGCGCAAATTCACGCAGGCGGAAGGGGTAAAGCCGGTGGGGTTAAAGTAGCGAAAAATCTTGATGAGGTTCGTACATACGCCAGCGAAATTTTAGGAAAAACATTGGTGACACATCAAACAGGCCCGGAAGGAAAAGAAGTAAAGCGTCTATTAATCGAAGAGGGCTGTGACATCAAAAAAGAATACTATGTTGGCCTAGTTTTGGACCGTTCTACTTCCCGAGTCGTGTTAATGGGCTCCGAAGAAGGCGGTACAGAGATCGAAGAAGTTGCCGCCAACACACCAGAGAAAATTTTTAAAGAGGAAATTGATCCCGTTCTTGGTTTAATGCCGTTCCAAGCACGTCGTCTGGCCTTCAATATCAATATTCCAAAGGAATTGATTAATCAGGCGGTGAAGTTCATGACAGGACTTTACAATGCCTATATCGACAAAGACTGCTCGATTGCGGAAATTAACCCATTGGTTGTAACCGGTGATGGAAAAGTCATGGCCTTGGATGCTAAATTAAACTTTGATTCCAATGCATTATATCGTCAAAAGGACGTATTAGAATATCGTGATCTTGAAGAAGAAGATCCAAAAGAAATCGAAGCATCTAAATATGATTTAAGCTATATCGCTTTAGATGGAAATATCGGCTGTATGGTTAACGGTGCCGGACTGGCAATGGCGACAATGGATATCGTTAAGCATTATGGCGGCGAGCCAGCAAACTTCTTGGATGTTGGCGGTGGTGCCACAGCTGAGAAGGTTACGGAAGCATTTAAAATTATCCTTTCTGATCCCCATGTAAAAGGTATTTTTGTCAATATTTTTGGCGGAATTATGAAGTGTGACGTCATTGCAGAAGGTGTCGTAGAAGCAGCAAAGCAAGTTGGACTAACAATTCCGCTTGTTGTTCGTTTAGAGGGAACAAACGTTGACTTAGGTAAGAAAATCCTTTCAGAGTCAGGTTTAGACATTACTGCGGCTGAATCGATGGCAGACGGCGCACAAAAAATCGTTTCACTAGTTAAATAGGATCGAAAGAAAGGGGAATGAACGTGAGCGTTTTTATTAATAAAGATACTTTAGTTTTAGTTCAAGGGATTACTGGCGGCACTGCCCGTTTCCATACGAAACAAATGCTTGAATATGGTACAAAGATTGTTGGCGGAACCTCTCCAGGTAAGGGCGGACAAGAAGTAGAAGGGGTACCTGTATTTAATACCGTAAGAGAAGCGGTAGAAGCGACCGGAGCAAATGCATCTGTTATCTATGTTCCTGCACCATTCGCGGCTGATTCTATTATCGAAGCAGTCGATGCTGAACTGGATCTTGTTATTTGTATTACCGAGCATATTCCAGTTTTGGATATGGTGAAAGTGAAACGTTATATGGAGGGAAAGAAGACTCGCTTAGTCGGTCCGAACTGCCCAGGTGTGATTACAGCAGATGAATGCAAGATTGGTATCATGCCTGGCTATATTCATAAAAAAGGTCATGTCGGTGTTGTTTCCCGCTCGGGTACATTGACATACGAAGCGGTACATCAATTAACTCAAGCTGGTATTGGTCAAACAACGGCTGTCGGTATTGGCGGCGACCCAGTTAATGGAACAAACTTTATCGATGTGTTAAAAGCTTTCAATGAAGACCCTGAAACTTATGCCGTCATCATGATTGGTGAAATCGGTGGTACCGCTGAGGAAGAAGCGGCGAAATGGGTACAGGCAAATATGACAAAACCAGTTGTCGGCTTCATTGGCGGCCGTACTGCCCCTCCCGGTAAGCGCATGGGCCATGCCGGCGCAATTATCTCCGGCGGTAAAGGTACAGCCGATGAGAAAATTCGTGTTATGAACGAATGCGGCATTAAAGTGGCGGAAACCCCAGCTGTAATGGGAGAAACGTTAATCGAAGTCCTTAAAGAAAAAGGCTTGTACGAGAAATGTAAAACTCATTAAAAAAGGTTACAGCGCTAAAGGCTCGCAGCTAGTCATGAATCCGCAGACACCGATGAATGAACCGCAGATAGTCCCTCGTAGCAAGAGGGGCTATTTCTGCGTTTTTAGGCGGGAGCGCCCTGTAGTGCAAACACTGCTTGCTTATTACAGATACTCAATAAAAAATAATGGAGGAATCTTGTTGATGAATCAATTCAGAGAAAGACTGATAACATTGCTTCATTATCCAAATAGTTCGTGGAATAATGTATTGAAAATATTGCAGAAAGACCCGATGCTTGAATTGCTTCACCCAAATCATTCAACTGCACAACTAAAAATGGTTTTCCCCACAAATGAAACTCCTTCTTCAAACCCATCGATCGATTGCTTTTTTCCCGAACTCATTCATGAGCAAATTCAGCAATATAAATCAAACGATATCCAGGTTATCACGATATTTGATAAGGAATATCCTGTGTATTTAAAGGAAATTTATCAACCGCCATGGGCTTTATTTGCGAAGGGCGATATTTCCTTACTTGAACGAGAACCGAAGCTGGCAGTTGTCGGATCACGGCAGGCAACACAGTATGGCCGAAATGCCATTAGGCTCCTGTTCCCCCAATTAATTGAAAATAATGTCCTGATTGTCAGCGGTCTGGCAAAAGGAATTGACGCCCTTGCCCATCAATATGCGATAAAAAATGGCGGCCGCACCATTGGTGTTCTTGCAGGGGGATTATATCATATTTATCCAAGAGAGAATTTAAATTTGGCACTAGAAATGATGGACACACAACTGGTGCTTTCAGAATATCCACCGGATACCAAGCCGCAAAAATGGCACTTTCCCGCACGGAATCGGATCATTAGCGGTTTGTCCAGAGGAACATTTATTATTGAAGCCAAACGAAAAAGTGGTTCCTTAATTACAGCAAATTTTGCAGTTAATGAAGGCCGTGAAGTATTTTCGCTGCCAGGCAGTATTTTTAATCCTTTTTCCTTGGGAACAAATGATTTAATCCAGCAAGGGGCAAAACTGATCACCAAAGCTGAGGATATTTTAGAAGAATTATGATAAAACTCTAACTAAATTATGAAAAAACGTTTAAAAAATTGCGTTTTTTTGAATAAAAAATGAAAATATAGTATAAAAAGGTTGAAATTATTTCTAATCTGTTATACATTTTCCAACAGATGTTCGAAAAAAAGAATAAGATGAAAACTAATAAATAATATTGTAAATAAATTAAGATGAATCACTTTTGGGATAAGGAGTTTTGTAAAAGTTTTTTTCTAGCTTAGAAATTGAAATTTAGAAAACTTCCTAAACTATGTAAGCACCTAAGGAAAAGCTTTTTTGGCTATCATCCAGGAGCTTTCATATTTTCCCTCTTAGAGGAGGAATGGAAATGTCTGACTTTCTTGTTATCGTCGAATCGCCAGCAAAAGCAAAAACGATTGAACGATATTTAGGAAAAAAATATAAAGTAAAAGCATCGATGGGCCATGTGCGAGATTTACCCCGAAGCCAAACAGGGGTTGATGTTGAAAATAATTTTGAACCCAAATATATTACGATCCGCGGCAAAGGCCCAGTGTTAAAAGAACTAAAGACAGCAGCTAAAAAGGCAAAAAAGGTTTATCTCGCTGCCGACCCTGACCGTGAGGGGGAAGCAATCGCCTGGCATTTGGCGCATAGTCTTGGATTGGATGTTAAATCAGACTGCCGGGTTGTTTTTAATGAAATTACCAAGGATGCGATCAAGGAATCTTTTAAGTATCCGCGTCCAATTAATATGGATTTAGTTGACGCCCAGCAGGCACGAAGAGTCTTGGATCGGCTGGTAGGTTATAATATAAGCCCGCTTTTATGGAAAAAGGTTAAAAAAGGCTTGAGTGCCGGAAGGGTTCAATCTGTGGCGGTAAGATTGATTATTGACCGTGAAAAAGAGATCCAGGCCTTTATTCCTGAAGAATATTGGACCATCGATTGTGAACTCATAAAAGGGACAGACCAATTTACGGCAAGCTTCCATTCTTTAATCGGTGAGGAAAAAACAGAAGTAAGGTCGGAAGAAGACGTACGAAGAATCCTGCGGGAGATGGATGGTCATAAATTCAAAGTGGTATCCGTAAGCAAGAAAGAGCGAAAGCGAAATCCGGCACCGCCGTTTACGACGTCTTCTTTGCAACAGGAAGCAGCAAGAAAATTAAATTTCCGGGCCAAGAAGACGATGATGCTGGCACAGCAGCTATATGAAGGGATTGAATTGGGAAAAGAAGGTACGGTCGGTTTGATTACCTATATGAGAACCGATTCTACCCGGATATCAGAAGTGGCCCAGAACGAAGCCGTTAACTTTATTAAGACTGCCTACGGAGAAAATTATCTAAAGTCTGATAATAGAAAAGAGAGAAAACAAACAAATGCCCAAGATGCCCATGAAGCAATCCGGCCAACCAGCACATTTCGAGAACCCAATAGTTTAAAGGCATTCTTATCAAGAGATCAACTTCGGTTATATAAATTAATTTGGGAACGCTTTTTAGCGAGCCAAATGGCACAGGCGGTAATGGATACGATGAGTGTTGATTTGCAGAATGGCAATGCCATTTTTCGTGCAACCGGCTCAAAAATTAAATTTCCTGGGTTTATGAAACTGTATGTTGAAGGTACTGATGACCAAGTGGATGAAACCAACAAAATGCTTCCTGACCTTAAGGAGGGGGACGAAGTGTTCCAAAAAGATCTTGAACCTAAACAGCACTTTACCCAGCCGCCGCCAAGATATACGGAAGCAAGATTGGTAAAAACATTAGAGGAACTTGGAATCGGCCGCCCTTCTACATATGCCCCGACGCTCGATACGATTCAAAAGCGCGGCTATGTATCGCTTGATAATAAACGCTTTATTCCGACAGAGCTTGGGGAAATTGTCCATGAAGTAATGGTAGAATTTTTCCCGGATATTATCGACGTGGAATTTACAGCGAGATTAGAAAAAGGATTGGACTATGTGGAAGAAGGCAAAATGCCCTGGATTAAATTGATCGATGCATTTTACCGAGAATTTGAAACTCATCTAGCCAAAGCCGAGCAGGAAATGGAAAAAGTGGAAATAAAGGATGAACCTGCTGGTGAAGATTGTGAAATCTGCGGTAGTCCCATGGTTTTTAAAATGGGACGCTACGGGAAGTTTATGGCCTGCAGTAATTTCCCTGACTGCCGAAATACAAAACCGATTGTCAAAGAAATTGGTGTTACTTGTCCTAATTGTAAAAAGGGCATGATTATCGAAAGAAAAAGTAAGAAAAAAAGATTGTTCTATGGCTGCAGTCGCTATCCGGAATGTGATTTTATTTCTTGGGACAAACCGCTGCCAAGAAACTGTCCGAAATGTGACGGACTTTTGGTAGAAAAGAAGTTAAAGAAAGGTGTCCAGGTCCAATGCATCAAGTGTGACTACAAGGAGGAACCGCAAAGCTAAGAGTGGGCAGATGTCCGCTCTTCTATTTTTTCTTTTTAATCTTTTTTGTTTTTGCAACGTGTAGTACAATGCAAAATGGGCTTAAATGATTGTAGACAAAAAAGTATGGACCATCACTATAGACAATTCAGAACTTTATGAAATTTTTGTAAAATATCTTGCATGGATGAATAATATGTGATATGATGTAAGAGCTTTTGGCTGCCTTGATGCTCGTAAATGTGAAAGTTTTATTAAAGTTCTGTATAATGTATTTACAAATGTTGTGGGATTATTCAAAATATACAAATGAACCATTGGGTAAATTAGTGCTTTTTTTTTGTTCAAGGCTGAACATGAAGCTAACAGTTTGTCGATAATGTTACTAATTTTCATTTATTTAGGGATAAGTGGAAACAGATCATTTCCTGTTGATATTTTTGGGAATTTTTACATAAGTTAAACTGAACAAATCGAGAAACATTATTTACTCCAAAAGGGAGGACCATAAATGGATCAATTTCATGCAACAACGATTTTTGCCATTCACCACAATGGCGAGTGTGCTATGGCGGGTGATGGTCAAGTTACCTTAGGTAATGCGGTTGTGATGAAGCATACTGCAAGAAAAGTTAGAAAGATCTTTAATGGGAAGGTAATAGCCGGTTTCGCCGGATCGGTAGCCGATGCTTTTACCCTTTTTGAGCTGTTTGAAGGGAAATTAGAGGCATTTAACGGAAACCTGCAAAGAGCTTCTGTTGAGCTGGCAAAAGAGTGGAGAAGTGATAAAGTGCTTCGGAAACTGGAAGCAATGCTGATTGTGATGGACCGCGAGAATCTCCTATTGGTATCCGGTACAGGTGAAGTGATCGAACCTGATGATGGAATTCTTGCGATTGGCTCCGGTGGAAATTATGCGTTGGCCGCGGGACGGTCCCTAAAAAGATACGCTGGGGAACAATTATCTGCCAAGCAAATAGCAAAAGCTTCATTAGAAATTGCTGCGGATATATGTGTCTACACAAACCACAACATCATTGTTGAAGAGTTATAATGGAAGGAGACATAAAATGGCAAGAACAACCAATTTAACCCCCCGCCAAATTGTTGAAAAACTTGATCAATATATCATTGGACAAAAGGATGCAAAAAAGGCTGTTGCTGTTGCTCTGAGAAATAGATACAGAAGAGGTCTGTTGACTGAAAACTTGAGAGACGAAATTATTCCAAAGAATATTCTAATGATTGGTCCGACCGGGGTAGGTAAGACCGAAATCGCCCGAAGAATTGCCAAGCTGGTTGGTGCACCGTTTGTGAAAGTTGAAGCCACCAAGTTTACCGAAGTTGGCTATGTAGGACGTGACGTTGAGTCAATGGTTCGTGACCTTGCTGAAACAGCTGTTCGTCTCGTGAAAGAGGAGCGGATGCAAAGTGTGAAGGAACGAGCCGAAGAAAACGCTAACAGCAGGCTGGTTGAATTGCTAGTTCCTTCGGCAAAAAAGGCAACAAATTATAAAAACCCGTTGGAAATGTTATTTGGCGGGGGAAATTCTTCTCCAGAGCAGGAAGTCAGCCAGGAGGATTACTCGATCCATGAAAAGCGAAAGATTGTCAAAGAAAAACTAGCATTAGGAGAATTGGAGAATGAAGTCGTTACAGTGGAGGTAGAAGAACAAGCCCCTTCTATGTTTGATTTGCTTCAAGGCTCCGGAATTGAACAAATGGGCACGAATATGCAGGATGCTCTTTCCAGTCTTATGCCCAAAAAGCGTAAGAAACGAAAATTAACGGTTCGTGAAGCAAGAAAAGTCCTGACCAATGAGGAAGCAGCCAAATTGATTGATATGGATGAAGTAACGACTGAAGCGATCTATCGTGCCGAACAAAACGGAATTATTTTTATTGATGAGATCGATAAAATTGCCAGTAAAAATTCTGGCGGTTCTTCTGCAGATGTTTCCAGGGAAGGAGTACAGCGGGATATTTTGCCAGTAGTCGAAGGTTCTACAGTCGTAACAAAATACGGTCCAATCAAAACTGACCATGTATTATTTATTGCTGCTGGTGCCTTTCATATGGCCAAACCATCAGACTTAATCCCAGAGCTGCAGGGTCGGTTTCCAATTCGGGTTGAATTGACGAAATTGACAGTGGAAGACTTTTATCGGATTTTGGTGGAGCCTGACAATGCCCTGATTAAACAATATCATGCATTATTGGAAACAGAAGGTATACAAATTGAATTTTCTGACGATGCTATTCATAGAATTGCTGAAATTGCCTTTGAAGTGAATCAAAATACCGATAATATAGGTGCCAGAAGACTTCACACCATTCTCGAGAAACTATTGGAGGATCTTTCCTTTGAGGCACCTGAAATTACACTGGATAAAATCACGATCACACCGCAGTATGTGGATGAAAAACTTGGGGCCATCTCGAAAAATAAGGATTTAAGCCAATATATTCTCTAGAAGATATTGGAGTTACCATGTTTTTTTG
This sequence comes from Neobacillus paridis, assembly GCF_016765675.1. Lineage (GTDB taxonomy): Bacteria > Bacillota > Bacilli > Bacillales > Cytobacillaceae > Neobacillus > Neobacillus paridis. The sequence continues at coordinate 321,157 of NZ_JAESWB010000168.1, forward strand.
CAAGGCAAGCTTAAATATTTAAAAAAAATTAATAATGGTTGCAGTTATTTAGGAGGAAGAAACAGATGGATTTACTGACAAAAACTAGAAGAATTAATTTTTTATTACAAAAGGCTGCTGGAAAGCCGGTAAACTTTAAGGAAATGGCAGATACCTTAAGTGAAACAATTGAAGCGAATATTTTCATTGTTAGCCGCCGCGGCAAGCTCTTAGGCTTCTCGATTTATCAACAGATTGAAAATGAACGCATGAAAAAAATGTTTGAAGAACGTCAATTCCCTGAAGAGTACACTCAAAGCTTATTCAGCATTACAGAAACCTCTCCTAACTTAGGGGTTGAAAGTGAATATACAGCTTTTCCCGTTGAAAACAGAGACCTATTCCGTGAAGGATTAACGACTATTGTCCCGATTATCGGCGGTGGTGAACGCTTGGGTACATTAATACTGGCGAGACTACATGAAAAATTCATGGATGATGATCTGATTCTTGCTGAATATGGAGCTACTGTTGTCGGTATGGAAATTTTACGTGAAAAAGCAGAAGAAATTGAGGAAGAAGCTAGAAGTAAAGCGGTCGTACAAATGGCTATAAGCTCTTTATCTTATAGTGAACTGGAAGCGATAGAACATATTTTTGAAGAGCTAAATGGCCATGAAGGCTTATTAGTCGCCTCAAAAATTGCCGACCGTGTCGGCATCACCCGCTCCGTGATCGTCAACGCATTAAGAAAGTTGGAGAGCGCTGGTGTAATTGAATCTCGTTCGCTTGGAATGAAAGGGACCTATATCAAAGTCCTCAATGATAAATTCCTAGTAGAGCTGGAAAAACTTAAATCTCATTAAAAAGTAGTAGAGGTGTCAGGTACCATGTGAACCTTCATATGATGCCTGACACTTATTTTTTAAAGTTAAACTTGATTGTTTTTTTTGTCTATGCTATATTATTTCATGGTGTGAATACACACGCCGGTTGATTTAAACAGGTGGTGCTGCCATGTGCAGTTTCTGTTTAAAGATGATGCAGGCGGAGGAAATCAAAACCATTAGGAGGAAAAATTACATGTCAGTTATTTCAATGAAGCAATTGCTTGAAGCTGGTGTACATTTTGGACACCAAACACGCCGTTGGAACCCTAAGATGAAGAAATATATCTTCACCGAGCGTAACGGCATCTATATTATCGACCTGCAAAAGACAGTTAAGAAGGTTGAGGAAGCTTACAACTGGGTGAAAGAGCTTGCTGCAAATGGCGGAACAATGCTTTTCGTTGGTACAAAGAAACAAGCTCAAGATTCAGTAAAAGAAGAAGCAGAACGTTCAGGTATGTACTATGTAAACCATCGCTGGTTAGGCGGTACATTAACAAACTTTGAAACGATTCAAAAGCGTATCGGTCGTTTAAAGGATATTGAGAGAATGGCTGAAGATGGGACTTTCGATGTTTTACCGAAAAAAGAAGTTGTCCAATTAAAGAAAGAACAGGAACGCCTTGAAAAATTCTTAGGCGGAATCAAAGATATGAAGCAGCTTCCAGATGCATTATTCATTATTGACCCTCGTAAAGAGCGCATCGCTGTAGCTGAAGCCAAGAAATTAAACATTCCTATCGTAGGGATTGTTGATACAAACTGTGATCCTGATGAAATCGATGTTGTCATCCCTGCAAACGATGATGCCATTCGTGCCGTTAAACTATTAACTTCTAAAATGGCTGATGCCATCCTGGAAGCAAAACAAGGCGAAGAAACTGTTGTCGAAGCTTAATTTTAATAACGTAAACTAATAAAAAGGTGATAAGAGGGAGACCCTTTATCACCTTTTTTTAAAGAAATGGTCATTTGAAAAAGTTTTATCTTCAGCTTGATTGGCTAAGATATGGGTACATAGTATATTAAAGGAGGAACTTTGTTATGGCAATAACTGCTCAAATGGTAAAAGAACTACGTGAAAAAACTGGCGCTGGTATGATGGATTGTAAAAAAGCGCTAACTGAAACAAATGGTGACATGGATAAAGCAATTGACTTCCTTCGTGAAAAAGGGATTGCCAAAGCAGCTAAAAAGGCAGACCGGATTGCAGCGGAAGGATTAACTTCTATCTCAACAGAGGGAAATGATGCGGTTATTTTAGAGGTGAACTCTGAAACTGACTTCGTTGCTAAAAATGAAGGATTTCAAACTCTTGTAAAAGAACTTGCCGCGCATCTTTTGAAAAACAAACCGGCTTCGGTTGAAGAAGCTTTAACACAAACAATGGAAAACGGTGCAACCGTTGCCGATCATATTAATGCAGCGATTGCAAAAATTGGTGAAAAATTAACCCTTCGCCGCTTTGCTATTTTATCAAAAACGGATAATGACGCTTTTGGCGCTTATTTGCATATGGGGGGACGGATTTCAGTTTTAACAGTATTGGAAGGATCAACTGACGCAGATGCTGCTAAAGATGTTGCGATGCATATTGCTGCCCTAAATCCTAAATATGTATCTCGTGATCAGGTATCGCAAGAAGAAGTAGAGCATGAACGTCAAGTATTAACACAACAGGCTTTAAATGAAGGCAAACCAGAAAAAATCGTTGAAAAAATGGTTGAAGGCCGTCTTGGTAAATATTTTGAAGAGGTTTGTGTCCTTGATCAGGCTTTTGTTAAGAATCCGGATCAAAAAGTCCGTCAATTTGTTGAATCAAAAGGTGCCAAACTTCGTGAATTTGTTCGTTACGAAGTAGGCGAAGGTATTGAAAAGCGCGAAGACAATTTTGCTGAAGAAGTTATGAATCAAGTGAATAAAAAATAGTCAACTTTTCTTGAAAATAACATGACTGAAGTTTTAAGAAACTGTTCACTGTAATAGAGTTGAATAGGGGACACAATGCGTGTTCCCTATTTTTAAAGAAATACTTAATATGAAAAAAGTTTAGCTTGAGGGCGCTATTGTCCCTATGTGATCTTAAAGCAAAAGCCGTCAAGAAGGTTGAAAATTTTTTTGACGGTTCTTCTTGTACATATGCAGGCACCCTAAGCTTTTCTAACCATGTGGAGGTTTATATGAGTAGTCCTAAATACAAACGTGTTGTTTTAAAATTAAGCGGGGAGGCATTAGCTGGAGATTCAGGATTTGGTATTAAACCTTCGATCATTAAATCAATCGCTACCCAGGTAAAAGAAATTGCTGAGCTTGGGGTAGAGGTAGCGGTAGTTGTTGGTGGCGGTAATATTTGGCGTGGTAAAATTGGCAGTGAGATGGGAATGGACCGGGCGACGGCAGATTACATGGGAATGCTGGCTACGGTTATGAATTCATTGGCCTTACAGGATAGTTTAGAACATTTGGGTGTCGAATCCCGGGTTCAAACTTCAATCGAAATGCGCCAAGTAGCTGAACCATATATTAGAAGAAGAGCAATCAGGCATTTGGAGAAAAAACGCGTAGTTATATTTGCTGCTGGAACCGGAAATCCATATTTCTCGACTGACACTACGGCAGCACTGCGGGCAGCCGAAATTGATGCCGAGGTTATTTTGATGGCAAAAAATAATGTCGATGGCGTATATACGGCAGATCCGCGGACGGATGCTAATGCTACGAAATATGATGACTTATCGTTCCTTGATGTGCTTAAGGAAGGGTTAGCGGTCATGGATTCAACCGCTTCTTCATTATGTATGGATAATAATATCCCGCTCATCGTTTTTTCTATTACGGAATCTGGAAATATTAAAAAAGCAGTTTTGGGTGAAAAAATTGGTACAATCGTTAGGGGGAAAAAATAATGCCAAAACAAGTCATTAATTCGGCAAAAGAAAGAATGACCAAGGGAATTCAAGCCTACACCAGAGAGCTGGCGAGCATTCGGGCCGGGAGAGCAAGTGCCTCATTATTGGATAGAGTTACAGTGGATTATTATGGTGCGCCGACACCTGTAAATCAACTAGCCGGAATCTCTACTCCGGAGGCAAGATTACTTGTTATTCAACCCTATGATAAATCAATCTTGGGCGATATCGAGAAAGCTATTTTAAAATCTGATTTAGGTTTAAATCCTTCCAGTGATGGTACCGTTATTCGGCTTGCTATTCCACAATTAACGGAAGAACGCCGGAAGGAATTAGTGAAATTAGTCAAAAAAGAAGCAGAGGAAGCAAAAATTGCAATCCGTAATATCCGCCGCGATGCCAACGATGAATTGAAAAAGCTGGAGAAAAGTGGAGAAATAACAGAAGATGCTCTTCATGGGTATTCTGATGATATTCAAAAGCTAACAGATGAGCATATCAGCAAAATTGATCAAATTACAAAGGATAAAGAAAAAGAAATTATGGAAATTTAAGTACTGTCGATTTTTTAAACCCTCTTTTTAGGGGGTTTTTTTCCTATTGGTGGTAAAGTGGGAGTACTCCACAAGATAAGAAAAGCGGAGGAAGTGCATACACTTCCTTTAATTGGTAAAGATGTATTGGTACAATATTCATATCACCTCAATTACATTTGTTTTTTAGAGATATCTTTCGATTTTTTTGTTATGATATAACCATATAAAAGAAGCAGGTCCGATACATAGATTTTACAAACAAAGTTTTTATTCGGAGGAAAAGATTAATTATTTGGAGGAGCAATGTTATGTTAAATAAATTAAGGCTTTGGAAGAACCAAAATAACTCTTCCATACTCCGAGATAAAATAGAAGAGATAAAGAAATCGCCGATTCCCGAACATGTGGCGATTATAATGGACGGTAATGGACGTTGGGCCAAAAAACGGGCACTGCCAAGAATTGCGGGCCATCATGAAGGGATGAAAGTGGTTCGGAAAACGACGATGCTGGCCAATGATCTTGGTATCAAAACTTTGACATTATATGCTTTTTCAACAGAAAATTGGAAACGTCCAAAAAATGAAGTGGACTATATTATGAAGCTGCCTGAGGAGTTCTTAGGGACTTTTCTCCCCGAGTTAATTGAAAATAATGTTCAGGTTAAAATGATGGGCTATAAAAATCAACTTCCTGAACATACTCTGAGGGCAATTGAAAAAGCTATGAAAGAAACAAAAAACAATGATGGGCTCGTTTTAAACTTCGCTTTAAATTATGGAAGCAGGGCGGAGATTGTCGACGCCGTAAAACAGGTCTTAAATGATTGTCAAAATGGTAAGCTCAAGGAATCAGAGTTAACGGAACAGATATTTTCTTCTTATCTAATGACGGCTGAATTTCCCGATCCCGATCTATTAATCCGAACAAGCGGGGAAATTCGCCTAAGCAATTTTATGCTTTGGCAATTAGCATACTCTGAGTTTTGGTTTACGGACGTATTATGGCCTGATTTTAGTGAGGAACACTTATTGGAAGCTGTTGAGGTGTATCAAAAACGCCAGCGAAGGTTTGGCGGTATATAATAACGTTCCTGTTTTTGCTGAATCAAAAAAGTAATATTGAAGCACCAACTCGTCTGTTACCTTCTCTAAAACATTAAAGGTGTGAACATTTAAATGAAGCAAAGAATCATAACCGCAGTTGTCGCTGCAGCCCTTTTTTTGCCAATCGTAATTTATGGCAGGCTTCCGTTTGTACTGATGACTTACCTGCTTGCCACTGTTGGGCTGTTTGAATTATTGAGGATGAAAAAACTAAGTATATTTTCACCTTATGGCATTTTAACATCAATCTTGCTTTGGACGATATTATTACCAAACGAGGTATTGGTTGATTTTTATTATTCGAAAACAGAAATAGGCATTGCCTTAATCCTTTTATTATTATCTTATACGGTTATAACAAAGAACCGCTTTGATTTTGAAAATGCTGCTTTTACGATATTATCAGCCATTTATGTAGGCATTGGTTTTTATTTTTTCATCCAAACGCGTGAGGCTGGACTAGTCTATATTTTTTATTCCATATTTATTGTTTGGGCTACCGATTCAGGGGCATATTTTGTTGGAAGAGCCTATGGAAGGAAAAAGCTTTGGCCGGAAATCAGCCCAAATAAAACAGTGGAAGGTTTCTTTGGCGGAATCATTTCAGCCGTTGTCGTTGGCATATTGTTTGGTGTTTTTTCCGACATCAATGCAACCATCATCACATTAATTGCAATGACCGTCATTTTGTCTGTTTTTGGACAACTTGGTGATTTGGTGCAATCTGCCTATAAACGCCATTTTAATGTGAAAGACTCGGGGAATATTTTACCAGGCCATGGAGGGATCCTTGACCGTTTCGACAGCCTCCTATTTGTTCTGCCATTGCTGTCTCTTTTCCATATTGGCTGAAGAAATTGTTAAATGATCAGGAGATGACATACTTGAAAACAATTAGTTTAATGGGCGCCACCGGTTCAATTGGTACGCAAACGCTGGATATTATTCGTGAACACCCTGAGGAATTTAGTTTAAAGGCAATGTCTGTGGGGAAAAATGTCGTTTTAACACGAAAAATCATCGAAGAATTTCAGCCTGAGCTTGTTTCTGTACAAAACTATATCGATTATAATACATTAAAAGAGGAATATCCCCATATAAAATTTATATACGGGGAAGAAGGCATCATGGAAACAGCAACCTATGAAAAAGCTGATATTCTTGTGAATGCAGTGCTCGGCAGCATCGGATTAAATCCAACATTAAAAGCGATTGAAGCTGGAAAAACAATTGCCATTGCCAATAAAGAAACGCTTGTTACTGCCGGTCATTTGGTCATGGAGGCAGCTAGCAAACATAATGTAGCCATCCTGCCTGTTGACAGTGAGCACTCTGCGATTTTTCAATCTCTTCAAGGGGAGAAAGATAAAAATATTGAACGGTTAATCTTAACTGCGTCTGGGGGCAGCTTTCGTGACCGAACCCGAAGTGAGTTAGAGAACGTTACGGTTGAAGAGGCATTGAATCATCCAAACTGGTCGATGGGTGCAAAAATTACCATTGATTCAGCAACGATGATGAATAAAGGATTAGAAGTAATTGAGGCACACTGGCTGTTCGACCTGCCGTATGAAAAAATTGATGTCCTGCTTCATAAAGAAAGCATCATCCATTCGATGGTTGAATTTCATGATTCCAGTATTAAAGCACAGCTTGGGACACCAGATATGAGGGTTCCGATTCAATATGCGCTTACATATCCAGACCGTCTGCCGCTTGCAACCGGAAAACGACTTGATCTGGCAAAGATTGGCCAATTACATTTCCAAGAGATGGACTTCAAGCGGTTCCGCTGTTTACAATTTGCCTATGAAGCGGGTAAAATCGGCGGTACGATGCCAACCGTGCTGAATGCTGCCAATGAAACTGCGGTAGCTGCCTTTTTACAAGGTAAAATTCGTTTCTTACAAATTGAAGATTTGGTTGAGAAGGCGTTAAACCATCATCAGACAGTCGAATTTCCAAGTTTGGATTTGATTCAAGAAATTGATAAGGAAACTAGAAAGTATGTTAATACACTACTTCGTTAGAGAGACTTCCCAACCCTAAAAAAAGGTGGTTTTATTTTTGAATACAGTTATTGCCTTTATTGTCATTTTTGGCGCACTGGTTTTCTTTCATGAGTTTGGTCACTTTATTTTTGCCAAACGGGCCGGCATTCTTTGTCGGGAATTTGCCATTGGAATGGGGCCAAAAGTATTTTCCCATAAAAAAGGCGAAACGACCTATACGATTCGCTTATTGCCAATTGGCGGTTATGTCCGTATGGCCGGTGAAGATCCGGAAATGCTCGAAATTAAACCAGGATACCGGATTGGACTGTTGTTTAATAAGGAAGATCAGGTAAATAAAATCATCATAAACAACAAGGATAAGTTTCCTGATGTTCGGATTATTGAAGTTGAAGATGCTGACATTGAAAAAGATCTGTTGATTAAAGGATACCCCGATGATGATCATGAAAATTTACACACTTTTTCGATTGCTCCAACGGCAGTGATTGTTGAAAACGGTGTTGAATCACAGTTGGCTCCCATTGATAGACAATTTGCTTCGAAAACATTAGGACAAAGGTTTTTGACCATTTTTGCAGGTCCGATGATGAACTTTGTTTTGGCCTTTATCGTCTTTATTATGATTGCCTTATTGCAGGGTGTCCCCACTAATGAACCAAAATTGGGAGTTATTACTCCGGATGGGGCCGCAAAGGCTGCCGGACTGCAGCAAGGAGACCTTGTCCAAAGTATTAATGGTTCGGAGATCTCAAGTTGGTCAGATGTGGTTGATGTGATCCGCAAACATCCAAATGAAAAACTGGAATTTTCAATCGTCCGTAATGGACAAGAAAGAGAGATTCAGGTAACTCCTCAGGAAAAAACAGTAGATGGTCAAAAAATGGGGATTATTGGTGTTTACAGCCCAATGGAAAAATCTCCTGTTCAAGCGATTACGGCAGGTGCCAAAGAAACATATTTCTGGACAACACAAATATTTGTTATGCTCGGAAAGCTGATCACTGGCCAATTTTCGATTGATGCCTTGTCGGGGCCGGTAGGAATTTACAATTCTACTGCTGAAGTAGCGAAATCCGGCATCTTCTATTTAATGAAATGGGCTGGGATATTAAGCATTAACTTAGGGATTATGAATTTATTACCAATTCCTGCACTTGATGGCGGCAGGCTGATGTTTTTTGCGATAGAGGCAGTCAGAGGGAAACCAATTGACAGACAAAAAGAGGGCATGGTTCATTTTATCGGCTTTGCTTTACTTATGCTGCTGATGCTTGTCGTCACCTGGAATGATATTCAACGGTTTTTCTTGAAATAGAAACAATGATGGGAACCTACAAGTGGTTCTCTTTTTTTTGCAAAAATAAAATAGAGTAGCGAAAAATGGCTGATGGATTTTGTCGAATAAAACCGAATTAGTCGGCGGGATATGATATAATTATCTCTTGATAGAAAATGATAGATAGATAAGATGGGAGAGAGAACGATGAGCGAACATGCCCTTGGCAATAAAAAGCGATTCCAACTCTTGCTCCAGCAGCTGCAATTGGTTGACGATGCTGTTGTAGTGCATTTTAATAATGCGCAAATTGAAAGGTTATTGGTTGAAAAGAAATCGAGGAAGTGGCATTTTCAATTTTTGCTTGAAAAAATCCTTCCCTTTAATGTGTATATTCAATTTGCTACAAGACTTGAGAAAACTTTTTCGCATATTGCAAAAATTTCATATGAATTCAATGTTGAAAGTCCCACGTATACTCAAGAATTACTGCAACAATACTGGAGTTATTGTATTCAGCAAATAGACGGCATTTCCCCCCCTCTATTAAAGCTTTTAAATGAACAAATCCCCTTGGTTAACGGGCATAAACTGACAGTCGCTGTTCATAATGAAGCTGAAGGATTAACGATTAAGCGGAAATATAGTTCTGTGATCGCAACCACACTCCAGTCTTTCGGGTTTCCGGCAATTTCAATTGAAATGGAAGTAAAAAAAGCAGCGAACAGTAATGAATATGAGCAGTTCTTACAAGCCAAGGAACAAGAGGATCATGAAAGAGCACTTTTAGCATTGGCAGAAATGCAAAAGCAGGGGGCCGAGAAAGACCAAGACAATGGCGATGCCAGTGAAGGACCGCTTTCAATTGGCCTTTCGATAAAGGATGACAGCGATCTGCGCAGCATGATCGAAATTGTTGATGAGGAAAGACGAGTTGTCGTTGAGGGGTATATCTTTGATGCCGAAATCCGTGAATTAAGAAGCGGCCGCTCCTTGCTTACATTTAAAATTACGGACTATACAAGCTCCATCATGGTCAAAATGTTTTCCCGTGATAAAGAGGATGCCAATCAATTTCAACGTGTGAAAAAAGGCATGTGGGTAAAGGTTCGCGGCAGTATTCAAAATGATACCTTTGTGCGCGACCTCGTGATGATTGCGAACGATATTCATGAAATAAAACCGGTTGAACGCAAGGATACGGCACCAGAGGGAGAAAAGCGCGTTGAACTGCATCTTCATACCCCCATGAGTCAAATGGATGCTGTCACGCCAGTAAGCACACTTGTGGCCCAGGCGAAAAAATGGGGTCATAAGGCGATTGCCATTACCGACCATGCAGTTGCCCAGTCCTTTCCAGAAGCATTTAGTGCTGGAAAGAAACATGATATAAAAATTCTTTATGGGGTCGAGGCCAATTTAGTCGATGATGGTGTTCCTATTGCCTATAATGATGCTCACCGTCTGCTTGAAGAGGATACTTATGTTGTCTTTGACGTTGAAACAACGGGACTTTCTGCTGTGTATGACACGATTATTGAGCTTGCTGCAGTAAAGGTGAAAGGCGGGGAGATTATTGACCGATTTGAATCATTTGCCAACCCCCATCATCGTTTATCAGCGACCACGATTAATTTGACCAGTATAACTGATGAAATGGTGGAAAATGCTCCGGAAGTTTCCGAAGTGCTGACCAAGTTCCGTGATTGGGCTCAAGATGCAATCCTGGTTGCACATAATGCCACGTTTGATATGGGCTTCTTAAATGTCGGTTATCAAAAAATCGGTTTTGAAAAAGCGGCCAACCCGGTCATTGATACTCTGGAACTGGCTCGTTTCCTGCATCCGGAACTAAAGAACCACCGCCTAAATACATTGACGAAAAAATATGATGTCGAATTAACACAGCATCACCGAGCCATTTATGATGCTGAGGCGACAGGTTATTTGTTAATGAAAATGTTAAAGGAAGCCCATGAAAAAGGGATTCTGTATCATGATGAATTTAACGAATATATGGGAAAAGGCAATGCTTATCAACGAGCCAGACCCTATCATTGCACGCTTTTGGCCCAAACAGAGGCGGGTTTAAAAAACCTATTTAAATTAATTTCGATTGCTCATGTTGAATATTTTTACCGTGTGCCAAGGATCCCTCGCTCAGTTCTGCAAAAATACCGCGAAGGAATTATTGTTGGCTCGGCCTGCGACAAAGGTGAAGTGTTTGAAGGAATGATGCAAAAGCCTCCGGAGGAAGTCATGGAAATTGCCCGTTTTTATGATTATCTAGAGGTCATGCCAAAGCAAGTGTATGCACCGTTGATTGAAACGGAACTGGTCCGTGATGAAAAGGCGCTCGAGCAAATTATTGGCAACATCGTCGCTTTGGGAGACAAGCTGGGGATTCCAGTTGTCGCAACCGGGAATGTCCATTATTTGAACGAAAATGATAAGATCTATCGGAAAATCCTGATTAATTCTCAGGGCGGTGCCAATCCGCTCAATCGTCATCAACTTCCCGATGTTCATTTTCGGACAACCAATGAAATGCTCGATGCCTTTGCCTTTTTAGGAGCAGAAAAGGCTAAGGAAATCGTTGTCACCAACACAAATAAAATTGCTGATATGATAGATGTGATCAAGCCGATAAAGGATGAATTATATACACCAAGAATTGAAGGTGCGGAAGAAGAAATTCGGCAAATGAGCTATGAAATGGCCCATAAAATATACGGCGACCCGCTGCCGGAAATTGTTGAGGCAAGGCTGGAAAAAGAATTAAAAAGTATTATTGGCCATGGGTTTGCGGTTATTTATTTAATCGCCCACAAATTAGTCAAGAAATCTCTTGATGACGGCTATCTTGTCGGGTCAAGGGGCTCTGTCGGTTCTTCGTTAGTGGCAACAATGACGGAAATAACCGAAGTGAATGCGCTGCCGCCACATTATGTTTGTCCGGAATGCAAACATTCAGAGTTCTTTAATGATGGTTCAGTCGGATCGGGATTTGACTTACCTGATAAAAATTGTCCACAATGTGGGGCGAAGTATCGCAAAGACGGCCACGATATTCCTTTTGAGACCTTTTTAGGTTTTAAAGGGGATAAGGTTCCTGATATTGATTTGAACTTCTCCGGTGAATATCAGCCAAGAGCTCATAATTATACGAAGGTGTTGTTTGGAGAAGACAATGTCTACCGTGCGGGAACAATCGGCACAGTGGCTGAAAAAACAGCTTTTGGCTATGTAAAAGCGTATCAACAGGATAATAATTTGCATATCCGCAATGCCGAAGTGGAACGGCTCGCTGCCGGCTGTACGGGTGTTAAACGGACAACCGGTCAGCATCCAGGCGGAATTATCGTTATTCCAGATTACATGGACGTATTTGATTTTACCCCGATCCAGTTTCCGGCGGACGACCGGAATTCGGAATGGCGGACAACCCATTTTGATTTCCATTCCATTCATGATAACGTCCTAAAACTGGATATTCTTGGTCACGATGATCCGACGGTAATCAGAATGCTTCAGGATTTAAGCGGAATTGATCCTAAAACGATTCCAACGGATGATCCCGAAGTCATGAAAATCTTTAGCAGTCCCGAATCACTGGGGGTAACTGAGGAACAAATTATGTGTAAAACCGGAACACTTGGAATTCCTGAATTTGGGACAAGATTTGTACGGCAAATGCTTGAAGATACAAAACCAACCACTTTTTCCGAACTTGTCCAAATTTCCGGTCTGTCACATGGCACAGATGTTTGGCTGGGCAATGCCCAAGAATTGATCCAAAATCGGACTTGTACCTTAAGTGAGGTGATTGGCTGTCGGGATGATATCATGGTGTATCTGATTTATCAGGGGCTTGAACCTTCGTTTGCGTTTAAAATAATGGAATCTGTCCGTAAAGGAAAAGGGTTAACGGAAGAAATGGAAGCGGAGATGCGCAGGAATAATGTCCCTGAGTGGTATATTGACTCCTGTAAAAAAATTAAATACATGTTCCCTAAAGCCCATGCTGCTGCCTATGTATTAATGGCGGTACGGATTGCCTATTTTAAAGTTCATCTGCCGCTTTTATACTATGCTGCCTATTTTACCGTGCGGGCTGAGGATTTTGATATTGAAATCATGACACGTGGGCCAGAAGCGATTCGGGCCAAAATGGAAGAAATCAATGCCAAAGGATTAGAAGCTTCAAATAAAGAAAAAAGCTTGCTAACTGTTTTAGAATTGGCATTGGAAATGACCCAGAGAGGTTTCTCTTTCCAAAATTACGATTTATACAAATCGGCTGCTGCAGAGTTTATCATTGATGGGAATTCATTAATCCCGCCATTTAATTCTATCCCAGGTCTTGGCACTAATGCCGCCCAAAATATCGTCAAGGCTCGGGCAGAAGGGGAATTTTTATCAAAGGAAGACCTGCAGCAACGTGGAAAGGTGTCCAAAACCATCCTGGAATATTTGGATAAACAGGGCTGTTTGGAATCACTGCCAGAACAAAACCAACTCTCCTTATTCTAGGGGTGCTTCCGCTTTTCTGATTTGCATAAACAATATGGTTATGGTATAGTTTTATTGGAAATACTAAAGATTACTCTCGTATCTAAGAGTGGGATTCTCCCACTCTTTCGTGTTGTTTACAGTGGTTTTTTTGTTACTTTGATAAAGCTTCCGCTAAAGATCGGTCTGGGTGGAAAAGGAGGTATGGCATGAGCAAAGTAACGGAAGTGGTCGAAGAACTGGCCGCACCGATTTGTCAAGAGCTTGACATAGAACTGGTGGAAATAGAATATGTGAAGGAAGGAAAAAGCTGGTTTCTTCGCGTATTTATTGATAAAGAGCTTGGTGTGGACATTGAAGATTGCGGTTTGGTAAGTGAACGTCTTAGTGAGAAACTGGATGAAGTGGATCCCATTCCACACAACTACTTTTTGGAAGTATCATCTCCTGGTGCTGAACGACCATTAAAAAAACAAAAGGATTTTGAGAAGGCGATTGGTAAAAATATTTTAGTTAAAACGTATGAACCAATTAATGGTGAAAAAAGCTTTGAAGGTATTTTACTTGAATTTGATGGTCAACAGATTAAACTCGAAATGAAAATGAAAACCCGAAAAGAAACCATTGAAATTCCTTATGAAAAAGTCGCTGCTGTAAGGCTTGCTGTCACTTTTTCGTAATGATTACCCAAAAGAAAAATAACAGGATTAGGGGGATACAAAAAAATGAGCAGCGAATTATTGGATGCTCTTACCGTTCTGGAAAAAGAGAAGGGCATTTCCAGAGATGTATTAATAGAAGCAATAGAAGCAGCACTGGTTTCGGCGTATCGTCGAAATTTTAATCAGGCCCAGAACGTTAGAATTGATTTAAATTTAGAAACCGGTTCAATGCGGGTTTTTGCCCGCAAAGAGGTAGTAGAAGAAGTTTTTGATCCACGTCTGGAAATCTCGTTGGAGGATGCCCAGCGTATCAATCCAAATTATCAAATAGAAGATATCGTCGAAATGGAAGTGACACCTAAAGACTTTGGCAGAATTGCCGCACAGACAGCCAAGCAAGTTGTCACCCAACGTGTAAGGGAAGCGGAAAGAGGAATTATTTACTCCGAATTTATCGACCGCGAAGAAGATATCATGACCGGAATTGTTCAAAGGCTTGATTCCAAATTTATTTATGTCAGTTTAGGAAAAATCGAAGCTTTATTGCCAGTAAATGAACAGATGCCAAATGAACGGTATAAACCGCATGACCGAATTAAAGTCTTTATTACAAAAGTAGAAAAGACAACAAAAGGACCACAAATTTTTGTATCACGCACTCATCCAGGATTATTAAAACGTTTATTTGAAATTGAGGTACCGGAAATTTATGATGGGACAGTCGAAATTAAATCTGTAGCCCGCGAAGCAGGTGACCGCTCAAAAATTTCCGTTCATTCGGATAATCCTGAGGTGGATCCGGTTGGTTCTTGTGTTGGACCAAAAGGAGCAAGGGTACAGGCTGTGGTAAATGAATTAAAAGGCGAAAAAATCGATATTGTCAAATGGTCGGATGACCCGGTTGTTTTTGTGGCCAATGCCTTAAGTCCTTCCAAAGTGCTGGATGTGATTGTAAACGAGGATGAAAAAGCAACGACAGTCGTGGTTCCTGATTATCAACTCTCCCTGGCCATTGGCAAGCGAGGACAAAATGCTCGTCTTGCTGCGAAATTAACCGGCTGGAAGATTGATATTAAGTCGGAAACGGAAGCACGTGAACTGGAAATCTATCCACGGGAAGAAATGATCAAGTTGTTTGATGATCAAATTGATTCCAACTTTGAAGAAGAAGAAAAGTTTGATTAAAGGTAAGGTGAATGATTGTGAACACAAAGAGAAAAGTTCCTATGCGCAAATGTGTGGCTACCGGTGAAATGAAACCGAAAAAAGAACTCGTTCGCATCGTTCGCACAAAAGAAGGGGAAGTCTCGATCGATTTAACCGGAAAAAAATCGGGAAGAGGGGCATACCTTTCAAGGGATAAGGAAGCAGTTCTGTTAGCGAAGAAGAAAAATATTTTATCTAATCATCTAGAAGTACCTGTAACAGATGCAATCTATGAAGAACTGCTTTCATTAATTGAGAAGGAGAACGGGTCATCCAAATGAAACAAAATCAATGGTTATCATTGCTTGGATTGGCCAATCGGGCACGAAAAATTATCTCGGGCGAGGAGTTAAGTATTAACGAAATCCGGAGCGGAAAGGCAAAGCTCGTTTTATTATCCAGTGACGCCTCACAAAATACGACGAAAAAGATTACAGATAAATGTAATTCATACAATGTTCCATTAAAAATAGTGGAAAATCGTTATCTTCTTGGCCAGGCGATTGGCAAAGAAGCCCGCGTTGTTGTAGCTGTATTGGATGATGGATTTGCTAAGAAACTGGTAACGTTGCTCGATTAATTCTAGCGGGGGTGAAAACAATGAGTAAACTACGCGTTTATGAATATGCAAAAAAACACAATCTTTCAAGTAAAGAAATCATTTCAAAATTAAAAGAAATGAATATAGAAGTTACAAACCATATGGCAACATTAGAAGAGGCTCAAATTAAAAAGCTTGATGATGTCTATAATAAAAGTGAAAGAAAGACCCAAGAGAAGAAACAGGTAAATCAAAAGCCGAAAAGGCCGGCAAATTCTTCATCTTCAGCAAAACGGAACGGCCGTCCTTCTCAGCCAAAACAAACGAAAAAACCAGATGCACAGCCAAAGGTAGCAGCAAAAGCGTCACCAAAGGCTTTTGAAGACGAAGAAGATACCGTAGCTGTACCGAGCAAGATTAAGGTTGCTGCTTCACCAAAAAGTAAAGAAGGAAAGAAGCACGATCAGGAGTACCAATCAAAAGAGAATAAAGCATTCCAGTCTAATAAAGGAAAGTCCAGACCTCATCATCATCAAAATCGTAATCATAATAAGCGGAAAAACTATCAACAAGTGGAGACTCCTCCGCAAAAGAAGAAGGAAAAAGAACTTCCGGCAAAGATTACATTTACTGAATCCTTAACGGTCGCTGAACTCGCAAAAAAATTACACAGAGAGCCTTCTGAAATTATTAAAAAGCTTTTCTTGCTCGGTGTAATGGCAACAATCAATCAAGATTTAGATAAAGATGCCATTGAATTGATTGCCAGCGAGTATGGTGTTGAGGTCGAAGAAGAAGTCAGAGTTGATACTACCGATTTAGAGGTGTATTTTACTCCTGATCCAGAAGAATCCTTAGTGGAACGGCCGGCAGTTGTCACCATCATGGGTCACGTTGACCACGGAAAAACAACATTACTGGATTCGATTAGGAATACGAAAGTAACGGAAGGCGAAGCAGGCGGAATTACCCAGCATATCGGTGCCTATCAAGTAGTTGAAAACGGTAAAAAAATTACCTTTCTTGATACTCCTGGGCATGCGGCATTTACAACAATGCGGGCTCGCGGAGCGCAAATTACCGATATCACTGTTCTTGTTGTCGCTGCTGATGATGGGGTTATGCCGCAAACAGTTGAGGCGATTAACCACGCCAAAGCAGCGGATGTTCCAATCATAGTCGCCGTCAATAAAATAGATAAGGAAGCAGCCAACCCTGATCGTGTTATGCAGGAGTTGACCGAATATGGTTTAGTGGCAGAAGCCTGGGGCGGTGATACTATTTTTGTTCCTATTTCCGCAAAAAATGGCGATGGAATCGACAACTTGCTGGAAATGATTTTACTTGTTAGCGAAGTTGCGGAATTAAAGGCAAATCCAAACCGCAAAGCATTGGGTACTGTGATTGAGGCTCGCTTAGATAAAGGCCGTGGATCTGTCGCTACATTGCTAATTCAAAATGGAACATTAAAGGTTGGCGATCCAATAGTTGTCGGTAATACATTCGGCCGTGTCCGGGCAATGGTAAATGATAAAGGTCGGCGTGTAAAGGATGCTGGACCATCTACTCCAGTCGAAATTACCGGCCTTAATGATGTGCCGCAGGCGGGTGACCGGTTCGTTGTTTTCGATGATGAAAAAACAGCCCGTCATGTTGGTGAAGCTCGTGCTCAGCAGGCATTGGTTGCCCAGCGCGGCGAAAAAGTGCGCGTCAGCCTAGATAATTTATTTGAACAATTGAAGCAAGGAGAAATGAAGGACCTTAATGTTGTTCTAAAATCTGATGTTCAAGGCTCCGCAGAGGCATTAGCTGCATCATTAAATAAAATCGATGTAGAAGGTGTCAATATTAAAATTATCCATAATGGTACAGGGGCTATAAATGAATCGGATATCACCCTTGCTGCTGCCTCCAATGCCATTGTAATTGGCTTTAATGTCCGTCCGGATGCCAATGCTAAACGTGCTGCGGAAGCTGAAAAAGTTGATGTTCGTCTTCACCGTATCATTTATAAGGTTATTGAGGAAATGGAAGCTGCGATGAAGGGAATGCTTGATCCTGAATTTGTAGAAAAAATTATTGGTCAGGCCGAGGTTCGTCAGACCTTTAAGGTTTCCAAAGTTGGAACAATTGCCGGTTCCTATGTCACTGATGGCAAGATTACACGTGACAGCGGTGTCCGCGTGATCCGCAATGGCGTGGTTATCTTCGAAGGTGAAATAGATGCCCTAAAACGCTTCAAAGACGATGTAAAAGAAGTGGCACAAGGATATGAATGTGGTATTACCATCAAAAACTTCAATGATATTAAAGAGGAAGACATCATTGAGGCATTTGTAATGGAAGAAGTGGAACGTAAATGATCATCGGCGTTGCCGACTGTGAATGCATCATCTATGATGCCCATTCCTTAAAAGAGAAACGGGCAGTATTGCAGCGAATTCTTACCCGGATTAGGCAAAAATTCAATGTTTCCGCAGCTGAGGTTGGCTTTCAAGATGTATGGCAGCGAACAAAAATTGGCATCGCTGCTATTTCCGAAGCGCGGATCGGGGCTGAACAAGAGCTGCAAAATGTATTAAAATTTATCGATTCGTTTCCGGAAATAGAAAGAACGATCACCGAAATAGAATGGCTTTAAAGTAAGAGGTGAATGTGATGAGCCATAGACCAAATCGTGTTGGAGAGCAAATGAAAAAAGAACTAAGTGACATAATCGGCCGTAAAATTAAAGATCCGCGGATCGGTTTTGTAACGGTGACGGACGTTCAAGTAACAGGAGATCTTCAGCAAGCCAAAGTATTTATTTCTGTATTGGGTGATGATGAGCAGAAAGAAAATACATTAAAAGGACTCGCAAAGGCGAAAGGATTTATCCGATCCGAGATTGGCCACCGTATTCGGCTGCGCAAAACACCTGAAATCATTTTTGAATTTGATGAATCAATCGATTATGGAAATCGGATTGAATCACTCATTCATGAACTCCATACAGAAGAAAAATCTGTGGAAACAAATGAGGAAGAAAAAAATCAATAGACATGATACACCTCGATTGAACAGGTGAAATGGATAGACAATCGTCTATCCATTTTTTTCGGGACGAAAGGAGCAGAGAATGAATGGTGGAAGGAATTTTACCATTGTTTAAACCAGCTGGGTTAACGAGTCATGACTGTGTTTATCAATTACGAAAAATCTTAAAAACCAAAAAAATTGGTCATACGGGTACTTTGGATCCGGAAGTCACCGGTGTTCTCCCAATTTGTATTGGAAAAGCAACCAAGGTTGCTGAATATATGACAGATGCCGGAAAGGCTTATGAGGGTGAGGTAACGATTGGCTATTCTACGACCACAGAAGATGCTGCTGGGGAAATAGTTGCCAAAAAACCTGTTATGAAACCGATTTTGCGTGATGATATTTTACAGGTGTTCGATTCATTAACAGGCGAAATCGTTCAAACACCACCGATGTTTTCGGCAGTGAAGGTCAAAGGAGTCCGTCTTTACGAGTATGCTCGAAAAGGAATTGAAGTTGAACGACCATCGAGAAAGGTAACCATTTATTCGATTCAACTTCTGGACAACTGTTCTAAGTGGACCGGAGAAACGATCCGTTTTAGGTTTAAAGTAGACTGCAGTAAAGGGACCTATATTAGAACGTTGGCGGTTATGATCGGTGAAAAATTAGGTTATCCGGCGCATATGTCAAGCTTAACGAGGATTCGATCGGCATCGTTTTCACTGGAGGACTGTTTTACCTTAGAAGAAGTTGAAGAATTAGCAGCAGAGGGAAAAGTGGAAACCATTTTAAAGCCGCTTGAAACGGCGCTTTCTCATTTGCCCAAATTAAAAATAAATGATAAAGTAGCAGAGAAAGTGAAAAATGGTGTATTACTAGCCATTCCAGAAAATTTAAAATCATGTACCGGGCCTATTGTTGTAGAAACAAAAGATGGACTGGCGTTGGCTATTTATGCGAAGCATCCTAGCAAGTCAGATCTATTAAAACCTGTTAAGGTATTGAGGAGCAATCCAGAATAAAGGTTAAGGTAAAGAAAAGGTGAGTTTCCATTGGAAGTAATGAAGTTAGAGTTTCCTTTAAACATAACGAAACAAGAGATACCGCCATTGGTAATGGCTCTGGGCTATTTTGATGGTGTTCATTTGGGACATCAACAGGTGATTCTTGAAGCAAAAAAACAGGCAATGAACAAGGGCATGAGCAGTGCGGTGATGACCTTCGATCCGCATCCTTCGGTAGTGTTAGCGAGGGAAAAAAAGCAGGTACAATATATAACGCCATTATCTGAAAAGATTAAGGTGATGGAACAGCTTGGAGTGGACTATTTATTTATTGTTCATTTTACTGCGGAATTTGCCAACTTGCTGCCTCAGGAATTTGTTGATCAATATATCATCGGCTTGAATGTAAAGCATGTAGTCGCTGGATTTGATTATACGTATGGACGAATGGGGAAAGGCAATATGGAAACATTGCCGTTTCATTCGAGAGAGCAATTTACTTATACAGTAGTACCAAAATATACAGATAACCATGAAAAAGTAAGCTCGACAAGAATTCGCGGTCTGCTGAAGGAAGGAAAAATTGATTCTATTCCAAGCCTGTTAGGAAGATATTATACGACAACTGGGATTGTCATCCAAGGAGACAAACGCGGGAGAACACTTGGGTTTCCAACAGCCAATATTGAACTAAATGATGAATATAGTATACCCCCGGTTGGAGTTTATGCTGTCAGAATAAAGGTTAAAGATAGATGGCATCAGGGAGTATGCAATGTGGGCTATAAACCAACATTTCATAGGGACAACCAAAAGATTTCAATCGAAGTGTTCATTTTTGATTTCGACCAGGACATCTATGGGGTAGAGGCAGTGGTTGAATGGCATCTATACCTACGAAAAGAACAAAAATTTTCAGGGGTTGATGATTTGATCAAGCAAATTGAAAAGGACAAACAAAATGCTTCCGAATACTTTAGAAAAGCGGGTACACTTTTTACCAAGGTTGATTAAATTGAGAATATCTTGGATATTATTAGTGATAGAACTTGCATTTTGACGGAAAACGTTGTATTCTTAACTACGTATTAAATGAACCTTTACTTGGCATGTCGCCTCACCAACGCATGCTCAGTAACAGGTGATTTGGATAATAGGAGGTGAACTTGGATGGCACTGACACAAGAACGTAAAAACGAAATCATCAATGAGTACAAAACTCATGAGAATGATACTGGATCTGCAGAGGTTCAAATCGCTGTCCTTACTGAACAAATCAACATTTTGAACGACCATTTACGCGTTCATAAGAAAGATCATCACTCACGTCGTGGTCTGTTGAAAATGGTAGGTAAGCGTCGTAATCTTTTAACTTACCTTCGTAACAAGGATGTTCAACGTTACCGTGAGTTAATTAATAAGCTTGGTCTACGTCGTTAGTTTACAGAAGCGGGAATTTTCCCGCTTTTTTATTAGTGAAAAAAGATAAATGAATATTATATACATATTTTTAAGACTGGACTAAATGGAGCATACTAATATTAATTTGAAATGACAACATAAGCTTTTAACGGCTTTTTTTATATTTTCCAAAAGTAGATGATTACAGCGAAATATTTATTTCGTATCATCCTCCAAAGTAGTTAAGATGAGAGGGGTAAAAATATGGATCAAGAGAAACATGTATATTCCATCGATTGGGCTGGACGCAAGCTGACAGTGGAAATTGGACAGCTGGCCAAGCAGGCCAATGGAGCAGTTTTAATCCGTTACGGTGATACGGCTGTATTAAGTACAGCAACCGCTTCGAAGGAACCGAAAAATTTAGATTTTTTTCCGTTAACGGTCAACTATGAGGAACGTTTATACGCAGTTGGGAAAATTCCTGGCGGCTTTATTAAACGGGAAGGACGGCCAAGCGAAAAAGCGATTTTAGCTAGCCGCCTCATTGACCGGCCGATTCGTCCGCTATTTGCTGACGGATTCCGTAATGAGGTACAAGTTATCAGCATGGTAATGAGCGTAGATCAAGATTGTACCCCTGAAATGGCGGCAATGTTCGGATCATCTTTGGCACTCAGTGTTTCAGATATTCCGTTTGAAGGACCAATTGCTGGTGTTGTGGTCGGCCGAGTAGACAACGAGTTTGTCATTAACCCGACTGTTGAACAATCGGAGAAAAGTGATATCCATCTGTCGGTTGCCGGCACAAAAGATGCGATTAACATGGTCGAAGCGGGGGCAAATGAAGTACCGGAAGAAATCATGCTCGAAGCGATCATGTTTGGCCATGAAGAAATTAAACGGCTAATAGAATTTCAAGAGAATATTGTTGCTGAAGTCGGTAAGGAAAAGTTGCAGGTAACGCTTTTTGAAATCGATAAAGAGCTTGAGGCTGAAGTACGAGAATTATGTGAAGCAGACATGATTAAAGCGATTCAAGTACCGGAAAAGCATGCCCGTGAGGATGCGATTAAAGAAA
Organism: Neobacillus paridis; assembly: GCF_016765675.1. Taxonomy (GTDB): domain Bacteria; phylum Bacillota; class Bacilli; order Bacillales; family Cytobacillaceae; genus Neobacillus; species Neobacillus paridis. The sequence goes on from NZ_JAESWB010000168.1 coordinate 343,299, forward strand.
TAAAAGATCAAATCCTGGCAAAGTACGAAGAGCAGGAAGCGACTGAAGATGACCTTAAACAAGTAAAACAAATCTTGGACAAGATTGTTAAAGAAGAAGTCCGCCGTCTAATCACGGTTGAAAAAATTCGCCCAGACGGACGTCAAATTGACGAAATCCGTCCATTATCCTCACAAGTAGGCGTTTTGCCGCGTACCCATGGTTCAGGATTATTTACCCGGGGACAAACACAAGCTCTCAGTATTTGTACCCTTGGGGCGATGGGTGATGTACAAATCTTGGACGGACTTGGAATTGAAGAAGAAAAGCGATGGATGCACCATTATAATTTCCCATCCTTCAGTGTCGGGGAAACCGGTCCAATCCGTGGGCCAGGCCGTCGGGAAATTGGCCATGGAGCCTTGGGAGAGCGTGCCTTAGAACCAGTAATTCCATCGGAAAAGGATTTTCCGTATACCATCAGGGTGGTCTCTGAGGTATTGGAATCGAATGGCTCTACATCGCAGGCAAGTATTTGTGGAAGTACGTTGGCATTGATGGATGCCGGTGTTCCTATTAAAGCTCCTGTTGCCGGAATTGCCATGGGACTTGTCAAATCTGGTGAACATTATACCGTTCTGACTGATATCCAGGGAATGGAAGATCACCTTGGAGATATGGATTTCAAAGTAGCAGGGACAGCTAAAGGTGTAACGGCCTTACAAATGGATATCAAAATTAAGGGGCTGTCACGTGAAATTTTGGAGGAAGCTCTGCAGCAGGCGAAAAAAGGAAGAATGCAGATTTTAGAACATATGCTTTCAACCATTGCCAAACCAAGAGAGGAACTTTCGAAATTTGCACCGAAGATTTTAACGATGACCATCAATCCGGATAAGATTCGTGATGTGATTGGACCAAGCGGAAAACAAATCAATAAGATTATTGAAGAGACTGGGGTAAAAATCGATATCGAGCAGGACGGTACCATTTTTATTGCTTCTGCCGACACAGACATGAATCAAAAAGCAAAGAAAATTATTGAAGACATTGTCCGTGAAGTTGAAGTTGGCCAGCTTTACCTCGGAAAAGTCAAACGAATTGAAAAATTTGGTGCTTTTGTTGAGATTTTCCCTGGAAAAGATGGTTTAGTTCATATTTCTGAACTAGCCGAAGAACGGGTAGGTAAAGTGGAGGATGTTGTCAAACTTGGCGACGAAATCTTGGTAAAAGTGACGGAAATCGATAAGCACGGACGTGTTAATTTATCCCGTAAAGTAGTCCTAAAGGAGCAGCGGGAAAAAGCAGAAGAACATAGTTAATCTTCTAAATAGAAGTAGTAAGAAGGTCAGGGGCTTTTAAGTCTCTGGCTTTTTTTAGTTTTTCAGCGACCGCTAAGGAAAGATACTGAGAGAATAAGCTTCGCAGGAACAAGCTGTGCTTGTTTCTACGGAGCTTTTACTTTATGTTCTAATCCAGTTCAAGCGCCTACCCCCTCGAGGTCAAATAACCTTCGCCCCCAAAAGTTGAAAAGCGGACTTTTAGGGGCGAAGAACATTTGCTTGTCGGGGGTAACCGAGGCGCTTTTACTTTATGTTCTACCTTGTCCCTGTCATACATAATTTGTATGGAAGGAGGGAAAAATAGAATGAAAAAGGCAATGATTATATTTGGTTTTTGTATTGCTGCATGGGGGTTTGTCAATACTCCCATAGTGAAGCAATATGTTGCTGGTTTAAATCATCAAGCACTGCCTGCAATAAAAGAGACAGATTCGCTCTACCAAAGCATTAAAAATAATGCACCTACATATGAAAAGCCGCCTTCGGATGCAAAAATAGATCGAGTTTGGAAAGCTATACCGGGATACAATGGAATCAAGGTTGATATTCGCGCTTCATATAAAAATATGAAAAAAAATGGTGTTTTTGACGAAAAAAAACTCGTTTTCACCCAAATAAGACCCAAAGTTCATTTAAATGATTTGCCGGCTTCTCCTATTTACCGGGGGCATCCGGATAAACCAATGGTTTCGTTTATCATTAACGTGGCATGGGGAAATGAGTATTTATCAGATATGCTGGCCACTTTAAAAAAACACAACGTCTCAGCGAGCTTTTTTTTAGAGGGCAATTGGGTGAAAAAAAATCCGGAACTGGCAAAAATGATCGTAAGTGCTGGTCATGAGGTTGGAAATCACTCCTATTCTCATCCAGATATGGCAAAATTAACAGCAGCCCATGCTAGAGAACAAATGGTTAAAACAAATGAAATCATAGAAGCATCAACTGAAAAGAAATGTCATTTATTTGCACCGCCAAGCGGAAGCTACCGGGATGAAACGGTAAAAATAGCCGATGAATTAAAGATGAAGACGATTATGTGGACAGTTGATACAGTGGATTGGAAAAAACCGACACCGGAAACGCTCATTAACCGTGTAATGAATAAAATAGATAATGGCGTCATGATTCTGATGCATCCAACTGAACCAACAGCAGCTTCTCTTGATCGATTAATTACCCTGATTAAACAGAAAAACTATAAAATTGGAACGGTATCTGATTTATTAAAGGAAGAAAGGATAATAATAAACAAAACAAATTAGTTAAAAGTTGGAGAAAGTAGCTATAAAAGGTATAATGTACATTGGGGTGGAAGCATCTGCTGTGATAGACAGGAGGAAGTTGATGATAAACAAACATACATGTAAAAATGGAGTAAGAATTGTATTAGAACAAATTCCAACGGTCCGATCGGTTGCGATCGGTATTTGGATTGGTACCGGATCCAGACATGAAAATCCACAAACGAATGGGATCTCCCATTTCCTTGAGCATATGTTTTTTAAGGGCACTACCACCCGAACTGCCAAAGAAATTGCTGAATCCTTTGATAGTATTGGCGGTCAGGTTAACGCTTTTACTTCTAAAGAGTACACATGCTATTATGCAAAAGTTTTGGATACACATGCTAAATTGGCTTTAGATGTGCTTGCTGATATGTTCTTTCATTCAACATTTGAGGAGACGGAGTTAAAGAAAGAAAAAAATGTTGTTCTTGAAGAAATTAAAATGTATGAGGACACTCCTGATGATATTGTTCATGATTTGCTCAGTCAAGCTGTTTATGGTGAACATCCATTAGGTTATCCAATTTTAGGAACAGAAGAAACATTAAATACCTTTAATGGTGACTCACTGAGGAAATATATTCAGGAAAGATATATTCCGGAAAATGTTGTCGTATCAGTCGCTGGTAATGTGCCTGAATCCTTTATTGAAGATGTGGAACAGTATTTCGGATCTTATCAAGGAGAGAAACGGGAAACAAGCGAGAATATCCCGTCGTTTCACACCAATAAAATATTCCGGAAAAAAGAAACCGAGCAGGCTCATTTATGCATTGGCTTTGAAGGATTAAAAGTCGGTCATGAGGATATTTACAGTCTAATTACCCTGAATAATATTTTAGGTGGCAGCATGAGTTCCAGATTATTCCAGGAAGTTCGTGAGCAAAAAGGTTTAGCGTACTCTGTTTTCTCCTACCATTCGGCCTATCAAGATAGTGGAATTGTTACCATTTATGGTGGAACGGGAGCGAGTCAGCTCAACGTACTATTTGACACCATCCAGGAAACGTTAACAAAATTAAAGCAGGATGGAATTACCGATAAAGAGTTAACCAATAGTAAAGAACAGCTGAAGGGCAGTTTAATGTTGAGCTTGGAAAGTACCAACAGCCGTATGAGCCGCAACGGCAAAAATGAACTGCTGTTAAAACGTCACCGTTCATTAGATGAAATCATTGAACTAATCGACAAAGTCACGAAAAATGGTTTAAATGAGATGGCCAGAAGGATTTTTTCTGATCAATATTCTATTTCACTTGTCAGCCCTAATGAGGAAATGCCAGATAACATAGTTTAAAAACAGTTCGCTTCTCGAACTGTTTTTTCTTTATTGTCCAGCTCCAGCGACTATCGCCTAGCAAACTTCAGGTCTCCTCCCTACGATAAGTCAACATCGATTCACTCTGTTCATCGTGTTTCCTTTATCTCAGTCGAAGCCCCTCCAGTTTGTACGGCGATGACCAAGGCGCTTACGCTTTTCTTATTCTAAATAAGGACTTCCCTCGATACACTTATAGAAAAGAGGTTGAAAGGGGGGTTTTTCAAATGAGGCTGAGTGAATTAAGCGGAAAAGAGATCGTCGATGTAAAAAAGGCAGAGCGGCTAGGTATACTTGGACAGACAGACTTGGAGATTAATGAAAATACAGGACAAATTCAGGCACTATTGATTCCTTCTTTAAAATGGTTTGGATTTCGCAAACAAGGGGAAGAAATTAGGGTCCCATGGAATCATATAAAAAAAATAGGATCCGAAATGATCATTATTGATGTACCTGAAGAAGAATAAAATACCCTAAAGCCCAAGCAAATGAATTTTGCTTGGGCTAATTTTTTTTCAGCAAAGGGAAAACTCACAGATTGAACCGCTATTACATATGATGAGGAAGTAATATGAAGCAGGGGTAATATTTTCGATGAGTTTCTAAAGGAAACACTGGCTTGTTCATCCTATAAAAGTTTTTAAAAAGAAGGTGAAAGTTTTCATGCTGACAGGGATGCAGATAGCCGTGATTGGTGGAGATGCCAGACAACTGGAGATAATCCGAAAGTTAACGGAATTAGACGCCCGGATTTCTCTAATTGGCTTCGAACAGCTTGACCACGCCTTCACAGGTGCTGTAAAGGAAAAAATAGATGAGGTTGACTTTTCTTTGATAGATGCCGTTATTTTACCAGTGGCCGGAACGAATTTAAAAGGACAGGTAGAAACCATATTTTCTAACGAAAAAGTAGTGTTGACAAAAGAAATCCTGGCACAGACTCCAGAACATTGCACGATTTACTCCGGAATCAGCAACCCCTATCTCGATGGGATTATTGACCAGTCCGGAAGGAAACTTGTTCAGTTATTTTCAAGGGATGATGTTGCCATCTATAATTCCATTCCTACCGTAGAAGGGACGATCATGATGGCAATTCAACATACTGACTTTACCATCCATGGTTCTAATGTCACCATACTGGGGCTGGGCCGTTGCGGAATGAGTATCGCCAGAGCCTTTCATGCCTTGGGAGCGAAGGTAAAGGTTGGTGCCAGAAAAAGTGAACATCTTGCCAGAATTACGGAAATGGGACTTTCCCCATTTCATTTAAACGATATCGAAAAGGAAGTAGTCACTACAGACATCTTAATCAATACAGTCCCTCAATTAATTGTAAGTGCAAGTGTGATCGCTAAATTACCACCGCATACTCTCATCATTGATATAGCTTCCAAACCGGGAGGAACTGATTTTCGCTATGCCGAAAAACGTGGTATTAAAGCGCTGCTTGCCCCAAGTTTGCCAGGAATCGTCGCTCCAAAAACCGCTGGGCGAATCTTAGCGGATGTTCTCACCCAGCTGCTCCAAGAAACGCTAAAAAAAGGAAAGGGGAATGCTTCATGAGTTTACAGGGTAAAAGAATTGGCTTTGGACTAACAGGCTCCCATTGTACGTATGATGCAGTTTTTCCAGAAATTGAAAAGCTGGTACAGGATGGGGCTGAGGTCATTCCGATCGTTACTTTTACAGTTAAAAACACTGAAACACGCTTTGGTAACGGAGAGGACTGGATCCAGCGAATTGAAAAATTAACCGGCCATGAAGCCATTGACTCGATCGTAAAAGCAGAACCTTTAGGTCCAAAGTACCCGCTTGATTGTATGGTAATTGCCCCCCTAACCGGGGTATCGATGAGTAAATTTGCCAATGCCATTAATGATAGCCCGGTGCTAATGGCAGCAAAGGCCACATTAAGAAATTTAAAACCGGTCGTTCTTGGCATTTCCACCAATGATGCACTGGGACTAAATGGAGTAAATTTAATGAAATTAATGGCAACCAAAAATATTTATTTCATTCCATATGGCCAGGATGACCCCTTTAAAAAACCAAATTCTTTGGTTGCAAAAATGACTTTATTAAAGGAAACGGTAGAAGCAGCAATAGAAGGAAAACAATACCAGCCGGTCATTATCGAGAAGTATAAATATAACGAATAATCCCCTACCTTTTATTAAAAATGGTTATTTCTTTATTAGAATATGTTAAAATAAAATAATCATTCAACAGTAGACAGAAATGATTCCTACTGTTGAAATAAAAATAAAGATAATGAATGCTGGCATTCAAAAATAGATTCTAATATTGAAATAACTTAGCCAGTGTAAATGAAAGGGGAACGAAACATGAGTCAGCAAAACGGATTTCACGTTGCAGTTGTAGGAGCAACGGGAGCGGTTGGACAACAAATGCTTTCAACATTAGTTAAAGAGAATTTTCCTGTTAAAAAACTAACCTTGCTTTCATCAGCACGTTCCGCAGGAAAAAAATTGACGGTTAATGGTGAGGAAATAACGGTCCAAGAAGCAAAACCCGAGAGCTTTGAAGGCGTCGATATTGCCCTATTCAGTGCCGGCGGTAGTGTATCAAAGGAATTGGCTCCTGAAGCGGTAAAACGCGGCGCGATTGTTGTCGATAACACAAGTGCGTTTCGGATGGATGAAAATACCCCATTAGTTGTACCAGAGGTAAATGAAGCTGATCTTTATGAACACAATGGGATCATTGCGAATCCAAACTGCTCAACGATTCAAATGGTTGTTGCCTTAGAACCGATTCGCAAAAAATACGGCCTGAAAAAAGTGCTTGTTTCGACCTATCAAGCAGTTTCAGGTGCAGGTGCTGCAGCGGTTGAAGAGTTGATGCAGCAAACAAAGGCAATTATTAATAAAGATAACGTTGAAGCCAATATTTTACCAGTAAAATCTGATAAAAAACACTATCAAATTGCCTTTAATGCGATTCCCCAAATTGATAAGTTCCAAGAAAATGGGTTTACTTTTGAAGAAATGAAAATGATCAATGAAACAAAGAAAATCATGCACTTACCGGAGCTTCAAGTGGCCGCAACATGCGTGCGTCTGCCAGTTGCAGTCGGTCATTCTGAATCAGTTTATTTTGAAATTGAGACTGAAGGCGTCAAGGCAAATGACATAAAAGCATTGCTAAAGGATGCCCCTGGTGTCGTTTTACAAGATGATCCGGAAAATCAAATTTATCCAATGCCTGCTGATTGTGTCGGAAAAAATGATGTTTTTGTTGGCAGAATTAGAAAGGATCTTGACGAGCCATTAGGCTTTCATATGTGGGTTGTATCGGATAACCTTCTGAAGGGTGCTGCCTGGAACTCTGTTCAAATCGCTGAAAGATTAATTGAATTAGGAATTGTAAAATCCAAGTAACCTTAAAAAAAGGCAGGTTTAATTGTCATCATGAAAATCATTGTTCAAAAATTTGGCGGAACATCTGTAAAAGACGAGGAAAGCAGGAAGTATGCACAGAGGCATATTGAAAAATCTTTAGCCGATGGTTATAAAGTGGTAGTGGTTGTATCGGCAATGGGGAGGAAAGGCGACCCCTATGCAACGGATACCCTGCTATCATTGATCGGCGGTAATACAGGCAAGCTTTCTAAACGAGAACACGATTTATTAATGTCTTGCGGAGAAATTATCTCCAGTGTTGTTTTTACAAATATGCTGCTTGAAAGCGGCATAAACGCAGTAGCATTAACAGGAGCTCAGGCAGGCTTCCGGACAAACAGCGACCACACCAATGCTAAAATTGTCGAAATGAAGTGTGACCGTCTCCTCCGGGAATTAGAGCACCATGATGTCGTGGTTGTTGCCGGATTTCAAGGTGCGGCCCAAAATGGGGATACTACGACCATAGGCCGGGGCGGCAGTGATACTTCAGCTGCGGCTCTTGGAGCAGCCCTTAATGCGGAATGGATTGATATTTTTACAGATGTAGAAGGGATCATGACGGCCGATCCAAGAATAGTGGAAAATGCACGCCCACTATCAGTTGTGACTTATACTGAGGTTTGTAATATGGCCTATCAGGGGGCAAAGGTCATTCATCCAAGAGCTGTCGAGATTGCCATGCAGGCAAAAGTACCAATCCGGATTCGTTCAACCTATTCTGATAAGAAGGGTACTTTAGTCACTACCATCAATCGCAATAATCGTGGCAGTGATATTAAAGAACGTCTTGTAACCGGCATAGCTCATGTTGCCAATATCACGCAAATAAAGGTTTTAGCTAAGAAGGATCAGTATTACCTGCAGGCAGAAGTATTCAAGGCAATGGCGAATGAAAAAATCAGCGTCGACTTTATTAACATTTCTCCTAACAGCGTTGTTTATACGGTTACGGAAGAAATGACAGATCGTGCTGTAAAGGTTTTAACGGAAATGGGGTATGAGCCGATTGTTGAACGCCATTGTGCCAAGGTTTCCGTCGTTGGTGCCGGAATTGCTGGTGTGCCGGGAGTTACCTTTAAAATCGTCACCGCTCTTTCCAATAAAGGTATTCGCATTTTGCAGTCTGCAGACAGCCATACAACCATATGGGTATTGGTAAAGCAGGATGATTTGGTTCAATCAGTCAATGCCTTACATGATGCTTTTCAATTAGAAGAAGAGTCACTTGAAATTGAACCTTCGGACATTGAAGCCTCTTTAAAAAACATGGACTAAGAACAAAAAGCGCAAGAGCTAGATTCGAAGAAAAAGGCTGATTTGGGAGATCAGCTGTTTTCGAAGGGAGAAGAGAAAATGGTTCATTTTGGGCGCATCTCTACAGCCATGGTTACCCCTTTTAATAAAAAAGGGCATATTGACTTCGCCAAAACGACAAAATTGATCAATTATTTAATCGATCATGGAACAGAATCGCTGGTTGTTGCGGGAACAACCGGTGAATCCCCGACCTTATCAAAAGAGGAAAAATTGGCTTTATTTGGCCATGTGGTTAAGGTTGTCAATAAAAGAATCCCTGTTATTGCCGGTACTGGCAGCAATAATACCTATGCATCGATTGAAATGACCAAAAAAGCGGAACAGCTTGGTGTTGATGCGATTATGCTGGTAGCCCCTTATTATAATAAACCCAATCAGGAAGGACTGTATCAGCATTTTAAAACGATTGCAGAGGCAACCACACTTCCGGTTATGATTTATAATATCCCCGGGCGTACAGCGGTAACGATTCACCCTGAGACGATTATCCGGCTTTCCAAGGTTGAAAATATTATAGCAGTAAAAGAAGCAAGCGGTGATTTAAGTGCGATGGCTCAGATCATCGCTCATACTGCTGATGATTTTCTGCTTTATAGCGGCGATGACAGCTTAACCATTCCGGTGCTCTCAATTGGTGGAACAGGGGTCGTTTCTGTTGCTTCCCATGTCATTGGCAACGAAATGCAAGAGATGGTTCAAGCATTTTTTGAGGGCCATTATCTTCAGGCAGCTCAACTTCATCAGAAACTATTGCCAATTATGCAAGGATTATTCACTGCTCCAAGCCCTGCCCCGGTAAAGACGGCATTACAGTTAAAGGGCTTGGATGTTGGAACAGTGAGGCTTCCGCTTGTAGGCCTTACGGAGCAGGAACGGGCAAAATTAAACGCACTGTTAAATGAAATTTAATCATCATATAAAAGAAGCCAACGATCAATTACAGTCGTTGGCTCTTTTTTTCATGGACCGGGCTTTTTCAACTGAAAAAAAGTCATTTATTTTGCGGTACTTCGATCTAAAAACACACCGTTGTGACTGTGTATCTGATTAATGGTTGTAATGATTTTCAAATTTCAAGTATAATAGTCATAACTGAATTCGATCGGACCAATTAGTAACGTGACAACACTCTATTGATAAAGGAGCCGGGAATAGACAGTTAAAAGGTTTTATAGAAAAAATCAGATATACAACATAGGAGGTTCAGTTAGTGGGAAAGAAAAAAAATAACTCCATTAAGTTCATTGCACTTGGTGGTTTAGGAGAAATCGGAAAAAATATGTACCTGGTCGAGGTGGACAAGGACATTTTTGTTATTGATGCCGGCCTAATGTTCCCCGAGGAAGAAATGCTTGGCATTGATATGGTCATTCCGGATATTACATATTTAAGGGAAAACAAGGATCGGGTAAAAGCAATATTTTTAACACATGGACACGAGGATCATATTGGCGCATTATCATACCTTCTCGAAAATATTAATGTCCCGGTTTACGGGACGAAATTAACGCTGGCTCTGGCCCTTGCAAAGCTTAAGGAACAGGAGTATAAAGGGAAGGCGAATTTTATCGAGATTGATTCAAACGATATCATTGAGATGGGATCTGCTGACATCAGTTTTTTCAGAACGAATCATAGCATCCCTGATTCTATTGGTGTCTGTATCCATACTTCTGAAGGTGTGATTGTCTATACCGGCGACTTTAAATTCGACCAAGCGGCAACAACACTTTATAAACCAGAAATTAGGAAAATGGCTTCGATTGGTGAACAAGGTGTTTTATGTTTACTGTCAGATAGCACCGAGGCAGAAAAACCTGGATACACGACATCTGAAGCAATCGTTACCCGTGAATTGTCAAACGCCTTTTATAATGCTCCAGGAAGAATTATTGCCGCCTGCTTCGCATCGGATATCAATCGGATTCAACACATCTTTGATGCGGCAAAAGAGAATCAGCGCAAGGTCGCAGTGGTTGGGAAAAGTCTTGAACGCATCTATCATATTGCTCTTGACTTAGGCTACTTGGAGGTTGCCGATGATTTAATTATTCCAATCAATGAAATCAAGGATTATGAAGATAAAGATCTGGTCATACTGATGACGGGCAGTCAAGGAGAGCCAATCGAGGCATTGCAGAAAATGGCCAAACAAAGCCATAAACTGTTGAATATTCAGCAGGGAGATACCGTATTGATAGCTGCCTCACCACTGAGGGGAAGTGAGCTGTTTCTAGCCAAAACAGTCGACATGCTTCTTAGGGCAGGAGCTAATGTCATCTCTGGAAAACGAACCGTTCATGTATCCAGCCATGGCAGTCAGGAAGAATTGAAATTCATGATCAATTTAATGCAACCAAAATTCTTTATCCCTGTTCATGGTGAATATCGGATGTTGATGGCACACCGAAAACTCGCGCTGGAATTGGGCCTTGATGAGGAGCAAATTTGCATACCTGATAGCGGAGATGTCGTTGAATGGAAGGATGGAACAATTTCCATTACCGGAAAAGTACCATCGGGGAATGTCCTGGTTGATGGGATCGGTGTTGGCGATGTCGGCAATATCGTTCTAAGGGATCGAAAACTATTATCACAGGATGGTATTCTTATCGTTGTCGTAACCTTAACAAAGCAAGAAAAGAAAATAGCCTCCGGTCCGGAAATCATTTCAAGAGGATTCGTTTATGTACGGGAATCGGAAAAATTGATGGATCATTCTACGAAATTAGTGAAAGAGATTGTCGAAAGAAATATTGCAAAGGACTCGTTTGATTGGGCAAGTTTAAAGCAGGAAATCCGTGATGAATTGAACCGCTTTTTATTTGATAAAACAAAGAGACGGCCAATGATTTTGCCAATTATTATGGAGATTTAATAGATAAATAATAGGCATTCGATAGCGAAAGAGGTGACCTCTTCAAGCCATCGGATGCTTTTTTTCTGGCGAAATTCTAAGCATGAATTTAGCTCCTAAGTAAATACTAAAAAATATCATGCTTGGAAAGGAAGTATCAGAATGGATCAGGATTTACAAAAAAATGCAACCGAACAGCCGTCGGAGGGCAGTGAGCCTCAGAAAGAGGAAAATCCTTCTTCCGCGATTATTGATAAGATCCAACAGCTGGGACAAACCAATGTACCGCAACTATCCAGTGATTCCAAAATCCATTGTCTGACAATTGTTGGTCAAATAGAAGGACATTTGGCGCTTCCGCCGCAAAATAAAACAACAAAATACGAACATTTAATCCCACAGCTAGTAGCAATCGAACAAAATCCCAATATTGAAGGAGTCCTCATCATCTTAAATACAGTGGGTGGAGATGTCGAAGCAGGACTGGCAATTGCAGAAATGCTGGCATCGTTGTCCAAACCAACTGTTTCCATTGTTCTGGGCGGGGGACATTCCATTGGGGTTCCAATTGCAGTTTCCTGCAGCTATTCATTTATTGCCGAAACCGCTACGATGACGGTTCATCCTGTCCGGTTAACAGGATTGGTCATTGGCGTCCCGCAAACCTTTGAATACTTGGATAAAATGCAAGAACGGGTCGTCAGCTTTGTCACAAAACATTCGAACATTACGGAAGAAACCTTTAAAGATTTAATGTTTGCCAAAGGGAACCTGACGCGGGATATCGGAACAAACGTAATTGGTGTCGATGCCGTTAAATACGGGTTAATTGATGAAGTGGGCGGTATTGGTCAGGCAATGAAAAAGTTAAATGAATTAATAGACTTAAGAAAAAATGAAAAAGAAGGGCTGATTCAATGATTCTTTATACAATGATGCCACAAGAGCTTGTCTTCCCCCCTGAAATGGACAGCTTCGGTAAACAGCAAATGGCGAGTTTCCAAGGGATCCCCTTGATTGTAGAACAGGTGGATGGCAACCATGTACAGGTTATCAGAAATATAAGCAGTGACCCACAGCATTATATGGACTCGAGGGTTAGCCCAGGGGCCAAAATTTCTTTTGCCAGCCTTGATGGTGAAGTCTTCTTCTAGATGTTAATTATGGTATAATCGGGTTAGGTGAACAAGAGCAGCCAATCGGGCTGCTTTTCCTTTCAAGGGAAACTAAGCCATTATGGACAACCTATAGCGGCTTTAGAAACCATAATCCAATGATAAGGTGATTAAATGGCCAAAAAAAAGAGAAGACAAGCTAAAAGACGAGAAACAAAGATGAAACGAACCATTCAATATGAATTGTCGGCCTTGGCAATTTTAGCATTATCTATCATATCCATAGCAAAGCTTGGGGCGGTCGGCAGGGCAAGCGTGCTTTTTTTCCGTTTTTGGATGGGCGAATGGTACATGCTCGGGTTAATCGGTCTCGTATTACTGAGTGTTTACTTAATGTGGAAAAGGAAAATCCCCTTTCTTTTTCATCTCAAACTAGTTGGAAGCTATTTTATCATATCCGCACTCCTCCTTTTGAGCCATGTAACCTTATTTCATCTTCTAACCAATGACGGTAAATTTAAGAATCCAAGTGTGATTAGAAATACGTGGGAATTGTTTATGATGGAACTTAGGGGGGAAACTAGTACTTCCGACCTTGGTGGAGGCATCTTAGGGGCAATATTGTTCGCTTTATTCCACTATCTTTTTGCCGAAACAGGTACAAAAATCATTGCCTTTATTTTCATTATCATCGGTTTTATTTTACTAACAGGAAAATCGCTTGGTGATCTTGTCGCTAAAGTGATGACTGCGGGCTTCGACTTTTCCAAAAATCAATGGGGTGCTTTTAAGAACGACCTAGGAGAATGGAAGCAAAAGCAGCAAGAAAAGAAAAATGAACGCAGGCAAAGAAGACAAGCACATGAAAATCAGCAGCCGGAAATGGTGTCAACCCCGCCTCAAGGGCCGCCACCTATAGAAGAAATTACAAATCCGGAGCCGATTATTTCCAGCTTTGCAGACCGTGCATATCATGAGGAACTGCCACGGGAACCTAAGCAGGCAGAAGCCCAAAAAAGGATTAAGACTGCTCCCGAAGAAGAGGACGATGATCTTTCACCGTCGATCACTTTTACCGAAGTGGAAAATGTTGATTACCAATTACCTCCATTTGAACTGCTAAAACTGCCGAAGAAAACGGATCAGACGGGAGAGTACGAGCTGATTCATGCGAATGCCGCTAAGCTTGAACGGACCTTCCAGAGCTTTGGTGTGAAAGCCCGCGTAACCCAGGTTCATTTAGGACCGGCGGTAACAAAATATGAGGTTCATCCGGATGTTGGCGTAAAGGTTAGTAAAATTGTCAGTCTTAGTGATGATTTGGCACTGGCGCTGGCCGCTAAAGATATCCGAATCGAAGCGCCAATTCCGGGAAAATCAGCGATTGGGATAGAAGTTCCTAACTCCGAAATTGCTGTGGTTTCGCTAAGAGAAGTATTAGAAGCCACACAAAATGATAAGCCCGATTCAAAATTATTAATTTGTTTAGGCCGAGATATTACTGGTGAAGCGGTTGATGCTGAATTAAATAAAATGCCGCACTTACTTGTTGCCGGAGCAACAGGGAGCGGGAAAAGTGTCTGTATTAACGGGATCATTACCAGTATTCTCATGCGGGCAAAGCCTCATGAGGTTAAATTAATGATGATTGATCCGAAAATGGTGGAATTAAATGTTTATAATGGAATTCCCCATTTATTGGCGCCTGTTGTCACCAATGCCAAAAAAGCATCGCAGGCACTGAAAAAGGTCGTCAGTGAAATGGAGCGAAGATACGAACTCTTTTCCTATACTGGTACGAGAAATATTGAAGGATATAACGAGCATATCAGAAAGCATAATCTCGACGAGAATGATAAGCAGCCATTACTGCCATATATTGTAGTGATTGTCGACGAACTGGCCGACTTAATGATGGTGGCCTCAGGCGATGTGGAAGATGCGATTACACGTCTTGCTCAAATGGCTAGGGCGGCCGGAATCCACTTGATTATTGCTACACAAAGACCTTCAGTCGATGTTATTACAGGTGTTATCAAGGCCAATATCCCATCTAGAATCGCCTTTGCAGTCTCAAGCGCTACCGATTCACGCACGATTTTGGATATGGGGGGGGCGGAAAAACTGCTTGGCCGAGGTGACATGCTGTTTATGCCGGTAGGTGCATCGAAACCCGTTCGTGTCCAAGGGGCGTTTCTTTCCGATGAGGAAGTCGAGGCAGTCGTCGATTTTGTCATTTCCCAGCAAAAGGCCCAATACCAGGAAGAAATGATTCCGGATGATTTACCGGAAATTACAGATTCAGTTGAAGATGAATTATATGCTGAAGCGGTAGAATTAATTATCGAAATGCAAACCGCATCTGTTTCGATGCTGCAGCGCCGTTTCCGAATTGGTTATACACGGGCTGCCCGGCTGATTGATGAAATGGAGGCGCGCGGCGTAGTAGGTCCCTATGAAGGCAGTAAACCTCGTGCCGTGCTGGTGTCCAAACCAATTAACGAGGAACAAAGTTCATAATTTTTTTGCAGACAAAGTAAGATTATATCAAGATTTTTCTAAAACGCTATGGCGATTTTTTGACAACTGTTTTCCTTTATCCTTTTTTCGACAAAATCATGAAATCCTATTTATTTATCCAAGAAAAAATGGTAATATTAATCTCGATTAGCAGGGATGATATCAGAGGTCTGATGTCTTAGGAAAAAGGCTGGAGGAAACAGATGTCTATTAAGTCAGATAACCGGCATTTATATCTACAAGTCATTGATCACCTGAAGGATGACATTGAAAAAGGGGTTTATAAAGAAAAAGAAAAATTACCTTCCGAATTCGATTTGGCTAAACAGCTTGGTGTCAGCAGGGCAACTCTCCGTGAAGCACTTAGAATCCTTGAAGAAGAAAATGTGATTATAAGACGTCACGGCGTTGGCACTTTTGTAAACTCTAAGCCATTATTTACCTCAGGGATCGAACAATTAAATAGTGTTACTGACATGATTAAACAGGCTGGCATGAAGCCGGGGACCATTTTCCTAAGATCATCAAAACAAGAGCCTACCGAGGAGGATATTCGCCGTTTCTCATGTTTAAAAAATGAGGAAATTGTCGTGATCGAGAGAGTAAGGACCGCAAATGGTGAACCTGTTGTATACTGCATTGACAAGGTTCCAGCACACATTTTACCGGAAACCTTTTCTCATGGAGAGGAATCAATGTTTCATGTCTTGGATGAAGAGGCAAACAGAAAAATTACATACGCGGTCGCTGAAATCGAACCAATTGGTTATCACGAAAAAGTTTCCCCAATTCTTGAATGTGATCCGGAAACTGCTTTGTTAGTTTTAAAACAAATGCATTTCGATGAAATGGATGAAGCTGTCCTTTATTCGGTAAACTACTTTAAAGCAGATAAGTTCCGTTTTCATGTTCTAAGGAAGCGTATAATTTAAGTATGCTTTTGAAAACGCAACCAATTCTGGCTTTAAACTCTTCTGCTTAATCAAACAACAATTTAGGGGGTAAATACCTTGAAAAAGCGTAAAATTGGACTGGCGCTATCACTAGTTCTCGCTGCTGGCACAATATTAGGTGCATGTGGAAAGAGTGATGACAACAAAGGGAACGACACAGCTAAAAATGGAGACAAGAAAGCAGCCTTTTCTGTTGCCATGGTTACTGATGTTGGCGGTGTCGATGACAAATCATTCAACCAATCCGCTTGGGAAGGTCTGCAAAAGTTCGGTCAAGATAACGGGATGAAAAAAGGTGTAGGCGGTTATACCTATCTTCAATCCAAGTCTGACTCGGACTATTCAACAAACTTAAATACATTGGCACGGCAAAAATTTGACCTAGTCTTTGGTATTGGTTTCATGATGCAAGGTGCCGTTGATGAAATTGCCAAACAGCAAAAAGATAAACATTTTGCGATTGTTGACTCCGAAGTAAAGGAACCAAACGTTGCCAGCATCCTCTTTAAAGAACAAGAAGCTTCGTTCCTAGTTGGTGTTGCTGCTGCAATGACAACAAAGTCAAATAAAATCGGCTTCATCGGCGGTGTGGAAAGCGAAGTTATTGAGCGCTTCGAATCTGGTTTCAGAGCTGGTGTTCAAGCAGCTAATCCAAAAGCAACTGTTGATGTTCAATATGCTGGTGCATTTGACAAGGCAGAACTTGGTCAATCCATTGCTTCTAAAATGTACTCTTCAGGTGTAGATGTCATTTTCGCTGCCGCTGGTGCTACAGGTAATGGTATGTTTAAAGAAGCCAATGACCGGAAAGCTAAAAATCCAAATGCTACCGTATGGACAATTGGTGTAGACCGCGACCAATCAGATATGGGTAAAGATGTTGTGCTAACCTCTGCTGTTAAGCGTGTAGACGTAGCTGTGCAAGACATTGCCACTAAAGCTAAAGAAGGTAATTTCCCTGGCGGAAAAGTTACCTTGTACGGCCTGGCTGAAGATGGTGTTGCCGCAGCGCCAATTAATAGCAGCGTAGCTAACAAAGCTGATATCGAAAAGGCGATAAAAGATTGGACAGACAAAATTAAATCTGGTGCTGTAAAAGTTCCAGGTACTCTTAAGGAATTAAAGACTTTTAAAGCCAAATAACGATGTTTTTCAGGAATAAGCGGGAATGTTGTTCCCACTTATTCCTGCCTATATGGAAGCTTAACTGAAAAGCAGAAATACTCATACTTTCTACTTTTCGGTTAGGGTTTCAGAGGGAGGCATATCCCGATTTTTTTAAAACTCATAAAGGTCTGACCTCTTACTACTAATGGACAAAATTTCCACCTTATCATGGGGAGTGAGAAATGAATGGATTATGTGATTGAAATGCTGAACATTCGTAAGGAGTTTGGTAATTTTGTCGCCAATGATAACATTACCCTTCAAGTAAAAAAGGGCGAAATTCATGCTTTGCTTGGAGAAAACGGCGCCGGTAAATCAACTCTGATGAATGTTCTGTTCGGCTTATATCAGCCGGAAGCGGGCGAAATTCGGGTAAAAGGGCAGCCTGTAAAAATAACAGACCCTAACGTCGCCAATGATCTCGGTATTGGAATGGTGCATCAACACTTTATGTTAGTGGATGTATTTTCTGTTACCGAAAATATTATCTTGGGAAAAGAGATTACCAAAGGCGGCCGGATTGATATTAAAAAGGCCGAAGAAGAAGTAAGAAGAATTTCCGAGCAATACGGTTTAGCTGTTGACCCGCAAGCTAAGATTTCTGATATTTCAGTTGGAATGCAGCAAAGAGTTGAAATCTTAAAAACGCTGTACCGCGGTGCGGAAATTTTAATTTTTGACGAACCGACGGCAGTATTAACCCCTCAGGAAATTACTGAATTAATTCAAATCATGAAAACTCTTATCAAAGAAGGTAAATCTATCATCCTGATTACTCATAAATTAAAAGAAATCATGGAAGTGGCCGACCGCTGTACTGTTATTCGTAAAGGAAAAGGGATTGGGACAGTTAATGTAAGTGAAACCAATCCGAACGAGCTGGCTCGAATGATGGTGGGACATGATGTTGTCTTTAAGGTTGAAAAGAAACCTGCTGAACCGAAGCAAGACGTATTGGAAATCAATGATTTAGTGGTTAAGGATTCAAGGGGGCTTACTGCCGTAAACGGCCTTAATTTATCGGTTCGTGCCGGGGAAATTGTTGGCATTGCCGGTGTTGACGGTAATGGTCAAAGCGAATTAATTGAGGCCATCACCGGACTGCGTAAGGCGGAGAGTGGCAGTGTTAAAGTCAATGGGAAAGAGTTAATTAACCATAAACCAAGGAAAATTATGGAGTCGGGTGTTGGCCATATTCCTCAGGACCGGCATAAACATGGTCTTGTGTTGAATTTCCCGATTGGCGAAAATATGGTACTGGAAAACTATTATCAAAAGCCATATTCCAAAAACGGGATTTTAAATTTTAAAGAAATCTATAATCAGGCAAGGCGCTTAATTAGTGAGTTTGACGTTCGTACACCAAGTGAATATGTCTTGGCTCGTGCACTTTCCGGGGGAAACCAGCAAAAAGCGATAATTGGCCGCGAGGTGGATCGCAATCCCGATTTATTAATTGCAGCCCAGCCAACCCGTGGACTGGATGTTGGGGCCATTGAGTTTATTCACAGGCGCTTGATTGAGCAGCGCGATCATGGAAAAGCTGTTTTACTAGTTTCATTTGAGTTAGATGAAATTATGAGTGTCAGCGACCGAATTGCTGTTATTTATGAAGGTAGAATTGTGGCAGTAGTAGATCCTAAAGAAACAGATGAACAAGAACTTGGGCTGTTGATGGCTGGGTCGAGCAGAAAGGAAGCTGGTACTAATGTCTAAACGTTTGCAGGGGATTATCACACCTATTATTGCCGTTTTATTGGGGATTATCGTTGGAACGATTATCATGTTAGTCAGCGGCTACAATCCAATTTCCGCTTATAACGCATTGTGGAATGGTGCTTTTGGGGAAGTTTATTATTTTGGAGAAGTTGTCCGCCAGGTTACACCGTATATTTTAGCCGGATTGGCGGTAGCCTTTGCCTTCCGTGTTGGGTTATTTAATATCGGGGTTGAGGGCCAGTTTATCGTTGGCTGGCTTGCGGCAGTCTGGGTAGGAACTTCATTTGATCTTCCCAAGATTATCCATTTACCTCTGGCGATTATCGCAGCAACAGTTGCCGGGGCTCTCTGGGCATATATTCCAGGGCTGTTAAAAGCGCGTTTACGCGTTCACGAAGTTATTGTTACGATTATGTTGAACTATACAGCCTTACATGTGTCAAACTATCTAATCAAAAATGTTTTGACCAATCATAAGGATAGAACGGGGATGATTAAAGAATCTGCCTCGTTACGATCTGATTGGTTACAAAGCATTACGGACTATTCAAGGCTGCACTGGGGGATTATCATCGCAGTGATCTGTTGTTTCATTATGTGGTTTTTACTGGAAAGAACGACAAAAGGCTTTGAACTGCGTGCTGTCGGCTTTAACCAGGATGCCGCCCAATATGCCGGGATGAATGTAAATAGAACGATTATTCTATCCATGGTTATTTCCGGGGCATTTGCCGGATTGGCAGGTGCGATGGATGGTTTAGGTACTTTTGGATATGTCACCGTTAAAAGTGGTTTTACCGGAGTAGGCTTTGACGGAATTGCGATTGCCTTGCTCGGCGGTAATACGGCGCTGGGAGTTTTCTTTTCCGCCATTTTATTCGGTGCCTTGAAAGTTGGAGCACTCAACATGCCGCTTGAGGCCGGTGTACCAAATGAACTAGTTGATATAATTATAGCTTTAATTGTATTCTTTGTGGCGTCAAGTTACATCATAAGAGTAGTTCTTAACAGATTCGGTAAGAAGGATGTGAAATAAGATGAGCTTAATGGAAATTTTAATTATTGTTGTTCCGTCCACCTTACTATGGGCAGCTCCTCTTATCTTCACTGCGTTGGGTGGAATTTTTTCAGAACGTTCTGGTGTTGTTAATATTGGTCTTGAAGGTTTAATGCTGATTGGTGCGTTTACCTCGATTGTGTTTAACTTAACATTTGTTGGTACATTCGGAAATGCAACACCTTGGGTTGCTTTAATTGTGGCGATGGCTGCTGGTGCGTTATTCTCTTTGATTCATGCGGTAGCAGCGATTACCTTCCGTGCCGATCATACCGTTTCCGGGGTAGCTATCAACTTGCTGGCGGCTGGACTTTGTATGTTCCTTGTTAAGCAAATGTATGGTAAAGGGGAAACAGCGATTATTAGTAAAGGGTTCAACAAGATTGATATTCCGGTGCTAAAAGATATCCCAATTATTGGGAAAATCTTTTTCCAGGATACGTATTGGACATCCTTTTTAGCTATCATCGTCGCCATTTTTGCCTGGTATATTATTTTTAAAACTCCATTTGGATTAAGATTGCGCTCGGTTGGTGAACATCCAATGGCAGCTGATACAATGGGGATTAATGTCACCAAAATGCGTTATTTAGGAGTTATTATCTCCGGGGCGCTTGGCGGTATCGGCGGTGCTATTTATGCACAATCTATTGCCAACAATTTCAGCCACGCCACCATCAGTGGACAAGGATTTATGGCACTTGCGGCAATGATTTTTGGTAAATGGAATCCACTCGGTGCTCTTGGCGCTGGAATATTCTTTGGCTTTGCCCAAAGTATCAGTATTATCGGCTCAAGTTTACCGTTCTTGAAGGATATCCCTAATGTCTATTTGTTAATTGCCCCTTATGTCTTAACCATTTTAGCTTTGACTGGATTTATCGGCCGTGCCGAAGCTCCAAAAGCAGATGGTACCCACTACATCAAGGGCGGTAGATAATCTTAAAGATACCAGGACCCCCGGTTTTTTTCGGGAGTCCTTTTTTAATACCTATAACTTGTAAAATAATAGCCATTAGTATAGCTTTTATTTAAGGGGAAAAGATATAAAGAAAAATGTTTACATATCATAAATAAAGAGCCTATTTAAAGGAGGAAACTAAATGGCTGCAGCCACAGAAAAAATCACGGAAATGCAGGGTTATAAACTTCATGTGATTGAAACGGAAAAATATAAGACCAATACGCTTGTTTGGAGAATGAAAGCTCCTTTAACAAAAGAGGATGTTACCAAAAGAGCGCTACTTCCTCAGGTGCTGCAAAGCAGTTCAGCAAAATATCCATCAACAACCATACTGCGGGCCTATCTCGATGAACTATATGGGGCGACGCTATTTGTGGATTTGGCAAAAAAAGGCGAATATCACGTCATCAGCTTTTTAATTGAAATTGCCAACGAGAAATTTTTGACTGACCCCACTCCTTTACTGAAAAAAGGACTGGAATTATTAACGGAAATATTAACAAATCCCAATGCATCCGGACATGGATTTGACCGTGAAACCGTGGAAAAGGAAAAACGAACGTTAAAACAGCGAATCCAATCCGTCTATGATGACAAAATGCGTTACTCAAATGTTCGCCTGATTGAGGAAATGTGTAAAGGTGAGCCGTATGCGCTTCAGGTGAATGGCGACTTGGAGGATGTTGATTCGATTACCCCTGAAAATTTATTTGCTTACTTCCAAAAGGCATTTTCACAAGATGAAATGGACTTATACGTAGTTGGCGATGTTAAAGCAGAGGAAGTTACCGAAATCGTTTCCGGGCTGCTTCAATTTGATAACCGGACACCGCAGATGGCCACCACCCAAGATGTCGAGAAGAGATCCAAGGTTAATGAGGTTAAAGAAGTGCAGAACGTGAAGCAAGGAAAATTAAACATTGGTTATCGGACAAATAGTAAATATGGCGAGCCTGATTATTTTACGCTGCAAGTTTTTAACGGGATTTTTGGCGGGTTTTCGCATTCAAAATTATTTATTAATGTACGGGAAAAGGCAAGCCTTGCTTATTATGCTGCCAGCCGTCTGGAAAGTCATAAAGGGTTGATGATGGTTATGTCCGGAATCGATATAAAAAACTATGATCAAGCTGTTGGGATTATTCATGAACAAATGGAAGCCATGAAAAAAGGCGATTTTACGGATGAAGAATTAACACAGACAAAGGCTGTTATCCGTAATCAAATTTTAGAAACTCTTGATACATCTAGAGGCTTGCTGGAAATACTCTATCACAATGTCGTAGCCCATAAAGATATCACAATAGATGACTGGTTGACGGAAATGGAGAAAGTAACAAGGGATGAAATCATTCAAGTTGCGGGCAAAATCGACCTGGATACGATTTATTTCTTAACTGGATCAGAGGAGGGCAAATAATGGAGCAAATTACTTATGATCAGTTGAAGGAAGAGCTTTACCATGAAAAAATGGCAAATGGTCTGGAAGTTTATATTTTGCCAAAAAAAGGCTTCAATAAAACATATGCTACCTTTACAACGAAATATGGCTCGGTAGATAATACGTTTGTACCGCTTGGTAAAAGTGAATTTGTGAAAGTACCCGATGGAATTGCCCACTTTTTAGAGCATAAGCTGTTTGAAAAGGAAGACGGTGATGTCTTTCAGCAATTTAGTAAACAGGGTGCTTCAGCCAATGCCTTTACCTCCTTTACAAGAACGGCCTATTTATTTTCCAGCACGGCTGAAGTTGAAAAAAACTTGGAAACGCTGATTGATTTTGTGCAAAGTCCTTATTTTTCCGACAAAACGGTGGAAAAGGAGAAAGGTATCATCGGCCAGGAGATAACGATGTATGATGATAATCCTGATTGGCGCTTATATTTTGGTTTAATTCAAAACTTATACAAAAATCATCCTGTCCGGATTGATATTGCCGGTACCATTGAATCCATATCCCATATTACCAAGGATTGGCTGTACGAGTGCTATAATACTTTTTATCATCCAAGCAATATGCTGCTGTTTATTGTCGGACCTGTTGACCCTGACAAGATTATGAATCAGGTCCGTGAAAATCAAGCGAGAAAAGATTATCAGGATATGCCAGAAATACAACGTCAATTTGCTGAAGAGCCAACAGAAGCGGCCGAGAAAAAACAAGTGATGCAAATGAATGTGCAAACCCCGAAATGCTTAGTTGGAATAAAGGCGCTCCATGTCGATCAAATAGGAGCAGAAATGCTGAAAAATGAATTAACGATGAACCTGCTTCTCGATCTTTTATTTGGTAAAAGCTCTGAACATTATAACAATCTATATAATGATGGTTTAGTGGACGATTCTTTTTCATATGATTATACACAGGAACAAGGATTTGGATTTGCGATGATTGGCGGGGATACAAAAGATCCTGATGTGCTCGCGGAGCGAATTGAACAGATTCTGCTTAGTGCTAAAAAAAGGGGAACTTTTACCGAGGAACAATTGGAAAGAACGAAGCGGAAAAAAATTGGCGCATTTTTAAGGTCTGTTAACTCACCTGATTATATTGCCAATCAGTTTACCCGCTATGCATTTAATGAAATGAACTTTTTTGCAATCGTACCGACACTGGAGGAAATCACTTTAAGTGATGTTGAATCATTGGCAGAGGAGGTTATTGCCGAAGAACGGTTCTCTATCTGTCAAGTAGTTCCGAATCAATAAAAATAGGCGAGCGCCGCAAACAGCGGTGCTTTTTCCTGCCAATATTTACATGTTAAAGTATGAAAAGAGTGGACGAAATGAAGAAATTCATCTTAATTACGGGAGCAAGCGGGGGAATCGGACAAGCGATTGCCTATCATTTAGCCCAGCAAGGCTATCATTTATATCTTCATTACCATAAAAATGAACAAGCGATCAATAGTTTATTAGATAGGCTTCAATTATTTGGGGGAGAGTATATACCCATCCAGGCAGATTTGGCTGTGCCGGATGGATATAAACAAATTGTCTCACAAATCTTCTCATTGGATGGCATCATTCATTGTGGTGGAAACAGTCAATATGGCTTATTAATGGACTTACAGCTTGCAGATCTAGAGGCGTTAATGAATGTTCATGTTTTAAACCCGATTATGCTAACAAAAGAATTATTGCCCAAATTATTAGCTAAGGGCGCGGGAAATATCATTGTGATTACCTCTATTTGGGGGCAAACAGGTGCAGCTTGTGAGGTGGCCTACTCTGCAGTTAAGGGTGCTCAAATTGCCTTTGTCAAAGCACTAAGCAAGGAATTGGCGCTAAACGGAATACGAGTCAATGGGATTGCTCCGGGGGCAATTGACACCCCCATGATGGAGGGATTTTCCCAAGAAGAGGTTGACCGGATCGCATTTGAGATTCCAATGGGAAGGCTCGGGTTTCCTGCGGAAATCGCTGATGCTGCAGCGTTTCTGTTATCTGACAAAGCCAGCTATATAACCGGACAAATACTGGCGGTTAACGGCGGCTGGTACAGCTGAAAAATTTTACAAGATAAGATGCATAGATCTAATCTTCTTTTCGCAAAATAACTTTGTACCATACCAAAAGGAGGGTAAACGATGTCTGTTTTAGATAACTGGAAAGAGTGGCAGGACTTTCTTGGTAACCGGCTCGAAAATGCACAAAGTCAGGGGATGAGTGAGGGGGCCATTAGCAACCTGGCTCACCAAATTGGGGACTATCTTGCCGAAAATGTGGACCCCAAAAATGAGCAGCAGCGAGTTCTTGCAGACATGTGGTCGGTTGCCGATGAACAAGAGCAGCAGGCAATTGCTAATGTAATGGTTAAACTTGTGAAACAGTAAAGAGAGTGGAGGTCATCCTCCCTCTCTTTTTTTAAATATTACTTGAATCATCGTGTTTTTTCTTTCATCTTGCCATGAAATCATTTATGATAGGGTTTAGGTACGGATAAGTGAAAATATTGTCGAAACTATCAAGGGGGGCTAAGATGAAAAAAGAGTGGTATTTAGAATATGAGATTCAAAAAAACCGCCCTGGTTTGCTAGGTGATATTTCTTCCCTCTTGGGAATGCTTTCTATCAATATTGTAACCATAAACGGAGTAGATCAAGGTAGACGCGGTTTGCTCATGTTAGCAAATGATGGTGATCAAATAAAACGGCTTGAGTCAATTTTACATAAAATGGATACAATAAAAGTAATTAAATTAAGAGAACCGAAGCTTCGTGACCGTATTGCCGTCCGCCACGGACAATATATTCAAAGAGATGCGGATGATAAAAAAACCTTTCGTTTTGTTAGGGACGAGCTTGGTGTGTTAGTGGATTTTATGGCAGAATTATTTAAGCAGGAAGGGCACAAACTAATTGGCATCCGTGGAATGCCCCGGGTAGGAAAAACGGAATCGCTCGTTGCTGCAAGTGTTTGTGCCAATAAAAGGTGGCTATTTGTTTCTTCCACTCTTTTAAAGCAAACGATTCGCAACCAACTGATTAAGGATGAGTACAACGCCGATAATTTATTTATTTTTGATGGCATTGTTTCTACAAGACGTGCGAATGAACGCCATTGGCAGCTAGTTAGAGAAATAATGCGCATGCCGGCGGTAAAAGTAATTGAACATCCCGATATTTTTGTGCAAAATTCTGAATACACACTTGACGATTTCGATTATATTATTGAGCTTAGAAATTATGCGGATGAAGTGATTACTTACGACGTTGTAGATGAACATAATATGTTCTCCGGATCAGATTTTGGTGACTTTAATTTTTAATAAATTGGAAGGTGTTTGTTAGTGACTGAATTAGGGAATCGATTAAAAGAAGCCCGTTTAGCCAAAAATTTAAGTTTAGATGATTTGCAATCGATCACAAAAATTCAAAAACGATATTTAATTGGAATTGAAGAGGGCAATTACTCGAGTATGCCCGGAAATTTCTATGTCAGGGCCTTTATTAAGCAGTATGCAGAGGCATTGGGACTTAATCCTGAAGAAATCTTTGAGACCTATAAGAGTGAGATCCCGGCATCTTTTAATGAAGAATTGCCGCAGCAGCTTTCACGTGTAAATACCCATAAGTCCATTACAGAAGGGAATTCAAAAATATTTGATGTCCTGCCCAAAGTTCTTATTGGGGTTTTTATTATTGGTGTAATGGGGATCTTGTATTATTTTTTACCCTATTTTGCTGGTAACGATGCAAAAGAATCAAACAACAATAAAAATGAACAGGTAAAGGTAGAAAATAACCTTAATCAGGCCAAGACGACTGAAAAAGCGGAGCCGCAAAATAAGAATCAAGATAATGGTGATAATGAAGGCTCTAAGGAGGAAACGACCACTACTCCAGCGGAAACTCAGCAACAACTTTCAGTTGTAAACAGTCAAGGCAAGAGGACAACCTTTGAGTTGAAAAATGCTGATCAATTTGTTGTAAAACTGGTTTCCAAGGGGAAGACCTGGGTAAGCATTACTAACGGCAAAGGGAAAACCTTTTATTCTGGGATGTTACAAACTGAGCAAGCTGGAAGTAAAACTGTTGATTTAACAGGAGAAAGCAGTGCCTATATTATTGTCGGCAATGCTGTTAATACAGAAATCTTTATCAATGACCAAAAGCTTGAGTATGCAGTGGATCCGGCTAAAATAGTTCAGCAGAACATTACGATCCAATATGTTCCGAAGAACGAATAGTCATCTGCTGATGGCTATTTTTTCACTTTCTTATCAATGTGTTAAAGCACACGGAGTTTCTTGTGTGCTTTAGGAGGAAATCAAATGAATATACCAAACAGAATAACCGTTTCAAGAATTTTATTAATCCCTTTATTTTTAATTGTAATGCTTGTTCCCTTTCATTGGGGGGGAATCCACTTGCTGGGGGCAGATATTCCCGTTACCCATTTTGTCGGTGCATTAATTTTTATAATCGCTTCGACAACCGATTGGATTGACGGTCATTATGCCCGTAAACATAACCTGGTAACGAATATGGGGAAATTTCTGGACCCGCTGGCAGATAAACTGCTTGTCGCGTCGGCATTAATTGTTTTAGTTGAACTAAATGATGTTTATGCGCCATCATGGATTGTCATCATTATTATTAGCCGGGAATTTGCTGTCACAGGTCTTCGCTTGCTGCTCGCGGGTGAAGGCGAGGTTGTGGCCGCTAATATGCTGGGGAAAATTAAAACCTGGACGCAAATTATCGCGATTTCGGCAAGTTTATTACATAATATTATTTTTGCGCTTATCCCATTCCGTTTTGATATTTTAGCATTATGGGTGGCCTTATTTTTTACAATTTGGTCCGGCTGGGATTATTTTGCGAAAAACACCCATGTATTTAAAAATTCAATATAAGCCTATTTAGAGCAAGGGGGGAATGGGAATGAATGCTGAAATTATCGCAGTGGGTTCGGAACTGCTGCTGGGACAAATCGTCAATACGAATGCCAGATTTTTGTCTCAACAGTTAGCCGGGCTAGGAATTGATGTATTTTTTCATACTGTTGTTGGAGATAACGCCAACAGGCTGGAGTCGGCAATTGAAATTGCTGAACAGCGGGCCAGTATCATCATTTTTACCGGCGGGCTCGGACCGACCAAAGACGATTTAACCAAGGAAACGATTGCCCGTCATCTTGGAAAACGGCTTGTAATGGATGAAGCGGCATTATCTGGGATCGAGCTTTTCTTTAAACGGACAAACCGTCAAATGACCGAAAATAACCGAAAGCAAGCGTTGGTAATAGAGGGTTCAAGAGTTCTTCCAAATGATCATGGCATGGCACCTGGAATGGTATTGAAAAAGGGACAGCATGTTTATATGCTTCTTCCTGGGCCGCCAAAGGAACTGGAACCGATGTTTTTGCAATATGGGAGCAAGGTGCTTTCCGCAGAAGTAGAGTCCAATCATAAAATTGTGTCACGTGTGTTGCGCTTTTTTGGAATTGGTGAATCTGCATTGGAAACAGCAATTATTGATCTGATCGATAACCAAAGTAATCCGACCATTGCCCCGCTTGCTGGCGATGGTGAAGTGACCTTAAGGCTGACCGCTAAACATACCGATGAAGCTGTGGCATTGTCCATGCTTGATGAAGCCGAAGACAAAATCAAGCAGCGGGCAGGGGAGTTTTTATATGGGTACAACAATTCCTCACTCTTGGAGGAATTGACAAAAGTGTTAAAGAAGAAAAGACTGACGATTACAGCTGCGGAAAGTTTAACGGGCGGCTTATTCCAACAGGAAATTACTTCAATTTCCGGTGCCAGCTCGATTTTTAAGGGCGGAGTTGTTTGTTACGCAAATGAAATCAAGCAGCAGGTTGTACAGGTTAAGCAGGAGACGTTAGAAAAGTACGGCGCTGTCAGCGAACAATGTGCTCAGGAATTAGCGGAGAATGCCGCGAGAATTTTTGGTACGGACATTGGCATAAGTTTTACAGGAGTTGCCGGTCCAGATCCATTGGAAGGAAAACCGGTCGGGACAGTTTATATTGGCATGTCGATTAAAGGCAGGCCGACAGTTGTAGAAAAAATTACCCTTGGGGGTCCAAGGGAAGCCAATCGAATTCGGACCGTTAAATATGGCTGTTATTTTTTAATAAAGAGATTGCAGGAATCACAGAATACTTGATTAGTGTTCTGTGATTTTTTATTGAATTGTCTGATAATAAGTGAAAAAGCGGTTTTTAAGGAAAAATCTTTGCGATAGCTGCAAGAAGTTGTGAAATATGGCTGTTTTTCCATTAAAACCTGCGGCAAACGATTCGAATGAATGTTCGTATTTTTACTCGACAAATGGCACGAAAAAAGGTATATTAATAATAGGTTTCATTTTCATAGATTCCAGCAATCAAATAAATTTTTTATAAAGGAGGTCTATTTGTGAGTGACCGTAAGGCCGCGTTAGAAATGGCGCTAAAACAAATAGAAAAACAATTCGGTAAAGGTTCCATTATGAAAATGGGAGAAAAGACGGATACAAAAATTTCAACCGTACCAAGCGGCTCCCTGGCACTTGACGCAGCACTCGGAGTCGGGGGATATCCTCGGGGAAGAATAATTGAAATTTATGGTGAATGATTCGTTTATTTAATGGAAAGTCTCTCCTATATCTAAATGATGTGAAGAACGACTTTCCAAATGTAAAACGAAAGATCGCCCGCTTGTTGGGAGACCAATAAGATGAAAGGGGCAAAATCGGAAGACATCTCTATATAAGAGAAAATTCCGAGGTAACTGGGTGAAGTAAAAAGCATCCAGCACCGTAACGCGTACCAAGTGAACCTACAATTAAGTAGAATATAATCTTGGCAAGAGTGTCCCTTCCCTAACAGGTTTAAGCTGAGGGAGAATATGTACGCTGAGCTGAGCTGGAAATGACCAGCTGTAGTTACACGTAAAACACCAGAGCGTGTAATAATGAGGGTGACCTCCAGAAGCAAGGATAAAAAGCCTTGTGATAACAATACTGCCTGAATCATCTGGTAAAACCACCGTAGCCCTTCATGCCATTGCTGAAGTGCAGGCTATCGGTGGACAAGCCGCGTTTATCGACGCTGAGCATGCCTTGGACCCGGCATATGCGCAAAAATTAGGTGTTAACATTGATGAATTATTACTTTCCCAGCCTGATACTGGTGAACAGGCGCTTGAAATTGCTGAAGCGCTTGTACGAAGTGGTGCTGTTGATATCATTGTCATTGACTCTGTCGCAGCATTAGTACCAAAAGCTGAAATTGAAGGTGAAATGGGAGACTCCCATGTTGGTCTTCAAGCACGCTTGATGTCCCAAGCTCTTCGTAAACTATCAGGTGCTATCAACAAATCGAAAACAATTGCTGTCTTTATAAACCAAATTAGGGAAAAAGTAGGGGTTATGTTCGGAAATCCCGAGACAACTCCTGGGGGTCGCGCGCTGAAGTTTGTGTGCCGATGAGGCATATATTTCGATTGTCTGCAAAAGACTGCGAGAACCGTCTCTCGTATCATCAACCAGCTTATCCCAAAGGGAAACCTAAGGGGGAGTATCGCCTGCTGGTAACGGCATAAGTCAGATTAGCCTTTCAAATCTGCAACTGAATGTCTAGATGAAAAAGATTTCTATATGGTCAAGGCTACACTGCTTTAAACCTAGACACTGCGGCTAGTAAGCGCAGCTATCCTCCTTACGAAAGGCTATCACAGGAGGGTACACGACTACGCCAGCGTATTAGAATTTTGCGTTTGGTTAGACGGAATGAAGTCGTGAGCAATCCTATAAGGGATATAGTGTCGAACGGGAACCTAAGTAGAAATCGCTAAATTATCGAATATATGAGACATCGGGATGACCTAAGTTGGGATGCTAGAGAAAACTAGCTATGTTTATCTGAAACTGAATACCCAATATGGTTACGGAGCTGTCATAGTAGTCTGAGGAACCTGAATTAACAGGGATTGCCGTAAATACGGAAGCGGGAAAGCCGCCCACACATACATCGAAGGATGTATGACACCATCTTGATCTACAATGTCAGACCACGGGGAAATTAATATAAATCATTCCCCCTTAAACCGGTGGTAAATGACGCTTAAAAGATAGAGAGGGTGCTGGCGAAGGACAGCAGTTTTACACATCTGTAAGAAATGAAAGGAAAAGGTGAGAGACCTTGAGAAATCCATTACAAGTATTACAGATACTGGAATCTAGAGCCAAGGACGAAACATATCGTTTCGATAAGTTAATCAAACACTTCTATAATATCGAATTCTATGAAGCAGCATATGCAAAAATCTACTCCAAAGAAGGAAATATGACCGAAGGAACTGACAGCAAAACAATTGACGGCTTCTCACTGAAACATGTTGAAACTCTAATAGAAGCAATCAAGAATGAATCATACGAACCCGAACCCGTAAGAAGAGTTGAAATCCCTAAGAAAAATGACCCAAAAAAGAAAAGACCGCTCGGCATACCTGCCTTCTACGACAAACTTGTTCAACAAGTTATGGTTTTTATTCTCGAGGTCATTTACGAACCAGTGTTTGAAGACACCTCACATGGTTACAGACCAAATAGAAGTTGTCACACAGCACTGTATCAAGTAAAACAACAGTTCACAGGAACCAAATGGTGGATCGAGGGAGACATAAAAGGCTTCTTCGATAATATCAACCACAACAAAATGATTGAACTCTTACGGAAAAGAATTATGGATGAGAAATTCTTAAGATTGGTAAGGAAATTTCTCAAGGCTGGCTATGTATATGAAAGACAATTACACAAAACGTATGCAGGAACTCCACAAGGAGGGATTGTATCGCCTATCCTGGCCAACATTTACCTGAATGAACTTGATAAAAAGGTAAAGCAAATTTCCTTGGAATATAACACTACAAAGCGACAACGAAGAGCGAACAACGAATATAAACTTATCGCTGATAAGATTTATGCCAGACGGAAAAAGCTAAAAATGCTGACTCTGGAAGAAAAAGAGGCATTAGAAGAAAAACTTGAAAAGCTTCTTCAAGAGCGGAACGAGTATCGCTTAACCCACCTCCAAGGACAAATAGCCGAAAAAGATAGACACTATAAGTATTTGTCAAAAATCATATACAAAGTCCGCAGAGAACTAAAGGAGTTAACACCTGAAGAACGCGAGAAAGAAACCAAAGAAATTAGAGAGCTTCAACTGAAAATGAGAAAACTACCGGCAATGGATGAATTCGATGAAAACTATCGAAGATTGAAATATGTAAGATACGCGGATGACTTCCTCATTAGTATCATTGGTACGAAAGAAGACGCCAAAATGATTAAGGAAAGACTAGGTGAATTTCTAAAAGAAGAACTTAGTCTTGACCTGAGTGAAGAAAAAACGCTGATCACACATAACTCTAAGAAAGTTAGATTTCTTGGATACGATATCTTCGTAGGAACTAGACACGAAGGAAAAGTGGCTCTGACAAAAAATAGTGGACGTATGGTTAAAAAGAGGGTTGACTCAAAAAACATCAAGCTCTCTTTGCCACACGATAAGATTAAGGATTTTTTAGTCGATAAAAGGATGATTAAAATCACTAACGACGGTAGATGGAAAGCAATCCACAGACCTTACCTGTTAGTAAACAGCCCTTTAGAAATCCTTAGGCAGTATAACTCAGAGTTTGGCGGATTATACCAATATTACAAACTTGCCTTTGATGTCAAAGAAAAACTAGGTTCTGTTCATCAACTGTTTAGTCAAAGTTTTGCAAAAACCCTTGCAGGGAAACATAAAACAAAAGTCAGTAAACTTCGGAATAAATATATGGAATTCAATGGAACTAAAGTGAAAGCATATGTGAATGACAATGGAAATTGGGGAGTGCACTTCATAAAAAACGGTAAAGATGATAAGGAGTATATTGCTTTTGCGGAATTGTTCCCTTATAGAGATATTATAGTTGTAAAAGAACTGGAAAATGTAGACTCCAATATTAATGTCATTAATGAAAAACACATAGTAACCAATTACGCCAGAACAGAAATTGTCCAGCGTATGCGGGCGAACAAGTGTGAATGGTGTGGGGACGATAAAGGGCCGTTTGAAGTCCACCACATTAGAAAATTAAAAAACATTAAGAATAAAAAGAACAAAAAGTTCTGGGAGTTAATGCACATTTACAGAAATCGTAAAACACTGGTACTTTGTGCGGATGGGTCAAAAAATAACTGCCACAGAAAACTGCATTCAGGCAAGCTGGACCAGCACAAGAAAATGCAAGCATCAGAGTCTAAGAATAACGATTTGGCATTCTAGATACAGGTAAAACGGGGAGCCGTATGATGTGAAAGCATCACGTACGGTTCTGCGAGAGGGTGACACAAACCTGCTTTCGAAAGAAGGCAAGGCGGTGGCTCCCTACTCGACTACTCGACGATTCGCCTTGAAGTCCGCCGTGCGGAAACATTAAAGCAAGGCAATGACATGGTGGGGAACAAGACAAAAATCAAAGTCGTCAAAAATAAGGTGGCACCGCCATTCCGTACTGCGGAAGTGGATATTATGTATGGAGAAGGAATATCTAAGGAAGGCGAAATTATTGATATTGGTGCTGAATTGGATATTATTCAAAAAAGCGGCGCATGGTATTCCTATAATGATGAAAGATTGGGACAAGGCCGCGAAAATGCGAAGCTTTATCTAAAAGAAAATCCTGATATTCGTATGGAAATCCAGCAGAAAATCCGTGAGCATTATGGTTTAGATAGTGAAAAGACCATCGTCGAAAGCAATGATGACGAACAATTTGAATTACTGGATTAACCTGCAAGAGCAAAGCCCAAGGTGGTTTTGCTCTTTGTTTATAATAAATATTTATACGTGGTTATGAATAATCAATACATACTTATTATACTAATTTCAAAATATTTCAAAGTGCCAACAGGAGTAAACCTTGACAATGAATATGTACACCTTTACAATTAGATTGTATATTTTACATTTTTGGTAATATTACAATTGCGAAAAGCCTTAGTGCTTGCTGTATGTTGAGTCTAAACAATGTACATGCCGACACTTAAAAAATTGTATCAAAAGTTCATAGCAAGAGGAGGTGTAACGATGGAACCATTTACAATCATCTCCATTTTGCTTGGCCTTATCGTCGGTGCCGTTGTTGGCTATTTTGTTCATAAATCCATTGCTGAAGCAAAAGTTACGGGTGCAAAAAATGCTGCTGAACAGATTATTGAAGATGCGAAACGTGATGCTGATGCTTTAAAGAAAGAAGCTTTGCTTGAAGCAAAGGATGAAATTCACAAGCTTCGGACTGAAGCAGAACGTGAGGTTCGTGAACGAAGAACTGAAATGCAAAAACAAGAAAATCGTTTACTGCAAAGAGAAGAGAATTTAGATCGAAAAGAGGAAACGTTAAACAAGCGTGAAAATCTTTTAGAAAAGAAGGATGATTCTCTAAACCAAAGACAACAGCATATTGAAGAGATGGAAAGCAAAGTGGACGAGTTGGTAAGTACACAACAAACTGAACTCGAACGAATTTCGGGCTTAACGCGCGAAGAAGCGAAAACGATCATCTTAGACCGGATGGAAAAAGAACTTTCTTATGAAACTGCGATGATGATTAAGGAAAGCGAAAATCGTGCGAAAGAGGAAGCTGACAAAAAAGCGAAAGAAATCCTATCGCTTGCAATCCAACGTTGCGCTGCTGACCATGTTGCGGAAACGACTGTATCGGTCGTCAATCTTCCAAATGATGAGATGAAGGGACGAATCATTGGACGTGAAGGCAGAAATATTCGTACCCTTGAAACTTTAACTGGGATTGATTTGATTATCGATGATACCCCTGAAGCTGTTATTCTTTCAGGCTTTGATCCTATTCGGCGTGAAACAGCCAGATTAGCACTTGAAAAGCTTGTTCAGGACGGACGTATTCACCCAGCGCGAATTGAGGAAATGGTCGAAAAATCCCGCCGGGAAGTGGATGAGTATATTCGGGAAGTGGGAGAACAAACCACCTTTGAAGTAGGTGTTCATGGCCTTCATCCAGATTTGATCAAGATATTGGGGCGGTTAAAATTCCGTACAAGTTATGGTCAAAATGTCTTAAAACACTCGATGGAAGTCGCCCAGCTTTCAGGCTTGCTTGCTGCTGAGCTCGGTCAGGATGAAATGCTGGCAAGACGTGCCGGCTTGCTCCATGACATCGGTAAAGCGATTGACCACGAGGTAGAGGGCAGCCACGTAGAAATTGGAGTGGAACTTGCCACAAAATACAAGGAGCACCCAGTGGTTATCAATAGTATTGCCTCACATCATGGCGATACTGCGCCAACTTCGATCATTGCTGTGTTAGTTGCCGCTGCTGATGCTTTATCAGCTGCCAGACCAGGCGCACGAAGTGAGACGCTGGAAAACTATATCCGCCGGCTTGAGAGACTTGAAGAGATTTCGGAATCCTATGAGGGTGTGGAAAAATCCTATGCCATCCAAGCAGGTCGTGAAATCCGGATTATCGTCAGACCGGATGCTATTGATGATTTGGCGGCACATCGCTTGGCACGTGATATTCGCAAGCGTATTGAAGATGAACTGGATTATCCAGGCCATATTAAAGTGACAGTAATTCGTGAAACCCGAGCTGTAGAATACGCAAAATAAGCGGTGCATCTGCACCGCTTTCGTTATTTCTAATGATCGATGCGAACAAACTTAATTTTATTAATGAAAGGGTATATAGATGAACTTACTATTTATCGGCGACGTTGTCGGATCATCAGGAAGGGATATGGTAAAAGAGTATTTACCTAAATTAAAGGAAAAATATAGCCCGCAGATAACCATTATAAATGGAGAAAATGCTGCAGGAGGAAGGGGAATTACTAAAAAAATTTACCGTCAGTTTCTCGAACAAGGTGCACAAGCGATAACGCTTGGGAATCATGCGTGGGACAACCGGGAAATTTTTGAGTTTATTGATGACGCAAAGTATTTAGTCCGGCCGGCAAACTTTCCTAAAAGTACACCAGGAAAGGGACTTGTTTTTATCAAAATGAATCAAGTCGAGGTAGCGATCATTAATTTACAAGGCCGTACCTTTATGAATCCAATCGATTGTCCATTTCAGAAGGCGGACGAACTGATTTCAATTGCCAAGGAAAGGACCCCTTTTATCTTTGTTGACTTTCATGCTGAAGTCACGAGTGAAAAACAGGCTCTCGGCTGGTATCTTGATGGTAAAGTGTCCGCGGTCGTCGGGACGCATACACATGTTCAAACGGCAGATCATCGGATTTTGCCAGGTGGAACCGCTTATCTCACAGATGTCGGGATGACAGGGCCGTATGATGGCATTCTCGGGATGGAGAGGTCTGCAGTATTAAAACGATTCCTTACCAGTCTTCCAGTCCGCTTTGAGGTGCCTACTGGCGGCAGAAACCAATTAAGCGCTGTAACGATAGAATTGGATTCCAAAACAGGCCTTGCTAAAAAGATTGAACCAATTCTGATTAATGATGATCATCCGTTTTATTCATAATAGAGGTGTCAGCCACTATGTAAGAAACAAACATAGTCGTCTGACGCCTTTTTTTGTCCAAGCCGGAATATGTCTATTGTCTCTTGAATATAGTAGGAGTGGAATGATATATACCTGATTTGTTCATGATACTGCTCATGCGGAATCGGGATTTTACAAGGGGGAGCTAGGAATGGAAATATTAAAAGTTTCAGCAAAATCTAATCCTAATTCTGTAGCTGGTGCACTTGCCGGAGTTCTGCGTGAAAGAGGTGCGGCAGAAATACAGGCAATTGGCGCGGGTGCATTGAATCAAGCCGTAAAGGCAGTAGCCATTGCTCGAGGATTTGTAGCACCTAGCGGAGTTGATTTAATTTGTGTCCCGGCATTTACCGATATTTTAATTGACGGGGAAGAACGCACAGCTATAAAGTTAATTGTAGAGCCACGCTAAAAACAATAAAATCCAAGCGAAGAACACGACGCAAAAATTTAAAAATGGCTGCCTGGTTGTTTATAACAAGCAGGTTTTTTTCATGCATGGTTAGGTTCCTCCCTTTTTTAGTTAATAAGAAATTATAAAATTTTTCCGAATTTTATAATTTCTTATGTCGCATAAATTCAACTACGCCTCTGTCTTCATCCTTAAGGACTCGTCAGTCGGCGAGTTTTCATTTTGGAAAATAATCGAGTTGCACGAAAAAATATTATTCTACAATAAAACTTTCTGTTTTAAAATGAAGGGATTATTTGCTATAAAAATGAAGGGGAAAATATTTAAGAATATAGGTTTCTCCCATTTGTTTAGGCTAAAAATCTCGCAAACCAAAGTGCTGATTTAAAATTATAAAAAAATATTCATATTTTAGACAATATTTCAGGCAGAAGGGTTGCATTTTTTTTAACATAGGTCTAGAATTGAAAGCGTTTAGAGGTGGCCTTAATTCTAGTAAATTCTCTATTTTTAACAATGTTATGTTAATTTTTAGCGAATTGCTCGGAAATGTGCTACTCTAATACATGATTCAAGCTACTTATTTTTTACATATCCAAAGGGGTGTAACTAATGATCAATCAACTTTCATGGAAAGTTGGCGGACAACAAGGGGAAGGTATTGAAAGTACGGGGGAAATCTTTGCAATTGCACTGAATCGCCTGGGATATTACTTGTATGGTTATCGTCACTTTTCATCACGTATTAAAGGCGGTCATACCAACAACAAGATCAGAGTAAGTACGACACAAGTTCGTTCTATTTCTGATGACCTTGATATCCTTGTGGCATTCGACCAGGAAACTATTGATTTAAACTACAAAGAGCTACATAGCAATGGGGTTATTCTTGCAGATGCAAAATTTAATCCGAAAAAACCTGAAGACACGCAAAGCTCATTATATGCCGTTCCATTTACGGAAATTGCAACAGAATTAGGAACTTCATTAATGAAAAACATGGTAGCGATTGGTGCTACTTCAGCTATTTTGGATTTAGATATTCACGTATTTGAAGAAGTAGTTCGTGAGATTTTTGGCAAAAAAGGGGATCAGGTTGTTGCCAAGAACATGGATGCGATTAATGCTGGTTTCAGCTATACGAAAGAGAAAATGGATGGTAAGGTTCCAACCATGCAGCTTGAAAAAGCAGACGGTAAACACCGTATGTTTATGATTGGCAACGATGCCATCGCGTTAGGCGCACTTGCCGGCGGCTGCCGTTTCATGGCTGCCTATCCGATTACACCAGCATCTGATATTATGGAATATTTAATCAAAAAATTACCGGCACTCGGCGGTGCGGTTATCCAAACGGAGGACGAAATTGCCGCATGTACGATGACTATTGGTGCTGCTTACGGCGGCGTTCGTGCCCTGACAGCTTCATCAGGCCCTGGACTATCATTAAAAACGGAAGCAATTGGTCTTGCTGGTATAACCGAAGTGCCGATTGTCATTGTTGATACGCAAAGAGGTGGTCCTTCTACTGGTCTGCCGACAAAGCAAGAACAATCTGACCTTATGGCAATGATTTACAGCACTCATGGTGAAATTCCAAAAATCGTGATTGCTCCAAGCACGGTTGAAGAGGCATTCTATGATACTGCTGAAGCCTTTAACCTTGCCGAGGAATATCAATGCCCTGTTATTGTTCTATCTGATTTACAATTGTCTCTTGGTAAACAAACGGTGGAACCGCTTGATTTTTCCAAAGTAGAAATTCGCCGCGGTAAACTCGTGACAGAAGAACTTCCAGAGATTCCAAACAAAGGTTACTTTAAACGCTATGAAGTAACAGAGGATGGCATTTCACCACGTACTATCCCTGGGATGAAGAACGGTATTCACCATGTTACCGGGGTTGAACACGCGGAAACTGGTAAACCTTCTGAATCGGCAGCAAACCGGATTCAGCAAATGGATAAACGGTTACGTAAAATTGAAAATATTCATTTCAAAACACCTGTATATAAAAATGCACCACATGAAGAGGCTGATTTATTAATCGTTGGTTTTAACTCTACTCGAGGTGCTATTGAAGAAGCGATGGATCGGCTTGCAAAGGATGGATT
Source organism: Neobacillus paridis (assembly GCF_016765675.1). Classification (GTDB taxonomy): domain Bacteria; phylum Bacillota; class Bacilli; order Bacillales; family Cytobacillaceae; genus Neobacillus; species Neobacillus paridis. Next base: position 381,906 of record NZ_JAESWB010000168.1, read on the forward strand.
GAAAGTAAACCATGCTCATGTCCGTTTAATTCACCCATTCCCAACAGACGAATTGCTTCCGCTTGTTCGTTCTGCGAAGAAGGTACTGGTAGTTGAAAATAATGCTACAGGTCAATTGGCCAATATTTTAAAAATGAATGTAGGCTATGCCGATAAAATTACGAAATTTGTTAAATACGATGGCAATCCATTCCTGCCTCATGAAGTACATTCAAAATGTAAGGAGTTGTTCTAAATGGCCACTTTTAAAGATTTTCGAAATGATGTAAAACCTAACTGGTGTCCTGGCTGTGGGGACTTCTCTGTACAGGCAGCGATTCAACGGGCAGCGGCGAATGTCGGCTTGGAACCGGAAAACTTGGCTGTCATTTCTGGTATTGGCTGTTCCGGTCGTATTTCAGGATATATTAATTCTTACGGCTTCCATGGAATCCATGGTCGTTCTCTGCCAATTGCTCAGGGAGTAAAAATGGCCAATCGTGATTTGACCGTTATTGCATCCGGCGGTGATGGTGATGGTTATGCTATTGGTATGGCTCATACGATTCATTCCATCCGCCGTAACATCGATATTACTTATATCGTAATGGATAACCAAATTTATGGCTTAACAAAGGGGCAAACATCGCCACGTTCAGCAGTAGGTTTTAAAACAAAATCTACACCAATGGGTTCCATCGAACAAGCTGTTCATCCGATGGAAATGGCGCTAACTGCCGGAGCAACGTTTGTTGCCCAAGGTTTTTCAACTGATCTAAAAGAACTTGTAGCTTTGATCGAAGCGGGGATTAAACATAAAGGTTTCTCTTTAATCAACGTGTTTAGTCCATGTGTTACTTATAATAAAGTCAACACGTATGATTGGTTTAAAGAAAACTTAACGAAATTAAGTGATATTGAAGGCTATGACCCCGCAAACCGTGAAATGGCCATGCAAACATTGATGAAGCATAATGGCTTGGTAACAGGGCTTATCTACCAAAATAAAGAGCATCCTTCTTATCAAGAGTTAGTTCATGGATACTCTGAAGCTCCATTAGCAAAAGCAGACCTAAGCCTTAACCAAGAACACTTTGATAAATTAGTGGCAGAATTTATGTAATATTATCTATACTGAGAGTCCCGGGATGATATGGTCCCGGGATTTTCTATTGTTTTCAAGCAATGAAACCTTTATACTATTATAATGTGCAGATGTGCCTTTTTCACGTTGCTTATGAAAAGTTTGTGTTAATGGTTATTTTGCAAAGAAAGGAGTTTTTTCATACATGAATGAAAAACAACGTTTAGAAAGTCAGCAAGTAAATACGGCTAATTCTTCGGACAAAAAATCCGCTAAGGATTATAGCAAGTATTTTACCAAAATCATTACAGCGCCTTCATTAAAAGATGCTAAAAAACGCGGTAAAGAAGAAGTTCAATACCATAATGATTTTGTAATCCCCGAAGAATTTAAAGGCTTGGGAAAGGGACGGAAATTCTATATTCGTACGTATGGCTGCCAAATGAATGAGCATGATACGGAAGTTATGGCTGGCATCTTTTTGGCATTGGGATATGAACCTACAGATCGGACTGAGGATGCCAATGTTATCCTGCTTAACACATGTGCCATTCGAGAAAATGCTGAGAATAAAGTTTTTGGTGAATTGGGTCATTTAAAGGCATTAAAAATGGAGAACCCAGACTTATTACTTGGTGTCTGTGGCTGTATGTCACAGGAAGAATCTGTTGTTACCAAAATTTTAAAAACATACCAACATGTTGATATGATTTTTGGAACCCATAATATCCACCGTCTGCCATACATTTTAAATGAAGCTTACATGTCTAAGGAAATGGTGGTGGAAGTATGGTCTAAGGAAGGGGACGTTATTGAAAACCTTCCAAAAGAACGCCGCGGTCATATTAAGGCATGGGTAAATATTATGTATGGCTGTGATAAATTCTGTACGTATTGTATCGTTCCTTATACACGCGGAAAAGAGCGCAGCCGCCGTCCAGAGGAAATTATCCAGGAGGTCCGTCAACTGGCGGCTCAGGGTTATAAGGAAATAACACTTCTAGGTCAAAACGTAAATGCTTACGGGAAAGACTTTGAAGATATTCAATATGGTCTTGGTGATTTAATGGATGAAATCCGGAAAATCGATATTCCTCGGGTGCGGTTTACAACAAGCCATCCACGCGACTTTGATGACCGTCTGATTGAAGTTCTTGCAAAGGGTGGAAACTTGATGAATCATATTCATCTGCCAGTACAATCAGGCTCAACAGAAGTCTTGAAAATTATGGCTCGAAAATATACAAGAGAACAATATTTAGAGCTTGTCAGAAAAATCAAAGCCGCGATTCCGGATGTTGCCTTAACAACGGACATTATCGTCGGTTATCCAAACGAAACCGACGAACAATTTGAAGAGACGCTTTCACTTTATCGGGAAGTCGGCTATGAAACAGCGTATACGTTTATTTATTCCCCTAGGGAAGGAACACCAGCGGCGAAAATGGAAGACAATGTTCCGATGGAAGTCAAGAAGGAACGCTTACAGCGTCTAAATAACCTCGTGAATGAGCTTTCTGCTGAAGCAATGAAAAAATACGAGGGTCAAATTGTTGAAGTCTTGGTTGATGGGGAAAGCAAGAACAATCCGGATGTCCTTGCAGGTTACACAACGAAAAACAAGCTAGTAAACTTTATCGGACCTAAATCAGCAATTGGCAAAATTGTCAAGGTGAAAATTACAGAAGCGAAAACCTGGTCTTTAAATGGAGAAATGGTAGAAGAAATAGAACCAGCTGAGGTGAAATAAGGTGGCGAAATATACAAAAGACGATATCGTCGCTCGTGCTGCGGAATTAGCACGAATGATTGCGGAAACGGATGAAGTGGACTTTTTTAAGCGAGCAGAAGCCCATATTCATGAAAATCCAAAGGTGAAAACATTAATTGCTGATATCAAAGGACTGCAAAAACAAGCAGTCAATCTTCAGCATTACGGCAAACTGGAAGCTTTAAAAAAGGTTGAGGAAAAAATTGCGGAAATTGAAAAGGAATTGGATGAGATCCCCATTGTTCAGGAATTTAAGCAATCACAGCTTGAAGTCAATGAACTGCTGCAACTCATTGCTTCAACCATTTCCAATACGGTAACGGACGAAATCATTATTTCTACCGGTGGCGACGTCTTGCGCGGCGAAACTGGCGCTAGCATCAAAAGCGGCGGTTCATGTGACGGTCACGGAGATTGTGACCACGAACATTAATCATGTAAACCAGGCTGTTAAAAGCCTGGTTTATTTTCATCTCCCAGCATATTCTGCCTAATGATGAAGCGGAACACCTCTATTTATCCTGCATAAAATGTCTTGACTAAACTTTTAGCCAGTATTTAGAAAAAAATCAACTCACACTAGTCTAGACATTCGCATAGGATGAAATGAAACAGAAATGAGGAGGTTCGCGCGAAATGGGAGAATACAGAGAGATATTTGCGAAGGCCGTAGTCGCGAAAGGACGTAAATATACTCAGTCCAATCATACGATTAGCCCGGCACATAATCCATCGAGCATACTTGGCTGTTGGGTTATCAACCATAAATACAACGCGAAAAAAGTTGGCAAAACAGTAGAGATCCATGGCTCCTATGACATCAACGTTTGGTACTCTTTTAATGATAATACCAAAACAGAGGTTGTTACCGAACGTGTTCAATATACCGATGTCATTAAGTTAAAGTATCGTGACAACGATAGCCTGGATGATAACGAAATTGTCGCTAAAGTACTGCAGCAGCCCAATACCTGCGAAGCGGTTATTTCCCCGAACGGCAACAGAATTATCGTCCATGTAGAAAGGGAGTTCCTCGTCGAAGTCATCGGAGAGACAAAGGTTTGTGTTCGTGTCAATCCGGATGGCTGTAAAGAAGAGGAAGAAGATTGGGGAATGGATGTTGACGATGAAGAATTCGAAGAACTAAACCCGGATTTCCTTGTCGGCGGTGAAGAAGAATAATGATAACTAGGAGGTTTTTGCTTCCTAGTTTTTTTCATAAAAAATATGAAACGTATGCACCTTAATAATAGGAGGTGCATGAACATGGAACCAAGACAGCCTGGAAATAAAAATCTTCCTGATTTTAATCAACTTACGGATCGCCTGATTGTCGAAAAACCTTCAGAACCGATGTTGGTTATAAAGACAAATCTTGATGCGGAAAATGTAACTGAACATAATCCTTATTGTCAAGGCAAGGCAGCAAAGAACCCCAAGGAATTTAAAAATTATTTTGAAGAATAAAAGCCAGGCTAGCCTTCCTGGCTATTTTCCCATTCATCCTTTAACAACGACAGGACGTAAGTATCATGAAATTGATTATTTTGATACATATAGCCGCGGAGCAAACCTTCATTGGTGAAGCCGAACTTCTGCAGGAGATTTAGAGAAATGATGTTATCTGGGTAAACAAATGCTCCAACCCGATGTAATCCCAGCTGCCGAAAACTAAAGGAAAGCACTTCTTTTAACGCTTCTGTCGTATATCCTTGCCGCCAATACGCCGGATGGAGTTCATACCCGACTTCAGCTCGTTTGTTTTTTAACTGAAGTCCATTTAAGCCAATCGTACCAATAATCTGTTGGTTTTCCTTTAATTTTATTCCCCAGCGGATTCCCCGTTTGTCGATAAAATTTTTATGATACATATCAATTAATTTTGTGGCCTCTGCCGGTAATGTCAACGGATCGGTTCCGTAGTATTTAGTCACTTCTTCCATTGATAAAATAGTGAATATGCTGTCCAAATGATAATGGGTAATTTCAATTAATTTTAATCTTTTAGTGTCTAAAATAGGGAACGTCACTTTGTCACCTCCAATTCAAGTCCTTCTTCTAGTGTATATTGGCAGGTCATAAAAATAAAGAGATTCCTTTATTTTAGTTAGTCTTGTTATTTTGAGAACGAAGAGTTTCTCATAACACCCATAAGAAAAATAAAAATTAATTGTTTATTCACGCCTTTCTGATAATATAGAAGTAAAACAATGAATTTGCCGCTAAGGAGGAGTATATAAATTGGATGATCGTCAATTTCGCAATGCAATGGGAAAATTTGCCACCGGAGTAACCGTGGTATTAACAGAGGTGGAGGGTCATGTTCATGGGATGACCGCGAATGCCTTTATGTCTGTATCATTACACCCAAAACTAGTAGTTATCTCGATTGACGAAAGAGCGCAAATGCTTGGTAAAATTACAGAAAGCAACAAGTTCTCGGTAAATATTCTAGCAGCTGATCAAAAAGAAATGTCGATGATATTTGCCGGACAAATGAAGCAGGAAGACAGGAATATTGTATTTAACCGCCTTGGTGATGCTCCTGTTTTACCAGGTGCCATTGCGCAAATAACCTGTGAAGTATCTGCTGCCCACAAAGAGGGAGATCACACGCTATTTATTGGGAAAGTGACAAACATTCATATGGAAGATTCAGAACCGCTTATTTATTTTAGTGGGAAATACAGACAATTAGCAAAAGAATAGTTCGCGTTTGAGAAATGCCAGCATAACCCTGAGTGTTTGCTGGTATTTCTTGTATATATGAAAAATCAAGATTCTTCATTTTTATTTTTTGAAAATTTTGATACCATATAGGATATAGTTCTATCAGTTGAGAGGAGAATGGCAATGGTTTTACAGCTAGAGGATGTTTCTTTAAAACGGGACGGGCAATGGATCTTAGAAAATATTAACTGGGAAATAAAGCAAGGAGAACATTGGGTGTTATTCGGCTTAAATGGTTCCGGGAAAACCGCCATTTTAAATTTACTAAATGCTTATCATTTTCCTACCAGAGGAAAGATCACCGTTCTTGGGATGGAATTTGGGAAAACTTACTTAGGCGAGAAGCTTCGCAAGCAAATTGGTTTTGTTTCCTCATCATTGCAGGATAAATTATATCCAAATGATAATGCCTTTGAAGTCACCTTAAGCGGGGCATTTGCCTCCATTGGTCTCTATGAAATACCTACTGATGAAATGAGACAAAAGGCAGGTGCATTGCTCGAGGAGTTGGGATGTAACGATTATGCCAACCGACGATATGAAACACTTTCACAGGGGGAAAAACAACGGGTGCAAATAGCCCGGGCCTTAATGGCAGATCCGTCTCTGCTCATTCTCGATGAACCGACAAACGGCTTGGACTTTATTGCCCGGGAACAATTGTTGGAATCTATCGAAAGAATTGCCGCCAAACCGAAGGCGCCGACGATCATTTATGTCACCCATCATGTCGAAGAAATATTGCCTGTTTTCAACAAAACCCTATTGTTAAAAAAAGGACAAGTATTCGCTGCCGGAAATACGAGAGAAATGCTGTCAAGCGAGCAGCTTTCCAGTTACTTCGATATTCCGGTAAATGTCATTTGGGAGAATAATAGACCCTTACTATCCAAAAAGCAGGTAGTTTCTGGCACCATGTGAATAGATCACATGGTGCTGTTAATCTGCAATTTTTAAAAAGTCGGTGACTTGCGTAATATGTTGCTCGATTGGGTAGGTTTTGTAAAGCAGACTGGAAAGCCGTATGGGGTCCCCAAAAAAATATCTTTCATATTGGGTTTGCCTGGTACCAAAGGAGCTCATCGTCAATTCCCAGGCAAGGCGGAAGATTTTTACCCGGTCCTCAGCAGATCGACAGGAACCTTGAAGATATTGGTCCAAATCTGTTCGAATCATTGATTTAAAATCTTCTTCTGTCGGCAAGGTCACCATTCCGCTTGCCCCGATTAATTGAATAATTTCACTAAAGCGCGGATAGATTCTTGGAAAAATATTGCTTGCAACTTGCAGTGCTGTCATACTGGGCCGCATATATCCCCATTGATCTATTTCTGCCTCTACTTCCGACTTGATTAATAGGGCCTTCATCGTTTCCAGGCCAATAATGATCTCAGACAGTTTCTCTTGTATATGTTGATAGCTGCTGACATTGATTGTCTCGACCAAAAGCCCGGCCAGCCCTAGGATAAATTCTGTTTTTACGATTTGCCTTGTCACGGCCTGGTGGGTGGCAAAATGATGGAAAGAGCTTTGCTGGATGAAATCATTGGCCGCATCGATATTATCGTAAAAAAAGACCCGGTCCCATGGAACCAAGACGTTGTCGAAAACGAGAATGGTGTCCATTTCTTCATAACGCGAGCTGAGCGGATAATTGTAGGAAGAATCTCCACCCACAAACGATTCCCGGCAAATAAACTTTAACCCATTTGTATTTGTAGGGATAGAGAAAGCAAAGGCCTCCGCTTCATTAAAAAATCCCCCGGCAGCATAAACCAGCACTTCATCGGTCAAACCGCCCTGTGTCGCCAACAGGCGGGCTCCTTTTACAATAATCCCTTGATTATTTTTATCTATTACACGTGCCGAAATCGGCTCTGTTGAAAAATCTAGATTAATCTGAGAGCGGTTCACCTGAGGAGTTATAAAGGTGTGGGTAAATGATAAGTCGTTTTCTCTAGCCCGTTTATACAGGGAGCGAATATTATCGGGAAAACAGTTTTCCTTGCCTTCCAAAGCGCCTGCAGAAGAGGCAAAAGCCATCACAACTGAATTCATATAATCCGGGCTTCTTCCCATCAACCCATGGGTATGTCTCGCCCAAATTTCCATCATCGTTCGTCTTTTCATTAAATCTTCACATGATTTTGGTTGTAAATAAGAGAGCCCAATCGTTTCGCCTGTTTCTGGGGAAATATAGGTTAATTTGCGTTTGAGGTGCGGTAAATGCTGTAGGTCGTAAAGGGATGCTTTACTTTGGAGAAGTCCCCTAAAGGCGGGATGCTCAGAAATTTTTCCGTCTATTTTTTTGCCGTCAAGCCAAATATTTGCATGAAGCCAGTCAATCCGCTCAATAAATTCCTTTCCGTTAATGGCTCCCATATAACCACTCCTTATCACTTCTGGTCATTTTATAATGATATAGCTAGTTTTATTTTATTGGATCACTTAGCGACTGGTGCCAACATAATAGCGGAGAGTGTCATAAAGGGCTGTGGGTACTTTTCATATCGGGTATACCGAGAAAAAGCAGCCAAGGCAAAGGTAAAATGTGACTAACAAAAAAACCAAATATCATAGTATAATATAAAAGGGTACAATAATATTATGGAACAAAATTAGTCCAAGTATTCCAAGATTATGCATTTCCTGTTATTCTATTGTATAAACGTGTTACTTTTTTGCAAACGGTGTATTATTATCCTATGGATTAATCGTATAGGACATAAATCATTTAAAATAAAATTTTCGATTTATATATTTGGAAACCTTCTTAAATGAAGGGATTTAATAGAAATAGTAAAGGTTGGGAAAATATGAAATTATTATCTGTAGTCATTCCTTGCTATAATTCACAAGAATATATGAGGTATTGTATAGAATCGCTTCTACCAGGTGGGGAAAACGTAGAGCTGTTGATTATAAATGATGGTTCCGTTGACCAAACAGCTGAAATTGCCAATGAATATGCAAAAAAATATCCCACGATTGTAAAGGCGGTTCACCAGGAAAACGGTGGACACGGTGAAGCCGTAAATGCCGGTATCCGTAATGCAACCGGACGCTATCTAAAGGTCGTCGATAGTGATGACTGGGTAGATACTAGAGCGTATCTTAAACTCTTGCAAAAAATTAGTGAATTTGTAACGGAACAAAAAATGGTTGATATGATCATCAGCAATTTTGTTTATGAAAAAGAAGGTACACATTATAAAAAAGTGATGAAATATGAAAATGTTCTTCCTGAAGGAAAGGTTTTTACCTGGAATGAGATTAGGAATTTTCGTAAAGGACAATATATTTTAATGCATTCTGTTATCTACCGAACTCAACTATTAAGAGATTGCGGGTTAGAACTGCCAAAACACACCTTCTATGTAGACAACTTGTTTGTTTATGTTCCGCTTCCGCATGTTAAGAGAATGTATTATCTCAATGTCGATTTTTATCGCTATTTTATCGGTAGGGAAGACCAATCGGTTCATGAAAGTGTCATGATCAAAAGAATCGATCAACAGATCAAAGTAAATAAGTTAATGATTGAGCAGGTACAAATTGAAAGTATTGAAAATCCAAAGCTTCGTCAGTATTTGCTCCACCATTTGGAAATTGTGACCGTCGTGTCTGCTATTTTGTTAATACGTTCAGGAACAAAAGAGAATCTGAAAAAGAAAAAAGAATTGTGGAACTATATTAAGGAAAAGGATTTACTGCTTTACCATAGTCTCAAATACGGTATTATGGGACAAATGATTAATTTACCCGGCCGGGTTGGTCGCAGCATCTCTGTCGGAGCATACAAAATATCACAAAAAATGGTGGGCTTTAATTAACAGTCAAAAATAAAAAATAGCTTAACTATTTGTTTGGAGAATGATCTTATTGAATAGTAAATATGATTTTTTAATTGTTGGTGCTGGTCTTTATGGTGCGGTGTTTGCCCATGAAGCGAAAAAAGCCGGAAAATCCTGCCTCATCATTGATAAACGCGGTCATATTGCAGGAAATATCTATACTGAAAAAATGGAAGGTATTCAGGTCCACAAATATGGAGCCCATATTTTTCATACGAATAATAAAGCAGTATGGGAATTTGTTAACCAATTTGCCGAATTTAACCGCTATACCAATAGCCCGGTGGCCAATTTCCATGGCGAAATATACAATTTGCCATTTAATATGAATACCTTTAACAAAATGTGGGGCGTAGTAACACCGGAAGAAGCTAAGCGGAAAATTGACGAGCAGCGCCGTGCCAATTATGTGGAGCAGCCACAAAATTTAGAGGAGCAGGCGATTAATCTTGTTGGACTTGATATTTATGAAAAATTAATTCGCGGCTACACCGAAAAGCAGTGGGGGCGCCCATGCCATGAACTTCCGGCCTTTATTATCCGCAGGCTGCCGGTTCGATTTACCTACGATAATAACTACTTTAACGCTCTATATCAGGGCATACCGATTGGCGGCTATACCGCGATGGTAGAGCGGATGATCGAAGGAATTGAAGTGGTACTCAATACAGACTATTTGGCCGCCAAAGATAAATGGGACAGCATTGCCGATAAGGTGGTTTACACGGGCCCGATTGATGCTTATTTTGACTATCAATTTGGAGTTTTGGAATACCGAAGTTTACAGTTTGAAACTGAGATTGTCGACATGTCCAACTTCCAGGGCAATGCGGTCGTCAATTATACTGATCGCGAGACCCCATATACCCGTATCATTGAGCATAAGCACTTTGAATTTGGCACACAGCCTAAAACCGTCATCAGTCGTGAGTACAGCGTTGAATGGAAGCGCGGCGATGAGCCTTACTATCCTGTCAATGATAAAAAAAACAGCGCCCTATATCAAGAATATAAGGCGCTGGCGAATGCCGAGAGCAACGTCATTTTTGGCGGCCGGTTAGCCGAATATAAATATTACGATATGGACAATGTTGTCGAGTTTGCTTTACAAAAAGCAAAGGAAGTATTGGGACGAGGCTAATGTCCAACGGCCATCCCACATCAAATCATAACCACCCTTGAATGAAAGGGTGGTTATGAGCCATTTTTCAATTCTTCTTATAATAAATTTCTGTACGTAATTTTTCTCTCCTGTTTGTTGTTTGTATAAAATAAAAACACGCATCAACGCGTGCAAGTTACTTTCTACGGGCATGCCATAATATTTTCGAACGGTCCAATTCTTTTTTATTTTACTCTTTTTAATTCACGAAGTTCTGTTTCTTGTTCAAGTGAACGCAAGGCCAATGATTCGAGAATCTTATCTTGTCGTTCTTGACCTTCTTTTAAGGAGGTTAGTTCGCCGTGCACTTTATGAACATCCATTGAAAGAGATTCTAACTTTGCGTTTGTTTCCTCTTGTCGGTGGATTACAGCTTTTATCAATTCTGTGTTTTCATCGAGTTGAGATTTAACAGTATCAAGTTCACCCTTAACGGCAACGAGATCATTTTTAACAGTACCAAGTTCATCCTTAACAGCAACGAGATCATTTTTAACAGTACCAAGTTCATCCTTAACAGCAACGAGATCATTTTTAACAGTACCAAGATCATCCTTTACCCCAGTGATTTCCTTCAAAAGCCGTTCGAACATTTGTTCTACAGTCATTTCTTATTCCTCCTCATATTTAAATTTATTTATTTAAATGATATCTTTCATGTTTCCTCGTTTGGATTCTTGATACTCTCCCATAGAGTCCCACTCTTATGATAACACAAGTACCTTTTAAAATGTGGACAGAAAAAACAAGGTGTGTGCTAAGGGAAGAATACTTGGAGTGAAGGATAATAGTGAAATTTAATACAAAAAATAGAAAAACCCTCGCAATGCAAGGGTTTCAGTGACGTCCCAGAGAGGATTCGAACCTCCGACCTACAGTTTAGGAAACTGTTGCTCTATCCAACTGAGCTACTAGGACATGATAATAATTTATTAACTTTTTGTTTCACTAATACCTTGTTCTTTGTCGTCCTGATCTCAGAAAGACTACTCAAGGAGCGGCTCGATCAGTACGCTGTAGCAAAGTCAGGGCAGCAATTTCGATCGTGCTCTATCCAACTGAGCTACTAGGACAAATATGAACTTATTAATGGAACGTTATCTATTATAAAGAGTTAGCCCGGAAACGTCAAATAAAAATTTTTAACGGGGAAGACCCTTTGGACGAATCGGTTTATTTCCTGCTTTTTTTCGAAATAGCAGCCAAATGAGTAAACTTAAGGCAATAAGCAGTCCTTCCATCGAAAAAATATAGTTAGGATAAGGTCCTAAATAGTCCAGCAAGCTGGCACTCTCTGGCTTATGGCGTAAAAACATATAATTGCCGTTCACCAGTTTATTAACGGCCATGATTATCGGCAGTAACACATTCAAAAACAACAGCAGTTTTACCACAGACCAGATGGTCGGCCGATAGCCTTTCACCCAGGTAAAATACAACGGCACCCAAATCATCATAAAATGAGTAAAAAAGAAATGCAAAAAGCGAAAATGTGGGAAATCATAATACAAGAGTGGTGTAACTAATGCTTGAGTTGCCCCCAATAGCCCAGTGAATAACAGAATTTCATAAACCCATTTTTTCTTGGTTAATAACAAAATAATCGTTAAAAGTAAACTAATGCTGCATAATTCTAATGGAAGCGAGTCACTGACATGCCAGATTCTATTTCGGATCAACCAGACATGGTAGGTAACTTCAAAAAGAGTGAGCAATATCGCTAATCCAATTTCGCTAGAACGCCAATCCTTCGCTCTTAGTTTTGTCCGAAATAAAAAAATCCAAGCCGAAATGATCAAGAGAAATGCTAACATAATAAGATGATTAGCAGAAAACATTATAAATGGATTTTCCTTATAGCTGCCGCCAAACCACTCCATATTGCCCACCATCCCTAATAAAATCATAGCATGTAATGGAAAGAAATTGAATCTGAATATTACGACATTAATTTCTGCATTTATATGTCTCATCGGCCTATTCACTTAAAGAAGATTTTTCATTCTCATAATGTAAGCTCAGTTTATGTTATAATAGATTGTCGAAGATACTCGAAGAATTTAAAGCAGTGGAGGGTCATGATGACAGCTTACACGCCAATGATACAGCAATATTTATCAGTTAAGGCAGATTATCCGGATGCCTTTTTATTTTTTCGCTTAGGCGACTTTTACGAAATGTTTTTTGATGATGCGATCAAAGCTTCACAGGAATTAGAAATTACTTTGACTGGACGTGACGGCGGGGCGGAGGAACGAATTCCAATGTGCGGCGTTCCTTATCATTCCGCTTCCAATTATATTGAACAGCTTATTTCCAAAGGCTATAAAGTGGCGATTTGTGAACAAATGGAAGACCCTAAAAAAGCAAAGGGCATGGTAAAGCGGGAAGTCATTCAGCTAATCACCCCGGGAACGATGATGGAAGGCAAAGGACTAGCCGAAAAAGAGAACAACTATATTGCTTCGGTCACCGCCTTTGAAGATCGGACATATGGTTTAGCTTACACTGATATTTCTACCGGAGAAAACAGAGTAACCCTGCTTTCCAATCATTTTGAAGAAGTGTTGAATGAGATCGCTGTTTTAGGGGCTAAGGAAGTTGTCGTTGCAAGCGACTTTCCCGGCGAGCTGCAGCAAAAACTGCGGGAACGCGATGTATTGGTCATTTCATTTGAGGATAATAGTTCCGTAGAATTTCAATTTGCCCAACTGCTGGAACAACTCAATCAGGAAAAATTAAAGCAAACTTCCGCAAGGCTGCTGAATTATTTGTTTCGTTCCCAAAAGAGAAGTCTTGACCATTTGCAGCCCGTTGCCACCTATCAAATTCATCAGTATATGAAAATTGATTATTATTCCAAACGGAATCTCGAACTGACGGAAACGATCCGTTCAAAAGGAAAGAAAGGGTCATTGCTATGGCTCCTGGATGAAACGATTACGGCGATGGGCGGCCGGATGTTAAAGCACTGGATCGACCGGCCGTTAATTGATCGTGAAAAAATTGAGCATCGTCATGAATTGGTCGCTGTATTTCTTAACCATTATTTTGAACGTCAAGAACTGCGGGATAAATTAAAGGAAGTGTATGATTTAGAACGGTTGGCTGGCCGTGTTGCCTTTGGCAATGTCAATGCTCGCGATTTAGTACAGTTGAAACGCTCCTTGATGCAAGTGCCATCGTTAAAGCAAATATTATTAAACATGAAAAATGAAAAAATGAACGAAGTGGCGGAAGGTCTTGATCCGTGCGAAGAAGTCACGGACTTATTGGAGCGGGCAATTGTCGAAAATCCTCCAATCTCGTTAAAGGAAGGAAACATCATTTGTGACGGATATAATGAACAGCTGGATCAATATCGCGATGCCAGCCGCAACGGCAAGACATGGATTGCTCAACTGGAACGGGAAGAACGGGAGAAGACCGGAATTAAGTCATTGAAAGTCGGCTATAACCGGGTATTCGGCTACTATATTGAGGTTACTAGGGCCAACCTTCATCTTTTAGAAGAGGGCAGATATGAACGGAAGCAAACACTGACGAATGCCGAGCGCTTTATTACCCCGGAATTAAAAGAAAAAGAAGCGTTAATTTTACAAGCAGAAGAAAAAATCAGCGAACTCGAATATGATTTATTCACGGAAATACGGGAAATTGTTAAGGAGTATATTCCCCGCTTGCAGGCGCTTGCCAAGGTCGTCAGCGAGCTTGATGTTCTGCAATGCTTTGCCCAGGTGAGTGAAGACCGCCGCTATATTAAACCACAATTTTCTGCCGAGCGCCGGGTCGTCATTAAAGATGGCCGGCATCCGGTGGTGGAGAAGGTGCTGAACTCACAGGAGTACGTTCCCAATGATTGCTATATGGACAGCGAACGGGAAATTCTATTGATTACAGGGCCAAATATGTCCGGTAAGAGTACGTATATGCGGCAAATTGCCTTAATGGCGATTTTAGCGCAAATTGGCTGTTACGTTCCCGCAAGTGAGGCGGTCCTGCCCATCTTTGACCAGGTATTTACACGCATCGGTGCGGCTGATGATTTAATTTCCGGTCAAAGTACCTTCATGGTGGAAATGCTGGAAGCAAAGAATGCGATTGCTTATGCTACGCAAAACAGCTTAATTTTATTCGATGAAATCGGTCGCGGAACCTCGACCTATGATGGCATGGCATTGGCACAGGCAATTATCGAATATATTCATAACCGAATTGGCGCGAAAACCTTATTTTCAACCCACTATCATGAGCTAACAGTTTTAGAAAAAGAGCTTAGTAAATTGAAAAATATTCATGTCAGTGCGATTGAACATCATGGCAAGGTAGTGTTCCTTCATAAAATTAAACAGGGTCCAACCGACAAAAGTTATGGAATCCATGTTGCCCAGTTAGCCGATTTGCCAAAGGAAGTAATCGACCGCGCCAATGAAATACTATCAGCCCTTGAACAGTCTCCAGTGGAGACGGTTCCAACCGTGAAGGAAGCAGTAAAACCTAGTGAACCAGCTGTACAGGTCGAGAATTTTTCTGAACAGGCTGCCCAGTTATCCTTTTTTGATGAACCGAAGGAAGTTAAGAAACCGGAATTTTCCTCCAAGGAGAAAAAGGTGCTGGATAAAATCCGCGAACTGGACTTATTAGATGTCACACCGCTTCAGGCAATTAACATGTTGTATGAGCTACACAAAAAGTTAAAAGGCTGAAAAGTTAGGAGGCGGAAAATATGGGGAAAATCATTCAATTAGATGATGTCCTTTCTAATAAAATAGCGGCGGGAGAAGTAGTCGAACGCCCCGCCTCAGTTGTAAAAGAATTGGTGGAAAATGCCGTAGATGCCGGAAGTACCGTGATCGAAATTGAGGTAGAAGAGGCCGGTTTGGCAAAAATCCGGATTATTGATAATGGCAATGGCATTGAAGAAGATGATGTCCTGCTGGCGTTTCAACGCCATGCGACCAGTAAAATCAAAGACGAAACGGATTTATTCCGGATTCGCACACTTGGCTTTCGCGGTGAG
This sequence comes from Neobacillus paridis, assembly GCF_016765675.1. Classification (GTDB taxonomy): domain Bacteria; phylum Bacillota; class Bacilli; order Bacillales; family Cytobacillaceae; genus Neobacillus; species Neobacillus paridis. The sequence continues at coordinate 397,506 of NZ_JAESWB010000168.1, forward strand.
GCTCTGCCAAGTATCGCTTCTGTTTCCAAACTTGAAATGAAGACCTCCACGGGGGAAGGGCCTGGTAGTCTTGTGGTCATCGAAGGCGGCAAGGTGGTCACGTTTGAAAAAACTACAAGCAGAAGAGGGACCGACATCACCGTTACTGATTTGTTCTACAATACTCCGGCCCGGCTTAAGTATATGAAGACAATTCATACTGAGCTTGGGAATATTACCGACGTCGTCAACCGGTTGGCACTGGCCCATCCCGATGTCGCCTTTCGGTTAATCCATAATGAGCGGAAGCTGCTGCAAACAAGCGGCAATGGTGATGTTCGTCAAGTACTTGCCGCCATTTATGGAATGAGTATAGCTAAGCAACTTGTTCCTATTTTTGCAGAGTCATTGGATTTTAAAATCAGCGGCTACGCCTCAATGCCTGAGGTGACTAGGGCATCGCGAAATTATATTTCGACGATGATTAATGGCAGGTTCATTAAAAATTATCCGCTTGTTAAAGCCATTCAGGATGGCTATCATACATTACTGCCGATCGGCCGCTATCCGATTGTGCTGTTAAATATTGAAATGGATCCGCTGCTGGTCGATGTGAATGTTCACCCAGCGAAAATGGAAGTGAGGATTAGTAAAGAGGCTGATCTCAATCAATTGGTCTCGGAAACGATAAAAAATGTATTTAAATCCAAGATCCTCATTCCAACTGCCTATTCTTCTGTGAAAAAAGAAATTGAGGTTTCCGAACAGACCGCTTTGGATCTTAATGAAGGGACACCACAATCTAAGCCGTCTGCAGCGATGGAATCTGCGGCGGTATTGCGTGAGGAGCAGCCCAATCTGGGGACATCTGTTAGCAAAAAGGAAGAAGAACCGGGCTTTTGTGAACTGGAATTAACGAGTCCTGATCCGGTTGATAGCCATCACCAAGAACAGGCATGGTCAAATGGGGAGCCTATTTTTCATAGCGGGCCGGCAATCGAGGATTTTCAACCGTTTGGTGAACCCGAAGTACCAACCATAGCCAAACAAGAGGAAAGCCGTGTGCCGCGTATGTATCCAATCGGGCAAATGCATGGAACCTATATTTTCGCTCAAAACGAAAATGGTTTATATATCATTGATCAGCATGCAGCCCAGGAACGGTTAAAATATGAATATTTTCGTGAAAAAGTGGGACAGGTTGCCTCCGAATTACAGGAAATGCTGGTTCCTTTAACTTTTGAATATTCTACGGATGAGTATTTGAAGATTATCGAACACCGGGCCGAACTGGAGAAGGTGGGGGTGTTTTTGGAGGAATTCGGGGTGAACAGCTTTATCATTCGTGCTCATCCCCAATGGTTCCCAAAGGGTGAGGAAAAGGAGATTATCGAGGAAATGATTGAACAGTTATTAGCGATGAAAAAGGTTGACATCAAGAAACTGCGGGAAGAAGCAGCAATCATGATGAGTTGCAAGGCCTCGATTAAAGCCAACCGCCATTTGCGTAATGATGAAATTCAAACGCTGCTCGATGATTTGCGAAAGGCGTCGGATCCCTTTACCTGCCCACATGGCCGACCGATCATCATCCACTACTCGATTTATGAGATGGAAAAGATGTTCAAACGCGTGATGTAAATGATTAAAAAAGGAAGTCCAATTTGCGTAATCGGACTTCCTTTTTTTCATGGCATTGATGAGAGACACATTGCTTAAAAACATGGGGAATGACCCACAAAGACCGATGAAAGTCAAAAAGGCGTTTGAACACAAGGCAGCCGACCTTCAAAAGGCGGATGAAAGACAAAACTGCAGTTAAACCCCAGAAAACTGTCCTTCATTAAGTGAATGAAAGACAAAACAATGTTTAAAAACAATACAACTGTCTTTCATCAAGCTAATGAAGGACAAAACGTTATCCAAAAATAGAAGAACAGTCCTTCATCAAGCCAATCCTACTTATTTCGTGGCAGTTGCAGCTACAATCTTATCTACATATTTCAGCGTTTTTCCGGTACCAAGTACTACCGACTCCAACGGGTTTTCGGCAAGCTGAACGGGAACAAAGATTTCCTTGCTTAGCCACTCTTCCATCCCTTTTAACAGGGAGCCGCCCCCAGTTAAAATCACCCCGCGGTCAACGATATCTCCGCTCATCTCAGCGGGACAATCCTCTAATGTCGCGCGGACAGCTTCCAAAATATGCAGTAATGCTTCCTTCATTGCATCCCTAATTTCATAGGACGATAGAGTTACGGTTTTCGGCAAACCCGTTACTAGGTCACGACCGCGGACGTCCATAAAGGCCTCCGCGTGATCTACAAGGGCATAGCCGATCTCTATCTTTATATTTTCAGCAGTTCTTTCACCGATTAAAACATTGTATTCTTTACGGACGTATTGAACAATATCATCATCGAGACGGTCACCGCCAATTTTAATGGAATGATAGGCAACGACACCACCAAAGGAAATAATTGCCACCTCGGTATTACCGCCGCCGATATCAACCACTACATTAGCAACTGGTTCATCGACCGGCAATCCGGCACCAATCGCTGCAGCAACAGGCTCTTCAATCATGGTTATTTTTTTTGCACCGGCATTTCTGATGGCATCCTGAATGGCTCTCCTTTCGACGCTGGTAGAACCGGACGGAGAGCAAACGACAACATTCGGCTTACGCAGTGAAATCCCTGCTTTTTTTGAAGCCTTTCGCATCACCAGCTTGACCATTTCAGTTGTTACATCAAAGTCAGCAATAACTCCATCCTTTAAGGGACGGAGTGCAACAATTTTTTCCGGAGTCTTACCAATCATTTCTTTCGCTTCCGAGCCAACCGCTACGACATTTTTTGTAACCGTATCAATGGCAACAACCGAGGGCTCGTTGAACACAATTCCTTTATTCTTGCTATATACCAAAATATTTGCTGTTCCGAGATCAATTCCAATATCAAATCCTGATAACATACTTTCACCTTTTTTCATATTTTTTTGCAAAAATTGTCTTGTTGCTGACATTCGTGTTTTTACAAAATAACATACGAACAAGGTTAACATGGTTTTGAGGGTAGAATGTAGATTGTAAATAAACCGTCAAGGAAATGTAATCAAGCAGGAAAGGATTTCTAATTTTGATACAGAATCGTAAAAATAAATCAAATCACGCATAGAAACCGAAATTATTGTATATACTTATTTGATGTTCAACTGCTTTTTAATTTTATGTTACGATATGAGTAACGGAATATTTTTCCCATTGAAAATAAACAAGAGGCAGTGTGAAAAGATTGAATCTAAAGCAAAAGTTACTGGTCATCATCGGACCTACAGCTGTAGGAAAAACAAAGCTAAGTGTTGCAATGGCAAAACGTTTTAATGGTGAAATTATCAGCGGAGATTCGATGCAAATATACCGTAGGATGGATATCGGTACAGCTAAAATCAGAAAGGATGAAATGGAAGGTATTCCCCATCATTTAATTGATATAAAGGAGCCAAACGAAAGTTTTTCCGTCGCTGAATTTCAACAGCTTGTTCGCGAAGAAATAGCGGAGATCGCCGGAAGAGGAAAGCTGCCGATTATAGCTGGCGGCACGGGACTCTATATTCAGTCGGTTATTTATGATTATCGCTTTTCAGATGTGTCCGGTGATGAAAAATTACGGCAGGAGCTTGAACAAAGAGCAAAGGAAATCGGGCATGAAGCGTTACATCAAGAGTTAATGAAAGTTGATCCGATTAGTGCCGCAGCGATTCATCCAAATAATGTTAGAAGAGTCATTCGAGCTCTTGAAATTTATTATCAAGCGGGTAAGCCAAGGAACGAGTTCGAAAACATCGGCCCTGCCGACATTCTGTACAACGCTGCTGTTGTAGGCTTGACGATGGACCGGGAGCAGCTATATCAACGAATTAATGCCCGCGTTGATTCCATGATGGAGGAGGGACTTTTAGAGGAGGTTAAGCAGCTGTATCAGCTGGGCTTGAGGAACTGTCAATCCATCCAGGCCATCGGTTATAAAGAAATATATCAATATTTGGACGGTGAAATTTCACTTGAAGAAGCTGTCGAGAAGTTAAAACAAAACTCGCGCCGTTATGCTAAAAGACAATTAACCTGGTTTCGGAATAAAATGGAGGTAAAGTGGTTTGATCTAACAAATGTGAACGATTTGTCAAAAAAAGAAATGGAAATTTCACAATATATTGAAGGAAAGCTTCAAGTAAAATCGAATACATATTAGTAGAGATAAAAGAGGAGGATATATATAATGAAAACGACGATTAATATTCAGGATCAATTTTTAAATCAGTGCCGAAAAGAAAATATTCATGTTACGGTTTTTCTGCTGAATGGTTTCCAATTGCGCGGTCAAATTAAGGGCTTTGATAATTTTACGGTCCTAATTGAATCAGAGGGAAAACAACAATTAGTGTTTAAACATGCGATTTCAACCTTTGCCCCGCAAAGAAATGTCCAGCTTGAACTGGAACAGCAATAAAATAGATGAACGAACCCTGAGCCCCTTTTTCGGGCTCTTTTTATTTATCTAGGAAATAATAATGATTTCAGCAAATTGTGAATACAAATAAAATGAAGGATTATGCAAAATTCGCCATGTTGTTCGCAGATTGAGAGGTGAAAGCTTTGGAACAACCGATTCGCATGAAAAGCAACGGACAAATAAGCATTGTTCTCAATTCCCAAACACGAAAAGCGATTACGAAAGATTTACCTGACTTTCAAGTTGCTCCAAAGGACATTCCCCCTGAGCATTCGGCCCTTAAAGAAATTGAAGCGGAGCTTGAGGCATTAGTTGGAATGGAAGAAATGAAACGAATGATAAAAGAAATTTATGCCTGGATTTATGTCAATAAAAAACGTGAGGAAATGGGTTTAAAAGCCAAAAAGCAGGCGCTTCATATGATGTTCAAAGGAAATCCCGGTACTGGAAAAACAACAGTTGCCAGGTTAATCGGAAAGTTGTTCCAAAAAATGAATGTCCTCTCAAAAGGACATCTAATTGAAGCGGAGCGAGCGGATCTTGTTGGTGAATATATCGGTCATACCGCGCAAAAGACAAGAGACTTGATTAAGAAGGCACAGGGAGGAATCTTGTTTATCGATGAGGCTTATTCCTTGGGACGCGGTGGAGAAAAGGATTTTGGAAAAGAAGCAATTGATACGCTGGTAAAGCATATGGAGGATAAGCAGCATGAATTCATCCTGATTCTTGCTGGCTATTCGCGGGAAATGGATTACTTTTTATCATTGAACCCGGGGCTCCATTCACGCTTTCCCCTAGTTATTGATTTTCCTGATTACAATATCGATCAGCTAATGGAGATTTCGGCGCGAATGCTTGTGGAAAGGGAGTATATGCTAAGTCACGGGGCTGAAAAAAAGTTAAAGGATCACCTTATCTGGGTAAAGTCGGTCTTAAGTCCGAACAGTTTTTCCAACGGTCGCTACGTTCGGAATATCATTGAAAAGTCGATTCGCGCCCAGGCGATGCGGCTATTAATGCTCAACAGCTATGACCGTCATGACTTAATGACCATCAGGAGCAATGATCTGGTATTTGAAGAAGATGGTTAGGATCAACCCCTTAATTCTCTTTCAAATTTTTTTAACACAAAAGATATAATTCTACTGGCCAGCGTCAAAAGCGCTGGCTATCATATAATGCTCAAGCATCATTTTTCTTCTCATTAATCTGGGGATTCAGAAATCTTTGATGGGAAAGTCTCAATCATTTGCAAATGGTTAGACATGAGATGTCTCTTTAATTTCCATATACTTGTATCAGGTATTGGAAAAGTACTGGTTGTATTTACACCAATATCAATACTAATTGTATATTTTTTCGTCCATACTTTGGATTAAGAATAATTAGGTATCGATATTGGTGTCGGTGTTTACGAAATCATATTGTTAAGGTCAATCTGTTTGCTAATGATTTTTATATTATTACCTGAATTATTCATGAAAATTCTCTGATCACCTAAAAATGCATACCAATCAAGGAATCCAGCTAAATTAGTTATGCACCCAAAAAATGAAAGCTGTTTTCGTAAACTTTATTGCTATTTAATAGGTTTGGGAAAGGAACGGTCGCTGTTAATCCGCAAAAACTACAAACAATACGAAAACAGCCATTTTTTTTAAACCTGTTTTTAGACCAAGGGGGAAGTATACCCAAAAACAGTAGTTTTTCTAAGCCCACAGTTTGGTATTTCCGATAATTCAGAGATCTCCCCCTGAATTATTACCAAAGGGGCGTAGAATTTCCAGGCAGGGCTTTAATTTTCCACTTGTAAGGAAGTATGAATAATTCAGGTATTATTTATTCTTATTACTATCTAACAACCACATAAACAAACTATAAATCAAAACAAAGAGTAAAGATTGTATAATATTCTCAAGCCAATTAAAAGTATTATCCCTATAGTAATCAAAAAAAATCAAAACTATAAATATTGATATAAATAAAATAATATTCTTATAAAGAAACTTCATATTAAGTATCATTCCTTTCGCTGTGCCCAAGTTACAAAATTTAATGAAAGAGAATTAATGCAATTATTGCAATAGCATACAAGATATTCATTTTTATTTACCATATGCCGGATAAAACTTGCCATTTAAAGAATAGTTATAAAATATAGAGTCTAGGCCAAAACCAACTTACCCCCTGATAACAGAAGAAATAGCAATACGTTTCCTAGAAAATCTAGGTTATCAGATCCCCGATAAGCTTACGTACGTATAGAATCTAAAAATTAATACAATCCTTTCCAAGTTACTTATTTGGTAGGTTTGTTTTGCTATGCCCATATATTATTAATGATGAAGTACATCGCTCTTTCAAACTATTCCTCCTCGATAATCAAAATTATAAAAAGTTTACTTGTTATACCTTGCTGTATAGATTATCCCACTTTTACTATTACTTTAAGTGGCGTTTTTTTCCTTGATGCCCATCTTTTTGATGAGATTTTTGCTGGTAAGCTAAATTTCCTTAAGAAGTAGGGAGGGAATGAGACGCTTAAATTCAGAGTCGATAAAGTTCTATACTGGTGCAGTATTGTATGAGTTTCAATATGCCTAATGTTTGAATCTAATAAACTTATATTACCATAATCCTAGTTTTTTTCAAATTATATTAAATAATTGAAAAAATGGTTTTATATGGTAATATATTAATTGATAATAAAATAAGAGAGGAGGATATCAGAAATATTACTTACAGTTATTCACTAAATATGGGGCATGACAAATCGGATTATTTCATAAATAGAAATGTCCACACATTTTCGCGGGAATTGGAGTTAACACCGATGACACAAGATTAATAAAAATACGCTCAAGGAGCACAAACAGATAAAATGTGTATTGTTATCACTTGAGTAAGTGAAAGGAATTGGTATTAAAATGAAAAAAAGATTAAAAACTATTTTATTAATAACATTTGTACTTACTTTATTCGGAAGTTCTTTTTCTACGATTGCAAGGGCTGAGGAAATTAGCAGAGCAGAGGAAAATCAGATTCAGGAAATGGCTGAACAGCTAGAATTTATTTTTGAAGATGCGGCGATTAAAGATAGCAATGGAAATTTATTAACGTTAGATTTTAAAATGATCGAAGACAATTTTGGTTCAAGTCCAGAGTTAGAACAATTAAAACAGGATATGAGTTTAATGCAGAGTAGATTAATCCCTACTAAAGGAGACAAAAGTATTATTTCACCAATGGATATCAAAGTAGATCGTTGTATTGAGAAAAAAATAAAAAATGGAATTGGTGAAATTCTATCAGTTAATGCAATAGCTTCTATCGTAACATATATTGTTGATGGACAATATAAACTTGCAGCTAAAAAACTAATAAAATTAGGAGTAAAAGGTAATGCAATAGCCATTGGTGCTCAATTATCTTATTACCTAATAAAATGTGAATATGAAGTAAACGGTTGGTGGAAAAACTAACCATCTTTCAATGAATTTTTCCCAAATTATTATACATGGATTTTTGTTTAGGAAAACTCTAAGGTTTAGGTTAGGTATTACACTTGACTTAAACCTTTTAATTTTTCTGAATTCGTTTGTTAATTATGCAACCAATATCATTTTGGCTAATTCTTGGTAAGCCCGAAATATAAAAAATAAGCGATCCTTTTCGGTACGCATCACGAATAGCCTTTTATCATTAATTTTCTTCGTGAATAAACGGCTACTTCCACATGACCGTTTGGATGATGTGCTCATCTACGCAGTTGAAGAAGAAAATCTATGCGAGCACTGTTTCGATCGTGCAAGCAGGATTCGGGGACATCACTAACCAGGAGTTGCTGCCGTTTTATTTGCGTTGTTTGGATATGTGCTGACAATTCTTGTTTAATATTGTATTAAAACATAGAAGTTGTAATAAAAAACTCTTAATTGATTCATTTGGAAAAATAGCAATTTACCTGTTTTTTATCGTATTAGAGTATCAGGGAATTTTTTGTTATGATGTGTTAGAGACCTTTTGGAAAGGAAGGATATGTTTGGAGCAAAAGGATACAAAGGAAACAGCGGTTCTGGTCGGCTGTCAAACATTAGAGGATGATTTACGTTTTCATTACTCCATGGAAGAGCTTGCCTCCTTAACGGAAACAGCACAGGGGGAGGTTGTTGCTACTGTCGTTCAAAAACGGGAGAGGCCACATCCGGCTACATATGTCGGGAAAGGGAAAGTGGAAGAACTAAAAGTACTTGTTGATGAACTAGAAGCGGAAATCGTGATCTTTAATGATGAATTATCACCAAGTCAAAAGCGCAATTTAGCTCATGAAATCAATGCTCGCATTATTGACCGTACGCAGCTTATTTTAGATATTTTTGCTACTCGGGCCCGCTCCAAAGAAGGAAAACTCCAGGTGGAACTGGCACAGCTTCAATACATACTTCCAAGACTGGCCGGACAGGGAACCGAATTATCTCGTCTTGGCGGGGGAATTGGAACCCGAGGACCGGGGGAAACAAAGCTTGAGGCGGATCGGCGACATATCCGCCGCCGGATAGATGATATCAAGGAACAGCTATCCGTAATTGTCCAGCATCGGGAAAGATATCGCGAAAGAAGGAAGAAGAATAAAGCCTTCCAAATGGCAATCGTCGGCTATACAAATGCCGGCAAATCCACTTTATTTAATCGTCTATCGGAAGCGCGATCCTATGAAGAAAACCAACTGTTTGCCACGCTTGACCCGATGACGCGAAAAATGATTTTACCAAGCGGTTTTCACACACTGATTACTGATACAGTCGGGTTTATCCAGGACCTGCCAACAACGTTGATTGCCGCATTTCGTTCAACCCTTGAGGAAGTGAAGGAGGCAGACCTTATTCTTCATGTTGTCGATATGTCCAACCCTGATTATTATCAGCATGAAAAAACGGTTGGCAAACTCTTAGAGGAACTGGATGTAAAAAATATTCCCCAGCTGACTATTTACAATAAGCGGGATATCCGACATCCTGATTTCGTTCCGACGGCTGACTCGCCTAGCATTTTTATCAGTGCCTTTAACGAGGAGGATCGTCACAATCTAAAAGTGAAAATTGAACAAATGATGGTAGCGATGATGAAACCATACGAGGTACAAATTCCGTCGACAGAAGGGAAATTGCTATCACAACTTAAAAATGAAACAATCTTACGGGAACTGAGGTTTGAAGAAGAAAAGCAGGTATACTGCTGCAAAGGGTATTCATTTTCTGACCATCAAATTACCGGACAATTACAGAAATATCAAGCTGAGATAGGAGAATCATAACATGTTTCAACAATTGAAAAATGGGGAAAAACTTCAGCCGATTGTAATCGAAGTTGAACAACAAATCGCTGAGGTGCACAAAAAAATTAATCAGCGGACGGAAATAAATCAATTCCGGGTGTTACAAAGCTTTCAAAAATACCGGGTTAGCGATACTCATTTCACTCCGTCGACAGGGTATGGTTATGATGATATCGGCAGAGATACGCTGGAATCTGTGTATGCTGATGTTTTCGGTGGTGAGGCTGGACTTGTTCGTCCACAAATTATTTCCGGGACCCATGCGATCTCGACGGCCCTATTCGGTGTCCTTCGCCCTGGAGATGCACTGCTTTACATGACTGGCAAGCCGTATGATACGCTTGAAGAAATCGTCGGCATCCGTGGAAATGGTGTCGGTTCGTTAAAGGAATTCGGTATTTCTTATGACAGTGTTGCACTTACGGCTGATGGTCAAGTAGATTGGGATCAGGTTGCTTCCAAAATTACATCAAATACGAAAATGATTGGAATCCAGCGTTCCAAAGGCTATGCCACCAGGCCTTCTTTTACCATCCGGCAAATCGAAGAAATGATTCGTTTCGTCAAAGAAATAAAACCGGATGTGGTTGTTTTTGTGGACAACTGCTATGGCGAGTTTGTAGAAGAACAGGAACCTTGTCACGTCGGCGCAGATCTGATGGCTGGTTCTTTGATTAAAAACCCCGGCGGCGGTATCGCCAAAACCGGCGGTTACATCGTCGGCAAGAAAAAGTGGGTGGAAGCTTGCTCCTATCGCTTGACTTCCCCAGGGATTGGCGCTGAAGCCGGTGCATCCCTATATAGCCTATTGGAAATGTATCAAGGTTTCTTTCTTGCTCCCCACGTAGTTGGCCAAGCGTTAAAAGGGGCAGTCTTTACAGCCGCACTCCTTGAAAAATTGGGAATGAATTCATCGCCAAGATGGGATGCAGAGCGAACAGATTTAATTCAGTCGGTACGATTTGATGATCCCGATAAAATGATTGCTTTTTGCCAGGCCATTCAATTTGCCTCGCCGATTAATTCCTATGTTACGCCGCAGCCAAGCTATATGCCGGGGTATGAAGATGATGTCATTATGGCCGCTGGTACTTTTATTCAAGGAGCGAGTATTGAGCTGACTGCTGATGGCCCGATACGCCCTCCCTATGTTGCCTATGTGCAGGGCGGACTGACATATGAACATGTAAAACTGGCGGTTTGTCTGGCCATCGATGATTTACTTGAGAAACAATTAATTACACTTGCTTAACCCATGGGACAGCTTTTTTCCAAGCTGTTCTTTTTATAAAAATTCCTATGTTAGATTTTCTAACATGAACTTGACACCTTTCCTTACACGGAATATAATGACATTATAAATTTTGAAGGGAGGAGAAATTAAGGTGAGTGGAAAGGAGATTCGCCGTTCCATGCCGCTGTTTTCCATCGGTACAGTTATGCAGCTGACTGAACTCTCAGCAAGGCAAATCAGATATTATGAAGAACACCAATTAATTTCTCCAGCAAGAACTGAGGGGAATAGGCGGCTTTTCAGTTTGAATGATATTGACAGATTATTAGAAATCAAAGATTTAATTGATCAAGGCGTGAACATGGCAGGCATCAAACAGCTCTTCTTGGTCAAGGAGCAGCATGCAAATGGGAAGGAACAGCATGAAACCAAAGTTAAGCGTGATTTAACAGATGAGGAGCTGCGCAGGCTGCTGCGAAATGAAATGCTGCACGCAGGCAGATTGAATCGCTCATCATTACGGCAAAGCGATCTTTCAAGGTTTTTTCACTAAACTCAAAATCAGCGGAGGTAAGGGAAAATGGCAAAGTATTCAAAAGAAGACATTAGACGGATGGCACATGAGGAAAATGTAAAATTTATCCGTCTACAATTTACAGATATTCTGGGAACGATTAAAAACGTAGAAATTCCAATCAGTCAATTGGAAAAAGCCTTGGAAAACAAAATGATGTTTGATGGCTCATCGATTGAAGGGTTTGTTCGAATTGAAGAGTCTGATATGTATTTATATCCGGACTTAAATACATGGGTTGTATTCCCGTGGACAGCGGAAAAAGGCAAGGTGGCCCGCTTAATTTGTGACATTTATAATTCTGATGGCACTCCATTTGCCGGGGACCCGCGCAATAATCTAAGACGTGTACTAGAAGAAATGAAGGAGCTGGGCTTCACTGATTTCAACCTTGGACCTGAGCCAGAATTCTTTTTATTTAAATTAGATGATAAGGGTGAACCGACATTAGAACTTAATGATAAAGGCGGTTATTTTGACTTTGCGCCAACAGATCTTGGTGAAAACTGCCGTCGTGATATTGTCCTTGAATTGGAAGAAATGGGCTTCGAAATTGAAGCTTCCCACCATGAAGTTGCACCCGGACAACATGAAATTGACTTTAAATACGCTGATGCCTTAACCGCTTGTGATCAAATCCAAACCTTTAAGCTGGTGGTCAAAACAATTGCCCGGAAGCATGGCTTACATGCTACCTTCATGCCAAAGCCGTTGTTTGGAGTTGCGGGATCGGGCATGCATATGAACCTTTCATTATTTAAAAATGGTGAAAATACCTTTTATGACCAAACGGGTGATTTGCAAATGAGTGAAACGGCACGTCAATTTATTGCCGGAATCCTTAAGCATGCCCCAAGCTTTACAGCTGTAACCAACCCGACTGTTAACTCCTACAAGCGCTTGGTTCCCGGCTATGAGGCACCGTGCTACGTTGCTTGGTCCGCGCAAAATCGTTCACCACTAGTTCGAATTCCGGCATCCCGCGGTTTAAGTACGCGGATTGAGGTGCGCAGTGTTGATCCGTCAGCGAACCCATACCTGGCCATGGCAGTCCTTCTCAAAGCAGGATTGGATGGGATTAAAAATAATCTTACCCCACCAGCAGCCGTTGATCGTAACATTTATGTGATGAGCCAGGAGGAACGGTTAGAAGAGGGGATTATCGATCTGCCGGCTACATTAGCACATGCATTAGATCTCCTAAAATCGGATGAAGTAATTGTCAGTGCACTTGGCGGTCATATCTTCGAACGCTTTATTGATGCCAAAGAAATAGAATGGGATATGTTTCGGTCAGTTGTACACCCTTGGGAACGCGAGCAATATATGAGCATGTATTAATTTGGGAAAGCCTTGGCGCTCTAAGCGTTTGGGCTTTTTCTTTTGTGGGGCAGGTCGTATTTATCGAGGTAAAAATTTAGGTTGCCCCAAAATTGCCCCATAAAAAACGCCTGCAACTAAAATAATTGCCAGGCGTTTTTCTGTTTAATGAATTTGCCGATAGACACCGATGACTTTTCCTAAAATGGAAACATTTTTTAAGATAATTGGATCCATTGTAGAGTTCTCCGGCTGTAAGCGGATATAATCCTTCTCTTTAAAAAATCTCTTACATGTCGCTTCATCTTCCTCAGTCATCGCCACGACAATATCACCGTTATTAGCAGTCTGCTGCTGTTTGACGATTACATAATCGCCATCAAGTATGCCGGCTTCAATCATACTTTCGCCCATGATTTCCAACATAAATACTTGTTCTTCCGAAGGTGCAAGCCGTTCGGGAAGCGGGAAATATTCTTCAATATTTTCAATCGCCGTAATCGGCAGACCGGCGGTTACTTTCCCGACAACCGGTACATTTACTACTTTGTTTTTCGGTATATGGGCATTTTCATCCACTTCTAAAATTTCGATCGCTCTAGGCTTCGTAGGGTCTCGTCTGATCAGTCCTTTGCTTTCTAAACGAGCCAAATGACCATGAACAGTCGAACTGGAGGCTAGTCCAACAGCTTCGCCAATTTCTCGAACGGAAGGGGGATAGCCCTTACTCTTAACCTCGTCTTTAATGAAATCAAGAATATCCCGTTGCCGCTTTGATATTTTTACCATGATAAAATGCACCTCATCTTCATTTTGTTACCATAATTATACCATGATCTGACCGTAAATACAAACATAAGTTCGAAAATATATTGACATAAAACAAATGTTCGTTTTATAATAAAACTAAATTAAGCGAACGTATATTCTTTGAAGAGGTGTTTTCAATGAAAAAACTATGGAACCAATTCTCGTATGCTATTATTCTTATTTTACTAAGCTTTTCCTTTGCCATCATTTTATCCTTTCAACATGGATCCGAAGATCAAAACGATTATTTGCAGGTAACTGTTTCCGAAGGAGATTCACTTTGGAAAATAGCAGGACAGTATTCCGGACAGCATTCACTATCAAAGGCTGAGTTCGTTAACTGGGTAAAAAGGCATAATGAAAAAGTTGATGATCAGATTTATCCAGGCGAAAAGATTGTTATACCTGTTTCAAATAAAGCTCCTGCCGCTACTGAGCTTGCAAGCGTCTCTAAACAATAGAAAGGAATTAACAATGAAAGCGATTATTTACTGTCGTGTAAGCACGAATAAGGAAACACAGGAAACTTCTCTTGCACGTCAAGAGGAAGAATTAATCCAACTAGCCAAGCAGAATCAATTTGAAATTGACAAAATTATTAAAGAGCAGGCAAGCGGCTATGATTTTGACAGGGAAGGCATCCTTGAACTGCTGGAAAGAATCAAGGACCCCGAAGTCCAAGCTGTATTAATTCAAGATGAAACTCGGCTTGGAAGGGGCAACGCCAAAATAGCGCTGCTGCATTGTATTTTAAAAGAAGGAATCAAGCTCTACAGCATCGCACATAATGGAGAATTGCAGCTTTCCGAATCAGATTCAATGGTATTAAAAATTGTCGGAATGGTGGAAGAGTATCAGCGAAAGCTTCATAATGTGAAGATAAAACGGGGAATGAAGCGTGCTGTCGAGCATGGATATAAGCCGCAGCGAAACTTAAAGAATCTTGGCGAGCATTCAGGGAGAGAAAAAATTGAAGTCCCAATTGAAGAGATTGACAGACTGCGAAAAAATGGGTTAACTTTTGCTGAAATTGCCGCCACAATGAGGGGATTCGGCTATAAGATATCAAAAGCTACTGTACATAGAAGATATCAGGAATATATAGAAAATAAGGATGAGTAATCCTTTCCCTTGTCAGAACGGAGTTTTTTTAGTACATTAATTCTTGCAATCAGTTTTTGAAAGGATGTGCTTCAATGCTATCCAAAGTGAAAATCGCAAGAATTAATGAACTTGCCAGGAAAGCAAAAACAACCGGATTAACAGAATCAGAAGCAAAAGAACAATCAAAGTTAAGAAGTGAATATTTGGCAGCATTTCGGGCCAATATGCTTGACACGTTAACCAATGCGACATTTATCGATCCACTGGGGAACGATGTAACACCGGCCAAACTTAAAGCAAGAAAACAAAATAAACTTCATTAAGTTAACCAGGAATACAATCATGCTGTATTCCTTTTTCTACATATATAAGAATTTCTGTGTCAAAATAATAACAAACTACCTGAATTGGTGTAATTTGTTGAATTAAATTTTATGTCACTATATTATTAATGATGTATTCATAATCCTAGGGATAGAAAGGATGTAAATAATGTTTAATACTATTGATGATTTATCCATTACGACCATCCGGACGCTTGCGATTGATGCAATCGAGAAAGCGAATTCCGGACATCCGGGAATGCCGATGGGGGCAGCCCCAATGGCGTATGCTTTGTGGACAAGATTTATGAACCACAATCCTAAAAATCCGCATTGGTTTAACCGCGACCGTTTTATTTTATCGGCAGGACATGGTTCTGCGTTGTTGTACAGCCTGCTGCATTTATCGGGATATAATTTGACAATGGATGATTTAAAACAATTTCGCCAATGGGGCAGCAAGACACCTGGTCATCCGGAGTACGGTCATACTGAAGGAGTAGAAGCTACAACAGGTCCTCTGGGACAAGGAATTGCCATGGCGGTTGGTATGGCAATGGCTGAAAGACATCTTGCCAGTGTCTATAATAAGGATCAATATGAACTGGTCAACCATTTTACATATAGCATTTGCGGTGACGGTGACTTGATGGAAGGCGTTTCTGCTGAAGCCGCTTCACTTGCCGGCCATTTAAAATTAGGCCGCTTAGTAGTTCTTTATGATTCAAATGATATTTCACTTGATGGGGATCTAGATAAGTCCTTTACCGAGAGTGTTAAAGGCCGTTTTGAATCATATGGATGGCAATATCTTCGTGTTGAAGATGGGAATAATCTTGAGGAAATTGCCGCTGCTCTTGAAGAGGCAAGAAATGATTTGGAACATCCGACCATGATTGAGGTAAGAACGATTATTGGCTATGGTTCACCAAACCGTGCCGGCACATCCGGTGTTCATGGTGCTCCGCTTGGTGCCGATGAATTAAAGCTGACAAAAGAGGCCTATAAATGGACGTTTGAGGAAGATTTCTATGTTCCAGAGGGTGTCTATGAAAACTTCAATAAACTAATTGGTGAAAATGGTGCGAAAAAGGAAAAAGAATGGAACGAACTTTTCGCCCAGTACAAAAACCAATATCCAGAACTCGCCGGCCAGCTGGAAGCGGCAATCAAACATGAATTGCCTGAAGGCTGGGATAAAGATATTCCGGTTTATAGCGAAGGAAAGAGCCTGGCAAGCCGTGCTTCTTCTGGTGAAGTCATTAACGGCATCGCTAAAAACCTGCCAATCCTAATTGGAGGCTCAGCAGATCTTGCCGGTTCCAACAAAACAACAATAAAAGGAACGGGTGATTTTAAACCTGGCGAATATGAAGGCCGCAATATCTGGTTTGGTGTTCGTGAGTTTGCCATGGGAGCAGCGATGAATGGGATTGCCCTGCACGGTGGAGTGAAGGTATTTGGCGGAACTTTCTTTGTCTTCTCCGATTATCTTCGTCCGGCCATTCGCCTGGCAGCATTAATGGGTTTACCTGTCACTTATGTGTTCACTCATGATAGTATTGCTGTGGGGGAAGACGGACCGACACATGAACCGATTGAGCAGTTGGCAGCATTAAGAGCAATGCCTAATCTTTCAGTAATTCGTCCGGCAGATGGGAATGAAACAGCAGCAGCATGGAAATTGGCAGTGGAGTCTACTAACAAACCAACGGCACTTGTATTAACCCGCCAAAATCTGCCTACTTTAAAAGGAACGGATCAAAATGCTTATGAAGGTGTTTCTAAAGGTGCATATGTGGTTTCCCCTGCAAATAAGGAAACTCCGGATGCCTTATTATTAGCGACCGGTTCCGAAGTAAGTTTGGCAGTCGAAGCGCAAAAGGTCCTTGCAAGTGAAGGTGTCCATGTTTCCGTCGTTAGCATGCCTTCATGGGATCGCTTTGAAGAGCAATCGCAAGAGTATAAAGAATCTGTTTTGCCAAAGAGTGTGAAAAAACGCCTTGGCATTGAAATGGGTGCTTCATTCGGCTGGCATAAATATGTCGGCGATGAAGGAGCTGTCTTAGCGATTGATAAATTTGGCGCCTCTGCTCCTGGTGAAAAGGTGATGGAGGAATATGGATTTAATGTAAACAATGTGGTTTCGCTCGTAAAGAGCCTATTATAATGAACAGTTTTGAAGCGATGAGAATGGATTAATTCCATTCTCATTTTTTTGGGAAAATTAAAGGATTCTTTGTAAAGACAGCGAATTAATAAAAATAGGGATTTCATCCTGGTTTCGACAAAATTAGTGTCGTTTTTTGCCGCCGTAAGACAAATGTTTTGTTGCTTGTTTTCTATAATGGAAAAAAGGTTGTCTGCGAAGGAGAGGTCCGTGTGAGAAAATATCAACTATACTTAATTGAAGAGGAATTTGCCACTCATTACTTCGGAAGAGAACGGTTATTTTTTCGGCTTTTTCAAGAATATCAAAACGCAAACGGCGAGCTGAAATTCATTATACATAAACAAATCGACTTTATAACAAAGAAATTAGAAGTTTTGAAAATTCATCAACTGATTCAAAAACAATTGGGCCGGATGAGGGGCTATAAAGCAGAACGTGGTGCATATACCATTGAGATAAGTGGAAAAATAAGCAGGGCCAAGCTAGAAGTTTATCAAGACTTGATTACTGTGGAAGCTCAAGGTAGTTATGAAGCTGAGACTGCCTTCTTTGAGGTTCTGCGGAAATGTGAAGCTTCCTTTTTAGCCATCGATCTCGAACATGAGCGCTTTGGCTGGTTAAAGCCAATAAAAGAAAGAAAATTTGTTTCAATGCAATGAAATATTGTCTAATTGTTTTTTTTCTAGTACACTGTTGTATGGTAGACAACATGAAGGAGGAAGTTTAATGGGTATGTATATTCTAGTTGGTATACTGGCATTACTTGCTGGTGTAGCACTAGGATTTTTCATCGCTCGCAAATATATGATGAGCTATTTGAAGAAAAATCCACCAATTAATGAACAAATGTTAAAGACGATGATGATGCAAATGGGTATGAAACCATCGGAAAAGAAGATCCGACAAATGATGAACGCCATGAACAAGCAAATGAAATGAGGAAACTGGACAAGCACTCACAATTGGGTGCTTTTTTTCATTTTTAAACCACATGTCTTAATCTTTATTATTTTGCTAATGTTTGATAAAATTAAACTTCGATAGACTAAATATCTGATAATGGTGTTAATTTACATAGAACAAAGATTTCAACTGTGTGGGGGGCGTGTTGTGATGAGAGTGTTTTTTCAACTAGGCTGGTTTTTTAAACAAGAAAAAAAGTCGTATTTATTAGGAGTTTTCCTATTATTGCTGGTAGCTCTGCTGCAACTGGTGCCTCCAAAAATTATTGGAATTGTCGCTGATCATATTAATGAAGGAACCATGACGATGAAGCTGCTTGCGGAGTGGGTATTCGTGCTCATAGCTGTCGGCCTTGTGATGTATGTCTTAAGGTATTATTGGAGAATAATGATTTTTGGTTCGTCTGTGAAGCTAAGCAAAATTTTGAGAAATAGATTATACCATCATTTTACAAATATGTCCCCAGCGTTTTACCAAAAAAGCCGGATTGGCGACTTAATGGCTCATGCAACTAACGACTTGGCGGCGATTCAACAGACTGCGGGATCGGGTGTTCTAACACTGGTTGACTCGCTTTCGACCGGAGGTTTTGTCATCATTGCCATGGCCTTTACGATAAGCTGGAAACTTACCCTTATTTGTTTAATTCCGATGCCGTTTATGGCGATGTTAACCAGTTGGTTTGGAACGATGCTGCATAGAAGTTTTTATAAGGCGCAGGAAGCCTTTTCTTCTTTAAACGATAAAACCCAGGAAAGTATAATGGGAATAAAAGTTATCAAAACTTTTGGACAGGAACAAGAAGATATTGAAGATTTCCGCAAGCAATCGGAAGATGTCGTTCAAAAGAATTTGCTTGTTGCTAAAATTGATTCTCTTTATGATCCAACCATTTCCATCATTGTTGGGATTTCCTTTTTCTTGTCGATTGTCTTTGGAGCTAAGTATGTCCTTGCTGGTGAACTAACAATTGGAGAACTCATTTCGTTTACGACCTATTTAGGGCTGTTAGTGTGGCCGATGCTGGCTTTTGGCTGGTTATTTAACATTGTTGAACGCGGCCGTGCTTCCTATGACCGTGTCTCAGCCTTGCTGAGGGAAAAAGTAGAAATCATCGATCAAGAAAATGCATTGGATCTTGTTCCACACGGTGATATTGAATACAGGATTGGAGAATTTACCTATCCAGGTGAAACGGCCCCAGTTTTAAAGGACATCCATTTTACACTTAACCGCGGAGAAACATTAGGGATTGTCGGTAAAACAGGTGCGGGAAAAACCACCTTATTGAAGCTGTTAATCCGTGAATTTGAAGGTTATCAAGGGGACATTTGGTTTGGTGGTGCAAGATTACAAGATTACAAGATCGATAAATTACGCCAAGCTATCGGCTATGTCCCACAGGATCATTTTTTATTCTCAGCTACCGTAGCGGAAAACATCGCCTTCACCAATCCGGATGCTGACAAGGCGGAAATAGAAGCGGCAGCAAAAATAGCTAATATTCATGAGGATATCCTTCAATTTACCGACGGTTATCAAACCGTCGTCGGGGAGCGCGGCGTATCATTATCGGGCGGACAAAAACA
Organism: Neobacillus paridis; assembly: GCF_016765675.1. Lineage (GTDB taxonomy): Bacteria > Bacillota > Bacilli > Bacillales > Cytobacillaceae > Neobacillus > Neobacillus paridis. The sequence goes on from NZ_JAESWB010000168.1 coordinate 417,427, forward strand.
AAGAATTTCAATTGCCCGTGCCCTGTTAATGAATCCGGAAGTTTTAATTCTGGATGACTCCTTGTCAGCTGTTGACGCAAAAACAGAGGAAGCGATTTTATCATCGTTGAAACAAAATCGTGAAGGAAAAACGACAATCATAACATCACATCGTCTAAGTGCTGTCCAACATGCGAATCAGATTATCGTTTTGGAAGAGGGCAAAATAATCGAAAGCGGTACTCACGAGGAATTAATGGAATTGGACGGCTGGTACAGGCATATGTACCTACATCAACAGCTTGAAGAACTTGTCGAGCAGGGGGGACATTAATATGGTAGAGAAAATAGAGCTCTCTGGACGTGAACAACGAAAGGTGTTAGTGCGCCTGCTTTCCTATACAAAGCCGCATAAACGGATTATCATTTGGGCATTCTTTTTGCTGCTGTTAACGACAATTGGCGATATTGTCCTGCCAATCTTGGTGGCGATTTTTATTGATGACTACCTCCAGCCCGGCAGACTAGAATTTAAGCCGTTGCTGCTTCTCGGATCAGCATATATGGGAATTCAAATTGTCAAAGCGATCCTACTGTTTTTTCAACTAGTTAAATTTCAGGAAATTGCCTTGTATATCATTCAACAGCTGAGAATTGATGTTTTTTCAAAGGTACAGGCGCTTGGTTTAAAATATTTTGATAAAACGCCTGCCGGAAGCATTGTCTCACGGGTCACGAATGATACCGAAGCAATTAAAGATATGTTTGTCACCGTTATTTCTACTTTTATTCAAAGCGGTTTTCTGCTTTCCGGAATATTTATTGCGATGTTTATTTTGAATGTAAAATTAGCGATCTTTTGTACAATTCTTATTCCAATCCTGCTTTTGGTCATGGTGGTTTACCGAAAATGGAGCTCTCAATTCTATCTCGATATGCGTGAAAGATTGAGTCAACTAAATGCCAAGCTAAGCGAGTCACTTCAAGGAATGTCGATTATCCAAGTATTTCGTCAGGAAAAACGACTGCGCAAAGAATTTGGTGACATTAATGAGTTGCATTATAATGCTGGAATGAAGAATATCAAAATAGATGGCTTGCTGCTGCGGCCGGCGATTGACCTGATTTATATCTTTGCCTTGATAATCGTTTTAAGCTACTTTGGGATTACTTCGATGCACCAGTCGATTCAAATTGGGGTTATTTATGCCTTTATTAATTACTTGGATCGCTTTTTTGAACCGGTTAATCAAATGATGATGCGGTTATCTTTATATCAGCAAGCAATTGTCGCCGGGCACCGGGTATTCAAATTATTGGATGAGGAGGAAATAGCCCCGGCTCAAAGTGATGACCCGCATGTTTCAATTACTGACGGGAAAATTGAGTTCAACAACTTAAGCTTTTCCTATGATGGAAAGCGTGATGTGTTAAAAAATATTACTTTCACGGCTAATCCCGGGGAAACAGTCGCGCTTGTGGGTCATACCGGAAGCGGCAAAAGTTCCATCATTAATTTGTTGATGCGATTTTACGAGTTTGAACGGGGGGAGATTTTCATCGATGGGAAGTCGATTCGCGATTATTCAAAAAGTGAGTTAAGAAAGAAAATGGGATTAGTTTTGCAAGATCCGTTTTTGTTCTATGGGACAGTTAAAGATAATATTCGTCTCCATCAAAGTAATATGACGGATGAACAGGTAAAGGAGGCAGCGAGGTTTGTTCAGGCGCAGGAATTTATTGAACGCCTTGAGGATGGCTATGATCATAAGGTGGTCGAAAGGGGCGCCACTTTTTCCAGCGGCCAGCGGCAGTTAATTGCTTTTGCACGGACAATTGCCGCCAATCCGAAAATCCTAGTTCTCGATGAGGCAACTGCCAATATCGATACAGAAACAGAAGAAGCGATTCAAACAGCGTTGGCGAAAATGCGTAAAGGAAGAACAACGATTGCCATCGCCCACCGTTTATCAACCATTCAAGATGCCGATTTAATTCTTGTTCTTCACAAGGGAGAAATTGTTGAACGCGGTACCCATCAAGAGCTGCTGGCACAAAGAGGATTGTATCATAAAATGTTCTTGCTGCAGAATGGGGGCGTGGAACATCTCGAAGATGTTGCCAATTAAAAAGGAAAGCCTGGAGCAAGTTCCAGGCTTTTCCGATATTTACATGAGTTGTTTGGTTCTTGTCCAGCCACTAATAGGTTGAGAAGGGACCTTCTTTATATAATTTCGATTATATTCGTTGATTAATTGGTCCAGTTCTTGACTTCGGCGGATAGCGATGGTGGAGGTGAAGCCGTTCATATTAGCAGCCTGAACTAATTCAGCGCGTTTTTTTTCAATTAGAGCAATTAATTCATTTTTTAGCACAGCCGATGTCCTTTCTGGAAAATCATGATAAATGATATGAAAAGAAGTATTCATTTCTCTTTTGTTACTATTTTACTAGTATAACCTAAGTTGTAAAATATTTCAAAGGAGGCGGATAAAAAATTCTTTAACCAAAGATTTAATTATTGAACGTTTTGTGAACAAATGAATGGAAATGTGTTTCTTTCATAATAATTATTATCTTTTAAGTAAATGTTTTGTTAGAATGAAAGGGTATCGACTATATTGGGAGTGTTAATATGTCTGATGTAAATATATTTTTAGCTTTCGGAGCCGGTTTTTTAAGCTTTATTTCTCCGTGCTGCTTGCCATTATATCCCGCATTTTTATCATATATTACCGGGATGTCGGTAGCGGAATTGCAAACTGAAAATGCTTTACTACAAAAACGCAGCCTATTACATACCATTTTCTTTCTATTGGGTTTTTCGGTTATTTTTATCGCAATGGGATTTGCCACTTCATTTGTCGGTAACTTCTTCACCCAATACAAAGATTTAATTCGCCAGCTTGGCGGGATCTTTATAGTCTTTTTTGGATTGGTGATTGTAGGTATCTTAAAACCGGAATTTCTGATGAAGGACCGCCGCTTCGAATTTAAAAACCGTCCTTCGGGATATATTGGCTCGGCGTTAATCGGAATGGCCTTCTCAGCGGGCTGGACACCGTGTACCGGCCCCATACTAACGGCTGTTATTATGCTTGCTGCGACGAATCCCGGCTCAGCGATGATCTATATGATCGCTTATATCCTCGGTTTCGCGATACCATTCCTAATTTTATCATTCTTTATCGGCCGGATGAAATGGATTCGGAAGCATAGCGGTAAAATCATGAAAGTCGGCGGCTACATTATGATTGTTATGGGAATTGTCTTATACTTTGACTGGATGACAAAGATTATTAATATTTTTCAAAGTTTGTTTGGCGGTTTTACCGGGTTTTAAGTACTAGTAAGATAGTTTCACCCATTCATTACCATTTAACGTAAAGTTAGATGGTTTTTCCTTTTTATGTATCCGATTCCTTCGTTCATGAAAATTTGGGAACAGAAAATAAGTAAAAATCTTTCTCAATTTCATAGCTTTTAAAGTATAATGAGTAACATAAATACGTTAATAAGGGAAGAATGTAAAGTATGAATTATGTGGTTTTTTCCTCGATAGGTGCAGTTTTTATGGGCTTCTTCGTCCTGTTTGTTCGGATGAAAGCAGCGAAGAAACCGACAAGTGTGAAAAAAATAATTTTACCGCCCATTTTTATGTCGACTGGGGCGATCATGTACACAATGCCGCAATTTAGATTAACGCCAATGGAAATTCTCGAGGCTGTTGTGGTGGGAATGCTATTTTCCATCCTGCTGATCAAAACCTCTAAATTTGAAATCCGTGACAATGATATTTATTTAAAGCGGTCCAAGGCGTTTATCTTCATTCTCATTGGGTTATTAGTGATTCGTCTTGCCTTGAAGGGCATTTTAAGCAGTACCATTGATATTGGCCAGTTAAGCGGGATGTTCTTCCTGCTTGCCTACAGCATGATTGTCCCGTGGCGGGTGGCCATGTATCGTTCCTATATGAAGCTTTATAAAGAGCTTCATGGAATCAAAATGGTATAATTTTAAAACACTGATCGGCAGCGGTCAGTGTTTTTAGTATAAAAACAACCGTCCCAGGATGGAACGATTAGAATAAATGCTCATATGGAGTGACATCAATGTGATTCTCAAATAATTTTTTTCGTAAAAATTTATGATCCCGCTTTGGCGTTGCCATAATATATCCGCGAATGACAAGATCTTCGGTGATTTTGGGTGCCTTTTCCTTTAGGGCAAGTTCGCCAATTTTTCCGGCAATTTTATGTCTTGCCACATCACGGAATAACTCTGGAACGGGACTGACTAAATCTTCTAGCAGCGATTTTTCTTCCGGTCCCCAAAGGTGACGAGACTCATTTACATAATGGACTTCCCATTCCATGTCCGATTTGCCGTCTTCCTTTGGCAATTTCTTTAAAAACTTGCGGAACATAAAGAATCCGCCGATTGCCATCGACCCAACGAGAAACACAACCCAAAAAAGAATAAACCATAAAAACCAACCATGAAGCATCTCTATTTCACCTACAAATAATATCGTTAGATAAATTATAGTATTTTTAAGGAAGAAAAGACAAGTATTCACTAGAAGAAAGGGAATAGTTTGTTTGACTGCTTGCTTAATTTGAATAGTCGTAATGACGCATGATTGACAATTTAAGCTGTTTCATTGATTAATACTATATTCTATTGTAATATAGGAAATGCATTAAAGATTTTAATAGGAATTGTACATTTGTTTTCTAAATGGGGCTGGATGGGGTACTGGTGTCCCCCACGGTCTTCAAAACCGCTTGTGACCTGCGTGCCAGGTCAGGTGGGTTCGATTCCCACACGGTCCCGCCAAACCAGTTATATTAAGGATTTTGATGCTTTTTTTGCAGTTGTGAATAGAAGGTTTTCTGTCCTAAAATCCGCAAAGCTTATTTAAGCGGACACCAAATGGACACAATGTCAGATTTACATATTACTTACTTAATGAGCTGCTCAAACTACTGGGCAGCTTCTTTTGCATGTTTGGCAATACATGAGTGTATGTGTCCATTGTTATCCCGATTGTTGAATGTCCGAACCGGTTGGATATATATTGGAAAGATAGGGAACTGGGATAATTTTTTTGAACACATATACCAAAGATCATTGAAATTAGGTAGAATTTAATGAAGGAAATAAATACTTTGAAGGTGTTGTAATGAGTGCTGACCTCGTAAAAAAGATTGAGCAGGAGTTAAGTAGTATCTCATCAAAATATTATAAAATGATTCTTGTTTGTGAGCATCCTAAAGGAATCGCTGTTAAAAACGCTGCTGAAAACTTGGGAATACCACTTCTAAATATTAGTTTGCTGTTAAGTGAAAAATTAAAAGAGTATCCAAGTAAGCGTATGGCCGGAAGAGTCCATAACCTGCTAAGCGATATCTTAAGAAATGCGGGGAGAAGAACACTTTGCTTGGATCATATTGAGGTATTATTTGACCCGACCTTAAAACAAGATGTCATTCAGCTTTTACAGTCTTTTAGCAGGAACTATACGCTAGTCGTTTCATGGAAAGGCAGTTACGATGGCCGACGTTTTGCGTATGCGGTGCCTGGGCATCCTGAATATTATGAGTGCAAAGAATTCGATGGAATTGTAGTGACGGAATAAAGGGGGAAGAGACAAATGAAATATCGTGATTTAGTCCAATTTGAACCAATTGAATCGGTTATTCAATTAACAGATGCAAATGATAAGGATCGAGCAGTTCATTTAATTGATACATATGTTATTTCAGAAAGAATGGCGGAGCAGCTAGATGAAGCTGTCATTGAACATTTACAGTTCCGTCGGCCAGTAGATAATAAGGGATTATTCATTGTCGGTAATTATGGAACAGGTAAATCACACTTAATGAGTGTCATTTCAACGATTGCCGAAATGGACGGTGCAAGCAATTATATCAAGAATGAGCGTGTTGCACAAAAGGCAAAAGAAATCGAAGGGCAATTTAAAGTTATTCGTACTGAAATTGGCAGCGTTCGGACTTCACTGAGAGATATACTATGTGAAGCATTAGAAGAGGGACTATATGATATGGGGGTTGATTTTAAATTCCCGTCTATAGATCAAGTCCGCAATAATAAAGATGCACTTACTGAAATGATGGGGCTTTTCCAAGAGGCATTTCCGGACCAAGGGCTTATGCTTGTGGTAGATGAGTTATTAGACTACTTAAGAAGCAGAAAAGAACAGGAACTTACATTAGATCTTGGCTTTTTACGGGAAGTAGGGGAAGTTTGTAGTAAAACTCGCTTGCGTTTTATTGCAGGTATTCAAGAAATGCTATTTGATAATCCTAAATTTGGATTCGTAGCGGATTCTTTACGAAGAGTTAAAGAACGTTTTGAACAAGTTCGTATTGTCCGTGAAGATATTGCATTTGTTGTTTCACAAAGATTACTTAAAAAGGATGAAAAACAAAAAGCGCTTATTCGTGAGCATTTGAGTCGGTTTACTTCATTATATACCCGTTTAAGTGAAGATCTAGAAATGTATGTTAATCTCTTCCCAATCCATCCAGCTTATTTAACCACATTTGAGAAAGTAAATGTTGCTGAAAAAAGGGTGGCATTGAAAACAATAAGTAATGAAATTAAGCGGATTCTTGAGGACGATGTTCCAGAGGGAGCCCCAGGACTTGTTTCCTATGACAGCTACTGGAAATACATTGAAGAAGACCCTTCCTACAAAAGTAATCCTGATATCCGTGAAGTACTGGACAAGTCGCGCATATTAAAGGATCGTATTCAAAATGCGTTTACCAAAAAAATCTATCAGCCGATGGCCATTAGAATTGTAAATGCCTTGGCAATCTACCGTCTTGCTACAAGTGATATATTTGATAAGGTTGGCCTAACACCAGAGGAATTTCGTGATGATTTGTTTTTGCATTCCACAATGAGCTTAGAAATGCTTTTAGAAGATGATAATCCGTCTGATTTTCTAAAAACCACTGTCGAGGCAGCTTTACGAGAAATCCAAAAAACAGTTAGTTTTCAATATATTTCAACGAACGAAAGCAATGGACAATATTATTTGGATTTGAAAAAAGATATTGCTGTTGATGATTTAATTGAGCAGAAAGCTGAAACAATTGAAGACGATAAACTGGATAGCTATTATTTTGAAGTGCTTAAACAAGCCACAGGGGTAGCGGATAATACCTATGTTACGGGATATAAAATCTGGAAACATAATCTGCCTTGGGAAGCCCATAAAGTGACTCGGCAGGGGTACCTATTCTTTGGTGCACCGAATGAACGGTCAACCGCCCAACCTGAACGAGATTTTTATATTTATATGTTAAAGCCGTTCAGTGAAGTGAAATTTAAGGATGAACAAAATGCAGATGAAGTCTTTTTTAAGCTGACTATAAAAGAAGAGAAATTTATAAGATTGTTAAAGATGTATGCTGGCTCTAGGGAACTGGGAATAAATGCTACTTCTGCAACAAAGCAATTGTATGTAAGAAAGTCGGAAACTTATTTTAAGGAACTTGTAAAATGGTTAAGTGATAACTTCGTTCATGTTTATGAAATTACTTATCGCGGTAAAACAGCAAATATTTTAGAGTTCGGCATGATGCTGCCGCAAAATGCCAGTGTGATTGAAATTATAAATTCCGTTTCTGAAGGTCTATTGACAGATTGGTTTGAACAAAAATATCCTGATTACCCCTCATTCAGAAGATTGCAAAATGTTTATTTGAACAAAGAGAACCTGCCTTCCTATGTATCAGATGCACTTGTTCAAATCTCCGGCAGGGAGACGAGACAAGGTACTGCAATATTAGATGGATTGGTCTTACTTGACCAAAATGGTAAGATAAATGTTCATAGGTCAGGCTATGCCAAATGGGTAATGAATAAATTAAATGAAAAAGGACACGGGCAAGTTTTAAATGCTTCCGAATTAATTGAAACCATTACAATTAAAGGAACGGAAGACACGCGTCTTACTTATGAATTTAAGCTAGAACCGGAACTTTTCCTAGTTGTGCTTGCCGCACTTGTCCATGCTGGAGAATTGGTTGTTAACGTAGACGGCAAGTCTTATGATGCAATGAATTATACAGAATTTTCTCGATTACCGTTAGGACAGCTTACCTATTTTAATCACGTAAAAAAACCAAGTGGCCTTCCGGTTGCTGCAATTAATGCACTTTTTCAAATATCCGATGTTCGGATACCGAACCTTGAGGGAGAAAACTTAGCTTTTGGCATTCGTCGAGTAATGGAATTTGCTAACAACAAATTACAAAAAGTTGTTAGGATGATTCCTACCATTCGAACAGGTTTACCAATTTGGGACGGAACACTTTTTTCAACAGCAGAGGTTGGACAGTATGTTCAAAAAATGGATGACTTAAAAGGATTTTTAGAAGGAATTGGGCGCTATGATTCGCCGGCTAAAATGCATAATTTAAGGTATTCCGCCGAGGAGATCTTGGCACAAGATATTCATTTAAAAGAATTAGAAAAATTGGAGAAGCTTGAGACGAAAGTAAGAGAATTCACAAATGTGGCCAATTACCTTACTCAGGCGAAACTTCATCTTGATCGAAATCATGAATGGAGTCAAAAAGTGGATGCGGCGTTATACGACCTATCCATTGCTTTAAAAGAAGGAGAGGACTATTCTTCAGAAAGCCGTACAATTGAACAACTAAAAGATGAATATATTCGTTTATATATGGGATTGCATGACAAATCAAGGCTAAATGCAACCCAAGATATGAAAAAGAGCGGTTTGCTAAATGATCAACGTTTGAAAGCTTTAAGGGAATTAGCTCAAAAAATTGATATTTTGCCTAATCATGTCCTTTCTGATTGGCAAAGAAGATTGGATTCATTTATTACCTGCTATCAATTGAAAAGAGAGGATTTACAGCATTCCGCAACATGTCCGCACTGTAAATTCAGACCGAAAGAAGAAGCATCTTTAAATCAATATAAGTTGGAGACATTAGAAGATGAACTTGGCGAATTACTGAATAACTGGACAAATACGTTGTTAAATAACTTTAATGATCCAACCATTAAAGAAAATATTGCATTACTAAGACCGGAACAGCAAGAACTGGTTCAACAGTTCATTTCACAAAAATCATTTAGTCTGCCAATTGATATACGATTAATTCAAGCCATTAATGATTTGTTAAAAGGGATTAATAAAGTTGAAATCACTTTAGATCAAATTACAGACATGATGGCGAATGGAAGTCCATTAACGGTGGAAGAACTCCGAAGAAGATTTGAGATGCTTATTCAACAGACAGTTAGAAACCAACCAACAAATCGAATTCGGGTTATGCTTAAGAAATGACGAGGTGTACTAAAATGTCATATGAAACAGAGCAGTTATCGTTTGAAAATACAGATTCCCAAACAGACAATCAACCGGTTGTCTGTTTGGGTATGACTTTTAAAAATGATGAAGAGAGAAGAGAGTATTTTAGAGAAGAATTAAGAAAAAAATTGCCTGAATTAAAAAAAATTGAAGGTTTCCCAATAGGAAACGATGAAGATATTATTAATTTATCAAATCCCCCTTATTATACTGCGTGCCCTAATCCTTGGTTAAATAATTTTATTAATGATTGGAATAAGGAAAAAAAAGATAATCAGATAACCCACGATAATTATAAAAGAGAACCTTTTGCATCAGATGTGAGCGAGGGGAAGAAGGATCCTATTTATAATGCTCATAGCTATCATACAAAGGTTCCTTATAAAGCAATAATGAGGTATTTACTTCACTATACTTCTCCGGGTGATATTGTATTTGATGGTTTCTCAGGAACAGGTATGACTGGTATTGCAGCACAAATGTGTTCGAATAAATCTATTGTGGAGAACCTAGGGTATCGTATTCTTGACAACGGAGACATAGTAGACGATGAAAACAATACCGTGTCAAAATTAGGTGACAGGAAAGCAATTCTTAATGATTTGTCAACGGCAGCTACATTTATTGGAAAGGTCTATAATACTCCTGTTAATGTTAATAATTTTGAAAGGGAAGCAAGACGAATATTAAGCGAACTAAAAGATGAATTTGGATGGTTATATCAGACAGATCACAATTTTGACGGGAAACATCAGAATGCAAAGGGAAATATAAATTATACAGTATGGAGTGATGTTTTCGTTTGTCCGAACTGTACGGAAGAAGTGGTTTTTTGGGATGTTGCTGTAGACCAAGATGTTGGAAAGGTTTACTCAGAATTTAAATGTAATCATTGCAATACTGAAATTTCGAAGAAGACTTTAGAAAGAGCAATTGAATCATACTTTGATGAAAGTACGTCAAAAGTAATTCAAACTACAAAAAGAATTCCAGTCTTAATTAATTATTCATACCGTGACGTAGAATATGAGAAAACTCCAAGTGAGCAGGATTTGCAAACTTTAGAACAGATTAAACAATTTTCGATACCATATTGGTTTCCTATAAATCCTATGATGGGAATAGGTGAAAAGTGGGGGGATTCATGGAGAGCAGGGTATCATTTCGGCATAACACATGTTCATCATTTTTATACCAAAAGGAATTTATTATTGCTTTCTGCATTTTACCATAAAATTCAAGAATCTAATCAATCTGATGATATTAAGGATCTACTTTTGAGTGTAATGACTGGAGGTTTGCTCGGTCTGACTTTGTTACAAAGATTTAGACCAAAATCTAGTTTTCCAAATATGATACTTTCAGGGACTTTATACGTTTCATCAATGATTAGGGAATGGAATGTAATCCAATGGTTAGAAGGAAAACTACAAGGAGTCCTTAGAGCAAGAAAACTTCAACCATCAAAATTAATTCAGGTTCAATCAACAGGTTCTGTTACATTGACGGGTATTAGTGAAAGTTCTATCGATTATATATTCACTGATCCTCCATTTGGCGGAAACTTAATGTATTCTGAATTGAATTTTTTATGGGAATCGTGGTTAAAAGTATTAACCCAATATCAGCATGAAGCGATAGTAAACTCCTCTTATCATAAAGATAACAATTTCTATAGGAGAATGATGATACAAAGTTTCAAAGAGTATTATCGGATTTTGAAACCGGGTCGGTGGATTACAGTAGAATTTAGTAATTCACAAGCATCTATCTGGAATATTATTCGAGAAGCCATAGAACGTGCAGGTTTTATTATTGCTAATGTTGCAGCGCTGGATAAAAAGCAGGGGAGCTTTAAGGCTATAACTTCAACCACAGCAGTTAAACAAGATTTGGTAATCTCAGCTTATAAGCCGTCAAAGGAAATGGTAAAAAGTATGTCAGATTCGATAAATTCTGTCGAAACTGCATGGAATTTTGTGAGAAATCATTTAGAAAAGTTACCGATATTTCTCGGAAAAAAAGGAGAAGCTGAAGTTATTATTGAAAGAACCCCTCGTGTCTTATTTGATAGAATGGTTGCCTACCATGTTCAAAATGGATTATCTGTACCAATTTCTTCTGGAGAATTCCAAGAAGGTATCATACAGAAGTTCCCAATCAGGGATGGAATGGCCTTTTTAGAAAGTCAGGTAGTGGAGTATGATAAAAAGCGAATTTTGGCCAAGGAATTTGTTCAATCGAGTTGGCTAGTAACAGATGAAACTAGTGCAATAGAATGGATTCGTCAACAACTTATGAAAAAACCTCAGACACGTCAAGATATACATCCGAATTTTATGAAAGAAATTCAACATATAGCTAAGCATGAAATGCTGCCGGAGTTAGATGATTTGCTAAACCAAAATTTCTTGCGTTACGATGGAGACGAACCAGTTCCTGACCAAGTTGCTAGCTATCTTCGAAAGAATTATAAGGATTTACGCGGGTTAGAAAACGATGATGCAAAATTAAAAGAAAAGGCGCTAAATCGTTGGTATGTTCCAGATCCGAATAAACAAGCAGATTTGGAAAAATTGCGTGAAAAATCCTTGCTACGTGAATTTGAAGGATATGTTGAGGAACTTTCAAAGAGTAAGAAAAAACTCAAGCAGTTCCGTACGGAAGCCATTCGTGCCGGCTTTAAAAAAGCTTGGGGGGATAAGGATTACCAAAAGATTGTTACCGTAGGTGATCGCCTGCCTGGAAGTGTGATTCAAGAAGACGATAAGCTGTTAATGTACTATGATAATGCACAAATTCGCTTAGGATTATAATGTAGGGCAAGGAGAAGATGAAAATGGCCAATTGGCGTGACCAAATTTTGAAACAATTCAATGCAAATAACGCATTGTATCTTGTCCTTGACAATGATCAGCTACTTTTAGATGAATGGATACTTGGAAAATTGAAAGAGGAAAATATTTATGTAGTTAATTTTAACGAAAGTATTTTATTTCGGTATGAATTTGAACGTGATTATCGAATCAAAATTGAAAATAAAAAAATCTGTCTCCTTGTTAGAGCTGAAGGGCAAGACTATAATGTTTTTCCCTATGATTTAATTCAGTCGGGGCAGCGAACGCGCTTAGATGTTTCGATCATCTTTCCCAAATTCTCAACACCTGTTATCAGGGAGCTTGATAAAGAAGTATATGATGCCTTGTATGCCGCCCAGGAGCGGTATCAAGGCTCTTCTTCTGATAAAGAAACTTTGGATTTTATTGCAAAAAATATTTATAAGTTGCCATATGATATGATCCATAGCCGGGCTGAATTGTGGAAATTGTTATTGACGATTCATTATGAATTAGACTCTGTCCCTAAGGTTATAAAAAGATTCGTTATTGATAACCTAAATCTAAAGACTGATTTAAGGAAACTTCCTATTCAAGATTTGGTAATGTCTGCTCATTTTTTTTATAAATATTTAGAAGATGAGTGGAATCATTTTGTAGACCAAATTAATCAATTTCCACTGCAAAAAAATGGTGTAGCAATTGAACAATTTGCTGAATATTCTGCCTATTCTTTTTCTAATCCACTTATTCGGAGTATTTTAGATAATTTATTTTTGGAAGGGTTAATCAAACGTGTAAAAGGGTATCAGCCTGCTAAATTCCCAGCCTGGATGCATGTCGGGATTGAAATAGATAATGGGAAAGATAATGATGAAAAATTAAAATATCTCTACTTACAGTTAAAGGATGCTAAACTCTCTGAAAATAGGTATAAGGATTGGACCAAGATTGCTCAAGCTTATGGGCAGTTAAAGGCTCTTTCGTTATCAACAGGTTTGTATTCTCAAGAGGTAAATGGAATAAGCAATATAATAGATGAACATTTTGAAAAATGGATGCTTTATCAATATGGTTCGCTGATATCGTTACCTCATTTGCCGGTTCCAAAAATGGTTCACCAGATACCTCATTATATTGCAAGCCAGAATGAGGATAAGGTTGCTTTATTGGTAATGGATGGAATGAGTTTTGTCCAATGGTTTCAGATTCGCGATCATCTCGCAAAGGACGGATTATCTTTTGAAGAAAATGGGGTATTTGCCTGGGTCCCTACGCTTACAGCAGTTTCCAGACAAGCGATATTTTCTGGACTTAGACCATCTTATTTTGCTAATTCTATATCAACAACAAATAAAGAATCTTTTGCTTGGACTACGTTTTGGGAGGATAGAGGGATCTCACGGATAAATGTTTCCTATCAAAGAGGTTTAGGACAGGCATTCTATCAAAGGGAGAATATCTCGCCATTAAAACAATCTAATATAAGGGTTTATGGAGCGGTTATAGACATAATCGATAAGGTTTTACATGGAGCGGTTCAAGGATCAAAAAGTGTATTTTCCGAATTAAATATTTGGTTAGAAACGAATTACCTACTAAAACTTATTCAAGATTTGCAAAATGAAGGTTTTACGGTTTATATAACTGCCGACCATGGAAATAGGGAAAGTGTCGGAATTGGAAGAATAAATGAAGGAGTTATTGCTGAGACAAAAGGTGAACGGGTCCGTATTTATGATTCAGTAGAATTACGAGATGCGGCTGCAGAAAAATTTGATCAATCAATTAAATGGCACGATATTGGCTTGCCGGAGAAATTTCATGTACTATTAGCTAAGGATAGTTTAGCCTTTGTGAATAAAGGGGAGACCATTATAAGTCATGGCGGTATTAGTATGGAGGAAGTTATTGTTCCTTTTATTAAAGTAATTTCTTAAACTTGAGGTAGATTATGATGGCAAAACCAATTGGATTTGATCAAAAGGTGTTACTGCATCACCTTGATTTTACTGCAAATGAAGCACGCAGGTTGCAGCGAAAGGAAATGTATGAGGTTTTGGACAACTTCCTACGGGCAGATATCAGCGGTCCCAAGTCGCGTAAAAATACAGTAACAATACTGATGAAAATATGGTATTTAGTTGAAGAAGATCATCGATTAATTCGCGACCGGGCACTTGAGATGATGCCATTTATAAAACCTGTTGAGAGATTATTGCTTCATTGGTGTATGACAATGTTAGCATATCCTTTCTTTAAAGATTTAGTTAAAGAATTAGGGCTTCAATTTCGGATGCAAGATGTCATTCCCAGCAAGACTTTAGGAAGTAAAATGAAAAATCTATATGGAGAGCGTCGTAAAGTGGAAGTAGCAACTAGTGCGGTTTTGACGAGTATAAAGTCTTGGGGTATTACTGAACTTCAAAAAAATCGTGCTTATTCAATGGCAAAAAAAATGGAAATCCATTCACAGGAATTGTTGCAGTTGATGGCGGAAGTATTGCTTACTATTAATGATTCGCATATACTCCCGATTGAACTAATGAACAACAATGTCCTTTTCTTTCCGTTTCATTACGACATTTCAGTAAGCGATTTAATGAAAAATAAGTTTGAGCTTATAAAAAGCATTGATATGACTATGGTAGAATTGAAAAGCTAATTCCCTTATTCCTGTGAATAGGGGTTCTTTTGTAGGAGGGGATTCCTATGTTGAAAATTGGTGATATAGTCAAGGGGCCGCAATTTCCCGAGACAGTGGAAATAAAGAAATGTGAAGCTATCGATGATACTTTTTATGTGATCGAAGCGATAGGGAGAAATTCGAATCAATTCTTTGAACTGTTAGTAGAAAAAGATGCATTTACTTCAATGGAGCGATTAAATACGCCTGAAACTGAAAACCAACAATTAAGTTCGCGAGATATCCACCATTACTTGCTTTATAATACAATGCAAAATGAAGTGATGTATGCGAAGACAAGGGCACTAGGGAATGCAAATGTCTTACCATTACCACACCAAATTGAAGCAGTTTATGGACGAATGCTGCAAGTACCGCAGATCCGATTTTTATTGGCGGATGATCCAGGGGGCAGGAAAGACAATCATGTCTGGTATGCTTATTAAGGAACTTAAAGCAAGGCATAGTGTCGAGAGAATATTGATATTGGTTCCACCTCTTGTTCTTAAGCAATGGCAGGAAGAATTACAGGAAAAATTCCAAGAGTCATTCCATATCATTAATCGGGCCGTTGTGAATGAATATGGGGGTAAAAATCCATTTATTTCAAACAATCATTGCCTAGCTTCTGTCTATTGGGCCGCTAAGGATGATGTTAAACAGCTAATTAATAAGGCCCAATTCGATTTAATTATTGTTGATGAGGCCCATAAGATGGCGGCTTATACACATGGAACAATCAAGAAAAAGACGACACGGACAAAGCTTTATCAGTTGGGTGAAATGATTTTAAGAAAAGTACCGAATTGTTTGTTACTTACTGTGACTCCTCACAAAGGTGATATGGAAAATTTCCGCCACCTAATGAGGCTCATTGATGAAGATATTTTTTCAAGTACTGGCGTTAATGAAACCCTGAGGGAGAAAAGCAATCCGTTTATCATAAGAAGATTAAAAGAGAACTTGGTGAATTTTGATGGCACTCCGATTTTCCCGAAACGGACGACAAAAACGATCCAATACCACTTAACAGATGAGGAACTTGACTTATATTATTGACAGCTTATCTTCTCTTATGCAGGAAGCAATTTTACATCGGGAGAAGTTAGATGATGTCGTTTCAAGAATGGATAAAGCCATTTCTGAAGAAAACTTAAAACTGTTAAAAGTATTGAAAGAAGAGCGACTGGATGAGGAAACAATCGACATTCCATCACTCAAGCGTGAACAAAGTGATATCATCGTTAGAAAGATTCCTGTTTTAAAAGATTTAATAAATGGATTTAATAAAGCCTCCAATTTCAGGAGGCTTTAATAATTAGTCTTTTTAAACCACAGGCTCTGCCTGTATGCAAACAAAACTTGTAGAGCTGTACCAGAAAAAAACTCCAATCGTTATAATAGAAGATGGCCGTCAAACCAACTTCAAATAACGAGAGGAGTCCTGCTCATGTCGAGCGACAATAGTTTATCACATACAAGGTGGAATTGTAAGTACCATATCGTTTTCATTCCAAAATATAGAAGGAAAATTGTGTACGGAAAATTAAGAAAAGATATTGGAGCGATTTTAAGAAAACTATGTGATATGAAAGATGTAGAAATAATCGAAGCATACGCAATGCCAGATCATATCCATTATAGGAATTTGTTAAAATTAAACGTAAAGGAAGAAAATGAGGAAAGAAACATGTTAAAACAAGATGAAATGAATTTTATTCAAAAATATATCTTGAAAAGTGGGGAACAGCTCGATTTTTCGATGAATGGTGATACTTTTATTGATGCGAAAATAATCAAACGGACGGAAAGAACCTTTCGATTGACGGGATTATTAACTTTCGCTCAAATGAATAGTGAAGAACTTGAAGCAGTTGATGAAGAATTATTAAGGCTCAGCCTGACACCGAAGAAGAAAGTTCAGCTGGAAGACCATCATCCAAACACGATAAAGTGGTTTGAACAAGGCTGGATCATGAAAGAAATCCGTTTTAAAAAAGATGGTAAAACACCTGAATCCCAAAGCTATAGGATGGGCTTTCGTTTGTATTGCTATCATCAAGAACAACTTCGTGTAAAAGAAGCGAGACTGGAAGAGGAATTTACCAGCTGGAAAAATAACTCGGTTATGCTGGTTGAGGTTCCTTCCAAGTTCTCGGAGGAAAGAAGAAGCAGTGCTATCCAAGCATGCCAAGCGTTCATTCATGAACTGTGCCGGCTCCAAATTAACGATCTTAATGACTACTTTTCTGTAACTTGGCCAGTTTCTAAGAAACTAAAATTTCTTCATTTTTTATCCGCTTTTTTACAGATATGCCTGAAAAAGGAAGAGTTCGATTGGAAAGAGATCGGTGCTGGCTATTACAAAGAAATAGGCGGTTCCAAGCAATTCGACGCGAATAAGGAAGAATTTCTCGAACAACTGGAAATCATTACACAATGCCCAGCAGCCTTATTGGGGATGATCAGCCTCGGAAAAATCACTCCGCTCTATTTTTCAGGACAAATAACCGGGCAGTACTCTACCTATCAATATGGCCCGGTTCATGCGTTGACAGATCTATCCATCTCTGAAGAAAACTATTCAACCAATGCAACGAACATCTGGCTTGTTGAAAATCGGGCGGTATTAACACGGATGGCTGCTGAGAAGGATTTCTTAAAAGAAAATCATTCGCTCGTCATCTGTGTGGACGGGCATGTCCGTTCTTCCCATAAGCTTTGTATAGAACAGCTGTTAAAAAACAGCAGTGTGGAGCAGGTGCTCATTTGGAGTGATTATGATCCGGACGGGTTGCAGATTGCAAAGGAATTGTGCTCCATTGTCTCTCATCAACTGCTGGTAAAATGGGTTACTGCAGATGGGGAGACGTTGACAAACTGGGAGAAATACGAAAACTATATGCGGGTATTCCTAAAAAATAAAAGGATGGAACAAGAAGTAGTATTAGGAGGTGTAGCACAATGGAAAAAGTGGATCCATCATTGATTTCCATTTTCAAAGCTGATGAATCAGCTCCGGAAGTAATGCAGTCGATGTGGGATCTTGCTTGCTTATCGGGAGTGTTGGGAGATTTAACGTCACAGAATACTTTTCAAACGCCGGTGGAAATATTACGTTTTCTGCGTATCATCCAATTAATCAATGAGGAAGCGCTTGGATTGGATGACCCGATTGAAAATTCGGAGACCGTTTATTATCGCTACCGGAACCGCTATTCCGACCCGGAACCGCCCAGTAAAAAGAAGGTTGATCAGATTATTAATGTACTGCTTAAATATAATTGGATTTCAAAGCAATCACGGCTATTGAAAATGCGGGATACCGGAAAAAGAATGATGGATGCCCTTATTCGTTTGGCGAATGACTCGTTGGCATACTATCTTCACGATGACATTGGCCGAGCGCTTTTTCAAGCGAGACGTGATGCAGAATTGAGCGAAGCCTATGATGATCACGGCATTTCCGGAGGCAACAAAATTGCCAGCATGGTCCGGAACGTGGAGAATGCCCTGCAGATCATCAAAGAACGTGAGCTGGAATTACTGGCCGACCGCAATGCGCTTCCGCAGCTTGAGGTGATCCATCAATTAATGCAAGAGCTTGAAGGAAAGCTGCAGGAACGCTTCCGCCAGTTTCAAACACTCGAAGAAAGCTTAGTTCTCTCTGATTTAATGCAAAAAGGAACAGCCATTCTTGCTGAGGGAACGAACTTAAGCTTAGGAATGATTAACAAGTATTTAAAGTTTACGCATATGCAAAAGACACCGCTGTCTTCCACCATTCGGCCGGAAAAAGTACGTGAATTTATCATTCAGATGTACAATCCTCCACTTGAATCAGACATCCCGAATGTTTTTCAATTATTCAGCTTTATGGAACAAAATCAGTACGAGGATGAGGCGGTAGACGGCATGTGGTTTCCGGTTAAATTTGCTCCTTCCCTGCCGCCAGAAGCAATTGATGAAGCTGTTCATTATTTAGAAACGTATGAGCCATATGTGTCACCGTTGGATGTAACGGACGAAGAGATTGATTTTATTGCGGAGGAGATTTCTGAGGAGGAATTGGACGAATTAATGGGAAACTCCAATTGGCTGCTGACGAAATCAATGATTAATACAGAAGCCATTGAAGCTTTTTTTGAAGATCATGAAGAAGCGCCGATGGAGCAGGTCATCGTTGAAGCGACTTCATCCGAATGGGGCGATGCCATAAATGCCATTACGGCGATCTCAGCTTTAGTAGGGAGTAAAAAGGTTACGATAACGAAAGCGCACGAAAATATCAATCTGCCAAAATATGAACGGAAATGGGAGTGGTTGAACCGTGACGATGGATCCAGCATTATCAGGAAACGAAATAAACGAATCGACTCAGATAAAAATGAAGAATGATGAACTGAATGTGAGTCCCCTCAATGTGATGCAGTCTTTAAAAGGAGTCTTAACGGAGGAAGAGGAATTGACCTTTATGAACATTTTATTTTCATCCTCCGCTTCAATCCGTTCAGGGAACTTTGGGCTTTCTAGAAAAGAAGTAGAGAAGCAGCTAAAAATCCAAGGGAATGAAGAAAAATTTCATTCTTTTTTAACAAGAGTTAATCAGGCGCTCAGCCGTTACATGAGGGTCATTTATGATGAACGGCGCGACCAGGTGATTGTAATGATGCGAGTGCCGGCAAGAGCAGCCCGCAGTACACTGACAAAAGAAAGTTTGGCCATTCTTTTGTACATGTTTTATCAGCAAGAGGTTTTACAGCAGGAATTCACCCTTTTTGATCAACTCCTTGATGCTTTTGGTCATGAAACCACAAAAGCCAATCAGCGAATCTTGATCAACCTTGATCCCCTTAAAAAAATTGGTGCGATTGAAGAGTACGATACCAATTCTCAGGAAAAAGCCTATCAGCTGACGGCAATCGGTGTTCATATGTTTTCAGACTCTTTTTTAAGAAGAATGACGGAGTTCAGCCAGTCCAATCAATTAAATAAAGAAGAAGTGTTGAAATTTTTTAAACGATATAACTTATATCAGAAAGGGGAAAACGAATGATTCCATGGCGCTTTCAATTTTCTGGGATTAGAGACTATTCCCCGACATTAATCGATTTATCTGGTGCCAATGACCATATTATGATTACTGGACCAAATGGAGCGGGAAAGTCAACGATTACCTTTTGTATGGGGGCCGTTTTATATTCCGCAAAAGTTGACGTCGAGGGTTTAAAATCACGAAATTTACCCATAGACCAAACGTGGAAGGCGAGAATATCCTTCCTTTTCAAAAATGATGGCTTAATGAAGATAGATGCTCCTGAGTATATTGAATTCACCTTAAAAATTGTCCAGGATCCGGGACAGCCCGTGAAAAAAGAATACAGTATTTCTACCGGAGATCGGATTGATGAATGGGAAGAAGTAATACGCTACACTTCAGGGGATCGTGTGTTTAATTTTTCTGCCTACAAACGGGACCTGCAATATAAATATAAGGTCGATCCCGATCTCTTTTATTTAATATGGTATCAGCAGGAAGTAAATCAATTTGCCGTCATGCATCCCGAGGAGCGCTTCCGTATTTTTAGCGAAATGCATGGGATCGATCGGGTGCAGCGCGATTGGGAAGAAAGCATGGAAAAGGTGAAAGATACAGAGGAAACGGTCCGCATTGCCGAAACGAACGTAAAGCTTTTGAAACAAGAGCTATCAATGAAAAAGAGCGCATTAGACCGCTTTTTGGATAATCAAAAACGGCTTCATGAGGGCGGAAGGCTTTATATTGAATCATTGCTGCTTTTGGAAGCCCATTACAAGCAGGAAATTTCCCGGTTAGAGGAGTTAATTGACCAATTTGATGATGATATCAGTGAGTCTAAAGATGATCTGATTGTAAAAAAGAGCTTAAAAGAAAAAGATGAGCAACAGTTGGAAGCTTATAAAACTGAACAAGAACAGCTGGATTTAAAGATTAAAATGGAACAGCAAAAAGTAAAGGACACAGGCGTTGGCCTTAAACAAATCCAAGCAAGAATTGATGCCCTTAATGTGGAGCTAGAAGAGATTACGGTGCGAAAAAAACAGATTATGAGAACAGAAGAAGAAGTAAAAGCAGCGCTAGCAGCTGTTTCAGCGGAGCTTGAGCAAATCAGTCAAAGCTTGGAGCAGAACAAATCGGCATTACAAATGAAAAATACCTTCTGGAAAAAGAAGGTGGAACTGACAACCCGCCTTAAACAAGAAATTGAGTCGGATGAAAGATTAAAAGTGATCCATCTTGAGAGACTGCAGCAATATGGAAGCAGCTATAAGGTTCAAGAGAAAATAGATAGGCTGGATAAAAGAGTGGAAGGTAATAAGGACCACAAGTACAGCCTATTAAGAAAAAGGGACGAGCTTCAAGAGGAGTACAATTTGCTTGTGGATGAGCGCAATTTATCGTCCAGGCAGCAGGAATCAATACGCTATTTCCGTAAGCGGCAAATCAAAGCCTATCCTCTCCGTGAATTAATCGAGTTGGACAAGGCGGCACAGGTGAAGGATGAGCATTTGTTTGAAGCAATCAAATATACCATCTTTTTTGACGGTAAGGAGTGTACACCCCCAAATGATTTATATCATGTGCCATTAATGACAGTTCGACCTGAGCGTGTAATCACCAATCTGCCGGCACTTCATTTGAAGGTGAAAGAAACCCTTTTGGAACAAGACCTTCCACAGGCCATGAAAGCATTATGGTGGGTGGAACAATTTTTTAAAGACGGTCTGTTCGCGATTAAAAATGGAGTATTAATCGACCCGATGGGAATCCGTGGTTCCCAGGAGAAAAATCAATATATTTTAAGTGTAAAAGCCTTAAAGCACAGGAAGCAGGAAGTAGAGAAGCTGTTAATCGATTTGAATTCGAAGCTGGAAGTTATTGAAACAGAAATAGCCGTGGATACGAAATCCATCCAAGAGCTGAATAGTGTCATTCATCAGGTGAAAGAATCAGAAGCATTTATGGTTGCCGAACACGAGCGGGTATTTCGGAATCAGAAATATGAGGATGAAATAGCCGCGCAAAAGACGATTGAAGAAGAAATTACGAAATTAAAGGAAGCGGAAAGTGAACTATTAAAGATGCAGGCAAGGCAATCCTTTTTTAAAGGAGTTTTAGACGATGAAATGGCTGTATATATTGAACTAGGAAAAATGAAGGAAAAATATGAGGAACGGAACAGTCTGCAAAAGAAGGCCGACGAAGAAAAGGAGTTTTTGAAAAAACAAAAGGATATAATTGAAAGCCTTGAAGATGATTTTGATGAGTTGGACCGAAAAATGACGAAGCTGGAGCGGGATATTCGAAACTGGCATGATCATTTGGAGGATGCTAAGCAGAAAATTTCT
This sequence comes from Neobacillus paridis, assembly GCF_016765675.1. Lineage (GTDB taxonomy): Bacteria > Bacillota > Bacilli > Bacillales > Cytobacillaceae > Neobacillus > Neobacillus paridis. The sequence continues at coordinate 439,700 of NZ_JAESWB010000168.1, forward strand.
TCTCTTGAAAAGCAGCAGAAAAACTACTCCGATGATCAAGAAGCGGCGCAATTAGAGCTTGTTAAAACGATTAAAGAATTAGAGGATTTGAAGTATTTAGTCCCTGATATTTATACCACTACGGCTGCTAAAACTTCCATTGAACAACTGCCTTCTGTTGCAAAAATAAAACAAAACCGAGAAAATGGAAAAATTGAGTTTCAGAATGCACGGACAGAATCGGGTATTGACCCTGCAGCCGAAGAAAATTATCAAACAGTTAAACTTGAATATGAGCGGCTTGACAATGAATACAAACGGACAAAAATTTTGCTTGAACAGGATATTGAGCGAATGGAAAACCTGAAGGAGCAGCTGGAAACAACAATTAATATGCGTGTGCTCGAGCTTCAGAAGCGTTTTAAATATTATATGAGCCAGTTTCAATTTGAAGGTGAAATCAGCTGGGAATCAATTGAAGACAGAAGAAGTCGCACTCATTTTTATTTGTATATTAAAGCTCGTAAAGAAGGTCATCGCGGTGCTTTAGAGGATGTAAGTGTTAAAGCCAGAGGGGGAAAAGTGGGCAAAGGAGTATCAGGGGGAGAGGAATCTTTAAGCTCTTTACTATTTGCTTTAGCTCTTTTACAAAATCTCCAAACAACCCCAGACTTTATTGTTATGGATGAATTTGACAGTGCGCTAGATGAGATCCGCAAAGTGAAGGTATTTGATTTGTATGTGCAGGAATTAAAGAGAAAACTGGTTATCCTGACACCGAAGTCCCATGAGCCGCAATATTTGGACAAGTTCGCAAAAGCATTTGTTGTCCAGCATGACCCAACCATCCCGCGAAGCAAAGTTATTGGGCTTGTGAAAAGTGTTGGGATTAATTGATTGAAAAGGTCAATTTCATTCCATAAATTTAATACTTTGAAAGCCACTACAAGTAGGCAAATATCTATCTTTAGTGCCTTTCATATTACAATGGTATTACTGCAAGGCATTAGATGTAGTTTTTTTGTAGAACTCAAAAATAAATAACTTTACTTATAGACTTTTGGTATTCGGATTTTTTATTTCTTGGCAAAATCTCAAAAAAGCGAGTTGAAATTCGAATGAATGATATATTTCATGCGATAGAGGATCGTGCTGAAAATAGATTTTTGAGGCATGGCTGGAGCTGCTTTCTTATGGAACAATTTCAAAAATAGTACCTTGGTTAAAATCAGTCACTTTTGTAGAGCCATACACCCCTAAATATAGTCTTGTTTGATCCAGATTTGTTCCCAAACTAACGTAATAGGCTGATTGAGACCCAAAGTGATCATCGGTTTCAATGATACGATAATCATTTAATTTACCATCTGTTCTTACCCTTGTATAAGCTAAAACCCCTCTGACCGGAGGCCGAGATTCTTCATGTCTCGCAAGATCAGTAAACACAACGCTTCCCGTTAAAGCGGGGATTTCATCCCCCATATAGGGTTGCACTCCTGTAAGTGCAGTTCCTTCAAACTTATCGGGGCGGGGATCTTGATGAAAATAACTAGTAAGAGGCGGAAGACGCTTCACTGAAGTTATGACCGCTTCATCGTAATAAGCAATTATCTTCTCATCCAAAGTCGGATTTGCCGAACAGCCCTTTATAATTGAAGTGGGAAATGCCCCTTCCCATCCTCGCCAGCCAAAATTAATAAATCCTTCTTGGTCAGGTTCGATGTTCCTCAAAGAAGCTTGAATAAGCTGCGTAACCGGTATTGGTTTATAATGTACGAATGAAAAAATTGATTCTGCCAGATCCTGACCGACATTTCCTATATATTTGACATACTGATTAAAAAGTCTTTGAAAGGAAATGCCTGGTATATTGCGAACCCCTTTGGCGATTACCGTCAGAGTTTCCTGAATCGGGGCGGGGAGTTCGTTAAAACGTGTGACCGCGGGGGGATTAGAGATATTGGTATTCTTTACTACGTCGATTTCAATTATTTTACCGGCTATTTCCATATTATCCTGGCTTAAATTAAAGTGATCATAGCCTGCTCCGCCATCTCCGCTTGTTAACACAAGTTTTCCTGTTTCAGGTGAAAAGTTTAAACTATTGACACCATTATGATTATAGAATGGTCTTCTAACGTTAAGTAATGTCCGTCGTTTTTGAGGTTGACCATTCGCTTGTAGGATCCATTCTTCCACTGTATCGATATGATCATAATGAGCTTCTCTATTTGTCCACCTTAGGTTTAAGGTTTTGGGATCACACGGGTCAGGTTGAAAACGTTCAGAAAGAGCACCTGGACCTTGTGTTCCGGCTACCGAATAATGAAGGTAAAACAAACCGTTATAAGAAAATCCGGGGTGAAACGCCAGTCCGAGCAGTCCCCGTTCATCATAACCACCAGAAGTACCAAGTTTGATAATTTGCGGGCGAATATCTAAAAAGGTCCTAACATCTCCATTTCCTATGTAAAAGATTTCTCCTGGCTGGGTGGCAATGAATAATCTTTCAGTTGATTCACCCGGGAGGATCGCTGTTTTCAAAACGGTGGGTAAATTGATCCTGCTAACAATGGGCCGTAACCGAACCTTTACTTTTCTCACTTAACATGACACTCCTTCCCATTGTTTTTAATAAAAATATGATTCGAACGGTTCGGTTAGTACTAAATACGACTAGGAACCTAATAAGATATCAGCGTTTATAACTACACGGTGAATTTTTCAATTATATGAATTTTGCTATTTCATGAATAAAGTGAAACCTTAATCTGAATGTTAGTTCCGTCCTACTATCTCAAATATCAATGCTAGCTCTCATTATGCTAATTGTTAGACTGCTGAAATTATAAAAATATATTGACAATTCTGAATTGTGTTTGTACAGTATTCTTAAGTTATCATATCATATGAACAGTGAAACGGAGGTGGAAAACATGGCAATAAAACGTAAATCCCTCGTCGATGATGTAGTGGATGTCTTTTTGAAAGATGTGGAAAATGGAGTTTATACATATGGTGATAAATTGCCTTCCCAGAAGGAATTGGCAAACCGCTATCAGGTCAGCTTAATCGTTATCAGAGAAGCTCTTACTAAATTATCTGCAGTAGGGATTATAAGTTTTCATCAAGGGAAAGGTACGTACCTGAATAAATCAGAAGAAGGAACGTTTGCTTCGCCCGAATTTTCATCATTAATTTTCCATAATATCAATAACCTTCTTGAAATTGTCGAAGCGAGACAAATAGTTGAGAGTGAAACAAGCTCATTAGCGGCCAAACGAAGAACCAATAACAATCTTTTAGAAATAGAAAGAACGATCGACGGAATGAAGAAAAGCTTAAACGATTATGAAAATTTTGCAATGTGGGATGTTGAATTTCACATCGCTGTCGCAAAAGCTTCCAATAATCAAGTGTTGCAAAAAATTACAACGCTTCTGATTGATAGTTACCGTTCAGAGATAGCCAAATTTTTTCAAGTTCCAGGTGTTATTGAAACGATATTAATGGAGCATGAAAGCATCTATTATCAAATTTTACATGGAAACTGCAGGAAGGCTTCAGTGATTATGCGAAATCATCTTGAATTACCTGAAAAGGTCTTTTCGGCAAAAATAGCTGAATCAGGAAAGTAAAGCTGGAACTGTTCTTACTCTATTCCTTTTTGTAAACGCTTTATTTGGTCTGATAGTACCCTCCTAAAATTTGGAGAATAAGAGGTGGAAAATATGACAACCCATAAGATTGCTGTCATTCCTGGGGATGGTATCGGCCCGGAGGTAGTGAATGAAGCAGTAAAAGTACTGGAACTACTCAAAAAGCTGGATCCTTCATTTGAAATCGAATTTGAGACATTTGATTGGAGTAGTGAGTATTATCTAAGACATGGAAAAATGATGCCGGAAGATGCTCTTGATACTTTAAAAAAATATGATGCGATTTTATTCGGGGCGATCGGCGATAAACGAGTGCCTGATGATGTGACGATATGGGAGTTGATCATGCCAATCCGGAAAAATTTCAAGCAGTATATTAATTTACGTCCGGTTAAATTATTGAAGGGAGTGCCTTGCCGGTATATGGATGAAAATATCGATTTTGTCATTGTCAGGGAAAACGCTGAAGGTGAATACTCCAATAGCGGTGGCCGATTGTATCCGGGCATGGAACAGGAGATTGCCGTCCAAAACACCATCATCACAAGGACCGGTACGAAAAAGGTTGCCAGATTTGCTTTTGAATATGCTAAAAGGCAGGGGAAAAGGACGGTCACAAGCGCGACAAAATCAAATGCAATCATCCACTCCATGAAACTATGGGATGAGGCTGTAAACGAGGTAGGAAAAGATTTTCCGGCTATTCATCTGCAAAGCTATTACATTGATGCTCTAGCAGCTTATTTTGTTTTGAGGCCGGGAGATTTTGAAGTAGTGGTTGCTTCCAATTTGTTCGGGGATATATTAAGTGATTTAGGCTCCGCGGTTGTAGGAGGGCTTGGGCTTTCCCCTTCGGCAAACTTAAATCCGGAGGGAGATTTCCCATCCATGTTTGAGCCGGTCCATGGTTCTGCTCCTGATATTGCCGGCAAAGGCATCGCCAATCCAATCGCCCAAATTTGGTCGGCAGCACTTATGCTTGAGCATTTGGGGAGAGAGGATTTAGCAGCAGTCATTTTGGACGCAATTGAACAGGTCCTTGTCCAAAAAGAAGTACGAACACCTGATTTAGGCGGCAGTTCAACGACAAGTGAAATGGGCTCAAGCATTCGAGCTGCAATACAACAATTACAATTTGTTAAAGAAGGTCGATCACGATGAGATTGGAAAATGAAGTGTTTGTTGTCACAGGTGCACAGGGAGGAATGGGGAAAGAAACGGTTAAACGGTTTTTAGAAGAAGGAGCTATAGTTGTGGCTGTTGATCTCAATGTGGACGGAGTGGAGGAAAGTGACCAATTATTGCCGATTGCAGCGGATTTGACAAAGGAAGAGGAAGTAACGAATGTTTTTTCAACTGCAGTTGCAAACTTTAACCGCATTGACGGGCTTGTGAATCTTGCAGGCATTGCCCAGCCAGCAACGCCGATTGAAGAAGTGAGCTTAGCAGATTGGGAGAAAATTATTCGTGTCAACGCAACGGCTCCATTTTTAACTTGCCGTGCGGCTGTCCCATACATGAAAAAGAATCGGGGCGGAGTGATCGTCAATATCGCTTCCATTTCCATGGTGAGACCAAGGCCCGGCTTAAATGCCTATATCGCTTCAAAGGGTGCCTTGGTCTCCTTTACACAAGCATTGGCCATTGAATTAGCCGAGTACGGGATTAGGGTAAATGTTGTCAACCCGGGTCCGGCAGATACGGATATGCTTGGTGGTTTTACGGCAAAGGAACAGGATTTTGAAATTATAAAAGAATCTGTTTTTAAGAAAAGTGTCCCGATGGGAAGGCTGATCGAGCCAATCGATATTGCTAATTCCCTTGTATATTTATGTTCAAAGGAAGCGTCGATTGTGACAGGTGCTGTGTTAAATGTAGATGGAGGAAGGGGGATTTAACGGGTGAAGCCAGTCGATGCCCAAGTTCGAGGCTGTTATATAGATGGTGAATGGGTAGTCCCTAAAAAAGCTAGATTAATAGAAGTGAAAAATCCAGGGGATGGTTCCATTTTAGCGTATGTTCCAAGAGGGGACAGGGAAGAAATTGACCTTGCCGTAAAAGCAGCAAAAAAAGCATTTCATTCAAAAGAATGGCAGACCTTTAGTTCTTATCATCGGGGGAAGCTTCTTTACCAGGCAGCGGAAATCATTCGCGAGAATAAACAAGAATTAACAAAATTAGAGACGCTAGATGTCGGAAAGCCACTGTCCCAATCCGCTGTAGATGTCGAGATTGCGGCACGCTATTTTGAATACTACGCTGGGATCGCCGATAAAATTCTTGGAGAAACCATTCCAGTTGAACCAGGAATCATTGATTATACTGTTCGCGAACCGATTGGGATTGTCGGACATATTATTCCTTGGAATTATCCTTTGCAAATTGCCGCAAGAAGCATATCTGTTTCCATCGCTACCGGGAATGCCGCTGTCCTGAAGCCAGCAGAGGATACACCGTTAACAACGCTTAAGCTGGTTGAAGTAATCGAGCCATTAGGGCTGCCCAAAGGTATTTTGAATGTTGTAACCGGTTATGGTCATGAGGCCGGTGCTGCGCTTTCAGCTCACCCCGAGATAAACCATATTACGTTTACAGGTTCGGTTGAGACTGGGAAAAAAGTCATGGAGTCAGCTGCCCAAAATATCGTCCCCGTTACCCTTGAACTTGGCGGGAAATCCCCAAATATTGTCTTTGCTGATTGCAATGAAGAGCAGGCTCTTAAGTGGGTGCTCAAGTCGATTATCCAAAATGCAGGCCAGACTTGTTCTGCAGGCTCTCGTTTGGTGATTGAAAAATCAATAAAAGAAAAGTTCGTACGGAAGCTGGCTGCTGCAATGGAGAAGCTTTCGATTGGTCCCGGAATGGATGATCACGATTTGGGACCAGTGCTCTCCAAAAAGCAATTTGATCGTATCCAAGGTTTTATTGACCTTGCCAAGCAGGACGGGATTAGGATCGTAACTGGAGGAGAGCGTCAGTTGGTTGAAGGGTGCGAACAAGGCTACTATCTGCAGCCAACCATCTTGGATGACGTTCCTGTGAGCCATGATCTAGCCCAAGAGGAAATCTTCGGCCCTGTTTTGACCGTGACCACCTTCGAGACAGAAGAAGAAGCAATTGAAATGGCAAACGGCACACCGTACGGACTTGTTGCCGGCATTTGGACTGAAAACGTCGGAGTTGCTCACCGCGTTGCCAGCGGGCTTCAATGCGGCCAAGTATTTATCAATCACTATGGGGCCGGCGGAGGCATTGCGCAGCCATTTGGAGGATACAAAAAAAGTGGTTTCGGCCGAGAAAAAGGGTTAGAGGCATTGCAAAATTATACACAAGTGAAGAACGTGGCCCTGAAATATTAGCGGTATACAAAGGGTTTGTTTTACGTTGGTGAATGTTAATAGAGGTTTTAAAGCTTCAGAGATTTCCTGTAATAATACATTAATAGATTTCTGATTTTTTAAAAGCAAATCGAAAGGAGAGTAAAATGGATCCGATTATTCGCTTGGAAAATGTTTCGTTTTCCTACAAAATCAATGAAAAAACGAAAGTATCCGTTCTAAAGAATATCTCCCTTTCCATATTCCCTGGTGAATATGTAGCCATAATCGGCCACAATGGATCAGGAAAATCTACCTTATCCAAACTCCTTAACGGGATCTTGACCCCCGATCATGGGGAAGTCTGGGTTCATGGTCATAACACCAAGGATACCAACAAGAAACGGGCCATTCGTCAAGCGGTGGGCATGGTTTTTCAACATCCTGATAACCAAATTGTCGCGACCATCGTGGAGGAGGATGTGGCATTTGGATTGGAGAATATTGGCGTTCCAAGGGAAGAAATGAAAAAAAGAGTAGATGAGGCTTTAAATGTTGTGAAAATGTCTCCGTTTCGTCACCGGCCGCCGCATCATCTGTCTGGGGGGCAAAAGCAGAGGGTCGCCATTGCCGGGGTGTTGGCAATGCAGCCGGAGTGTATTGTTTTTGATGAAGCAACCAGCATGCTCGACAGTTTTGGGAGAAAAGAAGTTATTCAGGTTATGCGACAAATGAACAATATGGGGATGACCATTATTACGGTGACCCACCATATGTCAGAAGCAGCGGAGGCTGGTAGGATTATCGTTGTCGAGGACGGCGAAATTGTCATGGATGGTACTCCGCGGGAAATTTTTAAACATAAGCAAGAATTGGAGGCTCTTAAATTGGAGGTGCCTTCCGTTAGCCAAATGGCCGAAGTGATTCATCGCCAATTTGCCGATTTCTCCAGGGATATCATTCATGAACATGAGTTTATCGGTGAAGTCGAGGAATTCTTAAGCGGGGGGGTGGGATCATGACGGTCAAACCCATCATCGAAATCGAAAACCTTACGCATACCTATATGAAAGGAACTCCGATGGAGCATGTTGCCTTAAAAGGAACCAATCTGTATGTAGAGGCGGGGGAATGCATTGCTATCATTGGACATACCGGTTCGGGAAAATCGACGTTAATCCAGCACCTGAATGGGCTGATTCGTCCAGAATCCGGTAGGGTGGTGATTGATGGTGAAGATTTAGCAAAGAAAAAAATCGATTTGAAAACATTGAGGCGAAAAGTAGGCATTGTGTTTCAAAATCCGGAGGATCAAATTTTTGAAAAAATCATTGGCGATGATATCGCCTATGGGCCATTTAAAATGGGTTTGCCGTTAAAGGAGGTGAGGGAGCGTGTCAAGTGGGCGATGTCTGTTGTCGGCTTGGATTTTGAGGAAATGAAAGACAGGCAGACCTTTGCTCTAAGCGGCGGGCAAAAACGGAAGGTAGCTTTGGCAGGAATTCTCGCCTTGAAACCAAAGATTCTGGTTCTCGATGAGCCGACGGCGGGTCTCGACCCAAGGTCAAGGAATGAGCTGCTGGATAAAATTAAACGGCTCAACAAGGAAGAAAAGTTAACCGTCATTTTTGTGTCCCACAATATGGAGGAAGTTGCGATGCTGGCTGACCGAGTCTATGTGATGGCGGACGGAAAGGACGTGTTGAGTGGCACCCCAAAGGAAATTTTTACTGATAAAGAAAAGCTTGTCAGGCATCAAATTGGTACCCCGGAAACGGTACAGGTTCTGTATCGCTTAACTGACCTTGGCTATCAGGTAAGGACGGATGCCTTTTCGATTACGGAAGCAGCAGACGAAATTATGAAGCTTTTTGCTGGCAGGAAGGAGGGGACGGAGCATGTCCAGCGAATTTGATATTTCCCGGAATATTACCATTGGCCAGTACGTGCCAACGGGCTCGTTTATTCATCGATTAGATCCAAGAATAAAGCTGCTGATCTTTGTTTTCCTCGTGGTGGCAATAGCGTTAAATACCAGTTATATCGGCAACGCGGTAGGACTCATTCTGTCACTTTACTTGTTCTGGGCCTCGAAAATACCGATCAGCTATGGGCTGTCCGGGGTGAAACCAGCGATTCCGTTTATTATCATCCTGGCCGTTTTACAGCTGCTTTTCCAAGGACAGCTCTTTTCCGGCGGCAAGGTTTTTGTTGATTATGGCTTTATCTTAATAACCAGTGAGAGTATTCGATTAGTGATTGTTTCCGCCGTTCGTTTTATTGAAATTATTTTCTTAAGCAGTGTTCTTACATTATCAACTTCCACCACAGAATTAACCCATTCCATTCAAAGCCTATTAAGTCCGTTAAAGAAAATGAACTTTCCGGTCCATGAAATCTCATTGATTACCACGATTTCCATCCGGTTCGTACCCACCTTCGCGATTGAGATGGAAAAAATGATGAAAGCACAAGCTTCAAGGGGGGCCGACTTTGGCAGCGGCAGCTGGTGGCGAATCATTCAAAGAACAAAAGAAATGTTTCCCATCATTATTCCTTTATTTAATATCGCATTAGCCAGGGCGGAGGATTTAATCCTTGCCATGGAAGCCCGCTGCTATACGCCGGGGGGCGAAAGAAGCACCTATTCTGTTTATAAGGCTGTGACGAAGGATTATCTAATATTATTGGTCGGCCTTCTATTGACATTACTGCTGTTGTTTTATCCGTTTCCTATTTAAATACCAAAAATAAAGGGGAGAAAATGGAATGAAAAAATCATTAACGGTTCGTGATATCGTAATTGCAGGCGTGCTAGGTGCAGTAGCGATTCTTTTGGGTGTGACGCGGTTAGGCTATATTCCTGTTCCGACAGCGGCAGGGAATGCGACCATTATGCATATTCCGGCGATTATTGGTGGAATTATGCAGGGGCCGGTTGTCGGCTTAATTGTTGGCGCCATTTTTGGAATCTCATCGTTCTTAAACGCTACAGTTCCCCTGTTTAAGGATCCAATGGTTGCCATTTTGCCACGCCTTTTTATCGGAGTTGTCGCCTGGCTGGTGTATGCTGGAATTCGCCGCAAGAGTGAATATCTGGCAGTTGCAGTTGCCGCCTTTCTTGGAACATTAACGAATACCGTTCTTGTTTTAACGATGGCCGTCATCCGTCATTACATGACTCCAGGAGTCGCCTGGACAGTCGGTGTAACAAACGGGATTCCTGAAGCGATTGTTGGGACCATCGTTACCTTGGCGGTTGTTTTGGCTTGGAAACAGATTGGCAAAAATAAAAAATCAAAGATTTCTCAGGATTTATAAGCCATGTATAATCAAATCACAGATGTGCCGGGAGTCAAGGTAGGCAATAAAGAAAACCATCAGGCATTGACCGGTTGTACGGCTGTCATTTTTGAAAATGGAGCGGTTGCGGGAGTAGATGTGAGGGGTTCTGCTCCCGGAACCCGGGAAACCGACCTGTTAAACCCAATTAATCTCGTCGATAAAGTGCATGCCATCACTTTAAGCGGGGGCAGTGCGTTTGGTTTGGATTCGGCTTCAGGGGTAATGCAATTTCTGGAGGAAAAAGGGATCGGCTTGGATGTAGGGGTAGCCAGGGTTCCGATTGTTCCAGCGGCGGTCCTGTTTGATCTCCCTGTTGGCGACCCAAAGATCCGGCCGGATCGGCGAATGGGCTATGAAGCAGCAAAAGTGGCAACAACCGGAAAGTTTAGTACCGGAAACTATGGGGCAGGCTGCGGTGCAACCGTCGGTAAGTTAGCCGGACTCGAGTTTTGTATGAAGGGCGGTCTAGGTAGTGCATCAATTTGCTTGGAAAATGGGGTTGTCATTGGTGCGATTGTCGCCGTTAATCCTGTTGGTGATGTCCGTGAACCAGCGACTGGAGAAATTTTAGCAGGGGTGTATAAGGACGAAAGGATTATTGACAGTCTTGAAATTCTTGCCAAAAACTATCAGCCTGCCATCTCGCCCGGTTCAAATACGACCATTGGAGTGATTGCCGTGAATGCCGAACTCACAAAGGCAGAGGCTACGAAGGTGGCACAAATGGCTCATGATGGGTATGCCAGGACTATTTTTCCAGCTCATACGATGTTTGATGGCGATACTATTTTTGCTGTTGCTACCGGAGGGGAAAGGGTCTCAATTGATGTTATTGGCGGGCTGGCAGCAAAGGTCATGGAGAGTGCCATCATTGATGCGGTTAAATCTGCCGAAAGTGTTGGAGGAATTATCGCTCATAAAGATTTATTCAGTCATCTTAAAGCGTAGCGGTTAAAATGGCCTGTATATAACTGTGTGGACGATCAGGAAGTAATAAGAAGGCTTATTGAATCAAAATTTGCTGACATTGGACTAGGTAGAGTCTTTATAAATTAAGGTGCATACACTGATGAGACTGCCCTTTTATAAAGATCCGATATGAACCAATATAAAGGGGTGAAACTTTGTGAATTTAGCAATGAGCTGGAATGAATGGGCTAACCTTGATGCCATCGGTCTTGCCGATTTGGTACGGAAAGGTCAGATTACTCCGCAGGAGGTAGCTCAACAGGCTGCCTTTGCCATCGACGCCTTAAATCCCGCGATTAGCGCTGTCATTGAAGTCTTCGATGATGCCGTTCATGACCCTATGAAAGACGGAACGAACCCAGATGGGGCGTTTGCGGGAATACCATTCCTGATGAAGGATCTGGGGCCCACTGTTAAGGGGCGCTTACAGGAGATGGGGTCTCTTCTGATGCAAGGAAATCGTTCTTCAGCCGATAGCTTTCTAACCAGCCGCATCCGCCAAGCTGGTCTCAACATCATCGGGCGGACGACAACACCAGAGTTTGGACTCTGCAGTTCAGCTGAGAATCCAGCCGTTTATGTTACACGAAATCCCTGGAATCTTGACTATACAACCTGCGGCTCTTCTGCTGGAACAGCAGCTTCGGTTGCGGCCGGAATCATTCCGCTTTCACATGCGACTGATGGCGGCGGCTCGATTCGCATTCCTGCTGGTGTAAACGGCAACATCGGTTTGAAGCCGTCCCGTGGCGTCTTTTCGGTTGCTCCCTACAGTTCCGATTTGATGGGAGTAGTCTCCGTTCAGGGCTGCCACTCCCGCACTATTCGTGATACTGCTGCCTTTGTGGACAGCTGCAGAGGAGGAGCACCGGGCGAATTCATGCCCTATTGGCTGCCACCCGAGCCTTACTCCGAGCTTATACGGCGCGATCCGAAAAAACTTCGTATTGCCGTTTCACATGAGTGGGGTGATTATCAGGCCACACCGCATATTGTTGCTGAATTGGAGGGGGCCGCCCGCTTTCTCGAGGCGCTTGGTCATCACGTGGAGTGGGTGATCCCGGACATTGACTTTCATGCCGCCTATAGGGCACAAACCGAGTGCTATATTATGAATTTTACCCAAACCATTTCGGGTCTATTGGAGCAAAAAGGCTTGGAACAGCCGCCAGCCAACCTGATTGAACCGATGTGTATTCGGGTCTGGGAAGAAGGCCGTTTCTACTCTTATAGGCAGCGCGCGAAGATGCAGGCGGTGTTCAACGATACTTCCCGCAGGCTAGCCTCCTTCTTTGAAGACTGGGATATCATCCTTACCCCAACGATGGCCTTACCGACGCCCTTGGTTGGAACGAAGGAGTATTTGACGATCAGTGAAAATCCATCCGTCTACGACTGGTTCGAGAACCTCTGGCGCATATTCTCTTATACTCCGATTGCCAACCTCTGCGGCCTTCCGGGTATCTCGCTGCCGATGGCTGAGCTTGAGAACGGGCTGCCACTTGGAATTCACGCGCTTACACGGCAAGGAGAAGATGGATTGCTTCTGCAACTAGGGGCTCAAATCGAGCGTGCCCTAAATGGGAAATGGAACCACGGACGACGACCTGCTGTACATGTAACATCGATTGATGCAGTGCAATTTCCAGCTAAGTGTGTTAAGGACAGTGTTTAATATTTAAGCTTATGGGGGCTTTGCTTCGATTAGGGAGCAAGGCTTTTTGTTCGGGGGTGATCGGTGAAGGAGTTTATTAATTGTATTGGAATCAAAAAATTCAGAAATTTTTGGATAGGAAAGGCAACTGACTTGAAGTGAAAAATGTGGGCGTTGCCTTCTTGCGTTTTCGACATGCATCCAATGTTGTTAATAGACAATCGTTCATTGCGTAAAATTGAAAGCTTTTCATTTAATGACGATGAGTTCATCCAAACCTTAAGTGCTTATTAAGAAACCGCAGAATACGGAGCTCATAGTCTCTCCTATATAAAAAATACGAATGAATATGTTTTGCTTTTTCCGTCAGCCACAATTCTTTATGGTTGTTAAATGGTATGGATTGATATAGTCTTTCGCTTTCGGTAAAAGGAATTGCTTCATCTGTTTTGCTGTGTATCAATAATATGGCTCTTCCTTTCGTGCTGGCTACCTTGTTAATAGGGGAAACTTCTTTAGGGTCAATGTTGAGGAGCTTTCGCATAGAATGATAAATTATCGGTGTAAAAGGTCGTTTTGGTAATTTGGTCCAATAAGAAAGGTTTTCTTTTAAAAAAGGTTCTAAATCACTAAAGGGACTATCGGCAATAATGACTGACACCGCAGGATGTTCACATCCGGCAATAAGCGCAGTAGCAGCACCCATACTCCAGCCAAGAAGAGCAATCTTTTTCTGATTTTTTTTCTCTGCAGCATATTCAATCGCTGAATATAAATCGTGTTTTTCATAGTACCCCAACCCCACGGTTCTTCCTTTTGATTTTCCTGCATTGCGGAAATCAAACATCAGCAAATTGTATCCTTGTCTCGAAAGAACTTTGGCAAGCCGCAGGCCCTCAATCCCTTCCATGGCTCGTTCATTCATATAACCATGTGCTGTAATAACAGTTTTCTTACTATGCTTGGAAGCAGCGGGGATCCACCACCCAGACAGCTTTACCTGATCTTTTCGACTGAAAAATTCAATCTCCTCGAATTCGAGACCGTAATCCTTCGGGTTTTTCCTGGTTTTTGCCGGTAGGGGATGAGTGAGGTAAAGTCCAATGCCGACAGGGGCAAGAAAAAATAACGCAGGTGCAGCCAAAAGCGGCTGCCACAATGATTTGCTTGATTTCCCTTTTTTTCCCTCACCCAACATCAACTCCGCCTTTCTGTTTTGAATCATCGGTACTTTATCATATGTCGATGACCATCCAAACGAAAAAAAACTAAAGTCCCATTTTTCATCATTAGCTAAAAAAAGGCAAAAGGCAGGGAGCCGTGATCCCACTTGGTGAGACGATTTAGTGACAAAAACGAAAAAATCTTCCAATCCGGAAGATTTTTTTATGTTAAATTGGGATATCCTTGCTGGCGCAAAGCTTCATACACTAAAATCGCAGCCGTATTCGAAAGGTTCAGTGAACGAACATGATCACTCATGGGTATTCTCAAAAAGTGATCTTTATTTTTTTCTAATAAATCTTTTGGTAAACCCGTGGTTTCTTTCCCAAACATAAAATAATGCTCCTTTGATCCATCACTGAAATCAAAGGCTGAATGTGGTTTTTCACCAAACGTCTCAATATAGTAAAACTCCCCATGATTTTTTGAAAAAAAGTCATCTAGTGAGTCATAGTACGTGATGTTGACAAGATGCCAGAAATCTAAACCAGTTTGTTTTATCATTTTTTCGTCAGTAGAAAAGCCAAGCGGCAGAATTAAATGCAGAGCGGTATCCGTTGCAGCACAAGTACGTGCAATATTTGCCGTATTAGACGGAATTTCTGGTTGATATAGTACAACATGTATAGCCAAGAATGGTCACCTCTATCTTTATTTTCCCCTCAAAATTATAGCATATTGTTATGGAGACTCATGTAGTGGTTGAAATACGATTGTCACTTTATTATCAAATGTAGTTGTGAAAATTTCTGTCAACTTCTTTATAATTAAACGTAGGTTAAATTTTTTAATAGTTTATGTGAGTTTTTTCACAAGTATAGAAAAGAGGCTGTAAAATGCATTACAAAAACACATTTAAACAAGGCAAAATAGGCAATCTAACACTGAAAAACAGAATTGTCATGCCTCCAATGGGAACGAATCTAGCTGGTATTGAAGGCGAAGTCACGGATCATCTTATT
This sequence comes from Neobacillus paridis, assembly GCF_016765675.1. GTDB lineage: Bacteria > Bacillota > Bacilli > Bacillales > Cytobacillaceae > Neobacillus > Neobacillus paridis. Next base: position 454,809 of record NZ_JAESWB010000168.1, read on the forward strand.
GCCTACTATGAAGAAAGAGCTAAGGGAGGAACCGGGTTAATTATCGTTGAATTTACTTGTATTGAGTATGAATACGGAAAAGGATTTGTCAGGCAATTAAGGCTGGACGAAGATCGCTTCATTCCAGGGATCCATCGTTTAGCCAATGCGATACATAAATATGGAGCGAAGGCTTTTGTTCAAATCCATCACGCAGGCAGACAGTCAAACTCTTCATTAATAAATGGTAAACAAATTGTTGCTCCCAGTAATGTTGCTTGTGCTGCAGTGGGGGAAGAACCTCGGGAATTAACAACAAAAGAAATAAAAGAACTGGTAAATAAATTTGTTCAGGCTGCTGTAAGGTGTAAACAGGCAGGGATTGACGGCGTCGAAGTTCACGGTGCCCATGGTTATTTAATAAACCAGTTCTTAAGCCCTGAGGCCAATGTACGTACAGATGAGTACGGCGGAAGCTTTGAAAATCGAATGAGATTTCTCAAGGAAATCATCGTTGGCATTAGAGAAAAATGCGGTGAGGATTACCCTATTACCGTTCGTCTCAGTGTGGATGAATTTATTGATGGCGGAATCGATTTAGAGTTAGGCAAGGCCATTTGTCGGTACTTAGAAAAACTAGGAGTAGATGGACTGCACATTAGCTGCGGAACCTATGACTCTATGGACAAAATGATTGAATCTCCGTTATTTGAACAAGGCTGGAGAGTCTATTTGGCAGAGGAGGTAAAAAAAGAAGTAAATATTCCGGTTATCACTGTCGGGTCCATTCGTGAACCACAATTTGTAGAAAATATTTTAGCTGAGGAAAAAGCGGACTTTGTCGCCATCGGGAGGGGTTTAATTGCTGATCCTGAGTGGGTAAAAAAAACAAAGGAAGGACGCGAAGCTGAAATTAGAAAATGCATCAACTGTCTTCATTGTCTGCATTCAGTAACAGGAAACTTGCATGTTCGGTGTTCCATTAATGCCAGAACAGGCCGAGAACTGGAGTTTAAGGAACTGCAACGCCTTCCTTCTAATAAGAACCGCCATGTTGTGATCGTTGGCGGCGGACCGGGCGGAATGGAAGCGGCACGAACACTGTCACTAAAAGGATATGATGTCACTCTGTTTGAAAAAGAAAATAAGCTCGGTGGTCAATTGCACCTTGTATCTGACCCCATTTATCGCAAGAAAATGACATGGCACATTAGTTATCTTAGCAATGAAATGAAACGTTTAAATATTGATGTCCGTTTAAATACAGAGGCTACTGTTGAAGATATCACAGCTTACAATCCTTATGCTGTCTTATTGGCAACAGGCGGCAGACCGAGGCTCCCACAGGTAGAGGGCAATGATTTAGAGCATGTTTATACTTATGAAGACGTAGTCTTACAGGGAAAAGTTTTCACTAAGAATAAAGTAACAGTGGTAGGAAGCGGCATGACCTGTCATGGAACAGTCCGGCGCCTGGCGGAAGCTGGCAATGCTGTCACATTTGTAGAAATTCCAACAAAAGCTAGCAAAAGAATTGGGTCTGATACAAGACAAAGACTTCTTGATAAGCTGAAAAATATAAATGTGGACATTGTGACTGATCATAAATTGGAAAGAATTCTTCCGAACAGTACTATTGTACAGGATTTGGTATCTGGAAAATATCGGGAAATTGAATCGGAGTATGTGATTGTTGCGATGGGAATCGAAGCCTATAACCCATTAGAGGAACCATTAAGGGATAAGATGGAAAATATGTTTGTATTAGGAGATGCAGTAGGCTATGGATCCCTTGGTGAAGCCACCCGAGACGGCTTTGAAAAGGCATATTTGCTTGAATCCATTGTGACACAGGACAGGGAAAAAGGGAAGTTGTAAACGGATAAAAATCTATGATTAGTATAGACTTAAAAACGGACCGTACGGTGAAATAGATCGTACGGTTTTTTTGTCGTAATGTTCTAAGTAAAAAAGTGAACAATGAACTAATTTCTATACATAAACTATCGTATCAAAAATGAGGGTGTATAGAAATTGTGGGATCATAATGAAAATCAAACAGAGTCAATAATTGGTCAGGCATGGACGGGGAGACATGTCGTTTTGCTCCATTGTACTACTCATAATGAATTTATTGCACTTTATAAAAGCTTCCATGCACCGATTGAACCTCCCCGATATAATTGTGCAGAAACCTTAGCACAGCTGTTCAGTATCGGCTATCACATTCATGCAATAACTCCAATCACCCCAAATCAGATTCAATATTTATTGGTATTGTGATGACTTTTCAATATCACTCTATCCGACTAAAAGGAAAAAAGTCTTGTCGTCCTTGAACAAGGCTTTTTCCTTTCTTTGAAAAAATTTAATCGCGCATTGCTCCTGCCTCCCGGGAAGTCATGGCACCTTGTCCTGCGCTTACATCTTTTTGAATTTCTTGTTTTACTTTTTGGGGATCAGTCCCGGAAAATCCTGCTTTCCCACTAGAGCCAGAACCTAAATTCTCTTTAGCTTGTTGATCCTGTTGCATACAAATCCTCCTCCATTCATTGTTTAACGTCCTTATTATTAGCAACAAGTTGGAGAATGAACCATTTTTAAAAATTTTTTGCTATTTCAAATGACTATTTTGAATTAAAAGAATAAATGTCCTATATTTTTATTAAGCATATTAGGAGATGATTTTTTGCGACTTAATTTAACTAAAGATATTAATGATCACAGCTTAAAAGATTTCTATTGGTTAAAAGAAGAATTACAAGCATTTTGTAGGAACGACTGGCTAAGTGCTTCTGGCTCAAAAATAGAGATTTCCGATCGAATCGAAACATATATTCGAACAGGAGAGATAAAAATCTGAAGGGAGTGAATAAAAATTGAATCTATCCGGGACAAGGTCTTTATTTCCGATATTGTCGAGTCACATACATCTTGCAAGTTGCTCACAAGGGGCAATAGCGAAACCTGTATCAACAGCAATAGACGAATATCATAAAAGTTTGGTTCTTAATGGAAGTAATTGGGTTGCTGCTTTGGAGAGAGCAGGCCAGGCAAGAGCCATATTTGCCGAACTAATTGGAGCTGAAAAAGAAGAGATAGCTATACTATGTTCTGTCTCCGATGTTTTTTCTTCAATTGTCTCTTCCTTTTCAGATCATCAAAATAGGAAAGAGATTGTTTTTACAGATTCCGATTTTCCTACTATCGGCCATATCTTATATGCACAGGAAAAGTATAAAAATCATCTTTCTATTATACGTTCTTCCTCTAATGGAATACCTTTGGAAGAATATGAAAATAAAGTAACAGAAAAGACCCTATTAACAAGTCTTGTGTCTTTTTACACAAAAAATGCATCAAAAACAGAAAAAATCCTAAAGGAAAAAAAGATTATTGTATCCGCCAGAAAAGATGTGATCCGGATTGCCCCCCACTTTTATAACACCAAAGATGAGATCCAAAACGCATTGGATGAACTTTCACTTGTAGTAAATAGCGATTAAGTTAAATTCATCCGTATCATTAACGGGTACGAATTTTCAAAAGGAGGTGCCGCGTTTCCTTTAACTAGGTACATATCGGGTCATTTAATGGAGTAAAACCTAAAGAGATTTATTTGAATTTTAAAATGCTTAGAAGATCCCTACGTTCAAACAAGGCTTTTTCCTTTCTTTGGAGAATTATTAAAGAGAGATATAATGAGCATAAAGAATTATGGAGAAAATAGGCGGCAATATTGATGTTATCGCAACAAGAAATCCTTGAGGAACTTTCAAAAAATTTAAATACATGGAAAGAAAAATATGGTGTAAAACGAATTGGTTTGTTTGGCTCCTATAGTCGAGAAGAACAGAAAGGTACCAGTGATATAGATGTGCTGGTGGAATTTGACCGTACTAAATTATCTTTTGATCATTACATGGATTTAAAATTTGATCTTGAAGATCGATTTCAAAAGCCCATTGATTTGGTCATCATCGATGATATAAAGCCAGCATTGAAAGACAGTATTTTAAGGAGTGTAAAGTATGCAGAGGGAGCCTAGAGTATTTTTAGAAGATATTTTAACTGCTGCAGTAAAAGTTGAAAAATACACACAGGGACTTTCTTTTGATGATTTTATGGATAATGATTTAATTTCTGATGCTGTTATAAAGAATATTTTAGTAATAGGCGAGGCTACTAAAAACATTCCTGATGAAATAAGACAGAAATCTATTTTCAGAATATATTGGAGGGATAACGATGTCAAATTCAAATCAAAAGATCGTTCCGCATTTATGGTATGATAAGGAAGCAAAAGAAGCAGCCGAGTTTTATGCTGCTATTTTTCCAGACTCGAAAATTATCGATGTAACCACCATCCCTGGAACACCCTCAGGCGACTCTGAGACTGTCACTTTTGAGCTATGGGGGCAGAAGTTCATGGCAATCAGTGCAGGTCCTTTTTTCCAAATGAATCCATCGATATCTTTTTTCGTTAATTTTGACCCATCGCGAGAAAAAGACGCAAGAGGCAAATTAGATGAGGTTTGGAACAAATTGTCCGAAGGCGGAACTGTGTTAATGTCGCTTGGCCAATATCCTTTCAGTGAAAGATATGGCTGGATCCAGGACAAGTATGGTTTGTCCTGGCAGTTAATCCTAACCAATCCAGAAGGTGAAGAAAGGCCTCCAATATTGCCGTCACTTTTGTTTGTCGGGGATCAATGCGGTAACTCGGAAGAGGCAATGCGTTTTTATTTATCAGTATTTAAGAACGCAAGACAGGGACTTGTCGCCCGTTACCCTAAAGGAATGGAGCCTGACAAAGAGGGAACGATCATGTTTTCGGATTTCATGCTAGAGAATCAGTGGTTTGCGTCAATGGATAGCGCTTATGAGCATAAATTCAGTTTTAACGAGGCCATCTCCTTTATGGTGTACTGTGACACACAAGAAGAAATCGATTATTACTGGAATCAACTCTCTGCGGTACCGGAAGCGGAGCAATGCGGCTGGCTGAAAGATAAGTTTGGTATATCCTGGCAGATCGTGCCAAGTGAGATGGACGAGATGATGAGCAAGGGCACACCCGAGCAACTTGCCCGCCTAACAAAAGCATTTCTAAAAATGAAGAAATTTGACCTTGCGGAATTACAGAAAGCTTACGAGGGATAGATCGCATCATTGATTCCTTGAAACGACGTATCAACAAGCAGGATGAAGAAAACAAGCAATTGCGTGAGTAAGTAATGATTGCCTAAGCAGATTTGTACAATGAATATTTTTCCATAATATTTATTATAATAGAGGAAAATTGGGGCTAGTTAGCGAAATAATTTATGGAAAAAATTTTTATAAAATAGGAGGCGTCATGGGAAGATTAGTTCATTTCGAAATACATGTGAATGACATGGAACGTGCAAAGAAGTTTTATGGAGATGTATTTGGGTGGTCATTTCAAGATTGGAGTGACTATGCAGGCATGCCTTACTTTGGAGCTGTAACAGGTGATGAAAATGAACCGGGAATCAATGGTGCTTTGATGCAGCGTCAAAGTGCTCCACCGGAAGCAAACCAAGCTTTAAATGCCTTTGCTTGTACAATGGAAGTGGAAAATTACGATGCAACGGAAGCAAAAATTATTGAGAATGGCGGCAAGGTTGCAATCCCCAAATATGCCTTACCTGGCATGGCCTGGCAAGGATACTACATTGACACCGAAGGCAATATATTCGGAATTCATCAACCCGATGAGAATGCAAAATAGGCCCGAACCGTTCACGTGAAAAAAGATGGGGAGGGGTTCTACGTGACCCAACAAGTGAAAAAGTTAGCCACAGAGCATGCTTCGATAATATTTTTTGGCTATATAGTAGGGAAATAACTGTCTGAGTTATTTCCCTCTATTTATTTGATTCGGTTTGATCAAGATATCTCCTCGCCAATCATATATATTTTGTTAAGAAAATTTTAAGGTTACAGGAATATGATAAAAATCAAAAGAACGTTCCACATTTATGGTATGATAAGGAAGCAAAAGAAGCGGCCGAGTTTTATATTACAGAAAGCTTATAAGGGATTGAATGAGGTTCAAAGTAATGTTAAAAAGGGGTTATAAAAGTACTTAGATCTTCCCAAAGGACTTTTTACAAAAGGAGAAGGTATCATGGCACGAGTTTTATTTATAAATGGCGGATCAGTTGGTCATGTCAATCCAACCATCGGAGTGGTGCAAGAGCTGATCAGGCGCGGCGAAGAGGTCGTGTATTTTACAATTGAGGATTATCGCAAGCGCATGGAGCAAACGGGGGCGACAGTGAGGACCTTTAATGTTCAAGAATTTTTAAAGGCTTTTATCTCAGGTGGGAGAAATAATGTACTTGAAAGAATCATTGGACTTTTGCGAACGGCAGATATTATAATCCCTGAGGTTCTTAAGCAAATCAAAGGTGAGCACTTTGATTACATCATTCATGATTCGATGTTTGGCTGTGGACGCTTACTTGGGCAAATCCTTAAGCTTCCGGCCGTCAATTCGTGTACTTCTTTTGCACAGTCTAAAAGCTCATTCGATAACATGTTCAAACAGCTTGCAAAAAATATTCCTCAAGAAACATTCAGTGAATATCACAGGCTGACAGCAAAGGTAAAGGAAATGTATGGTGTGGAAATCCATTCGCCCTATGAAGTATTTTGTAATCCTGAACCGTTAACAATCGTTTATACAACTAGGAAGTTTCAACCTTTTGAGGAGGAATTCGACGAAACATATAAATTTGTAGGTCCTTCCATCACTTCAAGAAAGACGGATGAGAACTTCGATTTACCAGGAATTATGGAAAAAAGCCCGATTTACATATCCCTGGGAACTGTCTTTAATCAAGCAATTGATTTTTACAAGCTGTGTTTCGAGGCATTTGGCAATACGGAACATACTGTGGTCATGTCGATTGGGGAAAAAGTTCCGCAGGCTGATTTGGGAGAGATACCTGAAAACTTTATTGTAAAAAATTATCTTCCACAAACAGAGGTGCTGAAGTACACGAAATTATTTATCACACATGGCGGCATGAACAGTGTCCACGAAGGTCTCTATTTTGGGGTTCCGCTCATTGTCATTCCGCAGAGTGCAGATCAGCCGGTCATTGCCGACCAAGTTGCCAAAATCGGAGCCGGCATGCCATTACAAATGCAAGGCTTGACGGCAAAACAGCTGCGCGAATCCGCAGACCAGGTGTTGAGCCAGCCATCATTCCATCAAGCTGCGGCCAAAATGAAAGAATCCTTACGAAAATCGGGCGGGTATCAGCAGGCTGTTAATGAAATTTTTGAATTTAAAAGACAATATAACATATAAACGAGTATTGTGGTCAGCCCCCATAACTTTAACGCAACAGGGGGCTGACCATTAATAGTTAGTCCAAATACCCTCCGCTAACTTTTCAAATCAATTATCTTCCCAATAGCCAAGAAATGGCTGAATCGCATTGACTGGTATGTGATAGAGAGGCTTCCTTTGTTCTGGAATAAAACAGGAATATCCGTCATAAACACAGTGGAATGGGTTAAAGCATCAAGATGATTCAACACCAACTTGTGAAACTAATTTTCTGGAAACAGTCTGTTTGTTTCAACTGGTAGTTTTCTTTATACGCTAAAGCTATTAATGTAGCAAACATTAGAAAAATATTGACAATTCAGATATATGTTAATAAAATATTTATTAACAACTCAAACAATATAAGATTATAAAGTTATAACATTACTAAAAGGTGAATGAAAAATGAAGATAGATAAAAATAGCCACGTTCCTTTTTATCGGCAGGTGGAAGAGGTACTGGAGGAGAAAATTATATCCAAGCAATGGGACGTAGGCTATCAGCTGCCGACGGAACAAGAACTTGCAGACTTGTTTGATGTGAGTACAATAACCGTTAAGCGGGCTATTATTGAGCTTGTTAATAAGGGGTATCTGTACAGGCAGAGAGGGAAAGGGACGTTTGTTGCAGGGGGCCAAAATGAGCAGGATATTGGCACCATGTTTTCTTTGATTACGGATAATGAGGAACATCCTCATGAATTAATTAGCTTTTCGATTGAAGACTCGAATAAGGAAATCGCCGAAAAACTAAAATTAGAAGCTAAAGCCAAGATATATAAGATTAAGCGATTAAAAATTAATAAAGACATCCCTGAAGCACTGGAATATACTTATCTTCCTTATAAATTATGCCCAGGACTTACCCCAGAGGACATAGAAAATGAACTGATTTACAATGTTTTGCTTAAAAAATATCATATCGCCTTAGATAAGGCCAAGTTGTTTGTTAGACCATATATTGTAACAGGTAAAAAAGCAGAAAGAATGCAAGTTGAACCAGGTGCACCGGTTTTTAAATGGGAACGGTTTACCTACTCCAAACAAGGGGAGATTGTTGAATATTCACAGTTTTATGACCGGCAAGAACTTACCTATTATACAGAAATCAAATTCTAACTGATAAAGTGGTCTAACTGATAAAGTTATAATATTATATTTTAAAATATATAACTTTATATTTTTTTGGCAATATATATCTGAAAATTGGCAATATTATATTTATATAAAATTGCAAACTCCAGTGAGAAAAAGAGGGGTGAAAACCGACTGTAAACGACTATTTAATGATTGAAATAAAGAAAGTGTGAATGACCGATAATGAGGAGGAAAAAATGGTGAAACGGAAATCGATACTGATTGGGTTGATTAGTTTAATGTTGCTAATTGTATCGGCATGCAGCAGCAGTCAAACAGGCGGCGATTCTAAAGAGACAGGAAAAAAAGATAGCAAAACCCTTGTATTGGCAGCTTACGGGGGAAGTTATGAGAAAAAAATGAAGGAAACCGTAATCCCAAAATTTGAAAAGGAATTTGGCGTAAAAGTGAAATACATTACCGGTAGTTCGGTAGACACCGTTTCCAAACTACAGGCACAAAAGGATAACCCCCAAATTGATGTGGCCTTTATCGATGATGGTCCTCAAGCACAAGCAAAATCCTTTGGCTTGCTAGCGCCTTTGGATGAAAAAATCGTAACGAATCTAGCAAATGTTTATGATATCGCAAAAGACAAGGATAATATCGGCGTTGGGTTCGGGATTATTTCTACTGGATTGGCTTATAACAAAGAGATGTTTGAACAGAACAAATGGGAACCGATCTCTTCTTGGAATGATTTAGCGGATCCTAAGTTCAAAGGAAAACTGGTATTGCCATCCATCTCTAATACTTACGGACTGCAAATGCTCATCATGGCGGCAAAAGCAAATGGCGGTAGTGAACAAAATATTGAACCTGGCTTTAATAAAATGAAGCAAATTGCCAAGAATGCGGTGACATTTGATAAAACAGCGGATGTTTCCAATTACTTTTTACAAGGACAAACTGTTGCTAGTGCTTGGGGCAGCAGTCGTGTATTTACGTTAAAAGAGACGGGATTCCCGATCGAGTTTGTCATCCCGAAAGAGGGGGCACCCGCTTTAATGTCAACTGTCAGCGTCGTTAAGGGGGCACCGAATGAAGAACTTGCCCAGAAATTTGTCAATTATGTCTTAAGCGAAGAAGTACAGGCTGAATTTGCCAAATCCTTGTTTGACGGACCAGTTAATAAGAAGGTGAAATTGAGCGGAGAGATTCTCGATAAGATCATTTATGGAGAAGAGCAAATTTCCAAGCTTGTAAAAGTGGATTGGGAGTATATCAATCAAAAACGTGATGAGTGGACAGAGAGAGCAAATAAAGAAATCGAAGTGGCCCACTAATAATGAGGTGAAACCATGAGTTATCTATGCCTTGAAAATGTAGTAAAAACTTTTGACAAAACAGAAGTTGTAAAAAAGATGAATCTTGAGATCAAGAAAGGGGAGCTCGTCTCCTTTCTTGGACCTTCAGGATGCGGCAAGACTACGACTCTCAATATGATTGCCGGGTTTTTGGAAGTTGATGGCGGAAGAATTGTGGTAGACGGCAAGCCTGTTCACCTGCTTCCGCCGAACAAAAGGGAAATGGGCATGGTTTTTCAAAACTATGCTCTCTTTCCGCACATGACGGTCTTTGATAACGTCGCTTATGGTTTGAAGTTACGGAAAGTCCCAAAAGGTGAAATAAGGGAACGCGTTTTGGAAGCGCTGGAAATGGTGCGCTTGGCAGGCTATGAAAAACGCTATCCAAAGGAACTGTCTGGCGGCCAGCAGCAGCGTGTCTCATTAGCCAGAGCTCTTGTCATTAAACCCAAAGTACTACTGTTGGATGAACCGCTCAGCAATTTGGATGCCAAGTTGCGGCAAGAAATGCGTGAAGAAATAGTGGAAATTCAGAAAAAAGTCGGGATTACCACTATATTTGTCACCCACGATCAGGAAGAAGCGCTCGCCATTTCCGACCGGATAGCAGTCATGTATGAAGGTAGAATTGAACAAATGGACACTCCGGTGGAGATTTATAACCATCCGAAAACAGACTTTGTTTCACGGTTTATAGGGGAAGTAAACCAGATTCAAGGCCAGGTTGTGGAGACGTACAATGGTCAGCAATGCAAGATAACCTTTGATGGGTATGAACAGGTCATTTCAAAACTCGGGGTGAAGGATTCTGTAATGAATTTCTATCTACGGCCTGAAAAAATCCAGCTCGCCCAAACAAATCGTGAGGGTCTTCACGTTAAGCTGGAAAGAAAAATGTTTTTAGGGGCAAAAACCCGTTATATTTTGCAATTCAAAGAAAAACAGTTGATTGCCGACATTTCCAATACTGTTTTAAATCCCGATTTAATAAAAGAGGGACAGGATGTATATGCTGTATGGAATCCTGAAGAATTATTGCTGGTGAAAAAGTGAGGTGAATTCGAATGCAAGCGGAAGTGGAAGTGCAACAAGAACAAGAAATCTTATATAAGCAGGAGAAAAAAAGATTAACACGAAAAAAGCTTGATTCGTGGTTATTACTGCTTCCAACCTTGGCAATTTTTATCTTTTTCTTTCTGCTGCCATTGTTTTTTCTTTTTATCACAAGTTTTAAGACATTTGACGCAGGAAGTGGAATTGGCAGTGAATGGACGCTGCAAAATTATGTAAAGTTTCTTTTCGACAAATTTTACTTGGGTGTATTATGGAGAACGGTAAAAATCGGTCTGTTAACGACATTGGTGGCGATTGTCATTTCCTATCCGGTTGCTTATCAGATTACGAAAGCCAATGGCAGGTTGAAAAATTATTTAACCTTATTGGTATTATCACCGTTATTGATCAGCATGGTCATCCGCTGTTACGGCTGGGTTATTTTGTTGTCCAATAATGGCGTTGTTAATAATACCCTAATGAAGATGGGATGGATTGATAAACCACTTACCCTGTTATATACGGAATTTAGTGTTGTAATTGGAATGGTGCATGTTTTATTCCCATATATGGTGTTAAGTATCATGGGTTCACTTGAAAGAATTGACCCGAGTGTAATTAGAGCCTCCCAAAATCTAGGAGCAAGTCCAATTAGAACATTCTTTTCTGTCGTTTTGCCGTTAACACTTCCTGGGATTTTTGCGGGTTCGGTTATGGTGTTCAGTTTGGCAGTGAGTTCATTTGTTACCCCAGCGATTCTTGGCGGGCCACAGGTAAAGGTCATGTCCTTCCTGACATATGAACAGGTAACAACCATGTTGAATTGGCCATATGGTTCGGCGATTGGTTTCTTATTAATCTTTATTGCTACGATTACCATTGTTGTATACAGTAAACTACTTACTCGATCAGAAAAAGGGGTGGCCATACAATGAGGAAGGTATTGCCCAAAGCTGGCTTGAATCTCTTTTGTCTATTGGTCTACATTTTTCTAGCAGCTCCAATAGTAGTAGTGTTATTGTCATCGCTGACAACTACCGAGTATATAGTGTTTCCGCCGAAAGGAATTACATTGAGGTGGTATACGGAGTTACTAGACCATCCTGAGTTTATGCAATCATTCACATTAAGCATTATCGTTGCTTTCGGAACGGCGATAATTGCGACTTTTATCGGAACGATGGCATCCATAGCTGTTGTCAGATATGAGTTTAAATTGAAAACGGCGATTGTTCAGTTGGTGGGTTCGCCACTTTTGATTCCATCAGTAGTATTTGGGGTGGCCCTGTTGCAGTTTTATTCCTGGATTGGAATTGCTGCCAGCCCAATTGCTTTGGTCATTGGTCATATTATTTTAACCATTCCTTTTGTCATGCGTTTGGTAGTCGCAAGTTTAGTCGGGTTTGACCGTTCAATCGAACAGGCTGCGATGAATTTAGGGGCAGGCAGTTTTAAAGTATTCTTTCAAATTACTTTGCCCATGATAAAATCCGGTGTCATCGCAGGGGCCATTTTTGCCTTTATCACTTCTTTTGATGATTTGACGGTAGCATTATTCATTGTCAGCACAGACGTGGTTACATTGCCAGTTCGAATATATACGTATATGCAATATCAATATGATCCAATCATCACTTCCGTCTCCAGTATCATGATTCTATTAACCTTTGTTTTAATGGTTGTGATTGAAAGGGTACTGGGCGTTGGTAAAGTGTTTGCTTCGAAAAACTGAGAAGAAGGTGTTTTTATGCATATTAAACATCATCCAGTGTTAGGGGAACAGCTACAAAAAACTATAACCATCTATTTTAATGATCTTCCATACACTGCCTATGAACAACAAACCGTTGCCGCTGCATTAATGGCTAATGGGATTAAACGCTTGGGTTCAAGCAGAAATTTGGTTCAGCCACGAGGGCTTTTTTGCACAAAAGGCAGATGTTGTAGCTGTTACGCGACCATAAATGGCGAAGACCATGTGCGTACATGCCAGACAATGGTGGAAGATGGGATGAAAATTTACCCGAATGATGAAGACCCGGAAGTAAGGGGTGAATGCTGTGGAGACTGATGTATTAATTATCGGTGCAGGTCCGGCCGGTTTGGCTGCTGCCTTTGAGACGGCTTCCAGGGGCTTGCAAGTCACGCTTGTTGATGAGTCTAAATCAATGGGTGGGCAATTGGTCCAACAGACGCAGGTCCTTTCTTCCTTGCCTTCCATTTATCAACCGATGTGCGGATTTGAATTGGCTGCCCATTTGTCCCGACAATTAGAAGATTTTGAGATTCGTTATTTATTGGGGCACCGCGTTATTGGTTTTTATAAAGATGGTAGTGTTGGCATTACCGATGAAAAGAATGTTTTTCCTCTTAGGGCGAAGAAAACAATTGTCGCTACAGGTGCGTCTGAAAATGCCATCGCCTTTCCAAAATGGACACTTCCCGGAGTGATGACGATTGGCGCCGCGCAAACGTTAATGAATCGGAATTTTGTTCAACCTGGGAAGAATGCGGTCATCGTCGGATCGAGTGATTTTGCCATGGATGTTGCACTGCAGCTTTCCAAAGTAGGCGTCCGGATTAGGGGGATTGTTGAAAAAAATACTGGTGTGAAAGCAAACGGCACGGAAAAAGTAGAGCAGGTTAGAAAAATCGGTATCCCTATCTTGTTGAACTCCTCCATTAAGGAGGCAAGGGGAATTGGGGCGGTGTCGGAGGTTGATATTCAACAAGGGGAAGATATTTGGACAGAAAAAGTGGATTTGGTTTGTGTCGATGGCGGCAGGTCACCGATTTTAGATATTTTTTATCAATTGGGGTGTTCATTTGGCCACCAAGAAGAGTTGGGCGGATGGGTTCCGCAATACAATAATGATTTCCAAACAGATTGTGAAAATGTCTTTTTAGCGGGAAATGCGGCCGGCATCAGTACTCAAGGTGCCTTACTTGTTACAGGAATGCTTGCCGGTATTAATGTCTGTGCAGCTTTAGGTGCAATCAGTAAGGAAGCGGTGGAAGAAGGGAAACAGTCGTTATGGAAAGAACTGGAGTCTATCGAAACAAGATCTAATCTTAAAGTTTGGCAGGCCAGAAATCAGCATATCGAAAAATTCGCACATCCTGTATTAAAGGACCAGTTTATCTCTTGATTCAAAAGTAAAAGAGACAGAAGGTGAATGAATTGGATAAAAGCACGATTATTTGTCGCTGTGAAGAAATTAGTTTGGAGGAAATTGTAGAAGTTATTGCAAATGGTGCGAGAACATTCGATGATATTAAACGATTGACACGCTGCGGCATGGGACCTTGCCAATCGAAAATATGCAATTGCCTCGTGGCGGGCGTGATCCACGAACAAACAGGAATGGAGTTTCACCAGATTCCGCTGCCGCGGATGAGAATGCCCATTAGTCCAATTAAACTGGAGACATTGGCAACCAATAGTACAACTTTTTCTTCTGTTAAATCTGTTTTGGATGAGGTGGAATTAGAGGATGGGAAGGTGAAATAAATGGAAACAAGCTATGAAACGATTATAATCGGTGGCGGTGTTGTAGGAAGCAGTATCGCTTATCATCTGTCGGAACGAAACAAAGAAGGCATCGTTGTCCTGGATAAAAAATTTCCATTGTCAGGTACATCCGGCTCGACCCAAGCTTGGGTTTGGGTTCATAATAAAACACCTTCCTGGTATGCCGAATTTAGTATGTATAGTGCGGAGCTTTATCCATACCTTTCAAAAAAGATTGGCGATGTGGAATACAAACGAACAGGCGGTTTGTCACCATTTTTCAGCGAACTCGACAGGGAAAAAGCGGAGCGTCTTGCAGAGGCCTACGAACCGATTGGGATCAAAATTAAGGTATTGTCCCGTGAAGAAGCGCTTGAAAAAGAGCCGTCCTTGAACCCGGATATTGTCGGTGCGACATATAGTTCCATCGATGGCAACGTGAATCCTTTCCGCTTGGTCGATCGTTATATGCGGGCAGCCAAGAAAAATGGCGTCCAATACTCTACATATAACAAGGTAACCGAAATTCAAAAGCTGCCTGGAAAATTTATTGTTAGGGCAGAAAAAGGTAGGTTTGAGTGTAAAAATCTTGTGCTTGCCGGCGGTACTTGGTCAAGAGAATTAGGGAAACTTGTAGAAGTGACGATTCCAATCAACCAATTAAGAGGCCAAATTCTTGTCACCGAACCGCTAAAACCTTTTTTAAATTATACCATTAGCGGCTTAAGACAGGCATTTAATGGAGAGGTGCTTATTGGCTATTCGATGGAGGAGGAAGGGTTCAACCGGGCAACTACATTGGATGTGATTCAAGAGACTGCGAATATGGCTATCCACTATGTGCCTTCCTTAAGAAAAGCGAAAGTGGTCCGCGCGTTCTCGGGAATTCGCGCCATGCCAGAGGATGGTTTTCCGATTTTAGGAAAAATCCCAGGTGTGGAAAATTTGTATGTCGCCGCAATGCACAGCGGTGTTACACTTTCTCCACTCGTCGGCACATTGATGACCGAACTGATTTTAGATGGAGAAACTTCGATACCGATTGACCGCTATTCCATTAGCAGGTTTGCTTAAATCGATTTTGTGAATTTTTTTATAGAAGAAAGGCTTAAAGAAGGAGCCGCACCACAAAAAGACTGGTGCGACTCTTTTCTTTTTCCCGGGATCCAATTTAAAAATCACCTGTCATTTTCATTAAAAATTGATGAAAATGAATGGTCTAAAAAAAATCGGTGTTAGATTAAGAGGGTAGTAATCACATCAAAGATTCCTGTTGAACAGGAGATAGAATAAATATGAAAAAGGTTTTGTTTTTACCCTAAGGGCATAGAAGAGGAGGGAAAGGACATGATTAAATGTGAAAAGGATAAATACCTGATTCTATCCGCCACCTTTGGCGAGGGGCATAAACAAGTGGCAAATGCCATAAGCGAAGCCGTAGAATATCTGCTTGCTGATGCGGAGCCTATTACGATTGATATCATGGAGTGGATTCATCCCTATCTTTATCCAATCAGTCATTACATTTATAAAAGAGGAATTAAGAAGTTTCCTCAAGTGTACAGCTTTTTGTATAAGAAAACCCGTGTGAAAAATTCCTTTTCCGTCACGTTAAATTCGGTCTTTTTATCGGGGATGCAGACCATGCTTAAAATCATTCGGGAAATAAAACCAAAAGTGGTGGTCAGTACCTATCCATTTGCAGCCGGAATTATTTCGAAATTAAAAGAGCAGGGATTGATTGATATTCCAGCGGTAACCATCATCACCGATTATACGGACCATTCTTATTGGATTTATCCCTATACAGACCAATACGTGGTCGGTTCCCCTCAGGTGCGCGACCGTTTGATTGCATTAGGGGTAGAGGAGGATAAAATCAAGCATACTGGAATACCTGTGCGAAAAAGATTTTTGGAGGTTCTTCCAAAGGGGCTTCTCCTGGAGAAATATAGGATTAATCCCAATATATTCACTATTCTCATCATGGGAGGAGGAGACGGCTTTTTTGGAAAAGGACTTTCAGCCTTCCGGGCATTAGAATCAATTTCTATCCCAATACAGATTTTCATTGTTTGTGGAAAAAACAAGAAGTTGAAAAAACAATTAGAGTGGGAATTTAACGACTCCAAGCATGATGTGAGAATTTTAGGATACTGTGAAAATGTTCATGAATTAATGGCCATATCAGACTTAATGATCAGCAAACCCGGGGGAGTGACAACCTCTGAGGCAATGGTGATGGACTTGCCATTACTAATCTATCACTCGCTCCCTGGCCAGGAAGAAGACAATGCGGAATACTTATACCGTTCAGGAATCGCCTTCGTTGCGAAGTCAGAGAAAGAATTGATTGGGCAAATTGAGAATCTTGTTCGTGATTCCGCACCGTTAAAATGGATGCAACAGCGAATCAAAAAATATCAAACCAAAACCTCGTCCAGAGATGCCCTTCGTGTGATTGTCAGGGCGGCGAAACGCGGTCAATCACCCAAATCAACAAATATAAGAACCATGCAAAAGCGAGAGGAAATTGAGGTGAGTATTTAGGATGGGCTACATGATTTCAGTTATCATCTTTTTCTTTTTATTATACACCGTAGTCCCTTATTTTTTAACACACGGTTTAGGCCTAAAGGTGTTTAGAAGAGGCAACGAGTCCTCAAAGATTGCTTTTACCTTTGATGACGGGCCGGATCCGATTTATACCCCAATTCTGCTTGATTTATTGAAGAAAAACGAGGTGAAAGCTACCTTCTTTGTGGTCGGTTCTAGAGCGGAAAAACATCCCGAGCTCATCCAGCGAATGCATCAGGAAGGCCATTTAATTGGGATCCACAATTATGTACACCATTCGAACTGGTTCATGTCCCCTTGGAAGGTTCGCAAGGGTCTCGAGGATACAGCGGAAATTATCAAAAATGTCATTGGGGTTAGACCTGTTTATTATCGGCCACCATGGGGAATGCTCAATCTTTTTGATTTTGTCAATAGAAGTAAATACAAGATTATTCTCTGGTCGATCATGGCGCAAGATTGGCGGACCTCGGGCGGCAGTGAAAAGATTAAACAACGCCTTTCAAGCATAAAAGGCGGGGATGTCATCCTGCTGCATGACTGCGGCGATACACTGGGTGCAGAGTTGGAAGCTCCCAGGAATACCATTAATGCGTTAAAGGATGTATTAAAACAAGTGAAAACAAAGGGTTTCACATGTGTCCGCGTGGATGAATTAGTAAAGAATTTGTAGGCATTGCAGAGGAAATCCTAAATCTGATCAAAAGGGAGAGTGATTATCATGAAAGGACCTATCTTAACTATCGTTGTTCCATGTTACAACGAAGAAGAAGTTTTTCCGGAAACTTCGAAACAATTATCAGCAGTATTATCCAATTTAATCGATGACTTCCTGATATCAAGCGAAAGTAAAATCCTCTTTGTCGATGATGGCAGTAGGGACCGGACATGGGTCTTAATTGAAAAAGAAATGGCAAAAAATCCATTGGTGAAAGGGTTAAAATTAGCCAGAAATGCTGGTCATCAGAATGCCCTTTTAGCAGGGCTCGAAGCAGCCGCCGCACAATCGGATTGTGTGGTTTCCATTGATGCCGACCTTCAGGATGATATTCGGGTCATCCGTACGTTCGTGGAAAAATATCGGGATGGCTTTGACGTTGTGTATGGGGTAAGAGATAAACGGGAAACCGATACATTTTTCAAACGGACAACGGCTTTAGGGTTTTATCGATTTATGAATAAAATTGGGATCAATTTAATTCCAAATCATGCCGATTTTCGCTTGATGAGCAAGCGAGCATTGGATGAATTATTTAAATATAAGGAAACGAACCTTTTTCTACGGGGACTCATCCCTCTTATCGGTTTTCCATCAACGAAAGTTTTCTATGACCGAAAAGAAAGAGTTGCAGGAGAGTCCAAGTATCCATTGAAAAAAATGTTTGCCTTTGCGTTTGATGGGATTACTTCCTTTAGTATTACCCCGATTCGCTTTGTGACTTTTTTAGGATTTCTGGCTGTGATCATTAGCGCGCTTGCCGGCGGGTATGCGATTGTCCAAGAACTAACCGGACATACGGAATCAGGCTGGACTTCCATTATTATATCGATTTGGTTCGTCGGCGGTTTAGAGCTTTTAGCCACGGGAATTATTGGAGAATATATTGGAAAAATTTATCGAGAAGTGAAGCGGCGTCCAAGATATACGATTGAGGTGGATGCCTTTTCAAATCATAACGAAGGAAAACAGAAGCTAAAAGTCCTTATGAATAAGGTGGGAAAATGAAATTTACTTTTATACGCTTTATTTTGGTAGGTGTTGCCAACACCATTATTGGCTTGTCCGTCATGTTTCTCTTCTATCATTTGTTCGGACTATCCTATTGGATAGCCACCTTTTTAGGAAATACAATAGGGGCGTGTGTCAGCTATTGCTTGAACCGAAGTTTTACCTTTAATAGCAGAGCTTCGGTTTCAAAGAGTGTGGTTCGATTTGCATGCGTTATTTTGTTCTGCTATTTCGTATCCTTCTCCATCGGAAAGCAGGCCGTCCATTTGGTATTGAATCATACCCATATTTTTTCTGCTGCCATGTCAACGGATCTCGCCATTTTCGTTAGTACTTGTTTCTATACATTATTAAATTACACTTTGCAAAAATGGATTGTTTTCCCGCAAAAGAGCGCAAAAACACCGGCTTGAAAGAACCGGTGTTTATAAATGTGGGGAGGATTGGAGAAAATGAAAAGAACTGTTTTTACACGCGAGAGGATCTATTTCTTATTGGCTATTTTGATTATTGCCCTTTGGGTTGCACCGTACTTTATTCTTGGTGAACATGCCCATATGCGGATTCATGACAATTTGGATTCGAATATCGCCTGGTACAAGGTATTAGTCGATAGCGGTCAATTATTTGGTCCCATTCAGGCAAATATTCCACAGATTATTAATGGAGAACTATCAAGAAATGCCTTTTACTCAGAATACTATGGGATTGTCGAGCTGTTTCGCTTTTTTCCTCCTGTAATTGCCTATGGGCTTAATCAAGCCATCTCACGCTTTTTCGCCTTTTTAGGAATGTATCTATTATTAAAGAAATACGTGATTCAAGGGGAAAATCAAGGATTCATCATCATCGTTTCGGCGTTAACTTTTGCTTTGATACCCTTCTGGCCAAATGGAATGTTAAGTATAGTAGGAATGCCATTAGCCTTATGGGCCTTCATGAATATCCGCAATCGTGAACAAATGATCATTAGCATTGTGACCATTACACTATTACCGTTTTATTCCACCTTTATGTTAGGCTTTTTCTTTTTTCTAAGTGCGATGGGGGTAGTTTGGCTGGTGGATGCCATCAGGACTAAAAAACCGAGGTTACGGCTGTTATTCTCGATTGCCTATATGACGGTGATTTATTTAGCAATTGAATACCGGGAGATCGCTTCCCTTATTTTTTCGCATGAAAAAACGAACCGCTCAGAGTTTTTTGAATCGAAAAATAACTTGATGCAAACAATTATGCTTATCTTTAAGAATTATATTATCGGGCATAATCAGGATCAAACCCTCTTTGAGTTTGTGATTCTGCCAGTGTCCTTGATCGCTCTGGTAATCGTGATTGTCCAAAAAAGCTGGAAGAGAGAAAAACTATTTATCGGCCTGCACCTTGCTAATTTTTTGTTATCGGTCTGGTATGCCTTTTGGTGGTATGAAGGCTGGGTTCCTTTGAAGCAAAAAATCAGCATTTTAAACACGTTTAATTTTTCGCGTTATCATTATTTGCGGCCAATGATTATATATGTTTTATTTGCCGTATCATTGCAAATCCTCTGGCGGTATCAGAAAAAATGGCGCATCGCAGCTGTGGTTTTCGCCGTGCTGCAGATGGGTGTATTGATTCCTTCAAACGAACAAATTCGGTATCACACTTCACCGTCATTTGGAGAGTTTTACGCTGTGAAGGAATTTGCTGAGATTAAGAAGTTTATCGGCAAGCCTGTGCAGGATTACCGAGTCGCAAGTATTGGCCTGCATCCGGCAATTGCCCAGTATAATGGGTTGTATACATTGGATACGTACAATAACTTTTACCCGTTGTCTTATAAACATCAATTTCGGAAAATCATTGCTCCGGAATTGGCAAAAAATAAAGCGCTAAAAAGCTACTTTGATCAATGGGGCGGCCGGTGTTATCTCTTTGTCGATGAATTGGGAAAAAACTATATGTTTTCAAAACATTCTTCGAAGGTTATCCGTCATTTGAATTTAAATATCCACGCTTTTAAACAGCTGGGCGGAGATTATATCCTGTCCGCGGTTCCGATTGAAAATGCAAGAGAAAATCGTCTCGATTTACAAAAGGTTTTTCAAGCAAAGGATAGTTATTGGAAAATTTACTTGTACAAGGTTATGATGTTGCAGGGGGGATATTCGTGAAAACCAACATTTTAGTCGTAGAAGACGAAATTCAAATTGCCCGTGTTTTAAAGATGGAATTGGAATATGAAGGATATAATGTAACGGTTGAACATAACGGCAAAGACGGACTGGAAAAAGCTCTACATAGTGATATTGATTTAATCTTATTGGATGTGATGCTCCCCCAATTAAGCGGGATTGAGGTGTTAAGGAGATTACGTAAGGAGAATGAGGACATTCCTGTTATTCTCCTAACCGCCCGAAATACCACATTTGATAAGGTAGCGGGGCTTGACCAAGGTGCTAATGATTACGTGACAAAGCCGTTTGAAATTGAGGAATTATTAGCAAGAATCCGTTCCTGTCTTCGTCATTATTCGAAGAATGGACTTAAGGATGATGACTCCCTTCTGTCTGTAGGAGATTTGGAAATCGACACTGATACAAGAGAAGTGACAAGGGCAGGTACCTCCATCACCTTAACTCCAACAGAATATGACCTGCTGGTGTATTTGATTTTAAATAAAAATAAAGTGGTTACCCGAGAAAACATCCTTCTAAATGTCTGGGGCTATGACTTTGAGGGTGAAACAAATGTGATTGACGTATTCATCCGACATTTGCGTAAAAAAATAGAAGACGGTTTTTCAACTTCACTTATTACTACTGTTAGAGGCATCGGCTATACGATAAAGGAGCACGCAAATGAGGATCACATTAAAAATTAATCTGTTAACGACCGCATGGATGCTGTTCATCTTAATATTGATTAACATTGTCGTTTTTGTTTTATTTATGCAAACAACCATCAGTATGGAAGAGGATATGGCGTTTCAAAAGGCAGAGGACATAATTAAAAATATCCATACCAATGAAACTTCTGACCAAATCATCCGTGAATTAAAGGATAATTTAACGGAAGATTCCTATATTCGAATCATACAGTCAGACGGAAAAATCCTGTATGAAGTCACAAATGAACAGGAATTAGCCAAAAAAGTGAAAGGGAAATTGGTAAAATCCCGGGAATCTGAGAGGAAATTATTTATAATAGAAGATAAGGAAAAGCAGGTATTAATCGTCCGTGTTCCGATAAAAGGCGGACATCTTTTAAAGGGGAGTATTATTGAGATTGGTGAAGAACTGGAAGGCCTGGAATCGCGGAAAGATACCCTTTTATGGATTCTTGGGGTAAGCACAGTGTTTGCTGCTATTTTATCATTGTTGAGCGGCAGATGGTTATCTAATATCATTATGAGGCCGATTTTCAATATGATCAATACAATGAAAGATATTGAGCGAAGCGGGGTGCCGAAGAAGATTATTATTCAAAATGATACGAAGGATGAACTTCAAACATTGGCCAATACATTCAATCGAATGATAGACAGGCTGGAGGAAAATTTTGAAAAGCAATCCCAGTTTGTTTCTGATGCCTCCCATGAGCTGAAAACACCGTTGACTGTTATTAAGAGTTATGCCAATTTGTTAAGGCGGCATGGGCTGGAAGACAAAGAAATGGCAAGTGAAGCGATCCAAGCTATTCACTCTGAAGCAACCAGAATTCAAAAAATGACAGAAACCTTTTTGAATGTGGCTTCACTGGAAAAAGAGGTTGACTTGGACATCGATGTAGTTAATCTTGTATCGTTATGTCAAACCATTTTAAAGCAGCTGAAAGAGGTTTATAAAAGAGAAATCACTCTTCATTTCGAGCAAGCACCGATCCTTATTATGGCGGATGAATTAAAGGTGAAACAGGCGATTATTATTTTGCTCGATAATGCGATTAAATATAGCAATGAAAAAATTGATGTCTTTTTAGAAAAAAATGATTTGCATGCCATTGTTCGTGTGAAAGATTATGGGATCGGCATTCCAGAAGAAGAGATTAATAACATATTTGAACGTTTTTACCGTGTGGATAAAGCCCGGAGCAGAGAGACTGGAGGTTTTGGTTTGGGCCTTCATATTGCGAAAAGAATCATGAAGTTGCACAAGGGTGAAATAAAAATACAAAGTAAAGAAGGAGAAGGAACCGAAGCAGAACTGCTTTTACCAGCAAGCTTGGAAATGGAGTAGCTAAAAAAGACATCTTACAATGACGAGTTCGGTGATAAGTTAGAAAAAATGTGGTAAAATGAAATTCCTTGGCAGGGGCAGCAAAAATAGATGAAAGAAAGCAGGGGATGTGGATCCTCCTGCTTTCAAGCTTTTCAAATATGATTTTTTTAAACCAAGTTTAGTTTTTCTTCGTTATATTACTATTTAATCCAAAATTATTGCCATCTCGCAGTTTTTGCCAACTCTGTAATCGCGATTATGAGGTGAAACATAAACATTGAGATTAAGATAGGTACAAAAATTACGACATTTTTCTTGCCATACTTTTCTTTTAACACTCCAACAAAATAACCACAGAAAAACAGAACGACCAACGCAGCAGCAAGTATTAGCATTAGAACTATACCCATATTCCCCTTCTCCCCTTATTATAAAAATATTGAAATAATTAAAACCAAAGTAATTTTCTTTTTCTATCATAAAAATTGTATGTATCATGTCATTTAACTATAGTAGCTTAATGAATATATTCATAGATTGTTGGTATGATATAACAAATTGCCCGAAACATTTCCAATTATACTCCCTCATTTGACAATATTCAACACATGGTTGCCAGCAAAAATAAAAAAAATCCTATATATCAAGGTAGGGTGGTACTTGGAAGAAACCAGCTTCACACAAATTTATGGATTAATTCACTGGACATTTTGGGAAAGAGTTGCTCATGAGGAATTTATTATAGAACCTCCAAAAGGAAAGAGGGAATGATCCGCTTAATGTAGAGAATTGGGAAGGGCTTCTTGGAATCTAAAGAAGCCCTTGTTGTATGCGTTTTTCTGTTGAAAAATTTTCCGGTTGGATTTTATCCCGCCTTAACGGGCAGTAAGACCCCCACCTCGAGAGTCTAAGTCTACAAGGAATCTAGGTGGGGGATCAACTGCCCGTAAAGGTCCGATTGGTTCAACTAACCATCAGTGGGGATGAAGAAAACCCCCACTGATGGAAGTTTCACTTTATTCCTTTGTTGCAGATGCTTGGGTTTGTAGCTGTGATTGGACTTGGCTAATTAATGTTTGAGCTTGGGCAACTTCAGCAGATGCTTGTTTTAATGATTCTAACGCAAGAGTGGTGTTCGCAGCTGATTGTTCAATTGCCGAGGTGATCATGTCTTTAGCAATAGAAGAGGCTGCCTCCGCTTGTTTTAACTTATTGGTGTCGATTTGATTTGTCATGTGTATTTCCTCCTTTAATTTTTTCAAACACACATTTCCTAGAATGCATCCAAAAAAATTTTTTAATCATTTTTTAGACAGAAATAATGTTGGTATTCTCAGGGAACACTGTAACCTAAACGAAGAAGGAGTTGAAAAAATGGCGAAAAAGAAGAATCAACATTCTCCAAATAATCCGGCATTGCCTCCGACAGATGTTGAATTTGCCAACAGTGGAATTGAAAAGGTGGCATTAAAAGCCCAAGAAAGAAAAAAGAAATAAACAAACGGGACAGTTAATCTGCCCCGTTTGTTTATTTTAATGTGAGCTAAAGAAGTACGCCATGTAAAAATATGTAAAGACATTTCATAAACATCGGGATAACTGTCTGCATAGGATGAAATGAAAATAAGTATAAAGGAAGGGATTTAATGCCTGCACTCATTACTGCCATTGAAATCATCAATGTTACCGGAGGTGTCCTCCATATGGGGGATTCTGCTTTCACGACACCAAAATTAACTATAAAAAACCGAGGAGGTTCAGGAATATTTAACACAGGAGGAGTGATTACTTCAAGTAGTATTTTAAGCAGTACAACTGAACTGAACCCGGATGTAGTAGATCAGCCTGAAGTAGCTAACCTTTAAGATATTCAATGGCGGAAGAAATACACTGCAAAAATGATCCTGCCTAATGATCTAATAAAAAAAGATATGTAAAAAAAGGAGTCAAAAGACTCCTAAACAGTTTGATTTAGGACTTTGATTTTTTCATCGTCGTCCCTTTTGCGTGGAATTAAATTTTCGTCACCTGGCATCAGCCTCCAGCCTTTGTTTACAACAATCCGCAGCCAAGTACCGGGAATCCAGGAAGTAACTAGTGCCAGCATTACCAGGATGGCGAAAAATTCCTGGTTGATAATTCCGGTTGTATAGGCCACTGATGAAAGAACAATCCCGGGGCCGCCGCGGTCATTAATAGCAACTCCCAAATTAAAACTGGTAAAACGATCTTGCTTCAAGCTGCGTGATGTTAGATAAACGGCCAAGGTCTGTGTCAATGTCGCGAATAAGAAATAGGCTAGGAAAAACAGCGGGTTAAAATGTCTGACGAGATCCAATTGCAGTCCCACTGTAGCGAAATAGATGGGAATAAACCAGGAGAATGAAATATTGGATACCCCTTGTTCCAGCCTTTCTGCCATTGCTTGAGGGAGAGCAACTTTCGCCACAATACCAGCTAAAAGTGCACCAAATATCGTTTCAACGTGTAGGTTGCCGGCAATTGAAGCGAGTATGAACATAATAAATAGGAAATAACCCAAATTGGAAGAGCGAAACAAGATATTTTGTTTAATAATGGTTAAACGTTTAAACAGGAAATATCCGAGGACAAATGTACCTATGATAAAACCAAAGGATGTTCCAACACTCTTGAAAGCCGTGCCGATGGTAAATATGCCGCCTTGGCTGGCAATAGCAGTGGCAAATCCTAAGGCCACCCAGAGCAAGATGTCGTGGATACCGGCGCAAGCGACAACTATTTTGGCAAAACGCGTATGCATAATCCCCAAGTCATTAAAAATCTTGGAGATCACCGGAATGGAAGTAATCGCTATGGAGATGGCAATTACGATTTTCATTGCCAATGGATTGTTGGCTGTCCCAAGATAAGGTGTAATATTAAAAAGATCAGCGGCAACCCATCCGACAATGAAAGCGGGAATCGTTGCTCCGATAACTAACCCAGAGGTTAATTTTATATCAGCTTTATTAAATCGGGTCTGAAATTTCAATCCGGAGCAAAACATTAGCATCAGCAAACCAAATTGATAAAGCAGTCCGAATAACTTATCTTCTGTTGGAAAACCAAGAAATAACCATTTAAAGGTTTCAGGGAAGAAGTGTCCTAATAGGGTAGGCCCAAGAACTAAACCAGCAGCCACTTCTCCAATTACCCTCGGTATGAAGATCCGTTCAGCGAGAAATCCTAATAGATGTGCTGTTGCCAGCAAACACCCCATTGCTAGTAAAAAATGACTTATTTCTGCACCTGTTAAACTAAACACTGCAAAACACTCCCTTTTTATTTTTCCTTCAAAAATTGGCAGAATGCTGGAGTTTATTGGGATTTTTTTCTGTATCCGTCAATTCGTTATCATTTTGTAAAATCTGCAGTTTCCCGCACGTATGATATTGATAATAATTAAAGATTTCCAATTGATAATCTGATCCATTTGGGACGTGAAAAGTATGCTTGAATTCGTTTTCCAAATAATCCCTGGAAAAAATAACGCTGTCAAAATATTTAATCGAAGTTCCCAAATAGCTGATCTTTACAATGGAGTATTTAATCGGCCAAGAATTACCATGGGCTGATTGAAACCCAGTAATTGTAATGGACTGGTGGATCGAGAATTTTTTACTTAGGTAGAAGGGACGCTCGATCCCAAGCTTCCAATTTATATACTTATCCCCCATTTGCTTTCCTTCATTTTTGTTCCAAAAATGCAGCCGTCCTTTGAATTTGTTTATTTTCTTAATAAATGGTTTTAGAAAACGAAAAAAACCATTTGACGTCATCATCCTCTCCCCTTAGGTGTATATATACCGATACTGTATTATTTGCGAAGTGTGCTAAAATCGTAACGGTATTTACCCAGCTTGTTTTTATTTTTTGGACAAATAAATGAAAGCTAATGAATAGGAAACATCTTTACTACGAAAAATAATAAAAAATAAAGGAGTGTGAGATTTTTGAAAAGAATCATCTTGTTAACAGTATTATTGCTTCCAGTTAGTTTTGGCGGTTTCTTCCACGCTACATATGCCGATACTGGCCATTTGGAAAAAGCAGAAAATAAGCGTATTACAGAAAAACAAGCGGAAGAAATTGCTTTAAAAAAGGTAAAAGGTGAAGTGGTAAGAGTGAAATTGGAAACAGACGATGGCAGGGAGTATTACGAGGTCATCATTCAAAGCTCTGGTACCGTTTATGAAGTCGAAGTGGATGCCAAAACCGGCCAAGTTGTGGAAGTAGAAAAAGAAGGTTCGCATGATGGGCATCATGATGATCATGACGACGATGATGGGCATGACGATGATGACCACATGGATGATTAATGGGAAATGGTAAGTTACATGTTCTTATTGACATGCAATTTCCAGATGGTTTGAAGGAGAAAATGGATGAGAAAAAAATATCTGTTTTTCGGATTTTTTTTCGTTTCGTATTTGCTGTTGTCTTTCCAGCCAGTTGTTGAGGCTGCTAATGCGGTCATGAATACACAGGAGAATTTGGAATCAAATCATAAAGAATCGGTAAAGAAAAACTGGGATACCAAGAATGCCATCGATAAACTCGGTCCGATTCAGGAGTTTGAAGAAACAGTGGATTCCGATTTAGATTGTACCAAGGATATTCCTTTTACCTTGGCGCAAAAAAAACGCCTCGATCAAATTTATCATCGAATTTACATGGACTATATTGACCTAATCGAAACATATGCCTGGGCTAGGGCGTTAACGCAGGATCAAAAACTAATTCGCTATAAAATGTTAAAAAACTATGTATTAACTTTCCCAAAAAGAAATTATAAATGGTGTAGTGAGTATGAAGAGGATGAATGGGAAGAGGAATGGTTTAATAGTGATCAAGACTAATGGCATCCACCCAAATGATACCGCCGAAAATGCAGGCACTCCCGGTGTTGGAGTGTCTTTTTCGGGCTTTATCATTCTCTTCGCAATGAGGAGAACTCCTCTTGACTGTTCGATCATGATAGTATCTGAAGTTTGTTTATTTTAGATTTACTCCAATTAAAATGCAGCTAACTCCGAGAAAAATCCAGACGATTTTCGCAATGGATAGGTTTCCAACCATCCCCAGAACCCCAATGGTTGTCGTTAAGACTAAAATAATGGGTCCGACTAGTGCAAGAGAACTATTAATCATCAGAGCTTTTTCAACGGAATTAAATTTCATCATTAAAATAGCAGCAATAATTTCAATACTGCCTGAGAGAATTCTTAATAAAGCCATTCCCAGCACGGCTAATTCAATAAATATAAACATGGTTTCCTCCTAAACAATGTCTGTTCCAATACAGTATATGATGGCTTCTACCATAGCAGGACAAGTTTTTTGAAAAATCTTCGGGAAGCGAAACAAAGAGGAAAAGTTTACAATTCAAGAAAACTGGAGTGATATAACTTAAAGAAAAAGAACACGGTTATACAACCGTGTTTTTACAATATTGGGGACTTTAAATTAATTTCAATCCGCTGAATAAAATCATTAGCGCCATGACGGCTCTTAATGGTTTTGCCGGAATTTTCGCTGATAGGGTACTTCCCATTACGACTCCTGGTACAGAGCCTAATAACAAGTTAATCATTAATAAGTAATCGACATTGCCAATTCCCGCATGCATGATACCGGCAGCTGTTACCAATAAAAAGGCATGAGCAATATCTGTTCCAACCAACTCGGAAGGTTTCATTTTATACAGGTACAGCATTGCCAGAGCAAATAAGGATCCTGAACCAATTGAGGTTAAACCGACGATAAAGCCAAGTACGGCTCCGATGGCAATCGTTAAAGCCCTTTTTTCATGTATCGACTTTAACTGCATCCGGTTCCATTCCAATTTCTTTTTCATAAATGTTTTGATTAATGTTGCCAAGGCTACCAAAATAAGGACATATCCTAAAGCATGTTTAATGATTTGTTCCTGGTTATGGAAATAGGAATCGAATAAATGGAGCAGTCCAACCGCTGCAATCGCACTAGGAATACTGCCGATTGCCAAGTATTTCATTAATTTCAGGTTGATTGTCTTTTGCCGCCAATGCTGGATTGAACCAACAAGCTTTGTGATGGAATTATACGCAAGATCTGTCCCGACGGCAATCGCTGGATTGATCCCTAATAAGATGAGTACTGGCGTTAATAATGCCGCGCCGCCTACCCCTGTAAGTCCCACCATAAAGCCGATTAAAAGCCCCATCAAAATAATGCCAATCGTCATTGGGCACACACTCCATTTTTTCTAATCTATATTACATCAATAAAGTATGAAGTGGTCAAACGCCTTGTTAGCCCAATTTTTTAAAAAAAGCCCTCAATCCAAGACGAATGTAACCCTCCTTGAAGGGAGCTTTTTCAAACCTAGGAATTTTCCTCTTCCTCATTTAATTTTATTTTTTTACAGCTAACATATAAGCAGGCAAAAATATCAAGATCGGGTTTGGCCTTGGCCAATCCTTTAATATAGGGGGTAACCAAATCCCGGAAATCAGCGCCTACTTCTTCATCCTCCAAAATGCCATACACGTATAATTTTTTTTCGGCAAACAGAAACGCCACATTGCCGACACCTTTATTCTTTGTATCCACAACATTTAATACTTGATATTCCGGTGTAATCACTTCAGGAGAAAAATAAATCTGCATGTCAATCTACTCCTTTATCATGTTCAAGCGAGCCACGCCGAGGCGCCTGTGCTTTTCTAGGTAAATTGCAGTTTTTCAAATAGTGAATCATTTTCTTTAGTGGGCTTCTTTTTCGCCACCTTGATTAGTACCATGCAGAGTAACCCACATAATAAGGTTAATCCGGCTGTTGTCAAAAACATCCCCGGTCGCGACCAGTCCATTAACTTACTAAAAATTGGCGGGCCGATGGCCACACCCAAAAATCGAACAGATCCGTACAAGGAAGTCACAAAACCGCGGCGGTCGGTAGGAACTGAACCGGTAATAAAACTATTAATACATGGCAGGACAAGGCCTGTTCCAATACTGCTGACGACGAGAACCGCAAAAAACGGGATCAATTTTTTAAAAAAGATCAAACAGGCAAATGAGGTCGTCATTAAAAGCAGACCAAAGATGATTAATGATTTCATCAGCATCATTTTTTTTCCAATTTTACTTCCAGTTATGTAGGAAGTGGTGGTCATAAATAATAACGGTATCGCCAGAATCGCCCCTTTTAACAATCCATCGATTTTATAGTCTTTCTCGAGAATATCAGAAATGTAAAATAAAATCCCAAATAATGTAAATAAACAGGTGGCTCCCGTCAAATAGGCGGCAAACAACCAGCGGCCCTCCGTTTTAAAAACAGAGACAAGCCCTTTCACATATTTTCCGACAGGCGGAGGC
Organism: Neobacillus paridis; assembly: GCF_016765675.1. GTDB lineage: Bacteria > Bacillota > Bacilli > Bacillales > Cytobacillaceae > Neobacillus > Neobacillus paridis. Next base: position 485,053 of record NZ_JAESWB010000168.1, read on the forward strand.
TCTTTTTCCGCCTTCTTTTCTTTAATAAAAAAGATCGTTAATAAGACAGAAATTAAGCAAAAAATTGGGAAAGCAAAAAAGGCCGCGTACCAAAATAAAAGTGCTAACAGTGATCCAATAATTGGGCTGATGACTTTCCCGATTCCATTGGAGGCCTCGACCAACCCCAAGACCTTGCTTTGCTCTCCACCTTTAAATAAATCGCCCGTCAAGGCCATGGCAATTGGTGCCGTTCCCGCTGCACCAATCCCTTGCATAATCCTCCCGGCCAGAATCCATAAGTAGGAATTGCCGAACCATGCCGCGGCCGCACCAGCCAGAAGCCCGCCACAGCCATATAAAATGAGTGCCGGTATGATAACGGCTTTCCTTGAAAAACGGTCCGATAAATAACCTAAAACTGGGATGGCAATAGCCGCTGCAATCGAGAAAGCGGAAATGACGAGACTGACTTTAAATTGGGAAATATCCAGCTCAGATTTCATTTTAGGTAGAATTGGGATCAACATTGAGTTTCCCAAAACAAGAATAAGCGGAATGGAGCTGATGGCGAAAATGGTCAAGCCTTTCTTTTTTTGCTTTGGCAATGAATGTACACCCCTAACTGTAAAAGTAAGCTTTTTTAGCTTTTGAAATGGGAAGAAAGTTTATACAAGGCAAATGCCTAATTTATAAGGAAAATGCCTAATCCTTACACCTTCACCCAATTTTTGAATAATCTATCCTAGAAAAAAGAAGGAGGCGAACGGTTTCCTATGGATTTTCTGACATTGCCAAATAGAACTTCCGGAAAAAGGGCCCATGGATTAACCTCGATTATTGATTTAGGCACGCCAATAGGAGAACTATTCAATTATTTATCTGACTATAGTCATTTAATTGACCTGGCGAAAATTGGGGTTGGATCAGCCTATGTGACACCGAATATAAAGAAGAAAGTTGAACTTTATCAAGAGTTTGACGTTAAACCTTATTGTGGAGGAACTTTATTTGAAAAATGTTACCACCAAAATAAATTGGCGGAATATAAAGCTTATTTGCATCAATTAGGGATCGAATGGATCGAGATTTCGAATGGAACGCTTGATATTCCCTTGATGGAACGAATAGAAATTATTTCTAATTTAATAGACGAATTTCATGTCATCGCCGAGGTTGGCTCAAAAGATGCTAATCATATTATGCCTGCTTCCAAATGGAAGGAAGAAATTAAGCGTTTATTGGCAGCGGGCTGTGAATATGTCATTACCGAAGGAAGGGATTCCGGCACCTCCGGAATTTATGAAAACGATGGTCATGTAAAATCCGAATTAATTGCGGAACTTTGTAACAAAATCGATTCAAGTAAAATCATTTTTGAAGCCCCTACAGCCAAACAGCAGATGTATTTTATCAAGGAAATCGGTCCGAATGTCAATCTGGGCAATGTAAAGCTTCATGATGTGTTAGTCCTGGAGGCCCAGCGCTGCGGTTTAAGAAGTGAAACATTTTATCTGGAGGACCTTGAATGCGAATTACTTTAATCCGCCACCTTCCTACAGAATGGAACAGGAAACAAAGGCTTCAAGGAAGCCGGGATATCCCAATTTCAGATGTTTCCGATACCGATCAGCGGAGGATTGCCTTCAATCAACAAATTCTCCAAACTCTTTCACCATTTGATATCGTGTTGGCCAGTACACTCAGAAGGACACAGCAAACGGCCCGGCTTTATGGGTATCATCCGGAGACGGAACGTTTATTGGATGAATTGAATTTCGGTCGATTTGAAGGCCAATCAAAGGAAAAACTTTTCGAGGATTTCGGGAATGAATGGCTGGAAAACCCGAAAGTGCTTGTTTTAGGTGAGAGGATGGACCACTTCGAAGAACGGATTAGCTTATTTTTAAAAAAATATCAGGCCTATTCCAATATATTAGTGTTTGGTCACGGTTCTTGGATCAGAGCGCTCATTTCACTATCCCGTTACGGCGATATCAACAGGATGAATAAAATATTAGTCGAAAACAATGATTGCATCACAGTACCGTTCCAAGATGGATAGGAGGGAAACAAACATGCCGGTACCATTAACGTTTGAAAACTGGGACGAAAAAAGGTTAACAGAAATCTTAAAACAATATCCGGATTACCTGGATATATTAAAATGGGCATTTCATGAGTATCAAGATGAAATCGTGTATTCCTGCAGCTTTGGGGCCGAAGGAATTGTGTTGCTAGATTTAATCCATAAAGTTCATAAAGATGCAAAAATTTTTTTTCTTGATACCGGATTACATTTTCCGGAAACGTACGATTTAATCGAAAAAGTGAAACAACGTTATCCATCTCTTGAGTTTCTAATTGTTAAGCCCAAATTATCGCTGGCCGAACAAGCTCACGAGTATGGGGAGGAACTTTGGAAAGTAAATCCAAATCTTTGTTGCCAATTGAGAAAAGTTGAGCCGTTAAAAGAGATACTCCAGGAGAAAAAAGCCTGGATATCCGGCCTAAGAAGAGAACAATCCCCTGCAAGACAAAAAACGCAATATATTAATAAAGATGAAAAATTTCATAACATCAAAATTTGCCCGCTGATTCATTGGACGTGGGAGGACATTAGGTCTTATATCGAACTAAATGAACTGGACTATAACCCCTTGCATGACCAAGGGTATCCCAGTATTGGCTGTGCACCATGCACCCTGCCGGTAACCAATTCTTCAGATTTTCGTGCCGGCAGATGGGCAGAGCATCCAAAAACAGAATGTGGTCTACATCAATTATAATTACAACATTTGACTTGGGAGGGAGAAAGGATGAGTAAAAGTGTTCCACACGGTGGAAAGTTGATCAATCGATTCAACCCCGAGTATCCAATCGATTTTTTGCGCAATGATATCGAGATAGATAGCCTTGAACTTAGTGATTTAGAATTGATCGCCAATGGAGCCTATAGTCCGCTTGAGGGATTTATGGGAAAAGCAGATTATGAATCGGTGGTCAGCGAAATGCGATTAGCAAATGGCCTTCCCTGGTCATTACCAATCACCCTGGCTGTAACTGAACAAAAGGCAGCGGAAATTGAAATTGGTGAAATCGTCCATTTGGTTGACCATGATCAAATTTATGGTGTGATGGAAGTAACCGAAAAATATTCACCTAATAAAGTAACAGAAGCGGCAATGGTCTATCAAACTACAGATATGGCCCATCCCGGGGTAAAAAAACTGTTCGAACGCCCCGCTGTCTATCTGGGCGGACCGGTAACGCTTATTCAAAGACCGGAAAAGAGGCAATTTTCCGACTTCTATTTAGATCCTGTTGACACAAGGCAAAAGTTTGCTGAGTTTGGCTGGAATACCGTAGTAGGATTTCAAACCCGCAATCCGGTTCACCGGGCCCACGAGTATATTCAAAAATCAGCACTAGAGATTGTTGACGGATTATTCTTAAATCCCTTGGTGGGAGAAACAAAGGCTGATGATATTCCGGGTGAAATTCGCATGAAAAGTTATCAAGTATTATTGGATCACTATTATCCAAAGGACCGGGTTTTTCTCTCGGTATTTCCGGCTGCAATGCGCTATGCCGGTCCGCGAGAGGCGATCTTTCATGCATTAGTGCGGAAAAATTATGGCTGTACCCACTTTATTGTCGGCAGAGATCATGCCGGAGTCGGCAATTATTATGGAACATATGACGCTCAACAAATATTCAGTCACTTTACAGAAGAAGAGCTAGGGATCAAACCGTTATTTTTTGAACACAGCTTTTACTGTAAAAAATGCGAAAACATGGCTTCAGAAAAAACATGTCCGCACGGCAGAGAATTTCATCTGATTCTATCCGGAACGAAGGTAAGAGGGATGCTGGCAAACGGAGAACAGCCCCCAAAGGAATTCAGCCGTCCGGAGGTCATCGAAATCCTCATTCAAGGGATGAAGGAAATTTACACAAAAAACTAAAAGGGTGTAATGGATGGGAAAGAATATTACTTGGCATCAATCTACAGTAACAAAAACAAATCGACAGGAAATGAATGGTCATAAAAGCTGTGTATTATGGTTTACAGGATTATCGGGTTCAGGAAAGTCCACTTTAGCCAATGCGGTCGGTCACGCTTTATTTTCTCAAGGATTTAATAGTTATGTTCTCGATGGTGATAATATCCGCCATGGGTTAAACAGTGATTTAGGTTTTACCAAAGAAGACCGCAGAGAAAATATCCGCAGGATTGGTGAAGTGGCAAGGCTGTTTGTAGACAGCGGACAAATTGTTCTGACCGCCTTTATTTCTCCTTTCCTTGAGGATCGGGAATTAGTCCGTAAAATGTTTCCTAAGGATGAGTTTATCGAGATCTATTTACATTGCCCTATCGACGTATGCGAAACAAGGGACCCGAAAGGATTGTATAAAAAGGCGCGAATAGGGGAAATCTCCGAATTTACCGGCATATCCTCGCCATATGAAGCACCTCGCCAGGCGGAAATTGTGATTGAAACAAATAAATTAACAATTGAACAATCGGTAAAGCAGATTATGTTATATTTAATTGAAAGGAAGATCCTTTAAATCGGGATCTTCCTTATCTTTTCCGCCAATTTGCAGATAAGAATAATAATTGATGAAAATTTAACTGATAGATAAAGTCGATAATATTGGTAGAAAAAAATTGGCAAATGATCGCATAGATGACGATTTGATAATTGATCACCATAGCAGTACAAACAAAAATAAGCAGATTAATTCCCATCATCACTTTCCCGGGACTCCAGTGTTTATAGGAAGCAATCATCAACGCCGGGATGACCATTCCGCCGCTTGATGCTCCTGCCCGAATCAATAAACCGACCCCAACCCCAAAGAGAACGGCTCCTGCTGCTAAATCGAACAAAATATGTATATGTATATGGGGAACGTAAGAGGTGATAATGGAAACGACTGTGGAGGTGGTTGCCACTGAAAGAATGGTTCGAAACGTCCAAGAATAGCCAAAATATTTTAATGCAAACAAAAGAAAAACGATATTTGCAAGCCATAAGGAAAAACCTAGCGACAAATTAAACCAATGATTCATTAAAATGGCCAGACCTGCTGCTCCTCCGGAAGGGATGGAATGAGGAAACAAAAACAAGGACATTGACATGCCTTGCAAAGTGGCACCAAATAGTAAACAGAAATAAGTTAAGATTTGTTTTTTCATTGTTACGTGAAATCCACCCAAATTGGTTGATTAAGTTGCTTTACTTTCACATCCATTCCTCCCAAGGACATGCCTTCTTGTCCATTTTATGATTGGAGCAATCCGAATATGTTGAAAAGGTTGTAGATGAGAAAGCCTGATTTCTAATCAATAAATGAATAATATGGAAAATAAAAGTAATTCTTATATTGAAAATGAAATCAATTAAGATTAAAATTATATTAGGATAAGAGAACAATGTATTTGACCTATAAGGTAATAAATGGTGAGAATGAGCTAGGCAAACTTTGCACTAGTCATGAGTCAAATTAGAAATAGAAAATTTGTCTATTTTTAATTTGGCTTTTTTGGCTAATAGGAAGTATAAATTTATTCTTAATTCTATACTTCCTATGTCGCATAAATTCAACTACGCCTCATGAACCGCATTACGGACTCGACAGTCGGCGAGTTTACATATAATCATAGTATTCAGGAAAGGAATTTAAAGAGAGAGATGGACAGTTCGATATTGAGTATTAAAAAAGAAAAAAGGAAAATACTAGAAAATTATATCAAAGAAAGACTGAGCCGCTACAACCCGCTCTTTGCCAGTGATTCCGATGCCATATATATTATGGATTTAGACGGCTATTTTATCCCTTTAAATCCTGCATGCTCGCTGTTGTTTGGCTATAATGAGGAACAGTTCTCACAAATGACGTATATGAAAATTGTTGCATTAGATCATTTAGACCGGGCACTTTCTTACTTTTATAAATCGTTGGAAGGAAAACTACAAAACTTTGATTGTCAAATCAACCATAAAAGTGGGGAAATCCTCGATGTCAATATTACCATTTACCCGATTGTCATAAATGATGAAATTGTCGGCGTTTATGGCGTTGCTAAAGATATTACTGAAATTAAACGAAAACGAAAAGTTATATCTGATGAAATTCGCCAACGGGAAGAAATTTATCGTGAAATTGTAGAACACTCCCCGGATGCGGTTATCATTTCCGGAAAAGATAATATATTGTTTGCCAATGATACAGCTGTAAAATTATTTGGCGTATCGACTAAAGCAGATTTGATTGGGAAAACGGTGCTTGATTTTATCCATCCATCTTATATTGAAGTGGTAAAAAACCGGATTAAAGAGGTTGAAAATGGAAAGCCAGTTGATTTTTTTGAACAAATCCTGATCCGTAATGATGGTTCTAGTTTTGACGCCGAAGTGAAAGCGATTCCGACCATTTTTCAACATGAACCTGCACGACACATTATTGTTCGGGATATTACGGAGAGGAAAAAAACACAACAATTACTACTCCAATCTGAAAAGTTATCCGTTGCTGGTCAGCTTGCGGCTGGGATTGCGCACGAAATCAGAAATCCGCTGACGGCGATCAAAGGTTTTCTCCAACTGCTGGAGGCAAACTCTGATAGCAATCTTTCCTATCTTGAAATCATCAAATCTGAAATGAGTCGAATCGAGTTGATTCTAAGTGAATTACTCATATTGGCAAGACCACAGGAATTAAAATTTAAACAGACGGATTTCAGCAAAATCTTGGAACATGTGAAGGCACTGATTGATACACAAGCGATCATGACTAATATTAAGATCAATATCTATTATTTGTCCGATATTCCACCAGTTCGCTGTGATGAAAATCATTTAAAGCAAGTATTTATCAATTTATTGAAAAATTCGATTGAGGCCATGCCCGATGGCGGAGAAATCAATATCAATGTTGAAACAGATGGAGGAAAACAACTGAAAGTTACGTTCATTGATGAAGGATGCGGGATTCCCCAGGAGCATCTTGATCGAATTGGTCAACCCTTTTTTTCAACAAAAGATGGAGGGACCGGGTTAGGTCTAATGATTAGCAAGCAAATTATTGAAAATCATAATGGTTCTTTCCAAATTCACAGTAATCAGAAGGGAACAATCATTGAAGTGACCCTACCAATCGATGAAAATTGCGGTGAAGGCGAGCAGCGATAATTCTGTGCGCTTTTTGTTCAAAACGTTTTTCTAGATTATGATAAAATAACTCTCAAAGCTAACGTTGAAAAAGAGGGGATAATAAATGGAAAAAATAACCCATATTTCGGTGGAGTTACGAGACTGGATTGTCAATACGATGAAAACTGGTGCCAGCCCGGAGGCAATTGCCAATGCCATGATAAAAAAAGGTTTTGACCCGATTTTTGCTTATAGAACCTTGTTAAAGCTTGTTAATAATACACCTGTTGAGGTACTCGCACGTGAACAACAGCCTTATATCTATGAAATCCCGGAAATAGGTCAAAAAGGAAACATCATTGCTACATCCGACCGTGACATAAAAGTCTTAATGAGAGTGGAAAAACCATTTATCCTTTATTTGGAAAATCTGTTAAGTGAAGAAGAGTGTGATGAATTGATTGCCCTCTCGAAAAATCGTTTAAAGCCATCACGGGTGGTGGATACTGCAACTGGAGAAATAAAAACGGTTCCCGGCCGGACAAGTTCAGGTACTTATTATCGTCTGAGTGAGACGCCGCTCGTTGCAACAATAGAAAAGAGAATCGAAGAATTAACCAATTTTCCGATCGAAAATGGCGAGGGGCTTCAGGTTCTGCATTATAAAGTGGGAGAAGAATATAAACCGCATTTTGATTATTATCCCGCCAGCAAGATTAATGAGAATACAGGTGGTCAGCGGATTGCAACGGTTTTAATCTATTTAAATGATGTCCCTCAAGGCGGTGAAACGATTTTTCCAAAGGCCGGGGTCTCGATCACTCCGAAAAAAGGAGCGGCCGCCTTTTTTCATTATGGAAACAGTAAAGGGCAAGTAGACAGAATGTCGCTGCACAGCAGTATTCCCGTCCTCAAGGGAGAAAAATGGGTGGCAACGAAATGGCTTCGTCAAAGCGAAATCCTCGAACGATCGTAACTTGATAATTGACTAAGAGTTGAATTTGTGGTATGAAAATAGTGGTTAGCACTCTTGATGGGAGAGTGCTAATTGTTTGCCTTGACGCCTTTCTAACGATTATAATGACAATGTCAAAAATTGAAGGAGAGATCAGTATGGAAACAAAGCAGTTTAAAGCAGAGTCGAAACGGATATTAGACATGATGATTCATTCCATTTATACTCATCATGAAATCTTTTTACGTGAGCTTATTTCTAATGCCAGCGACGCAATTGATAAAATTTACTATAAGGCGTTGACAGATGATTCCTTAACGTTTGATAAAGATCAATACTACATAAAAGTGGTCGCAGATAAAGACAACAGAACATTGAAAATTATTGATACCGGGGTTGGGATGACTCGGGAAGAACTCGAAAATAATCTTGGTACTATTGCCAAGAGCGGCTCTTTGGCATTTAAAAACGAGAACGAATTAAAAGACGGCTATGATATTATCGGACAATTTGGGGTTGGTTTTTATTCGGCCTTTATGGTTGCCGATGTGGTGACGGTCATCAGCAAGGCTTTAGGCAGTGAAGAAGCATATAAGTGGGAATCGAAGGGTGCGGAAGGCTACACGATTACGCCATGCGAAAAGGATTCCGTCGGGACGGAAGTCATTTTGAAAATAAAGGAAAATACCGAAGACGAGAAGTATGACGAGTATCTTGAAGAGTACCACTTAAAAGAGATTATTAAAAAGTATTCCGATTTCATTCGCTACCCTATTAAAATGGATGTAACCACAAGCAAGTTAAAAGAAGGCAGCGAAAGTGAGTACGAGGAGGTTACCAGTGAACAAGTCATCAACAGCATGGTGCCAATTTGGCGCAAAAATAAAAATGAGTTAACACAGGAAGATTACGATAACTTCTATGCCGAAAAACGTTACGGCTTTGATAAGCCGCTGAAATCTATCCATATCAAAGTAGATGGAGCCGTTAGATATAATGCGATTCTCTATATTCCGGAAAAAATTCCGTTTGACTATTATTCCCCGGAATATGAGAAGGGGCTGGAACTGTATTCCAGCGGCGTGCTGATTATGAATAAATGCGCCGACCTGCTTCCAGATTACTTCAGCTTTGTCAAAGGGATGGTTGATTCTGAAGATTTATCGCTGAATATCTCCAGAGAAATGCTCCAGCATGACCGTCAATTAAAGCTGATCGCAAAAAATATCAATAAAAAAATTAAAAGTGAATTGCAAAGTTTATTAAAAAATGAACGCGATAAATATGTAGAATTCTACAAATCCTTCGGGAGACAATTGAAATTTGGGGTTTACAGCGATTTTGGCATGCATAAAGAGGAATTGCAGGATCTTTTGATGTTCTATTCTTCGAAAGAGAAGAAGCTGGTAACCTTAGAGGAATATGTCTCAAGAATGCCGGAAGAGCAAAAATATATTTATTATGCTGTCGGTGAAACCAATGAACGAATTGAAAAACTGCCACAAACGGAATTAGTGGCGGATAAAGGCTATGAGATTCTCTACTTCACCGAAGATATTGACGAATTTGCGATTAAAGTCATTATGAACTACAAGGACAAGGAATTTAAGTCCGTATCCAGCGGTGATTTAGGGATTGAGGGGGATGACACGGTTAAGGAAACTGCAGCTGAAGAAGCTGAAAACAAAGAATTGTTTGAAGCAATGAAGGCTGCCCTTGGTGACAAAGTAAAGGCTGTTCGCGTTTCCAAACGATTGAAATCACATCCGGTTTGCTTAACGGCGGATGGAGACGTCTCGATTGAAATGGAGAAAGTCCTGAATGCGATGCCAAATAATCAAAACATTAAAGCTGACAAAGTACTGGAAATTAATGTTAATCACAGTGTCTTCCAATCATTGAAAGATGCTTTTGCCAACGACAAAGAGAAGCTGGCGCTGTACACCAGCCTGTTATACAACCAGGCGCTCTTAATCGAAGGTCTCCCAATCGAAGATCCAGTAGAATTTACCAACAACATCTGCAAAGTCATGGTTTAAAAAAGAAATTAGGGTGTCAGGCACCATGTGGAAATTACACAAAGTGCCTGACACCTTTCTTATGTCGCATAAATTCAACTACGCCTCATGAACCGTCCTTAAGAACTCGCCAGTCAGCGAGTTTTCATTTAATGGGTATTTCTGTCAGTGTATTTTCCGTAGTCAGGAATGGCGATTTGAGCGAATTCATTGACGAGTCTTTCCAGTCCCATTGTCAGCGGCTCACCGGACATGGGGACACCGTGCCCGGTGATGGCAGTACTTGGATGCAAGTCCCGCAATTTTTTAACGGAATCCCAAGCTGCCTGCCAATCCGTTGTCAGGTATCTGGGAGGTCCATTTATTTCTTCTTCCTGGATTATGACCTTATATAATGAATCTTGCCGGACGGTGATAAAGGCGTCACCGGCAATTAACATCCGATCTTGCTCACGAAAGAAAGATACATGTCCCGGCGAGTGTCCTGGTGTATGAATCCAGCGGAAACCGGACAGATGCGGAACCGTTCCATCCGCGGGGAGGGGGCTTACCTGGTTTCCGATATTTATCGGCTCATTAGGAAACATAGACGACATTTTGGCTACCATTCCCCCCTCCACAGATGGATCAGGTTCGGGATATTTTGTTTTCCCGGTTAGGAAGGGCAGCTCCAGTTCATGAGCATAGACAGGGACCTGCCAATGCTTTACTATTTCAATAATGGCGCCTACATGGTCAAAATGTCCATGGGTTAAAACAATTGCCTGCGGCTTGCTACCGGCGCCATAGCGCTCTTCGGTTAAGGCAATGATATCATCGGCGGAACCGGGCATCCCGGCATCGACCAAAACGAACTCTTTTGCTCCTAGAGCTCCCACTAAGCAAATATTGACAATCTGAATAGTATGGCAGTACACATCCGCTGCCACCGAAACTCCCACCCCGCTGCCAATTGAAGTCGCCGGAATAAACTTGTAATCACTACCGTAAGACAACTCTTGTTCCATCAGCTTAACTCCTTATCAACATAATGTACATAGTTTGAAACAGACAACGTTTGTTTATGCACAATGCAGAAGTCTAAGGCAAATGAAAAAGCAGACAATTTAATAGTCTGCCGCTAAGAAAAGATCAACATCTATTTTCAATTTGGTTCTACATGGACATTGACATCATAGACATTATGTTTGTTCATCAGTGCTGTTTCGACCTTGGTCGCGACATCATGGGCTTCGCGGATATTCAAATTGGAATTAACCAAGATGACAACATCGACAACAGCGTTATTGCCATAGCTTCTGGCCCTGATATCTTTAATCCCTTTCACTCCAATAATTCCTTGGACCGTCTCTTTAAAGGCAGAGATTTGCTTGACATCAAAGCCATCTGTTAAATTATGAGAGGTGTCACGAAAAATTTTCCAAGCCGTATAACAGATTAAGATCCCAACAATTACCGCTGTAACCGGGTCGAGCCACGGAAGGTGGAATTGGGCACCGATGATTCCAAGTGCTGCGCCAACACTGACCATGGCATCTGATAAATTATCTTTAGCAGCGGCCATAACCGCTTGACTGTCGATTTTTTTGGCTAAATTCAGATTGTAACGGTAGACAAGAAACATCGCAGCAGCTGAGACTAATCCAGTTACTGCTGCAATCGGGTCCGGAGATTCTTCCTTGCCGTTAAGTACTGTGGTAAATGCTTCGATTAAAACTTCAATCCCTACAACCATCATGATAAAAGAAGAAACCATGGAGGCGACAGTTTCAGCTTTCCAATGACCGTAAGGATGGTCCATATCTGCCGGTTTTTGTGATAATTTTAGACCAATTAAGACAACAATTGAGGAGATAATATCAGTTGTATTATTTAGTCCATCAGCCTTAAGTGCATTAGAATTCGCCACATAACCAACAGATAATTTGATTATGGATAAACACAAGTAAGCAAAAATACTAAGGATTGCCCCTTGTTCTCCTTTTTTTAAAGATAGGTATTTTTCTTCATTCATCATAAATGCCCCCACACTTGTCTTGTCCCAATTTAATCATATCAATCGGATGTGGGTGGGTCTAGAGAAACCTTTTTAGCCGGCGATTACATTTGTAATGCGGGTTAAAAAAGTTTCCTCGGTCAAAGTTATATGGATAGAAAGTGTAATATTTCCTCTTTTTTCTACAGATAGAATGTAGTAAATTGTAAGAATAATTGTGATAGTTTTCTACAAGAAGGTGGTGATCAGCTTTGCGACATGATGGCAGACTAACAGTAAAGGAAATATTAGAAAATCGAAATTTTCGCGATGCTGAAGTGATAGCGGGAAAAGAGGGGCTCGAGCGGACTGTCAAATGGATTCACATCATGGAGGTGGCGGGAATTGAAGAACTTTTAAACGGCAATGAATTAATCCTCTCCACAGGGGTGGGTTGGAAGGAAAGCAAGCAGCTTTTTCTGACTGTTTTCGAAAAATTGATAGATTCCGGGGCATCTGGAATTTGTATTGAATTAGGAACGTACATTCCATCGATTCCTAACGAAATTATTCAACTAGCTAATCACCATCATTTTCCGTTAATTGTTTTTCATCATAAAGTACGCTTCGTCGACATAACTCAAGATGTAAACTCGCTTCTAATAAAGAAACACTATCAAATGATTTCAGATTTAGAAGAATACTCTAATCAGTTAAATCAATTACTGCTAACATCCCATTCGGAACAAAAGATTCTCAGGTTCCTGCATGAACATTTGAAAATGGATGTATTATTTACCCCCGTTCAAGGGAAAGTACAATATTTATCGAAGCAGTCTGGACAGGATCTGAAATCTATTCTCCCCTTAATCAAAGAAAACAATAGTCATATTGTCCACCGGGAAATCCAAGCCTTACAGCAAAAATTGGCAGATTTAACTATCATTTCAGAATCAAATCCGGTTTCAGAGTATGAAAAGATCATTTTAGACCGAACGACTACAGCTTTAGCACAAAATGCACTACGTGAATTATATTTTGAAGAACGGCGAAAAACGATCGAAGCCGAATGGATTCAAAAATGGCTTGATGGAGTATTAAACGAAGACCAAATACATCGCCGTATTACCGAGTTGGAGCCAAATCGAAAACCAACTGGCTGCATCGCCTGTTTATGGAAAATTGCGCATATTGGAGCCAATCATCTGGAGGAAACTCATTTGAAAATTCTCTTTCGCTCCGTTTTTCAAACGCAAGGGTTTGCCCTGTTTTCAACAATGAGAAAAAACTTTCTTGTTTTTATTCTGGTTAATGTGCGCAATAGAAACGATTGGAAACAACGAATGGAAGCAGGTCTCCAGCAAATTGAAAACACATTGGAGATTGTACCTCAAATTGCGGTCGGTAAGTTTGTTGATAAGGTAACGGAAGTTAAAAAGAGTTATCAAACAGCGGAAGATACCATGAATATTCTGGAAGGCAGCCAACATGAAGCTTTCAAGCGCTTTTACGATGAATTGTACATCTATCGGCTTTTTTCATTGATCGGTGAGCCAGAACTGATTGATTTCGTCCATGATCATATAGGTCCTGTTATCAGCTATGATCGCGAGAATAATGGGAAATTATTAGAAACATTAAAAGTGTATCTAATGTGTAATGGTTCGAAAAAAGAAACCGCATCACAACTATTTATTGTCCGCCAAACACTGTACCAACGACTGCAAAAGATAGTCGAACTACTGGGTGAAGATTTTATGAGAAGCCCGAAACGGCAAGCTATCGAATTTGCGCTAACAGCTTATGGTTACCTATCCCCGGCCAGCATTACATAATCAGGTGAAACCAGTTGGTTTTGCCTTTTTTTGGCTAATAGGAAGTATAAAATTTATCCTAATTTTATACTTCCTATATCGCATTAATTCAACTACACCTCATGAACCGTCCTTACGGACTCGCCAGTCGGTGAGTTTACATTTATCTGAATATCGGACATTTTGGTTAATAATTGCCTAAATGTTTAGAAATTTATAAAAATAAACTGACATTATGTCTAATGAATGCGCTTTCGCTTACGGATATAATAGTTTCACAGGCAAAAAATCATATCAGGAGGTTTAAACATGACTGTGACACAAGACTTGCAGATTTTGAAAAACTATATCGGCGGACAGTGGGTCGATTCATCAAGCACGCAAATCGAAGAGGTACCAAACCCGGCAACCGGGGAAATTCTTGCCCGGGTTCCACTTTCTACGAGAGAAGATTTGGATTTGGCTGTTGCAGCAGCTAAAAAGGCCTATCAATCATGGCGGAAGGTTGCCGTTCCTAGGCGTGCTCGAATTCTGTTCCGCTATCAACAGCTGTTAGTAGATCATTGGCAGGAATTAGCCAAGCTGATTACGTTAGAAAATGGAAAAAGCTATGAGGAAGCATATGGGGAAGTGCAACGAGGGATTGAATGTGTCGAATTTGCCGCTGGAGCACCGACGTTAATGATGGGAAATCAACTCCCAGATATTGCTACAGAGATTGAATCAGGGATGTACCGTTATCCAATCGGGGTCATTGGCGGCATTACCCCATTTAACTTTCCAATGATGGTTCCTTGCTGGATGTTTCCACTAGCGATTGCCTGCGGAAATACATTTGTCCTGAAACCATCTGAGAGAACACCGCTGTTGGCGAACCGCCTGGCAGAACTTTTTAAAGAAGCCGGACTGCCGGATGGTGTTTTAAACATCGTTCATGGTGCACATGATGTCGTAAACGGCATTCTCGAACATGAGGATGTAAAGGCTGTTTCCTTTGTCGGTTCCCAGCCGGTCGCCGAATATGTTTACAAAACAGCTGCCGCCAATGGTAAACGTGTCCAAGCGCTTGCCGGGGCAAAAAACCACTCCATTGTCATGCCGGATGCTGACTTGGACAATGCCGTGAAAAATATTATTGGCGCAGCCTTTGGATCTGCCGGGGAACGTTGTATGGCCGCATCCGTCGTAGTCGCGGTCGGCAACATTGCCGACGAATTAATCAGCCGCTTAAAGCAGGCTGCAGATGAAATCAAGATTGGAAATGGCATGGATGAGGATGTATTCCTTGGGCCGGTTATTCGTGAATCCCATAAAAAACGGACGCTTGACTATATCGAACTGGGCGAAAAAGAGGGGGCAACATTAATCCGTGACGGCAGGAAAGATCAGGTGGAGGATCAAGGATATTTTGTGGGGCCAACCATTTTTGACCATGTCCAAACGAATATGAAAATTTGGCAGGATGAAATTTTTGCCCCTGTTCTCTCCATTGTCCGTGTTGATAGTTTAGAAGAGGCAATTGAATTAACCAATAAATCCGAGTTTGCTAACGGGGCATGTTTGTATACCGACAGTGCCAAGGCGATTCGCCAATTCCGTGATGAAATTGACGCCGGCATGCTTGGGATTAATCTTGGAGTCCCGGCACCGATGGCCTTTTTCCCATTCTCTGGTTACAAAAAATCTTTTTATGGCGATCTCCATGCCAATGGTAAAGATGGGGTAGAATTCTATACTCGCAAGAAAATGCTTACAGCCCGTTATTTATAAACTGAAACTACAAGGGTAGCTATCTCCCAACTTGAACTTCTGCGTTTTTTACTATAGCTTTGGAGGAGGTCTTACTGCCCGTTAAAGCGAGATAAAATGTAGATGGGAATGATGATAATGGAAACGCAAACGAAAAATTTTCAAGAAATCGATGAAAAATATTTGTGGCATGCAATGCGTGGTGCAGGGCCAAGCCCGTCCAATTTAATTATTACCAAGGCAGAAGGGGCCTGGGTCACGGATATTAACGGAAACCGCTATTTGGACGGAATGTCTGGACTTTGGTGCGTAAATGTCGGCTACGGTCGGAAGGAACTGGCGAAGGCGGCTTACGAACAACTGGAGGAAATGCCGTACTTCCCATTATCCCAAAGCCACCTGCCTGCTATTAAACTGGCCGAAAAACTGAACGAATGGCTGAGTGATGATTACGTTATTTTCTTTTCTAACAGTGGATCGGAAGCAAATGAAACTGCCTTTAAAATTGCTCGCCAATATCACCATCAAAAAGGGAATCCCGGGCGTTATAAATTTATCTCGCGTTATCGTGCCTATCACGGCAATTCTATGGGAGCGCTGGCAGCAACTGGACAGGCGCAAAGAAAGTATAAATATGAGCCGCTCGGTCAAGGATTTCTTCATGTCGCTCCTCCCGACACGTATCGCCACCCTGAGGACGTGGAGACGTTAGCAAGCGCGGAAGAAATCGACCGCGTCATGACATGGGAATTAAGTGAGACGATTGCCGGAGTCATTATGGAACCGATTATCACCGGCGGAGGTATATTAATGCCGCCTGACGGCTATATGGCCAGGGTGAAAGAAATTTGTGAAAAACATGGTGCCCTGTTAATCAGTGATGAAGTGATTTGTGGCTTTGGCCGCACCGGAAAACCTTTCGGCTTCATGAATTACGGGGTAAAGCCTGATATTGTTACCATGGCCAAAGGCATTACCAGTGCCTATCTGCCATTATCCGCTACAGCCGTTAAAAGAGAAATTTATGAGACCTATATCGGCAGTGATGACTATGATCGTTTCCGCCATGTCAACACATTTGGCGGCAATCCGGCGGCCTGTGCTCTGGCATTGAAAAATCTCGAGATCATGGAAAAGGAAAATTTAGTAGAGCGGTCAAAAGAATTGGGAGAACGGTTGTTACAAGAATTAGCAGAGTTAAAGGAACATCCGAATGTGGGCGATGTTCGCGGCAAAGGCTTGCTTATAGGGATTGAATTAGTCGAAGACAAACAAACGAAACAGCCAGCTGCTGTCGAAAAACTGAATAAAGTCATGAACAGCTGCAGGGCAAAGGGCTTAATTGTCGGTAAGAATGGTGATACAGTTGCCGGTTTCAATAATATTTTGCAGCTTTCACCACCATTAAGTATCACCGAAGAAGATCTTGCATTTATCGTAAGGACGCTTAAAGAAAGTATTGGGGAGCTTTAATATATCAAGGCTTTGGCGGCCGCTATATTAGGGCTGTCAAAGCTCTTGGAAACTTGATTCAATGCGTTCGCAAGTAACCCTTACCCTGTTAATTGCCGTCTTAGTTGTCGGGTCATTTTTCCTAAAAAGAAACAAGCAAGGGGAAGTATCAAAAAGTGAGACCCACGATTCCGAGGCAGTATAGAAAAATATTCTTTAATCAAGCACTCATCTCAAGATGGGTGCTTTTTTAGCGAAGTTTTCTTGTTGGATAGTTTTTCTAATTTGATGTACTATAAAGATGTAGGTTATGTAGAGAAAGGAGTAATGATAATGGCAACCAGTTTGACAGATACTACGACATTACATAACGGCGTGAAAATGCCTTGGTTTGGACTTGGTGTTTTTAAAGTGAAAGAGGGTTCAGAGGTCATTGAATCCGTAAGAGCGGCGCTAAAGCATGGTTATCGCGCAATCGACACAGCTGCCGTCTATCAAAATGAAGAAGGCGTCGGCAAAGCGATTAAAGAATCAGGCGTGCCAAGGGAAGAAATATTTATTACCTCGAAGGTTTGGAATTCTGATCAAGGTTATGAATCTACCCTTCAGGCGTATGAAACAAGTCTAAAGAAGCTGGGGTTAGACTATTTGGATCTATACTTAATCCATTGGCCTGGTAAAAATAAATTTAAAGAGACCTGGAAGGCACTGGAAAAGCTATATAAAGACGGAAGAGTGCGTGCTATTGGTGTCAGCAATTTCAAAATTCACCATCTGGAGGAATTATTGAAGGATTGCGAAATTAAACCAATGGTTAACCAAGTAGAATTTCATCCACACTTAACGCAAAAGGATTTGCTGGCCTATTGTCAAAAAGAGGGGATCCAGCTAGAGGCATGGTCACCGCTGAAGCAGGGGCAGCTGGTTAACGATCCAGTTTTAACTGAAATTGGTAAAAAGTATGGAAAATCAGCGGTACAAGTCATCCTGCGCTGGGACTTACAAAACAAAGTTGTGACGATTCCAAAATCAATCAAAGAGCAACGAATTATCGACAACGCCAATATTTTTGATTTTGAATTAACGGCCGAAGACATGGAAACCATCGATGGATTAAACAAAGATGAACGAGTTGGTTCTGACCCGGATGTTATGATGGTTGGATTTACTGACTAATATATGTAAAAAGCTGGCGAACAGTCGGAACTGTTCGCCGGTTTTCTGAAAAATGGTATCATTGTAAACAGAGATCGGTTTCATTAGGATCCTGAAATTGAATAATAAAGGTGTGATTTTATGACAGATCAGTTACCTCTGGCGATTCAACATCGCAAGCTTCCTCTTTCAAAAATTATTCTTCGTGTCATTGGCATTACGATTGGTGCCATTCTCATGGCGACTGGGCTAGAAATCTTCTTAGTACCTAACAAGGTCATTGATGGTGGAATTACAGGCATTTCGATTATGCTTTCCTATCTTTCAGGCTGGAAACTGGGGATCTTTCTATTTATCTTAAACCTGCCATTTGTTTATTTAGGCTATAAACAGATGGGTAAAACCTTTGCCTTATCCACTGTCTATGGAATTATTGTGTTATCCATTTTTACAACCTTTTTCCATCCAATTCCCCCTTTTACAGAAGATATCCTGCTGGCAACGGTTTTCGGCGGGATGATTTTAGGGATCGGAGTAGGATTGGTAATCCGTAACGGCGGAGCGTTAGATGGAACGGAAATACTGGCAATTGTGATCAATAATAAGGTCCCTTTTTCCGTCGGGCAAATCATTATGATCATGAATATCTTTATTTTAGGAACCGCCGGTTTTGTCTTCAGCTGGGACAGAGCAATGTACTCATTGCTCGCCTATGTCATCGCTTCAAAAGCGATCGATGGGGTAGTCGCCGGATTGGAAGGGACGAAATCAGTTTGGATTATCAGCGACGTAGCGGAGGAAATTGGCGAGGCGGTAAATGCGCGTTTAGGACGGGGAGTAACCTACTTACAAGGAGAAGGGGCTTATACGGGAGATAATAAAAAGGTTATTTTTAGTGTCATTACGAGACTGGAGGAATCGAAATTGACAACCATTGTCGAGGAAATAGACCCTTCAGCCTTCCTCGCTATTGCCGACATCTCCGAGGTTCGCGGCGGACGTTTTAAGAAGAAGGGAATTCATTAGGAACGATAAAAAGATCTGACGTGTTGTTGTCAGATCTTTTTTAAGGATTATAGCAAGGCTTTAAATGAACTCCTGATGACGTCTCCCCGGCTGATAATGCCGACCAATACCCCATTGCGCTCGACCGGTACCTTTTTAATATGTTTTTTTCCTAAAATCGCAGCAATGTTTTCAACATCTTCGTTCCATGATACTTTAATAACTTTTTTCTTGGCAATTTCCATCACGTTTAAATTTAACAGCCGCTTTTCTCTGTCCTCGAATTCTTCCAGATCTCCTTTGATCACAAAAGAATAATAGAAATTATCCAGAACCCGGTCCTCATGTTTGCCAATGTAACTCATAATATCACCGTCACTAATAAAGCCAACAATTTCATTGCGTTCATTGACGACAGGAAGTCCGCTGATTCGATATTCGATAAACTTTTCAATTACCGTTCTTACCGTATCGCTTTGTTTTACTTTATGGACATCGGTCAACATAATTTCATGTGCTTTCATATCTCTCTCCTCGAATATTTGAAAAATAAATAGAAACTCATTCCTTTAGTTTTATTATACATCTAATTCCAATAATTAATCTTTACTAAAAATTAATATTTGCTAACGATTTTGTTATATATAAAGCAGTTTACTAATTAAAAAAGGTAATAAAGGTGCAAACGTTTACAGCTAAAGGATAGAAGAAGTATAATAGGATTTGGTGGCTAATCCACCGATGTGATATTTTAATATAATATACGATTAAGCTTGGGGGCAAACAGAATGTTAGAAGAGACTAAAAGAATCGAACAGGATTTTTTAGGGAAAAAAGAGATTCCGGCCAATGCTTATTATGGAATTCAAACACTCCGGGCAGTTGAAAATTTCCCGATTACCGGTTACCGCATCCACGAAGAACTAATTAAAGCACTGGCAGCGGTAAAGAAAGCGGCGGCTATTGCCAATATGAATACAAAGCGTTTATACAGCGGTCTGGCCGAAGCGATTGTGCAAGCAGCCGATGAGATATTGCAAGGGAAGTGGCATGAACAGTTTATTGTCGACCCAATTCAGGGGGGTGCGGGGACTTCCATGAATATGAATGCCAACGAGGTCATTGCCAATCGGGCACTAGAAATTCTTGGTTATGAAAAAGGGGATTATTTTCATTTAAGTCCTAACAGTCACGTGAATATGTCACAATCAACCAATGATGTCTTTCCGACAGCGATCCATATTGCAGCACTAAAGCTACTGGAAAAATTGCTGGAAACGATGGCGGATATGCATCAGGTGTTCAAGGAAAAAGCAAAGCAATTTGAGGATGTCATCAAAATGGGGCGGACTCACCTTCAGGATGCCGTGCCGATTCGTCTTGGGCAGGAATTTGAAGCCTATTCAAGAGTGATTGAACGAGACATGAAGCGGATCAGGCAGTCGTATAAACATTTATATCCGGTCAATATGGGCGCTACAGCAGTAGGTACTGGATTAAATGCCGACCCGAAATACATTAAAGATGTGGTGAAACAGTTGGCTGACATTACCGGGCTGCCGTTAGTCAATGCCGATCATCTTGTCGATGCAACCCAAAATACCGATGCTTATACTGAAGTGTCCGCAGCCTTAAAAGTTTGTATGATGAATATGTCCAAGATTGCCAATGATCTACGTTTAATGGCATCAGGTCCACGAGCTGGTCTGGCAGAAATCAGTCTTCCTGCTCGTCAGCCGGGCTCTTCGATTATGCCGGGAAAAGTAAATCCGGTCATGCCGGAAGTGATCAATCAAATCGCCTTCCAAGTCATCGGTAACGACCATACTATTTGCCTAGCTTCCGAGGCGGGGCAGCTTGAATTAAACGTTATGGAACCGGTTTTGGTGTTTAATTTACTACAATCTATTAGTATTATGAACAACGGTTTCCGCACGTTTACCGATAATTGTCTTAAAGGTATTGAGGCAAATGAGGGACGTTTAAAAGATTATGTCGAAAAAAGTGTTGGGATCATTACCGCTGTAAATCCGCATCTAGGCTATGAGACAGCAGCAAGAATTGCCAGAGAGGCGATTACCACTGGCAAGTCTGTCCGCGAATTATGCCTGCAGCATGATGTCTTAACGGAAGAGGAATTGGACCTCATTTTAAATATTTACGAAATGACAAAACCGGGAATTGCCGGCGCCGAACTTTTGGATCGCGATTAACGGTTAAAAAAGCGTGCAGATTTTCTGCACGCTTTTTGATCAATTATTTATTTGCTTTTTTCTTTCGGCTGATCGCGCAGCGAGCGATATATTTGGGTATAAAGGCTATTTTCAACAATGTTTTCTAGGAAAAAAGGACCAATAAGCTCTAAATACTCTTCATCCTCAAACATTTTCTTATTCTGCAATTCCATTTCCGCTAAACCTTCATATGTTGATAGCAAAGCATATGTATGATCTTTTCCGGAAACAGGTGTCAGAATGTCGACTTTATGATTGTAATTCTCCATTCTGAACTTTTTAATCTCTCTTAAATTTTCAATTCCTTCTTTAAACTGATCCTGTTTAATCACAAATGTCTGATAGACGATGATAGACAAGCAGAGCACCCCCAAAAATTTATCCTCTTCGTCAGAATTCCTTGATCTAAAAAAGATTTAAATCATTGCTGGCCAATCCCATTATAGATACCAAAGGGTTGGAGCTATAATGGGATTGACTTTAAAAAGGTTCATTATTCATGGCTTCCCAGTCGGAATAACTGCCGCTGCCTTGACAGCTTGGACAATCAAACGAATTAAAGTAGGCAAATTCATTATAGGGATAAACCGTATATCCTCGGCCTTGACAATCAGGACATTTACCCTGGTCTTTCATGTTGGAGAGATGGTTTTGATATCTTGTTTCTCGCCACTGATAAAACGAGCTGAGCAGTCCCATATTTTTCACCTCAATGGATCCTTTTATAATAGTATGGGGGAAAAATGGAATATTTATGCTTGACAAGGTCTTATTATGGTACGAGTTTAAAGGGCATTGCTATTATATAATAATATTTTTATGCGGAAATAGCGGTTTTGGTGAGTGATTTTACTATTGGAAACGGTAATTTGTGTATCAAAAGATGGGAAATAATGATGAAGATGTTGAATCCTTTTGAGGATAATTTTCCCGGAATGAAGGAAACTAAAATTGAGGTGATTACAATGGGAGATTGGAATGAACAGTCTGCGCCCAATAATAATTTATTGCCGAAAACACTCCGGACTGGTAAATTCGTCGGGAAGCAAACCAATCATGAATTTTCCGAAGAACTAGCCGACGGCGGTGAGCGCGACCAATACATTGAACGACAAAAAAACGACCTAAAAATGAAATAAAAGAACATCTGCAGATCTAATTGCTCGAAAGGCGGAAGGATCGAATGGTTGGGTAAAGAAGAACCGCTCTAATTGCCCGAAAGGCGGAAGGATCAGATGGCTGGATAAAGAAGAACCGCTATATTTACCCGAAAGGCAAAAAATTTTCAGAATTGAAGTAAGACTGCTTTAAAAAAGGCAAAGTCACACCGACTTTGCCTTTTTTAATAATTAATCTCCATTAAACATATCAAAAATTCCTTTGGCAATGCTGCCCTCATCTTTAGAACCACCGCGCGAAGGTGCTGCAGCAAATACTCTGCTGGCGAGCCTGCTGAATGGAAGAGATTGAATCCAGACAGAGCCTGGTCCTCTTAAGGTGGCAAAAAATAAACCTTCGCCGCCAAACAGGGCCGTTTTGATGCCTTTGACAAATTCGATATCGTATTGAACATCTCTCGTCATCGCCACCAGACAGCCGGTATCAACCTGCAGTGCTTGTCCGGGAAGAAGGTCTTTTTTGATGATTGTTCCACCTGCATGAACGAATGCCATCCCGTCACCTTCGAGTTTCTGCATGATGAAACCTTCGCCTCCGAAGAAGCCAACACCGATTTTTCGTTGAAATTCAATTCCGACAGATACACCCTTTGCCGCTGCTAAAAACGCATCTTTTTGGCAGACAATTTTTCCGCCAAATTCACTTAAATTCATCGGAATAATTTTCCCCGGATACGGTGAGGCAAAGGAAACATGTCTTTTGCCTGAACCGGTATTGGTGAAAGTGGTCATGAACAAGCTTTCTCCAGTAAGGACCCTTTTACCAGCACTGAAGAGTTTTCCCATTAAGCCGCTGCCGCCAGTACCGGATCCATCACCAAAAATCGTCTCCATGTGAATATCATTTTCCATCATCATAAAGCTGCCTGCCTCAGCCACAACCGTTTCTTGCGGATCAAGTTCAACTTCAACGAACTGCATATCATCGCCGTAAATCTTATAATCGATTTCGTGATTGTACACACTTACTCCTCCACTCACTTAAAATGAACTTCCAATTTCTATTTTAAAATAAGTAGGAAAAAAGAGCCATAAAAACAACAAAAGACGCCTGATTCTTCAGACGTCTTTTGTATATTGTCCAGCTCCAGCGACAAGGCGCTAAAACTTTTCTCAGATTGAGGCGAAAAACCACACTCCACATTGTGTGTTCCCTAAAGGAATGTTTTTCGACTTACACAATTCAGCTCATCGCCCGATCATTATATCACTTCCTAAAAATATTGTAAAGTGAACATTTTTTGCCAAAATAGCTTGATTATCCTCAACTATTATTATATATTCAAATAATCAGATATACAAAAATAATAAGATAAGAAGGGTGAATATGTTTATTAACCAAAGGTTCCATCAATATTCTTTAAAGAGCCTGCCAAAGGATCTGGTTTCCGGATTGATTGTAGGGGTTATCGCGATCCCGCTTGGCATGGCTTTTGCTATTGCTTCAGGAGTGAAGCCAGAGTATGGAATCTACACGACCATTGTTGCCGGAATTCTCATCTCCTTATTTGGCGGATCGAAGTATCAAATTGGCGGCCCAACAGGTGCATTCATTCCGATTTTATTTGGAATTGTCATGACGTACGGATATGAAAATCTGCTCATCGCCGGATTTATGGCCGGAATCATCCTTCTTTTATTAGGGATTTTTAAACTAGGATCGCTGATTAAATACATCCCAAGACCAGTAACAATTGGATTTACGACCGGGATTGCAGTGACCATTTTCACCGGACAAATTGCCAGTTTTCTGGGCTTAGAGGGCATGAAAAGACATGAGGAGTTTGTAAAAAACATTCAAGAAATTTTTGTCCATTTGCATACAACCAATGTCTATAGTATTTTAACGGCTGGCATTTGTCTGGTTACCATAATCCTGACTCCAAAGATTGCCCCTAAAGTTCCTGGTCCTTTGATTGGATTGATGGTTTCTACCTTATTCGCGACCATGCTTTTTCCGGATCAGGTCGCCACCATTGGAACAGCCTATGGCCAAATTCCAAGTTCGCTGCCGAAGTTTCATATACCTGATATCAACTTGGACGTCATGATGAATCTGATCAAACCAGCTTTTATTATTGCGATGCTTGGCGGGATTGAGTCGCTGCTTTCGGCTGTGGTTGCCGACGGAATGACGAATAGCCGCCATAACAGCAACAAGGAGTTGATCGGTCAGGGGATTGCCAACATGGTCACGCCATTATTCGGCGGGATTCCAGCGACCGGGGCCATTGCCCGGACAGCCACGAATATTAAGAATGGTGCAGTGTCACCTTTATCAGGAATCATTCATGGAATTGTCGTTCTGCTTGTGCTCATCTTTTTTGCCCAATATGCGTCTTATATTCCGCTTGCAAGTATGGCCCCGATTCTCATGGTGGTGGCGTGGAATATGAGTGAAAGAAAAGTATTTGGCCATATTTTAAAAACAAAATCTACTGATGCCCTAGTGTTGGTGGTGACTTTTTTATTAACGGTGTTTGTCAATTTAACGTTGGCCGTAGAGGTTGGCCTGGTCATGTCGGCAATTCTGTTTGTAAAACGGATGAGCGATATCATGATTACCGCCAAAGCACTGCCAAATTATGAGACAAAACGTAAAAAGGTGGAAACAGGCATGGTTTCCGATACACATGACTGCCCACAAATCAGTATTTTTAATATCGAAGGTCCACTATTCTTTGGGGCGGCTTTAACGTTTGAGGAAACGATTATGAAGACGATTAATTATCGTCCGAAAATCCTGCTGCTGCGGATGGGCCGGGTTCCTTTTATGGACACTACTGGAGAAGCAAATTTATCGAGGATTGTCCATCATTTTTCGAAAAATGGTATAGTAATATTATCGGGTCTTAATCCGCAGCCGGAAATGGTTTTAAAGAAGACGGGCTTATACGATATGATTGGAAAAGAGCATTTCTTCGAGCACACGGGAGATGCGATTCAATTTGCTTTGGAACAGATTAACAAAAATAAGTGCCTCGGCTGCAAGCACTTTGCCTTTCATGAGTGTAAAGAACTTTCCAAGTCTGAGAGCGTAGAAAGCGGCAGGAAAAAGTTAACTGCTACTTTCTAGCGATGTAAAGGAGTTGATCAATTGAATTTAGAAGTGCAGCGGTTTAAAGCCGAATTTTTTAAAGCTCTTGCTCATCCGTTAAGAATTCGCATTTTGGAAATTCTTGCTGAAGGAGACAAAAGCGTAAACGAAATTCAGACACTTGCGGGCAGTGAGGGATCAGCCGTTTCACAGCAGCTGCAAGTGTTAAGAGCCAAAAATATCGTTTCTGGTACGAAAGATGGGAATAAAGTCATTTATACCCTGAAAGATCCGATGCTCATCGAGCTTTTGGCAGTGGCAAAACAAATTTTTAATAATCACCTCGTTGATACGATTACGATATTGGATAAGTTTAAGGAAGACGATGAGGTTTCGCTGACACTGAAGAATTAATTTCTTCGCTGTTTTTCCATAACGTCATCGAGAAAAAACAGGAAGAGTGAAAAAGTTTTCAGCAAATATTGACAAAGAAGGCTATGTCTTCGTTCGGGAAGATCATAAAACTGACCGATTTTTGGTTAAAAACCGCCCATATGTCTGTCATTTTAGGGGTGGGGACGAGATTTCTAAATTATCTGGGCAGAATGGTGTCAATTTGTGTCATGCGCCCTAAACTTGACATTACTTCTTAGAAATGTTAAATTTTAATCAGCCGTTACACGTTATTAGATTTATGTTACAAGCTTGTTCAAGGTTTAAACCAAGAATGGATAAGGTAATGAAGTAAAGCTAGGTACGTTGTAATTTGGTGAATTTTAAACATGGCTGAATGGCCAATAGGAGGATTTTTTTAATGAAAAACGGTAAGGTAAAATGGTTTAACTCAGAAAAAGGTTTCGGATTCATCGAAGGAGAAGACGGTAACGACGTATTCGTTCATTACTCAGCAATCCAATCAGAAGGTTTCAAAACCTTAGAAGAAGGTCAAGAAGTTTCTTTCGAAGTAGTTGAAGGAGCTCGTGGACCTCAAGCTGCTAACGTAACTAAGAAGTAATTTCTCATACTGACTATAACAGTCCGGTACAATTGCCGGGCTGTTTTTTGTTGTTTTGAGTATTCATATCATCAATTACCAGAGCTGGTGAATCGGTAATTTGCTATAATAGAGATATTGAAAAATCTAGTTTATCAAAAAACAGGGTGATCTGATGAAATTTATCCATACCGCCGATTGGCATTTAGGAAAACTGGTGCACGGTGTCTATATGACGGCGGACCAGCGGGAAGTGTTGAATCAATTTGTCGACGTCGTTCGAGAGGAAGAGCCGGATGCGGTCGTCATTGCCGGCGATCTGTATGACCGTTCCGTTCCGCCCACCGATGCAGTAGAATTGTTAGATGAAATTTTATTTAAAATTAATGTTGAAGCGAAGACACCAATTGTGGCAATTGCCGGAAACCACGATAGTGCCGAACGGCTTTCTTTTGGCAGCTCATGGTATAAGCATAGTCAATTCTATTTATCCGGCAAACTGGCAAACTGTTTTGAACCGGTTCGCATAAATGGAGTGAACTTTTATCTCCTTCCTTACGCTGAACCAGGTGTCGTCCGGGAACTTTTAGGGGACGATTCAATCCATTCCCATCATGATGCTATGAAGGCGCTGATTGGAAGAATCGAAGAAACGATTAACCCTAATGAACCAAATGTCCTCGTAGGACATGCCTTTGTGTTGGGCGGGCAAACATCGGATTCCGAACGGGTCCTATCGGTCGGCGGTTCCGGTTGCGTCGGTGCGGAATTGTTTGCTCCTTTTTCTTATACGGCCCTTGGCCACCTTCACAGCCCCGATGCCATCCGTCATGAAACAGTGAAATATTCCGGCTCACTATTAAAATATTCTTTTTCCGAAGCAACCCAAAATAAATCCATTTCGATTATTGAAATAGATCAGAGTGGAAATTTCACCCATCGTTATCGCTCTCTAACCCCGAAGCATGATATGCGGGAGCTTGTCGGATTTATCGATCAACTGCTTGATCCGCAATTTTACGAAAAGGAACGGACAGATGATTATTTAAAAATAACTCTGCTTGATGAAGGCGCGTTAATTGACCCGATCAATAAACTAAGGCAGGTATACCCCAACGTCCTGCATCTTGAACGAAAAATTGATGTCTTGAATTTGAAAAAGAAACAATCCTTTAATGCCATCCGCGCTGAGAAGAAATCGGAGATAGAGCTATTTGAACAATTTTACACAGAAATGACGACATCCGCATTTACGAGCGAGAAAAAAGCGGTGATGGCGGAAATGATCGAAAAAGTATTAAAAGGGGAGGCTGCTGTCAAATGAGACCAATAAGATTGACGATGCAGGCATTTGGCCCCTATGCGGAACGGGAATGTATTGATTTCACAGAACTTGGTAATCGAACAATGTTTGTTATTTCTGGAAAAACCGGTTCCGGCAAGACGACTATTTTTGACGCCATCAGCTATGCCATTTATGGGAAAGCAAGCGGCGAGGATCGCAATGGTCCTGAACTCCGGAGCCATTTTGCCAGCGATGATTTGCTGACAGAGGTTTCGTTAGATTTTTCCTTACGAAATCAGGTTTACTCCATTACCCGGTCGCCACAGCAGTTAAAAAAGAAAGAAAAAGGCGATGGGTGTACTACCATTGGGGCCAAGGCGGAGTTATATATTTGGGGTTCGGATGGTGAGAGAAAACTATTAGCTTCGAAAATTACTGATGTTGAAGAGAAGATAAAAGAGATCATGTTAATAGATGCCAATCAATTCCGGCAGATTTTAATGATACCCCAAGGAGAATTCCGCAAACTGCTAACATCCGACAGCAAGGATAAGGAGGTCATTCTGCAACGGCTGTTTCACACTCAAGTATATAAACTGGTCGAGGAAAAACTGAAGGAAGAAGCGAGCGAACTGAAGAAATCGGTTGATGCCCAAGTTCAATCACGAAATGAAGCGATACGAAGGATCCAAGCTGTTACGAATGATGAATTGCGGGAGTATGTGGGGGCTGGCAGTGAGAATGATACGCTGATTTTGCCGCTTTTGCAGGAGGAAATCAGCGGGTTGGCTGAACTGCTTGAACAATTAGACGGACAGTTAAAAGCCCAAGTCCTGCGGCAGGATCAGGTGAAAGCCAAGCTTTCTGAAGCCGAAACGATCTTGGAGCAACTGCAAACCCTCGAAAAATTAAAGAATCAAAAAGCACTGCTGACTTCACAAGCTGATCTTTTTGCTGAAAAAGAAAACCAGATCCGGAGGGGGCAAAGGGCAGCCGTTTTAGCTAAACAGGAAGAACTATGCCACCGTTTAAAACGCGAAGCCGACCTAGTAGCTGAAAATGTTCAGCAAATCAAAGCGGCGATCGAAAAATTGCAGGGTCTTGCTCAACAACATGAAGAACAGCTGCAACAGGAGCTTGCACGTGAGGGTGAACGACAGTCGCTCCTCGATGAAATCAATCGCTTAAGCAATTTGAAGGATGACATCTATTCATTCGCTTCATTGATGAAACAAACGTCGGCTGTCGCAGCGGAATTAGAAGCTGTCAAAAAGGACCAGTCATTGGCGGAAAAGAATTTGGCGCAAGTAGAAGAAAGACTCAGCCGCCTGCAGCAGCAGAAGACGGAGATTGAAAAAGGGCAGCTTGTCTATCTTGAAAATGAGCGAAAGCTGGAAAGGCTGCAGGCTGAACTGGACATCCTAGATAAATTCCAACTTCTGCAACAACGTTATTTAAAAGCACAACAAAATCTTGAAGCCAGTTCTAAACAATTTGTGAATACACTTGCCAGATTAACGGACGCAAAGGCGTTGGTTGCCGACTTGGAGCAAAAATGGCTGAATGGACAAGCAGCCCTATTAGCCTCAAGACTTCAAGAGGGGGAGGCTTGTCCGGTTTGCGGATCGGTCCACCATCCCTCACCGGCGGGGCATCTTGGTGACAACATTCCTAATGAGGAGGACTTAAAAGCGGCCAAGGCCCAGGCTGCCAAATGGGAGGAAGAAAAATCGGCCGATGAAGCAAGGCTGTATCAATGCCAGTCAGACGAGAAAACCCAAAGGGAAGGGCTGGATGAAATACTGGCAGAGATTCGGGCAAAAAGGATTGATTTTACGGAAACAGATGTGCTTTCGGTCAAAACAGAAGTCACTCTGGCTAAAAATAATCTTGCCCTTAAGCAAAAGAAATTGGCAGAACAGCTGCAACAGCTTGAGCCAATTACGCTGGAGCTCAAAAAAAAGGAAACGGACAAGCAGAAGTTACAGAAGCTCATTCAGCAATTAGCGGAAAACGTAACGCTGTTGACCGTGCAATTTACTGAAAAGAAAACCAATCTTTCGCGAATGATGTCACTTATCCCGGAAAATCTTCGCTCGGTCACAGAGTATGAAAAAACGCTTGCCGGATTAAAGGAACGCCAGCAGTTACTGATGAAGCAGCTGGAGGAGGCCGAAAAGCGGGTACAAGCGGTAAAACAAAAGCAGGCCGCTGAGGCAGCAAGATTGCTGGAAGCCGAAAAGTTATTTCAGACGAAACAACAGGAGCTTAGGGTTGAACGGGAAACCTTTAAAAATCAACTTTCCGAACAGGGATTTGAAAATTATACGGTTTATCATGACTCGAAGCTTTCAGCTGCCAGCATCGAAACACTGGAAGCAGAAATTCGCAGCTACCGCGAAGAATTACGATCCGTCTCCGATCGCTTTGCTGAATTAACGATCAAGTTAAAAGATGTAAAGGTGCCTGATGTAGCCGGGTTAAAAGCCGAATTGGAAAAATTAGCAGCAGAAATTGCTGAATTAAATAGTAAACGAACTGATATTTTTGTGAAAAAGCGCGACAATGAAGAAATCTATCAGCGGATTGAACAGTTAAATGAGTCGATGAAGCTGCTCGAGGAGCGTTATAAACTGATTGGACATTTGTATGAGATTACAAAGGGGCAGAATATCTTCCGAATCACCTTTGAGCGTTACGTCTTGGCTGCCTTTTTGGATGATATTTTACGCGAAGCCAATGTGCGGCTGCGAAAAATGACATCCGGACGGTTCCAGCTGCTCAGGAAAACAGACCGGGCTAAAGGAAACGCCCAAAGCGGTTTGGATTTGCTGGTATTTGACCAATACACCGGCCAGGAACGCCATGTCAAGACATTATCCGGCGGTGAGAGCTTTAAAGCGTCGCTTTCATTGGCACTTGGACTAGCAGATGTCGTCCAAAATTATGCTGGCGGCGTATCATTGGAGACCATGTTCATCGATGAAGGATTTGGCACTTTGGATCCTGAGTCGCTTGATCAGGCGATTGAGGCCTTGTTGGATATTCAAAACGGTGGCCGTTTGGTTGGTATCATCTCGCACGTTCCGGAATTGAAGGAGCGGATTGATGCCAGACTCGAGGTTATTGCCGGACAAACCGGCAGCAGGACGGAATTTGTGTTTACCAATTAGATAAATGGCGGGAAACTGCATAAATTAGCGAAAATCCCTTGGAAAATTTAAAGAAAACTCGCCGATTGGCGAGCCTTTAAGGCGGTTCATGAGGCGTAGTTACACTTATGCCTGATAGGAAAGTTTTTATACTTTCCTATCGGCCAAAGAAAAAACCGAAATTTTGCGGTTGAGTGCAAAATTTCGGTTTTTTTATCCGATAAATGCCTGGATTACCAGCCAGATATTTAGCCCTAGGATAATGATCGCAAACAGGCTTGAAACGATGGTTGTGATCCGTTTATTCGTTAATACTCCCATCAGTTCCCTTTTTTGGGTAAAGTAAATCAAGGCGATGACAGGGAATGGCAGGACGATGCTAAGGATTACCTGACTGATGACCAGGGTTTGCGTCGGGTCGGCACCGATAGCAACGATAATAATACTCGGCAGCATGGTCACGAGTCGGCGAACCCAAACGGGAATCGCAAAGCCGACAAATCCCTGCATGATCACTTGCCCCGCCATGGTACCGACAACAGAACTGGAAATACCGGAGGCAAGTAAAGAAATCAAGAACACACTGGCTGCGGCCGAACCGAGCAGCGGTGTAAGCGTGTGATAAGCAGTTGTCAGGTCGGCGATATCACTTTTTCCTGATGTATGAAATACGGAAGCCGCCATATACATCATCGCCAAGTTTACAAATCCGGCAAGAAACATGGCAATCAGAATTTCCAGCGAACTGAATTTTTGAATCTTTATTTTTTCCATATCATTGCGAGGAACAATCCGGTTTTGCGTAAGACTTGAATGCAAGTAAATCGCATGAGGCATGACGGTTGCCCCAATGACGCCGACGGCAAGCATGATGCTTTCTTTATTACCAAGCCATGGTACAACGCTGTGATAGGCAATTTGCGCAAAATTCGGTTTTGACAGTACGGTTTCTACTAAATAACATAGGCCAATAATCATCGCAAATGCAGCGATAAATTTTTCTATGGGCCGGAAGCCGTATTTTTCCATAAGCAAAATGAAGTAAGTAACTATTCCAGTGATAATCACCGCATAAAACATCGGGATCCCGGCCAATAAATTTAAAGCCAATGTCGCTCCTAAAAATTCGGCCAGGTCAGTGGCCATGGCTGCAAGTTCTGAGACGATCCACATAATCATCGTCAGCCATTTCGGCAAATACTGGCGGCAAACCTCAGGCAGGTTTTGTCCCGTAGCGATTCCTAATTTTGCCGACATATTTTGTAACAACATGGCCATTAGGTTGGCTAACACAATTACCCAGAGCATTTTATAACCAAAACGAGCACCACTTTGGATGTTTGTGGCAAAATTCCCTGGATCTACGTAAGCAATCGAGGCAATAAATGCCGGCCCGATAAATGGCAGCAAGGCACGGATGCCTGTTACTTTTCCCTCAATGGCATCTCTTGCAGCTAAAACGGTTCGTCGCTCCGAAGCTTGAGCCTTTTTAACAGCCAGTGAATTTGTATGACCCATAAGAAATCATCCTTTCTTTTTTCCTATGCGGATGTTTGTTTCGTCCATCAACAAAAGTTTCCCTAAGGCAAATTTATATTATTATTATAGTTTATTTTTAACAAATTGTGAACATATTTAGCTTGGTGCAGAACCTAATTTTCGTCATCAATTCGTTCGCTTGAACAATTAGCTTATTCGAGCTACAGTAAAGGAGAAGACTGTAAAGAAGGTGGCGGGCTTGGAAAAACGATATTTTACGATCGGAATGGCAGGACATATTGACCATGGCAAAACTTCGCTGACAAAAGCTTTAACAAATATTGATACAGACCGGTTAAAAGAGGAAAAGGAACGGCAAATTTCGATTGAACTCGGATTTGCCCCATTATATGAGGATCAGGAAATTCAAATTTCGGTAATCGATGTCCCGGGTCATGAGCGTTTTATCCGGCAAATGATTGCTGGTGTTGCCGGCATTGATTTAGTCGTTTTAGTCGTTGCAGCTGATGAGGGAGTGATGCCGCAGACAAGAGAGCATTTAGAGATTTTAAAATTTTTAGGAATCAAAAATGGAATTGTGGCGATTACCAAAATTGACCGTGTTGATGAAGACTTTATCGAACTTGTAAGAGACGATATTTTAACGGAACTTACTGGCACGGTCTTTGAGGATGCCCCATTTGTTCTCGTTGACAGCCTATCAAAGAAAGGCATCACCGAGCTAAAAGAATTAATTATTGATACCTTGAAACAGCAGGATATGCGTGATGCCAAAGGGGCATTCCGGCTGCCAATCGACCAGGTGTTTACCGTGAAAGGCCAAGGGACGGTTGTCCGGGGAACGGTCTATGAGGGAACGGTTGAGGAAGGGCAACTGTTAAAAATTATGCCAAAGGGGCTTGAAGTCCGGGCGCGGCAGATTCAAGTGCATCATAAACCGGCCGCAAAAGCCTATGCGGGCCAACGGGCGGCGATTAACCTTTCGGGGGTTTCCAAAGAGGAGCTTGAACGCGGCGATGTGCTTGTTTCCACGGAACATTTTATTGTCACAAAGGTCGTCGATGTGGCCATCCATGTCGTGGATAAGCTGGAGCATTTGATTAAACAAAGGATGCCGATCAAGCTGCATATTGGAACAACAGAAGTCATGGGCCGAATTGTCTTTTTTGACCGCAATGAAGTGAAACAGGAAAATGGTGAAATCTTGTGCCAGCTACGGCTTGATGAAGAGATCCTGGCGAAACGCGGAGACCGATTTATTTTACGCAGACCAAGTCCGCAGGAAACGATTGGCGGCGGCTGGGTGATTGATCCACGGGGAAATAAATATCGCTTTGGCAGTCAAACCATTGAAGATTTGAAAAAGAAACAGGCAGGGTCACCTAAGGAGCGGATTACCGCAGCATTAATGGAAGCAAAAAGCCTGACGCTGTCAGAGCTGCTAAAGCAGACGTCGCTGGATGAAGCGGTATTGAAGGAGCAGCTGAGGGATGAAGAGTTTGTTTTGTACAATGGAAAAGAATATACCCTAACATTATTTATTCGAGAAATTGAAGAGGATTTGATCGATCGTCTGCAAGAGTATCATTTGCAGCACCCGATGAAGGCCGGAGAGAATAAAGCAGAGCTTTTACAAGCCATGCAAAAGAGATACCCAAAGGGATTACTGGACTTTG
Source organism: Neobacillus paridis (assembly GCF_016765675.1). Taxonomy (GTDB): domain Bacteria; phylum Bacillota; class Bacilli; order Bacillales; family Cytobacillaceae; genus Neobacillus; species Neobacillus paridis. The sequence continues at coordinate 519,374 of NZ_JAESWB010000168.1, forward strand.
TCATTGAAAATAGGATTGCTAACCATGTTTTTAACCGAAAAGAGCAATTTGTTTCGTTAGCTGATTTTGTACCTCATGTGCCGAAAAACTGGGCAAAGCGGACCGAGAATCTACTTGCGGAATTGCAAAGGGATCAGTTGAAGACGCGTTCTCTGAAGGATTATTTTTCCTCCGCCGGTATTCCTGACTCTGTGGCTATGGACTTAAAGCGATTTCTTGAGGAACAAGGGCTTATTGTCATGCTGGATGAGCAGGTAGCCTATTATGGAACCGTCTTTCATGAAGCAGTGGAAAAATTAAGAAGTGGTACCGGTTCTGAGTTTGAAGTTGGCGAGGCAAAGGAAGTGCTTGGCCTGTCCCGCAAATATATGATTCCTTTTCTGGAAAAATTGGATGCCTTGGGCTTAACGAAAAGAGTCGAAAATCAACGGGTGTGGAAGTAATCAAAGCCCCGATTCCTAAAAACATGGGGATCGAGGGCTTTCTCATTTTTAGGATAAGAACTCCGCCGGGTTTAAACCGAGTTCGTGACAAATCTCTACGACCGTTTGCTTTTCATTGTGGTCAAAGTTCCCATCCGCGTAACCGATGGCGATGCAGTAACGGGCAACCAAGCGGGCCACTTCCGGTTTTGTTCTCATTTTTCCAAGGGCACGAAAAGCCTCAGCGCGGCCGATCACGCGGTCATTTTCGAGACGCGAAACAAAAAGATTGAAGCGTTGAATGACCTTCGTTGTTTCAAAAACGCGTAATTCTTCGCTTTGGTGGACAAATTCAACCATCTTTTGCCGTTCGGAAGTGTCCAAATAGCCATCAGCCATCGCCACCAAGGCACAAGCGGCTACAACAGCATCCAGTACATCCTGGCTTTTATAGCGGTTAAATAATTCTTGTGCTTTCCTTTTTTGATTATTGGCCCATTCGGCATAATCTGTCTGCGAGGGAGACCAGGTGCTACCGCAGTTATTACAGGTAAACTTTAGTTGATTGTGTCCGATGAAACCACCAAGTAGGCCAACCGGTCCGAGAATTAAGCCGCCGATCGCTGCTTTGCCCAGTCCAAAGCCCTTCTTTCCGGTGCGGACATTGGAAGAATGGCAGCGGGGGCAAATAATATCGTCTCCACCATATGTACGATAGGTGTTTGCGGCAGGAGTGGGAACCGTTGAAGATGTCGGGTACCCATAGGACGGCTGCTGATATAAAGGCTCCGGTTGAGGGTGTACGGGCTGCTGATAGGCAGGCTGGTTAACTTGGCTTTGCCGGTAAGGATCATAACGAGTCTGGGATGGCTGATAAGAATGAAAGGAATTGCCATGTTGCGGCCAGGAAGAATGGCTCGTATGGTTTTGTTGGTTACCGGGCTGCTGAGTGGATGGTGTTGATGAAGAGACAACCGGTGAATCATCCACGGTAACTCCAAAGTTTCGGCATAGTGCTGCTAATCCACCCTGAAATCCACTGCCAATCGCATTAAATTTCCAATCGCCGTTATAGCGGTATATTTCCGCAGCGACGATGGCCGTTTCCACCGTAAAATCCATCCCCAAATTGTAGCGTAAGAGCTCCTCATTGGTTTGTTCGTTAAAAATTCGCACATAGGAATCGGCTACTTGTCCAAAATTTTGCCGCTTTGCCTGGGCATCATGAATCGTAATCGTAAAGGCGATCCGCTGGATATGGGCCGGTACCCGAACTAAATCAATTCGGATTTGTTCCGCATCTTGTACTCCAGAGCCCGTGCGATTATCTCCACTATATAGGATCGACCCATTACCCCCTGATGGATTATTGTAAAAAACAAAGTCCTGATCGCTGTGAACCTTGCTGTTTGAAGCCAATAAAAAAGCAGAGGCATCCAAATCGTAATTTGATCCAAGATTGCTGTTCCAGCCAAGCCCGACTACTACATTTTGCAGACCTGGATGAGCTTTTGTCAGGTCAACCTTTTGCCCCTTACTGAGTGTTACGCCCAATAATTTCCTCTCCTTTCGAGATATCATTTACAGTCTTAACAATGAGAAATTGTTCTTTATATATGTACGGTAGTAAAGGGAAAAAGTTTCACTTAATTCGATGGTAATTTAAATATTTCGGATAATTCAATTGTTAAAAAATGCATGGCAATGCTAAGTCTAATCATAATGTAGAAGAAGGGGGGAGGAACATGGCATACATGAAACCATTTCAGTTAAAACAAGGTGATACAGTCGGTGTGGTCGCACCGGCAAGTCCGCCAAATTTGGAAAACCTGGGACGAGGAATTCAGTTTTTAACCAAGCTGGGGTTAACGGTTAAAGTGGGGAAGAATGTTGCCAAAAGAAATGGCTATTTGGCCGGGAGCGATCAAGAGCGGCTGGAGGATCTGCACCAGATGTTTTTGGATAAAGAAGTCAAAGCGATTATTTGTGCTTGTGGAGGTTATGGTACCGCAAGAATTGCTGCAAAGATTGATTATAAAATGATTCAAAATAACCCGAAAATCTTTTGGGGGTACAGTGATATTACCTTTTTACATACTGCCCTCAGGCAGGAGGCGGGACTTGTCACCTTCCATGGGCCGATGCTGGGGTCGGATATTGGAAGAGAAGATACCCATCCATTATCAAAGGTTAGTTTTTTTCAATTATTTCAGCCGCTGCCGTTGTCTTATACCGAGGAACTATCGCCGTTAGAAGTATTGGTGAATGGGCCGGCTAGTGGTCCGCTTGTTGGCGGGAATTTATCCCTGCTAGTGAGCACGCTTGGAACCCGATTTGAAATTGATACGAAAGATAAACTGTTATTTATCGAAGAGGTAAATGAAGAACCGCGGGTGATTGATAGGATGTTGAATCAATTGTACATGGCTGGAAAGCTTTCGGCAACCGCAGGAATACTAATCGGTGATTTTCATGAATGTCTTCCGAAAAATTTATCGTTAACATCGGATGAGGTGATCGACCATTATCTCAAGCTGGCCAAGAAACCGGCAATCAAGGGCTTGCAAATTGGCCATTGCAATCCACATATTGCTATTCCATTGGGTGCTCAGGCGACGCTTGACACAGTTGAAAAAAGCATAATCATCGAGCCTGGAATCAAATAAAGGTCTTTATATCATAAAGAAAGCACACTGAATTGAGAATCCAGTGTGCTCGTATATTATTCAGCATGGTCTGTAGTATATGGATTTTTCTTAAAAGGCCACCAGTTCGCTTCGCCGAAGGTCCGCACCATGACGGGTACGAATAAGGGAAGGACGACGAGGGCGTATAGGGCCAGACCAATTAATAGAATCGTAGCAATTTCAAGCAATGATAGAACGCCCGATGGCATCATGGCGGCAAATGTACCGCCTAAGATCACCGCTGCCGAAATAATAACGGTTCCCATCTTCTTCATCGATTCCAAAATTGCTTCTCGAACCGGCAGATGCTGATACTCGTTAAATCGGTCCATCAAGAAAATACTGTAGTCAATGCCGAGTGCAATTAAAATAACGAAGGCAAAAAATGGAACGGCCCAGCTTATTCCTGTGTAGCCCAACCAGTTGATAAAGATCATTTCCGCAATAGACATTGAAGTATAGTAGGTTAGGATCAACGAACCGATTAAATAAAGCGGCATGATAAACGAACGGAGCAGGATAGCCAGGATCAAGGCAATTCCTGTAAGCATTAATACCACAGTTCGTGAGTAATCTCCCTCAGAAATTGTTCCCAGGTCATTGTTCATACTGGAGACGCCGCCAACGGCGACTTTCGCATTCTCCAGTTTCGTATTTTTTACCACTCGTTTTACCGTATCCTTAATTTCCGGTATTCGGTCAATTGTTTCATTGGAATAAGGATTTTTATTAAAGACAATATCTATGGTCATCACTTTCCGGTCTTTCGACAGGTAGGTATCAAGAACCTTGGCAAAATCTTTGCTGTCCAAGACATCCTGCGGAATGTAAAAACCATTCTGTTTTTGCTTTGAAACCGTAGAAAGATAGTCTTGGGCAGAATTGAGTCCTTTGGACACCTTGTTTAAACCATCGGCACTTTGCGTCAAACCATCAGAAAGCTGGGTAATTTGCCCGCCCATCGTTTGAAAACCGGTCAGTACCTGCTGTTGGCCATTTTTCAGACCATCCAAGCCATTGGAGAACTGCGGTAGCTTAGAAACGATTTGTCCCTGGCCGTTTTCCATTTTATTCATACCCTGCTCGAGCTGCTTCATACCGCTTATCAGCTGTTTCATCCCGTTGATCAATTGTTTCTGTCCGGCAATGGCCTTTGCAAAATTAGTATTGGCAACACCGAGTCCGTCCTGTGCCCCCTGCAATCCGGCGTTTAATTGTAGCAGTCCATCGGCTAACGCTTTGGTCCCAGCAACCGCACCAGGGGAATCGGGAATTCCAGGCACACCTTTTACCCCTTGGAGGGTCATTTTAATAGCTTGATAGTCTGGATTAGCTAAAAGTTGCGGATTAGTCTTTTTAAGCGTTTCTTCAAATCTGGCGAAATGTGGATCTAACGCTGCTAAGCTTTGATGTAACAGAGTCAGGTTTTTGGCCACATCATCGTAATGGCCTTTTAAACTGCTTAGGCCTTTTCCTGCTTTTTCGTAGCCTGATAACAGTTGTTGATATCCAGCCAACAGTTTCTCGGATTGGGCGGTAATTTCTTCTAAACCTTTGCGGGCATCACGTGCTCCGAGTGAGCCGTCTTTCAGACCTTTGGCAATCTGGCTTAAGCCCGTTTGGATTGAATCCATTCCCGTTTTCAGGTCGGAGGTACCTTTGATTAATTTATTGATACCATTGGTGGCCTCTTCCATTTTTGGCTGATTGGCTGTCATTTGGTCTCCGGCCTTTGTAAGTCCGTCACTGATTTTTTTAATCCCGTCATTGCCTTTGCCTATGCCATCGCCAACCGTACCAACTTGTTTAGACAGATAGAAATCATCAATCGGCTTTCCGGTTGGCATCGTCACAGAGCGGACGGCTTTAACATCCTCGACTTTTTTTAATTCTTGGCTGATTTTCTCAGTCAAAGCAATATACTCGGATGTATTCAGTTGATCGTCGTTCTTAATGACAACCTGGGTCGGCATCGATTCCCCTGGACCAAATGAATCCGCGATGATATCAAAGCCTTTAATGGATCCATATTTATCGCTGATTTCTTCAAGCGAGTTAAAAGATAGCTGGTCTCTGTAAGTAAATAAGGACGGTACGGCAATAATCGCGACGATGATAAAGGCGATTAATGGACGTTTCAGCGAAAAACTTCCCATGTTGCCCCAAAGCTTGCTGTCGCTATGCTCGATTTTTCCTTTTGACGGCCAAAACAGCTTTTTACCGAGCACGGCCATGAAAAAGGGGACAATCGTGCCAAGAGCGAGCAAAAGAATGGCCACCCCTACAGCAACGGCTGCGGCAGATTTGTAAAGCTGGAAGGTTGAGAGTCCAATCGAGGCAAAGCCAATTAATACGGCAATACCGCTGAAGATTACCGTTTTACCGGCAGTGCGATAAGTAGCGACAATCGCCTCGGTTACATCATCTTTTTGCGCCAATTCCTCTTTAAAACGGCTCAGCAATAATATGCAGTAGTCCGTGCCAATACCGAAGAGGACGGCCACCAAGAAAATCTGGGTAAAGGTTGACAATGGAAAATCAATTTTATCTACTAATATCGCGACAATTGATTGGGCAGTGAGATAGCTAAAGCCGACAGTAATTAACGGAATCAGCGGCGCTATCGCTGATCTAAATACAAGTAAAAGCACTGCAAGGATGAAAACGACCGTTATTCCTTCTGTTTTTTTCAAGCCTTCCTGGGAATTGGTGACAAGATCCTCGCCAATCACCCAGTTGCCCGTATAATAGTGGTCCAATTTGACGTTATCAATGGCTTTATAAAGATCTGTCGAAATCTCTTTTCCATCCCGTCCATTTGGGGTCACTTTTAAGGACACGAGAATGGTTTTGCCGTCTTTTGAAACCAGTTGATTCTTCAGTTCTTTTTGCTTAAAGTGAGTAACCAAGTCGGTAATGCCAAGCTTCTCTTTGTGCTGCTCAAGCTTGTTGATCGCCTGTTCGGCAGCATCAAAATCTTCCTTTGTTAATCTTTTATCGCTATGGAAGACGAGTGCCGTTTGTAAATCTGTGCCTCGATTTTCATTTGATTGAACATCTTTAAGAATTTGTGCTGCTTGGGTGGAAGAATATCCCTTCGGTACCGTAATTTGTCCCTTTTCACGAACAAGGTTTTCCATATTTGGCGCCACCATGAAAAGGCCGACAATGATGGCTATCCAGGCGATTAAAATGACCCATTTTCCTTTAATGATCGCACGCAATTTTTATTCCCCCAGTTCTTCCTTTTTCTTGTTGTTTAAGACTTTCGCCAGTTTTTCATATGTGTTGATAAAGGCCTTAATTTCCGGTTCTTCAAATTGGGTAATAATCGATTCAACCAAGAGGTGAATTTTTTCCTGCGCCTTTTGGTAGAGTTCCTTACCTTCTGGAGTCAAGGTTAAATAGACCACTCGGCGGTCGTTTAGATCGCGGGTTCGTTCAATTAACCCCTTGTCTGCCATCCGGTTGACAATGGCCGTGATGGCACTTTTATTTACCTCAAAAACATCAGCCAATTCCGTTGGGGTGCAGCTTTCTGATTGATCAATATACCTTAATATGTAATGCTGGTCATTGGTTAAATCATTGCCAATCTGTTCCTTAATTAAAGACTCAGCTTTCTTGTGCACCTGAAAGGATATGGTTACATAACGGTTAATTAATTCCTGTATTAAGCTATCCTGCAAATTTTTATTCACCACCATTTTTTAAAAAAATAGTTAAGTTGTTGAACTATTCACGTCTTTAACTATATAACGGTTTAAGGAAAGGTGTCAATAAGAAAAGCTGTCGAAAAAAGGCGAGCGCAACATAACTCAATCCATTGCATTTTAGCAGGAAATGAAAATTATTCCACGATGGAATTGACTTTTTCGATTGGGAAATATATAATTTTTTCAAAATACATAGTCGAAACAATGACGGGGACTAGTAAAATGTGGCAGTCTTACCAAGAGAGGAGACCGGTGGTGCGAGGTTTCTTAAGACGGACATTTGAACCTGCCTCACGAGTTCTGTATCGGATCGACCTGAAGATACAAGCGGATCAATTCCGTTATCATGGAAAGAGTACAAAGCAGCTGCTTTGTAAATGTAGGGTGGTACCGCCAGGCCTTGGTCCCTTTTTGAGGATCAAGGTCTTTTTATCTTTAAAAAAATGCGGAAACGCACGTTTAACGGTGTTGAAGCTGAAAAATAAATAAAATGAGGTGTAATAATGGCAAAGGAATTTGTAAAAGACGTAACCAGCATGGATGAAGATTTCGCCCAGTGGTATACAGACGTGGTCACCAAAGCAGATCTAATCGATTACTCTAGTGTGCGCGGTTCAATGATTCTCCGCCCGTACGGTTTTGCCTTATGGGACAATATTAAAAACGAACTGGACCGCCGGATTAAGGAAACAGGGCATGAGAATGTGTATATGCCTTTGTTTATTCCCGAGAGCCTGTTGCAAAAAGAGAAAGATCACGTTGAAGGCTTCGCTCCTGAAGTTGCCTGGGTGACACATGGCGGTTCTGAAGAACTTACAGAGAGACTGGTCGTTCGGCCAACCTCAGAGGTGCTTTTCTGTGAGCATTATAAACATATCATTCATTCTTATCGTGACTTGCCAAAGCTTTATAATCAATGGGCTAACGTGGTTCGCTGGGAAAAAACAACCCGTCCATTCTTACGGACATTAGAATTCTTATGGCAGGAAGGGCATACTGCCCACGCCACTGACGAAGATGCGATGGAAGAAACAATCAGAATGCTGAATGTGTATGCTGATGTTTTGGAAAACGTTCTGGCTATCCCGGTTGTAAAAGGGCAAAAGACCGAAAAAGAAAAATTTGCTGGGGCAAAAGCGACCTTTACCGTTGAAAGCTTAATGCATGACGGCAAAGCATTGCAATCCGGGACCTCACACCATTTTGGCACAGGCTTTGCCAAAGCATTTGGAATTCAGTACCTTGATAAGGACGGTAAACAGCAGTATGTCCATCAAACCTCATGGGGCTTTACCACTAGGGTAATCGGGGCCTTGATCATGGTTCACGGCGATGACCGCGGTCTTGTGATTCCACCAAAAGCAGCACCAACTCAGGTAATGATCGTGCCAATCGCGCAGCATAAAGAAGGCGTGTTGGATTTTGCCTACGAGTTGAAGGATTCATTAGCTAAAATTGCCCGTGTAGGTATTGATGCCAGCGACAAAAAACCAGGCTGGAAATTCAATGAATATGAAATGAAGGGTATCCCGGTGCGTCTGGAAGTGGGGCCAAAGGACATTGAAAATAACCAAGTGGTGTTAGTAAGAAGAGATACATTGGAAAAAGTAGTGGTGCCAATTGATCAATTAGAAACGAAGCTGGCGGAGTTATTGGAAGACATCCAGTCCAACCTTTATAATAAAGCCTTAAAACATCGCGAAGAACGAACTTCGGTTGCGACAACTTTGGCTGAATTAAATGAAATCCTAGAAACCAAACCAGGTTTTATAAAAGCAATGTGGTGCGGTGATCTCGCCTGCGAGGAAAAAATCAAAGAAGAAACCGGTGCGACCTCCCGCTGTATCCCATTTGAACAAGAACACCTGTCCGACAAATGCGTCTGCTGCGGCAAAGAAGCAAAACAGATGGTTTATTGGGCGAAAGCATATTAATTGGCAAGGCTCTTCCAAGAAGGGAAGAGCCTTTTCAATTTAAAACTCGATTCTCTTTTTGCGAGAATAATCTGTAAGGTTTAGCACTTTATACAATATATCTGCAACTTTCAGCAGGACATCTGCAGTTTTTTAAATATATCTCAACTTTCCGGGGAATAAATTAGTCGTGCTGTTAAAAAATATACTTTATTAAATAGTATTTCGTAATCGCCAAATACTCCCGGCTATAGGACTTCACCACTGCCATCGAAGGTGTTTCAGCAGGGAGACCTTGGACTGCAAGCCCTTGGTCATGTGCAATGGAAAGGGCACGGTACATGTGAAAATTATTTGAAACAATCAGGCCGAGCTTCGCGCTTGAAGGAATTAGTTTCTTCGAAAAGCGAATATTTTCATAGGTATCAGTGGAGCGATCCTCCAAAATAATTCTCGACTCATTAATTCCCTTAGCAACTAATTCGCGCTTAATCGATTCAGCTTCTGAAATATCTTCCCCGGGACCTTTTCCCCCCGAAGCAATGACAATCGTCCCCGTATTTTTCCGTAAATAGCCGGAAGCGGCGTCGATTCTCGCGGCTAAAGCCAGTGAAGGATCAGTTCCCTTCACCCTTGCCCCCAAGATAATTAAATAGTCGGCGTTTTTGGGAGCATCCATTCTGCTGAATTGACTAATTTTATATTGGAGGAAGCCTACATACACTACTCCTAATACCACCAGGACTGCAACCATAATCATGATTCTTTTCCTTTTTTTCATTTATTTTCTCATTTCCTGTCCTTTGTTTTTATCAGTTTGATAATACCATAATTTACTAGAAAATGTTAAATAATTCAGGAGTTTATTTATTTTTGTAATCGTCAAAAGTTTGAATCTGGACCTATTTATGATTAAATAAAAGTTAGAAAAAGCAAGAAGGGATTGAGCTTTTTGAGTAAGAATGTCATCCGTTTCATTACGATTCTCGCGGTTTTCTTCTGTCTGCTTTGGGCTGCGGGGCTCGGCTGGGCCGTAAAGGAATATTATGCCGGAAAACCGGATCAGGCACCACAGCGAACGAAAGTAGTCACAAAGACGGAAAACCAGAAGGGGTTAACGATTGTGGCCTTGGGTGATTCATTGACAAGAGGAACCGGCGATGAGACGGGTAAGGGATATGTTGGGGATTTAGTGGATGAAATCAAGCAAAAAACAAAGCGCCCGGTCCAGCTGACAAACCTCGGGATTAATGGTCAAAGGTCAGACCAGTTGAAAAAACAAGTCCAGCAAATGGAGGTCCAGCGGCAGCTCGAAAAAGCAGACGTTATTTTGCTGACCATCGGCGGGAACGATTTGTTCCGGGGCGGACAAGGGTTAATTGATTTTCAAAGCGGCGATATTGCTGCGATTGAAAAAAAATACCTCAATAATTTAAAATTTATTTTTCAACAAATTCGCAAGCACAACGACCATGCCAACGTGTTTTTTATTGGCTTATACAATCCGTTTAGCGAAATGGACCAAGGGAAAGAAATGTCGAAGGTGATCCGCCACTGGAATTATGACAGTGCCGAGGTAAGTGCAGCGTTTCCTAAAATTGTCTTTGTTCCAACCTTCGATTTATTTGAATTGAAGGTAAATGACTATTTGTATTCCGATAAATTTCATCCCAATACAAAAGGGTACCGGCTGATCGCAGAACGTGTTGCTTCATTGCTTACCTGGTAAGGAGATAGGATTGATGGAAAAAAATATTACATTATCCGTGAAAAATTTAAGAAAAGTAATCGGGAGAAAAGAAATTATTAAAGGGTTAACCTTTGATTTGCGTGAAGGTGAGGTGTTTGGCTTTCTTGGTCCTAACGGTGCCGGGAAAACAACAACAATCCGGATGCTAGTCGGCTTAATCAAACCGACGTCGGGCAGTATTCACATATGCGGCTATAATTTAGAAGAAAACTTTCAAGCTGCTTTAAAGAACCTTGGCTGTATCGTGGAAAATCCGGAATTGTATCCCTTTCTTTCGGGCTATCATAATCTGCTCCATTTTGCCCGCATGTTAGATGGCGTTGGTGATGAACGGATTAAAGAAGTCACAGAACTGGTCGGATTAACAGAAAGAATTCATGATAAAGTTAAAACCTATTCACTGGGAATGAGGCAGCGGCTTGGCATTGCCCAGGCCCTGTTAGGAAATCCGAAAGTACTCATCCTGGATGAACCGACAAATGGATTGGATCCGGCCGGAATTCGCGAAATGCGGGAATTTATCCGCTTTCTTGCGGAACATGAGGGTTTAAGCGTTCTCGTATCCAGCCATTTGTTGAGTGAAATTCAGCTTTTATGCGATCGGGTGGCAATTATTGCAAAGGGGACAATTATTCGCACCGATACGGTTCTAAGGTTATTGTCGAATCGGGAAAAAATGGTTTGGCGACTCGAACCGTATGAAACAGGAAAACAAATTTTACAGGCTCTTACAAAAATAGAGGAAAAAGACGATGGAACCATCTGGACGGAGTATAACAAGGAAAAGATACCGGAATGGAACAAGCAGCTGGTTGACTCAGGTGTTTCCGTGTTGGAGATGAATCGAAAAATGCCGGTGCTGGAAGATCTGTTCCTCGAACTGACCGGGGGTGAAACCATTGAATAAATTGATTCAAAATGAAATGATGAAGCTGGTTGCCAAGAAACGGTTACTGGTGATCGCCCTCATAATTGGCGTTCTGGTTATCTTATTTACTTATGCGCAATACAAACAAGTGCAAACGCAAAGGGAAAAATTAGGAACAAGCGATTGGCGCACAATCCTGCAACAACAAATCGTTGATACAACCAATCGGCTCTCCAGCAGCAGGATTTCCGACGAATGGAAAAAACAGCTGCAAATTTCGCTCCAGCAGCAACAATATTATTTGGATCATGACATTAATCCCGCGGAGCCGGGAGCACCGACTTTCATGCGCATTTTTCTTGAAAACTCAATTGATTTGTTTATTCCGTTAATGGTCATGGTGATTGCCAGCGACCTGGTCTCCTCAGAGCATAGCCTTGGTACGGTCAAACTTCTGTTGACAAGACCGGTTAAAAGGTGGAAGGTGCTATTGAGTAAATACATAACTCTCTGTCTGGCAGTATCCCTCATCATAGCCATTGCCGGCTTTTTATCCTATGCGATCTCCGGGGTCGTTTTTGGATACAAAGGCTGGGGGGCGCCGATTTTAACCGGGTTTAATGTAACGGATGAAGGGTTAAATACGTCCCAGGTCAAATTACTGAGTTTGTGGAAGTTTTTGCTGATGGATTTTGGACTTGTCTGGTTTGTGGCCATTGTCGTTGGGACTTTATCATTCATGCTGTCGGTGCTGATTCGCAGTACAGCGGCAGGTATGGGGGTTATGTTAGCTGCCCTGATTTCAGGGGCAATTCTCAATAATATGATTTCCTCTTGGGAATCAGCGAAATATTTTTTTATGGTCAACTTAAGATTAACGGATTATATGAAAGGAACAGCCCCGCCGATTGAAGGAATGACCCTCGCCTTTTCGATGCTCGTGCTGCTCGTTTGGTGGCTGGCAGCGCTGTGTGTTTCTTTCATTGTGTTTACTAAAAAAGATGTGTATTAGAAAAGATCCTGTTAAAGGGTCTTTTTTCTATGGAAAAAATTTTTCCCAAAATAGGAAATTTTTTTATTGAATTGGGCATGATAATTTCTTGTGAAGAAATAAAAATATCCAAAATACAATGGAAGGTGAAAGAATGAAATTAAAAGCACTATTACTAGCGGTTGGATTGATCTTGGCAGCCCAAGGGTTTGCCGAAGCACACGGGACGGTGCCTGACACCAATGGTAATCATCAGAGAATGCATGATGATTGGCATGCAAAAATGCTTGGACGGGAACAACTGCTGATGTCTTGGGTAGATCAGTACACTCCGGAAAAAAAGGCGGAGTGGGAGAAAGTTCTGGAAGAAAAGAAACAGCTTCGCGGTCAGTGGATGAGTCCAAAAAATGCCGAAAAGCGCGAGCGATGGAAAAAGGGAAGAATGGCAAAAATGCAGGAATTGAAGAAGCAATTGGAGGAAGGGAAGATTACCAAGGAAGAGTTTATCAAAGAGATGCATGGGACTAAGGGCATGGCCCATTGGAAATCTTTCCAGAGTCTCCAATTAGCGGTCGAAAATAAGGATAGCAAGCAGGCAAAAGCGATCCTGAATCAGCTATTGGCTCATTACAAAGCTCATAACGCCAAGATGAAAGAGAAGCTGGCAGAGTAAGAACCCAATGAGAAAGGTCAATTACTTGAAAGATTGGCCTTTTTTAATCTTAACTATTTGTAAAAAGCCGATCTTCGGGGAAGAGTAAGGATGAGGAGGTTTAATAAATGAATCGAAGACATTTGATGATGACGACAGTCGCCTTAGGCGCTGCCTATTTACTTCGCAATGATAAATCACGGAAAAAATTAATGAACCAGTTTCAGTCAATGGCAGCGAAAGCAAGAAAATAATGGTAAATAAAACATCCCCGAAAACGAATTCTGGGATGTTTTTACACGTTCATTTTTTTTCATTAATGGATTCCTTTTTTGCCTCTTGGATATCATCTTTTAGTTCCGCTTTAATGTCATCGGTAATTCCATCGGTTGCACGTTTAAATTCGCGCAGTGACTTGCCAAATGCTTTACCGATTTCCGGCAATTTGTTTGGGCCAAAGATGATTAATGCAAGGACTAGAATTAGTATTAAACCTGGAACGCCGATATTGGAAAGCATGATTCCATCTCCTCTTTATATCATTCGAGTATATTATAATCCTTCAGCCAATATTATTCTACTATGTTTAGAAAATGGAATGGTTTTTTAGCTAATAGGAAGTATAAATTCAACTACGCCTCATGAACCGTCCTTACGGACTCGCCAGTCGGTGAATTTACATTTACCTTTTTTTTGATCCAATATCAAGCTCCAATTTTTTCCTTCATAAAAGTCCTGAATTGCTTTATCGGTGTAGACCCAGCCTTTCCAGCCAATATGAATCGTGTCTTTCATGAAGTAAGGATCATACTCATGATTTGAAAAATCAGCAATGGGAAAACCGGCGGCCTCAACTTGTTTTTTGATCCGTTGGTAATATACTGTGCGGCCCTTTTTAGGAAATCCAGTATAGTCATACCATTTTCCGTTTACTGGAATAGAGATAAACAATGGTTTTGCCCCGGATTCCTTCAGAAGATCCAGCAACATTTGAAAATCACGGTATTCAATCGACCTTCCATACGAAGCGCCTGCTTTCTTATTCTTTAATAATGGCACCATTTTTCGTATTTTTTTATATTGACTATTCGTTACGTAAAAATGATTATTCGTCGCTCTTTTTTTACCATAATGGTTGGCCTGTGCAACTAATTGTTCCCACGTTTTATTTTTAACCTTTGGACTGATAATCCTTTTATGTGGTTGGCCGCCCTTAATCGTATAATAAAGGTCTTTCTTGTGGAAAATTTCCCGATAGAGAAATGCGATCGGGCGAACAAAGGCCGCTTTTCTTTTTGTCCAAGGATTTTTTGAAATCTCCGCTTTATACATTGTTGATAGGATCGGGTCTTTTTTAATTGGCGAGTACGTTAACAGCCGCTCGATCGCCTCTTTTTTTAGTTTCGGGTCAATCGTTTTGTTAAACGCCAAATCATAGGCTTGCAACGATGAGTAATTAGGGACAAAATGGGATTCATCTGTCCCTTTTGGCTGGAACCATTGCGGCGATATAATAAAAACAATCTTTTTCCCATTCAGCTGTTTGGTATGTTCAGCAAAATTCAAAAAGTGCGTAATGGAAGTCGTTCCTCCCCGGCCAATGAGAAACGGGGTAAACGGTGCCCCTGTTTCCTGAAAATAATTAGACGGATGAAAGGGGTCCATCCTTGCAAGTTCCGAGGAGCCATAAATCGGCAAATAGTGCTTGGCCTCAAGCATTTTATCTTGAACATATTTGCCTTGAAACATAAAAGGGTTTAATTCGGTTGCAGCATCGATAACCCTGTTGTTTGGAATTATACGCTCAACCCATTGATTTGGAATAGCAACCAAAATAACCAAAATCAGAAAAGCTGCGATCAAGGGTGAGAATACTGCCTTTTTCATCTTAAATCAGCCAGCTGCATCGCGATATTATTTGGCGTGTTCCAGACATCTCGATCGAATTCAGTAATCGGAACAAGGAGACCAAAACGATCTTCCACTTGGACAAGAAATTCGACAGTTCCAAATGAGTCCAGTAAACCGGCTTCAAATAAATCGATATCCGGATTTTCCTTTATCACATCATCCTGACAAATTTCCGCTAATAGTGAAATCACTTCATTTTTAAAATCCATTACGATCAAACTCCCTTATGAAATAATTGTCCTGAAAAAATATAAAACCCAAAGCAAATAAAATGGAACGTCATAAAAACGGATAGCGCATGTGTGAATTTGTTTTGCGGCCACCATTTATGTTTTTTATTAAACCGTTCGAATGCATTGTATGCGACCATTAACAAGGCATGGTACAAGCCGTAAATGATATATTGGGCTTCCAGACCGTGCCAAATGCCCATTAGTAAAAACAATAAGATATAGCCAAGATTAGAAAGGGTGTTGCGGTTTTTAATCCATTTCTTCTTCGTCATCCAAAAGATAAATCTCATATATACATAATCCCTAAACCAAAAGGAAAGACTCATATGCCAACGGTTCCAGAAATCTTTAATATTCCGGCTGATAAACGGCTTATTAAAGTTTTCCGGTGATTTGATTCCCATTACATAACTGACACCAATTGCAAATGCACTATAGCCGGCAAAATCAAAAAAGAGATAGAGACTGTAGGCATACATATAATAAAGATGGTGCTCAAGCGGGCTATGGGCGATGAATTTTAACTTGCTGATTACATAGTAATTGATCGAATAACCGATAATGTATTTGTATAAAAAGCCGCGAAAAATCTTGTTGATACCCTCATACAAGTATAATTTATATTGTTCTCCCGAAATCTGAGCGTCCAAATCCTTTACAAAACGGCGGTAACGGTCAATTGGCCCCGATGAGATCGTTGGGAAAAACAGAATAAAATAAAGTAAGCGGGTAATAGGCAGGTCTTCTTTAATCAAGCCGTCCCTAGTTTCCATAACCAATTGTGTTCCCTTGAAGGTTAAATAAGAGATTCCAAGGAAACCGATGAATGTAATCGTCGAAAAATAAGGCAGCAATTTCGACATGGCCAATGGGAGAATCGACAGAACCACCGCCAAATAAAAGACAAGATCGCTGTTCCTCTTTTTCCGATAATGAATATAGCTTTTTATTAAGCTTACCTGCCATATCGTAAACCCGATTAACGCAACTGCCTGCTGCAGTGATGAGGCGAAGATAATGCCAAGGGCAATAACGGTTACAAACATATTGTAAGCGTGAAATCTTCTTCCTCTTAATCCAAGAATCACCGTTGGCGCCAGAAGAATCACTAAGATGAAAAAGAATGTAAAAGAACCATAAGGTGTCATTGTTCTACCATTTCCCTAAATTTTTTGCGGTCCATTTTTCCGTTAGCCGTCATTGGAAGTTCTTCGTAATAAGAGAACTTTCTTGGGATCATATAAGCAGGGAGGACCTGACTAAGTTCCTTTTTAATGGCACTGGTTAATTGATATTCTTTTTCAAATTCATGGCTTTCCGGGATGATAGCCGCCAGTAAATATTCCACCTTTTCATTCTGGTAAATGGGAATAACCGCGGCTGATTTAACATGTCGGCAATTGGCAATATGGTATTCGATCTCCTCCAACTCCATCCGGTATCCATGCAGTTTGATTTGAAAATCAATCCTGCCTTTGTAAAAAAGCAAACCGTGCTCATCGACATAAGCCGCATCACCGGTCCGATAGGCTTGAATTCCATCATAACGGAAAAATGAACGATCGGTAAGCTCTTGCTGTCCCAAATAGCCTTTACTGACACTGGGACCGGCAATAACGATTTCCCCTTTTTCCCCAGGCGGGACTGGACGACCATTTTCGTTGACAAGGACGATCCGGGTATCGCCTTTTGGCTTACCGATCGGGAGATTTTCATAGGAATCCATTATATCTTCGGTTACCTCAATCGAAGTCACGGCAACGGTTGCTTCCGTCGGCCCATACGTATTGAAAATTTGCGCCTTCGGGAACCGTTCCTTCAGCCCGCGGCATATCGATACCGGCAATATTTCACCGCAAAATAAAAACACTCTCAGTTTAGGCAATAATTCTTCGGTAAACGTTGGATCCATCAAACACATTTGTGCAAATGATGGGGTTGAAGTCCAAACCTCTGTATTTGAAACAGCCAGAGCTTCGAATAACAGTTTAGGTCTGGCGATCATCTCCTTTGTTATGGCAAAAATAGTCCCGCCGCTTACCAGGGCAGGGTATAGATCCATGACGGATAAATCAAAGGAATAGGGTGCTTGATTTAAAAACCGCTGCCTGCCTTTGATTGGGAAGTCTTCTAACATCCAGTCGACAAAGCTTTCCAGATTTTTAGCAGAAATCTGTACACCCTTAGGATTTCCCGTACTGCCCGAAGTATAAATAATATAGAAATTGTCATCTCCGGATACCCAATGGGTATCATTTATTTCCACACAAGTACCTTCAGCAGTGATGATTGCTTTATACTCAAAAACAGGAACAGTGGAAGGATCAAATGCTGCAACTTGATCGGTCGTATTGATCACCAATTCAGCCTGTGAGCTGGAAAGAATACTAGAAATTCTTTCAATTGGTATTGAAAGATCGATCGGAATATATGAAAATCCTGCTTTGACACAGCCAAGAAATGTTACGACCATCGAGGCATTCATATGACCATAAACGATGACCGGCAAGCGGTTGTCGAAGTTCGAATGTATTAAAAATGCTGCTATTTGTTCAGATTGACTCCAAAGTTCTCCATAGGTGATTTCTTCTGTTGGCGAAATATAAGCAAGTTGATCTGGATTTGAAAGTGAGAAGCGTTTTATCGAATGTAATAGTTTCATAGTGATTCTCTCCCTTTAAAAATCGTTGTAAATATAGTTGCCTGAGCTAGCGCTATTGAACCCATACATAAAAAATAATAAAAGGAGAATCAGTAAATAATAGGTAAACTGTCCCAGCCACTTTACCTTTTGGTTGGAAAAGAAAACTTTCAATCTTTTAAACATGAATTCTGCCTCCTAATTCCTCCCGATTAATGGAATTACCGGAATAAATGTACAATGGAATATTTTTGGCAATCAATTTCCTGAAACTGACTTTTCTATCATACTGGTATTTTGTGTCTAATGCAACGAAAAAAACATTAAAAAATCCTTAAAATACGATTGAGAAAGCATGAAAAAGACCGTCTGTGTCTGCAAACGGTCTTTTAAAAATCGAGCATTAGAAGGCTTTATTGAATTAATTCGGACTGAATGTAGTGATATAAAAGTTTGGCAGTATTTTCAATCGAAGATTGGTGAGTCCGCTCAAATGCATGGGAAGAATCAATACCCGGTCCGATTAAGCCATGAATAATATCTGCTCCCGAGCGGATTGCAGCGGAGGCATCAGAGCCATAATAAGGGTATATATCCAATTTATAACCGATATTATTTTCCTCCGCAAGACGGACTAAATGTTTTCGTAATCCATAATGATAGGGGCCGCTGGCATCTTTAACACAAATGGAGACGGTGTATTCATCCGTTGACTGTCCGTCACCCATTGCCCCCATATCAACAGCCAGGTATTCCACTGTTTCGGGAGTAATATTGGAGTTGCCGCCATAGCCAATCTCCTCATTGTTGGAAATTAAGAAATGGGTCGTATAAGGCAAGGTAAGATTTTCGCTTTTAATTTGTTTCATTAATTGCAGTAAAATCGCAACGCTCGCTTTATCATCTAAATGACGGGATTTTATGTAGCCGCTTGGTGTTAGCTCGACACGGGGATCAAAAGAGACAAAATCTCCTACTTCGATTCCAAGGGCACGCACTTCTTCTTCACTATGTACCTTCTCGTCAATTCGGATTTCCATGTTTTCTTGATTCCGTTCTTTTTTACCGGCATCTTTATAGACGTGTACGGATGTTTGATGCATTAAAATCGTACCGGAATATTTTTTACCGCTGCTTGTTTCAATTTGGCAATATTCTCCTTCAATCGAGTTATACTTAAAACCGCCAATTAAATCCATTTTTAATCGTCCGCTCTTCTTAATCTCCTTTACCATTGCCCCAAGTGTATCAACATGTGCCGTTAACATCCGATGCCTGCTGGTGTCTTTCCCTTCGATAGTGGCAATTAAGCCGCCTTTGCGATTCCTTGTCGTTTTAATATGTTGTTCCCTGAGATATTTCTCCACAAAGCTGATCACTTCATTCGTGTTACCGGAGGGACTTGGGATGGAGACTAAATCTTTTAATAATTTCATGGTTTCCTTAGTATTAGGGTAAGTCATATATCTACTCCTCTCTGAATATATTCCTTCTTATTATACAACTAATCAAAAAATTTCATGTTGTGAAAGCATTAAGCAGCAACTTTTTTTAGCTGCTGCATAGGATAGGTAGTGATTTGATTTTGTAGGGTTATAAAATTTTGATAACTTGGAGATAAATGGGAGTGTTCGAACTATTTTAAAAAATAGCTTGAAGTACTTAAAATGTTGGCAAGGAGAGGAGAAAAAATGACCAGGCTTGAGTTATATCATCAGAAGCCGAAGCAAAAGTCGTGGAAGGGTCGATTTTTTTTCATCGTCATAGGAATTGTATTAGCAGCGTGTTTAATCACTTACTGGCAGTATGATCGGCGGCCCGCTGATCTAGAGGCACCTGTTGAGGAACAAGGGGAGAAAGTGGTGATCGACCTTCCGAATGGACAGAAGGTATATACGTATGACCATTTAATCTTTGAAAAAGACGGCAAAATGTATTACAAAGGGGAGCGCAACACCATCGATTTAACCGGTGGTACCGTTGTCTATGAAAATTGGCAAGAACCGAAGTAAGCAGAAAGGGGCTGTCACAATGATGCCAGCCCCTTGCGCTTTTCTTATTTAAACCAGCCTTTTTTGTAGAACCACCAGGTCATTCCCATGGCAATTATAAACATGATGATCAGTGTCGCGAAATAGCCGTACTTCCAGCTTAACTCCGGCATATTGTGAAAATTCATTCCGTAAAGACCAACGATAAAAGTTAGCGGCATAAAGATCGTCGTGATCACCGTTAAAACTTTCATCACATGGTTCGTTTGATTTGAATTGATCGAGATGTAGCTATCGCGAATGTCAGTCGTCAGCTCTCGATTCGCTTCGATCATTTCCGTTAATTTCAGTAAATGGTCGTGAATATCAGAGAAATACTCTTTTTTTCCATGGATATACGTCATCCGCTGCGAGTTGAGGATGCGATATATCAGATCGCGCATCGGGGTGATCGTATGCCGCAATGAAAGGAGATCGTGCCGTGTATCAAATAAATCTTCCAGTAAGGCCTCCATGGACCTCCCTTTAGAATTTTCATCAATCTCATTTAACTTGTCTTCAATTTGATACACAGGAGGAAAATAATTGTCAACCATTTTATCGATCGCATCATATAGGACATGGGAAGGATCCCATTTCTTAATATTAGTTGACTGGCTTAAGCGGGTCCACACCTGATTAATTTCCTGTGAGGGCCGATGATGATAGGTTACCACATAATGATCACTTAGAAAAAAATCAACCTCTTCTCTTTCTAGGGTTCCTTGGTTAAGAGCTTGCGTGACAAAGAAGGTATAGCCGTCATAATAATCAAGCTTAGGTCTTTGAAGATGATATCGACAATCTTCGATAGCTAACGGATGAAAATGAAGCGGATTACTTAGAAGTTCTATCTCTTCTTCCGTTGCTTCATAAAAATCAATCCAATACCATAGAAAATCCCCGTCAACCAGCTTGGAAATTTCAACATCTTTTACAACAACATGATTTTTACTGACTGCTAATGTTCTAAACATAAAAACCCCTCACCAAACTCTGTTTGCTTTCATATTCTCCTCTTCTCTTAGAATAAAATACCATTCATTGCGAAAAATTAAAAGAAAAGCTAGACAATTTTAAAATTCAATTGAATCGATTCTGGATATTATAAAGTAGTAAGCTGCGAGGTAGAAATATGCCATCCAACAAGGTTATTGCGATTCGAGAAAGTCTAAAAAGCAAGCTGCAGCCGTCAGAGGATTTGGTTTTTAAAGAGAAATTTACGAAAGAAAAATATTTGGAAGTACTGTACATAAAAACGATTTCGGATGAAGTGGTTTTGCATGAAAATGTGGTGAAACCCTTTTTTGAAACCGATAGTCCTGAAGATTTCCTCAACTATCTGCAATCCCATGCCCAGATAAAAGCGTATGAAAATGAGCAGAAAGCGATTGATGATGTATTGCGGGGTGAAGCGGTTCTTTTCTATCAGGATCATGTTTTTTTGTTTGATTGCAAAGTGGACCGAAATAATGCCGTTTTGGATACCACCGTCGAGACCACCATCCAGGGACCGCAATCAGGTTTTAGTGAAAGCCTGCCAGTAAATCTGGGCTTGATTCGCCACCGTTATCCACACACGTCTTTAATGGTGGAATCGACGGAGGTGGGAAGACTCTCGAAAACGAAAGTGATGATTCTTCATGATTCCAAGTTTGCAGATCCTGTAACAGTGAAGAGAATCAAAAAATTCTTGGGCGAAGTAAATATTGATATGTTGGAAACGGGAGAGCAGCTGTTTGATTCGTTGAAGAAATCCAACAGGGCACTATTCCCGTTGATGCTAGTTACCGAAAGACCTGACAGGGTGGCCGTAAACTTATCCAATGGAAAGGTCATTATTCTCGTTCAGGGTTCTCCATATGCTGTTATCTTGCCAACTGTGATGAAGGATTTAATGTCCTCAATGGAGGATATTTATCAATCCTATTGGATTGCAAAGTTTTTACAGCTACTCCGTTATACGGCCTTTAATGTTAGTATGATTCTTCCCGGTCTTTATGTGGCTATTAGCAGCTACAATCCAGAGGTTTTTCGTGTTCAATTGGCATTGTCAATTGCTGGCAGCAGGACCGGTATCCCGTACCCATCCTTTGTTGAGGTTCTATTAATGCTATTTATGATGGAACTCTTGATTGAGGCAAGCATCAGGCTGCCTAAAGCGATTGGACCAACAGCAACAACCGTTGGCGGTCTAATATTGGGACAAGCCGCCGCTGAAGCAGGACTGGCCAGCAATATTATGACTGTCATTGTATCATTTGTGGCGATCTCCAACTTTGTTATCCCAATCAATGCCTTCAGTTTCACAATTAGAGTTTTGAAGTATTTTATTTTATTATTATCAACGCTCTTCGGACTTGTTGGCGTCGTCCTTGGTTTCTTTATGATTATTGCCTACATGGTTAAACTGGATAGTTTTGGTGAGGCATTTTTGTCAGCGCTTCAAAGTAAACCAGGAAAACAATGAATGATAGAGGGGGGAGGCTGTTGAATCGGTATTTTCTCTATTTAGTGTTATTAAATATGTTCGTCAATGTCATCATATTTGTCCCCAAGATCTTAATTGAATACCGCTACGAAGGTGCGGTTATGGGGGTTGTCATTGCAGTTCCGATTGGGATGGCTCTTACCTATCTTTATAGCACTGCGATGAATCAGTTCCCGGAACAGGGACTGCCGGAAATAGTAGAACAGGGAAAGCATCGGAAGTTAACCATTCTTTTTTTTGGCACGATTCAATTCATGTGGTTCACAGCAGGCCTGATCACTTTGATTGGATTTATTGATATTTTATCAAGGTTTGTCAATCCGGAAATGCCTAAGCTGGGCTTACTCGGCATTTATTTAGCAGGCATTTTTCTGATTATTCAGCTGCCGACGCAAAGAATCATGTATTTCCTCGAAATTGTTTTACTGATAAATATTCCGTTAATTAGCTTAATCATTTTTAAGGCGTTTATAAATGAATACTTAAGCTGGGATTCAATTCTTGAGGTCGGTACACATATTTTTACGAGACCAAGTTTAAAAGCAGTTGCCGCGGCAACTTATTGTTTTTCCGGTTATATGAATCTGATCATTTTTAATCGTTTAATCAGGGGAAAGTTAAAAATTTGGAACTTTACAGCGATTCTTTTTTTAGGCCTGTTTAATCTATTCACCACCTTTCTGATTCCAATTGGTTTCCACGGTTCGGATGGGGCCCAGGAATATCTTTATCCGTGGATCTCAACCTCGGACTCGCTTCGATTGGTTTATAGTCCAATCGAAAGAGCAATCTTTTTATTCTTAATGTTTTATATGAGTATCACGCTTGTTAGTGTATCCGTTCACTGGCATGTTGCCTATGAATTAATAAAGGGAATGTTTAAGGGAAAAATCAGTAAAAAAAAGAATGGGTTGATTCTTGGCTACTTTACCGTTTTAGCGGTTCTTGGCGTGATTTATTTTAATTCGCTTCTATTAAATAGATTAACTGTTTATTGGATGATTTTCCGTCTTGGTGTTGAAATAGTGATTGTTGCAGGATTTGTCTTATGGGCAAGGAGGCGGACAACTTGAGGTTAACTTCTAAATGGAAATTATCGTTCAATATATTTTTGACCTTCATGTTGCTAAGTGGCTGTGGATTTAAAGATATTGACAAGCGTTTTTTTGTTGTCAGTATTGGAGTTGATCTTGCTAAAAACAGTTCAAAAAAATATCTCGTCAGTCTGAAATTTGCTGTTCCCAAAACGACCAGGGAAAGTCCAGCAGAATACCAAATTGTGTCCGAAGAGGCAAACTCGATATCTGAAGCGGTACGAATTATCAAAACAAAGGTTGATAAAGAGATTGACTTCAGTCATACGAAGGTCATTTTGCTAGGGGAAGAGCTGGTAAAACGAAGAGGAAATGCCGGAGTCAATTATTGGTTCGTTCGAAGGCGGGATGTCCAGTCCATTGCCTGGATAGCTGTAGGGAAACCAAGTGCATTGGCTGTTTTAAAGGTCAAACCAACATCAGAGTACTTTCCATCAAACGCTTTGTTTCTCGCTTTAGGAAAGGACGGTTCCGAGACACCATATGTGATATCGGAATTTATGTATGATTTTAAATTTAGAGCAATTGAACGGGGGATCGATCCTGTTTTGCCGATCATCAAAGCCAAAAAGGATTTCCTGGAAATCAATACCGTTGGACTTTTTAACAAAAGTAAAATGCTGCTGGAACTTCAACCGGAAGAGACCAAGATGCTTAATTTCTTTCTGAATCGTGAGGAAAAGTCTTCACTGTGGGGGAAAAAGGGACAAACAAACATGATTGTGAATACAGAAAAGGTAAAATCAAAATATAAAATCTATACACCGAAAGGAAAAAGGCCCTACATTCAATTCGATGTCTCGGTAGATGGAGTTCTTGAAGAAACAACAAAAAGAATTGCCAATAAACAATTATCGAAATATGAAAAGGTCATCGGTAAGCAATTTTCCAAAGAAGCTTTGAGGGTCTTGCGTAAAATCCAAAAAGCAGGTTTGGACCCTGTAGGATTCGGCCTTCGTTATCGGTCAAGGCATTTTAATGATAATGACTGGAAAGAGTGGCAAAGGATTTATCCTACCATTGACTTTAAGGTTCATACAAAAGTGCAAATTTCCGATACCGGGTTAATAGAGTAAAAAAGAAAAGCGTAAGCGCCTTGAATAGCCCCGACAAGCAAATGTTCTTCGACCCTAAAAGTCCGCTTTTTGACTTTTTGGGTCGAAGGTTATTTGACCTCGAGCTGCTTAAAGCTATCGCTTTGCGCAAGATACTCGAGGAGCTTTCGGGGTTGAAAACTGGCTAGGCGCTGCAGCTGGACAAGCAAAGGCATGCCTTAGTAGGACATGCCTTTTAATGATTCAAATCGATCCCGTGCTTTGGCGCATTGCCTGCGGAATATAGATGCAAAATGGTTCGCTTTCCAAATAGTCGCCGGTAACAGCATATGTTCGCGAGCGGGAACCACCGCAAATTTTGTTGTATTCGCAAATGCCGCATTTTCCTTTATAGTTGTCTGGTCGCCGCAGCTGCTTTAATACCTCTGACTCCCGGTAAACTTTGGCAAGCGGTGTTTCTCGGACATTTCCACAAACAATTGGTAATAGACCACTGGGCATGATTTCGCCGATATGTGAGACAAAAATAAAGCCATTGCCATCATTCACACCTTTAGGAGCGCGCTTTAACCCGTCATGCATTGAAGCAAAATCAGTTGTAATCGTATCCTCATAGTGGATTTCACCTTTTTCAATTAAATGATCGCGCATTTTTTGCTGCAGTACCACCCGGCGGTAGTGTTGCGCCGCAGTTGTTTTAATATCGTATGGCGCTGTTTTGCTTAGCTCATACAGCCAGCGAAACACCTTTTCGTGTTCAACCGGAGAGATACAGGCATCCAATTGTCCGCGCCCGGTTGGAACGAGCAGGAAGATGTACCACATAACTGCCCCAAGCTCAGCCACAAGCTCGGACATTTTTTCGAGTGAATCATAATTGTAACGGGAAATCACGGTATTGATTTGCAGCGGCATTTCCAGTTCATTTAAGTATTTGATTTTCTCAAGTGTCAGTTCGAAGGAACCAGGGGTACCGCGGAAATAATCGTGAATTTCCGGTGTAGGGCCATCGAGACTGAAGCCCCAGCGGGAAAGTCCGACTTCTTTAGCTTGTTTCATTTTCTCAATCGTTACGTTCGGGGTGGCACTAGGGGTCATCGAGACACGCATTCCTTTTTTAATCGCATAGTCAGCTAATTCAAATAAGTCTTCCCGCATCATGCAATCCCCGCCGGTAAACACGAGCATCGGATTATCCATTTCATAAATTTGATCAATCAATTCAATGCCTTCCTCATGCGTAAGTTCCCGCGGATCCGGAGTAGTTTGCGCATCTGCACGGCAGTGCACGCATTTCAGTTGACAAGCCCGCGTGACCTCCCATATGACAATAAAAGGGTTTTGGTCATAATTGATGGCCTTGCCGATTCCATGTGGATGTCCTTTTCCAATTCCTTGCATATTCATCACCAAGCTTTTCTCATTTTAAACTAAATTGTGACTATATATTTATTATAAATTTGTCTTCGTCACGTGGATGCAAGGAATGTTACAATATATCTACATTCTATTAAGTTTTCATTATTAAAAATTAGAATTAGGTGAAGTCGTAATGTCGAAGAGAATGATCAGTATCGGCGTATTTTTGCTGATTATCATAATTGGTTTTTTTCAAAAAGATGAATTACTTCTGTTAATAAAAGCGGGTGGCACGGGATCGATTTTGGTTAGCATGCTGTTTGTGGCGATATGCGTCTTTTTCCCGCTCGTTCCTTTTCCCGTTTTGGCAGGGGTTATTGGAGCAGTCTTCGGCGCCGCTCAGGGAGCGATAATAACATTATCTGGCGCAATGGTTGGGACCATGGGGTTTTATTATTTAAGCAGGTATGGGTTCAGGGACTATGCCGAGAAAAAACTGCAGCAATACCCGAATGTCCAAAAATACGAAGAATGGCTCATCCGTCATTCTTTTGTTGCCATCTTAACTTGCAGGATTTTTCCGATAATGCCATCTCCGGTGATTAATATAATTTGCGGCATTAGTCATGTGAACTGGGTGATCTTTTTCACTGCGTCGGTAATTGGCAAAATCCCCAATATCTTGATTTTGTCATTTGCCGGTGCTTCATTTCAGCAAAACAAGCTGTTTTCATTTGGCTTATACGGTACCTATTTGCTGGTCATATTCCTCATATATATTGTGATTATTTTTCGCCGTAGGAAAACTATTAAATGACTCTTTGCATGTTCCAGTCATTTTGGTTTTCGATAACGATCATCTTTTTAAAAAAGCTTTTTAAAATGAGCCATTTGGCTGGGTAAGAGTAAATATAATCCTCCATCACTTGCTGAGAATAGGAAATGAAGCAATCCAATTGCTGATCTTCTTTTTTCAGGTCATATAAAAGGGCGTGCGGATTTGTGTAATAATCCGTCAGTTGGGAGGGATTAAGCTTGACGATGTTGATATTTTGGTTCGTGATATATTTCACGATAGATTCCTGCTGCAGCGAGATGGTTTCATCCTTTGTGAGGCCACTAAACAGGATGCGATCATTGATATAATAGATCCCCTTCAATTAATAACACCTCTTTTAAATCATTGTTGCTATTGTTATTGACAGGGATGGCAGGAAGTATACATGCGGTCATTGACAAAAAAATACCCGGTTATTTACCGGGCTCTCAAAAAAAAATCTATATAAAGGGGGTGGAGGTTGAAAGGTTCTTTTCTGAACCACGTTTATATCATAACAAGTAATTATTAACAAATTATTAACGAAACATTAATAGTTTAAGAAAATCAATCCCGCTGGCAAATCATTATTCTAGGAATAGCAGTCACTTTAATATAAATGTGTTAGGAATCAAATGTCTAGTATTTAGGGTTGTTAAGCTGCTGTCTTACGCCACCGATTCTATGTGGCAGGAGGGATCGAAAATGGAGGTAATTGGCAAAAGTGTTATTCGGAAAGAGGCTTGGGATAAAGTATCCGGGCGGGCTAGATACACGAATGACTTTCAATCCGTAGGGATGTTGTCGGCACAGATGGTGATCAGCCCATACGGACATGCGAAAATTGCTGGCATCGATACATCAAAAGCATGGCAGGTTCCGGGTGTTAGAGCGATCCTCTCCGGTAAGCGTTATCCGCTTACAGGTGAGGCCATTCGGGACCGGCCGCCGATAGCGGTAGACAAAGTTCGCTATCACGGCGAGCCAGTGGCGGTTGTGGTCGCTGATACGCCTTCACAAGCAAAGACAGCCGCCGATCTCATAAACGTAAAATATGAATTGCTTCCGGTGGTAAATTCACCGACACAAGCTTTTCAAAAAGGAGCACCCCTTGTTCATGAACACCTTGGAGAGTACAAAAAAGAAGAGGACTCCCTTCCGGTGCCAGGTACCAATATTGCCACCCATATAAAAATTCGGAAAGGAGATATGGAACAGGGCTGGGCGGAAAGTGAAACGGTGGTGGAGGCGAGTTTTTCCTTTGCCCCTTCGGATCACGCGGCAATGGAAACGAGATGTGCCACGGCCGAGATCCAGCCCGACGGCACGATCATTATCATGACTTCATCGCAGGCACCATTCATGGTGAAGCGGCTGCTTGCCGATTACTTTGATGAGGACATGGGGAAAATCATCGTTCATACTCCTCTTGTTGGCGGAGCGTATGGCGGAAAAGCTGCCGTTCAACTGGAGGTGCTTGCTTACTTGGCTTCAAAAGAATTGGGCGGGAAACCAGTAAAGCTTTTTAATACAAGGGAAGAAGATATTTTAACATCGCCGTGCCATATCGGCCTTGACGCGACAGTAAAATTGGGTGCCGATCGAAATGGAAAGATAAAGGCGGCGGAAATACGCTATTTGTGGGACGGCGGAGCTTATTCCGATAAAGCCATCGATGTCACCAGATCAGGTACTGTTGATTGTACCGGCCCTTACAATATCGCCAATGTCTGGTGCGATTCATACTGCATGTATACGAATCATCCTTATGCCGCGCCATTCCGGGGGTTTAGTCATTCCGAACTGTCGTTTGCGATTGAACGGACAATGGACCTGTTGGCTCAGAAATTAAATATCGACCCGCTCCAGCTGCGATATCTGAATGCGATCATGCCCGGTGATACAACACCGACGAGGGTGAGGCTGACGAAAAGCAATGTTGGCGATTTACGAAAATGCATTGAAAAATTGCGGGAATTAATCCAATGGGACGAGGGACCGATTAAGGTTATCAATGATCGATTTATTCGAGTAAAAGGGGTGAGCTGCAGCTGGAAAACATCGACAATTGACCCGAATGCTCCTTCCGGGGCTATTTTGACGTTTAATCGGGATGGCAGTATTAATTTAATGTCTGGGGTAGTGGAGATCGGAACGGGAACGAAAACGATTTTGGCTCAAATCTTGGCTGAAAAACTGAAAATGGATGTGGACAAAGTTCATGTCCGCATGGAGGTGGATACCCAGACAACACCGGAGCATTGGAAGACCGTTGCGAGTAGGGGAACCTATATGGCAGGAAGAGCTGTTTTAGAGGCAGCGGAAGATGTCATTCGGCAGTTGAAAGAAGTGGCAGCATGTGTTTTAAGAGCCCCCGAGGAAGATTTGGAGGTTGGCGGAAGCCGTGTCTTTCTTCGCGACGATCCGGTTATCGGGCTGCATTTTAAAGATATTTGCTATGGCTACAAGTATCCAAATGGGAATACGATTGGCGGTCAAATCATCGGTCGCGGCAATTTTGTCTTACGGCATCTTACCGGTTTAGATCCGGAAACAGGTGAGGGAAAACCGGGTCCGGAATGGACACCGGCAGCCTATGGAGTGGAAATTGAATTGGACCGGAGAGATTATACGTATCGGCTGGTGAAGGCATGTACGGTTTTGGATATTGGCCGGGTAATGAATCAAAAAGCTGCTGAGGGTCAAGTAATGGGAGCGATGAGTATGGGATTGGCTTTCGCCGGTCGGGAAACCTTTTATTTTGATGACCTCGGCCGGGTACTAAACCCGCAACTGCGGACTTATCGACCGCTGAGGTATGGCGAAAATCCGGAATATGTAGTCGGCTTTGTTGAAACCCCACAGCTTGATTCGCCTTATGGAGCACGCGGGGCAGGAGAACATGGGTTAATGGGGATGCCGGGGGCTCTTGGAAATGCCTTATCATTGGCTGCCGGTGTACAGCTTAACCATTTGCCGCTCATTCCGGAGTTAATTTGGCGGGCAAAGGAGGCCAAACATCATGCTTCCCTTTGACTTTGATTATTACCGTCCGGAAACGTTGCAAGAGGCTGTTGAGCTATATCAAAAGCAGGCAGGCCAAGGAAAGCAGGTCATCTTTTTTTCTGGAGGAACCGAATTAATCACCCTCGGAAGAATTGATTTAGCTTATGTTGATGCCGTTATTGATATTAAAGGGATTGCTGAATGTAAGATCATCAAGTCCGAAGGCAGTCAACTGCTGCTGGGCAGCGCGCTTTCGTTAACGCAAATTGAAGAAGCGAATCCATTTCCATTATTAACGAAAGTCGCTAGTGAAGTAGCTGACCATACCGCCCGCGGTAAAATTACTTTAGGCGGCAATATTTGCGCCCAGATTTTTTACCGAGAGGCCGTTTTGCCGTTTTTGCTTGCCGACAGTCAGCTGATGATTGTCGGTCCTGAAGGGATCAAGACGGTGCAAATCCATGAAATTTTTCAAGGACAATTGCAATTGAAACGTGGAGAAATGCTGGTTCAGACCGCTACAGACCGCCGCTTTATCGAAGCGCCGTTTTATGCTGTCAAACGACGCCAACAATGGGATACCGGCTATCCGCTAATAACGCTAGCTGCTTTAAAAATTGGTCAAGAGATAAGGGTGGCAATCAGTGGTCTATGTCCATTTCCATTTCGTTCAGCGGAGCTTGAGGCGCATCTCAATAGGTGGGGACAGGCGGCAGAATCCCGAATTGCCGGTGCACTTTCCGTGCTGCCCAAACCAATTTTAGACGATGTTGAGGGTTCGGCTGAATATCGTATTTTCGTATTACGGAATTTGTTGTACGACGCGCTTTCTGTATTAGAAGGGTCGAGAGTTTGATTGCTAGCGGTGGAGAGGAAGGTGAATTAACTTGGCCTTGCAGCAGATAACTTTACATGTTAACGGGGAAGATCACAATTTGACAGTTCGATCCGCGGATACACTTCTATTTGTGTTGAGGGAGAAGCTCGGTCTGACAGGGTCAAAACCGGGGTGCTTAAATGGGGACTGCGGGGCCTGTACCGTCAACGTCGATGGTTGGCCGATGAAGTCTTGCTTAATGCTGGCAATTGAGGCGGTAGGGAAACAAGTGACCACCATTGAAGGGTTACATAATACTCCGATTCAACAGGCTTTTGTGGAGGAGTTTGCCTTTCAATGCGGTTATTGTACTCCGGGGTTTATCATGAACTGTCATTCTTTAATCGAGCAGCATCCGGATGCCGATGGTCAGACGATTAAAGAGTGGCTCGAATCAAATATTTGCCGCTGCACCAGCTATATCGAAATTGAAAAGGCGGTAAAATCAGTGTTGAGAAAGGATTAATACTCTAAAAACAGGGCTCATCACAGCGGGCCCTGTTTCATTTGAAAATACGTATCCAACACTCTGCGGCCAATTTTCAAATTTGCTTTATGATCTTTCTTTCCTTGATAGGCCCAGGGAACCAGAACAGCCATGGCAACTTCCGGGTTTGCGCTTGGAGCATAGCTAACCAAGCTTAAATTCATCACGGGCGGCGGCTCTTTACCATATTGATACCTTAAAGGACCGTCATAAAACGCTTCTGCCGTTCCTGTCTTGCCGGCTGGAGCATATCTAGCCCCTTTAAAATATTTATAGGCTGTCCCGCCAGGCTCCTGCATTACCTTACGAAATCCTACCTTTACCCGATCGAGCCATTCTTTTTTTACATCAATGGTATTGAGGACAGTCGGGGAGACCTCTTGCAATACCATCCCGAGTTTTTCCTTGTCTTTTGCCGGACTGCGAATTTCTTTGACAACATGTGGCTGCATCCGATAGCCGCCGTTGGCAATCGTTGATACATATTGGGCCAGCTGCATCGCCGAATAAGTATCATACTGACCAATCACAAGGTCAAGCAAATAGCCCGGAAGCCGGCTATACCCCTTAAAGCCGGTCTGTTCATTTGGCAGATCAATGCCTGTTCTCGTGCCAAGACCGAAGGAAGCAAATGAATTTCTAACCGTTTCAAAAGCCATTTTATTCGTAAAATTAAGCGGCTTATCGTATTCATAATGCCCCTTTCCAATTCGAATTGCTGTATGAAACATATAGACGTTGGAGGACTTCTTTAATGCCGTCACATCATTTAAATTTCCTAAATACATATATGATTTTTTAATCGGTGTGTCTTTAATTTTTATTCCAGCATCATTAAAAATGGTTCCTGGTGAAATGGCCCCTGTTTGATATCCGGCTAAAATGGTTGCTCCTTTTACGGTCGAACCGACGCTATAGGTGGTTGTAAAAGTACCTAATGCATCATCCTGTATTTCAAGTCGGCCGGTTTTTTGATTTCTTACTAATTTTTTCCCCGACATGGCCAAAATATCGCCGCTATAAGGATCCATTAAAACAACATAGGCTCTGTCGCTAAGATAAGTTCCCGGCCGACGCTTCATTGCCCACAGTTCTTCCTCGAGAATCTGGTCAACAGCTTTTTGCAAATCCATATCAATGGTCAGCACCAGGTCCTTGCCATTTTTTCCATCAAAAATAGGTTGAGTCTCAATGACATTCCCAGTTTTATCGGTAAAATTTTTTATTTTCGCTTTATGTCCGCGAAGGATTTCTTCATATTGCCATTCTAATTGACTTTTGCCAACTCGATCGTTGCGGTGGTAATCCCTCGCCAAATAATATTGCAGCTGTTCTGCAGGTAAGCCTTCTTCCGCCTTTGTTACATTCCCTAAAACAGATCGCAGCGTGGAATTGAATGGATAGGAACGATCCCAGTCAGTGGTTGTATCTACTCCCGGCAGTGAATGGAGATTTTCACTAATTATGGCCAATTCTTGGTCGGTCACATTCTCGTTTTTTACAATTTGCGGGATAAATTTATAACTATTGGTAAATTCTTTATAAATCGCCAGCACTTCCAAGTCCTTTTGGGAAAAATTTTTTAGTTCGGCATTGCTGATACGTTCTAGCTTTAAACGATACAGGTCTCGATCGGTAAGCTTTTTAGCAGCATACAATTGTCTTTCTTGTTTGGTAATTTTTTTATCGGCAAGGGCAGGATTTTTCAGGATCCAAAAATGTCGCTTATCTAATTCCGTGACCTTGTCCGTGCGTTTCTCAATCAAGGTGGCCAGCCGTTCGGCTGTTTTTAACATCTCTTTCTGACTAAACCCTTGATTCGTAAAGGTGATTGCGTTTTTGGGGACATTATCCACGATGACTCGAAAGTGACGGTCAAACAATCTCCCCCTGGGCACTGGATTACTGACACTAATATTTTCTTTCCTCTCCAAATCCTTTCTGAAATTTTCCCCATGGACAATTTGGATAAAACCGAGCCTAAGTATTAAGATGGAAAACAAGATAAATACGCAAAAAAACATAATATTTAAGCGAAAAGGAAAATGCGATGTTTTCTTCTTCTGTTTGTCCAAATCGTTCACTTCCTTATATGGATATGCCTCAGTCACATGGATAAATCTTATCCAGTTTTAAAAAACTATTAGTGCAGTGATGAATGTTATCGGACAACCGAAAGGAGGAAAATGATGAATACGAAACAGCGGGCTCAAAGCACTAGCCAGCAGCAATCGCAAAGCTATGGCCAGCAAAAAATGCTGCAGCAGCAACAGCAGCTGCAAGAGAACCAGACGATGATGGAACAAGATTTTGAAGCACAAAAGAAGCAGGCACTGCAAACGATGCATCAAGCTTCCCAAACGCTTCAGCAAAATGTCACGTTGGCGTCTCCTCAAGTGCTGCAGCAGGCACAGCAACAATTGCAGCAGGTGACCGAACAGTTAAATCAGATGCAGGGGATTGCCGTTACTCAAGCATCAACGGTACAGCAGCAACAGCTTGAGCAAGTTCAGCAGCAAATTGAGCAGGCGGCCCAAACACTGAGCCTGATTGAATCCCTGAATGCCGGCAATAATAGCTTTAAAAAAGGATAATGGCAAACTAGATCTGCTAAACCTGTTGTCAGGTGCCACTATGATGTGGTGCCTGACACTCGTTTTTAGGAGGCAGACCCTTTGGGCAACAGAGACTTAACTGCTTCTTTAATTTCCTGGTAGCCGGTACAGCGGCAAAGGTTGGATTGGAGCCATTCCTCAATGGTTTCATCATCAGCGTCTGGGTGCTTATTCAACAATGCCTGGCAGTTTAAAATAAACCCCGGCGTACAAAAACCGCATTGGATAGCCCATTTTTCGATAAATTTCTGTTGAATTGCAGAATCCCTAAGACTTTCAATCGTGGTAATTGGCTGGTTGATGGTTTCAATTGTCAGGCAAAGGCATGAATGCATGGGTTCGCCGTTTATTAGGACCGTACATGCCCCACAGTCGCCGTTTTCACAAGCCCGTTTTGCCCCCGTTAAACCAAGCTGCTCACGCAATGTTTGCAACAGGGTATCAGCAGAACAGATCATCACGTCGGATGCTTCACCGTTTACATGCAGCCTGACCACTGTTTTTCCCGTGCCATTTGTTATCATGTCTGTGTCGCCTCCAGTGCCTCGATTGTCTCGAGCAATGTATTTTTTAACAGAAATTCACGATAGTCACGTGATGCCTGCAGATCATCGATAATTGCTTCTGGTAATTGCCCTAACGCTTTATCAATCTTTTCTTCTTTGGAAAGGGAAGTGTCATTAAGCGCTGCTTCGATATCCGGTGATCTAAAAGGATATTCACAGACACCGCTAAGGGCAGCTCGGATTTTTTTATCTTTTACTAAAGCAGCAATCGATACAATCGGATAGCCAACTTTTGACATTCTCGTTTTTTTAATACTGACAAATGGAAGATTCAGGAAGGCTTTAGGAACCTGTATATGAATGAGAAATTGCTCAGGGCTGATGTTCATTTGTTTATCAAATACAACCTTCAGTGGGACAACCCTTTCTCCTGAACTTCCGGCAAGTTTTACCTTGGCTTCAGTGAGGAGCAGCGGTAAAACGCCCTCCCGATAGATGAACCGGCTTAGTATGTTGCCGCCAATGGTAATTTTATTTCTCGAAGTATGGTCGGCTACTTTCCTGACGGTTTGCCCTAATAACGGGAACAATTGGGATTCGGTGATTTTATTTAAGGACACAGCTGCGCCGATTACCAAATGCTCTCCTTGAAGTTCCAGCTGATGACAATCAGGAATTCCTTTAAGGTCAATAATCGCCTCGGCATCAAGCTGATTCAACCGGGAAAACGTAATAAATTCAGTACCGCCGCTGTAGAACAAAACTTTTTTATCTTGTGTTGCTAGGATTTCATAGGTTTTAACTGCTTCGGTTACGCTTTCGGGACGATAATATTCAAAGTCGAAGGGAATCATGCTTGACTCTCCTTCCGGGTCTTCCAAATGAGCTCCGGTAAAAGCGGCAAATGGTTTAACTCGACCTGTGCCGCTGTTGAAAGTGCATTTGCCAGCGCCCCAGCCATCCCAATCACCCCATATTCACCGATTCCTCGGGCACCAAATGGCCCATCCGCTGCCGGAGTTTCAATAAAATCGACAATATACTCTGCCGGTTGTTCACCAAACCGGACCATTTGATAGGTTCGCAATTGCGGGTTTAACACCGTACCATTTTGATCAAAAATAAATCCTTCTTGGCTGGCAAAACTTAAGCCCAGATACATTCCGCCGCGCATCTGCTGAGTAGCGGTCATTGGATTGATGATTTTTCCACCGTCGAGCACCGTAACAGCTTTTAAAATTTTATAGCTGCAATCGGCTGGATCCCATTCGACTTCTACAGCCTGTGTCCCTACAGACCACCAAGGACCAGGTTTGCCAAAACCGGTATCTTTGTCCATTGGGGTAAGATGGCGCTGAATGTATCTTCCGTGTCCGACTACCTGGCCTTCTACAGCGTGACCATTTGGATATTTATACCCGAGGGCTATGTCTTGAATTTTCACCCCATATTCAGGGCTGGGTTTCAAATAAACACGTCCACCGCCGACCTCCAAATCCTCCATCGAACATTGCAGCGCGATCGAGGCGGTCCTTTTCAACTGCGAAATTGCGTCATCACAGGCATTCATTACCGCTCTGCCTGCTAAAAAGGTCGTGCTGCTGGCAACTGTCCGCCATTGATGCGGATCGGATTGGGTATTGACCTCCATCGTCACGTGTACCTTTTTAATATCCATTTTCAATCTTTCCGCTACCATTTGGGCAAGAATTGTTTTCGAACCTTGTCCTAATTCAATCGCTGCGCAGTTTAGATTCACACTGCCGTCTGCTTCGAACTTCAGCACAGCACCTGATTGGGCATTTGTAGCAGTTGTTGATGTTTTCCAAAAGGTACTGATTCCTTTAGCTTTTACTTTACCATCTGCCGTTTCCAGCCGCTCTCCCTGATCCCAGTCAATAAGTTTTTTCGCCTGGTCAATGCATTTCTCCACGTCTCCAAGGTTATTGGCATTCAGCACTGCACTTGTCGGGCTGCTGTTTCCCGGCTTAATCGCATTGATTTTTCTAAGTTCAACGGGATCAAGCTTTAATTTATGGGCCAGTTTGTCCATCGTTCGTTCGACCGCGAATGTTAGCTCCGGATGAGCGTATCCACGGAAGGAGGTGGCATAGGGATGATTTGTATACATACAGTATGAATCGCACCATACATTCGGAATATCATACGGGCCCGTACAATCAAGCGCCATTGCCCTGGTAATTCCAGCTGCTTGATCGGTGTAGGCGCCTGAATCGATCAGGTATGTGTATTGTCCGGCCATCAGCTTTCCGGCCTTATTGGCTCCCAGAGCAATTGTCGCTTCCAGGCCAATATGTCCAGGAGCGGTAATAAGGTCTTCTTCACGGGTAAACTCCAACTTTACCATTCTTCCGCCAACGGCTTTTGAAGCCAGGTAAGCAAGCGGTTCTAACTGGACGGTGCCTTTGCCGCCAAATGCCCCGCCAATCAGCGGTACATGGACAATGATGTTGCCAACATCGATATTAAAAAATTGATTCAAAACTTTCTTAATGGTAAAAGGTGATTGCGTGGTCGAATGGACGACAACTTTGCCGGCAGGGTTAATTTCGACCCTCGTACATCTTGGTTCTAAAGCGGCATGGTCGGAAAGATTGAACGAAAAAGTTTGTTTAATTTTAATATCGCAATTTTCCCATGCTGTAATAAAATCGCCTTTCCGTATTTTAATATGACTGCCGATGTTTGTGCCTTGTACAGGGTAAACATTACTAATAATTTTCATATACTTACCGGAATTTTCATGGATTAACGGGGCATCTGTTTGAAACGCTTCCCGGGCAGAATTGACGACCGGCAGCGGTTCATATTTAACATGAATGAGCTGGGCGGCCTGCTTTGCCATATATTCTTGATCGGCAACAACAATCGCCAATGGCTCACCATAATAGCGGACCTTTTCGAATGCAAGCGGCGGCCGGTCAGCAAGTATTGGGCCGATATGATACGGGAACATTTTTCCAGTCACAATGGCCCGTACACCTGGTACTTTCCAGGCTTCGCTCACATCAATCGCTTTGATTTTGGCATGTGCTTGTGTACTTGTAGCCAATTTGGCATGCAGTAAACCGGGAACAGAATAATCCGCTGTATATCGAACAGTACCTGCTGCTTTTTCCACCGCATCAATCCGCTGTTCCGGCTTTCCAATCGACAGCCAGGGGTTCTCCAACATATTAAAATCCCTCCTAAAGGGGTGATGTTGATTCGCATGAAATGAATATTCCTGCTTAATTTTTCCAAACCAAGAAGGATTTTATGCAAAAATCCGCGGTTCAATTGCTTTCAAAATCTTTCCCCTTTTTTGAGTATTTATTTTATAATGAATACGGATGATTAATTGCATCCTACCATCATTAGGGGGTCTAAGAATGGAACAGAAAAAGGTGAAACAACCCTTAGAGAAAACATTGGAGCAATTTAAAGCGCTCGATGAAAAAATCACTCATTATTACAGTGTCATTGGTTTGGCTGATTGGGACCAAAAGGTGATGGCACCGAAAAAAGGCCGGCGTGTGTTTGCCAGAGCTGTTGGAACTTTACGGACCGAAGTATTTAAGCTCTCAGTGTCTCCTGAAATGGGCGAGCTTTTAGCGGTTCTTTCTTCTCCGGAGTATGTCGAGGAATTAGATCAAATAACGATAGCAAAGGCCCGCGAGTATAAAAGTTACTACGAGAAAGCGAAGAGCATCCCCGCTGATTTGTATCAGGAATATTCGATGCTAACCGGGCAGGCAAATGATGCTTGGGAAGATGCAAGGGAGGCCAATGACTTTGCTAAATTCCAGCCATATTTAGAAAAGATTGTTGACTACAAGCGGAAATTTGCGGAAATTTATGGTTATGAGGATCATCCGTATGATGCTTTATTGGATGAATTTGAACCGGGATTAACGGTGAAAATTCTCGACCCGCTGTTTGCAAAGTTAAGAAAAACCAGTGTTGATTTATTAAACCGAATCCAGAAAAATGGTAAACGGCCTAATGATCACTTTTTATCGCAGCCGTTTTCTGTTGCTAAGCAGAAGGAATTTAACCGCTATATTCTGCCGATTATTGGTTTTGATATGATGGCTGGAAGGCTTGATGAAACCATCCACCCATTTGAGCAAACGATTAATATTGGGGATGTTCGCTTAACTACCAAGTATATCGAAGATAATGTCTGCTCGGCGATTTTTAGTACGATTCACGAAGCGGGTCATGGGATGTATGAACAGCATATCAATCCGGATTTTGAGGAATCTGTTTTACAAAGCGGCGCCTCCTTTGGAATTCATGAGTCACAATCTCGATTTCTAGAAAATATGGTTGGCCGCAGCAAAGAATTCTGGAGCTATTTTTATCCAACATTGCAGAAATTTTTCCCGGAACAATTAGAAAATGTTTCGTTGGATGAATTCTATCGGGCCGTCAATACGGTGGAGCCGTCGTTAATTCGGATCGAAGCGGATGAATTAACCTATAATTTACATATCATGCTTCGTTATGAAATTGAAAAGGCCTTAATTGCTGGCGAAATTGAGGTAAAAGATCTTCCGATTATTTGGAATCAGAAAATGCATGATTATTTAGGTGTCACTCCGGCAACTGATCTTGAGGGAGTGCTCCAGGATGTCCATTGGTCCTATGGCGATATTGGTTATTTTCCATCTTATTCGTTAGGAAATCTTTATGCCGCCCAAATTCTAAGAACGATTCAAAAACAGTTGCCTGATTTTCCAAAACTGATAGAAAGCGGCCGGTTTGATGTGATCCAAGGCTGGTTAAAGGAAAATGTCCATCAGTATGGCAAGCTCTATACGCCGAATGATTTAATTGTCAAGGTAACCGGTGAAGAGTTAAACGCAGACTATCTGGTAGAATATCTTGAGGAAAAATATGCTGAGATATATGAACTATAAAGAAATTAAACTATTGACAAAATAATGGATAAATAATATATTGGTAGTAATAAAATATTTCCTTAAAAGGGGAGTAGCTGGTACAATAAAGTCGTCATTCTCGAGAAGTCCATTTCTCCGGCTTTATTGGCAACATTACGTTGTTAGCAAGACCTTTACTGTTGATGGTAAAGGTCTTTTCTATGATTAATTGGGGCCTTTACTGTAATGGTAAAGGCCTTTTTACATGGAGTATTTTAGAAAAAATCGAAATGGAGGAGGATGTTTTAATGGAATTATCGCTTGTTTTGGAGTACGGCTCTGTTTTATTGATTTTGATCGCTTTGGAAGGTCTATTGGCTGCCGATAATGCGCTGGTGCTGGCGATCATGGTAAAACCGCTCCCGCAGACACAGCGGAAAAAGGCGTTATTCTACGGTTTGGCAGGGGCTTTTGTGTTTCGCTTTGTATCGTTGTTTGCCATTTCATTTCTCGTTGATGTCTGGCAGGTACAGGCAATCGGTGCCCTTTATTTACTTTTCATGGCAGGAAATCATATCTTTCGAAAGTCAGTAAAAGGGAAGGCTGAGGAAGACACTCCAAAGGAGAAAGCCACTGGAAAAAGCGGATTTTGGCTGACGGTTTTAAAGGTGGAAGTTGCTGATATTGCGTTTGCCGTCGATTCGATTTTGGCCGCGGTTGCGATGGCAGTTGTGCTGCCAAACACAGCACTGCCTAACATTGGCGGCCTTGATGGCGGCAAATTTCTGGTTATTTTTGCCGGCGGCATCATTGGCTTGGTGCTGATGCGATTTGCCGCGAACATATTTGTGAAGCTGTTAGAAAAAAAGCCTGGTCTGGAAATTGCTGCCTTTACAATAGTTGGCTGGGTTGGAGTAAAACTGGCGGTTTATACACTATCACATCCTCAACTAGCGGTTCTTAGTGAGGAGTTTGCCCACTCGACGGAGTGGAAAATAAGCTTTTATCTTGTGTTACTGGGGATCGCTGCGGCTGGCTGGCTGTTTTCTAAAGACGGAACAGATAAAAAAACATCCAAAGCTTCCTCGTCTTAACAAGATCAGGCAGGATTCAATCTTTTAAAAAAAGGATCCCTGATTCCTGGATAACTCCCGTTTTAATGATTTTTATTAAGGAGAAAAAGGTCTCAGGAAAAAATACTTATTTAAAAGGCGCAGAACTTCTTAATTAGATAAAACATGTGTTATGATTGGAAAAGTGGAAATAATAGTGAAAGGGCTGTGTAACTTGGAGCAGCCTTTTCATTTGTTTAGGGCATGAAATGACAGAGTAAAATCATTTCTATTTACTATTTGAGAGGTATATTATATGAAGTTGAGACTATATCTTACCATTGCCTTTGTCCTCAGCGTGCTTTGCATAATTGGCTTTGCCATGGTGTCGCTATTCGTTAAGGACCATCAAATTATCGGTTTTGACCGAACAATTATTTCGGCAGTTCAGGGACTGGAGTCACCAGGATTAACGAAGGTGATGAAATTATTTACTTTTATCGGCTCCACGGAATTTGTTATCATTCTCAGTTTACTTCTCGTCTTTTTCTTATATAAGGTCCTGCAGCATCGCCTAGAAGTGGTTCTGTTTATTGTGGTTTTAATGGGGTCCGGGATTATTAATCAGCTGCTGAAACAATTTTTCCACCGGGTTCGGCCCGATTTTCATCGTCTGATTGAAATTGGCGGCTACAGCTTTCCAAGCGGTCATGCGATGAATGCATTTACCGTTTATGTGATGATTTCATTCTTGCTTTGGCGTCACATTTCTAGCAGACTGGGGAGGGGTGTTTTAATTTTCTTCAGTACTGTGATGATCTTGGCGATCGGAATAAGCCGAATCTATTTGGGGGTCCATTACCCCAGTGACGTGATCGGCGGTTATTTGGCAAGTGGAGTATGGGTGTCGATGGCGATATTCTTTTTCCAATTTTACAAAGAAAAGCGGTATAATAGAAAGTACAATCTGGTGGAAAATAGCAGGGAAAACCGTTAAAACAGGAGTGATACATATTATTAAGAACAGTATTCCGAATCTATTTACCCTTTTTAATTTGTTTTTTGGTTTTTTGTCCGTCATGTATTCAGCGGTGGGGGACTATAAAAATGCGGCGATTCTCATCTTAATTGGGATGATGCTTGATAGTATGGATGGGCGGGTTGCCAGGATGCTGCAAGTGCAAAGTGATCTCGGGAAGGAATTGGATTCTCTGGCAGATATCGTTACCTTTGGGGTTGCCCCGGCAATGATGGCGTATTATGCCTATTTTTCAGCGTTCGGTGTTTTCGGGATGGCGATTGCTGGTCTTTTTCCGTTATTTGGTGCCTATCGTTTAGCAAGGTTCAATATAAACGCGGTCAAATCATCGCTAAAATATTTTTCCGGAGTGCCCATTACTGCTGGCGGCGGGATCTTGACCTTTTTAACGTTATTTCACGGGAAGATGCCAAGCATTATTCTTCCGATCGCTTTTTTTGTGATTTGTATTTTAATGGTAAGTACCATTAAAATACCAAGCTTAAAAGAAGTACCGCTGCCGAAATATGGAATCATTATTACCCTATTTTTAGGCTATGCAATCTACATTGTTTTCAAAAGAGAACAACATCGGTTTCCCTATTTTATATATGTTGCCATTCCGCTGTACATACTATTTATTGGCTACCAGTTGGTCAGATCCAAACGCAAAAGCAGTGTAAAATGAAAAATGGGGTCTGACACATACAAGTTGACGAAAAGGATGATGTAAAATGAAAGTTAAGATTAACCGGAATGCGGCTAAAGCATTAAAGAAAATGTTAGAACAAGACGATGCCCAGGGCAAGATGTTTCGCGTTTATGTGACAAATGTACATGGAGACCATGCCCATTATGATATGAGGCTGGACACCCCGACAGATAAGGATGAGGTCGTTGAAACCGATAAGGATATCTCGTTTATTCTTGAAAAAGGAAATGAGTACCTGGATGGAATATGGATTCAGTATTTTCAAGTGCCAGAGGAGGAGTGGGTGATAACGAATCCGTCAAAAGGCAGCCACCATCATCATTAAAGAGCGAAGCACTTAGGCGTAACTTGCCTAGGTGTTTTTTTGGCCCATAGGAATGAGTCTTCGTAGTTATATTTACTATAAAAGTATTATGTAAACTTATGGATTGAAACCTTTGATTGGAAGGAGCTAAAAATGTTACCCTAATGAAAGTAGAGAAAGGAGAGAGTACTATGAATGTAAATAACGGAGAAATAAAACTCATTGCATTAGATATGGATGGAACACTTTTAAATAACATTCACCAAATCTCGCCGGCAAACCGCCTTGCAATCAAAGTGGCCCAAGAAAATGGTGTAAAAGTGGTTCTTAGCACCGGGCGGTCTTACCAGACTTGTCATGATTATGCCGATTCACTCGGACTCAATTCCTATTTGGTCACCGTAAATGGAAGTGAAATTTGGGATGAACAACGCAAGCTGATAAAAAGGTTAGTGGTGAAAACAGAACTAATTGAATGGATGTGGCAGCTTAGCCAGCAATACCAAACCACCTTTTGGGCGATTAACACGGAGCGCACTTGGCATAATGAAATGCCGAAAGACTTATATTCATTTGAATGGATGAAGTTTGGCTTTATCATCAATGACCAGGTAATTAGGGAGAAGATCTTTCACGAACTTCAATCCAATGGAGAATTGGAAGTAAGTAACTCTGCACCAAATAATATCGAAGTAAATGACAAAGGAGTTAATAAGGCAAAGGGGCTGGAAATGGTCTGTGACCGCTTGGGAATTACCATGAATCAGGTCATGGCCGTTGGTGATAGTTTGAATGATTTAGCGATGATTAAAGAAGCCGGCATTGGCGTAGCGATGGGTAACGCCCAGGAAGCAGTCAAGCAGCATGCAGATTGGGTTACTGCTGACAATGAAGAGGATGGCGTGGCAAAGGCCATTCGTAAATGGGTATTAAAATGAATCAACCAATTGCGATCGTGACCGGTTCTTCAAGCGGGTTCGGGCTGTTAACTGTTCTGGAGCTGGCCCGGTCGGGTTTTCAGGTGATTGCGACAATGCGAAACCTCGAAAAAGGCAGCGATTTATTAAAACAGGCTAAAAACCAAAATCTCGAGGCGAATATTTCAATTCACGAGCTAGATGTGACATCCTGACATCCGAGACTTCGATTGAAAAATTAAGCACCTTTCTCAAAACGTTAGGCAGGGTGGATGTCCTTGTTAATAATGCGGGATACGCAGCTGGCGGTTTTGTCGAGGAGCTTCCTTTAGAGGAATACCGCAAGCAATTTGAGACAAATGTATTTGGCGTTATTGCCGTGACAAAAACCGTTCTTCCCTACATGAGAAGGCAAGGCAGTGGGAAGATTATTAATATGAGCAGCATTAGCGGCATCGTGGCATTTCCGGGGTTGTCTCCCTATTGTGCCTCAAAGCATGCGCTTGAGGGCTGGAGCGAAAGCCTGCGTTTGGAAATGAAACCTTTTGGTGTTGATGTTATTTTGATAGAGCCAGGGTCATACAAAACAAGTATTTGGTCAACCGGCAGGCAGGTGACGCCTTCCCAGGAAGAATCCCCGTATTTCACACTAATGAAAAAACTGGAAGACTATATTTTAGCAGGGGAAGGGGGATTTGGCGATCCAAGGGAAGTAGCACAAAAAGTTGCGGAGATTTCCACAATGAAGGAGCCGAACTTTCGATTTCCAATCGGGAAAGGAGTTAAACTGACGATTCGCTTAAAAAATTTAATCCCTTGGAAAAAATGGGAATCCCAAGTGATGAAAAATGTTAACAAAACAAAAAACTAGCAGCTTCAAGACTTTGCGCAAGCTCGCCGCATTCCCGACTAAACTGAATCATAGAAACAAGGTAGGAAGATATGATTAATAAACATAAAGTTATTAGTTTCATCATTTTTTTTGCTTGGATTTATCAAGCAATTTTTACCCAAACAGTTAGAGCAGAGGAAAATGTTCAAATCAGACCTAGTTCTTTTTTTCATTATTTTATTGAAACCAAGTTATTTGGGAAGTATTTCAAACCAGTATGGATCAATCAAGACAGTAGCTATAAGATTTGTCTTGCCTTGGAAAATGCTGCAGGAGAGAGTCACCAAATTGTACCGGAGGTTGACCCGAAAACTATCGCAGTGAGTAATGAACCGATTAAGCTGTCGTTTGCTGGTGATGTTATGTTTGATTGGTCGGTGAAACAAACTGTGCGCCAAAAAGGGCCTGACTATCCGTTTGTCAACATTAAGTCAGAGCTAGCTTCCAGTGATGTAAATGTCGTGAATCTGGAAACGTCGATCACCACCGGAGGCAATAAGCAAGACAAACAATATACGTTTCGGTCTGACCCGCAAGCTTTGTCCGGATTAAAAAATGCCGGATTTCAGCTGGTCAGCTTGGCCAACAATCATTCGTTGGACTTTGGGCA
This sequence comes from Neobacillus paridis, assembly GCF_016765675.1. Classification (GTDB taxonomy): domain Bacteria; phylum Bacillota; class Bacilli; order Bacillales; family Cytobacillaceae; genus Neobacillus; species Neobacillus paridis. The sequence goes on from NZ_JAESWB010000168.1 coordinate 563,886, forward strand.
ATCCGGATTTGCCGATACCATCGCCAATTTAAAAAAATACAGACTTGATTATGTCGGCGGTGGATTAAACAAGCAGGAAGCATACTCCGCAAGAACCTACATGATTAAAGGAAAAACGGTCAAAATTCTGGCGTTTTCCCGGGTTCTTCCCGAAGGTTCATGGGTCGCAACAGCAACAAAACCAGGGTTAGCAAGTGGCTATGACATTCACTTGATGGAAGAAACGATTCAAAACGAAAAAGCGGCCGCTGACCTGCTATTTGTCTTCATTCATTGGGGAATTGAACGGAATCGTTCGCCGGAACCGTTCCAACGAGACTGGGCAAGGAACATGATTGACGCTGGAGCTGACGGAGTCATTGGCAGCCACCCCCATGTGCTCCAGGGGTTTGAATATTATAAAGGAAAGCCGATAGCCTATTCGTTAGGCAACTTCCTTTTTCCAAACTATGTTAGAGGAAACGCAGCGCAAACGGGTATTTTGCACTTAAATATCGAAAATGAGAAAATTGGCATGTCTTTTGTCCCGTTTCGAATTTACCAGGATCGAATCGTGCCGCAAACAGCTGCTGAAAAAAACTATGTTTGGCGGGAGCTGCAAGGTCTGTCGTTTGGTAGGCTGCAAATTCAAAATGGCTCAATTATCGGCTATTGACAGTAATATGTACCGCTTACAGAGGATCACTTCATCCTCTGTTTTTTGTCGAAAAAAGATATAGGAAAATAATGTAAGAGGGCGTTGAAACAAAGTTAAACATTTATTTCCAAAACTATTTTAATTAAACGGAGTATGGAAAAAGTTTTTTTAAAATAGGGAAATTTTAAAATGTTTGCAGGAATTTATGGGATATTCAGAGAATAATAGGAATAAGATTTTTATAAAGGAGGAGGTTAAAATGGAATTTAGAATAGTAGAAAAAGAAGAGTTAAAAGTAGTCGGTATTTCATGGAATGGCACTTATTCGCAAGCCAAAATCATCCCACGTCTTTTCGATATAATGGAGAAGCGTCTTGAGGAAGTGCCTTTTCAGACAAAAGATCCGGTACTGATAGCCCCATTTCATAGCAGGGAATCGGAATTTACCTATTATGTAACCACACCTGTGGAAGAGGTTAAAGAAGTCCCAGAAGGTATGGTTGGATTTTCAATTCCACGAAAATATTATGTTCGCACCACCCATCTGGGAGGGCCGGAAGAGGTTGAAAATACATACCTGCGTCTGTTCAATTGGATGGAGGAATATGGTTATGAACAGGATCACCAGGCATTAAGTCTTGAAATCTTCCCAAAACAGCAAAATGCCGCAGGAAACCTCCAGTTTGAAATCTATCTACCGATTAAGATGTATAAAAATAACTGACATGGAGTTTGATATAAAATAGACAGTGAATAAATGAATCGAAAAGATTGTGTCGAAATTTAGAAACTTAACGTGAATAAGAAAAAAAAGTCGAAAAAACATATACAAACAAGCAGACTTTTTCTATAATGACGTTGACAAGGAAATATTCGAAAAATAGGTGCTAAAAAAATCTTTCAAAAAGATTTTGCTTAAAAGGGAAGTTTGGTGAAAAACCAACGCGGTCCCGCCACTGTAAATGGGAGCTGCCTATATCATGTCACTGTCAATTTGATGGGAAGACATAGGAAGCGATGACCATAAGCCAGGAGACCTGCCTATTTTCTTACGCCAATAAACCTACGAGGATAGGGAGGTGTGGAAGACTGGACTGCTTTTACTGATTTTTGGTAAATGAATCTAATCATACCAACATCCTCCACAGATAGGAGGATGTTTTTTTGTGGAGATGCAAACGCAGTCTTGATTAGGGTGTAAGGTACGAATAGCGCTTGTCACAATTACTAGAAGGTGGGTACAGACATGAAAAAACTATATTCATTAATACTTGCATTCATATTGATTATAGGAGTTCTTGTGGGGTGTTCCGGAAACAAAGAACAAAGCAAAGAAGACAATAAAGCGAATAATGATCAAAAAACAGAGCAGGTCTCCTTTCCGGTGACCGTAAAAGATGGTTTAAAAAATGATGTTATTATCAAGAAAAAGCCGAAAAAAATTGTCTCTTTAATCCCAAGCAACACGGAAATCTCCTATGCTTTAGGGCTAGGAGATAAGATTGTCGGAGTTTCTGATTTTGATAATTATCCAAAAGAAGTGACGAAAAAAGAGAAAATCGGCGGTCAAGAAATTAACGTCGAGAAAATTATTTCTCTAAAGCCTGATTTGGTGCTGGCACATGCATCAACAGCCCTCAATTTTAAAGATGGTATTCAACAATTGAAAGATGCCGGGATTGCCGTTTTAGTTGTCAATGATGCGCAGAACTTCGAACAAGTTTTTGATTCCATCACCATGATTGGTAAAGCAACCGGTGAAGTCACGAAAGCAGACAAACTGGTGACTAGTATGAAAGATAAGCTGGCAAAGATCAAAGAAAAGGCAGCGGGAATCAAAGAGAAGAAAAAAGTATTAGTTGAAGTTGCGCCCGCTCCAGAAATTTATTCACCAGGCAACAAAACGTTCATGAATGAAATGTTAAAAGCGATTAACGCGGAAAACATTATAAGTGATCAAGACGGCTGGGTGAAGATTGATCAGGAAGCCATGATTAAACGTAATCCGGATGTCATTCTGACAACATATGGTTACTATGTAAAAAATCCGGTTCAGCAAGTGTTAGCGAGTAAGGGTTGGGAAAATGTCACAGCTGTGAAAACTAAACAAGTATACGATGTTGATTCAGACCGAGTAACCCGTACAGGACCAAGAATTATTGAAGGAGTAGAGGATCTTGCCAAGGCTGTCTATCCGGAAGTTTTTAAATAATAAAATAACAGCCTATTTACTCGCCGGCATCTTCTTATTGCTTGCCATTTTATTAGGAATTGCCATTGGAACTGTCTCTGTTCCAATCCCGATTATTATAAAAATCATCACCGGTAATTTATTTGGCACGCTCAGAGCGGAACATATCGATCCGATGTATTCAAGCATTGTCATGAATATCCGTTTGCCGAGAGTCATCTTATCGGGTCTTGTTGGCGCCTCCCTTGCGATTGCAGGGGCGGCCTTTCAAGGGCTGCTCCGAAACCCGTTGGCAGACCCGTATACACTAGGCGTTTCGTCCGGGGCATCGGTAGGGGCCGTCATCACCTTATTTTTCAACCTTACCATTCCTTTTGTTGGTGCTTTTACTTTGCCGTTATTCAGTATTGTATTTTCCTTTATTACGATTTTTTGTGTTCTGATGTTTGCTCGTAAAATTGAACGCTCGATGCGGGTAGAAACGATCATTCTGACCGGCATCATTTTTAGCTCGTTTTTAGGTGCCATGATATCGTTGATGATTGCTTTAACGGGCGATGAACTGAGGCAAATTATCGGCTGGTTACTTGGCAGCGTCTCGATGCGCGGCTGGGTATATATTAAAATTATCCTGCCATTTTTTATCATTGGCTCGATCATCCTTATCTTCAATGCCAAGGAACTTAATGCCATGTCTTTTGGCGAAGAACGGGCCCACCATCTTGGAGTGAACGTTCAAAAACGAAAGCTAATTGTCCTTTCGGCCGGTTCGATTTTAACTGGGGCGGCAGTTGCGGTGTCAGGCACCATCGGTTTTGTCGGCTTGGTGATTCCACATTTGACGAGGCTTATTTGGGGACCGGACCATAAACATTTGCTGCCATTATCGATTTTTATCGGCAGCGGCTTTTTAATCTTGGCTGATCTGGTTTCGCGGACAATTATCTCCCCAACTGAATTGCCGATTGGCGTCATTACTTCATTAATTGGTGCACCGGTGTTTGCTGTTATTTTACTGCAGAGAAAAAGAATCGAAAGAAGTGGTAAAAATGATGCTTAGCGTACAACATGTATCAGGCGGTTATTCAGGGAAAGCAGTATTAAAAGATATTACATTCGGAGTAGAAAAAGGGGAACTGTTCGGAATCCTCGGTCCAAATGGCAGCGGTAAAACAACCCTGCTGAAAATGCTTAGCGGAATTCTGCCGTTTCAAGCAGGAGAGATTTTGATTGATGACAAACGGCTCAAAGAATACAGTCCAAAACAGTTGGCGCAAAAGGTCGCTGTTCTTTCACAGCATTCTTCGCAATCCTTCTCCTATACGGTAAAGGAAACCGTCTCGCTTGGACGATATGCTCACCAACGAGGCTTGTTTCAGACATGGTCGGACGAGGATGAAGCGGTTGTTCAAAGAGTGATGCAGCATATCGGCGTCTCCACGTTACAAAACAAAAACATCCAAGAACTATCCGGCGGTGAAAAACAAAGGGTGTTTCTCGCCCAGGCATTGGCCCAGGAACCGGAAATCTTATTGTTAGATGAACCCACGAACCACCTGGATTTATCCTACCAAAAGGAATTATTCGACCTGCTCAAACAATGGACAACCGAGAATCATTTAACGGTAATATCGATTTTCCATGATTTAAACCTTGCTGGTCTTTATTGTGACCGCTTGCTTTTGCTCGAAAAAGGCGTTATCAAAGTCAATCGCGAACCTAATGAGGTATTAAGAGAAGAAACCATTCGCGCTGTCTATCGAACAAATATTCATAAATTCCCTCATCCAAAGGTGGCCGCCCCACAAATGGCGCTGCTGCCAGAACGGCAAAAATCAGCACAACTGGTTGTCATTCAAGAAGGTATGTTACAGCAAGCTGATGAATTAATCTTCTTGAAGTCCCCTGTGCCGTTAAGAACGATGTCCTCAGGTGTGATTGGTTCGGGAACTGGCTGGTATCAGGCTTTTGTTAACCGTCATGTTGATAAAGATTATAACTGCAGTGATTTTCGCCAAGATATGGCCGATTTCCTACGGAAAAACGGATTTGAACCATCTGAAACAGTTGGAATGATGACTGCCGTAACGCTTGAAGATGTCGAATATCAAGTTTTCGAAACTGATGGCTTTTCTCTCTTTGCCGTCGTGACCGCCGGTGTTGGAAATGCCGTTGATGCCTCCAAAAGCGAGCTGCACACATTTGAAATCGTGCCCGGGACGATTAATACATGGGTTTTTGTCAATGGTGACCTGAGCGAGGAAGCGTTTATTCAAAGTATTATGACGGCAACCGAAGCGAAAGTGAAGGCACTGCATGATTTACAGGTAGTCGATGAAGTGACGGGAACGATTGCAACCGGCACATCCACCGACAGCATTCTTGTGGCAGCAACGCAAACCGGCATGGCACTAGATTTTGCCGGAACGATCACCCCTTTAGGGAAAATGATTAGTAAAGCAGTTTATCAGTGTACAATAAAAGCCATTCAAAAATCGCAAAAGAGGAAAAAAGCATGTTCGGCTATCATCTAATTTCGATTACGATTGCTTATGTTATTGACAAGCTGATTGGTGACCCTCCAAATTGGCCGCATCCGGTCCGCTGGATGGGGACATTGATTGCATTTTTGGAGAAACGATGGAATCGGGGCCGTGCGAAAAAAAGCAAAGGTGTAGCCATGCTTGGTAGCGTTTTATTGATAAGTTTTACCATTACTTTATCTGTGGTTTTGGCCGCTTATACAATCCATCCGCTTGTCGGGATGATCGTCGAAGCCGTCATCATTGCCACCACTATTGCCGAAAAAAGCTTAAAGGAGGCCTCAATTGAGGTGTATCAGCCGTTAACAGCAGGCGACCTCACGGAAGCTCGGAAAAAACTTTCCTATATTGTCGGCCGGGATACAGACAACCTGAACGAAGCGGAAATCGCCAGGGGAGCGATCGAAACGGTTGCGGAAAATACAAGTGATGGTGTCACAGCCCCGTTATTTTGGGCGTTGATTGGCGGTGCCCCGCTGGCGATGGTTTACCGGGCGGCTAATACATGTGATTCCATGGTGGGACATATGAATGAGCGCTATAAAGAGTTCGGTTGGGCGTCAGCGAAATGGGATGATCTTCTCAATTGGATTCCCAGCCGTTTAACTGGAATGATCATGCTGCTGGGCAACCGTCCCGAGAGCATGAGTTACAAGAAAGCGTGGTCGATTTTATTTCGTGATGCCAAAAGACACCCAAGTCCCAACAGCGGCTGGCTGGAGGCGGCTGTTGCCGTCATCTTAGGTATTCAGCTCGGTGGAAAGAATTATTATAAGGGTTACGCGTCAGATCGGGCAAAAATGGGGGAACCACTATCCCCGATTAAGGCCGATCATATTTTAAAGGTAAATGCGATACTGGCTAAAACCGCTCTGTTATTCATCCTAGTATTATGGCTTGGAGGTGGCAGCATTGAATTTTTTATTTCCTGATACTTCACTAATATTCATCACTGGCGGAGTAAGGAGCGGCAAAAGCAGCTTTGCCGAAAGACTTGCCGAAAAAGTGGCAGTAGAAACAGGCGGGCAGCTTACCTATCTTGCCACTGGCATCGCTACCGATCCCGAAATGGCAGCCAGGATTACCAAGCATCAACGAGATCGCGAAACAGCGGAACTTCCATGGAAAACGCTGGAGCAAGCTATCCATATTGGGGACGTTGCTTCGTCAGTAAACGATCATGATATTATCCTGTTGGATTGTGTAACGACCCTCTTGAATAATGAATTATTTTATAAAAACCAAGCCTGGGATGCTGCTTTTTTAGCAACGGTAAAAGATAGGATTGTCAGCGGGATCTGCGCGATAAAAAACCGGGCAAAAGCGATGATTGTCGTCAGCAATGAAGTATTATACGAACCGTATTCTGCGAACGAACTTGTTTTTACATATGGGCACTTGCTGGGGCAAATTCACCAACAATTAGTTCAGCTTGCTGATCAGGCCTATTTAATTGAGGCAGGGGTACCGCTGATTATGAAATCAGCGGTACGACAATGAATCGATCAATGCTTTACGAGCAGCTTAAAAGATTCGCTTGGAGTGGTCGTTGCAACAACATCAAGTAACCTTAGTGAATGAACCAAACACCGATTAGTGAGGCAAGATATGATGAAATTTATCAGAGGCTTTTTGATAGGCGTTCAATTTTTTACAGCGATTCCAATCAGCAAACAATTTCCGATGGATGAAGACCACCTGAAACGAACGATTCAAGCTTTTCCACTGCTTGGATTAGGGCAGGGAATGATCTATTCCTTCCTATTATATATACTGATTGAAAATACACCTTTTTCCCATTTGGCTGCTGCTTTCCTGTTATGGTTGGTAACGATTATTTTGACAGGTGGCATCCATCTCGATGCCTGGATGGATGTCAGCGATGCCTATTTTTCCTATCAGGATCAAGCCAGAAGACTTGAAATAATGAAGGACCCGCGAATCGGAGCTTTTGGTGTTATTTCCGTCATGATTCTATTAAGCTGCAGGTTTTTGTTTATTTATGAGATCACCTTGAACCCTCACTTGTTAACTTATGTATTGATTGCTATCATTCCTTTTTTAAGTAAAACCATAATGGGTGTTCTGCTGCTGACCGTCAGGCCGGCAAGAGCAGAAGGTCTCGGGTATCTTTTTCAAAAGGCTGCTACTGCCAAAGCGTTGTGGCTTTATCCTGTTTATTTATTGGCTGCAGCTATTTTGTTTCCACGTGCTGCCATCCTAATTGTGCCTGCGACAGCCTGTTATTTGTTTGCACGGTTAAAGGTCGGCAAATGGTTTGGCGGGATTACTGGTGATGTATTAGGCGCAACGGTGGAAGGGACGGAGTTGATTCTATGGCTGACCGTGTGGTTATTGCATTATTTCGTCACGGTATAACCGAAGAAAATAAACGAAGGGCTTACTTGGGATGGAATGATTCGCCATTAGCGGCGGAGGCGAAAGAGAGCGCGGTACATGAAGAATATGATGCTTATTTTTCCAGTGATTTGGGCAGATGTATCGCCATGGCAAAACAATTATTTCCAGATAAGACACCCATCCTCCTTCAAGAACTAAGAGAAATGAACTTCGGTGAATGGCAAGGTAGGACGTATGAACAGTTGCATGATAATCGATTGTATCAACAATGGCTGTCAAATCCCTATCATTCCAGCCCGCCAAAGGGTGAGTCTTTTCAGCAGTTTGCCGATAGAATTGAAGCCGGTTGGAAGAAGATTGTTGAGTTTCTCCTGAACAATCGTATTCACAGTTGTGCGGTCATGACCCATGGTGGCGTTATTAAATATCTATTAGCTCATTATGCCCCGCAGCAACAGGAATTTTGGAATTGGAAGACACCGCATGATGTCGCGTTTAAATTCATTTTTTCAAAACAGGCGTTAAGGAGGGGTGAACGATGCACTTTGTTACAGGAGGTGCCTTTAACGGTAAAAGGTCATGGGTAAAGGAGAGATTTGCGAATGCCTGCTGGCTGTCCGCCTATGAAAATGCCCAATTGCCAACTAATTTAACTGATATTAACAGCGAATTGCTCGTTTTGGAGGGGATCGAGATGTGGCTTAAGGAATTATCATCACAATCTGATCCTGCCATTTGCCGCGATATTTGGCGGCACACATTGGCCCAATGGGAATCCTGGGAAAGAGCAAATTCCCAACGTCAATTAATCATCATTGGTACCGATATCACAAAAGGGATCGTTCCCATGGAAGAGGAAAACAGGCGCTGGCGTGACGTAACAGGCTGGGCCTATCAGGATTTGGCTATCATGGCAAAAACGGTAGATGTCATCTGGTGCGGTATCAATCAAACTATTAAATAGAAACGGTCAACGTTTCGTTTGGAGGAACAAAAAATGAAAGAGAAGCTTACTGTGAAATTTCTCAGCTGGATCGCTATGTTTATTGCTTTATCTGCGGTTGGGGCTTCGATTAAGATTCCAGCAATTATTGGCAGTGTCGCTCTTGATGCTTTTCCGGCGTTATTAGCCGCGGCATTGTTGGGCGGTGTCCCTGGAGCAATCGTTGGGGCATTGGGGCATTTATTATCTGCGTTATTAGGCGGATTTCCATTAGGACCGCTGCACTTTGTGATTGCCATAGAAATGGCGATTTTATGCTGGCTGTTTGGGGGTATGTATGGCAAAAACCATAAGCTTCTGGCGGGTGTTGTTTTTGTGCTTTTGAATACGTTTGCAGCTCCGTTTCCATTTATTTTTCTTATTAGTAAGGCATTTTATATTTCGATGTTGCCATCGCTTGCGGTTGGTTCTATTTTGAATGCTGCGATTGCCCTGATTTTGATCCCGCGTCTCGTACCGTTTGTGGCTCACGGATTTACTAAAGGAGAAGCAAGACGATGAGAAATGCGCTCGCCATTCCCGTGGATAAACAGACGACCTTGATTATTGCCAGCGATAATAGCGGTGCCATTGGGATGAAAGCAAATGACCATGTTCGTGTGCCATATGAAACGGTATCCTATTATTCTTTTCGTGTCGCCGCAATGGAATGTATCAGTGCCGGCGGCGAGGTCATTTCGGTTGTGCTCCAAAATTTTTGCGGCAATGAAGCTTGGGAGCAACTGGTGAAAGGAATTAACAAAGGCCTTGAAGAACTGGGACTACAGGATGTTTCGATTACCGGCAGCACGGAAAGTAACTTTTCCTTACTCCAATCAGCAATCGGACTAATGGTGGTAGGAAAAAGGATGACTCAAAAAGGTAACGAAATCGATTCTGAGGGGGTAAATTTGGCGGTTGTGGGGATTCCTTTAGTTGGTCATGAAGTGATCGAACAGGAAGATCAGGTCGTTCCTTTATCCATTTTTCAAAAGGTAAGTAAGCTAAATAGAGTTATCACCTGGCCGGTCGGCTCCAAAGGGATCCTTTATGAGCTGCAGCAAATGTTACCCGACCTTGGTTTGACAGCGGAAAGGGTCAAAACCGCTATTGATGTGCATAAATCATCCGGTCCGGCTACATGTTTTCTCGCTGCATATCGGGATGGACAGGCTGAAGAACTTGCAAAGCTTGCGGGAAACTATCTCCATCCGATAACCATTAACGAGGCTTGATTCCATCTTTTAAAAAGTTTGGTAAAATAAACGAAATAGCACGCCTTTGGGCGTGCTATTTGCTTAATTGCTTCACTTTTTCCACGACGGAATCGACAGCTTCGCCAATGGTATAGACTATTTTATCTAACCCTTTCTTCCATTTTGGCGCTTGTTCTTTAATCGTGTTTCCGAGCTCTTGGGCATTCTTATTTAATTCTTGGCTGATTTTTTTTGCCTGATTCTGAAAACTGTTGGCCTGATTTGTTTTTCCGGCAAGCTGGGCATTAACAGAGACAACATCAAAATCTTTCTTGGGTAAATAGGCGGAGGAAGTCCGCATGATTTCTCGAAAAATCGGCACCACGTTTGCCGAACTTGAACTGGGCAAATAGTGCTGGCGGTCCGTCTGATCGAAGCCAATCCAAATGGCTCCGACAAGATTAGGGGTGTAGCCAACCATCCATTGATCCTTTGTTCCTGTTACGCCGCTAAAAGGCAGCTGTGTTGAGCCTGTTTTTCCGGCAAGCTGGATGCCGGGAATTTGGGCCCGTCTTCCGGTCCCGGATTCCACGACATTCAGGAGCATTGAGGTCATTTCATTTGCTACTTTTGTTGATGTAACCTTTGTGGTAACAGGCTTCCGTTCGGCAATCACATTGCCTGTCGGTCCAACAATTTTGGTAATCAAATGGCTTTCCTGTCGTTCGCCGCCATTCGGAAAGACAGAAAAGGCATTGGCCATTTGCATCGGAGATACCCCTTTGCTCATGCCGCCGAGGGCAATTGCCAGGTTTTTATCGTTTTTTTCCACTGGGATGCCGAACTTATCCAATTTGGCAAGACCTTTATTAAGGCCAACCTGGTCAAGCAGCCAAACGGCCGGAATATTAAGTGATTCCTCAAGCGCCTTGTACATCGGCACCTTTCCTTGGTAGGTCCTTGAGAAGTTTTCCGGCTTGTACTTACCGAATGTCATCGACTTATCCTCAAGCATCGACGAATATTTATAGCCATTTTCTAATGCCGCCGTATAGACAACCAGCGGTTTTATCGATGAGCCTGGCTGGGCCCGCAATTGTGTCGCCCGATTAAAGCCGCGGAATATATGGTCACCGCGTCCGCCGACAAGGGCACGTGCGCCTCCTGTAGCAGGATCCATTAGGACAGCACCGCCCTGAACAATTTGTCCCCCCATTCCACGTGGGAATAAATAATTATTCGCGAAGACATTTTCGAGACCAGCCTGCAGGTTTTGGTCCATTTCTGTGTAAATCCGATACCCGCGTGTTAAAATTTCCTCCTGGGTCAGTCCATATTTGTAAATGGCCTCATTTAAAACGGCATCTGTATAGTATGGATATTTGCGTTTAATATAGCTGCCGCCACCATCTTTTAAGCGGATTTTTTCGCTTTTGGCTTCTTTATATTGCGCATTTGTAATCATGCCCAGCTCTTTCATTTTGGCCAGCACGACATTTCTGCGCTTCATTGCCAAATCATAGTTATTATAAGGGTTCAGATAGTTTGGCGAGTGTAATAGGCCGGCTAGCATTGCTGCTTCACTAATGGTCACATCTTGAATATCTTTATCAAAATATTTCTTTGAAGCATTGGCGATCCCCCAAGCACCGCCGCCAAAATATACCTGATTTAAATACATTTGCAGAATTTCATTCTTTTTATAGACCTTCTCAATTTTTACCGCCAAAAATAATTCTTCCGCTTTCCGTTTATACGTGCGTTCCGGTGATAACAGAGCATTTTTTGTCAACTGCTGGGTAATCGTACTGCCGCCGCCGGTTATTCTACCGGCAAACAAGTTTCCGAAAAAGGCACGGGCCATTCCCTTGATATCAAACCCATTATGTTGGTAGAACCGCTCATCCTCGATGGCCACAACGGCATTAGGAATATATTTTGGCAGTTTGTCGATATTAACGCCTTTCGTTCTGTTGGTGGCAACATTGGTGGCGACGTCGCCGTCTTTATCATAAATGACCGTGGGCTGGCTTAAGCCTTGTTTTAATGATTGCACATTGGCGCGTGTTGCCAGCCAGGCAAAATAAAGAATGGTCACTAAGACAACAACCAGAACAATTAATAATAGAATCTGTGTTAAATGTCGTTTTTTCCAAAAACGAACAATGAATTCCCATATCGGACGTAATTTTTCCATTGTATCTCCTTACCTTAAGACGGATTTTTGCTTTCTATATTATAAATTTTCTTTACGAAAAAGACCAATCAAAACCATCTTTCAAAACCAAAACGGCATTGAGGAAAATTTTCAAAAAAGCTGGAGGTGAAATGGCGGTTATGATCGTCTAAAAGGGTGTATCAGGAAAAATCAGGAGGTAGACATGATTACAATTAAAAATTTAAGTCATGAATTTGTTATTGGGAAGAAAGGAAGACAAACGATTATTCCAGTTTTAAAAAATATTTCATTTACCGTAAATGAAGGGGAAATCGTTACGATTGTCGGCCGCAGCGGTTCGGGAAAATCGACGCTGCTCAACCTCATTAGTGGGTTTATTCGTCCTAAAGAAGGGGAAATCTGGATGAACGGCGTGAAGGTTTCCGACTTAAATGAGGCTAAATTTGCTGATTTCCGGATTCATCATCTCGGCTTTATTTTTCAAAGCTTTCAATTAATACCTAGTATGACGGCCTTTCAAAATGTGGAGCTGCCGTTACTATTAAAAGGAGTCAGCGAACGAAACCGTAGGCAGCAAACTGAGGAAATGCTGGAAAGAGTTGGGTTGTTGGATTATCAGGATCACTATCCGGGGGAACTTTCGGGTGGACAGCAGCAGCGGGTCAGTATCGCCCGGGCTTTAATTGTTAATCCGCCCATCATCCTTGCCGACGAGCCGACAGGCAGCCTCGATAGTGAAACGGAAGCGGAATTATTGGAATTTATTAAGGATTTAAACCGGGATCTGGGGATTACGTTTCTAATTATCACCCATGATGAGAAGGTGGCCGAAATTGGCAATCGGACAATTGAATTAAGAGATGGCCAGGTTGTGGAAGGGATAGTGTTAGCGTGAAATTAGGAGATCAATTTCGCTTTGTCCGGCAAAATATGAAGAAAAATAAAACTCGGGTCTTCATGACGATCTTGGCTACAGCGATGGGCTGTGCTTTCCTGATTGTTCTTGCCTCAGTAGGATTTGGCTTGCAGAAATCGGTCGTGAAAGAGATAACTGAACAGCGGATTGTCACACAAATTGACGTCCACGGTAAGGAACTAAAAGATGGCGGCTTTCGCCCAATTACTGATAAAGATATTGCCACGTTTGAAAAGATAAAAGATGTCAAAGCGGTAACCAGAAGGAATATGCTGCAACAGGACGGGATTTATTCAATTGGACGTTATCAAGCAGGGACAGAAACGTACGTGACCGATTTCCCTTCCGAAGTGAAAGCCGGCTTTGAACTGTCAGCCGGACATTTACCAAAAGCTGATAATGAAATAGTCGTAGGTTATGATTTTCCTTTCGTTCTGGGGACAAAGGAAGAAGTCGAAGATTTGTATGATAACAAGGGTCATGTAAAGAAAAAGTATCGTTATCCGGAAAATTTGCTTGGTAAAGAATTATCCCTCACTGTGAAACAATTGAAAAAGGGCAAGGAAGAAGAGAAAAAGCTGAAGCTTACCGTTGTCGGAATTGGCAAGAAGCCAACAAAGGATTGGATGCAGGACCGAAGTGTTTTCATTTCCAAAAAAGTCCTAAATGAGATTGAGAGTTTTACCAAGACACCGCGGGGAATGCTCTTGGGACCCAATGATTCGCCGCCGGAAAAGCTTAACGTCAAAGAGGACAATTATGATGAGGTAAAAATTTATGCAAAAAATATGGAAGCTGTTCAAAAGATTGTCGACCAATTAAAAGATAAAAATTATCCAACCTATTCTGTTGTCAATGAATTAAAGGAAGTCAATATGATGTTTACGATCGCCAAAGCTGGACTCATTTTTATCGGTACGATTGCGATATTAATTGCTTCCATTGGAATCTATAATACGATGACGATGGCCGTGACCGAGAGATCTCCTGATATCGGCATCATGAAAGCGATTGGGGCAAATCCAAAAACGATCAAGCAGATCTTCCTGCTTGAGAGCAGCTATATTGGTCTAATTGGTGCTTGTATCGGTACCGCCGTCTCCTATGGGATTAGTTATGCGGTTAATTTTATCATCCCATTGATTATTAAACAGGCTTTTGGCAAGGAACTGCCGGCAGGGCTGACCTTTAGTGACATTCCGTTGATCCTGCCAATTATTTGTATTGTCATTTGCTTTGCGGTGACTCTTCTTTCTGGATACCGGCCGGCACAGCGGGCAACAAGAGTCGATGTGTTAAAAGCAATGCGTAGAGAAGTGTAAAGAGCAAAATCAGGTTCCAAGGACAGAGACAGTGTCCGGGTGATGAACGATTAAAACCAACTTAGCAGGGAATAATGGTCATGCATTTGAGGACTTTGGAATAGGATGAAATAACCTTGTAAAAAGGAGAGTTCCTCAAATGTGGTATTGGATCTCAATGATCGCTTTGGCAATGATCCTATTAGCAGTATTGGAAGAACTAGTCTACTATTTTTGGAATCGATACCTTTACGGAAAAAAGCAAACAGGAAAGATAGGTTGGATTCTAAGAAGCTTAACTCGGCTCTCAAAATTAGAAAAGAGTCGCCTAGAGGAAACAAAGGAAACGATAACCAATGAAACAGACTCGCCATAACGGCGAGTTTTCATTTTTGTTTCTTTTTTACAAACTGAACAACGGTTTTCACAAGATAAACAACCGCAAAAATGCTCAATATCACGATTGCTGTTATTTCATTTACTTTAAAGGGCTGTAATTGTTTCTGTACTATCACCCTTGGACTGTACCCTAATGCTAAATCCAATAAGATGATCAGGACGAACATGGAGGAAGCTAAAAGAGATAGCACTAAAAAATTTTTCACCATCTTCTCTCCTTTGAAAAATTTACTATATCGTTTCAATCAATAAGGCTGTTGTTCATGATTCCCTCTTATTTAAATGATGTTTGGATAAAAGAAGCCCTTTTGGATAACATAACCAAAACAAGGCTTGTTTAAAAAGTGGGGCGGTTTGTATGTCCATTTTATCCAAACTGTTGAAAAAGAAACATTCAAGGAAAAAAAATGATAATTACCGGCAAAAACAGGATCCTGCCTCTCCTGCTGAACTGTTGATTCAGAGAGAATATCAGGATAATCTCGCACGGATGAAACGGGAGCTGGGCAATAGTACAGATCTGGTGGTAAGGGAAATTAAAATCGGCCAAAATCAAGGTGCGCTTGTTTTTATTGATGGACTTGTTGATGCGAAGACGATCAGTGAATTTGTCGTTGAAACCATGATGGACAAAAACATTCCTAACGAAAATTTTGACATATTTCAATATGCTCTCAACAAAACGATCGCCTTGGGATCAGTTAAAACGATTACCAACTGGAACGAGCTGTATGATTTATTATTATCGGGTTGTACGATTATTTTCCTCAACGGCTACAATAAAGCCATTTGCGGAGAAACAAAAGGCTTTGAAAAGCGTTCGATTGATGAACCTTCTCAACAATTATCGATCCGTGGTCCGAAGGATTCTTTTACAGAAACACTGAGGGTGAATACCGCTTTAATCAGGAGGCGAATCAAAAGCCCCAATCTTTGGATAGACTCGATGAAAATTGGCAGGGTTGCGCAAACGGATGTTGCGATTATGTATATTAAGGGAATTGCCGATGACAAGATTGTTCAGGAAGTGAAAACAAGATTAAATCGAATTGACATTGATGCTGTCATTGACTCCGGTTATATCGAACAGTTGATTGAGGATGAAACCTTTACTTCCTTTCCAACTACCTACCATACCGAAAGACCTGATGTCGTGTCTTCACAGCTGCTAGAAGGCAGAATCGCCATCGTATCAGACGGAAGTCCATATGTGCTGACAGTGCCGGCTATTTTTGTGCAATTTTTTCAAGCCCCTGATGATTACTATTCTCGGTTCGATTTGTCAACGAGTATACGGTTTTTAAGGATTATAGCTTTTTTTATATCTTTGATTGGGCCATCATTATATATCGCTGCCACAACCTATCATCAAGAGATGATCCCGACAACGCTGGTGATAGCAATTGCGGCGCAAAGGGAAAATGTGCCGTTTCCCGCTTTTTTCGAGGCGTTGATTATGGAGATAACATTTGAGATTTTGCGGGAGGCTGGTTTACGTCTGCCTAGGGCCGTTGGCCAAGCAGTTTCGATCGTTGGTGCCCTTGTTATTGGCCAAGCAGCCGTTCAGGCGAGCATCGTCTCACCGCTGATGGTCATCGTTGTATCGATTACGGCAATCGCTAATTTCTCGACACCAGTATTTGCCATGGCGATTTCGACGAGACTGCTTCGTTTTGCCTTGATGATCATGGCCGCATTTATTGGCCTTTTTGGAATCATGGTCGGCTTAATGCTAATGTCCATCCATTTATGTTCCTTGCGGTCTTTTGGGGTTCCTTATATGTCTCCACTGGCACCGTTTAATGGAGAAGATCAGCAGGATGTATTCATTCGTTATCCGCTTTGGGCACTTAAAAATCGACCGAAATATATTAGCAAAGGCAATAGGATCAGAATAGGAGAGAATCAAAAACCGGAACCGCCAAATCAAAGTTCAGCCGATAAACCAGGCAGTGGGAAAGGAAATCAGGAATGATCAAAAGGCATGCTGTTTTTTGGTTGTATTTTGCAATGATCCCATTGCTTGGTGGCTGCTGGGATCAGAAGGAATTAACGGATTTAGCCTTTGTCACAGCAATGGGTATAGATAAAGGAACAGGTGGTGCTGCTTATAATATTTCCTATCAAGTGGTCATTCCGGCAAATGTCGCCTCTGGGACAATGGCCGGTGGTGGCGGCGGTCAGGGACCAACTATTGTGGTTTACAATAGTTCGGGAAATACGTTAACCGAAGCTACCAGAGAAATGAAAAAGCAGATACCCAGAAGGCTTTATTTTGCTCATACCGGGATTATTGTCATCGATGAGGATGTAGCACGGAAGGGAATCATGAGGTTATTGGACCCATTAGACAGGGATGTACAATTTCGTACCACGACACTTGTCACCGTTGCCAAGGATTATAAAGCGATTGATCTCATTTCTACACTTGCCAATCTTGATAAGATCCCAATGAATAAAATAATCAAGACTCTAGAAGTGGCGGAATCAGTATTAGGCGAAAGTATTCAAGTGACGGTTGATGATATCATGTTAAATATAACCAATCCAGGAAAAGAGGCTGTGGCTAGTGTGTATACGATGAAAGGTAATCCCAAAAAAGGAATCTCGCAGGACAACATTAAATATACGCGCCCTCCCGCGGTGCTGAAAGCGGATGGAATTGCCGTTTTTAAAGAAGGAAAATTAGTGGGGTATCTTGAAGGGGAAAGCGCCCGAGGCGCGGTTTGGCTTTTTAACAAAATGAAGGAAACATATATAAACTTTGGAATTAAAGGGGAAAATAACGCAGTCAGTATCATCCCCTTTAAATCAAAGGTCAAAACCGCGATAACCGTAAAAAATGGACAGCCGGTTGCCAACATTAACATAATGTCTATTTTCAGACTTAGTGAAATAAATACTAAATACAATATCAATGATCCAGGTCAAATCGAGAAACTGGAGAAAAAAGCAGCGGCACAAATCAAGAAAGAAGTAGTATCATCGATTCGCACTGCCCAAAAATATAAATCCGATATATTTGGGTTTGGCGAACAAATGTACCGCAGTAATCCGCAACAGTGGAAGAATTTCAAAACGGATTGGAACAGTATGTTTGCCGTGATGGATTTTCACGTCAACGTAAACGCTTATTATCGTGAATCAGGTTTAAAGGGAAATCCATTTTGGAACGACACTGAAAAATAAAAAGGAGGGAGGTGCAATCGAAAGGGCAAGAATTAACGCGAAACAACTATTTGTGTTAGTCGTGTTATTTGAGATGGGCAGTGCGATGCTGGTTGGCTTTCCACTTTCTCTGAAGCAGGATGCATGGATCGGATTATTAATGGCGACTGCATTAGGGGTATTACTCTTCTTCATTTACTATCATTTGTATAAAATGTATCCGGATCTCCCTTTAACAAGTTATCTCCAAGAAATTGTCGGTAAATGGATAGGCCGGATACTTGGATATTTATATATCCTTTATTTTACCTATCTGGCTGCAAGAGTTTTAAGAGACTTTGGAGAATTATTAACCTCGACCATCTATACGAATACGCCTCTGTTTGTTTTGTTGACCTTATCAATGATCATTTGTGCCTATGCGATTCAAAAGGGTTTTGAAGTAATCGCCAGGGTTGGGGAATTGTTTTTTGTGGTCGTATACATACTGGCTGTAGTTGGATTTACGCTTATTATTATTTCCAAGCTTATTCATATGGAATATTTACGCCCGATGCTGGCAAATGGCTGGATTCCGATCATTAAAACTGTTCTTAAAGGCAGCATTACCTTTCCATTTGGAGAAATGGTTGTCTTTACTGTGCTTCTACCCTATTTAAATCAGCAGAAAAAGGTGAAACAAGTTTGCATCTGGGGCATCGTCCTCAGCGGGATAAACTTGGCGATAGCTGCCGTCATTAATATCGCAACTCTGGGGATTGATTTATTTATCCGCTCACCTTATCCGCTGCTATCAACGATTAGTAAAATTAAGCTGGCCAATTTTATTGAGCGTCTCGATGTCTTGTTCATGGTTTATTTAATGATTAGCGGGTTTATGAAAACGACCATTTTTTATTATGCTGCGGTGATTGGAACAGCGGATATATTCAATTTTAAAGATTACCGAAAAATAACCTTTCCGATTGGCGTTATCGTCTTGGTATCCTCGATGATGATTGCTGTCAACTATACTGAACATATAAAAGAGGGCCTGAAAATTGTTCCAATCTATCTCCATTGGCCGATGCAAATTATTATTCCCAGTTTGCTTTTAGTGATCGGTCTGATCCGAAAGCATAGTAAACAAACAAAAAAGCCCCCCGCCCAAACTAATTCTTAGGAGACTCGTTTCCCGAGAATAAGCAGGTCACGCTCAATTCCATCTAGTTCTGCAACCTTAGGGAGATGGGCCCATTTTTCAAAACCAAAGCTCGAAAAAAGCTTTAGACTTGGCTGGTTATGGGAAAAAATAAACCCTAGCAATGTTTTGATTTGCAGCTGAGGACAGGTGTCAATCGCTTTTTCCATGAAGGTACGGCCCAATCCTTTACCGCGATAGTCTTCGTGAAGGTATATGCTGATTTCAGCAGTGCCATTGTAGGCTGGTCTTCCATAAAACGATTGAAAGCTGAGCCAGCCGCATATCACTCCATGATCTTCCATGACCCATAATGGGCGAAAGGAAGGGGAATGCTCATGAAACCAAGGGATTCTGCTTTCCACACTGACAGGTTCCAGATCGGCCGTCACCATTCTGCCGGCGATCGTTGTATTGTATATCGCGACGATCTCCGCTAGATCATTTAGCTTAGCATCTCTAACTGTGTACATTTTTCCATCCTCATTCCCTAAACAAGTCTTTTTACTAGCTTTCATGATAAACTCCGAGTTGAATAAAATCAATATCGAAAAACGGAAAAAACCTTCTCCCTGGTAGATGGGAAAAGGTTTTTTCTTCTAATTAGAAGCAAGCGAAGCCTTCTTCTATCAATCGTTTCGCTACCGCCCTTTACCAGCGATGGGCCTTGGCATTACTCCTTAAGATGATTGTATTTTGCGTCAATTGCGTTTGGCCATTTACCTGTGACTTCTGCCGTTTTGGCCTTGTCCATGTGTGGTGAAATAGCTCCGATTGGGAATCTAAACGCTCTCTGTAGCTCATCAAATCACCTCAAGTGTAGATTTTGTGAAACGATGATATTCAAGTTGAATATCATTCTTATCTTTTGTCATAACAATAAATATTAGTCAAATAGAAAACAGTACCTTTTATTAACAAAGGACTTGTAATTTCTGAAATTTGCAAATATGATAAATAAAGACGACAAAGGCAACGGCTGAAAGAACTGGAATTTCATTAAAGCAATTGGTTCAGGCAAAAGTTGCCGTATTTCCCGCTGGAAGGAGCGGTAAGCCGGCCGATCGATATAGCCAATGCCGTCGCTTTTTTCGCTAATGAGAAATTATTTAACAGGTTTTCGAGGAAAGGTGTCCTACGGCAGAGACCCTTCATCTGATATAAAAAGGCCTGCTCGTTAATTTGATAAGCAGGCCTTTTTCAGGTTTATTGATTACTTCTTAAAATAACGACATTTACTCTGCGGTTCGCTTTTCTATGTGCTGGTGTGTCATTCTTATAGATTGGTTTGTATTCTCCATAACCGACAAACTGCAGCCGGCTTTTAGCGATTTTATGTGATTCGAAATAATGAAGCACACTGACTGCTCTTGCCGAAGAAAGCTCCCAGTTAGATGGATATTTCGGATTCTGGATCGGAACATTATCTGTATGTCCTTCGATACTGATTGGATTCGACATGGTTTTAATCAGTTTGACAAAGGAATTTAATGTGTTATAAGAACTCTTTTTTAAATCCGCTTTCCCAGGGTCAAACAAGACGACCTCTTTAAAGGTGATCTCGACACCCCGTTTTGTGTCTTGAATGGTGACATTTGCCTGTAAATGATTACGATCGATGAAGTTTTGCAGTCTATTCTTCAGATCCAAAAGCTCACGATCTTCTTTCGTCAAAGCAGGTGCCGGCTTTGCTTTTTGCTGATTCAAATTTTTCTCTGAAATTGGATTCTTTGGGATGTTAACCGTGAGCCCGACGTTAGTATCATCAATTCTTGTGCCCGTCAGTTCTGATTTGAAGGCTTCCATAATGGACATGAACTTTCGATTATCGATAACGCTGGATGCAAATAAGACAATAAATAAAGCTAACAATAATGTAAGGATATCGGCATAAGGGATCAGCCAAGATTCACTGATACGCTCATCTTCTTCTTCAAACTGTCTACGCCGTTTTCCCATAGGTCTTTTCCTCGTTTTTCTTTTCATATTTGATTCGTTCTTTCGGTGACAGGTGGGCAGTTAATTTCTTTTCAATCGCACTAGGCGATAGCCCTTGAGAAATGGCCAATAATCCTTCAATCATTAATAATTTTAATTCCTGTTCCTTTTTGGAAATCCGTTTTAGTTTGTTGGCAATCGGGTGCCAGAGAACATATCCGGAAAAAATCCCTAACAAGGTAGCGATAAAGGCAGCGGAAATGGAATGTCCCAATTTATCGACATCATTTAAATTCCCTAGGGAGGCGACAAGACCGATAACCGCTCCCAAAACCCCCAGCGTCGGGGCATAAGTCCCTGCTTGGGTAAAGATTAAGGCACCGGTTTTATGACGTTTATCAATTGCGTCAACTTCATCCATTAAAACTTCTTCAATAAAGTCATATTCATAGCCATCGATAATCATTTCATATCCCTTTTTTAAAAATGGATCCTTAATATTATTCGTCATTTCTTCAAGAGCCAGGATTCCTTCCCGTTTGGCAATGCCTGCACATTCAATGAAGGAAGAAATCTGCTCGGCCTTGGAAGGCAGTTTCGGTTCAAAAAACACAATTTTTAAAAGAACCGGAAACTTTTTTAATTCACTAAACGGGAATGCAATCATAATTGAAGCAGCTGTACCGCCAAAAATAATCAAAAAAGCAGCAGGATTTACCAGTGCCGTAAGGGAGGCGCCCTTCATGACCATCCCAATTCCAATTGCCAGTAATGCCACTATAATCCCTAAAATACTCGACATTTCTTTCTCCTTCTAGACAATAGATATATAGATATTGTACGTCAAATAGGCATGATTCGACAATAAGCTTTTTTGAAAAAATTTTCGATTGTCTTTTACGGAAATATAAAATTTTTTCAAAAATATAAATGAAAAGAAGCAAGTGATACAGTATAATATAGGCTGATAGAATCAGAAGAAAAACATTATCGAAAATCTTTAGTCAAAATCTAGTAATTTAGAAGTCTAGAAAAACGCGAAGGGGAAGTATAAAGGTGATAATATGTTAGATTATGGACTAGTGAGATTAAGCCAAATGATTTATGACTATTGCGGACTGAATTACAAGGATCGGCTTCCCTCACTGAAAGAAAAAATTTCCAAACGGGTTTCAGAACTGGGACTTACCTATGACAACTATTGCCTGTACATCCAAAGAAATCCTACGGAATGGGATGTTGTTGTAGAGATCTTAACGATTAATGAAACCTATTTTTACCGGGAAGAAAATCAATTAGTGGAATGCTGCACGACCATCCTGCCAGAATTGAAAAAAATAATCAGAAACCGGCCGCTGAGAATTTGGAGCGCAGCTTGTTCCACCGGGGAAGAACCTTATACACTGGCCATGCTGATTTACGAAACAGGCTTGTTTCCTCTCGGGACAATTGAGATAATAGGAACGGATATCAATAAAAAAGTTATTCAAAAAGCCGAACAAGGTTGGTATCCATTAACCTCATTTGCATTTCGAAGAATCCCGGAAAATCTCTTAAAAAAATATTTTGATATTGAAAACGGAGGTTATCAAGTAAAGTCATTTATTAAAAAAATGGTCCGTTTTCAGGAGCTTAATCTGTTAAACGACAATAAAATGGGTCAACTGGGCGAAGTAGATATTATCTTCTGCCGAAATGTTTTGATTTATTTTGATCAAGAAACAATCAAGAAAGTGATTCGCGGCCTTCATCGCAATTTAGCAAAGGGCGGTTATTTGTTTCTGGGCCATGCCGAATCCATAACTGACTTGAATTTAGGGTTTCAAAAAGTGGATGCAGCTAGAACTTTTTATTATCGAAAGGAACCAGATCAGGATGAAACAGTACGGTGTATTAGTAGTTGATGACTCCGCCTTTATGAGAAGGGCTGTTAGCCAATTGCTGGAGGAAGATCCCCAATTTACTGTTGTCGGCATTGCACGCAATGGAATGGAAGCAATCGAGAAAGTGCAACGGTTAAAGCCTGACCTAGTAACAATGGATGTTGAAATGCCGGAAATGGATGGATTAGCAGCGTTAAAGGAAATAATGAAAAAATCACCCGTTCCGGTTGTCATGATTAGTTCTCATACTGGTGAAGGGGCCGAAGTAACATTACAGGCTCTTGAGCTGGGGGCGGTTGATTTCTTTTTAAAGGATCATTTATTAAAGAACCCGGACGAACATGAGCATGCCCATCATGATTTTATTCAGCGCTTAAAAGGGATCGTAAAAGGCAGACTGCCAAATGTTACAGTGACTCAACAGCCACGGGAGAAAAAAGAACGAAAACTCAAACCTCGTAAAATAGAACTTGTTTTTATCGGATGCTCTACTGGTGGTCCTGGAGCATTACAAAAAATCCTGCCATGTTTTCCGGCGGATTTTCCAATTCCGATTGTAGTCGCTCAGCATATGCCGCCAAGTTTTACCAAACCATTGGCTGATCGGTTTAACACCTTATGCAATTTGAATGTGAGAGAGGCCGAAAACGGGATAGAAATAAAGCCCGGGACCATCTATATTGCACCATCGGGCTATCAAACCCGCTTTAAAAAGAGTGATAATGGTTCGATCAAGCTGGATATAGACAACCAATCAGATGAGCAGGCACTATATAAGCCTTCGATCGACATTTCGCTGAGTTCTGCTGCCCCGATTTACGGCGATCGTTTATTGGCGGTGATTTTAACGGGAATGGGCGCGGATGGGATGCAGGGATGCGGCTTAGTAAAAAAGCACCACGGAACGGTGCTAGTTGAGGCTGAAGAATCATGTGTTGTTTACGGCATGCCAAAAGCGGTTTTTGAAGCCGGCTATGCAGACGGTCAATATGAGATTACAAAAATGTACCACAAAATCATTACATTTTTATAAGTAAGGGGTAGTGTTTTATACATTACCTCTTTTTAGTATAATCAAAAAGTCGAATTTTTGCTAAAAACGGAAACCGAATTATGTCGAATTATAAAAAATATAATGACTGTAAATGGTATTTCGTTTATAATGTAATGGAATTAAGCTAGTTTTCCCAAGAATAAGGAGGTAAATTGTTTGGACGCCGTTCAAATCTCAATCAAAATAAATCAAACAAAGCAATCTGATGGTGGAAAACAAAAGTCAAACATACTAACTGAGGCACCAACAATTCCTTTTAATCAGATACTAGCGATGTTTAATAATCCTAGTCAAACATCCGGAACAGAAGTCCAGCAGGCAGGAGAAGCAGCAAACAAGTCATTAAGGAAATCCAATGAAAACCCACTGGATTTACTAAAACTTAGTTCGGATGGAGACGATCAAACCAATTCTGATTTAACCGTCTTGGCGGTCCCATTTTATCAAGGCCAGCCTTTGGCGCCAATGATCGTCGGTGATTCAAATAAAGCAGAACCTGCGGTACCGGAAGAGGGAATGCTTGGCCAAGGTACGATGGAAAACAGCAATGATTGGTTGCAAGTGGTACATACTCAAGGAGAAGCTGCCGACCTCTCAAAGACATCGCTTTCAATCACCGATTTAGCAGCAGAGAATAAAACCGGTGATGGTCTGGATAAGCCTCAAGCAGGTATCGAAAATACCAACAAAGAAGATATTTTTGCAGAACTTCTGAACAAAAATGTAACTCAAAACATTCAGGAAGCGGGCAAGGGAGATTTTGATCAGAATCGGGTTCAACTGGCTGTTGATTCTTTTCCTGAATTTGTTGCACAACTCAGTGATTTGATAAGTCAAAATTTAAGATCGGTCAATGGGGCAAATGAGAAGAACAGCTTAACTGTTTTGGCTGATTTGAAAAGTATCGGAAAGATCAACATTGAAATCAGTTCACTGCCAGGACCGGCTGCACTGGAACTTACAGCGGATCCAGCCTCAGCAAAGGAAATGCTGCAAAGTCAGCTGCAACGTCTGGAACAAGCCGTTCAGCAAAGCGGCTTAGTAGTGAAAAAAATCGAAATTGTTGACCATCCGTCAGCCCCGTTTTTAGAACCAACATTAAGCAGTAATCAGGCAGATAATACTGCTGAAATGAACGGACCGGTTAATCAAGGTACACTGCATTCACAGACCCTGGGCTTAAATCATAAGTCGATGAGCGGGCAGCCTCGTCCTGTTTTATCGATTCATGATTTTACTCCGGAGGTAAGCAGCTGGATTGCTAAAAATATTGGAAGTTCTCAAGGACAAAATACAGCTAAAGAAGTTAAATTCCTATTATCTCCTGAGCATTTGGGCCAGATGGAGGTCAAACTTACCACCACGGGTGGCCAGGTTTCAGCCCAAATCATAACAGACACGATACAGGCCAAAGAAATCTTGAGCGGTCAACTTCATACTTTGAAACAGGCATTACAGCAGCAGGGATTGATGCTGCAAAAACTGGAAGTCATTCAGCAGCCGGCTGGAATACCAAATCAAGCACAACTTAACCAATCATTTTCACAAGGCGGCTTTCACTCGTCTCCGGAGCATCGTTCCGGGCAATCAGCCAAAAATGACGCTAAAAAGCCTAAGGAAAACGGACAAATGGAAATCGACATGGACACACCTTTGACGACATATCAAGGAGCTGTTCAGAGAACCAGTTCCAACATTGATTTCACTGCCTAGGAAGGAGACGGTGTGAATGAGTAATTGGGTGGATATCACAAGTCAAACAAAGACTAACTCAGTTTTTAATAACGTGAAGCCTTATGAACAACAAAGTTCGTTAGGCAAGGATGACTTTCTCAAAATTCTTGTAACGCAGTTGTCAAACCAGGATCCGACTAATCCGTTGCAGGATAAGGATTTTATTGCCCAAATGGCTACCTTCAGTTCACTTGAACAAATGACCAATCTAAATAAAGCGTTTGAACAGTTTTCTTCGCGCCAGCTGAGCCAGTATGCTTCGGTCATCGGTAAGGAAATCAGCTGGACGGACCAAGCTTCCGGTACGACGAAGAACGGTGTTGTAGAAGGCGTTTCTGCAGAAAATAGCAGCTATTACTATAAGGTGGGAAATGAAAAAATCCCCATGGACAAGGTCATTGAAATCAAGCAAATACCAACGGATTCCAAATAAAACTCAACCAAAATCCTAAAGAATGAGGAGGAACAAAAATGTTAAAATCGTTATACTCTGGTGTATCTGGTATGAAAGGGTTTCAAACCAAGCTTGATGTTATTGGAAATAACGTCGCGAACGTTAATACAGTTGGATTCAAAAAAGGACGCGTCGTGTTTCAAGACTTGCTGAACCAAACCTTGTCTGGCGGTACGACAGCTAATAACCAGCGTGGCGGGATCAATCCGCAGCAGGTCGGACTAGGTTCAAAGATCGCTACAATCGACACGATCCATACCCCCGGAAGCCCGATGACCACCAATGTCGGTACAGATTTAGCGATTGATGGGGATGCGTTTTTCGTCGTTTCACCGGATGGAGATGATACAAATACATTTCTTACAAAGGCCGGAAATTTCACCCTTGATGGACAAGGAAGATTAGTAGATTCCAATGGTAACTTTGTTTTGGGAGTAGTTGCAAACGGTGTCGCAATGCCAATTAAAATCGCAACAGACGAAGTGGCTGGCAAAAAATTCACATCCTATTCTATTGATTCTGACGGTTATATCAATGTAGTGGATGAGGATGGGAAAATTGGTAAATTGGCTTATGATGGTAGTAAGTATTTTTTGAATAATCCGAATCAAGCAGGTTATGATGAAACGAAAAATCTTTCAATCGCCACCAGTGTCGTCCAAAATCCTGCTGGTTTAAAAAAGGTGGGTAATTCCTTGTTCGAGGTAACCGGAAACGCCGGAACAAATGATTTTGGACGTATTAAGGATAATGCCGGTGGTGAAATTTATTCTGGTGTGCTCGAAATGTCCAACGTCGATTTAACAGAAGAATTTACCGAAATGATCATCGCACAGCGGGGCTTCCAAGCGAATGCCAGAACGATTACGACATCAGATTCTATTTTAGAAGAAATTGTGAACTTAAAACGATAAGATCATCGTTAGCTGGACGAAACTATTTTTCCTAAAAAAGCAGAAGGAGGCAAAAGAGTCATTTTGCATATGACTCTTTCCCTCTTTCTAGGCAATGGCTGATATATGGATTTTCAGTCCATAACTCAGGGAAGAGTTAGGGGGATGCCCTTTGGCAGATGTATTATCGCAACAAGAAATCGATGCCCTTTTATCTGCCTTAAATAGCGGCGAATTGGAGGCATCTGATGTTAGCGAAAAAAATCAAAAAGTAAAAGTATATGATTTCAAACATGCGATGAGGTACTCAAAGGAACAATTGCGCAGTATTACAAGAATCCATGAGAACTTTACGCGGCTTTTAACATCATATCTTTCAGCGCAATTAAGAACTTTTATTCAAATTGACATTGACTTGGTAGAACAAGTAAACTATCAAGAATTTATTGCTTCAATCCCATCAAAAACCATTTTGAACATTTTTGATGTTCAGCCGATGAATGGGAAAATGGTGATTGAAATCAATCCACAGGTCGCCTATGCAGTATTGGAACGATTGCTGGGTGGCGGTCAAGGAGATCCGACTGCACGCGACGGCGGATTGACAGAAATTGAAACGATATTGATTCAGAAGGTCTTTTCCAAGGCGTTTGATATGTATCAAAATGTTTGGGAAAATATTGAGGATATAAAGGTGCGCTGGGAAGCAATTGAATCCAATCCCCAATTTATGCAAATTGCTTCGCCAAATGAAACGGTAATCGTTATTGCTCTCCGAACGACAATTGGAGAAATTGAGGGAAGGATGACATTATGTATCCCACACTTAATTGTGGAACCGATGCTTCCTAAATTGACTGCGCATCAATGGTTTTCTTCCATGGCAAAAACGAACGTCCCCAAACAGCCTGAAAAAATCAAGAAAAGCTTAGAAAGCATAAAGGTTCCGATTATTACCGAAATAGGAAGAGCCAAACTGCCGGTTTCTGATTTATTGAACCTGCAAATTGGTGATGTGATTGGAATTGACACTGGAAAGCTCCATGTTAAAGTGGACCATTTGACAAGATTCCTGGGGAATCCAGGCCTCCTAAACGGTCATTATGCGGTTCAGATAGATCAAGTAGCCTACTCTGAAGGAGATGATGAATAAGATGAACGACGGTTCACTTTCTCAAGAAGAAATCAATGCATTATTTAAGCAAATGGAATCTAACGACAGCAATAGTTTATCAATCGATGACTTTTTGAGCTCCATGGAGCAGGATGCACTAGGAGAGATTGGAAATATCTCTTTAGGGAGTTCAACAACTGCGTTATCCACCTTATTAAATCAGCGGGTCGAAATTACTGCACCTAAACTGTCTGTTATCGAACAAGGCCGCATGGAAGAAATGATCAAGGAAAAACATGTTGCGGTCCATGTTGATTATACGACCGGTATTCGCGGTAAAAACCTGTTAATGATTAAAGAAAAGGATGCTAAAATCATTGCCAATTTAATGATGGGCGGTGATGGTACGGGCGTCGATGAGGAACTTACTGAATTGCATTTAAGTGCGGTGCAAGAGGCGATGAATCAGATGATGGGCTCGGCTGCCACATCGATGTCGACCATTTTCAATCAAAAGGTTGATATTTCACCTCCGTCCATTGATATATTGGGATTTCCGCCCAAGAAACTAGAAGACCTCCAGGATGATATTATTATTCAAGTTTCCTTTTGCTTAAAGGTCGGAAATCTGATTGATTCCAATATGATCCAATTTATTCCATTATCCTTTGGTAAGGAAATGATCCATAGGATTCTCAGTCCTGTTGAAACGGCTGCCGCCGCTGCTCCGGTTGTGGAGCCGCCGGTCCAAGCTGAGGTGAAGGCATCTCCGGTTTACGAAGAGGTCCAAGCTGCCCCAGTTTACGAACAGGTCCGGCAAACAGTTTCCGCTCCGCATCCTGAACCAGCAGCTTCTCAAAAGGTTGTGGAGAATCCGGTTAATACAAATGTTCAAAAAGTGGAATATACCACGTTTGCAAATAATTCGCAAGCGAATACGGGACCACGCAATATTGACTTATTATATGATATTCCGTTAACAATTACAGTCGAGCTGGGAAGAACGGAAATGCCCATTCGGCAGATCCTCGAGTTAGGACCTGGCGCTGTCATTGAATTAGATAAATTAGCAGGCGAACCTGTTGATATATTGGCGAATCATAAATTGATTGCCAAAGGTGAAGTGGTAGTCATTGAAGAAAACTTTGGGGTTCGTATCACAGATATTATCAGTCCAATTGATCGACTTTCAAAAATGACTGTATAAATAAATTTTTTGGAGGGTAATACAATGGCAAGGGTATTAATTGTTGATGATGCCGCATTTATGCGAATGATGTTAAAAGATATACTAACGAAGAATGGTTTTGAAGTGGTTGGCGAGGCAGTAAATGGTCTCGATGCAATCGAAAAATTTACTGAAGTTCAGCCGGATATTGTGACCATGGACATTACCATGCCTGAAATGGATGGGATTACGGCAGTTAAAAAAATACGGGCGATCAATCCTCAGGCAAAAATCATTATGTGCTCTGCAATGGGGCAACAGCCAATGGTACTAGAAGCTATTCAGTCAGGTGCAAAAGATTTTATTGTAAAGCCTTTCCAAGCGGATCGGGTAATTGAATCAATTTCCAAAGTAGTCGGGTAATGGCAATTTCAAGCGGGAGATGTTTGGAGCATATATATTTCCAAATCACTCTCGCTTTCTGTTCTTAAAATGAAAAAATGATTCGAGAATTGTTAACTGGAGCGTCAAAAAAAGTTTAGTAGACGTAATAAAAGTGTTAACAAGCTGTTATTGAAGGAGGATCGTTCAAAACAACTTGCACTTCTAGCCATATACCAAGTGGAAGGACATAAAATAGTCAAAAACTATCAAGAAAATATCGGAATGGATTTTGATGATTATGCTAAGATAGGTATATATTTGCTAAATAGTGTTAATTCACAATAGAAATGGAAGAAAATCAACCAGCCTTTTTACGAGGAGAATAGAGTATGGATTTAAATGATTTTTTAGAATTATTTATTGAAGAGTCTAAGGAACATTTACAGTCAATTAACGAGGAATTGCTAAAATTGGAAGAAGACCCGGAAAATCCGGCGATTGTCAATGAAATTTTCCGTTCGGCGCACACGCTTAAAGGGATGGCAGCTTCAATGGGTTTTGAAGACTTGGCTTCGTTGACACATGAAATGGAAAATGTGCTGGATCTCGTCCGCAATGCTAAACTGACGATCACATCAGAAATTCTTGATGTCATATTTTCTTGTGTCGATTTGATCGAGAAAATGATTGACAGTATTGAACAAGGCGGCGATGGAAAAGAGGATGTCACGGATGTCGTCCGGCAGCTTACGATGATCCATAGCCCATCAAAATCAATTGCACCGGAAACAAACCCGGATTTTCAAGAAAGCGCTGCAACGGCGGTGGAGGAACTGGAGATCGATCAATATCAATTATCGGTCATCAATGAAGCAAAGAAAACGGGGAATCGACTGTTTCAAATTACCGTTCAGCTTGACGAAAAATGTGTAATGAAGTCGGTCAGAGCTTATATGGTATTTCAAGCTGCTGAAGAAATCGGCGAGATTATTCAAAGCCACCCGCCAGTTGAACAAATTGAAGAAGAAAATTTTGATTTCTCGTTTACGATTCTGCTTTTATCAGAATTGGACCCAAGAGAAATTCAGGCGCAGTTCTATCATATTTCCGAAATCACCGAGGTTATCGTGACTGAGCGGACGGACGAGGAATTGGTGCCAGCCAACGAACCGACAGTCACGTCAAAGAGCACCAGCGTACAAAAGCAGCAGCAACATAAAGAAGATGCTACCGGCGGCAAAAAGAAGCACCGGTCAAAATCGATTCGTGTTGATATCGAAAAATTGGATCATTTAATGAATTTATTTAGCGAGTTAATTATCGACCGTGGTAGACTGGAACAAATCTCCAGGAAGTCTGAAATGACTGAACTGGCCGAAACGGTTGAACATATGACTCGTATCTCCACAGATTTGCAAGGACTTATCTTAAATATGCGGATGGTCCAAGTCGAGCAAGTCTTTAGCCGCTTTCCACGAATGGTCCGCGATTTAGCCAAGGAATTGAAAAAGAAGGTCCAATTGGTTGTGGAAGGGGAAGAAACCGAGCTAGATCGGACCGTAATTGATGAAATTGGCGATCCATTAGTCCACTTGCTCAGAAATGCACTGGATCATGGGCTTGAGGAGACCGAAGAAAGGGTAGCCTTGGGGAAACCGGAGGAAGGAAAAGTATTATTAAAAGCCTACCATAGCGGTAATCAGGTCTTTATTGAGGTTGCCGATGACGGAAAAGGAATTAACCGCGAAAAGGTGTTAAACAAAGGGATCGAACGCGGTCTGGTAACCCAAAATGAGGCAGAAACACTAACCGATAATCAAATCTTTTCCTTAATTCTTGCTTCCGGTTTTAGTACGGCAGAAAAGGTTTCGGATATTTCCGGGCGCGGGGTTGGCCTTGATGTGGTTAAAACCAAAATTGAATCTTTAGGCGGTTCGATTAGTATTGAATCGGAACCGGGAAAAGGCTCGATCTTTCGCATTCAACTGCCGTTAACGCTGTCGATTATTTTTGCCATGCTGATTAAGACGGGCGAGGAAACATATGCGATTCCGTTCAGTTCCATTGTCGAGATTACCAAGATTGCCAAAGATCAAGTCTCGACACTTTATGGTCATCGGGTTATTCAATTCCGCGAACAAGTTGTTAAATTAATATTTTTAAAGGAAGTATTCAAAATACCTGTTACGGAAACCAAGGAGCAGGACGAATTGTTTGTTGTTATTGTCCGCAAAGGCGATAAAATCATGGGATTGGTCGTTGACGCTGTCTTAGGTCAACAAGAGGTTGTATTGAAGAATTTGGGGGGCTTATTAACAAATTTATATGCCATTTCCGGAGCGACTATACTAGGAAATGGAGAAGTTGCTTTAATTCTTGATACTAACGAGTTCTTTTAATAGAAAGGGTGTACCTTTGGCATGAATAGAAAAATTGTTGCCTTTCAAATAGGGGAAGAAGAATATGGATTGGATATCAACAATGTTCAATCGATCGAAAGGATTCAACATATTACCAGAGTTCCAAATGCCCCGGATTATGTCGAAGGGGTGATGAATTTGCGCGGGAATGTGACCCCGGTGATCGATCTTCGAAAAAGACTTAAACTTGAGCACCTCACTCATTCCGATGATACGCGCGTAATCATAACGAAGTACGATGAAATCGAGTTTGGTATCATTGTGGACCAAATTAACGATGTTACTGATATAAAAGACGGGGAAATTGAAGCTGCATCTTCGAGTGGTTTAACCTCAGAATATTTTGCCGGAATCGCCAAAACAGGAGGAAGATTAATTATTCTCTTAAAGATAGAGGAATTGATCAAGACACCGGAAAGCTAATTCTCTCAAAATGGCAGTAACTTGTGAAGAACATCAGATTTAAGGAGGCGCCGTTCATGTTACAAGACGTTAAGGTATTAGTTTTTCAACTTGGAAATGAAGAATATGGCATTGAAATTAGTCAGGTTGTTTCGATTGAAAGAATGCTGGAGATTAACACCTATCCCAACCGCCCGGCACACGTGCTGGGGGTAATGACCGTCAGAGATGTCATCATCCCTGTGGTCGATATGCGGGCCGCTTTAGCAGAGGATGCTTTCATTCAAACAGATACATCGAGGATTATCATTGTCCAAGTTAATAATCAGGAAATTGGTCTGGTTGTCGATGCTGCAACGGATGTGTTAGATATTCCCGCTGACACTGTTCAGTTTCCAAAGCTGATGGCTGAAAAAGACATTTCATATCTCAAGGGGGTATCCAAATTAGATGATCGGTTAATCATTCTTTTAGACATAGAAAAGTTATTAGAATCGACTACAAATTTGGATGAATTAAAAGAGATAAAAAACGTTCTTTAATTTGAATAAAGGGGATTGGGAAGATGTATAGGAGAATAATGGACAAGTTGTCGATGAACACCAAACAATGGGGAAGTCATATTATCATAATGTTGTTTTTTCTGACGCTAACTTTTGTGTCATACAGCGATATTAGCAAACTAAATGAGGGTGTACATAATATTTCAGAAACCCAAGTGCCGAAGATACAATTAATTGGGGATTTAAAAGAGGGGATGACCCGTGTCCGGCTGGATGCATCTAAGATATTATATTCAGCCGATGATCGAACTGTTTTAGAAGCAGAATTAAACAAAGACAATAATGCGGTAATGAACAACATAAAAGAATTAGATAAACTGATTATTTATAAAAGTAATAAAGTCAAGCTGGAAGAATTTAATAAAACCTACAGTCAATATGTTACCATGCTGCAAAACTTTATGAATAACCATCAAGACGGTAATGTTAATCCAGCTGTCTTAAAGGCAACGACGGAGACATTAGCGCCAATCGGTGAAAATGCAGTCAGCTCAATGAATGAATTGATTAAAATTCTTGAAAACGATAATGTGAAAATCATGAAAAATACCGACCAAATGGCGGTTGATTCACAAAGAAAAATCCTGCTGGTTTCAGCGATTGCCGTTCTTTTCAGTATCCTTGTATCTTTCTTAATCACCCGGCTCATTAGGCGCTCCGTTTTAAGTGTCAAGGACAATGTCGAGGCGACAAATCATTCCGTTTCCGAAATAAAAAAATCGATTGACCAGACTGCCAGCAGTGCACAAGAATTAGATGCATCAATGAAGAAGGCTAATGATTCTGTTAATGAGCTGGTTGCTTCAATCCAACAGGTCGCCGGGAATACCAATATGACTTCCACAAGCGTTGATGAAATCTCGGCGGCAATTGAAGAAATGAGCGCATCGATTAATATCGTTGCTGGAAACGCCAATCAATTAGAGGCATCAGCTGAAGAAACGTCTTCAGCCATTCAACAAATGATGGCCTCGATTGAACAGGTCGCCGGAAATGCCGGGAACGCCGGTGCAGGGGTTGAACAAATTTCAGCAGCGATTGAGCAAATGAGCAAGTCCATTAAAGGTGTCAGTGAAAATGCCCAGCAGATCAATAGTTCTTCGGAGGAAACCTCTCAGGCAGTCAGCAATATGGTGGTAGCAATTAAAAAGGTTGCCGAAAGTGTGCAAACCGTGAACCAGTTGAGTAATACGGTTAAGAGCGATGCCTTAGAGGGTACGGCCTCATTGAATGAAACGCTTAATGGCATGAAAGAAATATCTAATGTTATCAACCATGCCAGCAAGGTAATTGAGGATCTAGGGAAAAGCTCCGAGGAGATTGGCAGCATCATTGAGGTCATCGATGATATCGCCGAACAAACTAATCTTTTGGCACTCAATGCCGCCATTGAGGCAGCCCGTGCTGGAGAACATGGAAAAGGCTTTGCCGTCGTTGCCGAAGAAGTTCGGAAATTGGCAGAACGTTCTGCAAAAGCGACAAAAGAAATTGCCGTCCTGATTAAGGGAATTCAACAGGAAACTGAAGTCGCCGTTTCATCGATTAAGGACGGTGCTGATAAAGTAAGACTGGGAAATGAATTGGCGGAAAAAACAAACCTGGCGATTCAAAAAATATCTCAAGGCATAGCCGAGGTAACCGAAGAAATGAATCAAATTACCAAGGCTACCGAAGAGCAGTCAAAGAGCAGCGAATTTTTTGCAAAGGCGATTGAAAATGCTGCAAAGCGGACAACCGAAATGGCCCATTCCACCAAAGAACAATCCATTACAGCTGAAGAAATCGTCAGAGGGATCCTTGACATTAAAGAGCAAGTGCAGCAAATTATTGTTGCCACAGAGGAAGAGGCAGATGGTGCCCGGGCGATTGTCAAGGCTGTGGAAAATGTAACAGGTCAATCCAATGCCGTGACCAATGCAACGAAGGAACAAGCATTGACGTCAGAAGAGATTGTTAGAAATATTAATAGTATTAAAGAAATGGTTGATCAAATTTCGATTGCCACACAGGATCAGGCAAAATATGGTGAAGAAATTGCTGCCGGTGTTCGAAATGTCCTTCAGCAGGCTTCAGGGCTATATACCGCAATCGAAACACAAACGATGGAGGCGAATGAAGTAGTCTCAGCCGTCACGAATGTGAAGACACAAGTACAAAGATTAAGTTAAATGTAAGGCAGTAGCTTTCACCTGTTTTCCCTTTATCTACTCGATTAAATGGAGGTCGATTGGATAAAGGGGGGTACTGTATAGGTGGAACGATTTCAATTGTAACAATTAGAACTTGGTGGTGAATTGGGGTCATGGTACATACTTCTAGGGAATGGAATATTGAAACCGATCTAAAAAAAGCAATTGACAGGAATGAATTCCGCCTATACTATCAGCCAAAGGTGAATTTATTATCAAGAAAGATTATTGGAGTGGAGGCATTAATTCGTTGGTTTCATCCTGAAAAAGGGTTAATCCCGCCGTTAGATTTTATTCCGGTTGCCGAACAGACTGGATTAATTATTCCCATTGGTGAATGGGTACTGCGGACAGCCTGTTTACAAAATAAGGCTTGGCAAACAGAAGGCTATCTGCCAATGGTCATGTCGGTCAACCTGTCTGTCCGTCAGCTTTACCAGCCGCGATTTGTTCAGCTTGTCGAGGAAATATTAACTGAAACCGATTTGAAACCGGATTATTTAGAGCTTGAGATAACGGAAAGTATGATGGCAGACACCAATCATGCCCTGCCGACGATAAACGGCCTTAAAGAGCTTGGTGTCCAAATTAGTTTGGATGACTTTGGAACAGGTTTTAGTGCACTGTTTTATTTAAAGGAATTTCCAATTAATAAAATCAAAATTGATCAATCATTTATTCGCAATTGTACCTCAAATACAAATGATACAACGATAGTTAAGACGATTATTGCCATGGCCCACCAGTTACAAATGGGAGTCATTGCTGAAGGAATTGAGTCAACAGACCAGTTGAAATTTTTACAAGAAAACTTTTGTAACCATGGACAAGGGTATCTATTCAGCAAGCCGCTTCTGCCGGATGAGCTGGTTGGTTACTTTGGCGATATTGAAGAAATCGTCAGTCAAGTAGGCGTTCCAAAAGAAGTAAAGACGAAAAAGCTCATGGAGGAAATGCTCTTAAATGTTAGATACCGACAATTTGCTAAGAAAGTCTTAAACGGTGCAAAAAATATTAACAGCTCGCTTCTTACGATCAAAGAAATTGCCCAACAACTCAGGCAAAATGGAGACCCTTCGGTTAGCAATCTATTAGTCGAAATTGAACAATTGGAAGATATTTTACTTGATGTTGTCAATTCTGCGAAACTCTGAAAGGTTTGTAAAAAAAATAATTGAAAGACAAGAGAGAAAGTCGTCAGGAGGAAATTTCAGACATGCCATTGTTTAATGAAATATCAGGTGATATCTTCCAATCGATTATTGAACATAATCCTGATGCGGTTTTTATCTTTTCCATGGAAGGAAAAATTGTTCAAATAAACGAAGCGTCGTCATCGATATTTGGTTACACGTTAGAAGAAGCCAAAGGGATGCATTACCGCCGCCTTATTGTCCATAAACATGCAAGGAAACTCCATCATCATGTCAGAGAAATATTGCTAGGAAAATCGTTTGAAGTGGAATTTGATGCCTATGATAAAAATGCTAAGCTGATGCATCTCCAAGTGAAAAGCATCCCGCTCATCCAGCACCAGCAAATCATCGGGATTTTTTGTGTCGTCAAGGATTTAACAGAACTGACACTGGCAAAACTTTCCTTGCAGGAAAGCGAAAAGCGTTACCGCCTGTTAGCCGATAATTCGCTGGATTTAATCCAGCTCGTTAATCTTGATGCCATTGTCACCTATGCTTCTCCATCACATAAAGCGGTGCTGGGCTATGATGCCGAAGAATATGTCGGGAAATGGGTGCTTTATCAGCCTGATGGCCAAATTGATGAAGATTTTAAAAAGATATTTGTCCATATGGTTTTAACACAAAAGTCCATCACATGCGAAATTCGCCGCCGCCATAAATCAGGCAAAGAGGTCTGGC
Organism: Neobacillus paridis; assembly: GCF_016765675.1. Taxonomy (GTDB): domain Bacteria; phylum Bacillota; class Bacilli; order Bacillales; family Cytobacillaceae; genus Neobacillus; species Neobacillus paridis. The sequence continues at coordinate 601,012 of NZ_JAESWB010000168.1, forward strand.
TGGAGCTGAAAGGGACACCAATGTTTGATGAGGACGGCAATATTGAGCATATGATGCTGGTAGGCCGGGAAATTACCGAACAGAAAGAATATCAAAAAGAGCTGGAATTCTTAAGCTTCCATGACCCGTTAACAGGTGTGCCTAATCGCCGTCTGTTTAAAGAACTGCTTGAACAAACGCTCAAAGAGGCAATCCGCTATCAGCGCAAGTTTGCCGTCATGTTCCTCGATCTGGATCGTTTTAAACAAATCAATGATCAATTTGGGCATGACAAGGGTGATATTCTCCTGAAGCAATTTTCAAACCGGATAAAAAGCTGCCTCCGTGGTAGTGATACATTGGCACGCCTCGGCGGTGATGAATTCACGATTATTTTGCCGGAAATTCGCTGCTCAGAGAGCGATGCGGTCCAAATTGCGACCCGCATTCTTGCGGCCGTGCAGGAACCCTGGCAGCTTGGTGATGAAAGCATTCTCACAACTTCCAGCATTGGCATCGCCTTTTATCCACAGGACGGAACCACCTGTGAGGATTTATTAAAACATGCGGATTCCACCCTGTACACGGTAAAAGAGAACGGCCGAAATAATTTTCAAACCTACTCGTCGCTATGTATCCAATAAGCTCCACGCACCTCAGGCCGGGAGCTTTTTGTTAGCTTTGGCTACAAGATACTTTCAATTGAAGGCTTTATCCGTCTCTAACCACATAGATGCCCAATGGAAAGCTTCCTGTGGTTCGGCATCGCAGCCCAAGAGCAGCTTTTGTTTTACCGAACTACGCTGCTGGCATCGCCCTTATGGCTTTCCAGTCGGCGAGTTTTCGATAAATTTTAAGGAAATTTTCTCTCAGATAAAGTATAATAGATTCATGATTTTGATTATGTTTGATAGGGGTGATTACCTTGAAAATCCAAGACCCGATGCGGGTAAATATCGGTGATGTCCGACTTGCGGGAACCGAGCGTTCCAGCAGCACAACCACCTCTTTTCAAAAAATCATCAGTTCGTATTCACAGGATTTAACCAAGGACTATCTAAACAAGCTGTTAGAGAACATTGATAAGCAAGGACAGCAGTTATGCGAAACTCCGACCTTTCGAGAACTGCGCAAATACAAGGATCTGGTAAAGCAATTTATCGGTGAAGTCACCAAAAACGGCCTAAGCTTAAAGCTATCGGAAAGCTGGGACATGTATGGCGGCAGCCGAACCCTAAAAACAGTTCAAGTGCTTGACCGCAAACTGGTGGAACTAACTGACCATGTCCTCAACCAGCAATCAGACAGCATGTCGATTTTGGAGCGGATCGGCGAAATTAAAGGGATGCTGATTAATTTATATACATAGGGTTGCGTGTCTTTAAATATCTTTGCAAGTGGCTCGATCTAAAGTTTTCAAAAGGATATCTGCAGTTTTTGATTGGATATGTGCAATTTTATGATATATGTCTGTATTTTTGGATGACATATCTGCAATTTTACAAATATATCTGCAATTTAACTGAAAACTAACCTTATAAAGGAGTTTTTATCATGTTAAGAGGATTATATAATGCCGCATCCGGAATGTACTCGTTGGAACGGCGCCAGGAAGCACTGGCCGATAACTTGGCCAATGTGCAAACACCAGGTTATAAAAAGGATGATACGGTATTGAAAGCTTTCCCGGAAATGTTAATCAAGCGGATTCGTGACTTTGACGGGGCGGCCAATGTTCCTGTTGCCGGCGCACCGCAAATACCGGGACAACCGATGACAATCGGCGGACTGTATAATGGTGTCTATGCCCAGGAGCGGATTCCCAGCTTTCAACAAGGAGCGCTCATGCAAACAGATCTGCCGCTTGATGTGGCGATTAACGACCAGGAAATCCCGATGCAAACGATCAATGGTCGCCAAGTGAAACCGGCAGCCTTATTTACGGTACAACTGCCAGATGGCACCGTTGGCTACACCCGGAACGGGAAATGGGACGTTGATGCCAATGGAAATTTAGTAACAGCCGATGGGTATCGGGTGTTGGGCGTGAACGGGCAGCCAATTCAGCTGGCTAACGGAATCCGAAAAGAAGATTTAAAAATCATGCCGGATGGGCAAATTCTCGTCCAAGCAGGAAACCAGACGACAACAGTCGGTCGGATTGGCATCGCGCTGGCACAAAATCCGTTCGATTTACGGCGGCTTGGCGGCAATGTTTATCAAGCGGCGGCACCGCTGCCATTGATGCAGAATCCTGGTGCAGCGGGTTCGGGCGTTTCTTTACAGCAGGGTTTCATTGAACAATCCAACGTAGATGCCGGGCAGACGATGGCGGATATGATGCAAACGGTTCGCGGCTATGAAGCTAATCAAAAAGTCATCGATGTCTACAACCAATCCCTTCAGCAGCTCTATTCTGTCGGTAAATTGAACGGCTAAATTCATGAAAGAGGTGACATGAAGTGAATACTTCCCTTTATATATCTTCGGGGGCGTTACAGGCCTTCCAGCAAAAACTGGATACTGCCGCCAATAACGTCGCCAATGTCGATACCACCGGGTATAAACGGCGGGACCAAAGTTTTTCGGAAATTTTGGCGAATCAAATTTACAATCAGGGACGAACAGGCGCCGAAGTCGGCCGACTGACGCCAAAGGGGATTCGCGTCGGCTATGGGGCACGCCCAGGGATGACACAGTTGGATAACTCACAAGGTGTGGCCCGGCAAACCGGCAACCCGCTTGATTTCATGATTCAAGGAAAAGGCTTCTTTCAAATTGGCTATCCGAATGGGGATATACGCTACACAAGGGACGGAAGCTTTCATTTATCACCCAATCCAAACGGATCGGGAACCTATTTATTAGCAAACGCCAATGGGGGTTACTTGCTGGATCAAGATGGCGCGCCGATTGAATTGGATTCCCCTTCCAAGGTAAGCTTTGGTGGGAATGGCCAAATCATCTATACGGATGATCTAGGGAAGCAGATTACCGCCCCACAGCGGATCGCGCTTGTTGATATTCAAAATCCCAGCATCTTAAAAAATGCCGGCGGGAATGAATTTATGATTGACACAGCGGTACTGCCGAATGGGCAAGCGGTTGGTAATTATGTGAGAACAATGCCTGAAGGAGAGTCAGTGATTTCCACTGGCTATTTAGAGGGATCTAACGTTGATTTATCGAAAGAAATGACTGATATAATGACCACGCAACGAAGCTACCAAATGAACGCCAGAGCTGTTTCCTATGCTGATCAAATGACAGGGATTGCGAATAATATTTTGAAGTGATTATTAGTTAAAATGCAAAAGCCGCTTTTTTTTGGCGGCTTTTCATTTAGGTTAATAGGTGAAAAATTTAAAGTTCCTATACGAATCTTCCATTTAACTTTTTATTATATTGTCCGATACACGTTAATAAGAACTTTTTTTGGGTTAAGAAGATAAAGGAGGTGCCATATATGGCTAGTGTAAATTTAACAACACACGTATCCGGCCTAGCATCAGGAATGGATACTGAAACTATTGTCAATAACATGATGAAAGTTAATCGCATTCCGCTCGATAAAATACTGCAGGCAAAAACGATCAACAGCTGGAAGACCGATGCTTACAGGGAAATCAACACAAAAATCGCCAGCTTCCGTGATGCCATGCAAGATTTGAGGCTTGAAGGGACATTTAGCTCGGCACAAAAGATATCGTCAAGTGATACGCGTGTTGATGTTTCACTTTCAGGAAAAACATCACAAACGAATTTTACGATTACAGAAGCAAAAATGGCTGTACCAGCTAAAGCGGCTATGGTTAGCTTTAATTCACAGATTAGTAGCGGCTCGGCAACGATTTTTTCAGATGGGGTAGAACCGGTTGATATGACGTTTACCGTTAATGGTAAAGAGATTAAAATATCAAAAGAAAGTACTACCTTTGATAAAGCGATTGCCGAAATAAATACGCAGCTTGCGGAAAAAAACATCAAGTTATCTAATGTAGGCGGCTCATTAGTGTTTACAACGTTAGGCACAGGTAAGGGAAATTCGATTACGATTTCTGGCGCTGATTCAAATGTGCAAACTACTGATGCAGACAGTAACCCTATTAATGTTAATGTCCTAACTAAATTAGGAATAAGTAATGGAACGACCAGCTCCGGATTCGGTGAAGGGATATCATTTACTGATGGAGAAGATCTCAAATCAGGCTATGTTGTCATTAATGGAACAACAATAAATGTAACGAGTAACTCGTTTACATATGACAATATTCAAATCAATTTGAAGCAGGATTTCTCTGGTGGACATGCCAACATACAAGTTACTCCTGACACCGACAAGGTTTTTGACAAAATCAAAACGTTTGTTGATAAGTATAATGAGCTGATTAAAGATTTGAACGATAAAATATCCGAAAAGAAATACCGTGACTATCTGCCACTAACGGATGATCAGAAGAAAGATATGAAAGACAATGATATCAAGCTGTGGGAAGATAAAGCAAAAAGCGGCCTGTTGGCAAACGATTCAACCATCAGCCAATTTCTAACACAGATGCGCACCAGTATAACGGAAATGGTCAATGGGGTCGGTATCTCGCTGAAGGATATCGGCATTACGACGAGTACTGACTATAAAGAAAATGGAAAGTTAGTCCTGGATGAAGATAAACTTAAATCCATGCTGACTACTAACTTGACCGATATCCAAAAATTATTTGCTGGTAAGTATGATACAGGGAATTATAAAGATAACACCTTGAACAATCAAACTAAATATAAAAATAGTGGTATTGCTGTCAGGGTATATGATCGAATTGGTGATGCCTTGAACAGCTTAAAGGTTATTGCTGGTTATTCAACTGATAGCAGCTTGGTAAAAGAAGCGGCAGAGTATGATAAAAGAATTGCAAGTTTACAAGATCGTTTAAGTAGAACGGAGCAAAATCTTTGGGCTAAATTTAACGCAATGGAACAGGCGTTACAAAAATTGAATTCACAAAGTTCATGGCTGTACCAGCAGTTAGGACAATAAACTAATTAGTAACTTAAACCGCAGTTTGATCGTTAAGATTCATGCTGCGGTTTTTGTCTAAATACTAGGTTTGCAATGAAAATGAATTAATTTTTATATAAATCACTAAACTCGCATTCTGATTTGCCGATATAAATAATATCAAGAAATTACAAAACTTCTATAAAAAATTTGATAAACTGCTAAATTTTTATTTTGATCAGCCGATAATAAAAATAGGCAGTCAATAGAAGAACAAATTTCTTGAAACGAACTCTTATGGAGGATGGCCGGAATGTTGATTGTTGGCAGAGAAGTTGGGCAATCCGTGATTATCAATGATGATATCAAAGTTACCGTCAGGCAATGTGGTTCCAATCTCAAGCTTACGATCGTCGCTCCAAAAAATATTCGGATTTCTCCAATTAAACAAGATCCGATAAAACCAATAAACCTTAAAAAAACGGAACGAAAAATTGGTGAAACCATGTTAATCGGGGACAACGTCAAAATAGCAATGCTCCAGACACAATCTGGTCTGTTAAGATTTGCCATCGACGCTCCAAAAGAAATCAGTATCTTTCGTGAGGAAATTTACAAAAAACAAACTAAGGAACTAATCAGCTGAAAAAAATGGATTTTGTTCTTGAATTTGCGGTAATAAGCCCCATTGGGGAATTATTATAAATTGAAAATTATATTTTACATAGGAGGTTTTTTTAATGAGAATTAATCACAACATTGCAGCTCTTAACACGTATCGTCAATTGGGTAATGCTAACAAAGCACAACAAAGTTCAATGGAGAAATTGTCTTCTGGTTTACGGATTAACCGAGCTGGGGATGACGCTGCCGGACTTTCAATCTCAGAAAAAATGCGTGGACAAATTCGTGGTTTAGACCAAGCATCTAAAAATGCTCAAGATGGTATTTCTTTAATACAAACGGCTGAAGGTGCACTTAATGAGGTTCATTCAATCCTTCAACGGCAACGTGAGCTTGTCGTACAAGCTGGAAATGATGGTACCCTTGAATCGGATGATGCAAAAGCCATTCAAGATGAAATTACACAATTAAATGACGAATTAGATGGCATTACCGACCGTACTGAATTCAATGGTAAAAAACTTTTAGATGGTAGTTATAGTGCTAAATTCCAAATTGGAGCTAATTCTGGGCAACAGCTAACTTTGACTATTAATTCAGGTGCAACTTCAGCAGGATTTACAGCATCAGAACTTACTGTAAGTGGTATAGCAGCGAATGGAACTTCTTTTGATGCTGATGTTGCATTGGTAGATGCTGCAATTGCAAAAGTGTCAGCAGCACGTTCAAATTTAGGTGCAAACCAAAACCGTTTAGAACATACAATTAATAATTTAGATAATGCTTCTGAAAACCTTTCTGCTGCAGAATCTCGTATTCGTGATGTTGACATGGCGAAAGAAATGATGGAACAAACCAAGAATGCTATTCTTGCACAGGCAGCACAAGCAATGTTGGCTCAAGCTAACCAACAACCACAAGGGGTTTTACAATTGCTTCGATAAAATCAGTATCCTAACCTATCTCTTTTATAGAGATAGGTTATTAAAAAAAGTCGTATACACACAATATACGACTTTTTTTAATAACTGTTACTTAGGAGTGCTAAATATATGAAACCATTTTTATCCGTTTGTATGATCGTTAAAGATGAAGAAAAGGTAATTAAAAGATGCTTAGAATCGATTGTTGGTATAGCAGATGAAATAATTATTGCCGATACCGGTTCAAGTGATAGCACAAAAAATATAGCTGTTACATACACAGATAAAGTCTATGATTATAAGTGGGAAGATGACTTTTCAAAAGCACGTAATTTTGCTGCCTCTAAAGCAAAGGGTGAATGGATTTTTGCTATTGATGCGGATGAATACGTGGATCGTAATAGTTTTTTTGCGTTTAAGGAGGAATTGAAGAATAATCCCCAAAATTATAATATATTAGCTGTACAAATAGTGAACTTTGTTGGGGTTAATGGTAATAATACGGAATTAAATTACCATGAAAGAGTTTACAAAAATGATGGCTTCATTAGCTATTTTAGAAGTATTCATGAATTATTGAAACACAAGGAGTCTAAAGAAAGTAGAGGATTCTCTGGCCTCCAAATATTTCATTCTGGTTATATGGGGAATATTGTAAAGGAAAAAGAAAAATCAAAAAGAAACCTAACCCTATTAAAAAATAAGAAGGACAAAGAACCTATTGATTACTATTATCTTGGGAGTGAATATGATCAATTAGGAGATTTGGATAAGGCGATTAAGAATTATAAGAAAGGGTTTCAATTAAAGGAGGATCATAATAGGGATTGGGTAAAAAAATTATTATTAAGATTAGTTGATACCCTTCATAGAGCTGATAGAGATAATGAAGCAATAGAAATTATTGATTCTTGTGAAGAAATATATCCTTATATTGTAGATTTTAAGTTTTATAGAGGGAAAATCTTTTTTGATAATGGAGATTTTATTCACTCAAAAAGAGTATTTGAAGATATTTTAAGAAAGAAAAATGAATTAAAAGCCGATACAAGTAACGACTTTTTAGAATATTTACCTCATAAATTTCTCGGAGAAATATATGAAAGTGCAAATGAATTACATCTGGCAGTTCATCATTATTCACGTGCTTTATCTATAAATGATGCTGATGATTATGAATGGTCGAAGTTAATAAACCTGTTAGCAAAACATTCTTCACTTGAAGAACTTACAGAGTTTATGAATAATAAATTATTAACAAGACATAATATCACACCACAAGAAGTAATAAAGATTTTACTCGATGTTCCTGATTTGAATGTTCAAAAATTAACAAGATCAATTTTAGATGAGCCGGAGCTATCAACAGGTGAGAAAGAGGCCTTGTTCATAAAAAATTTATGTTTAGACGGCAATATAAATGAAGTTAGTAAAAAATTGGGTGAAAAATCACCATCTCAGATATATTCTTTACTTACAAAAGGTATTTTCAGTTTGATTGATTTTATTATTTTTACCATTGAAACAGAAAATCAAGGATATCAAAAATTTCTATACGAAATAAAATTTGACCAGAACATCGGTAATTTATTGAATTTATTATTTAATAAAAAACATAAGAAGCTCGGTGAATTTGAAGAAGAGTTATTTATATCCATACTAAAACAAGCAAATGTATTAGGTTGGGAAACAGTTATAAATCAGTTAAACCATAAAATTAAATATTTAAGTGTAGATGCAAAAGTCAAGATTAAGAAAATGAAAAGCAAATTTACTAGAAACAGTGAAACCGATGACCAAGAATATGAAAGTAATCAAGATCAGATTGGGAACGATATAAACTGTGGAATTGGAGAATTAAAAGTACAAATAGAAGGCTTATTAGCAAAGCAACATTATAATGAAGCATTGACTATTATTGATGAGGCATTAAAAATAGAACCATCTAATGTTGATTTATATTCTATTAAAGCTGTTGTTTTAATAAGTTTGCAACAAATTGATAAGGCTAAAGAAGAGTTAGAAAAAGGATTAGAAATTGACCCCAATCATGTAGATTGTCTTTATAATTTGGCTTTTATTTATGAACAGATTGATCAAATGGACTTGGCGTTCGATTTATATAGAAAAATATTAATTTTAACAAATGAGGAAGAACTTCGATTAGAAGTGATTAGCAAAATTGAGCAACTAGAAGATAGGTCAAAAAATTCAAAACTAGAAAAAAGGGATAAAAAGAAAATTCTCTACCTTGGTTGGTTAGGTCAAAATAATATAGGCGATGAAGTCTTGTATGAATTATTTGAACATATGTTTTATAAATATAATCAGCATTCTGAAAATGTTTATATAGATGCCTTCTCAACTGATTCTAGTAACAAGGTAAGTATTTCCTCGTATGATTTAGTTGTTTTAGGTGGAGGCTCTTTAATCCATTTACCTTATTGGATTAATATATGTTCAGAGGCAAGAAAACAAAATATTCCTGTTGTATCTTGGGGAACAGGAATTGATGGATTCTATAAAAGTGAGCATCTTAATTCAATTGCTATTTCTACCCAATTGGCAAATCAATTCAAAGATGAATATGAACAGTTTAAATATATTAGTGTTAGAGGATCATTTACAAAAAATGCTTTGTTAAATATTGGTGTAAAAAGTGAAATCGATGAAATAGGAGATCCAGCACTTATATATGCAATTGAATTTTTGGGAGAACAACAGGATCTAGTAAAGAATAATAAAAATATATTAATAAATTGGGGAACTTCTTATAATAATATTTTTGGTCAAAATGAGGAAAAAGTTGAACAAGAACTAGCAAGTGTTGCAAATTTATTAATTTCAAACGGATACTCGATAACAATCTATCCAATATGGACAGAAGATATTGAACCAGTAAAACGTCTAGGTCAAAAAATAAATAATAAAAAATGCCAAATTATTTCAGAGGTGTATGATGCCAAGACATTGCAAAAGTTAATTAGTCAAAGCTATATGACAATTAACTTAAAGCTCCATGCTAATATTTTATCTGCTTCAGCAAATGTTCCGTTTATCTCCTTAGCTTACCGTGGTAAATGTTTTGATTTTGCAAAAACAGTTGATTGTTTAGAATATACGTTGCCAACGGATCAGGTTACGTCAAAACAAATTATGCAGATAGTTGAGAGTATTGAAGATAATTACCAAAGTGTTGTAAGCCGTTATAAAAATGCAAAAGAAAAATATTATCCAAAAATAATAAATTCAATTAAAGTTATTTTTAATAAGTTAGGTGAAGATGGCCCTAAAAACAGTAATAATAAGGCCCAGTTAACATTCAAAAGAATAGGAGAAAATGTTCAAATTCATAAAGGAACATTTTTTATGAGCCAAAATATAGAAATAGGGGATAATGTATATATAGGACCCGAAGCATATATTTTTGCTCAAGGTGGTTTAGTGATTGGAGATGGGACTATAATTGGACCAAGAGTAACAATTTTAACCAATAATCATAACTTCGATAGTCCTGATTTAAAAAGCATCCCTTACGATGGTAAAAATATTTTAAAAAAAGTTACACTCTGTGAGAATGTTTGGATGGGAGCAAATGTATCTATAGTTCCCGGGGTAAAAATTGGTGAGGGGGCTGTTATTGCAATGGGAGCGGTTGTTACCAAGGATGTTCCTCCTTTTGCAGTTGTCGGAGGAAACCCTGCTAAAATTATTAAATATAGAGATAAAGAAAGATATAATCAATTAAAGAAGGAGGGTAAAATATATTTGAAAATGAAGGAGAATAACGATATTCCGATTTATTTTACGCAAGAATAAAGTTTATTTTTATTAATGAAGTGCCGAGATAACAAGTGTAAATAAAATTGGGTATATCGTTTTCGAAGACACAAAACAGGTCAACCCACAACCACAAGGAGTTCCAATACTTTTTGTTAATATTAATTTATATGATGGAGACTCTATTTTCAGTAGGGTCTCCTTTTCTAATATTTTGATAATAAAGTGTTTAAAAAAGATAAACCAGCCTTTTTAGCTATTAAAGTAATTTAATCCGATACTCACAATGGCTGTCGCCGTTGACATTGCATTTTTCTTCGCGGACGGTTTCGACGCCTCTGTAGAAGCGGGAAATCGCTCCTTCCAGAATGGCCCCTTCCAAATCGCAGACTTTGTTGCCAGGGTGAACTGGCAGACCTTTACAGAAACAATCGTCAATTCTTACCAGGTATGCTTTTTCGTTTGATTCAAGAATAGTTGGTATGCCAATTTTTAATTCCTCAAAATGGGATAGGGCATCTTCAATGGTGTTCACCGATAAACTTTGGCCAATCTTTCTTCCTACAGTAGCGGTGGTGTTTTTACCGTTCAATGGCAAACCTTGATACATTCCAATCAAACGAATCGACCTGAACAGCTCCAACGGGATTTGATTGCCCAACTTTTTGCGATTGATTTTTTTCATATCCTCGAATGTAAATAAATCCAAAACTTTTCCCCTCCATCTATTTATGTACTTGCTAATTCTCTCAAATGAAATCCGAAAAAACCTTGATTAAGTTCACGATTTTGGAAAGTTGGGAAAAAATTTTTAAAAAATCTGTCTGACTGTAAAGCGAGTACATCTACCAGTAATCCCCAGCCACACAAAGTTTTTACCAAATATAAACTCCAACTCCTAAACATTTCCTCCAATTCTCCGATAATTCACTATATGAGGGCAATTAAGGAGTGATGGCTATGCTGGATAAGATTTCGAATCAAACACCATCTACGGATTTACAAGTAAAGCAAATTGATCAAGTGCCAAAGGTGAAAGTGGTTACCGCGGAAAAGCAGGAACAGCCGCAGCAGGATGTATTAACAAAAGAGAAAACCGAAAAAGTTATTAAAAGCATGAATGACTTTTTAAAAGAGTCCAATTCACATTTGAAGTTTCAGTTTCATGAGAAACTGAAGGAATACTATGTAACGATTGTTGATGATGAGACCAACGAAGTCATCAAAGAAATTCCCCCGAAAAAAATGCTTGATATGTATGCGGCGATGACCGATTTTCTTGGCTTGTTGGTAGATAAGAAAGCCTGAGCGATAAACAATGATAAGGTGGTAGAACCATGCAGCTTCCGCAAATTCGCTTACATCAAACCTATGCACAAATTGGACTGCAAATCACGCAGCCAGTTCAAGAGATTCACCAACAGCCTGCTGACTTATCAATTCAGCAGCATCCGGCGGAGATGGTTATTGAACGGAAACCTTCACAACTGGAAATTGATCAGGACGAGGCCTGGTCTCAGCTTGGGTTTAAAAGCCTCCCTGAATTAAGTGCGGAAATGGCCGATTATTCCAGACAAGTCGGTTTAGAGGCGATTGCTGAAATCGCAGCGGAAGGGGACCAGCTGGCAGCGATTGAAAATAAGACGGATGCCATTGCCGCCATTTCGGCGGAAAAGGGGAACCCGCCACCGGCTGATTTTAATATCACTTTCATTCCCAGTTATGGCTCGGTTAAGATTCATTACACTCCCACCGAAGTATATATCCATTGGAAACTGGGAGGAGCGGAGATCGAGGCGAAACAAAACAAACCAATCCACCACTATCAACCGGGTAAAACCGCAGTGTACCTCCGGCAAAGACAGTCATTGGAAATTGACTTTGTCGGTATCAATATTAACGAAAAATCATGATTCAATATAGATTAGAGCAGGGGCACTTGACCCTGTTTTTTTTTGCCTCCAATTCGTGCAGACACAAATATGCAACAATTTTCGACAAAATTTGCAAATTCATATAAACTATCTATTTTTTATTTCGATAATAACTTTATAGCGATATAAGTATAAAAAAATGCTAACAGTGGAGGGGCATCATGCAGACTAAAAAACGATCAAAATTTCGCTGGAGAGGTACAAAAACGAAGTTGATAGCGGGGATGACAGCGGTTTCGATTATTCCAACGATTTCTATCGCACTCATCTCTAATACCATCACGCAAAGTATCACGAAAGATCAAGTATCAAAATCAACGACGCAGTTGACGGAACAGGTAAGTACAGGGCTAAATTACAAATTGGAAGGAGCGGACCACCAGTTAGACCAATTAGCCCACGATATGATTTTCACTGAATTTTCCCAAAAGAAAGAAAGCCTGAAAAATGCCCAAATATTATTAGATGGGGCAAAACAGACTGATCAAGAGTATGCATTTGTTTATTTTGGTTCAGCCAAAAAGGATATGATCGTTTCACCCAAAAATGATACTTTAAATGATGATTACGACCCAAGAAAAAGAGAATGGTATATAAAAGCAGTTGAAAAAAATGGTGATGTCTACTACAGCAAACCATATAAAGATGCCGGTACTGGCAGGATGGTTTTAACACTCTCAAAAATAGTCCAAGATAAAAAGGGAAATATAGTTGGCGTAGTTGCGATTGACCTTGATATGGATAATTTCTCCAAATCCGTCGATCAAATTAAAATTGGTGAAAAAGGCTATATGTCCATAATTGCACCAGATGGTACCTATATTTATAAAAATAAAGCTGACAAAAATACCGCAAAATCAATTAATGGTCTAGCCCTCTGGCAGGATCTGCAAAACAGCCGGCAGGGAAGCAGTGAATTCACCTTAAAGGGCACAGAAAAATTTTCTACTTTTACAACCAATAATAAGACAGGTTGGAAATTCGTATCAACCATCGATAACTCCGAATTAAATGCTAGTGCTAGGCAAATTCGTAATATTGGTTGGATATTGACAGCGATTTTTGGGGTTTTATCTGCCGCCTGTGCCTACGTGTTTGGCCGGAGAATGGCGAAAAATATTAATGTTGTAAAAAATGCCTTGGAAACTGCTTCACAAGGAGACTTTTCCGAACGGGTGTCGATCAACACACATGATGAATTTCATGATTTAGCCGACAGCTTTAACAATACCATGGAGCAAATTTCCGATTCCTTAAAGAAAATCGAGGTATCGTCGAAATCCGTATTGGATACCTCCTCACATCTTTCTGTGATCACGACCGAGACTAACGCAGCTCTCTCGGAAGTAACTCAGGCGATCGGTGAAATCGCCCAAGGATCTGGAATGCAAGCCAAAAATGTTCAAACAGGCTACGATCAAATGAAGGAGTTGACTAAGCAATTAGATGAAATTTCACTTGCATCAGAAAAAATGAACCATGTTTCCAAGAAGTCGATGGAACTAAGCAGTGAAGGTTTGGAAAAAGTCGTATTCCTAACGGATAAAACCGCCTTAACAAAATCATCCACTACCGAAGTTTCTTCGATTATCAAGGACGTCGATGAGCGGATGGAAGAAATCAATACGATTATTGAAGCGATTACGAAAATTACCGATCAAACCAATCTATTATCTTTGAATGCTTCAATTGAATCAGCGAGAGCTGGAGAACATGGCAGAGGATTTGCGGTTGTCGCCAATGAAGTGCGCAAATTAGCAGAACAATCGAAAGCATCGGCCGATGAAATCAAACAGATTGTCAACAGCATAAAAGCGGTTGTGAAACATGCGGTGGAAGCTATGGAGCGGACCAATCAGGCAGTAACAGAACAGGACGAGGCCGTTAATGAAACGAAAGCGATTTTTAACGATATCCTCACCTCGGTTCAGGAATTGGCACAAAAAGTACAAGATGTCGAAGTGTCTGTTCAGGACAGTCAAACGAACAAAGAGACTGTCAACCAAGAAATGGATAGTATTACAGCTGTATCCGAACAAACCGCAGCTGCTACGGAAGAAGTCTCTGCTTCCACGGAAGAAATAGCGGCTACGATGAGTACTTTCGCCCAGCATGCCAACGGCTTAAGGGACCTCTCTGAGCAGTTGGATCAGGAAATTAAGAAATTTAAAATTGCCAAGAATTGAAATGGAGAGCTGATGATCAATTTTAAATAATGATTTTCCGGGGAAGAGAACATTGTTCTCTTTCCCTTTTTTGGGCTCTTTGAGGCTAGCCAATCGGCGAGTTTTCTTTATCAACACAAAACTTTCGCATTTTGTCCACAATATTGAAACAAGTTCTTACGAAAACTGTTAAATCCTTCATAAACTTGCTATGAAAATACAATTAATATTAATATAGAGTATAGTAGTAATTTATTTTACAAAAATTATTTTTACATATTTTGGGGGAATTAATATGAATGAGAAGAACAGGGCGAAGTTTAAGTGGAGCAATACGAAGCCGAAGCTGATTGTCGGAATGGCAGCTGTTGCGATCATTCCAACGATTTCGATTGCATTAATTTCCAACACCTTTACGAAGAACATCATGAAAGAACAGCTTGCTGATTCTACCCTTCAATTGACAGATCAAACCAGCACAAGCCTCACATATAAACTGGAAGGTGTGGAACATCAGCTTAACCAACTATCACACAACATTAACTTTACTGATATTTATCAAAATCGGGATCGTAAAAAAATCGCCAATCAATTACTGAATGAAACCTTGAATACCAATAAAGAGTATGCGTACGTATACTTCGGAACAGAGAAAAAAGATATGTTAAGTGCTCCAAATGATCCGCTGCCTCCGAATTATGATCCGAGACAACAGGATTGGTACCAAGAAACTGTTGCCAAAAATGGCGAAACATTCTTCAGCAAACCATATGCGGATGAAGGCACAGGAAAAATGGTCCTGTCGTTGGGACAAGCCGTTAAGGACCGATCCGGCAAGCTTGTCGGAGTAGTGGCAATTGATTTGGACATGGGCAGCTTCGCGAAATCGATGAAGAATATAAAGGTTGGTAAAAACGGTTATATCAGCATTATCGGAGCTGACGGCAGCTATATTTATCATCCAGATGTAGACCCGAAGAAATCTGTCTCCGTAAAATCACTTCCGTTCTGGCAAGAGATGAAGGACCAGCAAAAGGGTAGCACTGAATATAGTCTTAAAGGAAAACAACTGTTCTCTTCCTTTACGACCAACGAAAAGACAGGCTGGAAGTTCGTTGCCACCGAGGACAATGCCGAGTTAATTAAGGGCGCAATTCAAATTAGGAACATCGGCTGGTTCTTAACGGCGCTGTTTGGAGTCTTATCTGCGGCCGCAGCATACTTAATCAGCCGAATTATTTCGAAAAATATTCATACTGTCAAAGATGCCTTGGAAGTCGCATCAAATGGGGACTTTACCGAAAGAGTTTCGATCAAAACAAAAGATGAGTTTAAAGAATTGGAACAAAGCTTTAATCATACGATGGATCAATTCTCCAGTTCCCTGAAACAAATCAAAGATTCTTCGAAAACGGTTCTTGATACTTCCGCTCATCTATCGGTGATCACAACAGAAACCAATGCAGCCTTATCAGAAGTGACCCAGGCAATAGGAGAAATTGCTCAAGGAGCGGGAATGCAGGCGAAAAATGTTCAAAACGGTTATGATCAAATGAAGGAATTATCAAAAAAACTGGATGAAATCGCCAGAGCATCCGAAAATATGAATCAAGTTTCAAAACGTTCGATGGAATTAAGCAGTCAAGGGTTAGAAAATATTGGCTTCCTGACAGATAAAACGTCGGTAACTAAATCATCAACAACCGAGGTAACTTCCATTATTAAAGAGGTCGATACCCAAATGGAAGCGATCAATACCATTATTGAAGCGATTACCAAAATTACCGATCAAACTAATCTTCTATCCTTAAATGCTTCAATTGAATCGGCAAGGGCTGGTGAACATGGAAAAGGGTTTGCTGTCGTTGCGAATGAGGTCCGTAAATTGGCGGAACAATCAAAAGCCTCAGCTGACGAGATTAAGCGCATTGTCAACAGCATAAAGGCGGTTGTAAAAAATGCCGTGGAAGCAATGGAACGGACGAACCAGGCCGTAACCGAACAGGACGAAGCGGTAAATCAAACGAAAGCAATTTTTAACGATATATTATCTTCCGTACAGGAGTTGACGCAGAAGGTTCAAGATGTGGAATTGTCTGTTCAAGATAGTCAAGCAAACAAGGAAACGGTCAATCAAGAAATGGATAGCATAACTGCCGTTTCTGAACAAACCGCTGCAGCGACGGAAGAGGTTTCCGCTTCTACCGAAGAGATTTCGGCAACGATGAGTACGTTTGCCCAGTATGCTAATGACTTAAGAGACTTGGCTGAGCGGCTGAATCAGGAAATCAAGAAATTCAAAATCGAATAGCGTGGGTGCAACAGCGGAGGATGCTCCAAAAGAATGGCATCAGCATTACAATATATGGGTGCCTGGCTATTTGGAGCAGCCTCTTTATGTGTTTTCGATAAAATTTGATTATCTCATCATCATTATGGTGAAAATCAATTGACATTTTGATAAAATAGAAGAAGTTCATCATTGAATCGGAAATGGAATTATTTTTTCAGGGTTCCTAAACTTTGTTAAAAAATAGCCGATAAAGATAAATAAGTAAGAGGGAGGGACTTATATATGCGAATTAATGAAACAAGTTATGGTTTATATTCATACCAAAAACAACAAAATCGTGTTAATCATATACAAACCAATTCATCCAAAAAGACCTCGTCATCGGCAAATGTTGAGATTTCATCACAGGGACGGGAGATATCACAAGCGATGATGTCGGACCAAGCACAGCGGCAGCAGCGGGTTCAAGAATTAAAACAACAAATTGCCGCGGGAACATATCAGATTGACAGCGGTAAAGTAGCCGATAAAATGATTGATTTTTGGAAGGGAACTTCCAGGTAGGTGACAACAGGATGGATTCTTTTAATCATGTGATTCAAACATTGGAGGCCATGAATACTGCACATGGACAGCTGCTGGAACTGGCAAACGAAAAGCGAAATTTACTTGTGGATGGCAATATTCAGGGGCTCCAAAATTTGATTCAGCTTGAATCTAAGTGTGCGGATGAAATCGAGCGGCTTGAACTGCAAAGACAAAGTGAAGTTCAGGCTTTTATGACTCAATCAGGACTGACAGGAGATTCTTATACATTGGAAGAATTAATAAATGCAGTGGATGATGCCGATAGGAAGATACAGTTACAATCGATTGCCCAAGAGCTGCGATGTAAAATTAAAACCATTGCGGAATTGAATGAGAGTAATCAGCAGTTAATTCAAACATCGCTTTCTTTTATTCAATATTCTGTTGGACTGCTGGTGAAAAATGAACCGGCGATCGGTTATGGTCCAAAAGCGACCAAACAATATGCTAATCTGTTAGATGCCAAAATATGATTTAAAGCAGGGGATACTATGACGTCAACTTTTCATGGAATAGAGGTTGGAAAACGAGGGCTGTTTGCGCAGCAAGCGGCTCTATCGACCACCGGCCACAATATTGCCAATGCCGGAACTGTCGGTTATACTCGGCAGCGCGTGAATATGCAGGCGACAAATCCGATTTCTGTTCCGGGCATGTCGTCTTATCAATTAGGTACTGGCGTTGATGTGAACAAAATTGAACGGCTGAGAGAAGATTATTTGGATATTCAATATCGTACCGAGAACAAGAACGTAGGCTATTGGGAAGCCAAGAGCGATACCTTAAGCAAAATTGAGGGACTGTTAAACGAACCGTCAGATAATGGCCTGGCCTATGTCATGGATCAGTTTTGGTCCAGCTGGGAAGAGCTCGCCAAAAATCCCGACAGTGCCTCGGCCCGTTCGGTTGTCCGCCAGCGCGGAGTTGCTGTAGCGGAGACCTTTAATTATTTGTCTAATTCGTTGGATGATATTAAGAAGGACTTAAAGCTGGTTATTTCCACGAAACAATCAGACTTGAATTCAATTACGAAACAAATTGCCAATTTAAATGATCAAATTGCCCGCCTTGAAGCCAATAATTATGAGCCGAATGACTTATATGATCAACGGGATGTGCTGATCGACCAATTGTCTAAAATGGTCGATATTACGAATGTAACCAAATTGGATAGTGGCATGGTCAACATTACAGTAGCCGGGCAAGAGTTGGTCTCAGGAACTAACTATAAAGAAATAGAAGTTGTATACGATAGTGATACGAACCCATCATATGTTCAAGGTGTTATTATAAAAGAGCCTGGTGTTCAATTAAGCCCGGATGAGATAAAAACGGCTTTAGAAAATGCCCTAGACCTGTCATCGGGAGAACTACTTGCTCGGATTGAATCGTACGGAACGACAGCTGGAGGAGTAATTCCTGATATTAAAAAAAGTTTGAATCAGTTTGCAACAGAGTTTGTTAACCAAGTAAATACTCTTCATCAACAAGGTTATTACATGGAAAAAAAAGCTGATGGATCGATTAGCATGGAACCTGCAACAGGAATTGATTTCTTTTCCTGGAATGCCGACAATAGCTTGGATATAAGTGCTGATATTAAAAGCTCCCTCGATAAAATTGCCGCTGCGCAAGAGGAAGGTTCAGGAACCGGGACTTCCTCTTCAGGTAATGGCAACAATGCCCAGGCCATTGCCAAACTCAAAAATAATGGAACGATCACGATTGACGGAACAACAGCTACATTTAGTGATTTTTATCGGAATATCATTGGTCAAATCGGAATTGATTCGCAGGAAGCACAGCGGATGAAGGATAACTCAGATGTGATTGTCCAACAGGTGGAAAATCGCCGTCAGTCTGTATCCGGTGTCTCTCTCGATGAGGAAATGGCCAATATGATTAAATTTCAGCAGGCTTATAATGCCGCTGCCCGAATGATTACAACCATGGACCAATGCCTCGATAAAGTCATCAATGGCATGGGCCGGGTAGGATTGTAGGTGATCTGATATGAGTAACCGCGTTACACAAAATATGCTAAATCAAAATTTTTTATTTAATTTAAATAAAACCAATCAATCGATGGAGAAATACCAAAACCAGTTCGCCACGGGAAAACTGATTAATAAACCATCGGATGATCCTGTTTTAGCCGTTCGCAGCATGTATTACCGCTCAAGCTTAAATGACATTGGGCAATATAAGAAAAATGCCGATGACGGTCTTTCATGGTTGAACGCCTCTGATGATGCCTTGGGTGAAGTCAACTCGGTTTTGCAGCGGGTTCGCGAACTTACCGTTGAAGGATTAAACGGAACAAATGATAAAAGTGCCCTGGATGCGATTACTGCTGAGATTAATCAATTGAAGGAGCACTTAGGAGAAATCGCTAATACCCAAATGGCCGGAAGATATATCTTCGCCGGCACCGATGTCAAAAATCCCCCTTATCAGAAGGACACGGGGGATTTTAAGGGGAATTCCGAAAGCCTCGAAGTTTCACTTGGACAAACCAATTCCGTTCAAATAAACGTATCAGGTCAGGATATTTTTAATAATCCAAAAATTGGAAGTATCTTTTCCGTTTTAACAAACATCGCCGACGGTCTTAGTGGCGCCGATGGATCAGGTTCAGACGATTATTTAAGTCAATTGGATGCGCAAATAGATAATGTTTTAGAGCAGCGTGCGGAATTAGGGGCACGGATGAACCGGATGGAATTAAGCGTGTCGCGAATCGATGATCTGGAGTTATCAACGACTACGTTATTATCCAATACGGAAGATGCCGATTTATCAAAGGTCATTATTGATTTGAAATCACAGGAAAATGTACAGCGTGCCGCCTTGGCAGTTGGTGCCCGAATTATTCAGCCATCATTAGTCGACTTCTTGCGTTAATGAGGGAAAAATCTATACGCAGCTACCGAAATTTTTGATCACCAAATAACGGGCAAATTTTTAATAGTTTACTATTCGCTTGATCGGGAACTGCATTTATTGTGCAGTTCATTTTTTTTGCCGGATAAGGGACGGATCTGGAGAAAATATGTTAATCTAAAAGAAAAATGCTTTCTGAACATTTGCGGATCTAGCTCAGAACCGTTATCCATAAAATGGACTTGCATAAAATCTATGAAGTTGGTGATGTTTTATGTATCCTAAAGTTAATCAGAAAATTGTTATAGAAATACCTGATAAAGACTTAATTTGCCACTCCATGGTTGCTGAGGTGAGTGATGATGAAATTCTTATTAGCCAGCCGATGGATCAAGATCCGGTTGGATTGTTTCCTGAGGGAACAAGCATTGCAGTCTCTTTCACGGTGGATGATAATAAATACCAATTTAAGACGAAGATTTTAGGAAGAAAGAGAGAAAGAATCTCTTTATTTCGAATCACAAAACCACAGGAAAATCAAATTCAAAAAATTCAATTACGGGAAAATTTCCGTGTCGAAACGACCATCCGTTTAAAAATTGATGAAATGGAATTACATACGATCAATATTAGTGCTGGTGGCTTGTTATTTTCCTGCACCTTTGAAATGGATCTAAAAGAAGGGGAAGAGCTCTCTGGAACCATTTTCATTCCCGATTCAAGCCCGATATCCTTTAAAGGTGTCATTAAGCGAATCCGTGTCTTAGAAAATAATGTGAAGCATGTCGCCATGCAGTTTACAGTATTAGACCGTAAAGATGAATCAAAGATTGTGCAATTTTGTTTTCAAAAACAACGACAAATGCGAATGAAGAGATAGATTTCTGTACTATTAACCTAAAATCCCTTAATTTAAGAGGGATTTTTATAAATAAACAATTTTCTTTTTAAAGAACATTTTTTTCGTTTAAATGAATTGAAAAATCTTACAGAAGAGATATAATTAGTGATAGGAAGGATTTTTCGATTCAGAATTTATTTCGATTACACCCAAGAACGTCAGATTTGATACGAATTGTTTGCTAGTAGGACGAAGAGAGAATTCAAAAGACAGACGTTTTTATCATATCCAAGTAAATATTTAACAAAGGGGGCTTAAGAATGAGTTTGAAATCTGCCATATTTCAGCTGAAAGAAGCAATTATCCATCAAAAGGTCGGTCCATCAGAGGAGGATTTCATCAAACAACTGGAGACGGAGCACAAATTAAGAGGCGGCACACTACCATACTATTTTAATTTTTTGATGATGGTACAGTTGAATGATGAAATTACTAATCATTCATCTGGGGAGCAGAAGAAAATAAATCGTAAATGGACGAAGCATGAGATTGAATTTATGTTTCATTATATTAAGGAACGCCAGGAGGAAGGCGGTCTAAATATTACGGAATTGTTGGATGAGGTGGCACAGCTTTTGGATCGGGGCTATCAGTCTGTAAACTATAAATATTACTCTGCAATGAAATCAAAAGATAGAGAACAAGCCTCTGAAGTAAACGCCCATCGGATTACGACAATTTTCCAAGAACGGATTCCTGTCCTTTCGACAGAAGTCATTTGTGACCTTCCGCCAAAGTCCCCGGAAAAGCAAACCAGTCCTTTACCAAATGATGATTTACTTGATATTTTATCAGGATTAATCACGAACGTTCAAAAACTTCCAGGGATTAATTTGAATGAACTATTAAAAAGTTTATATCTGTTAACCAATATGGCGCTTCAAAATCAGGAAGCTGTTGAAAAAATGGATGAATTAAAGTCAGCGATCACAATGGAGAAAGAAACTTCGCGCGAAAAGGTGAAGAAGCTGGAGCAGCAATTATTTCAGGAGAAACAGCGGAATGACTCGTTACAATTGGAAGTTTCCAAATTGGCAAAGGAAATCTTGGCTTTTAACCAGCTAGGTGACGCTGCCAAAATTCAAAATTTGAAATCTTATAATCAAAGACTTAATTATATAATTGACGGCTTCGGTGTCGTTCTCCAGGTAGGAGGATAAGACCAGTCGATTAAAAGGTTATTCCAGGCGGGATAACCTTTTTTGGCAGATAGGAAAGTATAAAAACTTTCCTATTATGCATAAGGGCACTAAGGAAAGCTTCGCTAGTATTGGCATCGCAGCCCAAAAGTTAATCTTTTGGGCGAACTACGCCTCATGAATCGTCCTTTTGGGCTCGCCAATCGGCGAGTTTTCTTTAGCCTATTAACCTTTTAAAAGATTTATCCGATATACTATAATATAAGAAGATAAGAATGGATTTTGAAGGGAGTAGTGTTCAAGACAATGGCAAATCCATATCAAACCTATCAAAAACAAGCGGTCACAACCTCTAAACCGGAAGATTTGACGCTCATGTTGTATCAGGGAATGGTTAAATTTATCCGTCTATCAAAAATGGCACTTCAAAATAATCACTTGGAAGATTGTCATACATACAATTTAAGGGCACAGGATATATTAAGTGAGTTAATGGTGACACTGAAGATGGAATTTCCCATATCCGCGTCACTGCAGTCGATGTATGATTATATGAAATCCCGCCTAATTGAAGCCAATTTAAAAAAAGACCCTGCCATTCTCGAAGAAGTCGAAGGATATGCGGTAGAATTGACAGAAACATGGCAGGAAGCCATGAAGCAAGCAAAAAAATAGTTAAGGTCTGATACTATGATAAATGAGGTAATCGAAAAAATTTATTCCATCACTGAAGCGATGATGAAGATGGTAAGTACAGGAAATGACGAAGAGTATACCAAGCTATTAGATGAGCGAAACAAGCTGATGGAAACAGTGGATGCCCTGAAGGCCGCTGAACCGGGGTTTCAATATTCCTCTAAAGCTAAACAATACCTTGAGAAAACACTCAAACTCGATCAGGAAATGAGTTCCCTTATGAATAACGATTTGAATGCTATTCAAAAAGAAATTAAACAAATGGAATTGAAACGGCAGATCACCTCCAAATACCGTCCTTATTATAAACAAACAAATGGAGCTTTTATTGATTCGAAAAATTAATATGGAAATAAAAATGCGCATTCTGAACAATTTTTGACAAGAATGTGCATTTTTTATCATTATTTATCATTTTCTATCATTTTTTTCAGTATTGTTACAATTTTTTCATATACAATCGCGAAATAAAATTGCATAATATGTTTATAGTTAAAAATAAACGATGTATGAAATTGGGTTGCTAAAACTCAAAGATATTAATAATATGAAAAAAAGGAAGATTCCCATGACCCGGCAGCAATGGATGAAAGACAAACCAATACAGGGCAAGCTTTATCATTTTATTGATTACAAAAAGAAGCAGCCGTTTTTTCAACAGCCCATAAGGATTTTTATTGATGACCCGGTGATAAAATCCTATTTTATGATAAAAAATCTTGTTTATCGGGATAAGCAAATTCTGGTGTTGAAAACAGAGGAAGATCCTAGCACGATTGTTCTGGTAGAGGCGATCATTGAAGACGGCCAGCTGCTCTATCTTTCAATGCTTCCGGAAATGATTATGAAGGATTTATGTTCCTTGTTGGAAGAGTTGATTTGATATTCAATTAGAAAGGGTGCTTGTCAATGAAAATTGGTGATGATTGGTATACGAAATCATTGTTGATTGATACTTTATACCGAAATCAAAATATAACAACTCAGACCGAGAATCCAAGCTCGGATTTTGCCAACCTGTTCATGACCGTATTAAATAATTTATTAATGCAGTCCCAGGCACCATCAACTATTGCAGCACAAATCTATCCTGCATCTCCTGATACCGTAGATCTGGGCATTCCTTCTGTTGATCAAAATACTTCTAATTTGCTAACCGATATTCCCATTCAAAATGACTCTTTTCGGTTTAGCAATATCAGTGCAGAGAAGCTGAATCAAGAGCTGGATGGAAAACTGAAAGGGATGGGAGAAGTTTTTATCCGCGCTGGAAATTACTATAATGTCAACCCGGCATTATTGGCGGCTATCGCCCAGCATGAAACCGGAAATGGAACATCCCGGGCAGCAATGGAAAAAAACAATATTGCCGGCATGATGGGAATTAATGGCCTAAAATCATACGCTTCCGTAGAAGAGAGCATAATGGACATGGCGCGGAACATCAGTAAAAATTACATTGGCGAAGGATTAACGACGATTGCCAAAATGGGTGCAAAGTACGCTCCGGTTGGTGCTGCCAATGATCCTACCGGGTTAAACAATTATTGGGTGACCGGTGTAACCAAGTATTTTAATAAACTGACTGTGTAATGGAAACAAGGAAACCAATCCCAGTTGTCGGATTTCGTCGATAAAAAAAGTTGTCGATTTTACAACCTTAATATAGTATTATGGTGGAGTATATAGATTAATTTGATGGAAAATCAAAGTTTATCAAACAAGTAAGATTGTGAAGCGGGGTAATCTTTATGAGTAATATTAATCTCCTTCAGTCTGCCTTAAGTGCAGCAACTATGCGTCAACAGGCCATTTCTAATAATATAGCAAATGCTGAGACCCCTGGTTATAAAGAGAAAAAAGTAGTTTTTGAGGACGTATTAAAACAACATTTATCCAATCAATCAAATTCAACCAATTTTGTCGGTAATCGCACAGATTCCCGTCATTTTGTGATTGGTCAGCCTTCTGGGGTACCGGTTGCGAAAATTGTTGAAAATTCAAGCACAACGATGCAGAATAACGGAAATAATGTCGATGTTGATGAAGAAATGACAAATATGGGCAAAAACGCCATCTGGTATAACACTTTAGTGGAACAGGTCAATAGTGAGTTTCAGCAGTTATCCATTGCCATTAAAGGGAGGGTATAAAAATAATGTTTGATTCCTTAAATATTAGTGCATCGGCGTTAACAGCACAGCGTTTAAGAATGGATGTCACCTCCTCCAATATAGCCAATGCCTCGACAACCCGGGGGAAATTGGTGAACGGTCAATGGGAGCCCTATCGCCGAAAAATGGTTGTCATGGAACCAAGAGTCAACTCTTTTAATCAAGTTTTGCAGGGGCAATTGGAGAAACAAACACAACCGCAAACAAACCTGCAAGGGGTTAAGGTTACTGGGATTGTTGAAGATCAAACACCTTTCAAAATGGTCTATGACCCCACTAACCCGGATGCCAATGCAGATGGTTATGTTAATATGCCAAATGTTGATCTGTCAAAGGAAATGGTCGATATGCTAGCGGCGTCACGTGCCTATGAGGCCAATGTCACCTCGTTTAATACAGGGAAATCGATCATGTTAAAGGCCTTGGAAATCGGGCGTTAGGGGGAATTTAAATGAATGTTTCACAAATTAGTACGGGTGCAATCAAAATGAATCAAAATCCATTCCAAAAGGTGGATAACAATCAACCCTCCACTTCTTTTGCAAACGTCCTCAAGGGTTATTTAGATAATGTTGATGCGGCCGTGAAGCAGTCGTCTGACCTAGCTGCCAAAGCAGCTGCAGGAGAGATTGATAATGTACACGATGTGATGATTGCCTCTCAAAAAGCGAAATTAGCCTTGGAACTGACGGTGACGGTAAGAGATAAGGCTGTCGAAGCTTACCAAGAAATGATGCGGATGCAAATCTAAAGAATGATAGAAGCTTGGCGATAAGCGCCGGAGCTAATAAAAAGAAAAGCGGAGTTCGCATGCTTTTAACCTGACAAGCATAGAACACTTCGGAAACGAAGGCGTTCTGTGCTTTCATTCCGAAGTGGTTTTTAACTTATGGGGGATAGCGAACTAAGCCGGAAAAATGGAAAGCTGGGCAGGGTGAGAAATGAATCGATCATGGATAGATCAAATCAAAAAAACTAAAGAGAATATTAACCAATATTGGAAGGCAAGAAGCTCCAAACAAAAGTGGTTCATTATTGGAACCTTTTTAGTTCTTTTTATTGCCTTATCCACCTTTATTTTTGTGGCTTCTCGCCCGAAATATGTTCCTTTATATACGGGACAATTGACACAGCGGGAAATCGGGGATATCAAAGCTGAACTGGACAAGGAAGGATATACAAAGTATCAAATCTCGTCAAATGGGACGATGATTCAAGTTCCCAAAAAGGATGCACCAGATTTGATTGTCAGTCTCGCCTCAGCGGGGTATCCAAAAGATAATAAAATTAATTATGATATTTTCGGTCAAAATCTTTCTTTTGGAGCGACCGACAAACAATATGAAATCCTTGAGCGGGAAGCGATGCAAAATCAAGTGGCAAATGTACTGGAAAATGTCGATGGAATCAAAAATGCGGAAGTTATTTTGACGTTGCCCAAGAATTCCGTTTTTGTCCGCCAGGATGTTGAACAGAAAGCAAGTGCATCGGTCATGGTCGAGGTTGAACCTGGAGTAAAACTCAACTCCGGACAAATACGGGCACTCTACACATTAGTGTCACGCAGTGTACCCAATCTTCCTATTGAAAACATCACGATTATGAACCAGTACAGCGAAACCTATGACCTTAATAATGAAAGTGATGATCAGTCACTAACAAAATATGATGAACAACGAAAAATACAAAAAAATATTCAAGGTGATATTCAACAGGACCTGCAAAATTTGCTGGGTACGATCCTTGGTACCGATAAAGTCTATGTCCAAACCTTTGTTAAAATGAATTTTGATAAGGTGAAAACGGATGAAAAATTAGTCGAGCCGGCAAAAGACAGTAACAAAGGAATTGTTATCAGTTCGGAGAAGGATTATAAAACATACACCGGAAAAGGCGGCAGTGACGGCGGAGTGGTTGGCACGGGAGAAACGGATGTTCCTGGATATGCTGCCTCTAATTCCAGCGGTGACAGCAATTACGAGGAATCAAATGAAAAGGTTAATTATGAAATTAACCGGATCAATAAAGAGATTATCCAAAGTCCATATGCAATTGAAGATATTACGATTAATGTCGGGGTGGAACCGGATAATCCCAATACGAAGACACTGTCACAAGCAACACAGGATAGTATTCGAAATATTGTCTCGAATACTGTGCAAACAGCGCTTGGTCATCCCAATTTGACGCAGCAGCAAATTGATCAGCGGATCACAATTTTTCCGCATACGTTTCAAAAAAATACTTTGGCCAGCCAAAAGCAGCCGTTTAACTGGCTTTATCTGATTGCAGCCATCGCAGGCGTCCTGGTGATTGGCGGGCTGGTATGGTTCTTCTTGCGGCGGCGAAAACAAAATTCATTGGAACCGGAAGAAGAAGACATCATGATTAGCAAACCATTGGAAGAAATAACGTATTTTGAGGAAGATATGAGCGTTGAAAGCCAGTTGAAAAAATTGCTTGACCAAAGGCCTGAGGATTTTACCAAAGTGATCAAGACGTGGCTGCATGAAGAGGAGGCTTAAGATCCGATGGCAACTGGAATAAAATTAACCGGAAAACAAAAGGCAGCTATTTTGCTGATTTCGATGGGAAAAGAAGCTTCCTCAAAAGTGTTTAATCATATGTCAGAGGAAGAAATTGAACAGCTTACGCTGGCAATCGCCAATGTTAAAAAGGTTGACTCCAAAGAAAAAGAGGAAGTTTTAAAAGAATTTCATGAAATGTGCATTGCCAATGACTATCTGGCGATGGGCGGGATTACCTTTGCTCAGGATGTGCTTGAAACTGCTCTGGGCAGGGAACGGGCAAAACAAATTATTCAGAAATTAACGGTTCAGCTTGAGGTGAAACCGTTTGATTTTGCCCGCCGGGTGGATCCAATGCAGCTTTATCACTTTCTGCAAAATGAACATCCACAAACGATTGCCCTTGTCTTGGCGCATTTAGAGCCGCAGCAGGCATCAACCATTCTTTCGTCACTTCCGGAAGAACTGCAGGCAGATGTGGCCAGGAGAATCGCACAGTTTGAACAAACATCGCCGGATGTCATTAAAGAAGTGGAACAAATTCTTGAACAGAAATTATCGGCAACGATACGTAAAGACTTTAGTGTGGTCGGTGGTATTGAGTCGATTGTTGGCATTTTAAATGGGGTTGATCGCGGAACCGAGAAGAGTATTCTCGAAAACTTGGGCAGAAAACACAATGATTTAGTTGAAGAAATCAAGAAGCGGATGTTTGTCTTTGAGGATATTATCAATTTAGACCGCCGTGCGATACAGCGGGTTATTCAGGAAGTTGATAATCAAGATTTAATGCTAGCGTTGAAAGCATCCAGTCCCGAAGTCAAAAAAGTCATTTACGAAAATATGTCACAACGGATGGTCGAAAGTTTCGAAGAAGAAATGCAATATCTTGGACCTGTCAGGGTAAAGGATGTTGAAGAAGCACAAGGCAGAATTGTTTCTGTCATTCGCCACTTAGAGGATGCCGGTGAAATAATTATTGCACGGGGTGCTAATGATGGCATCATACTCTAAAATATTCAAAGCTGCGAACGTTTCGATCACGGATGAAGTTAAGGTGATTACTCCTGTTTATATCCCAGCTAACTCATCTATTTCAACCGATGCAGATGAGGCTGAAAAGGCGAATAGCCTCTCAAATTCCGACGCGAATCTCTTCATTCAGGAGGCTGAGGAAAAGGCCCAAGCTATCATTCAGGAGGCAAGAAATAAGGCTCAGGCGATCGAAACAGCAGCAGAAGAACGAATAAACCAGTGGTGGACGGAAAATAACCAGAAGCTTGAGGAAATGTCCTTGGCTGCCAAGGAGGAAGGGTTTCAGGCAGGCTATATTAGCGGACAGCAGGAAGCAACTGCCAAAGTTGAGCAAGCCTATCGTGAAAAATTGACTCAAGCAGGCGATATTTTACAGCAGGCCTACGAGCAAAAAAAAGCGATAATTTCTGAAGCGGAGCCTTTTCTACTGGAGCTGAGTACTGTCATTGCCAGTCAAATTATTAAACAAGAGTTAGAGGAATATCCCGATAAATTTATTGAACTCATTAAGCAGCATATTCTTCGTTTTAAGGAGAAAGAGCATATTACCATTTGTGTGAACCCAGATGACTATCCTTATATTCAATCGCAGCGCTCACATCTTATCTCTGTCGTGAACGGGGAAACCGAAATCAAGATCATCCCCGATTATTCCGTTGCTGCTAAAGGGTGTGTCATTCGAACGGAATATGGCAGCATTGATGCTCGGATTGACACACAAATGGAAGAGATCAAAAGGGCCCTCCTTGAGGCAAGGAAGGTGATGCAGCATGACACTGTCAGCTGAAGACTATGTAAAGGTTGTTCGCGGCATTGATCCGGTTCGGGTAAATGGAAAAATCACGCAAATCATCGGACTGACGATTGAATCACAAGGTCCTGATGTCAGGATTGGTGAACTGTGCTCCATCTATCCGACCCAGTCCGGACCGCCAATCCAGGCTGAAGTCGTTGGTATTCGAGGAAATAAAGTATTACTGATGCCTTTAGGGGAGGTTCAAGCGATCGGTCCCGGCTGTGATGTCGTTGCCAGCGGCAAGCCGATGACGGTGAAAGCGGGTCACCAATTGCTCGGCAGGATTCTCGACGGTTTGGGCCAGCCGATGGATGGCAAACCATTGCCACTGGGCTTGGAAGATGTCCCCATCAATGCCAAACCGCCTAATCCGCTCAGTCGTCCGCGAATTTGCGTCCCTTTAGAGGTGGGCGTAAGGACGATTGATGGCTTATTGACAATGGGAAAAGGACAAAGAATCGGGATTTTTGCCGGCAGCGGTGTGGGGAAAAGTACACTGCTTGGGATGGTTTCCCGAAATACGTCTGCGGATGTGAATGTAATTGCCCTAATCGGTGAAAGGGGACGCGAGGTCCTCGACTTTTTAGAGCAAAACTTAGGTCAGGAAGGGTTGAAAAAATCAGTGGTTGTCGTGGCGACATCTGATCAGCCGGCGCTGATCCGGATTAAAGGGGCCTTAACGGCAACCTCGATTGCCGAGTATTTTCGTGATCAAGGGAAAAACGTCCTCCTTGTCATGGACTCTGTTACCCGTTTCGCCATGGCCCAGCGGGAAGTCGGCTTAGCAATCGGCGAACCACCGACGACAAAAGGGTACACGCCATCCGTATTCGCGATGCTGCCGCAATTATTGGAACGGGCCGGTACGGGACCAAGAGGCTCAATATCAGCGATTTATACCGTTCTGGTTGACGGGGACGATATGAATGAACCGATTGCTGATGCCGCAAGAAGCATCTTAGATGGTCATATTGTGTTAAATCGGGCGATTGCTGCAAAAGGAATTTATCCGGCAATCGATGTATTAAACAGCGCCAGCCGGGTGATGACAGAAATCACTTCTGATGAACATTTGCAAGCCGCTAATCAGTTTAAAAAATTCCTCGCCGCCTATAATGAAGCCGAGGATTTAATCAATATCGGGGCCTATAAAAAGGGCTCAAACCGCGACATTGATCAGGCA
This sequence comes from Neobacillus paridis, assembly GCF_016765675.1. Lineage (GTDB taxonomy): Bacteria > Bacillota > Bacilli > Bacillales > Cytobacillaceae > Neobacillus > Neobacillus paridis. The sequence continues at coordinate 631,629 of NZ_JAESWB010000168.1, forward strand.
ATGCGGTTAAAGCCGATCATGGATAACTTTTTACGCCAGGGAATTTTTGAAGCTTCGCAGTTGGAGGATGCAAGGTCATTCCTAATTTCACAATTTGGAGCGATGAAGTGATGGCTTTTAAATTTTCATATCAAAAGGTACTGGATTTCAAAGAAAGAGAAAAGGAATTTGCCAAGCAGGAATATGGGTCAGTGAAACTCCGCCAGCTGGAGCTGGAAGAGCAGCTTGAAGGGTTGGCTGTGGAAAAAGACCAGGTATTTAATCAATACAATGATGTTGACCGCAAAAAAGTGTCTGACCTCCAAACCATCCAGCTGGAGATGGAACATGTAAACAAAAAAATGAAACAACTGCAGGCAAAGTCGGAGGAAATCCATTTAGAAGTCGAGCAAAAACACCAAGTGCTGATTGACAGGCTTCAGGAAGTAAAAATGTGGAATCAGTGGAGGGAAAAATCACAGGCTGCTTTTCAAAAACAACTGGATCAAAAGGAACAAGCTTTTCTCGATGAAATGGCTGTCCTGCGCTATTCCCAAAAGGTATGAGGAGCGAAATGCTGATGGAAGAAAAGAAGCATAGAAAACTAAAGTCATTTATTTTCTTTGGACTATTTCCAATACTTATTATGTTTATTTTAGGATTATTTTTATTTAACTGGCTAGGATTTCCTGTCTGGGAAACAGCACAAAAATGGGGAAATCAGGTTCCGGTTTTAAACTATCTAATACCTGACACTGCTTCTACTTCTTCAGTGGCGAACGATGATCGTCAAACGAAATTATGGAAAGAAAAATATAACCTCAGTCATGCTGATTTGAAAAAGGCAACCAAGGAAATCGACAGTTTAAATAACGAAGTAGATTCAATGCTGCAGCAGCTTGACAATATGAAAAAGACGAACAAACAATTAGAATTTCAACTGAAAGATCAAGCTAAACAAAACATTGCCGCCCAGCAAAAAAAGATCGCGGCTATCTATGAAAATATGTCCCCTTCAAAGGCTGCTTCTATCATTGAAGCGATGTCTGTGGAGGATGGCGCGATCACAATTTCGTCCCTTGACTCTGACCAGCAAAGCAGCATTCTTGCGGGTATGAAAGACACGAAACGGGCAGCCCAAATCACGATGCTGCTGAAAGAGATTGGCAATTTAAATACAGCCGATCCAAACTTATTAAAGCAGCAGCTGCAAGACGTGCTCCAAAGCCAGGATGATCCGGCTGCATCATTGGCCGATACCATTGCAGCGATGCCTCCTGCCCAAGCTGCCATGCTGATTCAATCGATGATGAAATCAAACGCGCAAACGGCCATGGCACTGATGAAAAAAATGAACACGAACAGTCGTTCACAAGTTCTAACGGAAATATCTAAAAAAGACGCTGGACTGGCAGCACAAATTTCCGTGAATTTAGAGAAATAGAATGGACTCCAAGGAAGGAGAAAATCATGAAACGCATCATGTTATTATTAGCTTTTGTTGTTAATTTCGTATCCTATCAACCTTACATACTCGCAGCGGAGTACAGCGCCGCAGGCGAACCTTCCGTCTATGACACTATCCAGAAGGGGGATCAGTCATCTAAGCCTTCATCTAGTACTGTCAAAGATAGTGGATCTTCTATTTTCTCCTTATTTATCAAATTTTTCATATCGTTCGTGTTTGTTATCTTTTTACTGTTTGTTTTATTACGTTACTTAGCCAAACGCAACCGTCAATTGCCGGCAAACGGCCCGATTATCCCTTTAGGGGACTATCCATTGGGCAATAATCGATCCTTACAAATTTTGCTAATTGGACAGACCATCTATGTGGTTGGGGTTGGAGAAACGGTTACCCTGCTGCGAACCATCTCCCAGGGAGAGGAGTATCAGCATTTGCTGGAAAACCTCGAAGATGTAGTGGAAGAGGTTCCGTCGAAGTGGCTGCCTGAAGATACTAAGAAAATTTGGAATAACGTTTTTCAAAAGCAGCTGCAAAATATCAAGAAACACCGTGGAGGGGAGTAAGAAAATGTGGCGTAAGTTAGCTTTTCTCGTTCCTCTGTTAACCATTGGCTTTATCACTGCCGCCCATGCAGCGGGACCAGCAAGTACGATTCTACCGGGACTTGATTTAGGTTCGAATGATCCCGATAAAGTCTCCAATACGGTGCGAATTATTCTCTTAATCACGGTATTGTCGATTGCACCGGCCATGCTGGTGTTAATGACTTGTTTTACCCGAATTGTGGTCGTGCTCAGCTTTGTCCGCAACGCCCTTGGAACACAGCAGATACCGCCAAACCAAGTATTGATTGGCCTGGCTCTTTTTATGACGTTTTTTATTATGGGACCGACATTTTCGCAGATTAATAATCATGCGTTCCAGCCGTTTATGGCCGGAAAAATCAGCCAGGAGCAGGCCTTTAAAGCCGCCAGTGACCCATTAAAAGAATTTATGACCAAGAGCACACGAGAAAAGGACCTGGCTCTGTTCTTGGATTATGCCAAGATCAAGAAACCAAAAACAGTGGAAGATATTCCCTTAAGAGCACTTGTGCCAGCGTATGCAATCAGTGAATTAAAATCAGCTTTCCAAATGGGATTTATGATTTTTGTACCATTCCTGGTAATTGATATGATCGTTTCCAGTGTCTTGATGTCAATGGGGATGATGATGCTGCCGCCAGTTATGATCTCACTGCCATTTAAGATCTTATTATTCGTTCTTGTAGATGGATGGTATTTGATTGTTGAATCCCTGCTCAAGAGTTTTTAAAGGAAGTGATTTGTGATGTCCACTGAATTAATCTTGCGGATTGCCCAGGAGGCAATTTACACGATTCTCATCGTGATTGCGCCCGTTGCAGGTGTTGCCTTGGCAGTCGGCCTATTAGTCAGTATTTTTCAAGCAGCTACCCAGATTCAGGAGCAGACGCTGGCCTTTATCCCAAAAATTATTGCTGTTTTTTTGACGATTCTTGTCTGTGGGGCGTGGATGTTGCGGTATGTCGTTGATTTCACCGAGCATTTGTTGGGAAATCTTTCTCAATTTATAGGGTAGGTGAAAATAATGGATGCTTCCTATTGGTGGAGTCTGCTGCTAATCTTTGTTCGCATTGCTTCATTTATGGTGACGGCCCCGTTATTTTCGGGACGGCAGATCCCCAATGCTTATAAAATTGGTCTCAGTGCGATACTCGGAATTCTTTGTGTCGGATTGCTTAAGGAACCGCTCGCTTCATTGCCGCTGTCGGTGCTGATGCTGTTAATTCTGAAGGAATTTTTTGTCGGTATTGTTTTGGGGTTTACCGCAACCATTTGGATTTCCGCTGTGCATGTAGCCGGAAATATTTTAGATATGCAAATTGGTTTTTCAATGGCCAGTCTGTTTGACCCCAGCTTCGGGACAACTACTCAGCTTACCGGCCGTTTAAAATATATTTTAGCGATTTTATTCTTATTATCGACGAATGGACATCACCTGCTGATTCAAGGAATTTTATCGAGCTTTGATTGGATAGCGATAAAAAGTACCATTCCTGCCTGGTCGGATGGGCGTTTGTCGTTGTTTATTCTCGATTGTGTCAAACAAATGTTTATGATTGGCTTCATGATGGCCGCTCCGATCTTAGGGGCGATGTTTTTGGCGGATGTAGCTTTTGGAATTCTCGCTAAGACGGTTCCACAGATGAACATTTTCACCGTGGCTCCGCCGGTAAAAATTTTATTGCACTTTTTACTTTATATTTTTCTTTTACCTGGTTTCTTTTATCTGGTGAATATCCTGTTTGAAAATATGTTTGACTCAATGTCTTCGATCTTGAAAATAATGGGGGCGTAGGCATGCTGCTTCATTTGGATTTACAGCTTTTTTCAGGTGAAAAAACAGAAAAGGCAACGCCCACGAAACGCCGCGAGGTTCGCAAGAAAGGGCAGATTGCCAAAAGCATCGAAATCTCTTCGGCCTTTACACTGTTATTTTCCTTCGCCTGTTTAATGGTTTGGGGAAAAAGTTTCATCGAAGGCTGCTTAGATATCTACCGGCATACTTATCGTGAATATCTGCTCTGGGATCTTTCCATTTCCAGCACTAAGCTATTATTCAACCAATTACTGCTGGATGCCGTAAAAATAATTGCTCCTATCCTGCTCGTTGTGCTGATTGTCGGAATTGCCACCAACTTGATGCAGGTAGGGTTCATGTTTAATTTTTCACTGATCAAAGTGGACTTTAAAAAGCTGGACCCGCTGCAAGGCTTGAAACGATTGTTCTCGCTAAGATCACTGGTCGAATTGATAAAATCAATTTTGAAGATTACGATTGTCGGTGTCGTTGTTTTTGTGGTGATTTGGCAAAAAAAGAACGACTTTCTCGTTCTTGGAGAAAAAAATATTTGGGATGTTTCCAGTTTTATAGCTTCGTTGATTCTGCAAATCGGCTTGGCCGCATCGGCTGCTTTACTTGTTCTGGCGGTAGGCGACTTTATCTATCAAAAATATAGTTTTGAGAAGAAAATCCGGATGTCCAAGCAAGAAATTAAAGATGAGTTTAAAAAGATGGAAGGGGATCCGGTGATCAAAGGGAAAAGGCGGGCGATTCAGCGGCAAATGGCAATGAATCAAATGATTCGCGAAGTGCCAAAGGCTGATGTTGTCATTACCAACCCGACCCACTTTGCGGTCGCCATCCGCTACGATATCAAGACGATGGATGCACCGCAAGTAATCGCCAAAGGCCGGGACTATATTGCCTTAAAGATTAAAGAGGTTGCCAAGGAACATAAGGTCACGATTGTCGAAAACCGCCCTTTGGCACGGGCGTTGTTTGCCGCGGTGGAGATCGGCGAGACGATCCCCGAGGAGCTGTTCAACGCAGTTGGTGAAATTTTGGCTTATGTATACTATCAAGATGGCCGTTATAAGGGGATGATGACATGAAGACAAAAGATTTATCAGTATTAGTGGTAGTAATTTTGATTGTCGCCATGATGATCATCCCGCTGCCGACCATTTTGCTGGATTTTTTGTTAATCTGTAATATTTCGATTTCATTAATGATTTTACTAGTCGCGATGAATACAAAAGAGGCCTTGGAGTTTTCTATTTTTCCAACCGCCTTGCTATTGACGACGTTATTTCGGCTGGCATTGAATGTTTCGACAACCCGTTCCATCCTGTCCAAGGCAGATGGGGGCCGGGTCATCGAGACCTTTGGTTCCTTTGTTATCGGGGGAAGCCCGGTTGTTGGTTTCGTTGTCTTCCTAATTCTTGTCGTCATCCAGTTTATCGTCATTACCAAGGGCTCGGAAAGGGTTGCTGAAGTAGCGGCTCGGTTCACCCTCGATGCCATGCCTGGTAAACAAATGAGTATCGATGCCGATATGAATGCCGGGTTAATCAGTGAGCAAGAGGCGAGAATGCGCCGCCGTAAGATTGAGCAGGAGGCCGATTTTTACGGGGCGATGGATGGTGCCAGTAAATTTGTCAAAGGGGATGCGATCGCCGGGATTGTCATTCTGTTAATCAACGTCATCGGCGGTTTTATCATTGGAATGGTCATCCACGGGATGGGGTTCGCGGAATCTGCCAGTACCTTCACACTGTTGTCTGTCGGTGATGGACTCGTCAGTCAGGTTCCAGCCTTGTTGATTTCCACGGCAACCGGTATAACCGTTACCCGCGCTGCCTCGGAAGGAAATTTAGGATCAGATATTATTAAACAGGTGTTTAGTTATCCAAAACTGCTCTATATCGTTGCAGGGACGATTATGCTCTTGGGCCTGCTGACACCGATTGGCCTGCTTTTGACAATACCCGTTGGTTTGCTGCTGATCTTGGGCGGGTTATCGATTCAGAGGACTGCGAAACAGGATGAGCTGATGAGCGAGGAATTGGAAAAGGCGGAAATGGAAGAAGATATCCGCAGTCCTGAGAAGGTTGTCAATTTGCTCCAGCTGGATCCTTTGGAACTCGAAATTGGCTATGGGCTAATCCCCTTGGCAGATCAAAAGCAAGGCGGCGATATTCTAGACCGGATTGTGATGATTCGGCGGCAGTTTGCAATTGAGTTAGGATTGATCATTCCAACGATCCGGATCCGTGATAATTTGCAATTACCGGCCAATCAATATGTGTTAAAATTCCGAGGGAGTAAGATTGCTTCTGGGGAAGTGTATCTTGATCACTTTCTCGCGATGATCCAAGGAGAGGATGCTGAGACAATAGAAGGCATTCGCGTCGTTGAGCCGGCGTTTGGACTTCCGGCAGTGTGGGTTACCGCAGAAGAAAAACAGCGAGCCGAATTGATGGGCTATATGATTGTCGATCCGCCGTCGGTGATTGCCACCCATTTAACAGAGGTGCTGAAGCAGTACGCTCACGAGCTGCTGCATCGTGAAGAAACTCAGGAATTAATTGATAATCTGAAAGAAACACATCCGAATCTTGTCAATGAACTTGTCCCAGCTCTATTGTCGGTCGGCGATATTCAGAAAGTGCTGCAAAGTCTGCTGCGTGAACAAATCTCGATTCGCGACTTGGCGGCAATTTTTGAAACATTGGCCGATTACGCAGTTTACACCAAGGATTCAAAGGTGTTAACCGAATATGTTCGGCAGTCATTAACCCGGCAGATAACCGAGCAATACGCCGATCAAGGCGTCATTCATGTTTTAACAGCCGGTGCCTCATTAGAAAAGGGAATTTCCGATAGTATCCAGCAAACCGAAACGGGGGCTTACTACCTATCGGTGGATCCGCAATTATCGCGCAGGATTACTGAAGAACTGCAGGTTCAAATTGAACGGGTGATGAAATCCGGCGGTCAGCCGATTTTTCTTACCTCACCATCGATTCGAATGTATTTAAAGCAATTTGTTGATAAAATAATGCCGACAGTACCTGTTCTATCCTATACGGAACTGGAGCCTGACATTGAGATTCAAAGTATTGGAGTGGTGAACATATGAAAACAAAAAAAATCGTCGCAGATTCCATCCCTCTTGCTTTAAAAATGGTCCGCCAACAATTGGGCGATAATGCCATTATTGTCAATACCCGGGCGATAAAATCCGGCGGCCTATTTGGCTTTTTTGCCAAACAAAAATTCGAGGTAACTGCTTATTCCATGGACCAAGACCCTCCACAGGCGGCACGAAATGTTTCGATGGACATGGAAAATGAAAAACCGCTTATCGAGAGTACCTCGAAAACAGCAGTTAAGCCGATAGAAGAGACGAATTTTTCAGATGAGCAAAAGCGCAAAATAATAAACGATGTGCTTGTCAAAAGAAGTATTCACCATACCAATCTCGAGGGTGTAAATTCAAAGGGGATCAATGAATCCGATAATAACGGGTTACCGGCAGCAAATCAAAGCCAAAGCAGTGAAGCAACAGGCTCTGGCTTTCATAAGAAGCCGCAAATGTTGTACCAATATTATTCCCAGAATGCAGACAGCGAGAAAGAAAAAACTGTCGCTCCTCCCAAAGCGAAACCAGCAGAACCTGACCATCTTCTTGATGAATTAAAGAGTCTCAAGAATATGATGATGGTCTTTATGACGGGGGAAAAGCAGGGTAATGGTCCGACGGCCCGCTTTGCCAAATGGATAAACCGGCTGAAACAACAAGGTGTGACTGAATCGGTTCTGGAAGCTATTGTGATCCAAACGGTTAATGCCATGATCGAAAAGTTTGGCTCTCTGAATGCAGCAACGGATGAGGCTATTGAACAAGAAATGATTTCCATTGTTCAGGGAATGATTGAAAGACGAACCCCAAAGTCCAACGTCCTTCCAGAAGATGTCCGGCTGATTAACATTATTGGTCCAACCGGTGTTGGCAAAACAACGACAATTGCCAAATTAGCGACGGAACAAATCCTCAAACAAAAGCGCCAGGTTGCCATGATTACGACAGACGTCTACCGTATCGCCGCGGTCGAACAGCTGAAAACATATGCTGGTATTTTGAATGTACCGATAGAAGTGGCCCGGTCACGCGAAGAATTGGATCAGGTACTGATGAAATTAAAGCATTTCGACCTTATTTATATGGATACGACCGGACGAAATTTTAAGGATGAAAAAAATCGCGAGTCCATCAATGAATTTTTACATCATCCATTAATAAGTGATAATTATTTGGCCTTGAGCCTGACCACAAAGTATGAGGACTTACAATATTTATTGAATGAGTTTTTGGAAAGTCCCGTTAATAAATTGATTTTAACAAAACTTGATGAGACCTCCAGTTATGGTTCAATCCTGAATATTGCCTACCACTATCCATATGAAATTACGTATCTTACAAATGGACAAAGTGTGCCGGAAGATATTACCACAATCGATCCAGCAATGCTTGCGAACTCGTTGGTAGGAGATGAACGTTAATATGGATCAGGCTGAAAGTCTAAGAGAATATATGCACCGCCATCAAGTGCAGCAAGAAAAGAAACACAATTCACGGATGATTACGATTGCAAGCGGAAAGGGCGGGGTAGGTAAGTCGAATTTCACGTTAAACTTTGCCCTGGCATTAAAATCAATCGGGAAAAAGGTTGTTATCCTTGATTTGGATTTATCCACTGCCAATATTGATATTCTAATGGGGGCCTCCTCGTCAGGAAACAGCCTGGCCGACGTGCTCCACAAACGTAAATATTTATTTGATTGTATTGAAAAAGGTACCGGGGGAATTGATTATATTACCGGAGGATTGGAACTTCAAGACCTGTTACTGTTAGATCATGAGAATCAGGTGTTTTTCATGAACCAAATTCAAGAGCTAAATTCCTATGCCGATTTTATTTTACTTGATACCGGTGCAGGAATTTCCAAGATTCTCGTTGATTTTATTATCGCTTCTGATGAAACCATTTTGGTGACGACACCGGAACCGACTTCCATTGCAGATTCCTATTCGGTCATGAAAACCGTCCTCCAATACACCAGCCAAGCCCCGAAATTTCGCTTGGTGGTAAATCGGGCGCGATCCTATCGTGAAGCAATTGATACCTCAAGAGCATTAAAAAATGCCTGTTCCGTTTTTCTAAAAATGGGCTTGAATACGTTAGGATTTTTGATGGAAGATGCTCATGTTCAGAAGGCCGTCCGGTCACAATCACCTTTTTATCTTTCATACCCTAACTGCGAAGCTTCGAAAAACATGAAACAAATTATGTATACCTTTTTACCTGACATGGAAGTCAATTCACCTGTCCCGATAAAAGGTGTCCGCGGATTTTTTGAAAAAATGTTGTCTCTAAGAAAATAGTTTTAAAGGGTGGGCGAAAAAATGAGCGGAAGTTGGAGAATTAACGCGATTTTGGGGCTGACCGCATTTATTTTGAGTTTTGTTTTGTCATTTGTTAATAATACATGGCAGACGTCCTTATTTCGGGCGGTCATCGGCTTTGTTCTGTTCTTTATCTTCGGTTATTTGCTGCGGATGATTTTCCAGCAAATGACCTCTAGGAAAAGCGGTGATAAACTTCCGCCACAAACAATGAACCAGCCATATAGTGCCAAAGCGAACGCTGCCAAACAGTCCCATTCACAGTGGCAAGAAGCTGTGAATGGAAAGGGAAAATCCAAGGCCCCAGAGGTTTCCAAAGAGAATGCCCACTTTCAAGCTATTTCTTTGGAGGCTTTACATACCAAGAAGGGGTCAAATGAGTCTAAATAAATTTCCTTTCACTTCACTTTGAACCTTTAAGCAAGGAGGGATAAACGTTGAAATCGGCTATAAATGACATCAATTCCAATAACCTTTTATGGAGAAAATTCCAGGAAAACCAAGATTCAACTGTCCAGGAAAAACTGGTAAAGCAATATTCCCATTTAGTTGAACGAATGGCCAATAAACTGAGTCTTACGATTCCGCAACGTATTATCCCGAAGGAGGATCTACTCGGGTTAGGCTTTATTGGATTAATTGAAGCAATCAGAAATTTTGATTACACGAAAGGATACCAATTTGAAACCTATGGTTTATGGCGGATTAAGGGGGCAATGTTGGATGGCATCCGTAAAATGGATTGGATTCCGCGCAGCTTAAGGGAAAAAACAAAAGCTGTGAACAAAGCTATTCGGGAATTGGAACAAACCTTGTTAAGAACACCAACCGAAGAGGAACTGGCAGACTATTTGAATCTTTCCGTTGAGGATGTCGATGTAACGATGTCGGCCTTATCCTTTTCCACACTGCTCTCGCTTGATGAACCGATGAATGACCATGAAGAGGAAGGAAAGCAGCAGAGCCGGTTGGATTTTCTGCATGATGATCAGCCTAATCCTCAGGAACAGCAAATCCAAATGGCTGAATTCCGGAAAATAATGGCCGAATGTATTGATGAAATGCCGGAGAATGAACGGTTGGTTCTAACTTTATTATATTACGAAGGTCTAACCCAAGTGGAAATCGCCGATGTGCTAAACTTGACGAAGGGGCGGATTTCACAAATCCATTCCAAGGCGATTGTCCGTCTGCGCAGAAAATTTGAAACGATGGGCTATTCTTTTCAATCGTTTGTTTAGCCAGCAACAAGTGAGGTGGTATCCCTATGCGATTTAGCATTGAAAACCGGGAATTTAAACGATTTGTTTTTAGAAATCCGATTCATGGTTTCATTGAGCCGACAATCCCATACAATGGTAAAACAAAAAAAAACATTTGGATTGTCGATATGAGTGCTGGCGGCCTTAAATATGTCAGTGATTTTGAGTTTGGGGTAAATTTTATTGACATGTATCAAATCCAAATGACATTGGAGAACAGTGAGCTACTTCTTTTTGGAAAAATTATTAGAAAAAAGAAGTTATCGAACAACCTCTGTGAATACTCGGTTAAATTTGACTTTGATTATCACTCAAACTAAGCAATGAAACTGCCAGTAAATGAAATTTTTTGCAATTTTTTTTGAATCCTGGTGTATTATCATATATAATTTCGATTAGGGTCAATTTCTTTATTGATCTTTATACTTTAAACGATTGGGAGTAGTAGCATGGAAAAAGTACTTATTTTCGGACATAAGAATCCAGACACAGATTCCATTTGCTCTGCACTTGCTTATGCAGACTTAAAAAAACAATTGGGACTAAATGTTGAACCGGTTCGCCTTGGCGCGATTAACAGCGAAACACAATATGCCCTTAAAACATTCAACGTAGAAGCACCGCGTTTGGTTGAGACAGTTGCCAACGAAGTGGAGACGGTTATTTTAGTTGATCATAACGAGCGCCAGCAAAGTGCCAACGATATTGCCGATGTACGCATCCTTGAGGTCATCGACCATCACCGGATTGCTAATTTTGAAACAAGTGGTCCGCTTTATTACCGCTGTGAACCAGTTGGCTGTACCGCTACGATTTTAAACAAAATGTATAAAGAAAATGGCAAGACCATCCCGAAGGAAATTGCCGGCTTAATGCTGTCGGCGATTATCTCGGACTCATTACTATTTAAATCACCGACTTGCACACATGAAGATGTGATCGCTGCCCATGAGTTAGCGGAGATTGCCGGAGTAGATGCAAATGTTTACGGCTTGGAAATGCTGAAGGCAGGAGCAGATGTCAGCAGTAAAACCGTTGGGGAATTATTATCCCTTGACGCAAAAGGTTTTGAAATGGGCTCCAGCAAGGTCGTCATTGCACAAGTGAACACCGTTGATCCGGCTGATGTACTTGCCCGCAAGACTGAACTGGAAGCAGCCATTAAAAAAACTATTGCTGAAAAGAACTTGGATATGTTCTTATTTGTCATCACCGATATCTTAACAAATGATTCAGTTGCCCTGGCACTGGGCAATAAAGCTGCTGCAGTTGAAAGAGCTTATCATGTAACCTTAACTGACAACACAGCCACATTAAAAGGCGTTGTCTCCCGTAAGAAACAAATTGTACCGGTGTTAACGGATATCTTTAATAAGGTGGAAATCTAGGAAACATAAAGAAAACTGTCCATGCCTTATGCATTGGACAGTTTTTTAATGACTTACGAAAATAGAAATAACCTTTCAATAAATATGTATCAATAGATGTGTCACATTTTTGACAAACATAGAAAAATGTATTACTATTATCTCGAAATCAAGATAGTAACATTTGAGATATTTATAAAAAGGAGACTAAACATATTATGCTCAGAAAAATAAACCACGAAAACATGGGTAGGAGTAATTTAGGCTGGTTAAGAAGCATTTTTCACTTTTCATTCGCTGAGTACTACAATCCGAATAATATCAATTTCGGGATGCTACGGGTAATTAATGATGATCTGGTTGCACCCGGGACGGGATTTGATCTTCATCCGCACCAAAATATGGAGATTATCTCTTATGTAGTGGGTGGGGAACTCACCCATGGTGACAGCATGGGAAATAAGAGCACGATCACCCGTGGCCATGTTCAATATATGAGCGCCGGGACTGGGGTTTACCACTCCGAACAAAACTTGGCAGATCAACCACTTAGATTTTTACAAATATGGATTATTCCTGATAAAACAGGCTATACACCAAGTTATGGGGATTACCGATTTGAATGGAATGACCGCCATAATCAATGGCTTCATATGGTCTCAAGCAAAGCAGGAGATGCCCCAATAAAAATCAACCAGGACATGAATGTTTATGCCCTGGAACTTGAAAAAGACAAGGAGATCAGTTTTCTAGTTGCAGCAGGCAGGCAGGCTTACATGGTGCAAGTGGAGGGAAGATCAGCCGTAAATGGAGTTGAATTAGGTACAAGGGATGCCCTGGAAATTGTCGAAGAAGATATCCAGATAAAAGCAAGCGAAACAACCCATGTCGTCATCCTAGAAATGAAAAAAATAGCCGAATAAGTAGACAGGCCACGTGTCGCAGGCAGACCTCGTTCATGACAACGGGGTCTGTTTTTTTAACGATCAGCATATAATTCTGTCACATAAATGTCATTGAAATGGTCGGTATTTTTTATCTGAGGCTGCTCTCGATTTGCAAGTTTTATGCTACTATTGGTATAGCACATTTATGAATAGTCGAACTAATTTAGCGAAATATTTTAAATTATGACATACTAATTGAGGTGCCAGCTGGAAATGAACTATCTTTTAAAGCTATTTTATCTAATCGGTTTCCTATTGTTTTTTGCCACCTTTTCCTTCGCTATTTACTTTGCGGAAAAAATGAATGATTTTCGCGTTTCGGCTGCCAAAGAAAAAGTTCCCAGCTACAAATATCATTTCGTGTTAGTGCCGGAGGAAGTTGATAATAATTATTGGAGATTGATAGAAAAGGGTGCCCGTGATGCTGCCAACCAATTCGGGATCGAGCTTGAATATGTAGGACCAAAGCAGGGAAATATTGATGAGCACTTAAAAACTTTGGAAATGGCCGCTGCTGCGAAAGTAGATGGGATTATCTCGCAAGGGCTGACGGAAAAGCAATTTACCCCTCTTATTAATAAATTGGTTAAAAATGGAACGCCAATCATTACAATTGATACAGATGCTGAAAATAGCAACAGGAATTCTTATGTCGGAACGAATAATTATTACGCAGGTTTTATAGCAGGTCAGGCTTTATTAAAGGATACTTCTGGGATCGTGAATGTGGCAATTATTACCGGAAGCTTTCACTCCATTAACCAAAAAATGAGAGTGAATGGCTTTAAAGCTGCCGTAAAAGGGGAGGAAAGAGTCCGGATTATCGCCATCGAGGAATCAAAAATTTCCCAAATTCGGGCTGCCGAAAAAACGTACCAGATTCTTGAAAAATATCCCCAAGTCAACGCTATTTTTGGAACCAGTGCTTTGGACGGGATCGGTATTGCGAACTCTGTTACTCTGTTAAATCGCGTCGAGGGAATGTATATTATCGGCTTTGATACACTGGATGAAACGCTAGCGGCCATGAAAAAAGGGATTATCGATGCCACGGTGACTCAGGAGCCTTATGAAATGGGGCATCGTTCTGTCGAGCTGATGATTAAGATCATCGAGGGTAAAAAAGTGCCAACGACCAATTATACCAATACCGCCGTGATCCACAAAGAAGATATCACAGCAGACATGAAAGAGGATACCGTCAAATGATGCCAATACGAATCAAGTTATTGCTCTTTTTTGCTGTCATTGTGATGTTGTCCACTGGTGTTGTTTTCTATCTTTACGATAGCAGTAAGAATATTATGAATGAATATAATCAAAGTTTTCAACGCTTCCTGTTACTCAATGAAATCTCTCAGCAAACGAATCAAACAACTGAAGCGGTGAATGCCTTTATCGTGGAGAAAGATAAGCTGTTTATGCAAAAGTATACAAAATTACGGGCTGAACTGTTAAAAAATAACGGTCGGCTTGAGAAGGAAGTTGAAAATCCCAAAAACCATCTATTACTGCAAAATTATCAAAATATGATTGAGAGCTTTATAACGGAATGTGATTTAACCATTAGCACGTTTTCCGATGGGGAAATGGAGCAATATCCAAGCCATTATAATCAGGCTGTTAAGATTTCCAATTTCATCGTAGAAACCACTTTATCACTTATCAATAGCGAACTGACATCCTATCAAAACTTTTATGATCAATTATTACATCAAAATACCAATTTCAAATTCATGACCATTTTTCTGGTTGTTTCCTTACTGATTTTATGTACGCTTCTAGCCATCATCATATCCGGGGGAATCACCAAACCGATTCAACGGCTTTCTCTGGCCGCTCAAGAAATTTCCGCAGGCCAATTTTCAGGAGCTGATATCAAGGTCAGCACAAATGATGAATTGAAGCTGTTAACGGAAACATTCAACGAAATGCGTAAAAATATCCGCCGTCTTGTGAAGGAAATCAAGGATAAGTCGGAGTTGGATAAGCTTTTAAAAGAGTTAGAATTAAAAAGTCTGCAGAACCAAATTAACCCGCATTTTCTATTTAACACCTTGAATACGATTGCAAAAATGGCCTATCTGGAGAATGCCCATGAAACTACAAAGCTCATTGAGTCAGTGTCTGTTCTATTACGTTATAACTTTGTCCATTTAGAGCAACCGACTACGTTAGAGGATGAAATCTCTTTTGTCAAAGAATATTTCACGATTCAAAGAACCAGGTTCAGCGATCGGATTGTGTTTGAAATGAATATTGATGAGAGCTGTCTCAAGCAGCCCATCCCAAGGATGACACTCCAGCCCATTATTGAAAATGCGTTTATTCATGGAATTGAAAACCATGAGGAGGGAGCCCGATTAGCGATTTCAATCTATAAAAAGGAGAATCAAGTGTATATAGACGTGATCGATAATGGTGCGGGAATGGACGAAGATACCCGGCAAAGGTTATTGCATCTTTCCGAAAGTAGACCTGAGAATAACGAAAAATCAGTCCATTCTTCAGGGAGCTATTCCAGCGGGATTGGGGTAAAAAATGTGATTAAGCGCTTGGAAATTTTCTTTAGAGAAAAGGAAATGGTTGAAATTGAGTCGAAATTAGGAAAAGGAACTCTGTTTCGGATTAAATTGCCAAAGGTGGATTAGGAGGTGCCGATGTGCGAATCATCATTGTCGATGATGAAGCATTAGAACGTAAAGGTTTATCCAAAATGATCCTGGAAGAAATGCCCGAGATTTCAATTGTCGGGGATGCCCGAAATGGCCGGGTGGCGATGGAACTGGCAGATCAATTAGCTCCTGATGTGATGATGATGGATATCAAAATGCCTGGAATTGACGGGGTTCAGGCCGTCAAGGAAATTCGCAAAAAGCATAAAAAGATAAAATTCATTATGGTATCCGCGTTCAATACCTTTGAATACGCCAAAGAAGTGATGCAGCAAGGGGTAAAGGAATATATTCTGAAGCCCAGCAGAAAAGAGGACGTGATAGCCGCTTTACGGCGTGTCCAGGCCGAGGTTCAAGAGGAGCGGGCAGAGCAAATGGAACAGTTGAGGTTAAGGAAAAAATATCAGAAAGCTTTGTCGTTAATCAATTCGGAATGGCCGGAAAAGAATCGCGAATTGCTGGACCGAAACCGCTCGAGTGACTACTCACATATAAAAATCATGATGGAAAAAGCGGTTGATTATATTGAGCAAAATTTCAAAGAAGCGATCACGCTTGAAAAAACAGCTGAATACGTTAATTTAACTCCGTTTTATTTCAGTAAAATTTTTAAAGAAAGAATGGGTGTCACCTTTATCGATTATTTAACTGAATTACGGATTAACTATGCTAAGGAGGAAATGAAATCCCCGGAGAAAAGTCTAAAGGAAATTTGCTTTGATGCTGGTTATAAAGACCCCAATTATTTTTGTCGTGTTTTTAAAAAAATTACCGGAGATACTCCGACAGAATATCGCCATAAACATATTAACTGAAATAGAAATCTTTATACAACAACAAAAAAATGAAGGAAATAACAAAAAAGTGAAGCTAATTCTCCCTTTCGGCGGATATTTTCTATGCTAAAGTTAAAATGTAGTTGGCAGCGCTTACAAAAAAGGGGGAATTGACGTTGAGGAAAAAAGGCTTTGTATTTGGGTTGGTCCTGGTTCTTCTGTTCGCACTTTCTGCTTGTAATTCCAAAGAATCAAGCGGCGGCGAAAAAGAAAAGTCTGGCACTGACTCGAAAAAGTCAGAGAAAAAGGTGGAAATCTTCAGCTGGTGGACTGGTGCTGGAGAGGAAGATGGCTTAAAAGCTTTAATCGCGTTATTTCAGGATAAACACCCTGATATTCAGATCGAAAATGCTGCAGTTGCCGGCGGTGCTGGTACGAATGCAAAAGCCGTTTTAGCAAGCCGTATGCAGGGAAATGACCCTCCTTCGACATTCCAGGTACACGGTGGCGCAGAGCTGAATGAAGGCTGGGTGGCAGCCGGTAAAATGGAGCCGCTGAATGACCTTTATGAAAAAGAAGGATGGAATGACAAATTCCCAAAATCGCTGATTGAAATGGTTAGTAAGGATGGGAACATTTATTCCGTTCCGGTAAACATCCATCGCGGTAATGTTTTATGGTATAACAAGCACGTTTTTGATGAAAATGGTTTGAAAGCCCCAACTACTTTTGAAGAATTTTTTGCTGTGGCAGACAAATTAAAAGCCAAAGGGATTACTCCGCTGGCTTTAGGTGACAAAGAGCCTTGGACTGCTGTGCAAATTTATGAAAACATTCTTTTAGCTGAACTGGGAACAGAAGCTTATGGCAAGCTTTGGACCGGAGATCAATCTTTCAAGGATGAAAAAGTTGTCAAAGCAACGGAGACCTTCAAAAAAATGCTGTCCTATATTAATGACGACCATGCATCACGCAACTGGCAGGACGCCTCGCAGCTGGTAGCAAAAGGTGAGGCAGCGATGAACATTATGGGTGACTGGGCAAAAGGCTACTTCGTCAACGACTTAAAATTAGCGGTCAATAAAGACTTCGGCTATATTACGACACCAGGAACGGCTGGCAAGTTTATGGTTATTACCGATACATTTGGACTGCCAAAAGGAATCAAGAATGTCGAAGAAACGAAGCAATTCCTTTCAGTGCTTGGTTCTGTTGAAGGACAGGATGCCTTCAACCCGTTAAAAGGTTCGATTCCGGCCCGTGTTGATGCAGATGTATCCAAATATGATCAATATGGAAAGGATACAATTGAAGATTTCAAAACTGCAGAGCTCTCACCAAGTTTGGCTCACGGTTCTGCCGCTCCAGAAGGGTTCCTAACAAAGGCAAACCAAGCAGTTAACATCTTTGTTTCCCAGAAAGATGTAAAACAATTAACCGATTCATTAGCTCAAGCAGCTGAAGAATTGAAGTAATCTTGGAGGAAAAGAGGATGAGACAATCTCTTCCTCTTTTTCTCATCAAAGGACTTCAGTGATGGGGGTTAACACAATGGAGCCTGTAAAAGTTTCCAAACAAAGTGGTACTCAAGTATCCGTGAATCTACCAAAAAAGAAAAAAAAATTAAACGGCGATCGATTACTGGCTATAGCATTTCTGACTCCGTCCATTATTTTAGCTGCGATTTTTATTTATGGATTTATCGGCTGGACAGGTTATGTTTCGCTAAGTAAGTGGAATTCGCTCGTACCGGATTTTTCGTTCGCCGGTCTAAAAAACTATCTATTTCTTTTCCAGGATTACCGTTTTCAGGCCGACATCCGAAATACCATCGTGTTTACGGTGCTGTTTATTGGTTTTGTTTTAATCGTCGGTCTTTTCCTGGCCATACTCCTTGATCAAAAACTTCGCGGGGAATCATTGTTCCGCAATATTTTCTTTTTTCCAATGGCCATCTCATTTGTCGTAACGGGAGTTGCCTGGCAATGGCTGTTGAATCCTTCAACAGGAGTGAACCTGTTTTTGAAAAAATTTGGCCTCGACTCCAAGTGGTACACAGATATTACGATAATTGGCGGATTTCATCTTGGAAAAATAGAATTTGGTATTCCCGTTGCGTTACTTGCGGTTATCATTGCAGCCGTATGGCAAATGACCGGTTTTTCCGTCGCAATGTATTTGGCGGGGTTACGGGGAATCCCGGAGGAATTGAAGGAAGCTGCCAGAATTGACGGTGCCAGCGAATTTCAAGTATACCGAAAAGTAGTCATCCCAATGCTGGCCCCTATCACAGTCAGTGTTGTCATCATTATGGCCCACATTTCTTTGAAAATATTTGACTTGATTTATGCGATGACGGGCCCTGGTGCCAATTTTGTTACCGATGTTCCCGGCGTTTACATGTTCGAAACGACATTCCGTGGCAATTATTATGCAAATGGTGCCGCGATTGCCATTATCATGCTACTGTCGGTGGCCATTTTTATCATCCCGTATCTGATCATCAGTAGAAGAGGTGAAAAATAATGGCTGCAAAATCGCTAGTGAAACCCATACTTTACCTTGTACTGATAGGATTGAGTTTATTTTATTTAATGCCGATCTATGTCATGTTTATTACAAGTTTAAAGCCGCTCGATCAGGTTACCTTGGCTGACATGTGGAAGCTGCCGACTCAAATCGATTTTAGCAGCTATGTCAAGGCATTTACAAAGCTGGCTCCTAATTTCTTGAATTCGATTTACCTTGTTGTTCCGGCAACCTTGATTTCCGCATTACTGGGGGCACTGAACGGATATGTCCTCTCGAAATGGAGATTTAAAGGATCAGAAGTGATTTTTACAGCGATTCTGTTTGGCATGTTTATTCCGTACCAAAGCATTCTCATTCCGTTGATTCAATTTTTACGGGAAATTGGTCTCTATAATTCGATCCCCGGCCTTATTCTCGTCCATGTTGTCTATGGCTTGCCGATTACCACATTGATGTTTCGGAACTTCTATGCCAGCATTCCGGAGTCGATGATTGAATCGGCACAAATGGATGGGGCCGGGTTCTTGAGAATCTTTTACTATATTATGATCCCTTTATCGGTTACCGGGTTTGTTGTGGTGGCTATCTGGCAGTTTACAAATATTTGGAATGAATTTTTATTTGCGGTAACGATTACCACCTCGGACCAGCAGCCAGTAATGGTGGCTCTGCAAAATCTGTCTGGAAGCCAAATCGTTCAGTGGAACGTCCAAATGGCCGGCGCGCTCATTGCCGCCTTGCCCACTCTGTTAGTCTATATTTTCCTAGGCAAATATTTTGTCAGAGGGCTGTTGGCGGGGTCAGTAAAAGGGTAGGGAATATTTATCAGAGAGGCAGGCACTAGGGGAAAAATGGTGCCTGGCTTTCTATTTGATTTGTGGAAATATTTACCTTACCTTTTTCAAAAATAGCGTAAAAAACGATGTCCTTTCTCAGACATCGTTTTTATGTTAATTTTTATCAATGGCAAATTCCGAGGCCGGGATTGGAATCACTTTTCCCCCGATTTGAACATGAACGGTATCGTTAAAAATGGCTTTTACAATTCCCTTTAAGGAAATCGTCGAATTAACTGAAATCTTTTTTTCTTCAGATTGGTTGGCCATAAAAATCAACACCTTTCAAATTAGTCAATATACGAGCGGGAGTTACCCTATTGTATTCGCAAAAACTGGTTGATATCCTTCAAAGGCCTTATGATTTTACGAAAAAAATAAAAAATCGGTCATGTTATGGGTTCTTGTATTTAAAAGGGGTGTTCAAAAGGGATTTTCATAACATGAACCGTAGTTCAAGTATTGCATTTTATGAACATCTTGTCAATAATGAAGTTGAACTATAGTTCAGGTTATCGTTTTATGCTATGATATCTTTGAGGTGGTAATATGTCAGATCGAGAAGATCAATTAGTCGGTGAGTTTCCGTTTATTCCTAGGCAGGAACGGGCCCAGCAAAAGAGAAAGGCCTTGCTTGAAAGCGGCAGGATCCTATTCACGACAAAAGGGTATGAGCACACAACCGCCAAGGAAATTGCCGCCCATGCAGGAGTGGCTACAGGGACCTTTTATCGATATTTTTCAGATAAGCGGCAGCTTTTAATGGCGCTTTTGGAAGATAAAATTGATCAATTTCTTGCACCCGAACCCCATTGGTTTTGCCATGACCCTGTGTCACTATTGGCTTCGCTTTTGGAGGCTCATGTGCTTCGGTTGAATCATTCCGGGCTTCACCGTGTATTACCAGAAATCCTCTCAAAAGACCTGGACCTGGCGGAAGTGATTCAAGCAGCAAGAAAGAGAATACATGCTAAAATTCTTTCCAGTTTAAAACAAATCCATGAAAAAAACTTAACTTGGAGGGATTTGGATTTGGATACTGTTGCTTGGTCGATTATGATGCTGTTTGAGAACAGTCATAAAAAAGCGGAACAAACGGGAGAAAAGGTAAACTACCGGGAGATGGCCAAGGTAATTTGCCGTATGATTTTTCCACCTCACATTCTAGACAATTTTCCAGACGAATTGAAATAGTACATTACGAAAGGACGTCTATCTGTGAATATTGAACAGGTTTTAGATTTAAAAGAATTGAAAGAATTAAGGGTTGAACTGACCCGGTTTATGATGGCCTATCAATTTGCCATCGATGAAATGGATACGAAGATCAATATTCTTTCCGAAGAATTTAATTATATTCATGATTACAATCCGATTGAACATGTGAAATCACGCTTAAAATCACCTGAAAGCATCTTGAAAAAGATATCCCGGAAAGGTTATGAATTTACCTTGGCCTCGATTAAAGAAAATATAAGGGATATTGCCGGCATCCGGATCACTTGTTCGTTTCTTTCCGATACTTACAAAATAGCGGAAATGATTTCGAAGCAAAAGGATATCAAGGTGGTTGAATTTAAAGATTATATTAAACATCCGAAGCCGAACGGTTATCAAAGCCTGCACCTTATTTTGCAAATCCCCATTTTTATGTCCGACCGGGAAGAGTTAACATACGTGGAGGTGCAAATCCGCACAATTGCGATGGACTTTTGGGCCAGTTTGGAGCATAAAATCTATTATAAATATAATAAAGCAGTGCCTGGTCATATGATTGAAGAGTTAAAAGAGGCAGCCGTCATCGCATCGCAGCTGGACAAAAAAATGGAACGTCTCCACAATGAAATTACCGAAATTAGACAGGCCGACGAAACGGAAACTTCGCAGTTGCTCATTGATATCCAAAATGGGAACTGGAATATTCCTTTGTTGGAGAGTATCATGCCCAAAAAAGAGAGCTAAAAAAATTAAGGCCCATCATATATGTTGTGATGGGCCATCCATATGCTATAAAGCTTTTTATTGAACTGGTTTTTCCACTAAGAATTCAGATGTTGGAATCGTAATAATCTTTCCACCAATTTGGACATGAACGGTATCGTTAAAAATGGCTTTTACGATTCCCTTTAACGAAATGGTGGAATTAACAGTGAGATTTTTCTTAGACTCAGCTTGGTTCGCCATATTAAACCAACACCTTTCAAATAATATATGAAGATATTATAGCGGATTTAGCGCAGGGATTGCGAATAAAATGTTCCGAAAAAAAGTGATTTTTTGCTAATCAGCTATTCCCAAAAGGAACTGATTTTATACAAAGCAGGATGAAAAAAGCTCATCCACAAAATGGACCAGCTTTTTTTACAGACATTAATAGTGAAGCTTTTTCTCGATAGTGGTAACGATGCGTTGGCTGTCCAAATATTCCTGTTCCCGACGTCTTTCTACTTTCATTCTGACGTCTAGCTTTCTGCTATAATCAGCAAAAGTGACTCCGTGGGAGCTTAACATCGCTTTTTCCATATCGTTCGTGTAATGCAGCTTTAACTGATTGATAGGAATCCCTCCGCTTTTGTCATTTAACAGTTTCCATTAACATATAGAGGAATCTTAACACTTTGTGTTTATACGAACAAAGTCGAAAAAACAGGATTTTTAAGGGATAAAGGAGGAAAATTAGGAAAAACGGAAAAATATCTCCCTATTGCTTAAAATAATTTAAGATTTCGCCTTATTGGTGTGCGAGCTGGGGAGCGGAAGATCATGTTATTATCCAAAAATTAATGAAAAAAACTCACCGGTTGGGTGAGTTTTTTATCGAGAAATTGAACTTGATTGGGGGATATCTGTCGCTTTCGGCACTCGTATTAATATCACTGCGCCAATGAGGAATAAGACGATTAGGCTGAAGACGCCGCTGTTTGTATTACCGGTCATTTGTGCCATAAAACCGACTAAGAAGGGCCCCAATATCGCGGCAAATTTATAAAAAATACTATAAAAGCCGAAAAATTCGTTAGCATTTTCTTTCGGTACCAGTTTGGCAAAATAGGAGCGGCTCAAAGCCTGGATACCCCCTTGGGAGGAGGCGACAAGCATTGCCAGAATCCAGAAATCCAGCACCGTCTTCAAGAAATAGGCATACATACAAATGGCGATATAGATAAAAATACCGACCAAGAGCATTCTTTTGGCTTGAAATTTATCGGCCAGCCTGCCGTACAGAAAAGCAAATGGAGCCGCAACTACCTGGGTGACAAACAGGATGATTAATAGGCTGGTGGAGTCAATCCCTAGATCGGATCCATATGCCGTTGACATCGTGATGATCGTATTGACACCGTCGATGTAAAAGAAATAGGCCAGTAAGAAAAGAAATAATGAGCGGTACAGCTTGATTTTTTTCACCGTTTCAAACAGCTGTTTAAAGCCATTGGTAATCGGATGGGGGACTCGTTCTTTGTAATAGATTTGGTTTACATTTTTTAACATTGGAATCGTGAATAAGCCCCACCATAAGGCTGTAATCGCAAATGCCAGCTGGCTGGCAATGGAAACGGAAATTGGCAGGATTTGCTGCTGCGCTAAAATGATCAGCGCAATTCCTAAAATAAAGGGGATGGTGCTGCCGATGTACCCCATGGCGAAACCGTTTGAGGAGATCCGGTTCATTCGTTCCTCCGTCGTCACGTCGACAAGAAAAGCATCATAAAAAATATTCGTTCCGCCAAAGCCGATGACGGTAAGCATATAGCATATTAACAGAATCAGCCACTGATTGCTGGGGACGACAGCCAGCATAAGCGTAAAAATAACCCCCAAGGCAAAGAAAAACGTGAAAAACCGCTTCTTAAAGCCTTTAAAATCAGCAATGCTTCCTAAAACCGGTGCACAAATGGAGATGAGCAAGGTGGCAAATGAATTGGCATAGCCCCAATAGGCGGTTGAGGTTGTAGCTGCAAGCCCGGCTTCGGTTGCGGCTGCTTTGAAATACAATGGAAATACGGCTGTGGTAATCAGGATTGAGTAGGCAGAGTTGGCCCAATCATAAAAAACCCAGCTATTTTCTTGCTTCGTCATCCGGCTCAACTTGATTCCCCCTTTTTATCTTTTTTGCTTTTGATTGGTTACTGTCAGATAAGCTGGCGTAACTGTTGGATAGGTTGGTTTACCTGTCGGATCGCATCCGGCTGCTGTTTGTAAAAATCCGTCATTGTTCAAACTGGTAGCTTAATAAGTTAATAATTCCTCCACCACACGTCCATCGGTTTCACCCAAGCTGACTCCCAGAAGTCTCGCAAATGTCGGTCCTTCATCCACGAGCCGGCAAAAGGGGATGGTAATGGGATTAATTCCTTTACCTGCCGCCATAAAGATAGTTCGATAGTTTTCTTTTTCCGGTGAATAGCCGTGAGTAGCCAACGTATATTTATGATCTGCTTTCACGTCCTTTGCCGTTATCGTTTTGCTGTATTCACCCTCAAGGTCCTCCAAAAAGTAATAGCCGCTTCGTGCTTCTAACATAAAAGCACAGGTGCCATCTGCACCTTTTGCAGCTGCCTGGGCGCCAGTTAAAATGCTTTCAATTCCAGAGTCCGGGTTATCAAGCAAGGAATCAAGCAGCTGTTTGACTTTAGATAGAGTTCCCGTATCAGCCTGGTCTTTAAGATAAATATATGCGCTGCCGTCACAGCTTTTACAGAAGGCCTTCCAATTTTTCACTTTTCCGTTTGTGCCTGTGTTGACCAAGTTTTGCTGGCGGAGGAGAACATTCGGCCTAATAGCTGTATGCTCATCAAGCGCACTATGGTCACCTAATAGAATCACCGTCGAGTCTTCGTAAATTCCGCTCTCCTTTAACGCCTCAATCATTTGGCCAAGCCGGGTATCATGGCGTTGAAGTGCGGCAAGCGCTTCATTGGAGGAAAATCCATGATCATGGCGCTGTGTATCAAGGTCGGTAAAATGAACCATTAATAAATTCGGTCTTCTTGTTTTGATTGTATGAACTGTTGAAGCCAGAACGAAGTCATCCAAGTGCGGCTGCTGCAAACCTTTGCGAATCGATCCATAAAGCTGATTCAATTCCCATTGAAAACGGGGAGTACCATTCATGAGAGAGACGATAATTTGATTTTGCCACGGCCGGTTGGCGAAAATTTCCGGCATGTTGAAATCAATATTTGCTTTGGCAGTAACTGGCCACAAAAGCGCGGCAGTGGTCATCCCGGCTTTTTTAGCTTCATCATAAAGCGTTGTTCCGCGGATACAATCCCGGTACCAATTCCAGTCCGGTGAGCTCCAGCCCGGCTGTAATAATGTATTGCTCACCACTCCGTGCCGTTTCGGATAATTACCGGTGACAATTGTGGAGTGGCATGCATACGTTACCGATGGGTAAACCGTTTCAACTTGTTCAACAAGGGCCCCGTTGGAGAGAAACTCTTGGAAGTGCGGTAAGTCTTTTAAAATAGGAAGATCTAAAGCTGAAAGACAATCAAATGAAATGATAATCAGATGCTCGGTAAGGCGCTTCATGTAAACCTCCGAAAAATGGTGTCCAGTTTATTTTATTGTACTATATGAAGCAAAAATTGGAATAAGGTAATAAATAATTTTCCGATTGTTTTGAAAAAGAGAATAATAAAAACTGTCATGAAATTTTTTAGGATAACAAACAAGCGTGGATGAATTGTCATAATCTTGCCAATCCTTGCTTGAAGAATCGGATTGATTTCGCGATATAATGATATCGAAGGAAGACATTCTTTGCTATACCTATTCAATCATTAGGAGGGCAGGATGATGAAAACCTTAATTGTATATTGCTCATCTCATGGAACAACTGAAAAAGCTGTTAGTTTAATAAGCGAAAACTTGGAAGGAGAGGTATTATCGGTTGATTTAAAACGGGATAAAATCTTTTTTGACTTGAAAGATTTTGATACCGTAATTATCGGAGGCTCCATCCACGCCGGTGAAATTCAGCGGAAGATCAAACAGTTTATTCATAAGTATCATGATAATCTTTTAGAAAAAGAGATAGCTTTATTTTTGTGTTGTATGCGTGAGGGTGAATTGGCAATTGAACAATTTAATAACGCCTATCCGCAGGAATTACGGAAGAATGCCGTGGCACTTGGTCTATTTGGCGGAGAATTCCTTGTTTCTAAAATGAATTTCTTCGAAAGACAGGTTGTTAAAAAAGTGGATGGTGTCGTCACGGATCGGTCAAATCTAGATGTTTCCGCAATTATGGAATTTATCATAAAACTGAATTCCAGAAGGGTTTTGGTATAGAGCCGAGTCTAATTTCCGTTTTAAGCCGTTTCTGCAGAAGCAGAGGCGATTTTTTTTGTTTTTAAAAAATAGTTAACATAATAAATATTATGTTAAATTAATTTTACTTATTTTTGCTATATAATATTTTAACAGTTGGAATATACTAGCAAATATTGGTGATTACTACATGAAAGAGGCATTTTTATGAAGATATGGTTTAATCAATGGTTTACGACTGTTTTGCACTATATTGAAATGATTCGGAACAATGAGGATCAACGAAAATTTATGATTTATGGCAGTCATCCAAATCAGAATGCGTTGTATTTACAATATTGTGATGTTGCCTTTGTAGAACCTGAGCTTAACGGCGAGGCATATGTAGACTTTTGTCTGGAGGTATGTAAAACTCATGGAATTGAGATCATGATTCCGCGCAAGGAAAATGTCC
Source organism: Neobacillus paridis (assembly GCF_016765675.1). GTDB lineage: Bacteria > Bacillota > Bacilli > Bacillales > Cytobacillaceae > Neobacillus > Neobacillus paridis. The sequence goes on from NZ_JAESWB010000168.1 coordinate 658,038, forward strand.
TGATTTCTAAACGATTAGCTGATTTTGCAGCTATCGGGGTGAAGGTACTGGTTTGCCCTGATGCTGAGCTGATGCAAATGATGGATAATAAAGCGCTCACCTATCAGGAACTATTGCAGAATGAGCAAGGTCCTGTTTTCTCAATACCTGATTTCGAAGTGGTCAATAACGTCGCTGATTTTCAAAAAGCCTATCAGATGTTAAGAGAACGAGGGCATAAGATTTGTTTTAAACCGGTGATTGGTGAAGGGGCAAACGGCTTTCGCGTCATTCAGGATGATGTAGATTCCATCGAGCAGCTGTTTCGTCATGGTACAAGTTTCCGAATTCCTTTCAAGTATGCGTGCGAAATATTAGGGCAACAGAAGAGTTTCCCAGATTTAATGGTGTTGGAGTATTTGGAAGGCCGGGAATATAGTATTGATTGTGTTGCCTCCCGCAACAACTTAATTGCAGCCATTCCGAGAATGAAAGGGGAGGGCAGGGTGCGAGAGTTAGTGGACCATCGGGAGCTGATTCAGCTTGCTTACGACTTTCATCGTATCTATCGAATCCCCTACGTGTTCAATATTCAGGTGAAATACAGTAACGGTGTACCTAAACTACTGGAAATCAACCCGCGTATGAGCGGTGGCATGCACATTAGCTGCCTTTCCGGTATTAATTTTCCATACCTTGCCATCAAAATCCTGCTGGGTGAACCAATCGACACTGCCCAGCTAAAACCTAAATTTGGCATTCGTGCCAGCCACATCGAAAAGGAAATCATATTGGAGTCAGGCACCACGAAACATGGGTGAACACCGGAACAAGCGGAACCTGTTCCGGTAGAGATGGATTGTTGGTTCTTTTCTTAGTGGTCGAGACCAGTGTCAATCCTGCCTATAATCTTTTGGCACGGATTGACTAATGACCAGGAGTTCCTCCCAGGAGCTGATGCCGGACATTATCGTGAAGTGTCCACATGAGATGGACAGCTTACACTTTTGCTGCTTAGATATTGGTGCCTGACACCATTGCCTGTTGGTCCACTTTATTTTACGTACTGGACATTCGGGGTATAGTTGTTTTTAGCGTTCCATAATAAAAATTCATGAATTCCCTGTGAATGTAAGGCGCGGATTTGTTCCTCAATTTCGTTTTTTCCATATACCTTGTAATTCCCCTTGCCAAGCCAGGTTGCGGTGAAATCCTGGAGCCACGGCCTGGATATCGGAGGGTCAGCTAATTTGGTTAGCCTCGCTTTTTCAACCTTGGCATATTCTGACACAAGGCGGTAAGGCTCCAAGTCAGGCTTTTTCATCCCAAAAATGCTGCCCCAGTGACTAGGATAAATCATCGCTGAAATGACGTCCACATGCTGTGCTATTTGCGAAAAATTTTGCCCAATCCCCGGGGCTTCTGGAATGACGGTGGCATTACCAAATACATCAACCGACATTTTGACACCGTAAGGCTTTAGCTTTTCATGGGCTGTTTTTACAAATTTGCTAACTGCTGATACACGGCTTTGATCTTTGGATTGCCTCGAATAGGTTAGGGATGCTTCAAATGTTTCAAATTTTTCCGGAAATCGGACATAATCGAACTGGATTTCCTTAAAGCCTATTTTGGCGGCTTCTTTGGCAATACCGATATTATAATCCCAAACCTGCTTCACAAAGGGATTGGTAAAAGCATCGCCTCGTCCATTTCTCCAGATCGTTCCATTAGCTGTTTTAAAAGACCACTCCGGATGGGACTTTGCCAAGACATTATCTTTAAAGACAACAACTCTCGCTATTGGATAGATATTGTGCTGGTTCAGGGTCTCGATTAGCTTTGTCGGATTTTTTATGTAGGGCCGGCTAATTCGATAGTAGGGCGAACTTTTGTCCGGTTGAAAGGTGAGTGTGCCATGATCGTTTTTAATATCAATAACCATTGCATTTAAATCCGATTGCTTTACCAGATGAAGTAGCTGATTGAACTTTTGCCCTTGCGTATTGGCTGCTTGAACATAAATCCCTCTAATCTGGAGCTTAGATTCATGACTGCCCGCAAAAAATGGCTGATTCACTGAAAAAACAAATAGAAACATCAGCAGAAAGATTACCTTCCGCATGTTAACTCCCTCCTTTACCATTTTCCTTAGCGTATACAACTGACGAAAAAACATTCTGTCTGCCATTAGATGGAACAAGCTATATTAAAATGGTATTAAAAGGGAAAATGTCCACCCCAGAAAGACAAATGTCCACGGATGGTGTCAGGCACCAAAATCTATGGTAAAGTAAATTTAGAAATTTAGATAAGAAAAGGAAGAGGGAAGTTGGGATGGATGGTAAGTGGTTGATTGCGGATCGGGATTTGAATGAGCGGGAGGGGTTGAAGTGGCTGTTGAAGTCGTCTTCGATTTCGGTGGCGAATATTTTTTTGGCGGGGGATTATCAGGAGTTTGTTGTGTTGTTTGAACGGGAATCTCCGGATGTGGTGCTGTTGGAGCTTGATATGGTGAGTAAAGATGAATGGTCTTCCTTCCGTGATTTGATGCAAATTTTCACTCCGGTTTTGTTGTTGACGAGCGCCGAAGCGACCTTTGAAAAAGCGCGTCTGGCCATTGATCTGCAGGCATTGGACCTGATGATAAAACCATTTTCCACTGCGAAGCTGAAATCCGCTTACCAGAAAGCCGCACGGGAGCTGCAGAAAAAAATCAGCTCATCAGGTATAAACAGTGTCATTTCTTATAAAGACGTTTCCTATGAAGCTTTATTTATGGAGCAGTCTGCAGCTGCGGAGGATTACCAAATTGCCGCTTTTCAAACGGAAGGCAGCGAAACTTTGCCCACTTTACAAGTATTTTTATCTGAATTTCCCTTTAAAGACCTCCACGGTGTCTTTCCTTTGAGTGATATGGTTATACTCCTATTTACGGAACATTGTGCAACTGCGAAGGAGCAGTGCCAAAAGGTAATGAGACGTTGGGAGGAAGAATTTTCGGAACCACTTGCCATCGTCCTTTACACGGAACGGTCCGCAACCCTTTCATTGCATCAAAAATATTTGCAAACGAGAAAAATGCTTGAACTGACCTATTATAAGGGCTACCGCCAAGTGATGGAGTCGGACTCGATAAACGGGTGGGTTCATATCGATCCTTTTTTAACCCCGCCGGAACAGCGGGAATGGGTAGACATGCTGACAAACTTTGCCTTGGAAAAGGTGAAAAATTGGCTTTATGATGAATTCCTTTATTTAAAAGAACCTTATCCGGATCCCGGACTGGTCAGAATCAGATTAACAAGTATTCTCGCGCAGGTGAGAAGATTTATGAAGACCTATCACCTCGATGAAGCCCCTGATTATGAGCGGGAGTACCGTTATATTTTCAATTCGATTTTATATGATGCTGTGCTGTATCGTACGGTGCAAAATCTGATTTTATTTATCCAAAAAATCTTCCATGGGGCTGAATCCAGTATTCGCCATTATCAACAAGATCCAGTGGAACGGGGAATCGCTTATATCGAGGCTAATTTTTCCAATAGCCAGCTCAGACTGGAGGATGTGGCCCATTACGTCGACCGTAATCCTTCTTACTTTAGCCATCTTTTGCTGACAAAAACTGGTTCGAGCTTTTCAGATCTGCTGACCGGAATCCGCATGAAGGAAGCCAAACGGCTGTTACTGGAGTCAAGTAAGCCAATTAAAGAAATCTCCTTGCTGACAGGTTATCAAAATGCGAATTATTTTAGCAGAATATTTAAGGAAACTGTCGGGATGTCGCCACGAGAGTTTCGCAATAAAAAAGTGGATAGGATGAGGAAAGAAATTCACTCCGTGTAAACGGAGTTTTATTTTTTTCTAAAAGAATCAAAGTTTTCTAAAGAAATTGCTATTTTATGAAAAGAATCTAGCAAAAATATCCTTCTTAATATAAAAAAAGTATTTATTTTCTGTTTTTTTATCCATATTTTTCAGAAAATTAGAACTCTATAATAAAGGTAAGTTAAATCTGAAAAGGAGTGGAAAAAATGGAGACCAAAACTTCACAACCAAGGACGATTAAAAATTTTAAAGGGACTGAATTACACGCAAAAGGCTGGCTTCAAGAAGCAGCTTTAAGGATGCTTTTGAACAACCTGGACCCGGAGGTTGCTGAAAGACCGGAGGATCTCGTTGTGTACGGCGGAATCGGGAAGGCAGCCCGCAACTGGGCAGCTTTTGATGCAATCGTGAAAACGCTTTTACATTTGGAGGATGATGAGACACTGCTAATTCAATCCGGTAAGCCGGTAGCAGTTTGGAAATCCCATAAAGATGCACCAAGGGTGTTGCTGGCCAATTCCAACTTGGTACCGGCCTGGGCAAATTGGGAGCATTTTCATGAGCTTGACCGAAAAGGGCTGATTATGTATGGCCAAATGACTGCAGGTAGCTGGATCTATATCGGCAGCCAAGGGATTGTACAAGGAACCTATGAGACTTTTGCCGAGCTTGCCCGTCAGGAATACGGCGGTTCATTAAAACATACCATTACAGTAACTGCCGGCCTTGGCGGTATGGGCGGGGCACAGCCGCTTGCAGTCACGATGAACGACGGAGTTTGTATTGCTGTTGAGGTTGATGAATGGAGAATCGACCGCCGAATCGAAACGAGATATCTCGATGTGAAAACGAAGAGTTTGGATGAAGCATTGAAAATGGCACAGGAGGCAAAGACTGCTGGCAAGGCATTATCGATCGGTTTGCTAGGAAACGCAGCAGAAATATTGCCGCAGATGATTGAACAGGGCTTTATTCCGGATGTACTTACGGACCAAACATCGGCCCACGATCCGTTAAATGGCTATATACCGGTTGGATTCAGCCTCGACCAAGCAGCGGAACTGCGCAAGGCTGACCCGGAAAAATATATTAGGCTTGCCAAACAAAGCATGGCCACGCATGTGAAGGCCATGCTTGAAATGCAGCAAAAAGGCGCGGTTACCTTCGATTATGGCAACAACATCCGCCAAGTAGCGAAGGATGAAGGCGTTGAAAATGCCTTTGATTTCCCTGGCTTTGTCCCGGCCTATATTCGACCGCTATTTTGTGAAGGAAAAGGCCCGTTCCGCTGGGCGGCATTATCCGGTGATCCGGAGGATATCCGTAAAATTGACGAAGCTTTATTGCGTGAATTTAAAGACGATGAGCACCTGTGCAAATGGATTAGAATGGCTCAGGAAAAAATTGCTTTTCAAGGACTTCCGGCCCGGATTTGCTGGTTAGGCTATGGGGACCGGGCCCGTTTCGGTAAATTAATCAATGATATGGTGGCTTCTGGAGAAGTATCTGCTCCAATTGTGATCGGCCGCGATCACTTGGATGCCGGCTCCGTGGCTTCCCCAAACAGGGAAACAGAGGCAATGAAAGATGGCAGTGATGCGGTTTCTGACTGGCCGATTTTAAATGCCTTGATCAATGCCGTCGGCGGCGCCAGCTGGGTTTCGGTACACCATGGCGGCGGTGTCGGTATGGGGTATTCGCAGCACGCTGGTATGGTCATTGTGGCGGACGGAACGAAGGATGCGGAAGTGCGCCTTGAGCGCGTGCTTACAACAGACCCTGGAATGGGAGTGGTCCGCCATGCCGATGCCGGTTATGAGCTTGCGATTAAAACAGCCAAGGAAAAAGGAATTCACATGCCAATGTTGAAGCAAGACTAATGGATTTAGGGATTTTTTTAAAATTTGCCAATCTAATGAGAGGATGTTGGAAGTGAGTAAAGCTGTATTTATAAGAAATGCCGCGCAGCTTGTCACCTTAAAGGGAAGCTCCGATATTCCCCGCGTGAGGGCTGAAATGTCTGAACTTGGAATGATAGAAAATGGCAGTATTTGGATTGAAGACAGAACGATCCAGGCCGTTGGTACAGATGTAGAGCTGGCCGCAAAGTATAAGCCGCGTCTTGCTGAAGCTGAAGTCATTGACGCGAGCGGTAAATTAGTGACTCCGGGACTTGTTGATCCGCATACTCATCTTGTTTTTGCCGGCAGCCGCGAAAATGAATTTAATATGCGGCTCCAGGGGGCAACCTACATGGAAATTATGAATGCTGGTGGCGGGATTCATGCCACGACAAGAGCAACAAAGGCTGCTGCTCGCGAGGAACTTTTTCACCAAAGCTATCAGCGCTTGAATCAATTTTTGCGTCATGGGGTCACAACGGTGGAGGCCAAAAGCGGTTATGGTATGGATTGGGAAACGGAGCTTAAGCAGCTGGAGGTGGCGAAACAGCTGAATGAACAGCATGTCATCGATGTCGTACCGACGTTTATGGGGGCGCATGCGATTCCGGAAGACTATAAAAGGCGGCCGGATGAATTTGTCAAGCTGCTCGTCGAGGAGATGATTCCTAAGGTGGCAGAGCTTGGCCTTGCCGAGTTTAATGATGTTTTTTGCGAAAAAGGGGTGTTTACTCCGGAGCAATCGCGCGTCATTTTAGAAGCTGGTAAGCGCCATGGGTTGATCCCAAAAATCCATGCCGATGAAATTGAACCTTATGAAGGGGCAGAACTGGCTGCGGAAGTAGGGGCGATTTCTGCGGACCATCTTCTGAAGGCTTCTGAACAAGGGATGAAGGCGATGGCGGAAAAAGGAGTGGTCGGAGTGCTGCTACCGGGGACGGCTTACTTTTTAATGGCAGAATCGGCCAATGGTCGCAAGATGATCGATTTAGGCGTACCGGTAGCCTTATCAACTGACTGTAACCCGGGCTCTTCTCCAACTGTTTCATTGCCGTTTATCATGAACCTCGGCTGTTTAAAAATGGGGATGACGCCCGCAGAGGTCATCACTGCAGCCACCATCAATGCCGCTCATGCGATCAATCGCGGTCACGAAATTGGCAGCCTGGAGGTCGGCAAAAAGGCTGACGTGACGATTTTTAACGTTGAAAATTATATGAAATTGCAATATCTATATGGGGTAAATCATACCGATACGGTTGTAAAAAATGGCCAAGTGGTTGTCAGAGGGGGGCATTTGGTTGCTGAGTTTTCTTTATCCTAAATTGGTTCCAGCAAGCTTCACTTGGACACGGCCGGAGAACGGTGCCCCGGTTACAAAGGTGCATGAATGGATTGAGCCGCTGTCTAGTGAATCGGCTCCGGAAAAGAGCAAGGCTGCCGACTTTGTGATCGTTGGCGTTCCGCTGTCCCGTTCCTCGATCAGCGCCTCGGGGGCATCAGAATTTCCTGATGCCTTCCGCCGTGCTTGGAAAAGCTTTACTACTTATAATCTTGATGAGGATATCGATTTGGCAGAAAGGACGGCCATTGATGCCGGGGATGTTCCGATGCATGTCACCGACATTCGCCGCTGTCATGAGAATATTGTCACCGCATCCGCCGTACTTTTTGATCATTTCCCTAATTCTAAAATCTGCGCGATTGGCGGCGACCACTCGATTACAGCGATGATGGTAAAAGGCTTGCAGCAGGCGAGAGCTCAGGAAAGGATTGGGATCATCCAGTTTGATACCCATTTTGACCTGCGCGATCTTTCGGATAACGGTCCCTCCAACGGAACACCGATGCGTAATTTAATTGAAAGTGGGGTGGTTAAAGGGTCGGACATGTACAACATCGGATTACACGGTTTTTTTAATACGATGGATTTAAAGCAATACGCTGAAGAACAGGGTGTTCATTATATTACGCTGGGAAAAGCGAGAAAAAAAGGCATTAAGGAAACCGTTGAAGATTGTCTTGGGAATTTGGCCACAAGGGTGGATACCATTTATTTAACGGTCGACATGGATGTCCTCGACATCGCCTACGCCCCAGGGGTTCCAGCCTCAACACCAGGAGGCATGACAACAGCCGAGCTGCTCGAAGGGGTTATGGCTGCGGCAAAGCACTCAAAAGTCGGCGCGATGGACATTGTCTGCCTTGACCCACTAAAAGACACCCTTGTTCAGCCAACCGTCAAACTGGGTACCCACGTGTTTTTAACGTTTGCAACTGGGGTCATGCTGCGATAATGATTGATTTTTTAGGAGCTTTCCATATTTTGGAGAGTTCCTTTTTTATGCTTTAAAAAGGGAAACTGCCGGCATTTTGTTCTTGCTTATTGAGATTTTTTAACAAATTTTACTCATTTTGAATACATCATTGGCAGCAACGATTATTTTTTCAAAGTAAAATCTGGATATCTGCCTTAACAATTTTCCGAGCAATTGAATTAACTATAGTAGGCAACAGCATTGTTGATAAATACGCAGAATCATAGTGTAGCTGTATGACTGCAAATGTTGAAGCAAAGACCATAATCCGTATTCCAACATATCATGCAGAAAGGAGGAAAAAAATGGGTACCATAAATTTGGAGAAAAATATTATCGATCCAAAAATGATGGATAAATTGGTAAAAAAAATAAAAGTTAAAAATGTATTCAATGCCGATGTTGAAGTGACAAATAATTCACCTTTACAGATGATTGGGAAAGGCCGCCAGGGAGCTGTCTTTCAATATACCGATGATATTTGTGTAAAGGTCTTTGGCAACCAGGAGGATTGTGATCGGGAATATTATGCTCTTTCACTCGGCCAACATACGAACCTATTTCCTAAAGTTCATGCAAAAGGAAAACTCTATATTGCCATGGATTTTGTCAAGGGAGTGGACCTAAGAGAATACTTGCAATCCCAACCTTTAACAGAGGAGCTATCAGCAAAACTAATCCAGATGTTAATCGTGTTTAAAGAAATTGGTTATGAGCGAATAGACCACCATAAGCGGCAAATATATTTGCAGGAAGATGGGAGTTTAAAAGTCATTGATGTCGCTAGGACTGTTTGGCGTGACCGGGTATACCCTTACCCAAGGAAACTATTAAATTCTTTGGGAAATGACAATAAGGGTATTTTTCTGTCGCATGTACAAGCATTATCGCCAGAGTTATATGAGGAATGGCTGCATTACATCCACATGGAAGAATTATCTCGCGAAATCTATCAAGTAATCCTAAATGAAGTGCCGGATGAGCAGACGAAGGAAGAAAAAAAGCAAGCATTGAAAGAGGAAAGTAATAAGCTGTTAACGCTCGGTGATGAAAAAAACTATGTTGTTTTATTGGAAGGATTAATGCATAAAGTGTTTAAGGAAGAATGGGTAAAGACCATGCTGGCACGTGGAGAAGATCCTGAAAAAGTGATCGAGGAAATTGACAAGTATTGGGATGAACGAGAATTAGCAAGTATACGTGTGATAGAAAAATCGTCCAAAACGGAAAACAAGAAGCATAAAAAAGCAAAATTTGAAGGGTTCCCTGAAAGAAAGAGCCGTTCAGGAACAAAAACAAAGTCCGATTCGAAATCTAATTCAAAGTCGAAGTCCACAAAAAGTTCTAAGAGCGGACAGAATATAGGGAAAAAGGCTGGCAGCGGCCGCAAACAATATATCGGTGCCAAAAGACCAGCTTAGTAAAGACAGTTGACTGACTGAGGAGGAGTCCAATCATGAGAGGTGATAATGGAATGAAGGTGCTTGTCATCTGGCGCTTACTCACTGTTGGAGGAGTAAATGCCGGCTGGCGAAATCGTTCGATTTATTTTAAAAAACACGGTATTGAAACAGAATTTCTCTACACAACAGACCATGGCGGCCTGCACATTATGCGGGATGTTGCCAAAGTATATTTAACGAAAGATGACGAAGAAATTGTCAAAATTATCAAGAATAATGCCTATGATGCGATCATTGTAGTCGATACGAAAGCTGCTTACAAGTGGATTCGAAGAGCCAAATATAAAGGTCCTGTTTTCATCGAGGCCCGTACACCAGAATTGATCAAGCTATCTCCCCATTTAGCATCATTTAAAGGGATTGAACCACAGCTAATCATTGTCCCTTCGAACTATCAAAAAAGGCTAGTTTCGATCCTGGTTGAGGATATCCCCATCCATGTCATTTATAATGGTGTTGATACCTCTTTTTTCCGTGCCTTGTTACCGGAGGAAATTGATTACGCTAATACGCCGATTCTCCCAAAGGATAAGAAAATTGTCGGTTGGATTGGTCGGGTTGACAAACGTAAAAATTGGCCGATGCTGATCGAGGTGGCGAAAAAGATTAAAAGCGAACGGACGGATATTGAACTTTGGTTAATCGGAGGTGCTCAAAGCGTACAACGGGACGAATTTGCCGTGGTTTGGAAGGAAGAGCAGCTAGACGATATCATCAAATGGTTTCCAGTCATTCCCTATCAACAAATGCCGCATGTTTATGCCAAAATCCGTCAGTCCGGTGGCTGTACTTTAGCGACGACGAAGGCGGAGTCGTTTGGTAATACGTTTATTGAATCGATGATTTGCGGGGTACCGGTGGTTGCCTCTAATATCAGGCCGATTAATGAAATCGTTGATCATGGTAAAACAGGCTTGTTATATCGTGGGCAAAATGTTGACGATGCGGTAAAGCAACTCTACAACATTATCGATCAACCGGAGCTGCATCAACAAATGTCGCGTGCAGCCATCAAGCGGGTCGAAGAGCAGTTTGCTATTCAGGTGGTTGCCGAGCAATATATTAAGCTTTTAAAAAGCAAAGTCCCATTCAAGGAAAACGGTGTTGCAGAGGGGGAAACACGATGACGAAACCTCTTGTTTACAAACGGAAATTGGAGGGGAAATCCAATGCCCACTTAATCACATTTAGTGATGGCAAAGATTATGTGGTGAAGTATTTCCAACCCGGATTTGAAAGATCGTTACCGAATGAATGGGTGGGATATTGTCTTGGAAGATACCTAGGTCTGCCCGTACCCTTTGGAAAAATCATCGAAATGCCGCAACCATTCACCAGTCAAGTACCCGAACTGGCTGAAATGTGCGATGTCCGTTTCCAATTTGCTTCTTTATATATTCCTGACTGTTTGGACGGTCACCAGGCAGCTAATATTTGCCATATCCATAATAATCAGTCATTAGCCGGCATCATTTTATTTGATTATTGGCTGTCCAACCGGGACCGGACACGGAAGAATATACTTCTCCGTGAGGAAATGCCGCATTCCTTTAGGCTTTGGATCATTGATCAGGCTGAAGTTTTTGGCGGTTATGATTGGGTCGAGCAAGATCTTGAAGCTCTGCCGACAGACTTAATCAAAAGTGCGACACATCAATTGATGGCTCTTTTTGTAGAGGAGGAGCAGGAATTTTATCAGCAATTGGAGCTTATTCAAACGATTCCGATTTTATTAATGGAGGAGATCGTCGCTTTAATTCCTGATGAATGGGCAGTTTCAAAGGATGAAAAAAAGGCAATTGTAACTACTTTAGTGAACCGGCGCAATAAAGCACTTCCGGAAATAACTCAAAAGTTTATTAAGAAGGTCTATCGTCCACTCCACGACAGCTTAAAAAACTCCCGAAACCACTAGGGTGTGGAGTTTTTTTGATGACGGTTGGGACAGGCTTTTTTCGCGACAAGTATAGACGGTTAGATAGGCCGCTGTCGTAAACCGGAGCATGGGGAAATTATTCCTCGGGAAAGCGCAGGATAAGACATTTCTCGAGTGCTGCTGTCGGAATCGTGCGAAATGTGTTTGGGTGGTATAGTAAGTATAAATGTAGGAGCTAAAAATTTTTTTAGCTGAACAGGAAAAGGAAGGTTAGCATTTTCAGAAGCATTTTCCTTTACATCCCGATTTACACCGGTTATGATGGATACAATCAAATACTAGTTATCTACTAGGGGTGCCCGGCATGTGGGCTGAGAGAAAACGATTGCGTTTTTAACCCTTTGGACCTGATCTGGGTAATACCAGCGTAGGAAAGTAGCTCTTTTCTGAATTTTTTTACATGGTTAGGTTATGAGCCAGGTCCATTAACGGATCTGGCTATTTTATTTTTCAAAAAGGAGAGATCGTCTTGGACCAACACACGGTATCAGAATTGTTGCGCAAGGTAAGGGAGGTAAATCCGCTTGTTCATAACATTACCAATGTTGTGGTAACCAATTTTACCGCCAATGGGCTGCTTGCGATGGGGGCCTCACCGGTTATGGCGTATGCCCCTGAGGAGGTTGCGGATATGGTGAAGATTGCTAGTTCACTAGTTTTAAATATCGGGACGTTAGACGGGCCGACCGTAGAATCAATGATACTAGCTGGAAAAAGTGCTGAGAAACATCATGTTCCCGTCATTTTCGATCCGGTTGGTGCTGGTGCAACCTGCTTTCGCACGGAGAGTGCCCAAAAAATCATCAACGAAGTGAAGATCTCGGTGATTAGAGGGAATGCTTCCGAAATTGCCAATGTTGTCGGAGAGAAATGGGAAATAAAAGGCGTTGATGCCGGGAGTGTGAAGGGAGACGTGGTGAATCTCGCTCTTGCCGCTGCTAAAAGGTTTAATTGCGTTGTGGTCATTACTGGGAAAGAAGATATCGCGACAGATGGAAGCTCGACATTTGTGATTGCCAATGGGCATCCATTGATGACGAAGGTTACGGGAGCAGGCTGTTTACTGACCTCGGTCATTGGTGCGTTTGCAGCGGTGACAAAAGATTACCTGGCAGCATCCGTTTCAGCGTTAACGTTTTACGGTGTAGCCGCCGAAAAAGCCGCCGAAAAAACAGGCAATCAGGGACCAGGTAGTTTCCAAAGCGAATTTTTAAATCAATTATCGCTCGTTTCATCCAAGGAAATTGCCCAACTAGGCTCTTTTAAAGAGTTATAGGTAACCAAAAAAGGAGAGGATAATGTTGAAAAAAGCATTAACGATTGCCGGCTCTGATTCCGGCGGCGGGGCGGGTATTCAAGCCGATCTAAAGACATTCCAAGAATTGGAGGTTTTCGGGATGTCTGCTCTCACCGCAGTAACAGCACAAAATACTCTTGGGGTCCATGGCATCTATCCCATGACCGTTGAGGCAGTCGTCAGCCAAATTCAAGCCATCGGTGATGATATCGGTGCTGATGCACTGAAAACAGGAATGCTGTTTAACGCCGAAATTATTGTGGCGGTGTCCGAAATGATTAAAAAATATCAATGGGAAAACATCGTCATCGACCCGGTTATGATTGCTAAAGGTGGTGCCTCATTACTGCAAACAGAGGCGACTGTTGCGCTAAAGAAATATTTATTGCCGCTTGCCAAAGTGTTAACACCAAATATTCCAGAAGCCGAGGTGCTGACTGGGATGACGATTCGAACCCGCGAACAGAAACAGAATGCGGCCAAAAGCTTATATGAACTTGGGGTCAGTCATATCATCATCAAAGGCGGTCACGATGAAGTACCAACTGAATCTACTGATTTATTTTACGATGGGAAAGAATTTTATACGTTCACAAGTAAGCGCATCACAACAAAAAATACTCATGGTACCGGATGTACCTTTTCCGCTGCGATCACGGCTGAACTGGCAAAAGGAGCGAATGTTTATGATGCCGTAGTGACTGCGAAAGATTTTATTCAAGCAGCGATTGAAGATCAATTTGAAATTGGTCACGGGCATGGCCCGACAAATCATGGGGCCTATCGAAAAAGAAAGGAAAAAGCGTACCTATGAAAAACTTACAGGAGTTATTGAAAGTTTATTTTATTATGGGCAGTCCGAACTGTAAAAAGGCTCCTGTTGAAGTATTAACGGAAGCCATCGCCGGTGGTATTACTCTTTTTCAATTTCGTGAAAAGGGTGACGGGGCCTTAACAGGGACGGCAAAATTCTATCTCGCCAAAGAACTGCAGCATATTTGCCGGGAGCATCACATTCCTTTTATCGTGAACGATGATATTGAGCTTGCCCTCAAGCTTGATGCAGACGGAGTACATATTGGGCAGGATGATGAACTGGTCCATATTGTAAGGAAAAAAATCGGCCCGGGAAAAATACTGGGAGTTTCCGTGCACACTTTGGCAGAAGCCGTTGCAGCTCAACAAAATGGAGCGGATTACTTCGGAATTGGGCCTATTTTTCCTACGGCAACGAAAAAGGACGCCAAGCCTTCGCAAGGAACAAAATTAATTGAAAAATTACGTAGGGAAGGGTTCATGATTCCGATTGTCGGGATTGGCGGAATTACGAGTGAGAATGCCGCCACGGTGATCAATGCGGGAGCTGACGGTGTTTCAGTTATTAGTGCAATTGCTCAAGCAACTTCACCACTGGAAGCAGTGAAAGCCCTTAAGAGGGAGGTTTTTCAACGTGAAGAAGACTTATAAACTGACATTGACTGCAATGTTCATTGCGATCGGTACAGTTTCAAGCAGCCTGGTTGCCATTCCAATAGGTTTTTCTAAGGGGATTCCAAAATATAAAAAAACAGAGGTGCAATTTTCTTTCGCACCTCTGTTCCGGGATCTTTAAGCACTAATTGACACGTCTTGTTTGTCGGCTGAACCTTCAGCAGCAGGATGGAATTCATTTTCCATTTTTGAAACAACCACTGTTGCCACGCCGTTTCCAATTAAGTTCGTGATTGCCCGGGCCTCGGACATGAAGCGGTCGACACCAAGCAATAAGGCAATCCCTTCAACCGGGATAACCGGGAATGCTGAAAGGGTAGCGGCAAGGGTAACGAAGCCAGAGCCTGTTACCCCGGCTGCACCTTTTGATGTCAGCATTAAAATCCCCATCAAGGTGATCTGATGCCAAATCGTAATATCGACATTGTAAGCTTGAGCGATGAACATTGCCGCCATTGAAAGGTAAATCGATGTACCATCCAAATTAAACGAATAACCTGTTGGTACGACAAGTCCGACAACCGATTTGGAACAGCCGTATTTTTCGAGCCGCTCCATCATTTTTGGTAAAGCGGATTCGGATGAAGAAGTACCGAGAACTAACAGAATTTCTTCCTTGATATAAGCAATAAATTTTAAGATATTAAAGCCGTAAAATTTTGCTACAGCTCCAAGGACAAATACGATAAAAAGGAACATCGTCAAATAGACGCCGCCCATTAATTTTCCAAGCGAGACGAGCGACCCTAAACCGAAGTTTCCAATTGTAAAGGCCATCGCACCGGATGCGGCAATGGGCGAAAATTTCATGATCATATTAACAATCTTGAAAAAGACATCGGCTATTTGTTCAAATAAACGAACAAGTGGTTTTCCTTTTTCCCCGAAGGATGCAAGCGCCATTCCAAACAGAACGGAGAAGAAGAGAATCGGGAGCAGGTCACCATTTGCCATGGCTGCGAAAAAATTATCCGGGATGATCCCAAGAATAAAGTCGATCACGCCATGACTTGATTCTTTAGCAGCAGTAGTGTATTGGGAAATGTCTCCGCCTTTTGCGGCCGAAGTATTGAAGCCAGAGCCCGGTTTAATCACATTGACCACGATTAGCCCGATGGCCAAGGCAAAGGTTGTAATGATTTCAAAATAGATCAAGGCTTTACCGCCAATCCGGCCAACCTTTTTTAAATCGCCCATGCTGCCAATTCCGATGACAACGGTTAAGAATATAATCGGAGCAATGACCATTTTAATAAGCTTAATAAAGATATCGGCTAAGAATTTCAATTGTGCCCCGAACGTTGGAAATAAAAATCCGATGATAATCCCCAGAATAATCCCACAAATGACTTGCACAGTTAGATTTTTAAAATGAATCTTCATACCTTTTCCCCTTTGTTTAATATAAATATTGGTAGTAATCCCTTAGCACCATGGTATAGGAAAATTCAGAAAAGATTATATTTTGGTCATATTGTTCTTATTGTTCTTTTTGTTATAGTACAATAAATACGTTAATGTAACAGTACTGGTACACAGCGGATAAAATAGTTGTGAGAATGAACCGCATTTTATAAAATTAACTTGATTGCTAGAAGGATGGGGGAAGGCATTGTGTGTCCGGTAAAAGTGATTTTAGTAGAGGATGATCCAATGGTCAGAGAAGTCCACCGCCAATTTATTGAGAAAATAGATGGATTCACTATCATCGGGACAGCAGCTAACGGAGTGGAAGGAGAAAAATTAGTACGTGAATTACATCCAGATCTTGCTATCATCGATTTGTACATGCCGCATTTAGGCGGGGTCGAAATGCTAAAAAAAATTCGTTCGAACTCATTATCTGTTGATGTGATTGCGATCACAGCGGCTAATGATATCGACACGATTCACCAGGTCCTGCAACAAGGGGCAATTGATTACATAATTAAACCGTTTACTTTTGATCGAATCAAAAAATCCCTGGAAAACTATAAATTATATCAAACGGTCTTAACCGAAAAGGAGACAATAAGACAGGCTGAGTTAGATGAAATAATTTTTAAGAGTGGAAGAGAAAATAATGGTGGAGAAAGTTTACCAAAAGGGTTAAATATGAATACGCTGACAAAAGTGACGCTGTTTATGTCGCAAGTGGAGCGGCCGGTATCGGCAGAAGAAGTAGCAGAGAGTATCGGAGTTGCGAGAATCACAGCCCGCCGCTATCTGGACTTTTTGGAAAAGGAGGGAAAGGTAAAGCTTTATGTTCAATATGGCGGGGTAGGAAGGCCTGTCAATCGGTATGCGATCAATTAAGAATTCCTTCCTTTAGGGGGAAGAAGTGTGGGACCATTAACTTTTAATAGACTGAGAAGGTATAGAATCACCTTACAAACGACGATCACATTGCTCGTATGTTTGGTGGTGATCTTGTCATTACTCGTTACTGATTTGTTAATCAGCAACTGGATTTCGGATAGAATTGAAAAAACACAGGCTGAAAAAGCAACCGATATTTCCCGGATGGTTGCGCGGTCTCCAATTGTCGTTAATGGACTTCGAAATCCACAGGCTGAAAAAGATATTCAACCCTTTGCAACCGAAATAAAACAGGCAACCCATGTTAGATTTATTGTCGTAATGGATATGAACGGAATTCGGAAATCCCATCCAAACAGCAATGAAATCGGAAAACACTTTGTTGGTGGGGATGAAGGACCAGTTTTGCAAGGCAAGGAGCACATTTCCATCGCGAAAGGAACTTTAGGGATGTCTTTGCGATCGTTTACTCCTGTGTATGACAGCAATCATAAGCAAATTGGCGCTGTCGCTGTCGGGATTTCGCTGGAACAAGTCCATAAGGCCATCGCTCAAGGACGAAAATACATATACATCGGCGTCACAGTTGGCCTCGTGGTCGGGATTCTCGGGGCGCTGTTTCTTGCCCGCAAAATTAAACAAATCTTATTTGGTTTAGAGCCGAGTCAAATTGCGAAACTATTAGAAGAACGAAGCGCCATGCTGCAATCGACACGCGAAGGAATTTTGGCGGTTGATCAGAACGGAATCATCACGCTCGTCAATACGGAAGGCAGCAGACTTTTACAAAAGGCTGGGTTCCAGGCGTCACCATTAGGGAAAAAACTCGAAGACTACATGCCTAATATCCAACTGGATGCTGTTTTGAAACAAGGTGAGTCCTTATTAGACCAGGTGCATGAACTGAAAGGAATCACCATTATTGCCAATAAAGTCCCCGTTAAAGTAAAAGATAGGATCGTCGGGGCGGTTACAACGTTTCGCGAAAAGACAGAAATCAAGGAGCTGGCAGAGCAGCTAACCGGGGTAAAGTTATACGCCGAGGCGTTACGGACACAGGCACATGAGTTTATGAATAAATTACATGCGATTTCCGGATTAATCCAGATGAAGGATTACGAAGCAGTAGCCAGCTATATTTCAAAAGTTGCCGATCAGCAGCAGAACGAAGTGGAATTTGTTGTCAGCCGCTTTAAAGATCCTGTTCTCGCGGGCTTCATTTTAGGCAAGTTCAGCTACGCAAGAGAAAATGACTGTGAATTTATCATTGAAGGGGAAGGCAGCGTTCCCAAACCAGGGCAGTCCGAAGTCACTCATGAGGTGATTACGATTCTGGGAAATTTAATCGATAATGCTTTGGATGCAGTGCAGGGTCGGCCGGTCAAAAAAGTGATCTTAAGGTTTGATTATTATGAAGAGATCCTCGTTATCGAAGTTCACGATACAGGCGGCGGAATTTCCAAGGATATTGAAGCACAATTATTTTTAAAAGGGACTTCAACCAAGGGTCCGAATCGCGGTCACGGACTATATTTAGTTCGCCAAAGCTTGGACAAAATAAATGGTCATATTGAAGTACATTCAAAACAAGGAAGCGGGACGACCTTTATCGTGACCATCCCATATAAGAAAAGTGGAAGCGTCTAGGTCATCGTCGTACAAATTTGAGACCTATAAAAGCGCGCTATATTCCGGTCTGGTAATCATATTCATGAGATAAGCTGAAGTCTTGGGATTCGGCTTTCTTTTTTTATTGAGGAAGTTAATAATCGTACTGGCATTGCGGATCCCAACTCCATGGCCATAGTATTTGTCATCGCCGAAGTAAACGACATTTTCGGCCCGCCAATGCGGCTGCTTGGGATCAAAGTCGGGATTATTGAAATGGAGAACATCACCCGGTAAATAATCATCACCATATTTCTGATGAATCGGGAGATCGTCATCAAATTGCCAGTCCATCAGGTATAGTCTTGTAAATAGACCATCAAATCTACTATGTCCAATCGAATAGAGAGTAGCGATATAGAGGACAATGGCAATCGCGGTTGAACATTCAAAGGCATACAGCTTGCCGTTTTTGAGAATATCAAGGATGGCTGTTGAAGGACGGGCATCATGTTTGAGAAGGAAGCCGCCATTACTCAGCCGGTTCCAATAAGCTTTATTGGGGAACGCATAGCGGAAGGTGGTAAACTTCACCCCGCTATCATTTAACTGCTGCGCCGCTTTCATCGTGTTGGAGCGAAAATTGAGCTCAAAGTTTAAATGCTGGAGATTGTAATATTGGTAGACTTGATGGTAGGTAGCCATTTGCTTGACAATTGTTTTATGCTCGCTATTAGGGATGTGTTCAGAAAGGTTCTCCGGCTTCACAACCTGTTGATGGATTCTAATCATCGCAATCCTCCGGTTCATAAATTTGCTCGATATTACACCATATGAATCTGTGAAAGCTTTTATTTGTATAAAAATAAAAGCTTTTACTTGTGGCAAGAAATGGAAGAGATCCGAGCATGAAAAAGAAAATCTGTACCTTTTTTTAAAGCTTTGTGAACATGATATAATGGGGAAAATAGATCGGGGAAGGTCGTGCAAAAACAATGACAGTTGATTCATCGCAAACGCAACAAATTCAGTATCTGCCGCCAAAGGGTGAATATGAAACCTTTCGGGACGAAGAGCATTTCAAAGAGAAGCTTAAAGAGTGGGGGTTACCCACGGCTAAAAAAGAATTTTGGTATAAGGAACGAAGTGTTCAGCAGTTGGTTTCTATTAAAGGATATGAAACGTACGGGAATGCCGCTGAGTTTAATACGATTATCATCGAATTTCCAGATGGAAACTTAAGCAGTATCCACCCGGCTTTTTTAAAAGAAATGCAGCAATCGGGCTTTGGCAAAGAAAGTCTGATCTCCATGGAGGCAGGGGAAAGGAAACGGGCAGACAGCAATGAAATGAATCCTAAATCACAGGAATCTGAAGGGAAAGAAAAATCAGTTTCAACTAAAGCAGAAAAACAACCGGCGCCAACAATGGAGACGAAGGTAAAAAAACCTAAACCAGCGAAGCTCCAGCTTCCGGTTGATAAAGTCCATTTTACAGCAACGGTAAAACAGTTTGCCTTAACCTACAACCCATTTAATGAAGAAAATGACGAGGTTGTCGTCCTTGAACAGGTTCAAGTTGTTGGGGAACAGCCGCTTGAACTCGGTTTAGCCTGGTGCAGCCATAGTAAAACGTTGAAGAAGTTTGCTCTTGCTCCAGGCGATCAACTCGAGTTTGACGGAAAAGTAGTGGCCAAAAAATTGGCGAAAGGAAAAGACGTCGAAGAACAATTTTTAGTGAAGGAACCGGTATTGTATAAAATTAATAATCCATCAAAAATTGTCAAGTAGTAACTGGAGCATCCTAAACTTCCCACTCACCATATATAGCGACAATCTGCGGTGATTTAGGCAAAAACCTATCCCTTTTTTCTCCTGGAAACATACACTATGGTGCAACCACATGAGGAGGAGATGCAAAGTGGATAGACAATTTATGGGAACACCAGGCGGAGCCCCTGGAATGGGTATGAATGTTGGCGGAGGCGCCGGGATGCCGGGAACCGCCTACCACGATCATGGCGGATACTATCCGGGATATGGCTACCACCATGGACACGGGGGATATTATCCGGGAACCGGTTATCACCACGGTCATGGTGGATACTATCCAGGATACGGCTACCATCATGGTCACGGCGGATACTATCCGGGTTATGGTTATCATCATGGTCATGGCGGGTATTATCCGGGACACGGCTACCATCATGGACATGGAACCTATGGTCAAGGAATGTAAGATGAAATTTGCGAAAATAACGGATATGAAAAAAGGCAGGATCTGATCCTGTCTTTTTAATATTGAAAATATTATTATTTCAGAGAAAAATCACGGCAATTGCTTTATAATGGTATTTTGGTACATATTTTTTGAGGAGCATTTTATTATGAAGCAAACTTTTTCATTTACGGAAAAAGCAAAGCAAATTTTTGTATTGCTAGTTCCTATTCTCATTACCCAGCTGGGTATGTTCTCAATGGTGTTTTTTAATACGATCATGTCGGGTAAATATCATTCATCCGAGCTGGCCGGAGTGGCGATCGGCTCATCAATATGGAATCCGATATTTACCGGACTTTCCGGGATTCTTCTCGCCGTCTCGCCGATAGCAGCCCAATACTTTGGGGAAAAAAGAATAAATGAAGTAGTATCTGTCGTAAAACATGGCATTTTTCTGTCAATTATCCTCACCTTCATTATTTTCGGTTTTGGCTTTCTTCTGTTAGATCCGCTTGTAAACAAAATGGATTTGCCTGCCCGGGTACAAGATGTTGCTAAGCGATATTTAATCGGACTTAGTTTTGGAATCCTGCCATTATTCGTATTTAATGTTTTGCGGTCGTTTATTTATGCTTTAGGAAGAACCCGTGTCGTCATGGTGATCATGATTTCCTCGTTGCCAGTCAATTTTTTATTAAACTATGTCTTCATTTTTGGCAAATGGGGATTTCCGGAAATGGGCGGGGCTGGAGCAGGGTACGCCACGTCGATTACCTATTGGGCGATTTTGGCGTTTACCGTCTATATTGTCAAAGCGGAGGAACCGTTTGCAGCCTACAGAGTCCTTTCCGATATGAAGGAATTCTCGCTCAAGAGATGTACGGAGATCTTAAAAATTGGGATTCCAATGGGACTTTCCACTTTTTTTGAAACCAGTATGTTTGCGGTCGTGACGATTTTGATCAGCAGGTTCAGCGTCACAACGGTCGCCGCATACCAATCAGCCCTTAATATCGTTTCATTTTTGTATATGATCCCGACAAGTATTTCCATGGCACTTACGGTATTGGTCGGCTATGAAGTCGGGGCTCGGCGGTATAAAGATGCGCGCGATTACAGTTGGCTGGGGATTGTCCTGGCGATCATCATTGCCGTCGTGACTGGCTTGTTTGTGGTCACTTTCCGTTATCAAGTGGCCGGGCTTTATTCCAACGAAGCGGCAGTTATTAAATTAACCGCTTATTTCCTAATCTATGCGTTGTTTTTCCAAATTTCCGATGCGATTCAAGTCACGGCGCAGGCTGCCTTAAGAGGATATAAAGATGTCAATCTAGCATTCATGATGACGTTAATCGCTTATTGGGCGATTTGCCTTCCGGTCGGCTACGGTTTAGCTCATCACAGCCAACTCGGCGCAATCGGCTACTGGATTGGCCTGACATTCGGTCTTCTGGCGGCTGGAATCGCCTTATCGATCCGACTTCGCTTCATTCAAAAGCGAAAATTTATCGCTGTGGAAACAAATTAGGCTGTCCCATTAGTTTTATCAGGCCCCACAATAAGATAACTAACACTTGTGGTGCCTGATAACTTTTGGAACAGCCTCTTTTTGCTAAAAAATTTTTTTAGCTTTGAAAAATTTTAAGAATGGATGCTGATATTTATCGGTAATGTTTAATTCATTCATTACTAGCTTTTCTTGATTATCTGTGATCCATTTTCTTAATTCCTGTTTGTCTTTACATTGTGTATAATATGTTTCCCCGCCCTTACCAAGAGCATTGACAACATATCTACATGTGTTCCCCATAGTGCCCACCTTTATACCTGTAATATACTCATATATTGGATTATAACAGGGTTTTTAAAATAGTCCATCGTTATTTTTATGCAAAATCCGTCAAAATTTTTAAGTGGGACAGGAACATTTCTGCGGGATTCTCAAACCTTAAACTCTCGGGCTGGGCTTTTTAGGCAAAAAATCGCTTCCCCATCATTCATTTCTTACCGGAAGCCATACTGTAGTTGGGTCATTATTACGTTTGGTTTGTAACAATGACTGGATGATCATCTTTTTCTGCTGCTCCATTTGCAGCATCGCCTCAACGAGTTCGTCAATCACTTCGTCATTAGGACAAAGCTGATTCAGCATACGGTTGAGTTCGATGATTTTTCTTTTTCGATTAGCGGTATTTTCCTGAATAACAAGTTCGCATTCATCTAACGGCAGATGTTCGAGAAGGTAAAGCCATTTCCGCAAGAGAAAACGCTCAATATCGGTCATTGCCTGAAGCAGTGGGACAATACCGTTTTGAATCGCATCGATCAGCTGTGGGTCCTTGCCAGCGCGCTGACGATTTATGATGGCATAAACCATTTCTCTGACAGCACAAATATATTGATCTAAAGCGGCAGTCAAATAACAGAGCGGGGGGATCATTTTGTCACCAACATTCATCCTCCGTTCCCCCTTTTTAAACAACTATTCCATTTCTTCTAGTGGTTCCGGACATGGAGGGATAAAGTCATGAAGAGGCTGATGATTTTCCTTTTTGTTAGAAAAAAAGTCAGCCGCATTTTGGAGCTTCCGTAGCAAAAGCCACTCCTTGATAACGAGTGATTCAATCAATCTTGCCGCTTCTTTGTTAAACTGAAAAATTTCCGCATTGCTGGGATTGGTCGGGAAATCCAAATCTTTTCCGATAAAAGCCAGCATTTTTTTCGCTTCTGCGCTTAAAAGGTGGGAAATGGCGATTTCCTCCATTGCGATCGAGCCCAATAAATCAACCATAGCATCATCGGTATCAGGGCGCAGGGGTTCCTCGGGAATCATCGGGGAATATACCTCCTTTGAACTAGAGTGGCACTTTGTTCAGTGTGTTTTCTTCTCCGCTGCATTTCTGAAGCAATCGGCTTTTACAGGCAGCAGACCAACCGTAAACTTTCTGCCAACACACAGCCTTGAGCGGAAGTCAAATGGTTCGTTACAGCGTGATAAAATTCCGTAATTATTTTATGACAAGTTCATTATTTTGTGACGAAACAAAGGTTTCTTTTTCAATCAGCGGTGAGAGTCTCCAATTTGTTTTTTGACAAACTCTTTTGCTGAATAAATGTCACTTAGGTAAAATACTTTTTCATTAAGAAGCGAAAGATCCACCATCTAGGTTGACTGCCTTACCAGATGGTTTCATTGTTTGAAACAAGGGGAATGATTGTATGAAAATACTAAAAATTTGGTAAACGAAGCAGGAAAATATCATTTTAAACTCGTATATGGTAGTAAGGGTAATTGATACCATGTAATCAACAATTTACGATGGGGGAAAACAGGATGACGGTTGAAAAAATCACAGGGAAACTGTTGTGGAAACCTTCCCAACAATTTCAAGAGGAATCGAATATGAACAGGTTTTTAAATTGGCTTGCAGAAACAAGGGGAGTTTCGTTTAAGACGTATGATGAACTTTGGAACTGGTCGGTGACCGACATTGAAGGTTTCTGGTCAGCGATTTGGCATTTCTTTGATGTTCAGGCCCAAACTCCTTATGATATGGTGTTGGCCGATAAAAAAATGCCGGGAGCCCATTGGTTTCCAGGGGCCAAATTAAATTATGCAGAACATATTTTTCGCCATGATACTCCAGAAAGAGCAGCGATTATCTATCAAACCGAATTCCGGCCACAAGGAGAATTGTCTTGGGCAGAGCTAAAACAAAACACGGCAGCGGTTGCCGCTTATTTAAAATCCATCGGTGTTGGGCCCGGAGACCGCGTTGCCGCTTACGTTTCCAACATTCATGAAACCATTACCGTTTTCTTGGCCTGTGCCAGCATTGGCGCAGTCTGGTCAAGTTGCGCCCCGGAATTTGGGATAATGAGCGTGATTGACCGGTTTAAACAAATCGAGCCGAAAGTGTTGGTTGCCGTCGATGGCTACCGTTATGGCGGCAAGGATTATGACCGGACGGATCTACTAGAGAAGATTCAAGCAGAATTGCCGATGCTCGAAAAAACGATAATCATTCCTTATTTGAAGGCAGAGCCGAATGTAAGCGGTTTAGCCAATGTTGTATTGTGGAACGAGCTGCTGAGAGAATACACCGGGGCAGAGCTTACCTTTACCGCAGTGCCGTTTGATCATCCGTTGTGGATTTTGTATTCATCAGGTACAACCGGTAAGCCAAAAGCGATTGTCCAAAGTCATGGCGGAATTTTACTTGAACATTTAAAATTAGGCAGCCTGCAAAATGATTTAAAGGCGGAAGATCGCTTTTTCTGGTATACAACGACAGGCTGGATGATGTGGAATGTGGTTGTAAGTGGTCTCTTGGCGGGTTCGACGATTTTATTATATGATGGAAATCCGGGCTATCCGAATGATGGAACGTTGTGGAAGTTTGCTGAAGAGACGAAAATGACAGTGTTTGGAACGAGTGCCAGCTTCCTGACGGCTTGCATGAAAGCAGGGCTGAAGCCAAAGGAGCAATACAATCTGACTCATTTGAAAAGCATCGGTTCCACCGGGTCGCCGCTCCCAGTAAGTGGTTTTGAGTGGGTCTATGATCAGGTGAAGGAAGATGTCTGGCTGTTTTCTACCAGCGGCGGGACCGATCTTTGTACAGCCTTTGTCGGCGGCTCGCCATTGCTCCCGGTGTATGCCGGGGAATTGCAGGCACGTGCGCTCGGCGCCGCCGTGAAAGCCTTTAGTGACCAAGGCGAAGAAATAATCGATGAAATTGGGGAGCTGGTTATTACTGAGCCGATGCCATCAATGCCGATCTATTTCTGGAATGATGAAAATGGCGAACGCTACCGGGA
This sequence comes from Neobacillus paridis, assembly GCF_016765675.1. Lineage (GTDB taxonomy): Bacteria > Bacillota > Bacilli > Bacillales > Cytobacillaceae > Neobacillus > Neobacillus paridis. The sequence goes on from NZ_JAESWB010000168.1 coordinate 683,201, forward strand.
GAGTTATTTTGATGTCTTTCCGGATATATGGCGTCATGGCGATTTTATCAAGATTACCTCCAGGGGCAGTGCGGTGATTTACGGCAGATCCGATGCCACGATTAACCGCGGCGGCATCCGCATGGGAACGAGTGAAATTTACAGTGCCCTTGAAAGGATTCCGGAAGTGTTAGATGGCTTAGTCGTCGATCTTCCTATTTCAAGTGAACAATCCTATATGTCGTTATTTGTCGTTGTCAAAGAAGGAGCAGAGCTTTCTGATGAGGTGAAAGCACGGATTCATGAAGCCATTCGGCTTAACTGTTCACCAAGGCATGTTCCCAATGGAATTTTTCCAGTTGCTGAACTACCGAAAACATTAAATGGTAAAAAGCTGGAGGTGCCTATTAAGAAAATCCTCATGGGGGTCCCGGTGGAAAAGGCCGTCAACATCGGATCATTACAGAATCCCGAATCACTTCAATATTTCCTTGACTTTAACATACAAGGGTAACCGTGAGTGGTTGTTACGATGAATATTGAAAAAACCTCATTTAGGCAGGTGAAAAGGAAATCACTCAGCCTTAAATGAGGTTTTTTTACAAAGTTAAGCCGCATTTTTACAAATTTGGTGCTTAATTTTTCAAAAACGGACTCTGATTTTACAAACACTGGAATAAACTGGATCTCAACATAGTAAGGCTCGATCAGCGGCTCAAGCTCTGCTAATAGGGCCTTATTATAAGCAAAGTCATAGTGCTTCTGTGATTACTTTTTTATAATACTGAACAGAAAGGAAGCCGAAGATCGAGTACAGAGCTGCATAAATGGCCATCACGATAATCATCGGGGTCCAAACCTCGGTTCCAAACAAGAACCAGCCAGATTGAACGGCAAAATAGCTGTGGGATAACCCAACGATCAAAGGAATGCCGAAACTAAACAGCTGCTTGCCACGAATCCCTTTTGCCAAATCTGCCCTGGTAAAGCCGAGTTTGCGGAGGATCGTGTAATGCGGCTTTTCCTCTTCACTTTCACCCATTTGTTTAAAATAAAGAATACAACCTGAAGTAACTAAGAACGTCAATCCCAAGAAGCCGACAATAAACATCACCAGTCCCATCGTTTGCTTCTGATTGTTGCTGATTTCCAGCCGGGATTCTGCCAAATCGTTGCGATTAAAGTTTATTTTTTTGAAAATAGTATTGGCTTTTTCCATTTGGTCCTCATTTTTTAAGTCGATTCCAATAAATAAAGAGAATTCCTTTTGAATCTTCGGATCTATATCTTTCCGCAGCTGCTCGAAAACGGACTTGTCGACGATGGCAGTTGGCATGCCACCGTTGGTGAAGAAACTGTCAATGACAAATTCCTTTCTTAATCCCAGATAGGTAAGTGGGAATACCATTGTTTTTCCTTTTAATTCCATCTTTCCGCTATCTTCAAATTTCATAAATTTTTGTAGCAAGTCACTATAACCGGTAAAGACGGTTTCTTCTGGTGCCACATTGATATTTTTAATCGCCTGTTCGCTTATCACCGGGATCGCCGTTTTCGCCGGATCAAAGTTTAATTCCTGCAAATTTTTTCCTAAAATGTTCTTGAGATTGGCCTCGATCTGAATCACATCGATTTTTCTTTCCTGAAACGATATGTCAGCGGCCGTTAATGCTTTTGTGAATTTGGCGGCATCTTTGGCACTGGTGAAGGAAAAATCACCGGCGACGTTATTTTCAGCAGCTTTATCCGCCGAATAGTAGGAGATATAGCTGAGTGATAATAAGCCGATGGCCAATGCCGAAACCGTTGTAATAATCGTTAAAAGCAGGGCATTTGATTTCATCCGGAACATAATAGAGGAAAGCGATAAAACTTCGTTAATATTCAAATATCCGTTTTTCTCTTTCCGAATGAGATTAAAAATAAAGCTGACCGAGCCTTTATAAAACAAATAGGTGCCGATGATCACCGAGGCAAGAATAAAGGTCATTGCCATAAACAACTCATTAATCGTCGTGAAATCGCCACTGAACAATTTAGATGATACATAGTATCCGGAAGCAATCATGATCAAACCGAGAGCCCCGATGATGATTTCCCAAATGGACATTTTCTTTACCCGGGATTCAGTCGAAGAAATAACCCGGAATAACGCTAAAATGCTTTGCTTTTTGATAAACAGATAGTTCATCAACATGATCATTAAATAAATCGCCGCAAAGACAATCAGTGTTTGAATCAGCGCCTGTGCGGAAAAATGCAGTTTGGCAATGGCCTCAATATGGGTGACTTTAAACAGAACCATGATGATTAACTTGGAAACGGAAAAGCCGATGAAGACTCCGATCAGTAAGGAGCCAAAGTAGAGAATAAAATTTTCCACACTTAGGATCCGGAAAATCTTATTTTTGGTCATCCCCACTAATTGAAACAAGCCAATTTCCTTACCGCGCCGTTTAATAAAAATTGTGTTGGCATAGAGTAGGAAGATGGAAACAATCGCCACTAGCAAAATCGAACCCGTCCGAATCGCCGCCGCCCCTTTGATCGACCCTTCCACATCGTCAAACGAAGGGTCATATTGCAGAGTGACAAAGGCGAAATATAGCGACACACTAAAGATGAGCGCAAACACATAAAGGTAATAGTTTTTTATATTCTTTTTTAAATTGCGTAGAATCAGTTTATTAATGCTCATATTGCACACCGCCTAAAACTGCTTGGGTTCTCATCACATCTTTGAAGAATGCTTGGCGAGACTCTTCCCCTTTATTTAACTGGGTATAGATCTGCCCATCCTTAATAAAAATGACTCGGCTGCTGTAACTGGCAGCAACAGGATCATGAGTGACCATCACAATTGTCGCTTGCAGCTTTCGATTTAATTGACTTAATTTGTTCAGTAAATCGGAGGCCGATTTGGAATCGAGCGCGCCCGTAGGCTCATCGGCAAAAATAATACTTGGTGCATGCACAAAGGCCCGCGCGGCTGATGTCCGTTGTTTTTGTCCGCCGGAAATTTCATTGGGATATTTATCCTTGACATCATAAATTCCTAATTCTTGAGCCACTTCAGCGAATTTCTCCTCGGCCTCTTTTTTGGGCGTTTTCGAGACCGTCAAGGGCAAAAGAATATTTTCTTTAACCGTTAACGTATCCAAGAGATTATATTCTTGAAAAATAAACCCCAAGTGACGTTTGCGAAATTCGGCCAGCTGTTTTTCTTTCATCCGGGTAATTTCGTTTCCCTCAATCTTGATCGATCCCTGGCTGGCCTTATCGATGGAGGAGAGGACATTGAGTAAGGTGGTTTTGCCTGAACCGGATGCTCCCATGATGCTGACAAATTCTCCTTTTTCAATACTGAGGTCAAGTCCTTTTATGACCTCTTGCTTATTCAATTTACTGCCATAATATTTATATATTTTTGCCGCTTCTAATATCGTCATTTTCGACACACTCCTTATTTTGTTTGACTAGCTTCATTATAAAAGCTGGTGCAACCTGAATGCCTTCGATTGGACGAACAAATCATAAAGGCATGTGACATTTTTGTCACATGCCAGTAATATGTATAAAATCATTTTGTTTGGGAAATGTCAGGCTGAATGTTGAACCTTCCCCTGGTTTTGAATCGACATGGATATCTATTAATAACGGTTTGGCGGCATTTTTCGCCAAGTATAAGCCCATTCCGGTGGCGGCATTGTCCTGATGTACGGTTGTGGAAGTGAACCCTTTAGCAAATATTCGCGGCAGATCCTTCGGGTCAATGCCGCGGCCAAAATCTTGAATGATCAGAACCGCTTGGCCATTATGCTCGCAGCTTTTGATGTAAATGTCTGCTTTTTCACTATATTTCACAGCGTTCGTTAATAACTGCCTGATAATAAACGCTAGCCATTTGCCGTCCGAAAGTACTTTCGTCACCGCTAAATCGATCTCAAAGCCGATGCCTTTTTGCATGCACCAAGATTGTAACGCTTTAATTTCTCGAAAAATCAGCGTCTTTAAGTCGACTGGATCAATGAATAAATCATTCTCCATAAAGGGAATTCGTTTTTGATGCAGCTGCTGGTCGAGCAAATGATGAATTCGCAGCCACTCAAAGTTTAATTTTGCCTTCAGCTGTTCATCCTCAATATCGTTAATCATCAAGGAAAGAGCGGAAAGCGGTGTTTTCACTTCATGGATCCAGGACATCAGCTCATCTTTTTCCTGTTCTACTGCCAGTTGATTTTGCGCCAGCTCTTGGCGCAGCCGCTCGGTTTGACGGATGACACTGTTCTCAATGATTTTTTCAAACGGAGATCCGGCCTCGGCAATCATCGAGAGATCGAGATCATGCTCCCACTCTGTCAAACTTTTAAAAAATTTCGTTTCCTTCTGGTAACGGTAGACTAAAAATAGGCTAAAAATGATTGACTCCAAAAACACGATATAGAGAAGGGGAGTGAACGGGATCGCGGCATCTAAATAACTGATAAATATCGTTAATAGCTGAAGCAGGATAAACAAAACGATCCAGCTTCTTCGCTCAAGCAAAAATTTTTTGATCATAACGGCTGTTCCTCTTCAACAGCGATATAACCTTGACCAACTTTAGTTTCGATGAATCGTCCTAGCTGCAGCTCCTCGAGTTTCTTTCGCAAGCGGTTTACATTAACGGTAAGCGTATTATCGCTGACAAACCGCTCATCATCCCATAAGCTTTTGATTAATGCATCACGGCTGACAATTTTATTTTTTTGTTCAATCAGTTGTCTTAAAATAAACATTTCATTCTTGGTCAATTCAATGGTGCCCATCTCATTGCTGATGGTATTTTTTTGATAATCAACCGCCGCGCCGCACCACGTTTTAAGCTCAATTTGTTCGGTATTGTAATTATAAACACGGCGGAGGATCGCTTGAATTTTCGCAATCAGGACGTCAAAGTGAAAGGGCTTTTGAATGAAATCATCGGCGCCAAGCTGCATCGACATCACCATGTCAGACGGATGATCACGCGATGACAGGAAAAGAATCGGCACATTGGAATGGGTTCGAATCATCCGGCACCAATGAAACCCGTCAAATTTCGGCAGCTGGATATCAATGATAACCAAATCAGGTTTGATGGCAGTAAATTCTTGAAAAACCTGACTAAAATCATTGACCCCGTAAACATCATAGGACCAGCTGGTTAACCGCTCTTTAATCTCATGAAATAGGGTTGAATCGTCTTCAATTAAAAATAGTTTGAACATTGGTTTCACCACTTTTTTCGCTTACCTGACCTTATTGTAACGGAAACATTTACCGTCATCTACACAAAAAGTGTTAGTGCAGGTAATGGGGAAGCAGCACGGGAGGATCCTTTTCATAACAACCATATTCGCAAAGTGACCCAAAATGGCGCCGATGGCCAGTAATCAGGGAAAATTAGGGTGGTATCAGGCACCGCCTTCAAAAATGGTTTCTCCGATAAGCAGAACCTTTAACTGCTCCTGCGGCAGATGCTGCTGCTCCCACGCATGGAGCAGCCGTTCTAAGGCTTCGGGTCCAGTGTCATCCGCCAGCCGGTAGGCGCCGTAATGCATGGGTACGAATTGTTTTGCACCCAACTCCAGAAATGCTTTTACGCTATCCTCCGGCGAGATGTGCGCAGGCGCCATAAACCATTCCGGTTCGTACGCTCCAATCGGCATAAACACGGTATCAATCGCGAACCGCTCAGCAATTTGATTGAATCCCGAGAAATAACCGGTATCACCGACAAAATAATAGGTTTTTTCAGCTATTTGAAAAACAAACCCGCCCCAATGAGAGGTATTCATATCAGTAAGACTTCTCCGCGTCCAATGCTGCGCTGGCACAAAATGAATCGTTACGCCTTTATGGTCAACGCTGTCCCACCAGTTCATTTCCGTAACCTGTCGATAGCCCTTTCTCGTAAATAGCCGTTTTAACCCGGCGGGAACAAAATAGTGCGGATTTCCTTTTAGCCGTTTTAGCGTCGGAAAATCCAAATGGTCGTAGTGACCGTGTGAAATTACCACCACATCCATTTCCGGCAAATCCTCGAGAGCAATTCCCGGTTCCGTTGAGCGCTTATCAAGACCCATCCGTTTGGCCCATACCGGGTCGGTTAAAATATTCAGTCCGTTCATTTGAATAAGGAACGTGGAATGACCAATCCACGTATAGGATGTCCGGGTTCTGTTTTGCTGCAGCTCTGCCACTTTTTTTACCGGGGATTGTTCGATCTGCGTGGTTAAATCCTTCATTTTCCTGCGTCTTTCTTTATTCCAGCGCAGCATATCCTTAAATGACTTATTGCTCCTAACTGCCTCTAAATTTTCATATCTTTTTCCCATATACCCACCTTGCAACCTGATGATTTAGGTTGATTATAGCAACTTTTTCTTGCCGTCCGCAAAAATAGAGCGCTATTTTGGGGAAAAATGATAAAATGGATTCAACATAAGGGTGAGGAGGATTTACATGACAATGACCTATAAGAGTTTGTCGATTAAATGGTGGTGTTGGTGTGCAGCCGTTGTTTATTAGTTTAACCGGGAAAAAAGTGGTCATCGCCGGCGGGGGGAAAATGGCCGCCCGCAAGGCAAAGGCTTTGAAGGCCGATATGCCGAAGATCACGTTTATCGCCCCTAGCTTTTGCGATGAAGTGCTTGATCTGGCCGCGGAAAAAGGGTATCAGCTCATTGAGCGCAAGGCAAATCTTGCCGACTTTGAAACAGCCTTTCTTGTGATCTTGGCCACAAGCGACAGGGAAACCAATCGAAAATTTGCCTCAGTGCTTTCACGAAAGCAACTCGTTTGTGTCGTCGATAATGCGGAGGAAGGAAATGTAACCTTTCCAGCAGCCGTTCAGCGGGGGCAGCTGCAAATTGCCATCACCACAAACGGTGCGAGCCCAAAGCTGGCCCGCAAATTGAAACATGAGTTAGAATTGCAGTTTGACGAGTCATGGGAAACCTATTTGGCATTCCTGTCACACTGTAGAAATAAGATTAAAAAGGCAAATGTTTCGGCAGAACAAAAAAATAAATGGTTAAACGAAATATTGGATGACCAATTTCGCTCCAATCAGCAAGCTCAAAAGGAGATGCTGCAACGAATGGACGTCCTATTATCGGAAGGGTAGCCAGAAAAAGACAGCGTAGAGCACTGTCTTTCTGGCTATTTTCTTTATAGGATAAGAAAGAAATTTTCGACTTTGAGAATTGTCCAGCTCCACAAGGAAGGCTTCGTCAGCATCAGCATCGCACGAAGGAAAAGCGATAGCTTTTTCGAGGAGGCCATACGCCGCTGACCAAGGCGCCTGCGCTTTTCTAAGTTAATTTGCATTTTTTTGAAAAATTGTTCATTTTATAATTGAACAAAACCTATAGGTATGGTAGGATTAATTTCATCCCATACCTTCTCATTTGAGAATCCACAAACTGGGGTAATGTTATCAAAAACCGATCCTATTAAAATGTTTCATGAAAAGGGGGCGAATCCACTGACATTAGAAAATAAAGAAGAACTTTTGGCACATTTAGAGAAATTGCTGGAATCTTTAAAATTTGGGTCTATCACGTTGGTTGTTCAGGATGGAAAGATTGTACAAATTGAAAAAAATGAAAAGGTTCGTCTTCAATCGAATAAAAATCGCTGACTAGACAGACTAGAGGCGGTCTCCATGTGAATAAACGTGGGAGACTGCCTTTTTTTATTGAAGAAGGCAGTTATCCCAAAATGAAGGAGGTTTACCGCGATGACAATGACCGTAACGTATGACAATTGGCAGCAAATTTCGAGTACTTTTCCTTATGATAATGAAACAAAAGGAGCGCTTTCCGTTTTGCAATGGGCTTACAGCACCTATTCAGAAACCGAAATTGTTTACGCCTCAAGTTTCGGGGCAGAGGCAATGGTCTTAATTGATTTGATCCAACAAATAAGACCTGATGCCCGGGTCGTGTTTCTGGATACCAGCTTGCATTTCCTTGAAACATATGAAGTCATCGACAAAATCGAATCCCGCTTTCCGCTGTTAAGAATCGAGCGAAAACATCCCGCCTTAACGCTTGAGGAACAGGCGGCGCAATTCGGGTCGGCACTGTGGAAAAGGAACCCGAATAAATGCTGTGAACTTCGCAAGGTGATTCCGTTAAGGGAAACACTGACAACGAAACAAGCATGGATTTCCGGTCTGCGCCGTGAACAATCACCGACTAGAGCAAATACAGAATTTATCAACAAGGATGAAAAATTTAAAAATATCAAGATTTGTCCGTTAATTCATTGGACATGGGACGATGTCTGGTCCTATATCCGGAACAGGGATCTCCCTTATAACCAACTGCATGACGAAAAATATCCGAGCATTGGCTGTTTTCCTTGTACCCGGCCAGTTCTCGAGGATGGAAATTCACGGGCAGGACGCTGGGCCGGCATGGGTAAAACGGAGTGTGGCCTGCACAGCCGCTAAGGGGGACATGATAATGCTTTCCATTATCGCTGTTATGATTGGATTATTTTTCGCGACAAATATTGGTGGAAGCGGTGCAGCGGCTTCAATGGGAATTGCCTATGGCTCCGGTGCCGTCAAAAAAGGTCTCGCTTTATTGCTTTGCAGTCTCGCTGTTTTCCTTGGCGCCTGGTTTGGCGGCGGGGAGGTGGTCAAGACAATCGGCAGCGGCATCGTCCCAACAAGCACATTTACGGTTCCGATCGCCTTGATTGTACTGACATCTGCGGCATTGGCGTTATTTTTGGCCAATATTTTCGGCATCCCGCTCTCAACGAGTGAGGTGGCCGTCGGTGCGGTCGTTGGTGCCGGCATCGTTTACCAGTCTGTTTATGTAGAGAACCTGCTGTGGATTATGTTGTTCTGGCTGCTGACACCATTGACCGCGTTTTTAATTGCGATTGCCGCTTCTTATCTGATAAAAAGCAGATTGGTCCGCCGGTTGGTTTCCATTCCCAAAGCTGTACCAGTCCTAACATTACTAGTTGTCCTGATGGGGCTGTTTGAAGCATTTTCCGCGGGCATGAACAATGTCGCTAATGCCGTCGGACCATTAGTTGGAGCAGGAATTCTCTCCAAAAATAATGGTATTTTCTGGGGCGGACTGTTCGTGGCCATCGGCGTGATGCTGCTGGGGCAGCGCGTCCTGGAGACAAATGGTAAAAAAATTACCGCCCTTAAGCTTGAGGAAGGGTGTGTGATCTCGGGAACAGGCGCAAGCATCGTGACCATCGCCTCGATTTTTGGCATCCCCGTCCCGCTGACGCAAATCACCACATCATCGATTATCGGAATCGGCTTTGCCAAGCACGGTAAAAGCGTGTTGAAAAAAGACATCGTCATCCAGCTGCTGACAGTCTGGCTCGTGTCGCCAGTTTTATCAATGGTGCTGTCATACCTTTTCATTCAACTGGTGATAGAACACAATGGTTACCCGGTTGTGGCGATGACCGGCGTACTGATTTCCGTTTTCGGTGTGCTGTCCTTGATAAAACGGACAAAACATGTGAAAGAAGAGCTTTTTTGAAAACTAGCGAAGGCACGGTTCGCCGATAAAAGGCATCGAATCGCCGATAACTGCCTCCAATCCGCCGATAAGTCGCTGATAACTTCAATAATTTTTTAAGAAAGGTTTGATCATCATGTCTTTTTTGCCAAAACCACATGGAGGGAAACTTATTAACGCGTATAATCCGAACTTTGATTACAGCAAAATCGAAAAAGAACTGGAAATTGATGCAATTGCTTTAAGTGATTTGGAGTTGATTGGTGTAGGCGTGTTCAGTCCGCTTACCGGATTTCTCGGAAAAACCGATTATGAATCGGTGGTGGACCGGATGAGGCTTACCGATGACACCATCTGGTCGATCCCGGTCACCTTGCCGGTTTCCCATGAAACGGCTGCCGCCTTGAACATCGGCGAAGAAATCAAATTAATTTTTCAAAACGAAGTATATGGCGTCATTAAAGTATCACAATGGTATGAACCGGATTTGGAAAAAGAAGCGCTGCAAGTTTATAAAACGAAGGAACTGGCCCACCCGGGAGTCAAACGCCTGTTTGAACGAGGCCCGGTTTACGTCGCGGGGGATGTCACGCTCGTCAAAAAACCGGAAAAGGGAGTATTTAGCGATGTCTGGTTCGAACCGAAGGAAACGCGGGCATTGTTTGCAGAAAAAGGCTGGAGGACCGTCGTCGGTTTTCAAACCCGCAACCCGATCCACCGGGCCCATGAATACATTCAAAAGGCGGCGCTGGAAACGGTTGACGGCTTGTTCGTCAATCCACTTGTCGGGGAAACAAAGTCCGATGACATTCCGGCCGATGTCCGGCTGAAAAGCTATAAAGTGTTACTGGAAAACTATTATCCTGCCGATCGTGTCCAGCTTGGGGTGCATCCGGCCGCGATGCGTTATGCCGGGCCGCGGGAAGCGATTTTTCACGCCATCGCTCGGAAAAATTATGGCTGCACCCATTTTATTGTCGGCCGCGATCATGCCGGCGTTGGCAATTATTATGGATCGTATGACGCCCAATTGATTTTCCATGAATTTTCCATAGAGGAACTGGGCATCAAGCCATTGTTCTTTGAACACAGTTTTTATTGCACAAAATGCGAGGGAATGGCCTCGGACAAGACGTGCCCGCACGGCAAGGAAAACCGGGTGATCCTTTCCGGAACCAAGGTGAGGGAAATGCTGCGTGCAGGTGAGCTGCCGCCGCCGACGTTTAGCCGCAAAGAGGTCGTGGAAGTGCTGATTGAAGGTTTGAAACAGACTCAAACGGTGTAAGGGGGAAGAACAATGGGCAAAGCAACAAATATTGTCTGGCACAAAGCGGCCGTTACTAAACAGGATCGGCAGCTGCAAAATGGCCACGGGAGCTGCGTGCTTTGGTTTACCGGCCTTTCCGGTTCGGGGAAATCAACATTGGCCAACGCTGTTTCAGCTGAGTTATACCGCAGGGGAATGAATGAATATGTCCTCGATGGCGATAATATCCGCCATGGGTTGAATCGTGACCTCGGCTTTTCTGAGGCCGACCGTACGGAAAATATAAGGAGAATTGGCGAAGTCGCAAAGCTGTTTGTTGACAGCGGTATGATTGTAGCAACTGCCTTCATATCTCCGTTCCGCTCTGACCGTGACCAGGTGCGGGCATTGTTCGAAGAAGGGGATTTTATCGAGGTTTTCGTTGATTGTCCACTGGCAGAATGCGAGCGCCGTGATCCAAAGCAATTGTATGCCAAGGCGCGGCGCGGTGAAATTAAGGATTTTACCGGAATTGACTCCCCTTACGAACCACCGGTACAGCCGGAAATTACCATTCATACCGACCTTTTGTCCGTGGAAAAAGCGGTGGAACAAATATTTGTCTATCTTTATCGGAAAAACATTATTTAGTTTTTTCATAGAAAAGGAGGAGATCTGGCGATGGCCGGAAAGGTTTATTTAGTAGGGGCGGGTCCGGGGGATCCGGACTTGATCACCGTAAAAGGCTTGCGCTGTATCCAGCAGTCCGATGTCATCCTTTATGACAGGTTGGTCAATCCGGAGTTATTGAAGCATGCCAAGGAAGGGGCGCAGCTTGTGTACTGTGGCAAGCTGCCGCATTACCATACGATGAAGCAGGAGACGATCAGCCGCTTTTTGGTAAAGTATGCGAAAAAGGGTTATCAGGTCGTCCGGCTCAAAGGGGGAGATCCTTTTGTCTTCGGGCGCGGCGGCGAGGAGGCGGAGGAATGCTTTCGGCACGATGTTCCGTTTGAAATCGTTCCGGGCATTACCGCAGGAATTGCCGCTTCCGCCTATGCCGGGATACCAGTCACACACCGGACATTGAGCAAGAGCTTTGCTATTATTACCGGACACCAGGCCGGTGATGAAGCGGCGGAACACCAGTGGTCACACCTCGCCAACGCAGTTGATACGATTTGTGTTTATATGGGGGTTACCCATCTTTCCACAGTTGTAAACAAATTGATCCAATCTGGAAAGGCACCGCAAACACCGATTGCCTTGATTCACTGGGGAACATTACGAGGCCAGCGCACCGTAGTTGGAACGTTGGAAACGATTGAGGTGCTGGTGCGGGAGGCAAAAATTACAAACCCGAGCATGATTGTCATCGGCGAGGTCGTCACTTTAAATGAAAAATTAAACTGGTTTGAGGAAGAAAATAAAGCTTTGCAGATATATGGTTAAATTTGCAGATCTGAAGACTACTTCTGCAGATATTCCTCGCAAAATTGCAGATATAGTATGAAAAACGGCAGATAAAGTGATTCCAGTGAGTGAATCTTCGCAGTCAAGAACGGAAAGGGACTTTTTAAATGAAAGCAATTCTTTATATTGGCCATGGAACTCGCTCGAAAACAGGGGTTCAGGAAATAACAGCCTTTTTGGAAAGAGTCATCAAGCGGTTGGATGCGCCAATTCAGGAAATCAGTTTCCTAGAACTGACGGAACCGTCGATAGAAGAGGGATTTAGACGATGTGTGGAAAAGGGTGCGAGTGAAATAACCGTTGTGCCGCTGTTTTTATTGGCAGCAGGTCATATTAAACAAGATATTCCGTTCGCCCTGGCATCATTATGTGAAAGGTACCCTTTTGTTCACGTCGCAGTAATGAATCCTTTTGGCATCCAGGGGAGAATTATGGATGCTGTGGCCGAGCTGGTTCGGACGAGCGCAGGAAACGTTAGGCCGACAGACCGCCTGTTGCTGGTCGGGAGGGGCAGTAGCGACCCGGGAATTCAGGCTGATTTTTCCAAAATACGTGAAGGCCTTAGAGAGCGGCTTGGAATGAAAGCTGTTTCTGTTTGTTATTTAGCTGCCGCCCAGCCATGTCTGCAGGAAGGCCTCGATACCATTTTGGAAAAAGCTGCCGGCACCGTTATGGTTGTTCCTTATTTATTATTTCCCGGTCTCCTAAGTGCAGAGGTAAACCTTGAGGTGCAAAAACGGGTAAAACAAGGGAGACAAATCCTTGTCACAGAACCGTTGTGCCATCATCGAGTAATTGAAGATGTGGTTGTGGAACGGGCTGCTGGTTTTAGAGTGTCCCAAGCCGTCTTAAGGGAAGGAAAAAATTAGATCAAATGTGAGGTGGATTTCTTTGCAGCAACTGCAAGTATTAAACAGTCCGTTTTCTTCGGAGCAGGCAGAGCTCCTTAATTGTTTGCTGCCAACATTAACCGATTCACAAAAAATGTGGTTAAGCGGTTATTTGGCGGCGGGCATTCAGCCGGCGTTCATTCCGGGAAATTCGATACAGGAAGCAGTCCAACCGCAGCTTGCCAAACAAGCAGCGTCAAAGGAAGTCACGATTTTGTACGGTTCACAGTCGGGAAATGCGCGCGGCTTGGCAAAAAATGTGGAAAAGGCACTCGAGGCAAACGGATTTCAAGCAGCTGTATCAGTGATGAGTGATTTTAAACTCAATCAACTTAAAAAAGTGCGAAACCTGCTCATCATTGTCAGCACGCATGGGGAAGGAGATCCGCCGGATAATGCGCTGACATTCCATGAATTGATCCATAGTAAACGAGCACCCAAACTTGACGAACTCCACTTTTCTGTTTTGGCACTTGGCGACAGTTCTTATGAATTTTTCTGTCAAACGGGAAAGGATTTTGACAAACGGTTAGAAGAACTGGGGGGAACCCGGCTGTATCCGCGCTTTGATTGTGATGTTGATTATGATGAACCAGCGGCTGAATGGCTACAGGGGGTAATGGGAAGTTTAATTGAATCGTCCCAAACTCAATCTTCCAGCGTATCGCCGGCTGCCTCACAGCAGCAGGCGGAATCCGTCTATTCAAGATCCAATCCTTTTAAAGCGGAAATTTTAGAAAATATCAATCTGAATGGAAGAGGTTCCAACAAGGAAACCCGCCACTTGGAAATATCGCTGGAGGGCTCTGGATTAACCTTTGAACCGGGCGACAGCTTGGGCATTTATCCGGAAAATGATCCTGCACTTGTGGATCTGCTTCTCCATGAGCTGCCGTGGAAACCGGAAGAACCCGTGACAGTGAAGCCGGGGGATGTCCGCCCATTGGAGAATGCCTTGCTTTCATTCTATGAAATTACCATTTTAACCAAACCGCTGCTGGAAAAGATCAACAAGCTTTCAAGCAATGAGAAACTACAAAGGCTTTTGGCACCGGGTCAGGCGGAAAAAGTTAGAGAATATATAAAGGGCCGGGATTTACTAGACTTGATCCGCGATTTTGGTCCATGGGGTACCTCAGCACAAGAGTTTGTTTCCGTGCTCCGAAAAATTCCGGCCCGGCTCTATTCCATTGCCAGCAGTTTAACAGCGAACCCCGATGAAGTGCATGTCACGATTGGTGCCGTGCGCTATAAAGCAAATGGGCGCAAGCGAAACGGGGTATGTTCCATCTTTGCGGCCGAGCGTCTGCAGGCAGGGGATACGATTCCAGTTTTCATCCAGCATAATGAAAACTTTAAGCTGCCACAAAATCCGGATAGTCCGATTATCATGGTTGGTCCAGGAACTGGCGTCGCACCATTCCGTTCCTTTATGCAGGAGCGGGAAGAACTCGGAGCACACGGAAAATCCTGGCTGTTCTTCGGCGATCAGCATTTCACGACGGACTTTCTTTACCAGACGGAGTGGCAAAAATGGCTGAAACAGGGTGTCCTGACGAGGATGGATGTTGCTTTTTCAAGAGATCAGGAAGAAAAGGTGTACGTACAACATCGCATGCTCGAACATGGGAAAGAATTGTTCCAATGGCTGGAAGAAGGCGCTTATTTTTACGTTTGCGGCGCTGAGAAAAACATGGCTCACGACGTTCATCTAACATTGCTGGAGATTATTGAACAAGAAGCAGGTCTGACACGTAAGCAGGCGGAGGAATACGTAGCCAATCTGCAGCAGCAGAAACGCTATCAGCGGGATGTATATTAATAGAAAAAAAGATTTACAGTCGCAAAAATTTTGAAAGGGGTCTTTTCAACATGGTTTTAAAGCCAATTTTAGCAGCACCGGACGGTCCGCCGAGCGATGTGGAACGCATCAAGGAAGAAAGCGTTTATTTGCGCGGCACACTGAAAGAGTCGATGCAGGATCGTCTCAGTGCCGGCATCAATGAAGATGATAACCGCCTGATGAAGTTCCACGGCAGTTATCTCCAAGATAACCGCGATCTTCGAAACGAGCGGCAAAAGCAAAAACTTGAGCCTGCCTATGGCTTCATGCTGCGTGTCCGGGCTCCGGGCGGTGTCGTTACATCCGAACAGTGGCTGGTTTTGGAGGATCTGGCCGAAAGATATGCCCACGGAGCATTAAAACTGACCACTCGGCAATCCTTCCAAATGCATGGAATTCTAAAATGGAATACGAAGACAACGATCCAGGAAATAAATAAAACGTTGCTTAACACGCTGGCAGCCTGCGGCGATGTCAATCGAAACGTCATGTGCAATCCTAATCCATACCAGTCGGAAATCCACTCCGCGGTATATGGATACGCCAAAACATTAAGTGAATATTTATTGCCGCAGACCAGAGCCTATCATGAAATCTGGCTGGATGAGGAAAAAGTCGCCGGCACGCCTGATGTGGAGGAGGTTGAACCGATTTACGGTCCGCTTTATTTACCTCGCAAGTTCAAGATTGGCATTGCCGTGCCGCCATCAAATGATATTGATGTTTTTTCCCAGGATCTTGGCTTCATTGCCATCGTGGAAAATGGCAAGTTGACTGGCTTCAACATTGCTATTGGCGGCGGCATGGGCTTCACACATGGTGACAAGACGACCTATCCTCAAGTGGCGAAGGTAATTGGTTTTTGCCCGCCGGAAAAAATGGTCGAGGTGGCGGAAAAGACGATTACGATTCAGCGTGATTACGGCAACCGTTCGGTTCGGAAAAACGCACGGTTTAAATATACGATTGACCGCCTAGGGCTTGATGTGGTAAAAGCCGAATTGGAAAACCGCCTCGGATGGAAGCTGGACGAAGCGAAACCATATCATTTTGAACACAATGGCGACCGGTATGGCTGGGTGGAAGGGGTTAATGGAAATTGGCATTTTACTTTATTTGTGGAAAATGGCCGCGTGAAGGATTTTGCCCATTACAAACTAAAGACCGGCCTGCGGGAAATTGCCAAGGTTCATACAGGTGACTTCCGCTTAACGGCAAATCAAAACTTGATCATTGCCAATGTCCCAAGTGAAAATAAAGAACAGATTAGCGCGCTACTGGACGAATACAGGTTAACCGATGGTCGGTATCATTCTGCATTGCGCCGCAATTCGCTGGCTTGTGTGGCATTGCCAACCTGTGGCTTGGCCATGGCGGAAAGCCAGCGCTATTTACCGAGTTTAATCGATAAGATTGAAGAAATTCTTGATGAAAATGGTCTGCACGAAGAAGAAATCACGATTCGCATGACCGGCTGTCCAAACGGCTGTGCCCGTCCAGCTCTTGCGGAGATTGCTTTTATGGGGAAGGCTGTCGGAAAATATAATATGTATCTCGGTGGTGCGTTTGATGGCAGCCGCCTGAATAAAATGTATCGTGAAAATATCGGGGAAGAGGAAATTTTAAAGGAATTGCGGGTATTGTTGTCCCGCTATGCAAAAGAACGTCTCAATGGGGAACACTTTGGTGATTTTGTCATCCGTGCAGGAATTGTTAAAAATGTAACGGATGGAACGAATTTTCACGATTAATGGAGGTAGGTACGGGCACCACCAGATCATCGATGTTGGGGTGCCTGTACCATAGATCATGGGCGGATACCGAAGTTTAACTGTCAGGTATCGGCTAACCTACAACCTACACCTCACCCGGTTTTTTCATTTGCTGAAGCCGCTCCAATATCCTCCGTTTTCGATACAACATCATCCCGGTCTCAGCAACATCGGCAATCGACGATTTATTGATAATAGAACCAAAAATCATCCCAGCAATCGGAACAAGCTGAAATAACTTTTTCCAGCCGAAATTATCGCGATAGGTTATGACAACCTCGCGCCATCCCTGCAGCTGTGAAATCATTCGTTGATTCTTTTTCTCTGAAGCAAAATCAGTTAAATCCTCTAGTATGGCTTTTTTTCCGACAACATCCGAAGAAGCAAATTGCAGGCATTTGACAATGAAGATGCGTTCCGCTTTTTCCTTCGGATCATAACCGTAGGATAAAGCGATTTCCTGTAAAACTTTAAGGGACAGGCTGAGTAGAACAGGAATATCGATGGCTAATGTGAAAATCCCGCCAAATCCGGTAGTAGCCCCTTGAACAGCGGCAAATTTTGTTCGTGAATTTTTTAGTTCTTCTGCGACTTCATCCATTTGGCTGAGTGGCAGCTGACCGACCTGTTCGAGGCTTATTATTTCGTTTTTAAGGTTGAATTTCTGAAAAACTGCTTTCTCGCTGATTAAATATTGACCACCTGTTTGGATATAACTCCCAAGTTCATCGATGGCCATTCCAATTTTGGCTTGAATAAACTTTGGTGTCAGCTTATCGAGCAAGGCAAAGGGAAGTCGTCCAATTTTTTCCCAGAACCACAGTCCTTTTTGGTCCTTTTCCCATTTTTCAATTTTCTCTAATTCCTGATTTAAAAATTCCACTGATTCTGTTGTTGGCAAAACGATTCGACTCCTTCAACATTATTTCATTATTATACGGACAATCCTTCATCTGGTTTCATATTTAGCATTAGTGTTGGTAAGATCATAACAATTCAATCAGAGATTTGTAATGGTTGCTGTCAGGCACCATTTTTTTATACAAAAAAATCGTGAAATGAATATTTTGTCCTAATTTTATTACCTATTAAATATACATGTATTGGGACAAGTATTTTACGAGAAAAGGGGAGAGGTCAAGTTGAAGTGGAAAAAATCTTTAGCGATATTGTTATCAGGGGGCTTGGCGGCGAGTATTTTTCTAGCCGGATGCGGAAGTTCCAAGTCTGATGGAAATGAGGGAAAATCAGGCGGAAAGGTGATTAAGATTGCCACACAAACCCCGCTATCTGGTGGAAGTGCCACCATTGGGGAGGCCATTAAGCTTGGTGCACAAATGAAATTAGACGAAGAAAAACAAAAGTTTAAGGATTTGGGATTTGATTTACAGCTGGTCCCGTATGATGACCAAAGCGACCCGAAGAAAGGCGTTGCCAATGCTCAGTTAATCGGCGCCGATAAAGCGATTTTGGCGGTAGTGGGACACTTTAACTCGGGAGTTGCCATCCCATCCTCCGAAGTTTATGAAAAATATGCGATTCCAATGGTGTCACCGGCCAACTCCGCGGTCGAAGTCACGACAAGAGGATTAAAAACCGTCAACCGGATTGTGGCCCGCGATGACTTCCAAGGTCCTGCAGGCGCTGAATTTGCTGTAAACACCTTAAAGGCCAAGAAAATTTTCATTATCCAAGATAAAACGGCCTATGGAACCGGTCTGGCGGAAGCTTTCAAGAAAGCGGCTGAATCAAAAGGTGCGGAGATTCTCGGTTTTGAAGGAATTACCGTCGGCGAAAAAGATTTCAACGGTGTGCTGAACCAGGTTGCCTCGAAAAAGCCAGATTTAGTCTATTTTGGCGGTATTTATGCCGAGGGTGGGCTGATTATTAAGCAGGCCCGAGAAAAAGGGATCAAGGTTCCAATCCTCGGCGGTGATGGAATGGATGCTTCGACACTGGTTGAAATTGCTGGCGAGGCCGTAAAGGATACGTATATTACTTCACTGGCAGGGGATTCATCGAAATCAGAGGAAGGTAAGAAGTTTATCGAAAGCTATAAGGCAAAATTCAACAAAAATACAGAATCCTATTCGGTTTATGGCTATGATACAATGGGCGTCGTCTTAAAGGGGATTGAGGACGCTATTAAAGCCAATAACAATAAAATGCCGACGCGGGCCCAAGTAAGGGATGCCGTTCGTGGTGTGAAAGATTATCAAGGTGTCTTAACAAAGGTAAGCTTTGATGAAAATGGCGACAATAATTACGCAAAGGTATTTATTTACAGCTTTAAAGAGGCCAAATATCCAGCGGAATTAGTTGGCGAAGTGAGTAAATAAGGTGGAAAGGGTATGACGCACACTTGTGTGTGAGGTACCCTTTTCTTCTATAAATAATGAGGACAAGGGGGTTAGCCATGCTTACTGAAATGATCCAAAATATCCCGCAGGTACTGATCGACGGTCTCACCTTAGGAGCGGTCTATGCCGTTATCGCAATCGGATACACGATGGTATATGGGATTTTGGAATTAATTAATTTTGCCCACGGGGAAATTTTTATGACGGGTGCCTTTATTGGCACAGCGATGTTAATCGTTTTGACAGGAATTGGCTGGGTCTCCTCGGTACCGACAATTATCATGCTAATTGTTGTTCTATTATTTACCGCTATTTTAACAGGCCTGTTAGGAATGGGGATTGAAAGGGTAGCATACCGGCCCTTGCGCAACATGCCGCGATTAATTCCATTGATTACGGCGATTGGAGTTTCGTTTTTATTACAGGATATTGTCCGCTTTATTGCCGAATTGAAAAAAGGAAATTACATTGTAACCGGTCCAAGTCTTTTTAATAGTCAGCTATCGATTAAAGCTTCATCAATTAGTTCTATTTTTACCGATGCGACGATTAAGCAATCGTTTGTCATTGTTCTGATCGCTGCCGTTTTGATGATGATCGGTCTTGATTTCTTCGTTAATCGGACGAAGTGGGGAATGGCGATGCGCGCAGTTGCTCAGGATCGTGATACCGCTGCATTGATGACGATCAATGTCAATAAGGTTATTTCAATCACTTTCTTTGTTGGTTCAGCGCTTGGCGGTGCTACAGGAGTGCTGTTCGCCGTACAATACGGAACTATCGACCCCTATATTGGTTTTATTCTTGGCTTAAAAGCATTTACCGCAGCGGTTTTAGGGGGGATTGGCAATATTCGCGGTGCGATGTTCGGCGGACTCTTGCTGGGACTGCTAGAAATGTTCGCCTCGGCCAATTTAACCCTGTTATCGCATGGTGTGTTCGGAGCTGAATATAAGGATGTATTTGCGTTTATTATCTTAATTCTTGTGTTGTTATTTAAACCGGAAGGCCTATTTGGCAAACCGGTAACCGAGAAAGTGTAGGTGAGGAGAATGAAAGCTCTTTGGCAAAACTATCGAAAAAATAAGCTCGCGCAGGGAATCTTCCTTCTCCTTTACATTGGAATCACGTCGCTCAGCTTATACTTGGCGCAAAAATCAGTGACAGCGTTCCTGCTGCTATTAGCCTCACTTTTACTATTATATTTTACTAGCTTTAAAAACGTTACCAAATGGCTCATTGCCGGAGTGGTGCTGGTAATTTTACTGCCATTTACCGCAAGTAATGGGGATGGCTATCAATCCTATATGGAAGTGGCAACTTTAGTGGGTATCTACATTTCGATGGCGCTGGGACTGAATGTTGTCGTGGGAATGGCCGGCCTGCTTGATTTGGGCTTTATTGCCTTTTTTGCTGTTGGGGCCTACTCCTATGGGATATTTGCGACCGCCCAAGCGAATCATTTCATGCCTTTTGGGCATTATCCGCTTTCAGGAGAAAGCTTTTGGATCTTTATTTTAATCGGCTGTTTTGTTGCCGCCCTGTTCGGCATCCTTCTGGGAATCCCCGTTTTAAGGGTAAAAGGCGATTATTTGGCCATTGTTACCCTGGGATTCGGGGAAATTATTCGGATCATTTTTAATAACCTGGACCGGCCGGTCAATATCACAAACGGAGCGATGGGCCTTCCTTCGGTTACCCCGCCAAGCCTGTTTGGAATCGACTTTCTTTATCCAAGTCAATTCTATTACATTGTCCTGATTATCTTAGTATTTACTATTTTCACGGTTCGCCGCTTTGAACATTCAAAAATAGGCCGGTCATGGAAAGCGGTGAGGGAAAACGAAATAGCCGCTCAAGCAATGGGCGTCCCCCTGGTGAAGACGAAATTAATGGCGTTTGCAATTGGTGCCTCCTTCTCGGGCATGATGGGTGTCGTTTTTGCGGCCAAGCAAGCATTTGTCGACCCGACAAGCTTTACCTTACTGGAGTCGATTACGATTCTGGTCATGGTCATCCTAGGTGGGATGGGCAGTGTTCCCGGAGTTATTCTTGGAGCTGCTGTAATGACGATTCTCAACCTGCAAGTATTAACGGAGATTACCAATTGGTTGAATCAGCTTAGCACGTCAGGGGCGATTTCGATTCCGGATGCGTTGTCTCCATCGAAGATGCAACGGATGATTTTCGGGCTGCTGTTAATCTTATTCGCACTTTACCGCCCGCAAGGTCTTTTACCCGCCAAAAACCGCAAATATGACCAAAAATTATTACAAAAAGGGAGTAAGGAGGCCAACGGTGATTCGCTGCGCGAACAATCTCCAATCGAGAACGCTCAGGAGGTGTAGGGATGTCCATTTTGGAAGTGAAAAATTTAACGAAGAAATTTGGTGGTCTGGTGGCCACTCAAGATATATCAATGACCGTGGAAAAAAACTCGATTACTGCGATCATCGGACCAAATGGTGCCGGAAAAACTACTTTTTTTAATATGATTACCGGCGTCTACCAGCCGACGTCAGGGGAAATTTTGTTGGAAAGTGAAAAATTAAACGGCTTAAAGCCGCATATCGTTTGTCGAAAGGGAATTGCCAGGACGTTTCAAAATATCCGTTTGTTTAATGAAATGACCGTGCTGGAAAACGTGATGGTTGGGATGCATGCCCATTTAAAAGCAGGACTTTTTGGAATTTTGTTCAATCTCCCGACGACCCGCAAGGAAGAACTGGATTCAGAAATCAAGGCGTATCAATTGCTGGAATATGTAGGCCTGGAGGATTTTCTAAATGAAAAGGCTTGCAATTTAAGCTACGGGGCGCAAAGAAGACTGGAGATCGCTAGGGCGCTGGCGGCCGAACCAAAGGTTTTATTATTGGATGAACCGGCAGCAGGCATGAATCCTAAGGAAACGACCGAGCTTACCCGGCTGATACGAAACATGCGGGAGGAGTTCAATTTAACGATCATTTTGATTGAGCATGATATGCGGCTCGTCATGGAAATTTCCGAACAGATTTTTGTCCTCGATCATGGGGTGAAAATTGCTGAAGGAAAGCCTGAATACATCCGAAATAATCCAAAAGTGATTGAGGCGTACCTCGGCACCGGGGCTGTTCATGCCGGATAAGGTAAAAATGTTTAGCTGGTTCCCTTTTTTTTAAAGGAAAGAAGCTTCAGTAACCAACCAGCTTTTTGAATACTAGAGACTACTCTATATAGACAGGGGGGATTCGATGCTCCAATTAAATAAGGTTGTAACCTTTTATGGCGGGATTCAAGCATTAAAAGGAATTGATGTTTCAGTTGAAAAAGGCGAAATTGTCACCCTGATTGGCAGCAATGGCGCGGGAAAATCGACGACCTTAAAATCGATCAGCGGATTGACGAAAGTCAAAACAGGAAACATCATGTATAATGGAACGGAAATTACCAATAAACCAGCACACGAAACAACCTTGTTGGGAATCGCCCATGTTCCGGAAGGGAGAAGGATTTTTCCTCGGTTAACAGTCAAGGAAAATCTATTAATGGGAGCGTTCTCGGTCAAAAGTAAACAAGTTATCGAGGAAAGAATGGAGCAGGCATTCCAATATTTTCCGAAGCTAAAGGATCGGCTGGACCAAAAGGGCGGCACGATGAGCGGCGGGGAGCAGCAAATGCTCGCCATCGCCAGAGCGCTAATGATGAAACCGGATTTATTGATGTTAGACGAGCCTTCCATGGGTCTGGCACCGATGGTCGTCGAGCAAATTTTTGACATCATCAAGGAATTAAATCAGGGAGGGATTACCATCCTGCTCGTGGAACAAAACGCTTACCAAGCTCTGCAAATCGCTAACCGCGGCTATGTCATTCAAACAGGAGAAATCAAACTCAAAGGAAACGGCCATGATCTCTTGACGAATGAAGAAGTACGCGAAGCCTACCTTGCATAATGGGATCAACAGCTGGATATGCGGTTAAAAACGAAATTTGACATGATAATGCTTTGCTTTCGCTGGGTTAAAATGTTAAGATAATGGTAATAAACATGAAGGGAATGTGGGTGGACAGTGAGAAACTAATCTTATTTTTTCCGTCAGGCATATAGGACGATGATTAAAAAAATAGGATTAGTCTGCCCAATTTTTATATATTTTGCAAAGGTCTGTTTACAGCAGGCTTTTTGATGCACGATTTTTTACAGACTAATCCTTCCAAATATTTGGGAGGATTTTTGGCGTTTATATTTATGTCCTCCCGGAAAGCGGGGATTTGCATGAGAGAATGGCTCAATATACAAAATTTGAAATTTACCATTGAAAGCACAACCCTTTTTGAGGCTGCGGCTTTACACGTCAAAAGTAATGAAGTAATTGGGGTTATCGGGAAAAATGGCGCCGGGAAATCAACCCTTTTACAAATCATTGCAGGAGGGCTGGTCTCTGAATCTGGTTCTCTGGAGTGGAAACAAGACTTGCAGGTAGAGTATGTCTTGCAGGAGCAGGTTGACTTTATAAATACAAACATTACCCAGTATGAAAAAGAATTATTGGCTAAGCTTTTTGTACCAAATACGGAATATAAATTTTTAAGCGGTGGTGAAAAGCTAAAGGCCCGACTGGCCAAAGGTTTTTCTGCAGATGCGGATATTTTGCTCCTGGATGAGCCAACTAACCACTTAGACGAGGCAGCGATTTCTCAATTAATTAATCTCATCGAGAAATATAACGGAACCGTCATCATGGCTTCCCATGATCGTTACTTTTTAGACCAAGCAGTTACAAAGATTTGGTCCATTGAGGATCAAAAGATCATCGAGTTTGAGGGGAATTATTCTGCCTATAAGGCGTTCCGTCATGAACAGCGTCAGGCGCAACAGCATGCCTATGACCTTCAGCAAAAGCGGATAAAACAAGTGGAGCACCAGATCAACAACCTTTCCTCCTGGTCCGAAAAGGCCCATCAGCAATCAACGAAGCAAGAAGGGTTTAAAGAATACTTCCGCGTAAAGGCAAAAAAGATGGATGCTCAAGTGAAATCAAAGCGAAAACGGTTGGAAAAGGAACTTGAGAAAGCCAAGGTAGAGCAGTTAACCCCTGAATATACGGTTCAATTTTCATTGCCTCCCAATCCCAAAAAGGGAAAGCGCCTGCTCGAAGTCAAGGATTTGCGAAAAGGTTTTGGTACGGAGCTGCTGTTTGAACGGGTAAATTTAACGATTCAATCAGGGGAGAAGATTGCCTTAACAGGACCGAATGGCAGCGGTAAAACCACGCTGCTGAATATTTTAATGGGTAAAGAGCCGGCAGAAGGGTACATTTGGGTGTCCCCGGCTGCCAAAATTGGCTATTTAACTCAAGAAGTATTTGACCTACCGCTGGAGCAAACACCGGAACAATTTTTCTATCAGGAAACGTTTGCCGGGCGGGGAAAAGTGCAAAATTTCATGAAACATCTGGGTTTCACCGCAACCCAATGGACGCAGCCGATCGAAAACATGAGCATGGGCGAACGGGTCAAATGCAAGCTGATGCAATATATTCTCGAGGCCAAGGATCTATTAATCCTGGATGAGCCAACTAACCATTTGGATTTACCATCACGGGAGCAGCTGGAGCAAACACTTTCTGAGTATGACGGTACAGTCCTGGTCGTATCCCATGACCGCTATTTTTTGGAAAAAATAACAGACAAAAAATGGATCATTGAAAATAAACTAGTTAGGACACCTATTATCGAAAATGCTGCT
Organism: Neobacillus paridis; assembly: GCF_016765675.1. Taxonomy (GTDB): domain Bacteria; phylum Bacillota; class Bacilli; order Bacillales; family Cytobacillaceae; genus Neobacillus; species Neobacillus paridis. Next base: position 708,022 of record NZ_JAESWB010000168.1, read on the forward strand.
GCTGACGATGCTGCCATTCGCCGAATACAGCTGGAAAACGAACAACAGGAGATTTTGGGAAGACTAAGCTTGTTAACAGCAAAAGACGAAACCTATGCCAAGCTGGATCAACGGTTTAATGAAATTATCCAAGAGCTCCGCGAATTGAATTCTTAAAATTTGTCTGATGTTGAACCGAAGGAGAATTATTTATGAAAGATTTCCATTGTTGTGCAACCTGCCGTCACTTTAAGCCCGAAAAAACTCCAAAAGGAATGAAATATGTTTGCGGCCGGCTCGGTTATGAAACCAAAACGAACTATCAATTTAACTGCTGGAGTCCGAAGGAGCATGTCATCAAGCTAATGAACAAAGAAACAGACCCCAAAACGAATTGAAGGTACATCCAAAGTCTGAGCTTTTCTTCAACTAATTATCGAGGAGAGGTTCCATCGTTTTCACGATTTGGAATCTTTTGTCTTATTATAAGCTAAAGCCAGTTAAAGAATTTCCCGGAATAGCCGGAAATATTTAAGGAGGGCTTTGGATGACCATCAATATTGCTTTTCTAACAATAACGTTTAAAAAGAGGAAGCGGACAATGGAGGAGATGCTTCACCAAGAAACAATTGAACAGCTTTACGAGCAGCACAAGAACCGCCAATTTTCGCTGTATCGGATCATGTGAAAAAAATATTAGACGGCGAATTATTTTAAACGGCATGAAAAATAGCTTTCATGCCGTTTTTTCGTAAGGCATATCGAAATGAAATTTTAGCCTTTACCTCTATACCTCGACCATCGAAATATATTATTGTATTATAGTAATATAGTAAATTTGTAAATAGGTTAATGGAGGGCAACTATGACAGACTATTTCCAACTTCCTCCCGTTATCAAGTCATTGAATCATATGGGAAAAGGGGACTTGAAGAACTATTTAATGAGATTGGAAAAATTAAATGATTCTCAGTTCTTCCTCGATAGCTTAAGATCTATATATGTAAAGGATAAACCCACCTTTTTTACCATCATTGACGAATTGGCATTAAGGGGCTTTTATTTTTCTACTGAAAAACCGAATAATATCATTCCCTCCGGTGCTGTTTCGTTTGAAAACTATATCATTGCACCGGAAGATCATGGCCGTTATCGGAATTTGAACTTACAAAAACTAGGAATGACAGGATTCCTCCATCGTTTTCATGTTCAAGGAGATACCTTTTTTCATCTAATCCCGTTAGCTGGGTTTAGACGAATCAACAATAGTGTTGAGATTTCACTGCTTCGGGAGGAACTTGAGCAGGCTGGATTTACGATCGCTCACTGGGCAGAGGAGAAGGCAGAAGAAAATAACAAACCCACCGGCAGCATGAATGAATTAACAGAAGCCCATTCCGAAAACGAGGCAGAGCACTTGATTGAAATCGTTTTTGCTGACCACAAATACTGGACGTTTCGGGAGTTTTGCCAAAAGAACAGTATTCAGACAATTGCCGAAATTACCGATAAGCATTTCGAAGAATATTGGTATTATCCGGGAGTTGGAAGTACTAAACTTGATGCTGTGAAAAGCAGGGTGAAGTATTTCCAAAACAAAAAAAGCTCTGACATCGGCGTTCAAGTCAGTCCAAACACTGCGGCATCAGGAAAAGTCACGATTCATGAGGTTTTTCCAGAAGGAATCTTCCGTACTTTTCGCGATTTCTGCAAAAAAAATAAAATTAATTCGATTCACGAGTTGACAAGTTTACATTATTTAAACTATAGCAGAACCAATGGTGTTGGCATCGGCAAAGTCGAAGCGGTGAAGAAGCGGGTTGCAGAATATCTGCCCGAATTGAAAACACAGAACGCTGCTGCCAATGACAACGAAAAGCTGCTTTTAGTAGAGGAAGTTTTTTCAGAAAACCTTTTTCGTTCGTTTCTTAAATATTGCAAAATGAAAAAAATCGAAACTGTTTGCGCGCTGACGGAAAAGGACTTAGAGCAGTATGGTGAAATGCGAGGAGTAGGCGTTGCCAAGGTAGAGGCGGTAAAACAACGCTTAAATAAAGTGATTGGCCTGCCCACAGCGCCGTTAAAAATTAATTCGGCTGCGGCCTCCATTGATATCAGCACCTTTTTTATCGAGAATAAATATAAATCATTTCGCAATTTTTGCGCGGAGCAGGGGATCCAAACCGTTGGTGAAATCCAGACCCACCATCTTGAAGTTTTTAAATCTCTTGAAGGGGTTGGAAAGAAACGATATGAAGAGGTGAAAACCGCCCTCAGTCATTATATCGACTCAGCTGACCCGCAGCCAAAATATTTCGAATCAGGTGCTATATATGAACTGATCATGGATCTGCCAGTCAGTGAAGTACTGAGCTTTTTTGGTTACCAATCCAATACCAATCCCCGGTTGAACATGAAGGAAATCGAAGGAAAAGATATTGCTCAATTGAAGGATGAAGTCGAGCCGCATCTTTTATTTGATATGTCACTTAGACTGAAAAATATTGTTCATCCGAAAGATGTTGCCGCCAATATCAAAGCGATGCTGACAGAAAGAGATTTTGATATAGTCCTGCACCGTTATCAAAACTTGGAAACGCTTGAGGAAATCGGGACTCATGTTGGTGTCACCCGCGAGAGAATACGGCAGATCCTGAAAAAACAAGTGAGAAAAATCTCGGGCTATTTGGGCAGAAACCAGTTTTCAACGGTGATCGGCTTAGTTTCCAAGTCGAAATCATTTGTAACAAAGCAGGAACTATTAGATATCATTGGCGCGGAAAATGGTTACTTGGTCAATTTAATCAAACAGGAACAGCTGCAATTTCAGATTTACAATAATCTCGACGTCTTTTTCTTCGAGGGTAATGGAAAAATTGATTTTAAAGCTGTGGATGATTTCATGAATGAATTACCGGAAATATTCCATTTCTACGAGCATCAGCCATCTTTCGAGGAATTGCTGGAGTCGATTAGCATTGAAGAACCAACTTCTGAACTCATTCAAGCGATGATAGAGGCTGGCGGATATGTTAGATTCGGCGAAGTCTATTCCCGTCATAAGTTATCGATGAACGAAGTGTTCACGTACCTATTCAAGCATTATATTCATGGAGCACTAAGGATTGATGAAGAAGGGGTCGAGATCCTCGAAAATCTGGCGAAGCGCCATCTTGATTTTGAATTTGGCAGCTCAGTCCGGGCAATCGATGCGAGAATTCGCGATGCCGAGAACGTGCTGCTTGTTGACCGCTCTACCTTCCAGTATTTTGATAGTAAAAATTTTGATACATCATTGATTTCTGAGATCGAGGAATATTTAAATGAAGGATTCAGCCTTAAGGATGTCATTAATGTCCAGGAGGTGTACGAAACATTCCAGCCTAAGCTTGAAAAATTAGGAATTGGAACAAAATTACATCTGTATTCCTTAATCCGCTACTATCTGGACGATAAGTATACGATTGGCCAAGGCAATACGCTAAACATTTTCAAGAATGAAGCATCGAAACAGAGTATCGAAGACCGGCTCGTTGCCTATATGAAAAGCCATAATGGCATTTGTACCAGGGAGGAGCTATTAGAGGTCATCAAACCACAGTATAAAGTCGATCTGGCGATTTCCGCTTCTTTTCAAATTCTTGCTTGGGGCAACAATCAAGCGATTTTATTTGAAAAATTAAAGTTCCATAAGGACGAAAAACGGTTATTGGTCAATTATTTCGATCAAGCGTTTAAGAAAGGCTTTTCGACGGCAGGGTTTATGTTTAAGGAAATGATGTTTGACCAGAAACTATCGGCGATTTTGCGTGATAAAGGCATTGATGAAGTGAATAAACTCGCGTCAATTATCAAATTTTTTAAACCGAATGTCAAAGGCCATTCCAATTTCTTGTATCTTGACGGTTACGAGTTTGATAGCTTTGAAAAAGTCATTGCCGCCCATTTTACCGGCGAGACATCCAGACAGGAAATCCGCGATTTTGCCTTTGAATATGGCTACAAAGAAATGATGGTCTCTACTTTTCTGAAACGGCTCCTGGATCAGGGAGTTTTCCTTGAAATCGATTTTGACCAGCTGTATCCGGCGGCGATGCTGGAAATCGATGAAGCAACACTTGCGGAAATTAAGGCGTATGTCGACAAAGAAATCGGTACGCAAGCCTACCTATCACTCAGCACTCTAAAAGGATACCGGCGCAAACTGCCTTATATCGGGCATCATTGGAACCCTTATCTGCTAAAGAGTGTGCTGCAGCGCTGCGGCTACCGCCAGGTGAAAAAGCTCTTTACTGATTATCGCTATGACATGATCATTATTGTCAGGGATGACAGTCCAATTGAAACGTTGGAAGATTTAATTGTCTATGTTTTGGAAAACGAATATCAAGGCAACATGCATGAAATTTCCATCTATGATTATCTGATGGAAAAAGGGATTGTTCGGAAGCAGGACCATATGTACAAAAAGGTGTTACCGTATGAAATTAAGCAAAGTGAGAAACTGCAGTTTGATGAAATCGGCTTTGTTTCTTTAAGGCAGGAGATGGCAAATGGCGCAACAGCAAGAAATTAAACCGCGGCCCTATCAGGAAGCGGCGATAGCTGCGGTGAAACAGAACAATTGGTCGGGCATCCTGGAAATGGCAACTGGCACCGGAAAAACAATTACAAGCCTAATGATCGCTAATGAGTTTTACCGGGAAAAGGGGCGGATCTTTCTGACGATCATCGTGCCGTTTACCCATCTCGTCGAGCAATGGGAAGAGAGCTGCTGCAAATTAGGCTTTACCAGCTTTACGCTTTGTTTCGGAAACAAGCAGTCATGGACGGGAAAGCTACAGACCGATGTACGCGATTTTAACCTTGGGATCATCTATAAGCATGTGGTGATTACAACCTATCGCTCGGCTGCTGCGGAAGAATTCAACCTGTTAATCGAAAAAATCAAAGGAAAAAGCTTCCTGATTGCCGATGAATGCCATTATTTTGGAATTTCCAGCCTGCGCGGCCACCGGCTCGGCGGAATGGAAGCAAAGCTTGGCCTATCAGCGACCCCGGACCGCTGGTGGGATGAAGAAGGGACCGAGTTCATCACGGAATTCTTTGGTGAGACCGTATATGAATATGACATGAAAACGGCGATTCAAACGGGGGCGCTCACAGAATACACCTATCATCCGTTTATTATTAACTTAACCGATGATGAGCTGGAGCGCTATGAACGATTGACCAAAAGGCTGATCCATCTTTACGGTTCCGATCACCCAGACCCGGAGGAAATCAGGGAGTTGAACCGCAAACGGGCCCTGATTTTAAGCAAAGCAGAAAATAAGAAAGCACTGCTTTATTCGATTTTTCGCGAACAGGTACGTGAGGACGTGTCCCATACACTTGTCTACTGTGCGCCGGGGGAAGTCGACGAAATCACGAAAAATCTCGCAAGCCTCGGCTACCGGGTTCATCGCTTTGATTCCAAGGTTAACCTGGCGGACAGAATGCAGCTTTTAAAATCGTTCGCTGACGGCGCGATTCAAATTCTCGTGGCGATTAAATGTTTGGATGAAGGCGTTGATGTACCGAGCACGAAAACCGCCTATTTTCTCGCCAGCACCTCTAACCCAAGGGAATTTGTCCAGCGGCGCGGGCGGATTTTACGAACCTATCCAGGAAAAAATATCGCCGAAATCTATGATTTTATCGTCCTGCCATCTGAGGCGGGAGATCAGTTATATAAATCGATTGCTTCAAAGGAGCTTCCCCGATTTGCCGAGTTTTCCCGGTTTGCGATCAATAACTTTAACGCCAGGGAAATTGTCGGCAAATACCTGCGATCCTATTCCTTGGAGTATCTAATGGATAAGCTTCCATGGGAAGTCTACTACGAATTTAAAGAAAATTTGGGGGCTATTTAATGAACATTCATAAGGATTTAGAGAAAAAAATCAACGAGTTTCCAGGAGATCTATCCTATATTGCTAGATTGCTTTTAAAAGAGCTGGAGGCTGGCAAGCGTTCCAATGCGGCCATTGAAGAAATGATCCGAGAGGAAATCCGCGAGCTAGTGTTGGAGGAGGAAGATAAATGAAGCTGATCGAAATCACCTTACAAAACTTCCGCCAATTTTATGGAGTACAGAAAATCGAGTTTGCCAGCGGCAATGAAAATATCACGATCATTTTTGGGGAAAACGGCAAAGGGAAAACCGGGATTTTTCGAGCCTTAATGTTTGGCTTGTATGGGAGCACCCATATCCAGCAGGATAACCCGAAGGAGAAGATTCACCTCGTCAACTTCCTAGCGCTGGAAGAAAACCCGAATATGCCGGTTGATACCTCGGTACAGCTGATGTTCGAACACCGCGGCCAAAAATACGTGATTAAACGATTGGCCCGGGGCTACAAAACTGGTGACGTCATCACCGAAAAAATCATTGGTGCCGAATTAACGGTTATTGATGATAACGGAAACTATTCGGCTGAACCGATTACCGATGAGACAGAGATCAAAACGATCATCAACAACATTTTGGATGAAAGCATCAAGGACTTCTTCCTGTTCGATGCCGAAAAAATTGAAACGCTCGCGAAAACAGACGCCAAGGTGAAAGAGGAAGTGAAAAACGGAATTGTCAAGCTGCTGCAAATTGACAAACTCGAAGCAGCGATTAATCTATTAAAAAAGCTACACACATCTGAAAAAAGACGCGTTCTATCTTCTTCCCAAAACCTTGATTTAACGAACAAACAAAATGAGATCGACGCTCTTACCGATGAAATCACCGGCATGCAGGAGCGCGTTCAGCTAAAAGAGGATAATAAAACTTCCTGCGCGATTGAGATTGAACGGATCGAAAACCAGCTGGCTGAAAACGAAGGGGTCAAACGGATCCAAGAAAAACTGCGTGCCGAGAAAGAAAAGAAGGCCCTGCATGTCCGTCTGGCCAAGGATAAAAAGAACGAAATAAAAGGCGAACTTGTTAACAACGCCTTTCATTTACTGATGAAGGATACGTATGTCTCGACGAAAAATTATCTTGATCAAATCCTCGTCGACCAAAAGGACCTGGTGCCGATTGAGGTGATTGAAAAATCATTGAACGACATGGTCTGTGCCTGCTGTGGAAATGATTTGCATGTGCACAAGGAAAACCTGCATCAGCTGGAATTATTGAAAAACAATTTCAAACGATCGGAATTAACACCATTAATTTCGCAAATTGCCTCGAGCATTCATGATTTTTCACTCGAAGAAGAAACAATCATGAAGTCGATCGACTGCAAGTTGCGTGATTTTAGAGAAATCAAAGATGAAATGGAAGGCATTAACCGCGAGATTGATAAATACAGCGGCGAAATTCAACAGAAGGCCCAGGAACAGGAGAACTTACGCCAGCTTGAAGCCACTTTGAATGAGAAAAAGGCCTATCTGAAGGCGCTAGAGGATGAACTTCGCGACCTCCAATTCCGGATTGGCGAAAACGAGAAGAAGAAGGAAGCATTGGAGAAAGATTTCAGCCGGATGCTGCGGGAGAATGAAAGCCTGCGAATCGATTCGAAAATCCTCCAATATATTGAAACCCTTAAGGACCATTTCGAACGGGTCTTTAAAGAATACAGCGATGAAATGCGCCAGAAATTAACAAAGGAAACGACCGAGATCTTTAAGGTGCTGATTGACCGCAAAGACAAGGAACTGGTGAAAAACGTTAATATCAATGAAAAATATGAGATTGATATTTTAAACTGGGACAATATTCACATCACCCAGGATGTTTCCCAAGGACAGCGCCAAGTGGTCGCCTTATCGTTTATTGCGTCGCTGGCAAAAGTGGCTGCGGGCGGCTCAAGCGATATTGATTTCCCATTATTCATGGACACTCCGTTTGGCCGCATCAGCGGAAACAACCGCGATCATTTGATCGACAACATTCCAAATCTAACTTCACAGTGGGTCCTACTGTTAACCGATACCGAGCTCTCCAGAACGGAAGAAATCCGCTTCAAGAGCACCGGTAAACTCGGCAAATGGTACAAGCTGGAACAAATCAAACCAGGACATTCGGAAATTGTACCGCTGGCAATCACTGAAACAATGGCAACGAGGGGGTAAACCATGGACTTTCTAGCTGGACAAGCCTTGCTCTACACGAGCAAAAAATACGAAGAAATCTATTTTCACTTAAATCAAAAATACGAAATCAAATACCAGGACTTATTTTTATTATGTGCCACTCTGGGCTTTAAAAAGAACCGCAAAGCAAGCATCGGCGAGCGCGGCCGGGAGCTCAGGACGAACTACCTGAACACTCGGCAAAAGGCCACGGTCTATTCGATCATTTTAAGTGATGAAGAACTGGGCAGAAATATTGAGGCATTTGATGAAGATGATGGGTTTCCGAAGAAAGCAAGAAAGCGTCTTGAAGAGTACGCTGAGGGCGGTATGGAGATTCTCGTCGAGGAAGTATTCGGCCACCGCTGGGACGGCCACAAGCTCGATGAAACCTATACGGAATATGAAGTGGATTTATTAAGCTATGTATATGCGGATTCTTGTGAGGTACCATTTTAAAAACAATCATAACCATCTTTCAATGGGTGGTTATGATTTGATCTTACATAAATCTCCATTTGCCGGATGGCTTTATCCTATTTCTTCCAAATGGTTTTGTCTCATCGGACTATAAAAGACAGTTGGACCCTTTTTCCAAGTGGTATTGTCCCATAGAATAGATCCACCATTTTGAGCCCGATTGGTAAAAATATTGGCCTGATTCCAAAGACTGATTTTATTTTATCCCAAAATGCGATTCATGGAGAATAGATCAGGGCTTCAACTTAGCCGACCTCTTTTATAAAGGATTAATATGGGGCATGGCGGAGCGAGACCAATCGAATAATACTGATAAGTTGTGTGAAAATAATGATGTCTGACAAGGAATGATAGTTGCCTTATGAATGGGGGATTTTGATGCCACTATTAGATGGAGTCGGGGACGGAATATACTACAGGGTTAACGGCGAGGGTACGCCACTTGTGTTTATCCATCCACCGCTACTCACAAGTTCCAATTTTACATACCAAGTGGAAGGCTTGTCGCAAAAATATAAGGTCATTACGTTTGATGTCCGAGGTCATGGGCGGAGCGGCTTTTCTGAGGAACCCATCACTTATCGGATGATTGTGAATGATATCATCCAGCTTTTAGACCATCTTCAACTAGAAAAAGCTATTTTTTGCGGCTATTCGACGGGAGGGTCTATCGTATTGGAATGTTTGCTGACACAGAGAGAACGGGCTTTGGGTGGAGTTATTATTAGTGGAATGTCCGAGGTAAGGGATTTTTATAACGAAAAAAGGATCTCTATAGCAACCTTTCTTTCAAAAGTAAGGGCAAAAAGGCTGCTGGCCTTGGCGATTTCGTTGGGAAACTCGAATTCGAAAGAGATATTTAAAAAAATGTACCGAGAATCATTAAAGGGCAATGCACGAAATATTGCCCAATACTGTCAATATAGTTTGCATTATAATTGTACCCAGCAATTATCTACCATTGATTTACCGGTTTTATTGGTCTATGGGCACAAAGATAAGTTTTTTCACCGATATGCCAAGATTCTGCATGAAAAACTGCCAAATAATCAATTAAGGATCATCGATGAAAAACATCAAATTCCCACTAAATCAGCAAAAGAATTAAATCAAGTGATTGATGAATTTGTAGCGAAAATACAAGATTAGACAGAAATTGTCTGTAAAATAAAGGGATTATTCCAAAACAAGGAATAATCCCTAAAGTTTATTTAGAGGACAAAAAATCAAAAGTTCTTAAGTGGTTGAAGGGCACGTTTAACCAACGGTTTCCAACTCAATTCTGTTCGTTTAACCATATACGCCACAATTTTTCCAATGACAGCACTTCCGGCGATATCAGACGGATAATGCTGACCCATCCAGATTCGGGAAACTCCCACCATGACCGAGAGCAGCCATAAAAAGGCCCCTGCCACCTTGTGAAAACAAAATACCGAAGCTGCCATAGCAAAAGCAAGCGAAGTATGTTTGCTAGGAAAGGTTGAATCCTTTTCCGATGGAACTGGCGATAATAAATTCACTTCACGGGTTAAAAAAGGGCGTGGTCGAAAAAAGAACGACTTAATGAGTGAGCAAACTAAATAGGTAACCCCTAAGGTAAATCCCGTATTTACAGTCATCCTTTTGTCATCAGTACACCGGAACCAAAGGATGATAATGACAAAAAGATAAACAAATCGGGCTTTTTTTGAGATCAATATCATTAGTGAATCTAACAAGCTGGATGTTCCTGCATATTGGTTAATAGCCTTGAATATTCTCTCGTTCATGCAAAAGTCTCCTTGTTCTTTTTAACCGCCATTTCTAGTATAAGCGCAAGATTTGGGAATATGCATAAGGGTCCTTATAGTATGTTTCTCGTCTAAGGCTTTTCTAGAAATTAGAAATTTTCTTTTCTTTGAAATTGTGGTAAAATTACCCACATACATTACCATAAATTATGGTATCTTCACAGAAAATTTTCGAGGGGGTATGGGTGGATGAATATTGGAAGTGAATACTTAAAAATTGTTATTGCAAGATTAAAGAGCGTAAAAAGCCTGGGAGATAAAACGATCAGCCAATTATCAGAGGAGGACATCCACTGGCAATATAATCCGGAATCGAACAGTGTTGCCATCATCGTCAAGCATCTTAGCGGCAACATGATCTCAAGATGGACCGACTTTTTAACAACGGATGGAGAAAAGGAAAACCGCAATCGTGATGATAAATTCGTAGATAATATTACTCCCATGTCAGAGCTGATGGCCATTTGGGAAAAGGGCTGGCAAACATTGCTACAAACCTTAACCAGTTTAACAGAAGAGGATCTACTAAAAAATGTATACATCCGCGGGGAACGACACTCAGTTCTTGACGCCATTGAGCGACAGGTCACCCACTATGCCTCTCATGTTGGCCAGATTGTGTATATTGGCAAAATGCTAAAAAATGATCAATGGGAGAGCCTCAGCATTCCGAGGGGACAGTCCGAAAAGTGGTTTTCAGCCTGAAAATTAAAAATAGAAAAACCCACGAATGTTGATGTTACGGGCATTATAGATTGCGAATTAAGGATGTTAAGGAGAAAACTTATGAGAAAGTATTTTGTTATTGCTTTATGTGCGATAGTTATCATTGGTGTTATTTTCGTAGTGATTGATAAAAACAAGGAAGAAAATAATGCAAGCCATTTTGCGTTCACTACTCAACAAAAAACAGCTATTAAAAAGGCGAAAATGTCAGGCGGGGATTTATCTGACGCGGAGGTTGACACTTTTACTATTGGTCAAGGAAAACTACTACTGGATCAATATTTAAAAAAACATGACCCATTATTTTTTCGATTCCATCTAAAGCAATCAACTCTGGATAAAACGATAAAGGAGATTCGTCTTGAAAATTAAAAAAAGATTCCGGTGCGCAAAGTGCTCAAAGTAATTGATCGTTTGCGCACCGCCTTACCACTTAGGCATTTGTATTTTTGGAAGTAGTTTGTGAGATTCATAGTTCAAAAAGAGGAGGACTAATTATGCTTAAGAAAATAAAAAAAAATTTATCTTTAATAGGAGCGATATGTTTACTCATTATCACAATAGCTTAAAATTATTCTTTACGGCTACACACAAGAGGTCTATTCCTGTCGCGGCATTGAAAAATTGACAAAAGAAAATATTCCAACCATGTGGCTAGCTGCCATGCAACAGCTGGAGATGAAAAAGAGCCACGATTTGAGTTTCTTATTCCTTATGGCAGCTATTTACAAGAACAAACACGCAAGTATAAAAAGGACATCAAAAATGCGAAGAACTGGACCTATATCGAAGCGGATGACTGTTTTATTTGTCCGAACGGAAGGAAAGTGACGTTTGAAAAAAATCAAAACAAAAAGAATCCGTCTGGCTATGAGCAGAGCTTCAAAATATATGAAGGTGAAGATTGTACAGATTGCCCACTAAAGCCCCAATGCACAAAGGCAAAAGGGAATCGCCCAGTTCACTGGAACACAATTTTTGAAGAAATGAAAGCAAAGGCCAAAGGAGCCCTTGAATGTGATAAGAAGGCCGCTATCTACGCTCGACGAAAAATTGAGGTAGAAAGTGCGTTCGGTCACATCAAGAGCAATCAGTCGTTCCGCAGATTTTCGTTGCGGAGACTCGATAAAGTTCATGTCGAGTTTGGAATAGTGGCTTTGGCCCACAACATACTGAAAGTAGCGGGCAATTAGCCAGCTATTTTCAGAGAAAAATAGAAAAAATACAAAGGCAAGAGGAGAAAAACGAAAAGTTTTTCTCCTCTTGCTTCATTTTAGGGACTTATCAGACAGCCCCTTGTTTTTTTGTGTTTACGAATATCGCTGGATCACTGTTTGCAGTTTTTGCTGTAAGTATGGAATATCCGAGGCGGTGACGGATAACCTTAGATTCGTTTCATCCGTCCCCAAGGCTTCCGAGAACAAACTTGCCAATCCGCGCGCACGGCGATCCACCTGGAGCAACAGATCAAGTCCACCGTACCCCGATGGCAGGAACACGACCTCCAGTTCATCCAATCTGCCGCGGAATGGACCAGAAACCGGCACAAACTCAAATTCCTGAACAAACGGCAAGCGGCTGCGCAATCTTCTTGGTGCTTCCTCACAGTCAGCCTCTCGGATTTTAAAGCCAAGGTTATCGATGGCATTAAAGACGGCCGCCATTAACCGGTTCGGAATAATCTTCAGATAGTCTTTATCACTTGGGTCCACAGCGCCTTTTATATCCAGACCGGTGGTGACCCAAATCTTAGACCTGCCGATCGACAGGGGAGTGTCATAAGGGAGTTGAAAAGAAAAAGGAATCTCTTTTCTTTCATTTGCTGCAATGTTGAATGGCGCCGTTACTCTAAAGCGGTCGATGGTGGCTGTAACGTTATATTTTCGGTCATCGGATTCTCTTAAATAATTGGTTTTTAGGGACAGGTAAATTTCATCAATCTGCTGGTTCACCTTTCCTCCTCTAATTTCCACAATACCCTTGACAGTCTCGCCGGGCATGTACGTGTCTTTTTCAAGCTTTGTATCCACGGTTGCCGATCCGATGCCTACACTGGCAAAAACTTTATTAAAAAACGACATGGCTACTCCCCCTTTTTTAGCTAATAGTGGAAGCATAAATTTTTTCCAAATTTTATGCTTTCCTATGTTGCATCAATTCCAACTACGCCTGATGAACCGTCCTTATGGACTCGCCAGTCGGCCAGTTTTCATTTAATGACTTCGACGTAATATACGTTGAAATGAATGATTGGTTTCGTTTTTTTGAATTTTTTTCAATTAAATCCGATGTTGAAAAAGATACCATTTAAATGGAAATACTATAGATTAAAACTGGTAAGAATGAATCAAGAGGCCACGGAAAGCTGCCGAACATGTTGAGGAAACTGAAAAGGAGGCAGATGTTCCTCAGAAGGATGATTAGAAAAATGAAGTCGCCAAGCTAGCACGGATGTTAGGCGTCGTGTTGAATTATTTGACAGACAATGAATTGGAAGAGATCAACATTGAATTCCTGTTGGATGAGACGGAAGGTCTTCGAGACTGGAGGGAGCAATACCAGGAGAGCACAAAAAACAGCTGGAGGAACGAAGTCAACTACCCCCACTGAGGTGAATCTTTTCAGTGGGGGCTTGAGTTTGAACTCTAGGTCTTCTCGTCTATTGCTAGACTGTTTGACGCTCTAGAATTCATGCCACCTTACAGGCGACACCCCAAGTATGTTTTTGGTTGGTACTGGCGACGTACGATCGTTTTCCCACTTGCACCCTCCCTACCATGAGTGAAGGTTCTCCGAATGGATACGGTGAAGTCATAGCCTTACGAACTATGTACTACAAGCTCCGGCACAAAAGTGACGAATACACATGGATGGTTGACACACCCACTAAGCTATGCGCTAGGCAACAGCCTTACGTTTTTGTACTGCCAATAAGAATGGCGTTTTCACTCTGAAATTTTCATCAAATTCTACAACCTCTGATTTCCGTAGCGTATTCAATGCGCCGTTGATGTCGGCATGAATACAACGCCCTGCTTGACTTTGATACAAACCACGTGTTACTCGTTTACCACTGAAGTGGTGGGGAGTTTGATCGTCTTTTGACCAAACAGGGATATTGTCTCTATCCAGGAAACTAGCTTTGGAGGTATAGCTTTCTTCTTGTCTTTTGAAAAGAATGCCTTTTTTTAAGCATTTATTTTCAATGGCAGATAGGAGTTTCTGAAATGGAATTGGGACAAACTGTTGATTATTCTTTTTTCCCATGCCGCCTTCTTGTTTCCAACCAGCGTTATAACCTATCACAATCGTATCAATGTTAAATTCCTTCACTTTTTTGAACAATAAGCCGACAGCTTGTGAGAAATATCCGTTCATTTGAGCTTCGCGATTGTTCCAAAGTTCTGCTATTTTATTGGTTACAATCCGTTTAGAAAGGCCGTTTTCCATGTTTTTCTGTTGGAGATGGCTGATGGCTTTATGAAAGTATCGGTTGATCGATTTGAGTTTTTTGCCGTCAATTAAGAAGGTATCGCCTTGATTCGTTGCACAACTCAATAATCGGTCTACACCTAAATCACAACCCAAAGCGTTCATCGTGGTCGTAGGTTGTTTTTTCATTTGAGCCACATACACTTCATACGTGTAATGCACCTCAAAGAACCGACCTTTTTGCTTAGGTTTGATTTCAATATAGGAGATTTTCCGGTTTAATAAGTTCTTCGGCATTCGAATTTTGATTGAACCAAAACGCTTTCTGAATTCCACGTTCATGGGAATCGTCCAAAATCCATCTTGATCTACTTTCGGAACTTGATAGATTTCAATCATCCGTTTTTTAGTGGAGCCAGAATACTTCGGAAACTTGGGACGACCCGTGAATGTTTCAGGAGTTTTCTTCCATTGTTCCAGTGCTTTAAAAAAGCTCGTTGCTTCCGAAAATAGCGTTCTACGAATCGCTTGAACGGAGTTGGATTGAAGGCCCCAATAGTTCACATCCGCTTGCATGGCAGCGTCCACTTCCTTCACCGTCGCCATCCTATTGTTGTGTAAGTAACATTGTTTTATGGTATATAATCCAACATTCCGCAGTGCTTTTGAACTATGAGTCATGCGTTGAAGTAGACGATATTCTTTTGCTGTGAGACTAGCTCGTCCAATATTTTGTTTTTGAGTGAACCGTTGAATGTTTTCGGTTTTCTTTTGTTTACGCAATACTTTAACTGCCTTTTTCCTGGTCATGTTGTTCACCACCTTTCTAGAGAGAGTTAACACTGAATGATGATTACTATCTAATTTTGTAATGATATCCATACACTTTCCATCTATGTCTAATTGTATCACTTGCACAAAGAATAAGCAAACGTTTGTTCTCTAATATAGTAGGATCATGATGCAAACCAAACAAAAGATTTCAGCCTATCGGCTGACGGAAATTCATCTCCACCTGAATGGTTGGGCTTCGCCCGTAATACAAATCAGATGGAGTCTTCTTGCCGAAAAGGATAAATTTATATTTTTCTCTAATTTGGAAAATAATAACATAGGAAATGAATAAATAAATTGGGTGATAAATTGAAAAAACTAATTCAGCTTGTTTTTCTGTCTTTATCTTTACTCGTAACTAACTCTTTTGCTCAGGCCACATCTGTACCATATGTACCGATATCCGGATCAGATGCGAAGTATATGACTTCCGAAGATATTCTTTTGGCATTAATCGAGCCAAAGATAGAAAAAATTGTTCAGGACCAATATAAGAGGAAATTTTCCAAAGTGAAGCCATTGAAGGTAATGGAAGCAGGAATGGTTTATCATCCGTTGGCAGACCAAAGCAATGGAGAAGGGGGCATTTGGTTTCAAATAGACGTGTTGATCCTTGTTGGTGATATAAAGAAACAACCCAAAATCGACAGAGCCGTCTTAAAAATTGATGCTCCATACATTGTGGGAGAGGACAGTCAATTTGCCAGTGATAAAATTAAGGGAATCACAGTGGAATTGGTCGAATATAAGAAAGGCTGGACCCCTTAAAGGGGCCGTCTATTGCAGGACCGAACATAGTACGTGCATGTTCGGTCTTTTTTTTCATGGATTGTTATAAAAATAGGTTTGAAAATGATATATAATTGTTTTAACAATAGATTAATCCTACTCATAAGGGAGGAGTATATTTGTCTAGTCAAACGTTTTTAGAAAAGCAAAAAGTGAAGTTGGAAAAACAGCTTACGATCCTGTGGTCACAAGTCAATTACTGTGAAGATATAGAATCTTCCTCAGAAGCGTTGGAAGATTATTTGATAAAAATGAAAGCGGTTTATACGGAATATACAGGGAATGATCATTACATAACGCTGATGGCGGAAAAAACAAAACAACATATTGATGAACAGTTGAACTTGTTTTTGGATGGCTTAAATAAAATGATTCAACTAAGAGAAAAATATGGTGAAATAAATTCTACTGTTCTTGAATTGAATAAAGAAAATGAAGAAGTAGACAAAAATATGGAACAAACCCTTAAATTACTGCGAGAAGTGTCTGCACAAACGAATATTCTAGCCATAAATGCTAATATTGAGGCGTACCGCCTGGGCCCAAAAGGAGATGTTTTTAAAATTATTGCAACGGAAGTAAGAAAACTATCAGATATCACTAGTAATGCTTCCGTGAATATGACCAACACCACAAGCAAATTAACAAAGCAAACCTCTGAAATGACACAAATCTTAAATGAGAACAATCAAACTTTATTTCAAGTGGTACAGGAATTAGAAAAAGGAAAAGAAAGCTTTATTTCTATGTATACAGATAGTGAAAACATTGTCACGGAGTCTATGGTTTTGGATGACACGCTAAAAACTATTTATGATCTAATTCAAAAGGTTTATACCATGGTGGAGTATAACAAAATGAGTTATGGCAATGTGAAAAGAATCCTTCTGCAACAAGTAGAGTTAACGAAGGAAATGATAGACGATATCAATCAAGAATTAGGGGTTTCAGCAAACTTTACGAGTTATAAAGGTGCAATCGATTTGTACCAGGAATTCTATAAAAATTTTAAAAATGAAAACTTGGAACATTGCCTGACCATTATTCACCATGCCCTTGATAATGGTGAAGATGCTGAATTTATTACAACGCAAATATTGGAACGAACCGTTGAATCAATAGGAAGGGAACAAATTGATCGACTTGTTCCTTTAAGTGAGATTTATGTGAACGGGAGAATTATCGAAGCTTGTTTAGATGTGTTACTTCCTTTATTAGAGAAAGACCAGAAGGGAAAAAAATTAGGAAAAATTATTATCGGGAATGCTTTCGGAGATTATCATGCACTAGGAAGACAAATTATCTCAACGTTTTTAAGGATGGCTGGATTCGATGTAGTCGATTTGGGACTGTCAGTATCGAATGAAACATTCGTTGAAGTTGTAAGAAAAGAAAAAGCAAACTTAATCTGTGTTTCGGCATTAATCCTGCATACCGCAGAGGAAGTCATACATTTAAGAGAACTTCTCGATAAAAAAGGATTAAGACATGTCAAAATACTGGTCGGGGGTGCACCTTTTAACTTTGATCCTCGTCTCGTTCAACGTGTAAAGGCAGATGCCATGGCTCAAAACGGGATTGAAGCGATTAAAACAGCAAAAGAATTGCTAGGTTTACTACATAAGAGGGTGGTTAAATAATGAATTCAAAAGAGCGTTTAGTAAAAGCGGTAACGTTTCAGGCAGTAGACAGGGTTCCTGTTGTACCTGTTGCTTTAACACAAGGGGCGAAACTTTTGAACCTTGATTTACCGACCTATCAAAAAAATGGGGAATACATAGCGAATGGACAATTAAAATTACTGGAACTGCTAGAACCTGATGCGGTTTTTGGTATGCCGCATGTGGTTGAGGATTTGACTCCTTGGGGGGTTCCGTTAACCTATCATCAAAACGGCTCGCCTACCGTTGGAAAAATGATTATCAGAAATGTTGAAGATATTCTAGACTTAAAGGTACCGGATCCTACTAATTCGATGGAAACGAAAGAAACACTAAAAGCGATTAGCATCTTAGCCAAAAAAGTGGGTCAACATACAGCGGTCATTGGTGGACTAATTGCTCCTTTTAGTTTACCGAGTATGCTGATGGGAACCGGTGCGTTTATGAGGTTGCTCTTAGAGGAAGATAGAAACGGAGATCAATATCTAAAGCTGTTATTGCATAAATGTAAACAATTTGTCATTTCATGGGCAAAAAAAATGGTGGAGGCTGGGGCAGACATTATTGTCATGGCAGATGGTATTGCGTCTCAGACGGTTATTAGCAGGAGATTATTCGAGAATCATGTACTCTCATTAGTCAAAGAAACCATTAAAGAAATCCCGGTGCCAGTGGTTTATGAAGCAGTTGGAAGTGCTCAAGGAATCATAGATTTAATTGCAATAACAGGTGCGGTTGTGACGATTCTTGATTATAATGATGATTTAAAGGAATGCAAAAAGATAGCAAATGGTAAAATTGCTATTATGGGGAATTTTAATAATATCGAGATGCTCAATTGGAATGCAATCAAAACGCAATTAGAGGTAAAAAAAGCAATCAATAAAGCTGCCAATGGATATGGATATGTTGTTTCATCTCAAGGTCCCGAAATCCCTTACAATGTGCCATTTGAAGTGATTGAAACAATGGTTAACGCTACGAAAGAGTTTGGAAAATATAAATAGCTTTTAAACATTGTTTTCACGGAGAAATAATTGTATGAATAGTCAACTTAAAAAGTGATTGTAAAAATGATGTGTTTGGGGTAGGGGAGCATCATCGTTTAGATTATGCCGTGTTTTCACCTCACGTACTAGGGGGCAGGTACTAAGCATTTATTGTCTGGGATGCTCCTCTCGGTTGTTTTAATAATTTCATTTCATTCCTGTAAATTAGTTTAAGTGAAATCATTCACAATTAATAAAGCCATCTTCTATTTTCCTTGGACATCCATTATAATGCTATCAACAGTTACCTGACCGAGCATATTGGATAGGGCAGCAGAAGGATGTATACGTATCAAAGAGAGAAAATGCTTTACAAGAAATTAATAGAAGAAAAGGAGTTGCTCTTTGAAGGGGTTGCTCAGCAATTACTAGGAGGAAAAAAGAATGATTGAACAAACATCACAAGAAAAAGTCAACAGTGTGTTATGGCAGGCAGCCGATACATTTAGAGGGAAAATTGATTCATCTACATATAAGGATTACATCCTCACCATGTTATTTATGAAGTACCTCAGTGATTCATATAAGGAGAAATTAGAGGATTACAGTAAACGGTACAATGGTGATGAGCAACGAATCCAACGTGCTTTGTCACGAGAACGGTTTGTGTTAGATGAAGCATCTACATTTGACTATTTATATAGTAAAAGAAATGACCCGGAAATTGGCGAAATCATCAACAAAGCATTGGAACGAATTGAAAACGAGAATACTGGAAAACTTCGTGGGGTATTCCGGAACATAGACTTTAATAGTGAGGCCATTCTTGGAAAAGCAAAAGAACGGAATGCCATGCTTCGATCTTTATTAGAGGATTTTAACCAGCTATCTTTGAGACCATCCCAATTAGGAAATGAAGATATTGTTGGTAATGCGTATCAATATATGATTGGATTATTCGCTTCTGATGCAGGGAAAAAGGGTGGGGAATTCTATACGCCTGCTGAGGTATCAGAATTACTGGCACGATTAGTTAAACCGCAAGAAAATGACCGTATCTATGACCCAACATGGAGAATCGCAATGCACAAGCCTTTTATGGCGTAACAAAAGATATTTTGAGCGAAACAAAAGAACCTGCTGCAAGTTATGACACGAATACGCTAGGTGAGCTAGCAGCAAAGATGGATGAAATTATAAAGACACATCAAAAAGTCGATTGGCATGACAATATAGAAATTCATAATCGGATTGCACAGGAACTGGACGATCTTCTCTTTGATTTTAAAGAAAAGCACAATATAGATATTGATTTTGATACGATTGATAAGATCATTGAGCAAATCAAAACGGTTGCTCTACGACGTTACTAAGGCAGGGAGCAGCATGGAAAAACATCAAATCGAGTTCGCTAATAAAGTCATTAATTTTATTGTGAAACGGAAAAAAGTAAAAAATGTCAATCTTAATGTGAAACCAGACCATTGAGGTTACAGCAAATGACCGAGTTCCGTTAGACTTTATTTCAGATTTTGTAAAATCAAAAGGTTCGTGGATTCTAAGGAACATAGGGCATTTCAATGATGTCCAACCATTAAAACAAAGCGAACGTGAATATGTAAGTGGAGAATCGTTTAGATATTTAGGAAAACAATATCGCTTACGAGTTGAGCAGACAACCGAAGAAGAAACGGTGAAATACTTTCGTGGATTCATCTATTTATATGTGAAAGTTACTGATAATGCTATCAGAAAGGCAAAGCTGCTGGACGAATGGTATCGAGAGAAAGCTCAGAAGACATACAAAGAATCGCTTGAAAAAATGTATCCATTGGTACAAAAGTATGGAGTGCAAAAGCCAATTGTTGATGTACGGTTAATGAAGGCTCGATGGGGGTCCGCTTTAACAGATAAAAACACAATTATGTTGAATACAGAACTCATAAAGGCACCAAAATACTGTATCGACTATGTGGTTCTCCATGAACTCATCCATTTTAAGTACAACGATCACAGCGAGAGCTTTTATCAAATGCTTTATTCATTAATGCCGGATTGGGAAAAGAGAAAGGCTATTTTGGATGAAGAAATTGTAAAGGACTTGTAATGAAGGAAGAAAGAGCTTCTAAATGGATTTACCTTACTACAATGAATTTTCCCAAAAATTCTTATGATTATGCCAGTTCGATAGACAAGCGAGTTATACTAATTGACGATCAACAATTTACTGACTTAATGTTTAAATATATACCGGGGTAACAGGTGAAGAAATATTTGTGACAAAAAAGCTATCTATTTCGGTGATGCACCTTTATCGATATAAATATTTCCTTATAAAGTTTCAAAAGTGACAGGTGTAATAATAACCTGCCACTTTTTTATTATTTGCATATATTTCCTTTACAAATTCTAGAACAAATGGATCGATTTATACTACAATAGAACTATATGAATTTGTGTCTATGAGGTGCTTTTAGATGATTGACGCCAACTATTCGGTTCTATGGTTTAGATCGGAAATTACTGATAATACATATAAGGTAATAGAAAACTACTTAAAAAACGGAATCAAGGTATTCTTTTTATCATTTGATGATAGTGAATTGATCTTAGTGAATCCTTTTCTTAAAGAAGCTAATAAGAACGGGCTTTTGATGCTAAGTGTGGTTCGCTATGCCCAAGAATGGGATGATAGAGAATTCCGTAGCTTTGATGGTAAACAAATAGATTCAGCGCTGTTAGATTATCTCGATGCCAACAGTTCTTTCAATAAAGAACAGTATCTGTTGGAGCACCAGCAAGAAGAGCAACATTATATCGTTAAAGCAGGCGCTGGAACCGGAAAAACCACGACCATGATTAACCGAATTTTATTTTTAAAGCATATGATCCCACAGCTCAACATGGGATCTGTCGTTATGATTACATTTACCAATGAAGCTGCCGCAAATATGCGGAAAAAATTATTGGAGAAGTTAAAAGGTTATTACGATTTGACTAAAGACAAAACCTATCTTGAATGGATGGAAGAGATCGGCAATATGTTTATCGGGACGTTTCACTCGTTTGCCAAAGAGTTCTTGAGTAATGAAGGTCAGCGGCTTGGTTTTTCTAAATCAATGGAAATTCGAAGCTTTAAACATGAGCAAAGAAAGCTGATTGAATACTATATTGACCAATTTGCCACAGCAAATCCGATAATCTACGAATCTTTCCGTTATTTACCGCATTATAAGCTCGTTAAAGCGTTTATGGGGATCATGGAGAGAATTAATAATAAATCAATTTCCTATGAATCTGTGCTTATGCTTGAGTATGGTTATGATAACCGAGGTTTTCATCAGATGGCCGCCTATGTAATTGAAAACGTGACAAAAGACTTAGTGAAAAAGAAGAATGATGAAGAGTCTTTAGAGATTAGTGATTTGATCAGCCGCCTCGGAGTCGTGCGTTCGATTCCACAAGAACAATTACATCTCCAGATTCAATATCTGTTTGTCGACGAATTTCAAGATACCGATGAGGCACAAGTATCCTTTGTAGCGTGGTTAGTAAGTCAGTATCAAAGCCAGTTGTTTGCTGTCGGGGACATTAAACAAAGTATTTATCGTTTTCGCGGGGCAGACTATACTGCGTTTAATCAGCTTAAGGGTTACTTGGAAACTGCCAATCAGCGCTATTTTGAATATTCTCTGCGCAAAAACTATCGCTCAGAAGAAATGTTAATTCACCAGTTTAATCAATTATTCCGAAAGTGGGATGGGGTCATTGAACACTTTCATTATGATGAAACGGACCATTTGCTAGCGGTTTTGGAGGATACGGTAGAAGAAGGATTGGTCACACTGCCACTTGAAACCACCAACTTAAGACATGTTCTCCAGCGTTTATATAAAGAAGATGTGGCTGTACTTGTCCGTTCTAATCGTCAGGTCCTTAAAATGGTTGAAGAAATTGAAAGCCAAGGTTTTTTCTGCGATGCCGAGATTTCAGGTTCCTTTTACCGCTGCTTGCCTGTTCGTGAATTTTATTTGCTGCTTAGAAGATTTACCCATCCAAAAGTCGCGAAAGATCGCTATTTGTTCCATCAATCTTCTTATGGGAATAATGAGCTGTCAATATCCGAGGTCTTTCAGTCTTTTACACAGGAGAAGCCATATGTACTAGATTTATTAGAAGAACGGGAAAATTGGATATTTGGTGGTGAATCATTCAAATCGCAATCAGCTTTGCCTGTACTGCAACAAGTAATTGAGCAAGTTAAACCACATGAAGTTTTTCGCCGCAGGTTTTACCAACATTTGCGAAAGCAATTTCCAGGTGAGGATATGGGAATGCAGAAACAAGAAGCCGTCGCCAAAATGAAAGAATACAAGGTCAATTTAGACCGACTGATTTATCTGTTAAAAAAAGAATTCGGAAATTTTGAAGCTTCATTGTATGATTTAGAACAATTTCTCACCATTAAAATGGCCACGGATACTATCGAGAATGAATGGAAGCTTCATGATGAAGTCTCCCATCGAATCAAGGTTATGACCGTACACAAGGCTAAGGGATTGGAATTCAATTATGTTTTACTTCCTTACACGAATAGTCCATTTATTAAGGATGGAATGACGGAAATATTATTGATTCCGGAAGCTGGAAATTGGAAGATTGGCTATCATATTAATTGGCAAGACCAAATTGTCGAAAACACTTTTTATCGAGATCATGTTAAAAACGAACAAGCGGAAACGATTGCAGAGGAGGCTAGGCTGCTCTATGTTGCCTTAACAAGAGCAAAAAAAGGAATTATTGCGCAGAGTACCGCTACCATGAATCCGTATTCCATACAATGTTGGAGTAACTTGCTGGAAAGTGGGGAGAACTTACATGTTTAGCATTAAATACTACCAGCACACAAAAAAGTTTTACGAAAATTTTCGATTACGTGATGAGGAACTTCACATCACACAAAGTGCGGCTTTTGCTGATTTCTTACGAGATAAGAATCCTCATGCACACGTCTACGGATATAAAGCATTTGTTAAGAAGCTTTTTCAGGAATGGAATCATCCGCATACGGAAGTGTATTTGCACTCGATTATCAGACAATTCCTGCATGAGAACGCACCGGAACGTGAACAAACCTATTACCAAAAGCGAGTCCAAGACTTCTATGTAAGCTTACGATTCTTAATGGAGATGGGTGGACTGACGCTTTATGAAGGCCCCAGCTTAAGGGACGAGCAAAAATTGCTGGTTAAGTTGATGAAGCAGATGTACCAAGACCCACTTGTTTCACAATATATCACAGAAAGAGCAAGTTTATCTAAGGAAAAAATTCGTGATAAGCTAGGGCTTCATTCGGATATCCAAACAATTTATTTGCATCATTTTGATTATATCGATGGCACAAGAATGATGTTGTTTCAGCTTTTGAAACAGGTAGGCTATGAGCTTGTATTTTATATCCCATTTCAGCCCGAGCTGCCTGAGCTGTATAAGCCTTGGCTTGAAATTTATCAATCGCTTAGTGGTGTTAATTGGCAAGATTGGGAGTGTGTAGAGTTTACAAAGTGGACAAGCGGGGCAAAATTTGCTCATTATCTAGATCAACATATGGAACACCAGGAAGCGGATAGGAACGATATAACGTTCTTGTCCTTTGAACACCCAACTAGCTTTAAAGATTATTTAAAACAAAATCCAATTCAAAAAAATGTCCACGAAGTGATTGCTGTATTCGAGGAAAACTTGAATATATTTACTGATTATTCGCACAAGGAGCATTTTTATGCCTCTTCCTATGGTCAATTCTTTCTCGCTTTACAAAACTGTAAAAAGACCGAGGCGGGTATTACCCTTTCCTATGATGATTATGTAAATATGATTACATCAGGTTGGATTCGGGCTGGAGATATAAATGGGATACAAGCTTTAACCTTATTGGTGGACCTGCATGATTATATGGATGGCATTAGCAACTTTCAGGATATCATGGAACGACTGCAAGCACTTGTGGAGTTCCAGGAATTTGGACGTGTCTTTGATGATCTTTCCAAAGAGCAAACAGGACGGAACCGGTTGAAACGATACTTAAGTAACCCGTTTCGTGCTTTTCCGTATGTACATGATTCCCGATACGATCTCACTGTAAAGCAATTAATCGAATGTACAAAAGATTTAGCGAGAAAGGTAAATCGGTTATTACCAAAAGACCAGGAGAAGCGCAATGTGCAATCCTACCTGCTCGAAATTCAGAGAATCTACTCTAGTGTAAAAGACAGCTGGAATGAGAAAGCTGCAGGGAAATTAGAGAATCTCTTTCGGACTGATATTCCAGCAACATGGGAATTTGAGCAGGCAGAGCTATTTCAACTATTAACCTATTATCTCGCATCACAGGAAGAACGAAATCAAAACAAAATTCAGAATTTTGACCAGTTAGTCGGAAAAACATTGTCCACTGAGCATATCCATGTGACGGGACTATCGTTAAAAACATTCCCGTGGAAAAGTCCATCGCTGCCGAATCTGTTAAATCACACATGGTTAAAAAACTGTGTTTATCATTCTTATATCTCGGCTAATCGGGATAGTAGGATCAATGCATTGTTAGTTGATTACTACTCACGGCAGGTTACTAGATATACAGCACTTTATGCTTTATTCCATTTAATTGCCTATGCCAAAGGCCGGATTACATTAAGTTTTATTGAGGAACTTCAAGAACATGATGGACCAAGTATTTACTATACTGTTTTAAAAGAGCTGTACGATGATTATGAATTCGACAATGAAGAGATAAGTGAAGAATTTGAGTGGGATCAGGAGGAGCAGCAAGAGCTTCAGGATATCCCTTCCGATGGCTTCGAGAAGATTCCAGATTTGCTTTGGCTAGACAGTGACTTTTGCCATAAAAAGTTTTTCCTCAATGCCTTTATTGAGCAGCATCCGATTTATGAAAAAGACTTCCACCAGCAGCAAGTTTTTGCAACGATCGGAAAATTGCTGATGGAACAGGGAGATGAGGAGGAGTTTCGTCAAGCTGTGTTCCCATTATTTCCTCAATGGACCCATACACATAAGCAAAACTTGCTAGATACGGCTTTCACTAGGGGATTACGTTCCTATAAATCATATGAGAATATCTATTATCCAAAGGCGATGAATCGCCTCCAACGTCTGTATAGCCGTTATGAAGTCACAAAGAATTGGAAGGCGAAACATCAGTATGATCATGATACATTTAAATTAAGGGACCACGTAAATGAATTAATGGATAATATTGATGATAAAAAGGTAACTGCTCGAAGTGGAAACCATTGCCGGATGTGTCCATATTTACATGTATGTAAGGAAGGAGAGTATGTCATCGATGCAAATGACAACTAGTCTTCATGAACTTCGCTTGAGCTTTGCTAGAAAATCTGCCCGAGCATGGCAGAACTATTTTGATGCTCATGGTTTACTGCCAAATATTACGTTAAGCCCTGAACAAATCTCCGTTGTTCAGCAGGAAGAAGATCATATGCTGATTAACGGATCTGCCGGCAGTGGTAAAAGCTTAACATTATTATACAAGCTGTTGAAAGTGATGGATCAGGAAAATGAGCCAAAGCGAATTTTGTATTGTTCTTTTAATACCACATTAATTGAGGATGCCAGAAAGCGGATCCGGCAGTCGAACAAATACCACCAAATCAAAGATAAACATACTCTGCACATGATGACGTTTCATAATGTGGCAGCTGGGATTTTGAAGGAGATTGGCTTTAAAAATAGTCAATTCTTAAAGGTTACCCTTGAGAATTTACATAAATACGAGGATCGGATAAAGTATCGGACTATTGTTTTAACTAAAAACTTTATAGATAGTGAAGCGCATAAGCAGCTTCCTAGCGAACAACGGCTGTATAAAACGCATGATGGAACTTTTTTAATGGAAGAAATCTTATGGATGAAAGCAAATGGCTTTATAACAGAAGAGCAGTATTTTCAATGTGAGCGAGCCGGAAGGGGAAGCAATCCGCGGTTAACGAAGGAGCAGCGACGAACCATCTTTTACCTTTATAAAGAATATCAAAAGATACTAAAAACACAATTCCATGATCATTTAGATTTAGAAGACTATGCCTTGCTTCTATTAAGGTATTTAGAGGCGATCCCTGAATCATTAAAATATGATTATATTTTTGTAGATGAGGTTCAAGACTTGCAAGCCATGCAATTAAAGGCTCTAGTTGCCCTTCAAAAAAAATCAATCGTTGTATCAGGTGACCCTAAACAAAGAATTTATAAGCGCAGCCCATTTTCTTATAAAGAACTAGGTTTAAATATTGAAGGAAGAAAAAACCGTAACTTAAAAACAAATTACCGCTCCACAAAGCAAATTATGGAGCTCGCTAGTTCGATAAAATTTTTAGATGAAGAAAATGATAGGATGGACGATCAGAAGTTTGTCCGCGAAGGGGATAAACCGTCCATTCATTACTTTAAGCAAAACACAGCGCTTATTAATCATATTATTAAAGAGATAAATAGTATTCAAAAACAGGATCCGGAAGCAACGATCGCCGTTGTTCATCGCTTTGATGTAGAGAGTCAAAATGCAAGGCAATCCACGATATTTTTCGAGTTAAGTCGCAATTTCGATGTCATTACAACAGCAGAGTATGCTAAGCGTTTCGATTTTGATCGCCAACGGAAACCTGTATTCTTTACAGATGCCTTTAGTGTCAAGGGACTTGAATTCGATTATGTGTTTGTTATTCACTTCGATAAGGATCATTACCCTAGTATAAAACGTATCGAGGAACTAAACAAACGGGCTGGAGATAAGTTTAGCGTTAACTATCAGAATGATTTGGATAGCATACTAAATGATGAAAAGAAGATACTGTATGTAGCAATTACAAGAGCCAGAAAAGAGGTTCAGCTGCTGTATACAGGCGCAAACTTTAGGACGATATCACAATCTATTCGCGATTTTAACCGAGATGCTTTTGATGCATACGGTTTTGATCCCACAATTTATTGTCAATAGAGGGATAGTATGGCAAAAATCACGTATGAAATTAAGAAACAACTTGGAGTCCTTTCCTCCCAGTCAGGAAAGGGCTGGAAGAAAGAATTGAACTTGATAAGCTGGAATGGCTTTGAGCCTAAATACGATATCCGTGACTGGGACAGTACCCATATCAAAATGGGAAAAGGCGTGACGCTAACAGAAAATGAATTAAAAGAGCTTTATGCCGTTTTAAAGGGAATGTTCGAGGATGACAGAAATGGACAAACAACATCCACGACTCAGAAAAGAAATGTTGAAGAAGAGGTTACGAATTTTGTAAATAAAGCACCATTGTTTATGCAGGAAGTGAAGAACTTAATAATTTACATGACAGAAAAAGGCCACTCTTCAGAGCTAAAAAGGAATATTCTTCTTGGACAAGCACCTGCCGAAGCAGAACTAGCTTTAATTAATGAGGTTGAGAGTTTAAGCAGTATTTATCGTGTGTTTTATGATGAATTTCGTAGTTTTCTATTGGATTTGGATGAAGAGCATTTACCTCAAGTATATGCTCTATTGGCAAATTAGATTATGACCGATACCAAGGTAAGGAGTTATCATTTATGTCTATCCCTAATTATCAAAGATTTATGTACCCCTTTTTAGAATTATTACGTGATCAAGAAGAGCATACATTACAGGAAGCTTATAGATACTTAGCTGACTATTTTAATTTAAGCAAAGAAGAACGAGCAGAGTTACTACCTAGCGGCAAACAATTAGTGTTCCAAAATAGGATAGGTTGGGCGAGAACTTATTTGAAAAATGCAGGATTGCTAAAAAACGTACGTAGAGGTACGTTTATAATCACCGAGCGAGGGTTGGAAATTCTTAATAACCCAGAAATCAATGAATTAACGCAACAAAATTTACTAAAGTATGAAGAGTTTCGGAAGTTTAAAAAAATAAATGACTCTTTGGACGAGGATAATCTTGAATTCAATACACATGGAATTCAAGAAGAACAATTAACCCCTCAAGAAAAATTGGAGGAAAGCTTTAAGGTACTAGAAAAACAAGTAAGTGAGGAATTGTTGGATAAGGTGAAGAGTTGTTCACCTGATTTTTTTGAGCGATTAGTAGTCGAACTTTTAGTCTCCATGGGATATGGAGGTTCCATTGAAGATGCTGGTAGAGCCATTGGAAGAAGTGGAGACGAAGGTATAGATGGAATAATTAAAGAGGATGTCCTTGGGTTAGATATGATTTATGTACAAGCAAAAAGATGGGAAAATATAGTTGGTCGACCGGAAATTCAAAAATTTGCTGGTAGCTTAGAAGGCATGCGTGCTCGAAAAGGAGTTTTTATTACTACATCTGATTTTACAAAAGAGGCAAGGGAGTATGTAGGGAAAATTGAAAAGAAGATTATCCTTATGAATGGTTCTGATTTAGCAAAGTTTATGATGAAATTCAATGTTGGCGTTTCCGATGTCATTCAGTATACTATCAAAAGAATTGACTTAGATTATTTTGAGGAGTAATGAATCCTATTTTATTTAATTAGCTGTTGTAAGTAAATTTTCACATCTACGTTAAAAATACTAAAAACGGAGGATGAGATGACAAACCAACCCTATCCTAACTCTCCTAATAATCATATTTTTGGAGTAGATAAAATGACATATTATTATATTCGGAGGAATCAATCATGCCAATTCACAATAAACTTGTCCGAGACCGCATACCGGAAATCATCGAAAACACAGGAAAAAAGTTTTCTACGAGAATATTAGATGACCAAGAATATATAAAAGAACTGAAAAAGAAAAGCTTCGAAGAACTGGATGAATATGTAAATGCTGATAATGACAAAGATGCTATCGAAGAGCTGGCCGATCTACTAGAGATCATCCATGCCCTGGCAGAATGTCACGGAGGATCAATTGAAAATGTTGAGGAAGTCCGCCGCCAAAAAGCTGTAAAGCGGGGAGGCTTTAAAGAAAAAATTTTCTTAATTGAGGTTGAAGATGACTAATGTCCAACTATTTACCAAGGAATTAGGAGAACAATTAATCGAGAAAATCGAAAATGCATCCACCATTTGAATAATGAAACCTTAGAGGTTTGTAAGCGTAAAATAATCCCCACCTGTGAACCAGGTGGGGATTATTTTACGCTTACATATTAGCTGAAGGAAGAATTTGAGATTGTCAAAAACTACATTGTACATAGTAAGGCATGGACAAACAGAATGGAATGTCCAGAAGAGGATGTAAGGACATAAGGATTCCCCATTAACGGAATTAGGGGTCTTACAGGCCCAATGGGCTATATGAATCTTTAAGTAATCTTGAATTTGATGGAAGAGACCCTAATTATTTGTTAAAGGATTATTGGGGCAAAGGGCACGATCATATGATTTGGAGGATCAAAATCAGCGATTTGGTTTTAGATAAAAGTTAGTGTGTTCTCCTCAAAAAGTGCATTTCTTCAACATAGGGTAAAGCCATTTTCTTATTAAACTGATTTGTGAATTTGTATGTAGCACATGGTAAAAAAACAGCAATTCAAAGAGAGCTTTGTGATAAAGAGTAATTTTAGCATGTGCTTTCTTTCCAATTCAAACATGACCATTCAGATTTGGTTTAAACTGAATGAATTTTACTTTATACTCTTTCGAAACAAATTGTTAAGAAGAAATTTGACCATGTTCAAAAAAGCATTTTGGACGAAGTTGTTAAAATCAGGATTTTATTATATAAATTAGTAATTTCTTATATTTTATAAGTTTGAACTATTTACCAGTATTAAACGAACATACTTTCGCATATAATAAATACGAAAGTATGTTCTTTTTTATGAAAGGAGATAATGTGATGGGTGATAAAGTGATTTTCCTTGCAGATATCCAATCATTTTATGCATCAGTTGAAAAAGTTAGAAATAGTGAATACAAAGATAAACCTCTAGTTGTAGCCGGTGATCCTGAACGCAGATCAGGTATTATACTTGCTGCATGTCCACTTGCGAAAAAGTATGGTATTAAAACCGCAGAGACATTATGGGAAGCTCAAAATAAATGTCCAGATCTAGTTGTAGTTAGACCACATATGCAAACTTATATAAATGTCTCGTTAGCAATTAGCAAGATCATGGAGCAATTTACTGATTTAGTCGAACCATTTTCAATTGATGAACAGTTTATGGATGTCACGGGTAGTCAAAAGTTATTTGGGAATGAATTTGAAATTGCTAAAAAGGTTCAACAGAAGATAATGAATGATACAGGGGTATATGCAAGGGTAGGTATTGGTAAAAATAAGATTCTTGCAAAAATGGCATGCGATAATTTTGCGAAAAAAAATGAGACGGGAATATTTAAGCTGAATGAGACAAATATGGAGCAACTTTGGAAACTGCCTATTGGAAAGATGTTTGGCGTTGGACAAAAAATGGAGAAGCATTTGCAAGGTATGGGCATCTTTACGATCGGACAGTTAGCTAAATTTCCAGTTGGTTTACTTAAAAAGCGTTGGGGAATTAATGGAGAAGTACTATGGCAGACTGCTAACGGTATTGATTACTCACCTGTCACAGTTAAAACACATAATCAACAAAAGGCAATAGGGCACCATATGACGTTGCCCAGAGATTACACTAATTTGGATGAGATAAAAATAGTTCTTCTTGAATTATGTACTGAAGTAGCAAGGAGATGTAGAAAAAAAGGATACATGGGTGTTACAGTGTCATGTGGAGTACGTGGTGCTAGTTTTGATTTCCCAACAGGATTTCATCGTCAAACAACTTTACCAGTGGCTTCTAATTACGATTTAGATATTTTTAATGCTGCTTATCAATTACTAAAACAATTTTGGGATAAACAGCCGATCAGGAGTCTAGGTGTTTCATTATCTAATTTGCAACCATCTGATAATTATCAAATTGATTTATTTGAAAATTATTTACGAAAAGAAAAGCTAAATTCAGTATTTGATGCTATTTGGGATAAATATGGACGTACAGCAATATATAGGGCTTCTTCATTAACTAAAGCAGGTCAAGCTTCTGAACGTGCAAGAAAAATAGGTGGACATTATAAATAGAGGTGATTCTAAATGGTAGTGAATAAGTTAAGCAAAGGTTATAATTTACGGTGGGAATCGAGTCGGATGATGCTACCTGAACATAGAGAGCAACTATTAGAGGAGAAGCGTAAAGAACAAAAATTTAACCCGCCTATATTAGACGATGACCAGCTTCAAGAAATTAACCGTGTGATTGCTAAATCAATTGAACAAGAGCGAGCAGTTACGATAACCTATGCAGAAAAATATGGAACCGCAAAATTTTGGGGATGGATTCAAAAAGTAAATATAATTGAAGGATGGTTAAAAATTATCAACGATAAAGATATTCTAAGGCTTTCCTTTGAGCGCATTTTACAAGCTGAAATCTGCTAATAGTGTAAGAAGACACCAATTTCTAATCGGTGCCTTCTAAGCTGAGATCAACTATATCTATACCATGAAGGTGAAGTTTTCGAAGTATACGAAGGTTATGAAGGAACAATTGTTGATAGCGCTCCTTCACCCTATGATTTATTTAATGCATGAGTAAAATACGGTTATTTGTCGGAGGAAGGGGCTGTCTATTAAGGGGTCTGACCTCACATTACTCCAAAGTGAATTACCCCAATATAGCATATTAAAAATTAAAAGGTAGAAAACAAATTTGTGGAACTTAATGATAGATATTAAATAGACAGAGCATTAAGGTTTCTTCTTGAAACAATAAGTATTGCTCCGCTGCTTTTTTCTAATTGAATCAAAGGGGAATTTCTTAGGTAAGAAGTCTGGCTGGATTCCCCACAACTGTCTCACCATCCCCAACACTTTTTAACACAACAGCTCCCATACCAATAACAGCATTTTCGCCGATTTCGGATCTTTTGTTGATATTTACGGGTAACTCGAGATGGTTGGATATCAAGTGGAGTATCCTGTGATAAGCTTAAGCAATCTCGAATATGTTCAATGATCCCTTTCGGGATGGAGCTCCCCTTTGGGAAGTACCCCAATTTCTGAAACGCTTTCAGCAGCACCATAGCCTTCAGCAAAAATTCTGATCCCCGCGCAAAGGAATAAACAAATTGGATTTCCTCTATTGTTGGAGTATAGATTTGATGTAGTTCTTTTTTCGTTAGGTTTCGTTTAAATCGAGGATACGCTGTTCTCTCAATCGATGCCATAACATAACTCCCTTGATTTTTTCTAAGATATTTTGAACGTTTATTTTTGTAAATATCGGTAAAGAGTGGCCCTACTAATTCCAGTCATTTCAACAATTTCCTTCACACTATATTGCTCGGTATTATAAAGTTTGATTGCTTTTGTAATCTCTCTTGAATTAACTTTTGGTCGTCCTCCTTGCCTACCACGCGCTCTGGCACTTTTTAATCCCTCTTTGGTCCGTTCAACAATTAAGTCACGTTCAAATTGACTAAATGCTTGGAACACTGTCATCATTAATCTTCCTTGTGGTGTTGATGTGTCGAAGTTTTCTTTTAAACTGATTAATTTTACATCGTGTTCCTCAAAATAATTGACTAAATCAATTAAATCTTTCGTACTTCTACCTAAACGTGAAAAACTCTCAACTACTACAATATCACCCGGTCTTAATTTATCCTTCAGCCGGCCTAGTTCAGGGCGATCAGCCTTTGTTCCTGTCATTTTTTCAGTCAATATTTCATTGCAATTATGTTTTTCCAATAAATCAAGTTGTCGAGCTAATTCTTGTTGCCGGGTACTTACCCGAGCGTAACCATAAACATATGAACTCATTTAAAATCATTCACCTCTATGTAAAATAGTATCATAAACGGTGGTAATAGATATATAGATTTTAAGTAATGTTTTGAAACATCGAAAGGTTATTAAATCGAACAAAATTTGTTCAAAATAAAAAATCTCAAAAACAATCGTTTTTGAGATTTTATTATTGTCACATCTAAAATTTAAATTTCCATTAATTAATAGGCCCTGCTATCTTAAAACATTTAATCCACTAACATTTAACCGTAAGTTTTATATGTAAAATTTCGCAAATCCATTACGTTTAGTTTAACATAAAATTCCACAAAAACTTCAATTAAACGGTTCGGTTTTCCCAAATTTTCTTGAAAAAACCTTCCAAATTAACTTGAGAACAATTTAGACAAGGAATATAATGATAGTGATCTCATTATTTATAATTTAATCTCATGATATGAGATATACTAAAATTAATTTTTCCTACCTCAGTGTTGGACGGTTAAAAATGGAGGGCCAGAAAATGAGAAAAGAAAAAGATTCTCTTGGCGAAATGGTTCTGGAAGATGAAAGGTATTACGGAATCCAGACGGAGAGGGCTCGTACCAACTTTCCTGTTTCGGGCATCAATGAAAGTGCTTATCCAAAAGTCATTCATGCCGTTGCTTGCATTAAAAAGGCAGCTGCAATGGCTAATCATCAAATTGGACGGTTAGACGCTGAAACAGCCAAGGCAATTGGGAGAGCGGCAGAAGAAATTTTGGAAGGGAAAATGGATGACCAATTTCCGGTTGATATTTTTCAAGGAGGGGGCGGGACTTCATTAAATATGAATGTAAATGAAGTCATCGCCAACAGGGCCAATGAATGGTTAACCGGAGAAAAAGGCTACACCAGCGTCCATCCGAATACCCATGCAAACATGGCTCAATCAACAAATGACGTTATACCAAGTGCGATACATATAGCTTGTTATGATTATATAGAGGATTTAATTCCAATCTTGGAGCAGTTAGAACGAATATTGGAAAGGAAAATAAAAGAGTTTGAGCATGTGGTCAAAATTGGCAGAACCTGCTTGCAGGATGCTGTACCGATCACATTAGGACAGGAATTCAGCGGTTATAAAGGATTTGTTGAAAGGAATATCCTTGAGTTAAGAGAGGTTCAAAAACATTGTTTGTCTCTGCCACTGGGAGGAACAGCCATTGGAACGGGGATTGGCGTTTATCCGGGTTATGTAGAAGCAGTTTATGAGCATTTATCATCAATCACGGGCGTTCCTTTTCATCAAGACAGAAACCTTTTTGACGGGATGCAAAATGGTGATTTTTACTTAAAAGTGTCAGCTGCCTTGAGAGGGTTAGCCTCGGGATTATCAAAAATGGCCTCTGATCTTCGTCTGCTATCATCGGGACCGCGCGCGGGTCTTTCCGAAATTTCTCTTCCGGCCGTCCAGCCGGGTTCATCGATCATGCCGGGAAAAATCAATCCCGTCATCCCGGAGATGGTGATGCAGATCTGTTTCCAAGTATACGGAAATGATACGGCTATCATGCTGGCTGCGGACCGCGGTGAATTAGATTTAAATGTATGGGAACCGTTAATCATTAAGAATCTTTCCGAGTCGTTTGAATGGTTAACCAACGGAATTCGCATCTTTATTGAAAAATGTATCAAGGACATTAAAGCCAATGAAAAAATTTGTGAAGAAAATGCCCGTTCATCATTAGCTCTATCAACCGTCATTGCCGCTCTATTCGGCTATGAAAAAGCATCTGGTTTGGCAAAAGAAGCCTATATAAAAGGAAGCACCATTAAAGAAATCGCTGTAGAAAAAGGAATTCTTTCAGAGCAGGAGGCCCATTTGCTGCTTGACCCGTTCGTCTTAACGGAGCCGGAAAAAAGCAGCCCGTTATTTACCGATTATTTAGTAGAGCATAGGATGGAAAAATAGTCTTCCGCCTGCCCCTTGAAAGAGGGGGGAGCATGGTCTCAGTAAACGATACAATGAATTGAATCCAAATAGTGTTTAAGGAAAGGACCAATGTAATGTCAGAACTGTTAAATAAGGCCTTTACGTTATTATCCCTATTAAAGCCGCGTGAGGGAAAAAAAGAATGGGGAGCAGCGGAATTAGCCCGTCTGGCAGGCTTTAATCCGGCAACCACCCACCGTATTTTGCAGGACTTGCAGCAGTATGGTTTTGTCAGTCAAAATCAAGAAAACAAAAAGTTTTTTCTCGGCCCTTTTTTGATCGAATTGGGGTTTCATGCCCAATCGCTTTATTCCATCAAAGATGTGGCGCGCCCCTTCATGGAGGAGATACAAAATAAGACAGGGGAATCGGTCTATTTGAATATTTTGGTTCATTCATACGAAGCTATGCTGATTGATTCTGTTGACAGCGACCATCAGTTGAGAGTATATGAACCCATTGGCCTGCGGCTTCCGCTTCATATCGCTGCCACCAGGAGAGCGATTCTTGCTTTTATGGAGCCGGGTGAGCAGGAAGCGTATCTTAGTCACTTCAAAATTGAATTAAGAACCCCCAAAACGATACACAGCAAAGAGGCTTTGGTTGAAGAGTTAAGTCTGATCCGTGAGCGAGGTTATGCCGTTAGCTTTGGGGAAACAACCTTAGGTACAGCAGGCGTGGCAGTCCCTATTTTGGGGCCACGGGGTGTAGAAGGCTCCCTCGGAATAGCCACTCCGGAAGTTCGGCTTAACGATGAAAAAATTGCCGAGTACGCAGAATTGCTAAAATGTAAGGCGAAATCGATTGGAGCTTTAATCGGCGGGAGTTGATACCCTTTAAATATCTTTTGAATTATTGATATAATTAAAATTAATGAAATGTTATTCAGTAATTATATTTTCCTTAGGGATGATGGTATGGCAATGTCAAATGAAGAATTTCAAGAACTAAAAAATACAAAGGTTGCTTTATTCCTTTGTATTTTTTTGACTTTTCATTAGCCGAAAAAGAAATTCTAAAATAAAAGTGTTGATATAGAATGATAAATGGTGGTATAATAATTTATTTGCTTAAAAATGTCCTATGTGTTATGCTTAATAAGGTTTCAAATTTGGAGGTGTTCAAATGTTTCATGTTGGTGATTCCATTGTTTATCCAATGCAGGGGGCCGGTGTGATTGAAGCAATAGAAGAAAAAGAAATTCTAGGTGAGAAACATCGGTATTATTTGATAAAAATGCCAATCAGGGACATGCAAGTAATGATTCCTACTGACAAAGTAAAAAAATCACGAATTCGCTTAGTTGCCGATATACCTACACTTGAACACGTATTGGACATTTTTCAATACGGGCAAACAGATACAACACTCTCAATGAAAGAAAGATACAAGATTAATACAGAAAAGTTGAGAACAGGCAATATTCAGGAGGGTGCGGAAGTTGTCCGTGATTTAATGCGCTTAAACAAAAAGAAAACTCTCAATTCAAGCGAAAAGCAAATGCTTGAGAGTGCACGGAAGATTTTCATTAGTGAACTAAGCATCATTAGAGGGATCACTGAAAATCAGGCAATAGATTTATTAAATAAAAAGGTTGGATGAGTGCCTTTTTAAAATATCCTAAAATGCTTTATTGTTAAAAAATTTTTGGTAACATCAACAATCAATATGTCAGTATGCATCCGAATAAATGGGTGCTTTTTTATTAGGAGAGAAACATATTTAAAAATAAATCATCATATTATGAACTTTGTTTATGATAATCGTGTAAACAGGGTCTTTCCTAATTAGCTTGTAAAAATTAATAAATATGTGCATTCTAACAAGAGGTTAAGTCCAATATAAAAAAGAGTAAACAAATAAAAGGGGATTGAGGTATGACTACATTTCAGGAAATGGGCATTAGTGAACCCATTCAACGAGCGATTACGGATATGGGGTTTGAAGAAGCATCTCCTATTCAAGAAAAAGCCATCCCCATTGCTTTGGCAGGGAAGGACATTATTGGTCAGGCACAAACAGGTACAGGTAAGACAGCTGCCTTCGCCATACCTATCTTGGAGAAAGTGGATACGAGTAAAAAATTTGTTCAAGCGATTGCCATCGCCCCGACAAGAGAATTAGCGATTCAGGTTTCAGAAGAGATCAATCGGCTTGCGAAATACATGGGCATATCCTCACTTCCTATTTATGGAGGACAGTCTATAGATCGCCAAATTAAAGCATTAAAAAAGGTCCCACACATTATTACGGGAACACCTGGGAGACTTTTGGATCACATTCAACGTAAAACATTGAAGTTAGATCGCATCTCAGCGGTGGTATTGGATGAAGCTGATGAAATGTTAGATATGGGTTTTCTGGAGGATATCGAACGAATCCTCAAAGAGACCCCTGATGAAAAACAAACTTTGCTATTCTCTGCAACCATGCCCAAACTGATTCAAAATCTTGCTGAAAGGTTTATGAACAATCCGGAGTTAATAAAGATTAAAGCGAAGGAAGTTACCTCTCCAACAGTTAAGCAAATTTATTATGAGGTTAAAGAACGGGATAAATTTGAAGTCCTTTGCCGTCTACTAGACGTGGATAATCCAGAATTAGCCGTAATTTTTGGAAGAACAAAAAGACGCGTGGATGAATTAAGTGATGCATTGAATAAAAGAGGGTATCTTGCCGATGGGTTGCACGGAGATTTAAATCAACGACAGCGAGATGTGGTGATGAATAAATTTCGTGAGGGAAACATTGATATTTTAGTGGCAACCGATGTGGCTGCAAGAGGAAT
Source organism: Neobacillus paridis (assembly GCF_016765675.1). Classification (GTDB taxonomy): domain Bacteria; phylum Bacillota; class Bacilli; order Bacillales; family Cytobacillaceae; genus Neobacillus; species Neobacillus paridis. Next base: position 746,397 of record NZ_JAESWB010000168.1, read on the forward strand.
TGATGTATCGGGGGTTACCCACGTTTACAATTTTGACATCCCCCAAGACCCGGAAAGTTATGTTCACCGAATTGGCAGAACGGGGCGGGCAGGTAAGACAGGGTTAGCCATTACATTTGCTACACCGAGGGAAATCGGACAGATTCACAGTATTGAAAAAGCGTCAAAAGGGCATATCCAGCGCAAATCCATACCGACTATAGCAGAGGCAAGGGAGTCAATACAGAGAGCCGCAATCGAAAAGATGATTCAATTGGTTGAAGAGGCGGATTACAAACAGTTTAAACAAGCAGCAAGTGAATTGCTCGAACAATACGACTCGATCGCGTTAGTTTCCATTGCCTTGAAATTGTTGTCGAAGGAACAGAAGGATATTCCTGTGGAGCTAACTTCCGAGGCACCGAGATATGCCAATAAGTCTAAAGGAAAAGGACAAGAAAAACAAAGGAGAAACTATAAGGGGAATAGGGAATTTGGCGTAAAAGGAGGCAATGGTAAACGTAAAAAAACTTCCAAGTCCTCACGAAAAAAAGAAAGAATACCTTTATCTGGAAAAAATAAGTAGGATATTCTGTATCTCATCGCTCTTTTTTTGTACTCGTACCCCAAATTCAACAGTTAATAGTAAACATCCTTGCAAAAACATTCAAAAAATGCTATTCTTTAGAAGAATTATTTTTGTTCGGTGTAAGGGATAGTATCAGTTAAGCTTTTCGTCTTGATCATCACTGAGAGCAAGGATAGTATTAAATTGTGTTTATTTACACATTAGGAGGCAACACAAATGGAAAAAGGTAAAGTAAAATGGTTCAACAGCGAAAAAGGCTTCGGATTCATCGAACGTGAAGGTGGAGACGATGTATTTGTTCATTTCTCAGCGATCCAAGGCGAAGGGTATAAAACTCTTGAAGAAGGTCAAGCAGTGACTTTTGACGTAGAGCAAGGCCAACGTGGTCCCCAAGCTTCAAACGTTCACAAAGCTTAATGATAAGAACAAATATTAAAAGACTCTTTTAGAGTCTTTTTTTTATTGAGCTAAAAGATGAAGAGGAATACAAAAAACCGCATTATGCGGTTTGAAGTCAGTAATGCGAAAACCTTTTTGTCAACTTACTCTTCATCATGGTCTATGGGTTCCGTCATTTGTTCTTTGGTTGGCTCACCATATAGCTGGTTGATTTCTTTCACTAAGTGATCTAAAAATTCATCAGATAAAATGGGATTCTTTTCTTTGAACATGCTATCCTCCTTTGGCACGAGTGAAATGATCTATCCACGTATCTAACCTTTCCGTTCATTCTCGGTTTTAATCATTTTAAAAAAATATTTACATTTTCTGAACATGGGAGTAAGATAATCACAGTTTCAATTTTCTTAAATCGCTGAAACCATTAGGTACGGGGGAACCATTTTTGTGGGTTGTGACTGACCCTAGGGGTGAATCCTTTCATGGTAGGGCTACTCAAAGGTCCGAATCCGACAGCTAACCTCGTAAGCGTTATATTGAGAAGGAAGGTGGAGCTTGTGACAATCGTAAATTGATGTGTCTACAGGTCTATTTCATCTGACTTGTAGGCACTTTTTTATTTCTCTCCTGTTAAGAGTCTATCCTTAACAAGGGCAAATATCTTATTGATACACATTTTATGGTGGTGAGGATTGAATGTTTACATCTATAAAAAGGCTTTTAATTGGACGGCCATTAAAATCCTATGAATTAGGGGAACAGAAACTAAACAAAACGAAGGCTTTAGCCATTCTTTCATCAGATGCCCTATCATCTGTGGCCTATGGCCCTGAGCAAATTTTGATCGTCTTATTTACGATCAGTTCAGCAGCATTTTGGTACTCCATTCCGATCGCAGTGGGTGTACTCATTCTTTTAACAGCCCTGATATTGTCTTATCGGCAAATTATCTTTGCTTATCCTCATGGCGGTGGGGCTTACGTCGTTTCAAAGAGCAATTTAGGTATCAATGCAGGTTTGGTTGCTGGAGGTTCCTTATTGGTGGACTATATCTTAACTGTTGCGGTAAGTGTGTCTTCCGGGACGGATGCAATCACATCTGCTTTTCCTGCTTTACATGGCTATAATGTGGAAATTGCCATTGTATTTGTCCTGTTTATCACTATTTTAAACTTAAGAGGAGTAACGGAGTCGGCTTCCGTATTAGCCTATCCTGTTTACTTATTTGTTTTTGCCTTGTTTATCTTAATTGGTGTAGGGATTTATAAGATTGCATCGGGAGGGGTTCCTCCGCATTTACACACGCCCATTGGCACACCAGTGGCAGGGATCAGTTTGTTTATCCTTTTAAGGGCGTTTGCATCAGGAAGTTCTGCCTTAACAGGGGTGGAAGCGATATCGAATGCCATCCCGAACTTTAAAGCCCCTGCTCCAAAAAATGCTGCGAAAACATTAATGGCAATGGGAGCGCTGCTAGCTATCCTGTTTTCTGGAATTGTGTTTTTAGCCTATTACTATGGAATTGCCCCAAGTGAAAAGGTGACCGTTGTTTCGCAAATTGCGGAAGATACCTTTGGGCGGAATTTTGTCTATTTCTTTATTCAAGGAACGACCGCGTTGATCTTAATTCTTGCTGCGAACACTGGATTTTCTGCTTTCCCGCTGTTGGCTGTTAATCTGGCGAAGGATAAGTTTATCCCAAGAATGTTTCTGATTAGAGGGGATCGATTAGGATATTCAAACGGCATTATCATACTAGGAATTTCCTCTATCCTTTTAATCATAGCTTTTCATGCAAAAACAGAGCATCTGATCCCGCTTTATGCCATTGGTGTCTTTTTGCCTTTCACTTTATCCCAGTCCGGCATGATGGTGAAATGGTTGAGAGAAAAGCCGCAAGGGTGGGTTCCAAAATTTTTCATCAACACAACTGGTGCCTTGATTAGCTTTACCGTCACGATTATTTTCTTGGTAACAAAATTCACGCAGGTATGGCCCATCTTAATTTTCTTACCTGCCATTGTTTACCACTTTCATCGAATTAGAAAGCATTATGAAGCGGTTGGAGACCAGCTTAGCCTTAAAACGTGCGAACCATCTTTCCCTATTGAGGGTAATGTGATGATCGTACCTGTTGCTGGGATGACGCATGTTGTCGAGAATACCTTAAATTATGTTAAATCCCTTTCTCCTGACCAAATTATTGCGGTCTATGTATCATTTGACAGAGACGATGAGAAACAGTTTGAAGAGAGATGGAAGAAATGGCAGCCTGACGTAAGACTGGTGACACTGTACTCGTATTACCGAAGTATTATCAACCCATTGACGAAATTTGTCGATATTGTAGAGCATAAAGCTCGGGAAGGGAATTACCGGGTAACGGTGGTCATCCCACAATTTATCCCTAAAAAAGGCTGGCATAATATTCTTCATAACCAATCAAGCTTACTGATTCGAACATTCCTACTGTATCGGAGAAATGTAGTCGTTACAACGGTCCCGTACCACTTGAAAAAATAAGAAACAAGGACTGCATATGTTTATGCATTATGTTAACAAAAGAGCAGGCTGATTGAAGAAGGAATTTGTTTTTATATGGATTAAAGATCCAGAAGGCAGACTGGTTGAACTATGGGAGAAATAACCGGTTGTAATGATTCATATTTGGGGTTCCACCAACAAAACGCGGAAAACATACGCTAAGCAAAATTCGACATGCAGAAAGCCGATTTTTCCTACGCTAAGGATTCATCGGCTTTATTTTATTCGATAAGAGAATTATGGTGTAAAGAATTTAAGATACATTAGTGGCTTCCCCCAATTCTTTGAACTTACATACGCAGCATCGCTCGTGGATTTTAACGTGCGAAAATAACTTTGTTGAGGATACCCTTATTAGTTACTGTTATCGGAAAACCTATCTACCGTCCTTCCACTGTTCGTAATATTCACCTTTACATTGATTTTCTGAAGCGATGAACCATCTAAAGGAACCTTGCCAGATTGTCTAAGTCTTTGCCATTCCGGCAGTTGTTTTCGATAAAGGGAATCCAGCAGATTAAGAACATCCGTGTTCTGCTTGAGCCCTTCCCTATATGTCTGCCTAATCTCTTCACGGATCAACTTTTCAGATTTGCTTTTTAATAATGACTCGGAGGCCCCCTTTCCTATTTCAATAATGTTGCCTTTTACTCTAATAGTAAGGTTGAAATAAATCTTACCGTTACGAACTACCGGAACAATCTCATGTTTTGGATGCTCGAATATTATACTGGCAACAGGCTGTTTTTCCGAACCTATTACAAGCGGGGCACGGGCCGTTCTCCGTTCGATCCAGCGGAGCCCCTTCGCTTTTGTTCTAGGTAGCCAACCGTTCCACTTTCCATTTTTAATGAGTCCATAACCTTCTACTTCAAGAGCACTATACTCTTGCTTTTTGTCAACCCAATATCCCTTAACTGTGTTGATTATGGGTAGCAACGGGGTTTTAGCATGTTCCTTCATCTCGGCAATGAGCCGGTATAACTGTTTGGGGAGTATAAAAGAACTTTGTTCATATGCGTCACCCGGGTCACCAAGTTGTGAATAGACAGGCGAAGCTTCCAAAATGGGCGAGGCAAGAAGTATATCTTTGACCGGTGCCCGAGTTCCGAATATCCACAGCGTATACCGGAATTCGTTAAAGCGGGTTAATAGGTCTATGCCTTCATGGATGCCAAGCTTCAATACTGATTCACTTAGGATCACGGTATTAAGATGGCCCCAATAAATTCTTCGTTGTGAAGTTTTGTACAAATTATGAAGAGCTGTCTCGATCGTATTTCCTTGCCCTTTTCCTACCCAAGCTCCTTCTGTGGTCTCACTTTTCCCTCCGCTGCTTTCCTGTTTACCCAATGTAGAAAAATCCAAAATTTGCACATAAACATTATATTTTCCATCCAAATAGTCGATTCCCACTGCATGTGCATAAAACATATGTTCCACTTCCTTGGCATTCCAACAACCCGATAGAAGGGGAAGAAACAAAATAGCAAATATTGCTTTTCTCCAATCATTTCTTTTCATTTATTTCTGATCCCTTCTCCTTGTTGCATCGACGGTGTTCAGCATTTTCGGACGCTTTTTCATATAGACAGCCGGAGCACGAAACACTGCTTGAACAATATCACGAAAGGAAATGGGGGAAATGGGGGCAAGGTAAGGAACCCCGAAAGAACGGAGATTGGCAAGGCTAATCAGAATTACGATAACGGCAAGGAGAAGTCCGAATATCCCTAAAAAAGAAGTGACGATTAGGATTAAAATCCTGAGAATACTTACGGCTCCGATCAAAGACTGATTCACAAGAGTATCTGTGGCCACTGCAGTTGTCGCAATTACTACCAATAACGTTGGGCTCGTGAGCCCTGCGCGAATGGCGGCGTCTCCAATGATCAAACCGCCCACTACAGCAAGCGTTTGCCCGATAACACTTGGAAGGCGAACCCCCGCTTCCTTAAACAGTTCGAAGGCAAGTAACATGAAAATGCCTTCTATAGGAGTGGGGAGTGGCACCCCTTTTCTTGACATTACAATGGTGGCCAGCAGTGTCAAGGGAAGTTGATCCTGATGATATGTAGCGATACCGATAAAAAAACTCGGCAGGAATAAGGCGATGCACAAGCCTAGTGCTCTTAAAAATCTACTGAATGCAACACCTGAATATGGATTATGAAGATCCTCAGCAGACTTAAATAGGAGCGTTAAATTGACCGGAGCAATGATTGCTGTTGGAACACCGTCAAGAAGAATGGCAAAGCGACCTCTCAGTAAGGTGGAGACCAAATAATCCGGCCGGCCTGTGTAATCGAAAAGCGGAAACAAACTCCATTTTGATTCGGCCAGCCATTCCTCTAGTTCATTGCAGCTATATATAGCATCCATGTCAATTTCAGAAAGCCGATATTTAACTTCTTCCACTACTTCTGAACGAACGACATCCTTTATGTATAGGAGCCCTGCCTTCGTTTGGCTGCGCTTCCCTAATGTATATTGTTCATAAGACATAGAATGGGTCCGCAATCTTTTCCGAACCAACGCAACGTTTGCGGAAAGATCTTCAATAAACCCGTCTCTTGGCCCACGTATGGAAACCTCCGTATTAGTCTCCTCAGGTTTTCTGTTGGGGGGGTTTGAAATGTTGAGGGTAAAAGCGGATGCCAGCCCATCAAAAAACAAGATCATTTCCCCGTTAAAGACTTTCTGTTCAAGGTTATTCAGTAGCACTTCCTTTTGTAACGAGGATATGGGCCACTGAGAGAGCAGCACATCTTCATTTAAAAACTGGGACCCAATCTCATCAAGACATTTGCTTAAGCTTGGAATGATAGTTTCATTAACCCGTTTCGTATCGGATAACCCTTCACAATAGACCATCAGGACGCAAACCACCGGTCCCTCGTGAAAGCTTATTTTCTCAACTTTAACATCTTGGCAATCTTTGAAAGTTTCCTTAGCCCATGTCTCATTTTTCACCAAAGAGGAATCCACATATTGGGGTTTCGCTCCGGCAGACGATTCCTGATTACTTTTTGCTTGTTGTTCCTTTTGAAAAAGGTTAGTGATAAACTGCCAAGTTTTCATGACTCCACCTTCTTTTTTGTTTGTATCCATGCTGTTGAGGTAAGTAAAGCAGATAAGAGTAAAATTAATAGCAGTATATAAGGCAGGTATACCTTCGATAACAATATCATGAACGTTTTATCGCTAATGGGGACTTGGGATATCGCAATCAGAAGAACAAACAACACAATCAAGTAACCGGTTCGTTTTTTACTCTTCGGTATGTTCAAAAGTTCCGGGATTAAAAACATTCCGAACGATACCCTTATAAAAGATCCGACGATCCATTGATAAATAGATAAAAAGTCGACATGTTCAATAAAATGTTTGAACGTGACCAACCTCCATTGTTCAAATGCTGGGAAACGCATTCTTGCAGCTTCATACGGCCCAAAAATCGCAATCGCCCCTGTTAGAGGACCAAGTGTCAATTCCACCAACATCATTCCTGTTATTAGAAGGGGAAAAAACCTTATTTTTGACTGAATTCGATGCTGCATAAAAACAAAATAGAATATTCCAACAAACCCTGATCCTGCGTACATCATTCCTTTTAGGACAGATTCAGATCCGTGCTCAAAAAGAGGAAACAGCATGGAATAATCTTTATGGGGAAAATTTGAAGCCATAACAATGAAGCCAAACACGATTACAAGGGGAAGCAGTATCCCATTCACAATCGCAATGGAACGCAATCCAGAATGAACAATATAAAAGGAGACCAGTGAAAAACAGAAAACAAGGACCAAATTTGGTGTGTTCGGCAGGTATGTAATATTAGTCCAGTAGGTAACATCCCGAATAGTCGTGGCACACATGAGAAACATTTCCATAAGGATAATCAGGATAATTAAATAGGCAAATATAGGCCCTAAAAGTTGCTTTAGCCAAAGGAAAAGGTGCTGCTGTCCGCTTCCCTTCATGATGAAAAAAATGAGTGGAATCCAAGCTAGCAACAAAATCCCTGAGAACAACACAGAAATCCACGAATCCCGTCCTGCTGTTTGAAGCAATATTGGAATGACGATTACGTGATCTAGTATTCCTATGGCGGTAATTATGATCATAGAGGCTTGAAGGATACTAATCGTTTCAGTCTTTTTCATACCACGAACTCCCTTAAAAAACAGGAAATTTTTTGTGTTTGTATTTTTTACCAAATATTGTTTTTTATACACTTTCCCTTTCATGCTGAATCAATCAGATATATTTGCTTTAACTACCGATAACGCTTGATTATGAACAAAAATACCCTTCGGTTAAGTTTAACCTGGGAGGAAATGGGCATTTTCTACTTTTTAAGAACACCTTAACTTAAGACGGTTTAGTTTGAATAATGAATGCAATCCGTTAAATCAGGGCCGGAGAACATGATTCCATCATGCCACCGGAGAACAGACCAATATCACCTGCTTAAAATTAAAAAAATAAATAAAACCATCAAAAATATTAAGGTAAGAATAAATAAAATTAAAATTATTTATTTACATATTAATTTTATTGAATTATAATCAAATTAAATTAAACTACAGAAAGGATTTGATTATGACCTATCCAGTGATTACAAATTGTCCGGTATGCAGTCATAAGTTGAAGGTTACGAAGCTGCGCTGCGAACACTGTAGCACAACAATTGAAAATGAGTTTGAAATGTCGAAATTAGCATCGCTGTCCAAGGAACAGCTGGACTTTGTCGAAGTATTCTTAGTATGCAGAGGAAACATCAAAGAAGTTGAAAAAGAACTTGGGATCTCATATCCAACGGTTCGTGGCAAGCTAACAGATATTATCACATCATTAGGCTATGAGCCAAAAAAGAAAAATGAAGTGGATGAGAAAAAGATCGTTGCTATGCTGGAAAATGGAGAGATCACTCCGGAAGAAGCGATTAAGCTTCTAAAAGACGAATAGGAGGAGAATGACATGAAAGAAGAAATTGCAAAGGTTTTGGCAATGGTACAAGAAGGTAAAATCGATGCAGAAAAGGGCTCAGAGCTAATTGAAGTCTTGAAGGAAAAGGAAGAAAGCAGCAATATACTTACAAAAAAAACGAATTCTTCAAGGGATGACGGGCCGCGGACATCGAAATATTTGGACAAAATGCTAAAGATCCGTGTTGAGTCATCAGAAAATGACAATGTTAAGATCAATTTGCCAATCAAACTTGTCAAGGTTGTTCTCATGGCCGGACACAGCATTGCCTCAAGCATACCCGAGTCAGAGAAATATTTGAAGGATATTGATATTAACATGATTCTTGAAGCGATTGAAAACGAACTGGATGGTCAAATTGTTGATATTAAAGCAGCAAATGGCGATACCGTTTCAGTCATCATCGAGTAGAGGACGCAGATGCTTCATGTTAGAGTAAAATCAAAAGATGTAAGTTTCTCAGTTCCCATTCCATCCATGATTTTGAATTTAGGCATTTCCATTCTTTGTTCAAAAATGCTGCAGCAGCATGTGAACGAATGGTCAAAGGCATATATCGAAAAAAGTAAAATTCCTTTTGTCATCCCCCCACTCGATAAATCGGCTTTAAAACGGATCGTCGATGAACTTAAAAATCATAAAGGGATTGTGCTGGTCGATATTAAAGCAAAGGATGGAACTGAAGTCAAGATCAGACTTTAATTCTAATTTTCAAAACTTGTCCTATTATTTAAAATTTTTTAGCAAACATGTCGAAAAATCCTTTGGCACCTAACCAACGGATCAAAACGCTGGTAAATCAATATTTATAGAGAGAGGAAGAAGTATGAGTGATTCTGGCGATTTCTGTAAAAAGGTAAAAAAATCCTTTGAAGCCAAGGAAATGAATAGTTATTAATATGAAGGAAGGAAGTACACAACGATGGATTTCGAAACAGTGATGCAGGAGCTTAAAGCCCTCGGCAAGGAACGAACGAAAAGAATGTACATATCCAATGGTGTACATGAGCCGCTTTTTGGTGTGGCTACAGGTGCTATGAAACCAATCGCAAAGAAAATAAAAATAAATCAACCTTTAGCGGAAGAGCTTTATGCCACAGGTAACTATGATGCCATGTACTTTGCAGGCATTATTGCAGACCCTAAAGCCATGTCTGAGTCGGATTTTGATCGTTGGATGGATGGAGCGTATTTTTATATGTTGTCTGATTATGTAGTGGCCGTCACGTTATCGGAGTCAGATATTGCACAAGAAATATGTTAGATGTTAAAATCAGCTGGGCATCAGCGAGTTCAATAAACATAATCTGACGATCGATTTGGTTTGGAGCTATTCATATCTGCTCACTAATCCACAGACGACGCAAACTCACATCTATAAAATGACCAAAATAAAAGGAGTTTGATTTGGATTATTCTCAGGTAAATCAGAATATTACGAAACCTAACCTCTTTTTTTTCGTCTAGAAATGAAAAGGAGGTTATTTACAAATTGATTGTTATAAAAAGATTTTCAGTATTTTTATTTCTGATTGGGATTTCACTGTTAATGGGCTGCACATCAAAAGAAACAGAAAAGGATATGAAGTTACCAGAAGGGATTCCTGATTTTGTTCAAGAAAGTGATGTTAAGGGGATTGATTGGGACAAAAAGGCCGTCACTTTAAAAAACAACATAATCGGGAATAAAAATAAATCAGGTGTCATTGGCGCGGATATGCCAAGTTTAAGCCCTCAAAAATGGATGTGGCATTTGTGGGGCATTGAAAGTCCTAAAAATTTAACGGTTGTAGGATATCATAAAGAAACAAAAACCGTCCATCAAATATTAACAACAGGTTGGACAATTGAACTCGGCGGTCCAAATAATGGAGCAGATGCCCACGCACCATCCAATGTCAAGATTCCAAAGCCAGGAGAATGGGCGATCCTGCTTTATACGGATAAAAAACTTTTTGATATATTAGTTTACGAAATCAATGAATAAATGACTAAAATACCCCCTAGACTTATATAGTTTAGGGGACAATTTTTTAATTAAGATAATACGGTTGGCCTTTAGTAAGGTCCAGGTTAACTATTTCGTGTATAGATAATAATCCTGGGCCTGGTAGCTCTTAAACCCGCAAGAACCATAGAGTCTTAGGGCGTGGGCGTTCTTGGCTTCGACTTCGAGGAAAATTGACAGTCCTTTTTGCTGTTCCATTTTTACCACTTTAGATAGGGCCTTTCTGCCGATACCTTTTCCTTGGAGTTCGGGATAAACAGCAAATCCATAGATCCATGCTTCCCCAATCAATTCGGAGACGCGCATTTTACCGGCTGTTTTTCCATTTGCTTCAATGATCAGCCTTTGGTCACTGCTGTATTCCCTGATCATGTCGGCAAAATCCCGAGCTTGTTGCTCGCTAAAGCCAAAGCTGTGGATATCGAGTTGGATTTCGGCTTCCTCATCTTCCTTTGTTACCGCTGGTCTTACGGTAATGCCCTCATCCTCGACTAACTTTGTCGGATGCCATTTCATTTGATATTCGGCAAACGAAAAAGAGCAGGGAATGGTCTTTAAAAACTCTTGGGCAGAAGATGAACTTTTTGGAGCATTTAATAAAATGGTTTCAGCCTGATGTTTCTTCGCCTCGTCAATTCCCATTTTCAGCAGACGTGAAAAGATGCCCCTTCGGCGGTAGTTCGGATGGACCATGCCGCAAAGCTCAATTTTTTTACCAAAACCATAGCTTCCTAGAAAGCCGACAAGCTGGCCGTTTTCAAAATGGAAGAAATCCTCTTGGCGGTTCCCGGTTCGGTTTTCGAGCATGTCGAAATTCAGCTTTAACTGAAATCCACCGTCCTGTTCACAAACCTGTTGCAGTGCTTTAATATCTGCTAACTCTTTCTTTGTCAGCAATCACTTCACCCCTTTGTCAATTAGAGCACGGGACTGTCTTAAATCAGGAAAATCTAAGACAGTCTTTTCGAAAATTAAACTTGTACGATGGTTCTGCCAATTGCTTCGCCTTTTAGAAGAGTAGGGAGGACCTCTGGGAGTTGTTCCAATCTGATTTCCTGCTGGATCAGCGCTTCTAAATGGATTGGTTTAAAATCAGTTGCCAGGCGCTCCCAGATTTTTAGCCGCGTCTCCATTGGACAATAGACGGAGTCAATCCCAAGTAAATTGACGCCTCTTAGGATGAATGGAAAGACAGTCGTCGGAACCTTTGTTCCCCCGGTCAAGCCGCTTACCGCTACCGACCCGCCATATTGGATTTGGCTTAACATGGCTGCTAACTGCTCACCGCCAACAGGGTCGACAGCAGCTGCCCATTTTTGTTTCCCTAATGATCTTATTTTTCCATCAAAAACATCTTCGCGAGGAACGATCGTGTTGGCTCCTAGTTTTTTCAAAAAGTCATGCTGCGAGCTTTTGCCAGTACTGGCGACGACCTTGTATCCGAGTTTTGCAAGTATCGAAACGGCAAAACTGCCGACGCCGCCAGTTGCTCCGGTAACGAGGACCGGTCCTTTTTCTGGCGAAACATGATTTTCGATCAATCGCTGCACGGATAAGGCGGCCGTAAATCCGGCAGTTCCGATCGTCATCGCTTCTTTCAGGGATAGCTCCTTAGGAAGGGGGACAACCCATTCTGCCGGGATTCGTGCATATTCACTGTAACCGCCGAAATGGGAAACCCCGATTTCATAGCTCGTTGCAATGACTTCGTCGCCTTCCTTAAAACGGGGGTCGGTTGACGAAACAACAGCACCGGCCAAGTCAATTCCCGGAATCATCGGATAGGTTCTGACAATGTTACCATCAGGGATCGCTGCAAGACTGTCTTTATAATTCACCCCGGAATAGTGGACACGGATGACAACGTCTCCTTCCGGTAAGTCATTCAATGTAAGGTGGTTTTGGATCTCTACTGAAAATAGATCGTCCTGTTTATTGACGATCAATGCTTTAAAAGGCTGCGCCATGGTTATTCCTCCTTGAATCCTAGAAGAAAGTTCTCTCCTCTAGATAAAAAATTTCCTTTGTTCATTATATCGTATTGGTGGTACGAAAAAATAGTCAAACCTGCGACAATTTAATGACTTGAAATTTTTCCACCATTAACAGGTGCATGTCCAAGCAAAATTATTAAATGGACATATTTTGTCTATATATACGGCAGGTTGAAGGGGGGTAACAGAATGAGCAAGACAGAAGGTACAGGAAATAGCTTTGCTTTAATTGTCGTTCTGTTCATCTTATTAATTATTGTTGGGGCAGCCTATGTAAACCAAGGCGGTGGAGGAGGAGATCCAGTATTCATTGGTTTCTTTCCATTCTTCCCGTTCTTCTTTTGGTAGTCGTATCGGTAGACAAAAATGTCAATCTCTTAAAAACTCGTTTCTGGTGGTGGCCCGACATTGTTTGGGTTCGCCAGCAATACATACGTTAACCAGCTATAAAATTTTTAGCGAAAAATGGCCTTATAGTAACTTCGCGCCTAAATACAGAAAACGATTTCAAATTGGATATAGGGAGCCGCTTTTTGCAGATTTGCTTGTTTTTAGTACTAAACTTATTTTTTTCACAAGACTATAAAAATAAGTTTACCAATATGTTAATGGAACATTATAATAAAATAATGATATAATCAAAGTTGTAGAATTCTTTAGGGAGTGAAGGAAATGGATTACGGACTTTTCGTTCTTTTAGGTTTGTTTTTAGCCGCCATGGTCGCGTCTTCGGTCATGTTTAGTAAAATGATGAAGGAATAGCCCGTACATATTCTGTTTTGAAGTATGGGCATATGAGTAATATTTTTGTGCATACAAGTCAAAAGGGCCCCCTGTGGGCCCTTTTGGTTATAAAGTCTATTCTTTTAATACTCGCTTTGCTCCGGCATAACGATCATATTTGGATAATTTGCAAAAAAATTACACACTCTATAAGTATTGGAGGTGTGTGAATGAAAAACTCGAAATTATTGTTAATAGCTATAGCGGTTATTCCTTGGTTAACCATACCATTATTAGGTCGAAGGTCTTTCAGGACATTTTTTCCAGCCTCATTATTTATGTATATTTTTTCAAAAGTTGTGTCTGTAATTGGTAAAAGAAAAAAATGGTGGGGGCTTTATGAAGGAATACCGCCTTTAAATAGTATGGATTTTTTTATGTTAGGTCCTTATTTTATCACCAGTTTATGGATGTTAAAATGGTCTTATGGAAAGTTTTCTCGTTTTTTAATTTATAATGCTCTTCTTCATATAGTGTACATTTTCTTAGGATTAAAATATATGAAGCGGTATAGAATACTAAATGTTAAATTATCTAAAATTCAATATCTGGGTTATCACTTTTCGAGAACACTCCTTTTATATGCATTTGAATTTATTAAGAGGAAGCTGAAAACAAGTATGCTATATATTTAAAGCTTTTTAATCCATTTTACTATTGTTTGTAATCATGGTATTAAACGTAACTAATAAAAACAAAACAACTACGAGAACATTCTTCAAGATGAAGAGTGCTATTTCATTTTTCAAAATCAAGATTGTGAAATATTACAAGGGCGTTCTTCACAATCTGGCGCTTTAATGAACTAACTCAAGCCTAATTTTTCACTTAAAACATCGAGAAATTAGGTTTTTTGTATTTAGATTTCCTTAACGTTGTAAATCTGCATTTTCCTGACGGTATCCCAAGAATAAATATATCCAACTTTGGAAAAATACTATAAATAATTCCTGAAGGTGGATGAAATGAACAATTACACAAATGATAACACCTCCAGAAGATATAAGGCCCATGTTAGTATTTTTGGAACAACACAACTGCATTTGAGAAATCCCTATATTATTGCTTGGTGGTCAGCAGCGTTTCCGGGATTTGGGCATATGTTGCTATCTAAATACCTTAGGGGGTATGCATTGTTTATTTGGGAAGTGGTCGTTAATGTGAATGCCCATGTTAATTCTGCAATGATTTATTCCTTTCAAGGGAATATAGACATGGCAAAGGAAGTGTTAGATACAAATTGGCTTCTAATGTATATTCCTGTTTATCTTTTTGGTATTTGGGACAGTTATCGGACAACTGTTGATATGAATAAGGTTTATCTTTTAGCCGATCGAGAGGCACACCGTTTTAATTTATTTTCATTAGGAGCGTTAGAGATTAACTACCTGGATAAGCGAAATCCCGTCCTTTCAGTTATGTGGTCATTGTTTATCCCGGGGCTGGGGCAGCTGTATATTCATAGGATTTTAACAGCTATATTTGTGATCATTTGGTTAGTTGTATTTTTTTATTATTCACATGTTCAAGAGGCGATCGGACTCCTGTTTTTGGGTAAAATCAAAGAGGCTACCTCCGTTTTAAAGCCGGAATGGCTCCTTTTTATCCCTTCACATTACGGTTTTGCTACTTATGACTCTTACATGAATACGGTCGAGAATAACAAGCTTTTCGAGGAAGAATTACGAAGTTATTTGATGGAAAATTATCAAACAAAAGGGTTCCAAATCCTAAAAGGACAAAAAGTGAAGTGATACATTTGCAGCTTTTTTCAACATTTGAAACAACCGAGCTTTTAGAAATGGCCATTTCAACCATAGAAAAGCAAGGAATTCCAAAGGAAAGTATATTTGCTGTTCCTTTGGATAACAGAAAAGAGGGCCGAAAAATTTTTGATACGCTGCATCTCTCAGATGGTACATCCCTTATTGATATAGGTATGGGTCTTGCTACGGCTTTATCGGTTATTGGAGCAAGTATCGGATTTAAACTATCCTGGGGTCCCATTTATTGGGGATTGATAGGGGCATTTGTTGGGTTTATGATTGGCTTTGCGATTCGCCTTTTTATCGAATTAGTTGTAAAGAAAAACAAGAGAGTGTTTAAAGGTAAAATTTCTGAAATCATTCTAATAGTTGAGTGCGAAGAATCACAAGCTGGATTAATTGAGGATATACTTTGGAGTCATTTGGCCTTAGGAGTAGCAAAAGTAAAATGATGAACCCACATTAGTTGAAGCGTATATAACAAAGATTGTATTGAATATGACAAAATTATAAAAATATAGGTTTAATTGTATTTGTTTGATAGGTTGGTGGTATTTGTACTTGTTTCCATTCATATATTTACAAGCTTTACATACATTTAGAATAAGTATGGAAAATGAAAACGAAACGAAAGCGGACAAGCTGCGCCAATTGTTCCTGTCACGATAAAACTAAATGAAGGGATTTAAGATGAGCGGATGGAAATCTTATCTGAAATGATCAGAACGTATAGTACTTTTTTTTCATTAGAAACATTCGAACAAGTCGTCACCAATCCAGCCAGCTGGGGAGTTATTGGGACGCTGATTATCCTCGAAGGGTTATTGTCCGCAGATAATGCTCTCGTTTTAGCTGTGATGGTCAAGCATCTGCCGCGCGAGCAGCGCAAGAAGGCCCTTTTCTATGGAATTTTCGGTGCCTATTTCTTTCGCATCGTCGCGATTGGGCTGGGGGTTACTCTGATCAATATCCCGTGGATCAAAATTGTCTGCGGCCACTATTTGCTGCTGATTGTCCTCCAAAACCTGTTCCTGAAAAGTGATGAGGATGATGTCATTGCCAAAAAGAAAATTGGCTTCTGGCGAACGGTTCTAACGGTCGAGCTGATGGATATTGCCTTTAGTATTGACAGCGTGATTGCCGCTTTTGGAGTTTCCAATCAGGTTTGGGTGTTGTTCCTTGGCGGTGTGCTGGGCATTTTAATGATGCGCGGCGTCGCCCAGATTTTCTTGAAATTGATTGAAAAAGTCCCAGAATTTGAAATCACCGGCTTTATCTTGATTGCGATTATTGGCGTAAAAATGATTGTCGCGGCATTTGGGTTCCACATGAGTCAAGTGCTGTTCTTTAGTATTTTAATCGCGATTTTCTTGGGGACATTCATTGTTCATGCACTTGGAGGAAAATCAGGGAATGAACCGACATAAAATATCAATGTGGCGGAAAGGTATTTCCGTCATTTTTATTTTAGAATAATAATTATTTGGAAACTCATGATAAAAAGATAATCATCATACCCACTTGTATTCTGAATCTTGAAACTATTCAAACGTTTGAAATTCAAAAAATATTATTGTAAGATATCTAAATATTCATTATAATACTATTTATTAGTTTTGAATCAGATCATGATTGGCAGTGATATTTTACTAGTGGGGGAGAAACTTCGTGAAAAATCTTTTGAAAAAATGGAATCAAATCAGTCTTGTGAAACAGATTATCGTCGGTTTGATAATTGGAATTACCTTGGCTTTAACGATTCCGAAAACAGCACAACCGATTGTCATATTTGGTTCTTTATTTGTCGGTGCATTGAAAGCTGTGGCGCCAATTTTGGTCCTGTTTTTAGTGATGTCGGCGATCGCCCAGCATAAAAGCGGTCACCAAACGAATATGAAATCGATCATTGTTCTTTATTTATTAGGCACTTTTTTAGCTGGACTGTTTGCCGTTATTGCCAGCTTTATTTTCCCAGTAAGCTTAAAACTGGGGGCAGGTGCTGGAGATGTAACCGCTCCGGGCGGAGTTGCCGAGGTTCTCAAAACATTGCTGATGAACCTTGTCGATAACCCGGTAAAAGCAATTTATAATGCCAACTATATCGGTATTTTAGCATGGGCTGTCGTTCTTGGCTTCGCGTTAAGAAATGTGCCGGATACGACAAAAACGGTACTTGTCAATTTCTCCGATGCCATTTCCAAAGTGGTAACCTGGGTGATCAAATTTGCGCCGCTCGGCATCATGGGGTTGGTTTTTGAATCGATCACGACTAACGGACTTGAAGCACTATTAGGCTATGGAAGATTACTGACTGTGTTGATTGGCTGCATGGTTTTCGTCGCACTGGTTATCAATCCAATCATTGTCTATGCGGGAATCCGGAAAAACCCATTCCCATTGGTCTTCCAGTGCTTAAGAGAAAGCGGGATTACGGCCTTTTTTACGCGCAGCTCAGCCGCCAACATTCCGGTGAATATGAAATTATGTGAAAAACTGGGCCTGAATCGGGATACCTATTCTGTCTCGATTCCGTTAGGTGCTACGATCAATATGGCGGGTGCCGCGGTGACGATTTCTGTCTTGACCCTGGCAGCGGTTCATACACTCGGGATTCACGTGGATATCCCGACAGCCATTATCCTTAGCGTCTTGTCTGCAGTTTGTGCCTGTGGGGCTTCCGGGGTCGCCGGCGGTTCGTTATTATTAATTCCGCTGGCATGCAGTCTGTTTGGAATTTCCAGTGATGTGGCAATGCAGGTGGTCGGTGTCGGCTTTATTGTCGGAGTGCTGCAGGACTCCTGTGAAACCGCATTGAATTCATCAACAGATGTGCTTTTCACTGCTACAGCTGAATACCGCCAAAGACGAAAGGAAAGAAAAGCTTTCGCAGTGAAAAAATCGGCTTAATGCAAAAAGGCACAACCATCGCTCACACGGCGCTGGTTGTGCCTTTTTAACATTAATCAATGTAACCTTTTTCCTTTAAACAAGCATGGGCTTCGCTTTCTTTTTCCTCTTTAATTTGATATTCCAGCTGTCCCTCGACAATTTTAGCACAGCGCCCACCAAATGGTTTTAAAGCTTCTTTGATTTCTTTTACATCAACATTTTCTTTTACCGGATAAAATACTTTCATTGAAATACACCTCCACTGTTAACTATAGAAAATTGGCATTGTTTTTGCTGTGATAAAAATTACAATTTGAGTAACGAACATGGCCAATTTTTCTTGATGAGAAGAAAGAGGCGGCAGTAGACAAAGTCAGGCGCTAATCGGGTGTTTTGCCCATCCTCCCGAAAAGGTGGACTAATGGGTCATCAATGAGACTATATTAACGAGACTATATTTTGTATTTTTACTCATTACTTGTACAAGAGGATGGAAAACAATAATTACATGCTTACTAGTTAGTATTTTGGTAATTTACATTAATAAAATTGGTCTAATTTACCTATATTTGAAAAAATCAACCAACATTTGTAATTTTTATGGTAATATATTGTTATGAATGAAAATACATTATTCAGATAACTTTATGTTTACTCAAATCTTTTATTTTATAAATGGAGGCCGATTATGAATCATTATCCTCTTAAAAATAACATTAAGAATATTTTATTACTGAATGGATTTCTAATAGTATTGATGATACTAGGTGCTTGTACAGGTGCAAAAAGCTCAAGTGGGCCAGAATTTAAAAAACAATATTTTGAAGGAAAAAGTGATAATTGGTCTGTGAAAATTGAAAGCAAAACGGATAGTTACAGGCATTACACTATCTCTTATATCGGAAAAGGAAATCAACCATTAAATTTTAAATATAATATAAAGGCATTTTCATCTAACCCTAATTCTGGAGATGGTGAATTAAAAAACGATAATAAATTTGAAATTGATGAAACTTGTAGCGGGGCATGCGATGACCTTCCTGACAGTATTCCAATTCAAATTCAATGGGGAGGAAAAAAGGAAGAATTTGTAATTAGGGAAAAATAGAATATTAACAAATGAAGCAATGCACCCTCTGCATTGCTTCCATGATAATTTAAGCTATTCAATAAAAGCCAGTCCCATCTTTTTTATTCAGCCAAGTGTTGAATTTTCATGTTATACATTTTTTTATCAGCCATTGATAATAATTTATCAATGGTTTTTCCTTCAGTCGGATAAATCGCAGCACCGATGGAAATGCTGACTTCTACCTCGGATAAAGAAATCGTTTTAAGATTGGCGTGAATTCTGTTGATGATTTCATCAATCCCTTCGTAGTTTTTCAAATTAGGGCAAATCAGGATAAACTCATCCCCGCCCCAGCGGGCCACAATATCGGATTTTCGCAAGCAATTTACTAAAAGATTGGCAAGGAGCTTTAACAATTCATCTCCCTTTTGATGGCCAAAATTATCGTTAATTTGTTTAAAATTATCGACATCGATGAGAAAAAACCCCACTGTCTGCCTATTCCGTTCCGCAAGCGAGGTTATTCTTAAGAAAAACGGCTCAATAATTCTTCGATTGTACACTCCGGTCAAAGGATCCTTTTCCGAATAGTATTTGGCTTTATCATATTGTTTGCCAAAATACCAGGCAGTCAGGAGCATAATGGGTAAACCAAAAATCTCCATCTTGCTCAAAAAACCATCCCGCAAATAGTAAAAATACATATAAATTGAATTAATACATAAAACAAGAGTGAAGGTGACAAACCTGCCTGTTCTCTTCATATTCATTCCTCCGACTGGAAGCTAATAATCAATCTAAAAATACTGATTATCATTATTCTACTATAGGATTTGTGAACTGACGAATTCCAATAAAAACGTCAAAAAGTTGACAAAATTGCCTTATTATTTAATATTCCATTTTTTAGAAAAATGGAAACCAAAATCATTCATTTGTTGCCGATTGATGGGAAATAATATAGTGTATAACTCTACTATTATTTTACCAAAAAGGTGAGAAAAGTGATGAAAATAAGCATTAGTGAGGCAGCAGTAAAATGGTTCAAGGAGGAAGTTGGCTTAGACGATGGGGGAAAAATTAAGTTTTACTCCCAAATTTATGGGACAAGCCCGGTGCAGAAAAACTATGCACTTGCTTTTACGGTTGATAATGAGCCGATCGATATGGCAGTCAAAACAGAAATCGATGGAGTTACCTTTTACATAGAAAGTTCTGATTTATGGTTCTTCAATGGTCATGATTTACATGTCGATTATAATGAAAAAAAAGAGGAATTGGAGTATAGCTATACAAAATCCTAAAAAGTATTGCCGTCAATTATTTTTGTCATCTTTATGAAGGCATTTGGGCCTTGTTACAGTTTAAGGAAGGAGCTTGGGCGAACCCGATATGGAAATAGCTAAAGGGGGGATTTGTTAATGAATTCTTTTAGCACCCATCCAAACTTTTCTCCAATAGGGTGATAATGGCGAGATTGTTACTTTCCTTCCTTTAGGATAGGTGTGAAGCATTTTCCCGTTCCCGAGGTATAGGGCAACATGTCCAATTCGGGCTATTCCACGCTTATGTTTTCGGCTTTTTGTCGTAAAAAACAACAAATCCCCCTTTTTAATTTTTTGAAACGGAATTGGTTTGCCTATAAGAAATTGCTGCCGGGAATTCCTTGGAAGGATTCGGCCATTGACTCTGAAGATATATTGGATAAACGAGCTGCAATCAAAGGAATCGGTTTGAAATGGAGAGGCATTAAAAACATAGGGCTTTCCCAGCTGTTGTAACCCGGTTTGGATCACATGATGTGCTAACATTTTTCTCCTCACCATACATTCATAATATTCTAGCATATGAACTCTATGTGTGAAATGCTTGTACAAACTTTACCGGAGAGCGTACAATTTTTAGAGAGAATCACAGACACTGGTGCCTGGCACCAAAGGTGAAAGGAGAAATTTTAATGTATGATGAGGGTTTTGTAGAGGTAACCGGTGGAAGAGTTTGGTACCAGCGGTTTGATGAAGGAGCGGGCGGAACCCCGTTGATTGTTTTACACGGTGGCCCGGGATCCTCGTGCTATTCGTTGCAGGTGTTAAAGGCGTTGGCAAAGGATCGGCCGGTCATTTTATATGATCAACTTGGCTGCGGGCGCTCAGACCGGCCAACGGATCCATCACTTTGGCGAGTTGAACGATTTGTGGAGGAACTTGGTCAGATTCGAGAAGCACTACACCTTGATGAAGTACATATTCTTGGTCATTCCTGGGGGACCACTCTGGCCGCAGCCTATTGCTTAACGGAACCAAAGCCGCACGGCGTGAAGAGCGTGATTTTTTCCAGCCCGTGCTTAAGCGCACCGATGTGGGAACAGGATCAAAGACGAAATTTGAAAAAGCTGCCGTTAGACGTCCAGGAAACGATCGAACGCTGTGAAAAAAAAGGGACCACGGATTCGCCTGAATTTGCCGCAGCAATCGAGGTGTTTGATAAACATTTTGTGAACCGATTGGAGTGTAATCCGGAATGGATCGAACAAAGACCGAAACACTACCGTAATCCGGAGGTATACAACATCATGTGGGGACCTTCGGAATTTACTGTAAAGGGGAACTTGAAAAGCTTCGATTGTACCGCACAGTTAAAGGAAATATCCTGTCCAACACTGTTTACTTGCGGACGCTATGATGAGGCGACTCCGGAAACAACCGAGTACTACAGCAGCTTGACCCCAAATGCAAAATTCCATGTGTATGAAAACAGCGCCCATATGGCCTATATTGAAGAGGAAAAAGAATACTTACAAGTAGTTGGCGACTTCTTAACATCCATTCAATAATTTTTTGCACAGAGGCTGTCCTGTTGGCTTTGACCTGGTCTTTCTTTATGGACAGCCTTTATCCTTTTTATGAAAAAATAACGCCATAAAGGCGTTAGGAGAATTGGTTATCGTCTTGCTGATCATTTTGTTGAATCATTTCTTTCACATCTTGAGAAATTTTATCAAAGGTTTGATTGACTCGATTCATGATGTCTTCGTTATTGACACCGCTTTGTTGGTTTGGTTCCCTTTCCATATATTTCACCTCCGCTTGTCCTTAGCGTTTGTTTAGTTTGAATCTTTTATTACCCAAAAGCGGATAAAATGTTTTAGCTGTTAGGAAATTCTTTGCTATAATAGGAAAGATAGTTTGATGGCTTCTAAAAAAAGGAACCTCACATCAAGATCTATACGTAGGAGGAATTTATGGGGAAGAATAGATATGTATTTTGGGGGTTAGTGATTACCACACTGATTTCTGCACTTGACGCCAATATCATGCAAACGGCAAGCCCGACGATTGTCAAGCAGCTTGGGGGAATGGAACTGTTTGCTTGGATCTTTGTCGTTTATATGTTAGCTAGCACGGTGACGGTTCCGTTGTACGGAAAATTGGCCGATCGATATGGCCGAAAAAAGCTGCTAATGATTGCTGTCGGTATTTTTACGATTGGTTCGATTCTTTGCGGGATTGCTAATTCGATGGTTACATTGGTGATTTATCGTGGAATCCAGGGGCTTGGTGCTGGCGGGATGATCCCTCTGTCGATGATTATTGTTGGGGATTTATTTACAATTGAAAAACGCGGCCGAATTCAGGCAGTCTTCAGCTCCATTTGGGCCTTATCATCGATTGTTGGACCGGTTTTAGGTTCTTTTTTTGTTAAAACATTAACCTGGAGATGGATCTTTTTTATCAATATTCCTATCGGGATTCTTACTGTACTTTGTTTAATTCCTTATAAGGAACAGGTTGATTTTAAAAAGAGTTACATTGATTATAAAGGATTTTTCTTATTTGGTATCGCCATTACGCTGCTGCTGTTGGCAACCAATGTAAGTCATCCGCTTTGGTATGTGATCGCCGGAATCGTTGTGTTCCTTATTTTTGTCATGGTTGAAAGGAAGGAAACATACCCATTTCTGCCTGTTGCTCTGTTTAAAAATAAGGGGATTTTTCGGACGAATCTTTTTATGTTAGTGTATTGCCTTTCTTTTTATGGTACATCGAACTTTATTCCCTTATTCCTGCAAGAAGGCAACCATATGAGTATCTATAAGAGCGGATTGATTTTGTTAAGTATTGCGGTTGGCTGGATGTTTGGCAGTACACCTGCGGGGAACTGGATCATCCGTTTTGGCTACAAGAATTTATTTATTTTAGGCAGCTTCGTTACCGCACTTTCGGGTCTGCTTCTCTATCTTTTTGTAGAGAATATTTCTTATGCTGCCTTGTTTCTCGTTCTGACCGTGCAAGGCTTTGCCTTTGGTTTATTGTTTGCGGTTGCGACGATCGCCTCGCAAGAGTTTGCCGAGGCTGAAATTAAGGGAATCTCGACTTCGTTGCAAATGTTTTTAAGAAATATTGGCGCTTCCATTGGGGTTACGATCATGGGTGTGTTGATCAACCATGCAGCCAACATCGTGGTCGGGATGCAAAACGTATTCCTGTTTGCTTTAATTTTTAGTTTTGTAGCGATCTTCTTAAGCTTTCTCATTCCAGCCAAAACAACAGCCGTGAGCTAATCATCACAGCTGTTATATTTACAATTGATCATAACATTATTATGTGAACAAAAAAATGTCAGGCAACATGTGAAACTTCACATAGTGCCTGACATTTTTTGTTAGGAGCCGGGATTTTTTGCATTTAATATTCTTTAGATTTATAAAAGCTCGTGACTACTCCATATCCTAAAATTACCCCAAAAATGGGGTAAGGCTTGGTCATTAATATTAATGTAGCAAAAAATGTTGGAAGTCCCGCATGGTTTTTTTGGGTAAATTTATATTTAGAAACTGGGCATGAGTGGCAGGACAGGAGAAACCACCTTTTGAATATGCCGAGTCGGTAGGTTATTTAATTTTGCCGAAAAAGGGAGTTTGGAAATTGGATTGCTATGTCCAGGAGCATTTTTATGGTTCGATTGTGATTGACGTAGAGTGATTAAAAAGGGCGGGCATTCATCAATTTCCATTCATATACTATTTCAAACATTCTCCGAGGTGAGTGGATGGATATTAAGATTGCCAGAACGAAAATGAAGGAAGCCGCACCGTTGTTAAAAATCCAAAAGCAGGCATTTCAAGCGGATTTGAAAAAGTATAGGGATTATGATTCAAGCCCTGCCGCAGAATCTTTAGATTTTTTCATCTATCGAATGGGCCATTCCCTTCATTACACTGTTTACCTAGATGGGAAAATGGCTGGAGGAATATGTCTGGTGAAGATATCGGATGACCATTTTCGTCTGTTTCGTGTCTTTCTCAGCCCTGAGTTTCAAAACAAGGGCCTGGGCACAAGAATCCTGAAAATGCTGGAAAAACAGTATCCAGAAGTGACTAAATGGAGCTTGGATACACCGAAGGATCATGCACGCAACCGCCGCTTCTACGAAAAGTTTGGCTATCAACAAACTGGAGAGTTTAAAGTTAATAATCGTTTGACTTTAATTGAATATGAGAAAAATATAAGGCGAAAACCACCATGACGGTGGTTTTTTTGGCTGCTTGGATTCGTTACCAGATAGATACATGGATCATTTAATGAGCTTTAACAACATGGGTGCATCATTGGGAAACAACAGGGGTTCTGCATTGGATAACAGCAGGGATTGTGCATTGGCGGGCAACAACATGGATCATACATTGGGTAACAACAAGGGTCATACATTGGATAACAAGGCTGCGGGGCTGCAGTAGGCATAGGCATGGGCATCACGTTTGAAGGCATCACATTAGACGGCATCACGTTGTCCGGTATCAAATTTGCTGGCATCATTGGTTGGTTTGGCATCACATTGGCTCCCATATACGGCTGATTTAACAGGGCATTGGCACTTGGGTACAGATTATTTTCCATGTTCATCTCTCCTCATGATTCAAATACAAGATAGTGTATGTGTCCATGGGGATTTGTGTATAGACGTTCCCCTAGATAAAAGACTTTAAAAACAAATATTGAAACATAAAAAAACAGCTATCCTGTCAGACTGCTCATTTTCCTAAATTCTTATGTGTCCCGACCTTTTTTAAAGTGAAAATGAAAGCGCTTCACATATTTTTTAAATATAGTAAATGTTCAAAAAATATTGACAGAGATTTTTTTCAGTGGTACCCTAATTAAAAATTAATCATCAATCGATGATGAGAAGAGTAGGATAGGTTTTGGTCAAAAGAGAGTCGACGGTTGGTGCGAGTCGATGGCGGGACTATCTGAAGATCATCTCTGAGATGCCCAGCTGAACATAATCAGTAAGCTGCGCCGGGTGAGTCCGCCGTTAATGGAACTCGTACTGAATAAATGTACGACGATCGAGAGCCGCACGGGTCAAAAGACTTATTGCGGAAGTAGGGTGGTAACGCGAGCTAACTCGTCCCTATACAAAGGGGACGGGTTTTTTGTTGTTCTAAAAGACAGTGTAAAATAAAGGAGGTACCCTGACGATGAGTCAAAAGGTGGATAACAAAACGTTTAATGTGGAGGATATCATCATTGCCAGCCACACGATAAAGGATGTGATTACGCCAACACCGCTGCAATACAATCACTTATTATCAGAACGTTACAACTGTCATGTTTATTTAAAACGAGAGGATCTGCAAAGTGTCCGCTCCTTTAAAATTCGCGGTGCCTATAACCGGATAAAAAAATTAAGTGTGGAAGAAATGAAGCACGGGATTATTTGTGCCAGCGCCGGAAATCATGCCCAAGGGGTGGCCTATTCCTGCCATTTATTAAAGATTCATGGAAAAATCTTTATGCCGAACACAACCCCAAAACAAAAGGTCAACCAAGTGAAATTTTGGGGCAGGGAGGATGTCGAAATTGTCCTGGTCGGCGACACGTTTGATGATGCGTACGAAAAAGCCATGGAATGCAGTATGGCTGAAAAGCGAACGTTTATCCATCCCTTCGATGATTATGAGGTGATTGCCGGTCAAGGAACGGTCGGGGTGGAATTGCTCAATGATTGTCCGGAAAAAATCGATTATTTGTTTGCGGCGATTGGCGGCGGCGGCCTGATGGCGGGAACCGGAACGTATTTACGGCATTTCTCACCGGAAACGAAGTTAATCGGCGTTGAGCCAGAAGGGGCTCCCGGGATGAAGACATCGATGTTAAAAGGCGAGGTCACTTGTCTCGAAAAAATTGACCCATTTGTCGATGGTGCCGCAGTCAAAACGGTGGGAACCAAGACATTTGAAATTTGTAAACAGATTGTTGACGATATTATTGTGGTCCCGGAAGGAAAAGTTTGCACCACACTGTTATCCCTTTACAATGAAAATGCGATTGTCGTTGAGCCGACCGGGGCCCTGTCGATTGCCGCTCTCGATACATACGCCGAGGAAATAAAGGGCAAAACGGTCGTTTGTATCGTCAGCGGCGGAAATAATGACATCGGCCGGATGCAAGAAATTAAAGAGCGCTCGATGATTTATGAAGGGCTGCAGCATTATTTTATCGTCCAATTTCCACAGCGGCCCGGGGCATTGCGGGAATTTTTAATGGACGTTCTTGGTCCAAATGATGATATCAGCCATTTTGAATACACGAAAAAGAATAATCGGGAAACCGGCCCGGCCTTGGTTGGGGTTGAATTGAAAGATAAAGCTGATTACGGCCCGTTAGTAGACCGGATCAAAGCAAAAGGGTTTTTATATCGGGAAGTCAATAAGGACAGCACCTTGTTTCAAATGCTTGTATAACCTTGAAAGGCGGAAGCGCCTTCGAAACAAGCACAGCTTGTTCCTGCGAAGCTTATTCTCTCAGTAGCTTTCTTTAGTGATCAGCCCCAACAAGCAAATGTTCTTCTCTCCAAAAAGTCCGCTTTTGACTTTTTTGCGGTGGCAGGTGAGGTTTTGGTTTGAAAAATTCCCTGTAGGAATTAGCTTGTCATAAGGTGTGTTAAGTCGAACGAATGTTCATTTTTTCGATAGGGACTTAACAAATGGTTGTTTTCATGTATAATATTAAATGGTCTCATCCCACCGAATCGAGGGTGGGTTTTTTGTAGCGATTCAATTTAGAAAGCGAGTGTTAATATGGGACGTAAATGGAATAATATTAAGGATAAAAAGGCGGCAAAGGACGCAAACACGAGTCGAATTTATGCCAAATTTGGCCGCGAAATTTATGTGGCCGCGAGACGCGGTGTGCCGGATCCGGACGCCAATCAAGGGTTGAAATTTGTTCTTGAGCGGGCAAAGACCTATAATGTTCCGCGTCATATTATTGACCGGGCCATTGACAAAGCTAAAGGCGGTTCCGATGAAAGCTATGATGAGCTTCGTTATGAAGGTTTTGGTCCCAATGGTTCGATGATTATTGTCGATGCTTTAACCAATAACGTTAATCGGACGGCTTCAGAAGTACGCGCTGCCTTTGGTAAGAATGGTGGCAATATGGGAGTCAGCGGTTCTGTTTCTTATATGTTTGACGAAACAGCGGTTATCGGTGTCGAAGGGAAGAACGAGGAAGAAGTACTTGAGCTCTTGATGGAAGCGGATGTTGACGTGCGCGATATCATCGCCGAAGATGATCAGGTCATCGTTTATGCTGAGCCTGATCAATTTCATGCCGTTCAAGAAGCATTCAAAAATGCCGGAATCACAGAATTTACCGTCGCTGAACTGTCGATGATTCCACAAAATGAAGTCACGCTCCCAGAGGATGTTGTTCCTAAATTTGAAAAACTGATTGATGTTTTGGAAGACTTGGAAGATGTGCAACATGTCTACCATAACGTGGATTTAGGTGAATAAAGATTTAAGGGTGCCCATTTGGACACCCTATTTTTTTACCGCTGATAGGATGAAAATGGTTGCAATAATCGCCAACGTTCCGATCCATTCAGCTAGACCAAATGAAACATGAAGCCAGGAAACGGCTAACAACGTGGCCGATAATGGCTCGGCACAGGCAAGCAGGCTTGCTTCCGATGCCCGAATATATTTCATACTCTCCATATAACAGAAAAAGGCGATTAAGGTCCCAAATATAACGACGAAAACGACAGCAATAAAAGCGGAGAAGGACCAAGTTCCTTGAAACTTCCACGGCGGTTGAATAAAACTAAAACCGATTCCCCCAATCAACATCCCCCAGCCAACGGTTACTAGTGAACCCCATTTAGCCAGCAGTCCGCTTGGGTATAAGGTATAGAAGGCAAGGGCAAACGCTGATAAAATTCCCCAGACAAAGGCCGGAAGCGAAATTGAAAGGGCCTGAATATTCCCTTTGGTCACCAGCAAAAACGTCCCGGTTAACGCTAAAAAGATCGCCATTGTTTCGTGCTTGACCGGCAGTGAGTTCGCTCTCATACATAGATAACAAGCGATAATCACCGGTGCCAAGTATTGGAGAACGGTTGCCGTTGCCGCATTTCCTTCCTCAATTGCCGCAAAATACGTATATTGAACCCCTAACATCCCGATGATGCCGAAGAGTACCAAATGCAGGGCGTCCTGTTTATTTTTCCAAACCGCCCAAATGTTTTGTTTTCCAACGGTTTGGGCGAAAAACAGTAAGCCTAAACCGGAAAAAAGCAAGCGAATAACCACCAGCCAGCTTGTGCTAAAGCCTTGCTGGTGAAATAAAAATTGGGCAACCGTACCGGAAACGCCCCATAGGATTGCGGCAATTAACACTAACACAATCCCTTTTGTTCGTGGATAAGGTAAAACAGCCCCTTGTGATTGCAATCTGTATCCCCCCTAAGAAGCAATGATTACATATAACAAAGATTATAATATTTTTTTCATCGTAATTGTAGTAAAATATATAATTTTCTAAATTATAATGATTGCCCTTTACCAGAAATCGGGAAATATCGGCACTGCACAAACGTAATATCAACCTAATATACTTTAATTCTAAAAAGTATTAAAGCATTATTGTTGTATAATTGTGGGAAATTGTGTATTATTATACAACATATACGGTATGGAAAGGATGAAAAATATGTCATTAGAAAGCGTCAAAGCGCATTTTAAGCAATGGAATCGGGAAAATGATATTATGGAATTCAATACCTCGAGCGCGACGGTAGAACTTGCAGCTGAAGCGATTGGAGTGGAGCCGGCTCGGATTGCTAAGACACTGTCCTTTCGGGGTGAAGAAAATGCCATCTTAGTGGTAGCAGCAGGTGATGCCAAGATTGATAACAAGAAATTCCGCCACACATTTGGCTTTAAGGCTCGGATGCTTTCTTCGGAAGAGGTACTAGAGCAAACGGGGCATGCAATTGGCGGTGTTTGTCCGTTTGGCTTGAGAAACACGCTGGATATTTATCTTGATATATCGATGAAAAGATTTGCAACCCTTTTTCCTGCATGCGGCAGTACGAACTCGGCAATTGAGCTATCCTGTGAGGAAATTTTGGAATACTCGGGGGCTGAAGGCTGGGTTGATGTCTGCAAAGGCTGGGAACACGCAGATGTTGGTGAGGAAGAGGGACTGACAAATATCAGTAAGTAACCTCCATTTATACATATGAAGCAATTGTCACAACGACGATTGCTTTTTTATATTTTTTGCCGCTTCTGAATATAAGCACGATAGAATTTTTAGAAAGCGGAGATATTAACGATAAAGGAATATTCTCAGGAGGAACAATCATGGGTGATTGTCATTTTTTGGTTCTGGTGTTAAAGGTGGAAGCAGTGAAACGTTTGTATCCGTTGAAAAACCATCATCAACATTTTGTCTCAAACAATGGATAAATCTATGAATGAAAAAGAGGCCTTGTTTTGGAGTATTGCCCTTCCAGGCTTTGGTCAATTACTAAATGGAAAATGGGTTAAAGGAATTTTGTTTGTTGTATTGGAATACTTAATCAATATTCAAGCCAAGTTTAATGAGGCGATTATCGCCAGTTTCCGTGGTAACATTGATTTGGCAATTCAGCTGACTGATTTTCAATGGCTAATGTTTTATCCATGTTTATATTTTTTTGCGATGTGGGATGCGTTTAAGGATGTAGGTGGGGAAAAACAACCTTATGCTTTTCTTCCGTTTGTCTTTGCAGCCTATTTTGTGACAGTTGGTTTGATTTATTCGACGGAACTAAAGATCTTTGGCATCTTGTTAGGTCCGGTTTGGCTACCGATACTGTTTGTGATTCCTGGCGTTGCAGTCGGTTTATTGATACAGAAAGTCCTGCAAAAAAGAATTGCCAGATAAAAACGACTGCTTGAAGAACGGCAGTCGTTTGTGTTTTCAAGAAATGAATCATTAGGAATTTAATATTCGGCTGCTCGAAGGAAACAGTGGCTTCCTCGCAAAATCTTTGTGGTTATTAAAGTGGTGAATTGCAAATTTAAAACTTACCTTGGTGTTATCGGTTTGACTGTGATCGCTGCAGAACAGGTCGTTGTCAGGCAGCCTTCTAATTGTTCCGGGTTTAATAAACCTAAATTGATCGCTGCCTTAATTTTTTTGTCATCCGGCTTTTTAACGACCTGAATCAGATCATGCAGTTGTAAGCCTTCCAGTTTTCTGATGGTTTCTTCCTCATTATATTTTTCCGTTTTTCTTACTTGCCGTTGCAGTTTGTAGCCATTCATGGTGATTTCAGCTTTTTGGTCGGCACCGAATAATTGGTTAAAATATTGCTGAAACACTTCTTTTAATTCGCTCATTTCCAGTTCAATTTCCTTTTTTTGTTTATTCAACTCATAATATTTGACTAACATTTCTCCAGTGATCTGGGAATCACTACTTTTGAGCACAGTCCTCGCCTCCTTACGAACGTATATTCCATTCTATGAAACTTTTTGGATTTTAGTACTGTTATTGGAAGCAAAGGACAAAAAAGGGGCTGTCCGATAAGTCCCTAAAATAAAGCAAGTGGAGAAAAACGACACGTTTTTCTCCACTTGCTTTTGTATTTTTTCGACTTTTATCTGAAAGTAGCTGGCGGATGCCTGCTACTTTCAGTA